>JAUHWG010000009.1 GCA_030424595.1 Polyangia bacterium
GATTATTGCGGAAGGGTCACACCCGATCCCATCCCGAACTCGGTCGTTAAGCCTTCCAGCGCCGATGGTACTGCAGGGTTTCTCTGTGGGAGAGTAGGTCGTCGCCAGGGTTATGGCCCCCTCCGTCTGGAGGGGGCCTTTTTTATTGGTTCTCACTGGGTTGGCCAAGCCGCCTCGTGCATCGCAGGCCCGGGTGGGCTGGGCGATGTCGAGCTCCTCCTTCCTCGCGAGTCTCAGCGGAGCGATGGGGAAGTGCGGGCGAGGTCGCCTCGCGGCCCCTTCGCAGTCCGGCCCGCTCGGGGCACGTTGATTATTGGTTCTCACTGGGTTGGCCAGGCCGCCTCGTGCATCGCAGGCCCGGGTGGGCTGGGCGATGTTGAGCTCGACCTCCTTCCTCGCGAGTCTCAGCGGAGATGGGGAAGTGCGGGCGATAGGTCGCCTCGCGGCCCCTTCGCAGTCCGGCCCGCTCGGGGCACGTTGATTATTGGTTCTCACTGGGTTGGTCAGGCCACCCGTGCATCGCAGGCCCGGGTGGCCTGGGCGATGTTGAGCTCGACTTCCTTCCTCGCGAGTCTCAGCGGAGCGATGGGGAAGTGCGGGCGAGGTCGCCTCGCGGCCCCTTCGCAGTCCGGCCCGCTCGGGGCACGTTGATTATTGGTTCTCACTGGGTTGGCCAGGCCATGCATCGCAGGCCCGGGTGGCCTGGGCGATGTTGAGCTCGACCTCCTTCCTCGCGAGTCTCAGCGGAGCGATGGGGAAGTGCGGAGCGATGGGGAAGTGCGGGCGAGGTCGCCTCGCGGCCCTTTCGCAGTCCGGCCCGCTGGGGGCACGTTGATCAATCGGTTCTCACTGGGTTGGCCAGGCCGCCTCGTGCATCGCAGGCCCGGCTGGGCCGGCTCGGCTCCGTTGGGTGTCGCGGGCGGGGGACGTACGCGGAGGGGACGCTTGCGGGGAGGCCTCCGGAGGGAGGCTTCGCGGGCAGCGTACGCGGAGGGGGCGCTTCGCTGGGTGGACCCAAGGACCAGTCTTTGGCGGCCGGAGGGGTACGGACCCTTCGGGGCGGACTCGAGAGGTGGCGCTTTGTTGGGTGGAGCCAAGGCCCAGCCCTTGTCGGCCGGACGAGGCAGGCTCGGGAGGGAGGCGGACTCGGAGAGGTGGCGCTTTGCTGGGTGGAGCCAAGGCGCAGTCGTTGACGGCCGGAGGGAGGCGGACTCGAGCGGTCGCGGTGGCGGACTCGAGCGGTCGCGGTGGCGGACTCGGGAGGTGGCGGACTTGGGGGCGGAGGCTTCGCGGGGAGACTCAGGCTCGGCGGGATGGACCCCCCCGGCTCAGTTTTCTGACGGCCGGACGGGCATGCACTCTTCGCGGGGCGGACTCGGCGGAGGCTTCGCTGGGGAGGCGGAGCTCAAGTCGCGTGGTAGGTCTCGCCGAACGCAAGTCGGCCCGAGAAGCAGGACTTCCCGGGCCGATCGCTCCGCGTCGCGGAGGTTGTGGTTGGTCGGCTAGCGGCGACGGCGGCGGTAGAGAAGTCCGCCGGCGAGGCCGAAGAGGGCCATCGCGCCGTTGAAGCCGAAGGCGTCGCTGTCGATGCTGCAGCCCTTCTTCGACGGCTCGACGGGCGGCGGTGCCTCGCTCGGCGCCTCCTCCTCAGGGGGCTCCTCGCTGTCGCCGTAGGTGTCGAACTCGTCGGTCTCGTCCTCGTCGCCCTCGTCGCCCTCGTCGCCCTCGTCCTCGTCGGGCGGCGGCTCTTTGCCGCTCTTGATCAGCTTGATCTTCGACTTGGAGAGGACGATGTCCTTGCCCTTGGCGTTGACCTGGACGACCCGCACATCGTAGGTGCGGTCCTTGTTGAAGCCGAGGCGACCCTCGAGCTCGATCTCCATGTTGACGTACTTGCTGCCGTCGTAGCCGGACTCTTCGTAGCGCCAGACGAGCTGCTGTTCGCCGTTGAGGTCCTGGAAGAACTCGACGTAGAGGGGGCCTTCGGCGCCCTTGTCGATCTTGGCCCAGGTGAAGGCGAGCCAAGAGTCCTCGCCTGGGACGTTGTCGAGCTCGGTGACGGTCTTCTTCTTTCCGTCGGCGCTCAGGGCACCTTTATCGTCAACATCAAGCATCTCCTGGCCGAACTTGATCTCGCCCGCCGAGGCGATGGAGCTGGCGGTGAGCGGGAGAGCGAAGGCAGAGACGAGGAGCATGCGGTGGAGGGATCGACGCATCGACGGTTCCTTCATCGTGTGGGTTGTGCGGATCGTAATGACCCAGCGGCCGGAGCGTATCACAGCCACATCGCGGCAGAGCACCGCCGATGATCAGACGCATGAGCGACAGTCTCGGTGTGCAGTGGTTCGACCTTCGCGAAGGCTCGCGTACGCGCCGGCGAGTCGCCGAGCTGCGAGGGTCGCCACGAAGTGGCCGATCGATGGGCGCCAATGCGAGCGTAAGGAGGAGCGCGCGGCGTTGGGAGGCCAATGGCCGCCGACAATGTCCTGCTCTGCTCACGCAGACGGGCCCGGTTCGCGATCGTTCGCAGGCGAGCGCAGCTCCTCGTGGAGCTCGCCCGGCCAGAGCGTCTCAACCTGCGAGGAGGTCGCGGAGCTCGCCTGTCGAGTCGAGCCCGGCGAGCTCGGTGTAGCCGCCGATCGACTGTCCCTTGATGAAGATCTGCGGGACGGTGCGCTGCCCGGAGCGCTCGACCAGCCAGGCGCGGGCGGTCGGGTCGCGGGAGACGTCGATCCTGACGAAGTCGATCCCGCGGGTCTTGAAGAGGTGCTCCGCCGCGCGGCAAAAGCCGCAGTAGGGGGTGACGTAGGCGACGACATCGCCGTCGACGTGCTCGGGAAAAGGGGCGGTGGCCATCAGTCGATCGTGATCGTGATCGTGGGCTCAGGCACGTCCGCTACTCCTCGCGGAGGAGGGAGAGGATCTCTTCGTCGAGCTGCGCCTGGTGCTCGCTCGCGAACTTGCCGACGATGACGTCGCGTCGCTGGGTGATCGGGGAGGGGGTGCCGGCGGTGACGCCCTGGCCGCCGATACCGCCGAAGGCCCGACGACGAACGCGGCTCGGGCCGCGGCTCGGGCGGCTCGCGCCCTGACCGCCCGCAGCGGCGGTCGCCTGCGCTTGCGCCTCGCGGGACGTGAAGATCGGGTGGGTGAGGCTCGGGTCGACGACCGGGCCGGAGGGTCCGCTGGACTGCAGGGGCGGACCCTGGGGCTCGACCTCCCGCGGCTTCGGCGGCGGGCGTCGTTCGGGCCGCTTGTGGGCCTCTGGGGGAGGCGCGGCGGCGGCGGGCTCTTGTTTGCCGGAGCCGTCCGGGTGGGCGCCGATGTTGCGGACGATCTTGTCGTCGAAGGAGCCGCTCCGGAGCTTCCGGATCATCGCCTTGTGCGACTCCTGCATCATCGCGATGATCACGGCGTCGAGATCACCCGTCTCTTCGAGCTTCGACCTGTACTCGACCTTGTTGGACGAGATGATCGTGCCGTCGAAGAAGACGTGGGTGAAGATGTGCGCTCGCGCGAGCCCAGAGTCCTCGGTCTGGACGTGGTAGAGCCGCCCCCGGTGCGGGATGTTGTGGTTGTAGCCGAGCTGGGGGGATTGCTGCACTGCCATGACTATGCCCGTGAAGGTACCATGGAGTGGCAGGGGAGGTGATCCCCTTGCTCTGGGAAGCGATGGCGCAGCGTCCTTGACAGGCCGACGCTGTGGTACCGACTAGGTCATGGGCGAGGCGCTGACATGCTCCTCCGAGGGGTCGCTGGATCCCCTCGAGATCGCGGCTCTGCTCGCGGAGGAGGGCCGGCTCTCGCCCTGTGCGCTGTCAACGCAGGTCGAGGCGTGGCCCGCAGCGGTGGTCGGGCTCGACCGGGAGATCGCCTACAGAGGCTTGACCCGGGTGCTCTGCGGACGTTCTGCCGACCTCGGGATACAGTGGCTCTTCGAGGTCGGGGTGCTCGCCGACCTCCTCCCTGACCTCGCCGCGACGGCGACGCTCGGAGACGGCGGCGGACGGCACAAGGATGTCTGGGAGCACAGCAAGATGGTCGTTCGCCAGGCGGTCAGACGCCCCGCGGTTCGCTGGGCAGCGGCGCTCCATGACGTCGGCAAGGTGACGACCCGGCGTTTCGTGAGCGAGTCGAAGGTGACCTTCCTCGGTCACGCGGAGGTCGGCGCGGAGATGTTCCAGCGCGGGCCTGCCCGACGTCTTTTGTTCCCTCCGGAGGTCGCCGCGCGGGTCGAGCGGCTGATCCGCTTTCACCTCCGGCCGGGCCAGTACGACGGGCGGTGGACCGACGCCGCGGTCCGGCGTTTCGCGCGGGACATGGGGCCCGATGTCACGGATCTGCTCGACCTCTCCCGTGCGGATGTGACCTCGCAGCGGCCGGGGCAGCGGCGTCGCTGCCTGGGGCGGATAAGCGAGCTCAGTCGACGGATCCGCGCGCTGCAGGCCGCCGACGAGCGAAGGCCTCGGCTCCCTCGAGGCCTCGGCCGCGCCCTGATGGACACCTTCGCGCTGCCCCCGGGGCCGCACATCGGCGCGCTTCGACATCGCCTCGAAGAGATCTTCGCCGACGCGGGGCCGAGCGGCGAAGGGGCGCTCAGCGTCGAGCGTTGTCTGGAGGAGATCCGTCGGCGGGGGCTCGTCGCGGAGCTCCGGCCGTAGGAGCGCGGGGCGAGGCTCGGGGCGCCCACCCGCGTCGGTGACTCGGCGCTGCCAAGACCTGCGCGACCGGTGACTGAAGCTGGAGGACCTGGAGGAGCCTGGAAAAATTAGGCCCGGCGATCGCGGTGGAGAAGATAGCGGGCCAGGGATGTGAGGGTCTCGTCGGCGCTGCGGGCCCAGCCGAAGGCGCGCGGGGCCACCGGCGGCCGGAGGACGAAGCGGTGGAGGGCTGCCTCGAGGGCCAGGGCGCTCTGCGGCGCACACAGGCGCTCCTGGAGCTCTGCGGCGTAGCGCAGCCACGCGAGCGCCCGCTCGCGCCAGCGCTGGTGGCCGGCGGTGAAGTGAACGTGGATCCGGGGGCGACGGCGAAACCACTCGCGGAGCTCGGGGCGGCGGCAGCTCGCCCGGCGATCGATGACGAGGTGGATCTCGAGATCCTCGGAGACCGAGCGGTCGATCCGATCGAGGAAGTCCAGGAGGCACCCGGCCTCGGCACGCACAGGCTGCCCGTGGGTCGTCGTCGCGTCGACGTCCCGGTCACCGGCGGTGTCGACGACGAGATCGATCGCCTCCAGGAGGAGCTGCAGCCGACGCTCGCCGAGGCGTCGCTTGCCGGTCATAGGCGGCGTCGAGGTGCTCTTGGCGGACCTCCGACCGCGCCGGACCGGCGCCGGATCGACGCAGATCGCGAGGACGGCCTCATGGGGTCCGACGTAGAGGCCGGCGATGTCGCGAAAGGCGAAGCCGCCGTTGGGGCCGAAGACCGGCCTCGGGGCGGCGGCTCGCTGGGCGGGGAGGCCGACGGCGCGCCAGAGTCGGCTAGGGTCGCCGCCGCTGCCCTGGACCAGCGGGGCGCGGGGCGCAGGGCTGTGCTGGGGGCTGCGTAGACGGGGGCTGACGGGGCTCGTGTGCGGCGCGGAGTTCATCGGGCGTCTCGTGGTGCCCTTGTGTTGTGCCACCGGTGCTTGATCCAACGGAGAGCATCGGCCCCGCCACGGGCAGATGATCGGATGGAGATCATCCTGAGGCGGCGCGCGGCCTCGGCCGGGCGCGAGCTCTCGCGTCGCTCAGTCGGAGGAGTCGGAGGAGTCGGAGGAGTCGGAGGAGTGCGTGTCGGCGATGTCCTCGCCGTGTCGTCCTGAGCCCGCGCTGAAGCGCTGCGCGCCTCGGATGCCCTCGGCCTGGAGCGCGTCGAGGCCGGCGCGTCCCTCGGCGACGAGGGCCTGGCCTCGCGGCAGATCCCACTGGCGGTAGGCCGAGCGCCGGTCGGCGCGGAGGCAGGCCTGGGGGTGCGCGGCGATCTCACGGGCGAGGGCTTCGGCGGCGGAGCGCGACTCGCCGCGGGGGACGACACGATCGATGAGGCCGATCCGAAGGGCCTCCGCGCTGTCGACCGCGCGACCGGTGAGGATTAGGTCGAGGGCGCGGCCGTGGCCGATGAGGCGGGGCAGGCGGACCGTACCGCCGTCGATCAGGGGGACGCCGAAGCGGCGGCAGAACACGCCCAGGGTCACGTCCTCCTCGGCGACCCGGAGATCGGTCCAGATCGCGAGCTCGAGGCCGCCGGCGACCGCGTGGCCGGCGATCGCGGCGATCACCGGCTTGTCCAGGTCGAGGCGTGTCGGCCCCATCGGTCCCGGCCCCTCGGGGTCGACACGGTTCATCCGCTCGGGATCACCGCTGGCGACCGCCTTGAGATCGGCGCCGGCGCAGAAGGTCCCGCCCTCGCCCCAGAGGACGGCGACCCTGGCCTCCGGATCGTCGGCGAAGGCCTGGAAGGCGTCGAGGAGCGCCGCTGCGGTGGGCCCGTCGACCGCGTTGCGGCGGTCCGGGCGGCTGAGGATCACGGTCGTGATCGGGCCGTCGCGCTCGACCCTGACGGCGGGCGTCGACGGGCTCACCACGGCGCGCCGATCGTCACTCCGCCGTCGGCGACGATCACCTGGCCGGTGATGTAGGCCGCGGCCTTGGAGGCGAGGAAGACCGCGATCCCGCCGATATCGTCAGGATCACCGAGCCGCTGGAGAGGGGTCGCGCGCTCGATCTGGGCCGAGAGCTCGGGGTTTTGCCAGAGCGCGCGGGCGAAGTCGGTGCGGATGAGGCCGGGGGCGATCGCGTTGAAGCGGATCCCGCGGCCGCCCCACTCGACGGCGAGGTTGCGGACGAGCTGCATGTCGGCGGCCTTGGAGATGTTGTAGGCGCCGAGGAAGCGGTCGCCCCGGAGGCCGCCGATGCTCGAGACGATGATCACCGAGCCCTGCTTGCGCTCGGCCATCTGCGGGGCGACGCGGTTCGCCAACCACAGGTTGGCGAGGACGTTGTTGTGCATGATCTTGTCGAAGACCTGGGCGTCGAGCCCGGCCATCGGCCCGAAGTAGGGGTTCGACGCGGCGTTGCAGACCATCGAGTCGACCCGCCCCCAGGTGTCGAGCGTCGTCGCGATCAGGCGCTCGAGGTCCTCCTCTTTGGAGATGTTGGCGGCGATGGCGAGGGCTTCGCCGCCGGCGTCGCGGATCGCCTGGGCGGTCGCCTCGCAGGCGTCCGCCTTGCGGCTGGAGATGACGACGCGGGCGCCGGCGAGGGCCATCTGCTCGGCGATCGAGCGGCCGATCCCGCGGCTGGATCCGGTGATGACCGCGACCTGACCGTGGAGGTCGAAGAGAGGTGAAGGCATGGTCTGGGACGCTAGCGAGGAATCGTCGTCGAGGCCACCGGCGGCCCCGGGTCAACCGATGAGGTGAGGCGTCGGGCGGTCGGGTCCTCGGGCCCTCTGCGGTCGCCTCGCTGCGGCCTCTACCCCCCAGAAAGATCGCCCTGAGCCTCCTTGGCGGAGGATTCCAGGTCAGCGCGGCTCCCTCCCCGGACGATCGGATTCGACCCTCCGTGGTATGGTCCACAGCCTCTCTGACCCGGTTGCGATGGTTCGTTGCACGCGATGCGCCTTTGAGATCGACGAAGAGCCGCTGCCTCAGCGCTGTCCGCAGTGCGGTCAAGCGCTCGCCGACGATCCGTCCGAGGGGGTAGCCCAGGCTCCCTCCGCTCGGCCCTCGTTTGTTCCGGAGCCCGTGCCGGAGTCCGCTCTGCCGCCAGGGCAAGCGCCAGGTCCAGCGTCAGGGCAAGCGCCAGGTCCAGCGTCAGGGCCAGCGTCAGGGCAGGCGCGGAGAGAGGTGAGGTCGGAGCCGGTGCCCGCGGTGTCGGGGGTGATCCTCGGCGGGCTTCGCCTGGGAAATCGGGCGACGGCGCGGCCTCTTCCGGCGCAGAGCGGGGCTGACCTGCCGATCCCGGTCGCCGGTGATGAGGCGGAGGGGACCCTCTCGGCCCCAGATCCCGGGGCGACCCATGAGTTTGAGGTCCAGGAGAGCGAGTGCGAGGGCAGCGGGATCCTCGACCTGCCGCAGCCGAAGAAGCTCGGCGAGTCGGCGGCGATCCTCGCCCGCGCGAGGCAGGCGAGCGCCGCCCATCCGCGGTCGGCCTCTGGTTCGAGCGCCGCGCGGGCTCGGCCCGGGGCCCGCTCATCGTGGCTCCTGGTCGGTCTGATCGTCCTCGGGCTCGCGTCGAGCCTCGTCGCTCACTACTGGGCGAGGGCCAGCGTTGAGGCGACCCCGGCCGTCCGCGCGAGCGTCGAGGTCATCGAAGCTTACCTGTCTGAAGATACACCTGAGGCCTACCAGGAGGCGCAGGTGCTCTGCGTCCAGCTCGGGGATCTCGGCTGTCAGGCGGAGGTGCTGCTCCTCCGCGACCTCCGCTACGGGCCGGACGGCGTCCACCTCCGCCGCGCGCGGATCCTCCTTCGCGAGCTCGAGGAGCGCGGCGACGGAGGTGCCGCCTCCGCCTCCGCGAGCGAGGTTCGGGCGCGGGCGCTCCTCGCCCTGCGTCGCGGGGCGCTTGCCGAGGCAGACGGGCTCCTGGTCGGCGATGACTGGCGCAGCACGCTCTACCGCGGGTGGATCGCCGCCGCCGCCGGCGAGCGAGGCGAGGCGCTCGCCCTCGGCGAGGAGCTGCTGGGGGAGCGCCCCGGGGATCCGGCCGCGGCCCTGCTGGTGCTGGAGAACGATCCCGAGGCGCGCATCGACGACTTTGTCCGCCTCGGCGACGCGCACCCACAGCATCCGCGGATCCAGGAGGCGCTGGTCGCCGCGCTGATCGAGGAGGGGGAGCTGCTCTGGGCGGAGAAGCGAGCCCGCCGGTTGAAGCCGTCGATGCGCTCGTCGGCGAGCTTTCGCGGGGGGGCGCTCCTGCTGCGGGGGGAGCTGCTGTGGCGTCGCGGTCTTCCGAGCCAGGCGCTCGAGCTCTACGATCAGGCGGCAGAGCAGGCGCCCGACCGCGCGGACGTCTCGAGCCGGCGCTTCCGCCTGCTCCTCGCGACAGGTGACCATGCGCGGCTGCGGGGCGAGCTCGAGGCGCTCGCCGGAGCAGCGCCGGAGGTGGTCGCGCTCGCGGTGGAGCTCGATCTCCGCTCGGGCCTCTCGCGGATCGCCGCGGAGAGGGTCGAGGAGCTGGCCGCGCGGGGGACGGGCGACGCGTGGGTGCCCTATCTCCGGGGGCTGATCGCCCGCGAGAGCGGGGACGTGGGGGTCGCCCTGGCGGAGTTCGCCTCGGCGAAGGAGCTCGCCCCTGCGTTTACGCCGGCGCTCGTCGCCGAGGCGGAGTTTCTCCACGAGCTCGGCCGCCGGGAGGAGGGGGTCGCGCTCCTCGCCAGCGAGCGGGTCTGGGCCGATGATCGGGCGAGCCGCCGGCGCCTGCTCCGGGCCGAGGTCGACGCGCTGATCTCGGAGGGACGGAGCAGCGAGGCGCTCGCGGCCCTCGACCTGGCGCTCGCCCAGGACCCCGCCGACAACGACGCGCGGACCCTCCGCGGGGTGCTCCGGATCGAGCGAGGTCTCGTCGACGCGGGGCGGGAGGATCTCCTCCGGGTCGAGGAGCGAGCCGGGGTGATCGCGGGCCTGATAGCCCCGCTCGGGCGGCTCTACCTCCGCGAGGGGGCGCTCGACCGGGCCCGCGCCCTCGTCGACGATCGTCTCGAGGATCGTCGGGCGGCGGTGGAGATCATCCTCCTCTCGGCCGAGATCGCCTTTGCGGCGGGTGATCTCGCCGGCTCGGAGTCGCTCGTCCGGCGATACCTGCTCCGTCAGCCCGAGGACGCCTGGCGCGGTGTGCTCCTCCAGGCGAAGATCCACGAGGCGAAGGGGGAGCTGGCGGAGGCCGCCGAGTCGATCGCTGCGGTCCGTCCGCCCCATCCGGACCCCGAGGTCGAGCTGGTCGCGGGGCGGATCTACGAGGCCAGCGGCGACGTCGGCGAGGCCCTGACCCGCTATCGCCGGGTCCACCACTACCAGCCCTCGCCCGAGCATGAGCTCCGCCTGGCGCGGGCGTTGCTCGCCAACGACGCGGTGGCCGAGGCGATCTCCGCCCTCGAGCGGACGGTCGAGGGCTCACAGGGTCCAGACGGGGCCCACGCCCTGCTCGCGGAGGCCCTGGCGGCGGCCGGGGAGCTGCGGCGGGCGCAGGCCGTGGTCGAGGCTCGGCTGGGGAGGGTGGCGGGGGACGCCGCTGCGCGCTACTGGCTGGGCCGGATCCTCGACGAGCGCCGCCGTCGGGAGCCTGCGATCGCCGCCCTCGAGCAGGCGTTGGCGGGGGTCGAGGGGGAGCCGGTCTGGCTCGATGACGCCCTCCGCCGCCTCGTCCGGGCCCTCGAGGCGGGCGACGAGCCCGAGAGAGCCGAGCCCTATCGGCAGCGCCTCGCCGAGCGCGGCGCGGACGACGATGACGACGCGGGCGCCCTCGACTAGGCGGGCGGTGCGGGCGTCGTTCGCGGGGCAGAGACGCCTGTGACCGGCCGAACTCGGACGAGCGAACGGATCGGTCGGTGCCCGCGAGCGGAAGCCCCCGCCGGCGAGCGGACGCTGACGTACACCACGGCGCCTAGAAGCGCGACACGGTGAACACCGGCACCGGCGAGACGCGACCACGTGGCTCGATCAGCCGAGTCGAGCGCCCAAAATAAAGTGCCCCGACCACCCGTGTCCCACTACCGTTGCTACCTTCCGGTCCTGGCGGAGTTCGTGGAATTGACGTCGGTCGGGGCATAAACCGGCTAGAGCCGGAAGCGGAGAGGGCGGGATTCGAACCCGCGGTGGGTTGCCCCACACATGATTTCCAATCATGCACCTTCGGCCACTCGGACACCTCTCCAGAGGGGCCTTGACGTGTCGCGTTTTCAGAAACCGCCGGCCTCGGTAGCGCTAGCGGAGAGGGTGGGATTCGAACCCACGGTGACTTTCGCCACACCTGATTTCGAGTCAGGCACCTTCGACCACTCGGACACCTCTCCAAAGGCATTGGCCATTCTTGGCCGGGCCGGGGTCGCGGAACATATCAGGTTTTTTCATCGCTGACACCCTTCTGATGGTGAGGTTTCGCGCCGCGCATTGTCCGCGAATTGCTCGCCCTCGGATCTGCCTCCGCCAACCCTCGCGGAGGGGGAGAGATCCCCTCATGCGACCCCCTAGGAGCCCATTTTGAACCGCCTCGCCGCCTCGACCAGCCCCTATCTCCGCCAGCACGCTGAGAACCCGGTCGACTGGTACGCCTGGTCGGAGGAGGCGCTAGCCCGGGCCCTGGCGGAGGATCGGCGTCCTCCTCTCGGTCGGCGACCGCTGCCACGGGTGCCACGGGTGCCACGTGATGGCCCACGAGCCCCCTTCGAGGACCCGGAGATCGCCTCGTCTCGCTGAACGAGCGCTTCGTCAACGTCAAGGTCGACCGCGAGCAGCGGCCGGACATCGACGCGATCGACCAAGAGGTTATGACCCTGATGGGGCAGGTCGGGGGCTGGCCGCTGACGGTCTTCCTGATCCCGGAGCTCCACCCCTTCTACGGTGGGACCTGCTTCCCGCCGCAGGCTCATCGACGCGTTGAGCGGCGCCTTCGCCGAGGACCGGGCGAAGATCGAGGCCCAACGCGGACTCGCTCATGGAGGGGCCGACGCTCTCGACGCGAGTGCACAGGGGAAGTCCGTCACAGGCCGCTGAAGCCCTCGTCGTCCTCTAGTCTGTGTGCGTCAGTCTGTGTGCGTCAGTCTGTGTGCGTCAGTCGGGGCCCCGTGCCCGCGGCCTAGATGACGTCTGTCGGCGGGGGCTGCTAGGATTCGCGGCTCACCATGCCCTACGTCGAGTACGCCTGTGAGGGACGCCTCCTCTTTCGCACCGAAGCGAGCGAGGGCGCCCAGTACGTCCCGCGGATCCACGAGATCGTCGTGATCGACGACGCTCCCTACCAGGTCGTCGACATCGAGTACTGGGCGAGACGCCTCGGCTCAAGCGATCGCCGCTTGGTCTGGCCGACGGTGTACGTCGTCCCGGTCCGCAGCGAGGACTGGAAGCAGCGCCTCGAGCGTCGGATCAAGCGCGACGCTGAGGCGGCGCCGCCGGTGCGCTACTGAGCGGGCGTTCGCGGGCGCGGCCTGGACTCCCCGACAGGCCCCGTCGCCGATGACGAGATGCCCGGATCGCGCCGTCACCGCGTGGGGCTCCGCAGACTCCGTGCTGGCGGGGCTGCTCGGGGCGCAGGTACACTGCCGCCTGTGATCAGCGCTTCTCTCAGCGGCCGAGCTCGCACCCACCTCAAGTCGCTCGCGCACCCGCTCGAGCCGGTCGTTCAAGTCGGGACCCACGGGATCACGCCGACCGTGATCGCGGCGGTCGGCGTCGCCCTCGACGATCACGAGCTGATCAAGGTCAAGCTCGGGCAGAGCTTTGAGGGCGACCGTCAGGCGGCGGCGGAGCAGCTCGCGGCCGAGGGCCACGCGACCCTCGTCCAGGTCATCGGCCGGATCATCGTCCTCTACCGCGCCCGCAACAAGATCAAGCAGGCCGCGCGGAAGCGGCCGCAGATCCAACTCCCCGGCTGAGGAGCATCGGTGGGGAGTCGGGCAGGGCGGAGCGCGCAGGGTCGCGGGCGACGACGGGGTCGCCCTGTCGGGCTCGTCGCCCTCGTGAGCCTCAGCCTGGCGGGCCTCGGCCTCACAGCGAGCGCGCTCAGCCTCAGCGGCTGTCGGGCGACCCCGGCGGACACGACGATCCCCGGCGGCCGAGTCCCGCGCAAGAAGGGGAGCGGCGCGGCGCCGACGATGGAGCGGCCGAAGGCGGCGATCGGCGAGCCGACCCCAGCGATCGCGATCCTCGAGCGCGAGGTCAGCCGCAACCTCGCGGCGCTCAAGAGCGACGAGCTCGAGGAGCCGGCCTACTTCCTCGCCTACGACCTGGTCGCCCGCTCGCAGCTCTGGCTCGAGGCGGAGGGCGGTCAGGTCGTCCGCGAGCGCATGGACTCGGACCGCAGCGTCGACGTCGACGTCCGCGTCGGCTCCCCGCTCCTCGACAACGGCCACACCCAGGGCGGCAACTACGGCCCCGGCAACGGCCTCGGGACCGGGCTGCCGGTGAGCATCAGCGACGACCCCTTGGCGCTCTCCCAGGCGCTGTGGGTGATCACCGAGGAGCAGTACCGGGACGCCGTCGACGCCCTCAGCCTCGCGGAGAACTCCGAGCAGCTCCGCTCGCAGGAGGACGAGGAGGTCAGCCCTGACTTCTCCGAGGAGGAGCCGCTGGTCCACGTCGAGCCGCCGCAGGGGGTCGACCTCGAGGCCCTCGCCGCCGCCTGGGAGCCGAAGATCCGCGAGGTCTCGGCGATCCTCGGCGACGATCCCCAAGTGCTCGAGAGCGGCGTGGTCTTCCTCGTCACCGTCGACAACCGGACCTTCGTCAACTCCGAGGGGACGAAGATCCAGAGCTCGATGAGCCGCCTGCGGGTGATGCTGAGCGCCGAGACCCAGGCCGAGGACGGCATGCACCTGGAGCGCTTCGAGAGCTTCGAGGTCCACAGCCCCGAGCAGCTCCCGAGCCTCGGCGAGCTCAGCGAGACCGCGGCTCGCCTCCGCCGCGAGCTCTTGGCCCTGCGCGAGGCGCCGCTCGCCGAGCCCTACATCGGCCCGGCTGTGCTCAGCGGTCGCGCGGCGGGGGTCTTCTTCCACGAGGTCTTCGGCCATCGCCTGGAGGGGCACCGGCAAAAGGACGACCTCGAGGGGCAGACCTTCGCGGACATGCTCGGTCAGAAGGTCTTGCCGACCTTCCTCGACATGATCGACGACCCGACCGTCGCCCTCCTCGACGGCCAGCCGCTGAGCGGTCACTACTACGTCGACGACGAGGGGGTGAAGGCGCAGAAGACGGTGCTGGTCTCCAAGGGCAAGCTCAAGGGCTTTCTCCTCGGGCGCTCGCCGGTGCTCCCCTTCCGCAAGAGCAACGGCCACGGCCGGCGCGAGCGCGGCAACCAGGTCGTCGCGCGCCAGGGCAACCTGATCGTCAGCTCGCGCAAGACGATCCCCGAGGGCAAGCTGCGGGCGGAGCTGATCGCCGAGGTCAAGCGCCAAGGCAAGCCCTACGGGCTGTGGTTCACGGACATCCAGGGCGGCTACACGATCACCGACCGCAGCGGTCCGCAGGCCTTCAAGGTGCTGCCGCTGATGGTCTATCGGGTCTGGCCCGACGGTCGGCCCGACGAGCTGGTCCGCGGCGCAGACATCGTCGGCACCCCGATCGCCGCCTTCGAGACGATCGTCGCGACCGGTGACGAGCCCGGGATCTTCAACGGCATGTGCGGCGCCGAGTCCGGGGATGTGCCGGTCTCTGCGGTCTCGCCCTCGCTGCTCCTGCGGGCCCTCGAGATCGAGAAGGCCTCCCACGACCGCGACAAGCCGCCGCTCTTGCCGGCGCCGCCGCTCGAGCTTCGCGGTCGATCGGCGCGGGACGCTGGGCCCGGAGGGCGACGATGAGCGTCGGGGGTCTTGTCGGCGGGGCGCTGGCGGGGGCCTTGGCCCTGGTCGTGGCTGCGGCTCCGGCGACGCAAGCGTCCCCGGAGACCAGCGCCGAGGTCCGGGCGACGTCGGCCTCCAAGCCGCGAAGCGGCGCGGGGGCGGAGCTGGCCGCGATCGAGGCGGAGCTCCTCCGCGGCCTCGGGCAGCTCCGTCTCAGCGAGTCGCCCGCGTGTCCTGCCGGGGACGACGACGACGAGGACGACGAGGGGGCGGAAGGTGTCGCCTGTGACGGTAAGGCCGCGGCGGCGCCCTACTACGCGGCGGTCCGGATCGTCCGCGCCGAGCTCCTCAGCCTCGACGGCTCCTACGGCGGGATCATCACCGACGTCGCCGAGCGTCAGGCGGTCGCCTCGATCGAGGTCCGGGTCGGCGGTGGAGCTCGGGACAACGGCGGGATCTTCGGCCAGGACGGGGCCCAGGTCCGCTTCCTCGTGCCGCTCGTCCCCTCCTCCGCGGTCACCCGCAAGCAGCTCTGGTTGGGGATGGACCAGGCCTACCGCGACGCCGCCGTGACCTATGCCGCCAAGCAGGCGATCCTCGCCCGCCTCGCCGGCGATCCGCCGCCGCCGGACTTCGGCCCGCCGCCGGAGACCATCCCGCGGATCGGCGAGCGGCCTTCGGCCTCCTCGGCCCCGCCGCTCGATCGCGAGGGCCTGCGGGCGCTGGTCTCGGAGCTCAGCGATCGTTTTTCGGCGCACCCGGAGGTCGACAACGGCGACGTGCTCTTCCAGGTCCTCCGCAGCGAGATCACGACGATCACCACCGAGGGCGTGGTCCTCCGCGAGTACCGAGATCGGGCGGTGCTCGCCGTCGTCGCCGACACCCGGGCGGAGGACGGCATGCGCCTCGATCACGGGCGGGCGTTCCACTTTCAGGCGACGCCCAAGGCCGACGACGCGCTCCGCGAGCGCTCCGAGGCCCTCGTCGAGCAGGTGTTGAGCGAGCTCGTCGAGCTCGCCGAGGCGCCGATGATCGACGAGGACTACGACGGTCCGCTCCTCTTCGCCGACGCGGCCGCGCCCCAGCTCCTCGCCTCCACCGTCGCCACCCAGGCGATCGGCAAGCCGGCGCCGCTCAGCGACGGCGGGCGTCTCCTCGATCTCGAGCCGCACTGGCAGGATGACCTCGGCAAGACGGTGATGCCGACCTTCATCGACATCGTCGACGATCCCAAGGACGAGGGCTTTGGCCGCTACCTCTACGACGCCGAGGGGTTCCTCGGGGGCACTGTCAGCCTCGTGAAGAACGGCGTCCTCGAGGGCCTGCTGATGACCCGCGAGCCCAACAAGCACATCGGCGAGAGCAACGGCCACGCCCGACAGAGCCCGATCCTGACCGTCGGCCCCGCCATCTCCAACCTTCGCCTCAGCGCCAAGCGGCGCGGGCGCTCACGGGCGCAGCTCGAGCGCGAGCTGCTCAAGCGAGCGCGCGAAGACGGCTACGACTTCGCCTACGCGGTGGAGCTCCTCCGCGACAGCAACATCCTCGGCCCCGTCCCGCGCGAGGGCGCCGCCACCTACGGCGGCTCGCGCAAGGTCAACCTGCCGGTCCCGGCCCGGATCTTCCGGATCGAGCCCAGCGGCAAGCGGACCCTCGTCCGCGGGGCCGTCCTCGCCCCCGCCTCGATGCGCGTGCTCCGGCGGATCCGCGAGGTCGGCAAGCGCCGCAACAGCGAGCCGATGCGGATCCCCGTCGGCTCCAACGGCGGCTTCGCTGGCGAGACCGGCATGGACGGCATCCTCAGCCACACCGTCGACGTCGAGGTCAGCGCCCCCGACCTGCTGATCGAGGGCTTTGAGATCCTCATCGAGCGCGGCGAGCACGAGCGCCTGCCGACCCTGGTCCACCCGCTCCGCGATCCCGAGTGGTCGCCCGCGGTCGACAGCGCGGGCTAGCTCCGCGGGCCCTCGCCGCGGCCTCGCGCGTCAGGACCTCCTGCGGGCGACGACCTGTCCCTTAAGTCTGCTCGACGGTCTGGGGAACGGCCTGGTCGAGCGTCGTCGGCGAGCGATGCGCCAGCGCAACAGGGCGTCGCTCCGCCGTCGGTGCCTGGCCTTACGTCTCGGCGAGCGGATGTGCCCCAGCGCGCCCCGAGCCTGCCCGTGAGACGCCTGGCTAGCCCGTCATCGGCCTCGTCCTCGAGGACGGAACCCCCCCCAGCGCATCCCCTCTCCGCGCGCCTCGATCGCCGTGCGCCTCCATGTACCGCCCCTGGGGCCGGGCGTTTGAAAGACATGCCCAAAGAGACATGTGTTCTAGGGCTCTGCTGTCAGATACGCACGAAGCCCCTGAACGCTGCTTTAGACCGCCTCTGTGCATCTTTCGCGGCCGCGGAATTTCAGGCTTGCATCCAGGATTGCAGAGGGGTAGGTTGTGTCGCCATCGTGGCGCGGCTCTTCATCTCTGTGAGAGCGCGCCTCGGGTCTATCTACGCTTGCTTGGAGAGCGCGGCGCCACCGTCGGTGGCTGTCCCTCGTTCAAGAAACCCCGCCCTGCAACAGGAGATCTGGCACATGAGCCAAAGGACATCCTCGCTTCAATCATCCTCCCGCAAGCTCTCCATCGGCAACGACGGTGGTCGGTCGATGACCGAGGCTGAGCGCTTTCTTCGCGCCGCGGAGCGCGAGTTCGACGCGGAAGACTCGCAGCGCCTCGCCGCCCGCGAGGTCCTCGACAGGCTCATCGGCGGCGAAGACTGATTCGGAGCTGGAGCCGGAGCCGGAGCCACTGGCTCCGGGGCGACTTTGCTCGAGCCCGCCGAGAAGGTGACCTGAGCCAGTCCTCGGCGCTGGCGCCATTCGACCCACAGGTCGCCAGGCTCGCCATCCCCGGCGCGAGAGCTCGCCGACGGACGATGCACCAGGCGCCGTTCGTTCGGCAGCGCGGGACGAGGTCCCAGAGCGGCCGAAGTGAGCCGCGGTTCCGCGGTTCCGTGCAGGCGAACCTGCGGGATCGAGCGGGGTCGATTCACCCTCGCTGGTCGCGAGGAGATGACGCCGGCGCTGCGTGGCAGCGCCGGCGTTTGTCCGTCGGTGATGAGGGCGAACGCCCTCACTCCCGGGGTGTTCGCCCTACTGGAGCGCGAGCGCGAACTCGATCGCCTCGATGATCGTGAACTGCGGCGGCGGGACCTTGGCGTTGACGTGATCCGCCGGCGGGGTCTGGACCCCCTCGGAGTGCCAGCGGACGACGCCGTTCTCGTCGAGGACGACGATCGCCGGGGGCGCCCGGAGGTACTGGATGTAAGAGGTCGCACCCTCGAGCCCGACCTCCTTGGCCGCGTTGTACTCGGTCGAGTTCGGGAAGCGGTAGAGCGGCAGCGGGGGCATGTCGCTCTTGCCGTTGTTGGTCTGGAACTCGCGGAGCGCGGAGTCGTTCCAGGGCGCCTGTCGGGTGTTCGACGGGAACTGGATCTGGGTGAACATCACGTCGATGTTCTTGGCGTTGAGGTCCGCCTGGGCCATCTGGAGGACGCCCATGATGTCGGCGGCCTGGGCCTGCTCCTCGCGGGTGGCGATGTCCCAAAAGACGATCAGGCGCTTCTTGCCGACCAGGTCGCGACCGCTGAGGATCCCGCCGTCGGCGTTGACGAGCATGATCGACGGCGCGACGTGGCCGAAGTGGGCGCGGCGGGCCCACTCGGGCGCCTTGTCCAGAGCGGCGGCGCCGACGGTCCAGAAGGGCGGGGCGTCCTTGACCGGCGGGAGCTTGTCGGTCGGCTTGGCGACGAGGACGACCTCCTTGGTCTCCTTCGTGTCCTTCTTCAGGACCTTGAGCTTGACCGGCTCGCCGGTGGCGATCTTGCTGTTGCGGGTGTCGGTCGCGGTGGAGACTGGCTGACCGTCGACCTCGAGGATCAGGTCGCCCTTGGCGAGCTCGTTGCAGCCCTGCGAGCAGTCCGCCGAGGCGTTCATGTAGACGATGTAGACGCCGCCGGGCGCGAGCTCCTCCGAGGTGACGGAGACGGTCGGGGGCGAGGACGATCCGCCGTCACAGGCGGTCGCCCCGGCGATCAAAGAGACAAGGCCGAGTGCAGAGAGGAGACGCTTCATCCTGATACTCCAGAAGACGCCGCGGCCGATGCCGGGCGTTGCGGAGAGTAGGACGGGGGGCGGAGGAGCGTCAAACCCGTAGGCGATCGTCGCGGTCGCCGAGGCCTCTGCGTCGGCGGGCGCTAGAAGCGCACTCTAGCGCTGAGGACCAGGGACCAGAAGCTCGGCAGGTCCTTCTTCAGGTCGCTGCCCGCCTCGAGCGCGGCCTCCTCGACCAGGAGGAGGGGCGTGACGAAGTCGAGGTCCGGGTGGCGGATCGAAGCGGCCAGCCAGGCCGCGTAGTCGTAGGTGAACTCGGCGTTGAGGTTGAGGCGGCGCAGCACGTAGTAGCCGACGCCGGCGCTGGCGGGGATGCTGACGCCGTGGAAGGAGAGCCTGAAGTCGCCGCCGAGGGTGTCGTAGGCGTTGCGCCAGAGCTGGTAGTGGGCGCCGAGGCCGACGTAGGCGGAGAGCCGCCCGCGGGGGATCAGGTGGACGCGGACCGTCGGTCCGGCGTGGACCGCGGTGCTCTTGACGTCGCCGATCGTCAGGGTGTTGAAGTCGAGGGGAAGGCTCGGGACCCCCATCTCGGCTGCGATCGAGCTGGCGAGGGCGTTGGCGTCGAGGCTGTAGAGGTCGAGGACGTTGCGGCCGGAGAAGGCCTGCGGTCGTAGCTGTCCCCAGGCGCCCTCGAGGCCGAGGTCGACGAAGCCGAGGATGTTGAAGCCGAAGAAGCCGCCGAGCGCGAGGCCGGGGGAGCTGTTGTGATTGGCGGTGTCGCGGCAGTGCCGCCCGAGGCAGCCGAGGGCGCCGATCTTGCCCTCCATGATCATCCCACGGTGCTTGTAGGGCTTTTTCTTCTTGTCCTTGTCGCCCTTGTCGCCCTCGTCGCCCTTGTCGCCCGCGTCGTCCGCGTCGTCTCGCTCTCGCTTCTTCCGCTCTTTCCTCTCCTTGCGGCTCTCTTTGTTCTCCTTGTCGGCCTTGGGCTCTTCCTTCGCCTGCTTGGGCTCCTGCTTCGGTCGCGGTGGCGGCGGCTCTTGGGCGGCCGGGGCGGGGGCCGGGGCGGGGGCCGGGGCAGGTGCAGGTGCGGGGGCGGGGGCAGGGGCGGGGGCCGGGGCAGGTGCAGGGGCCGGCGCGAGCGGCTCGGGCGGGGGCGGGGTGGGCTCCGGTGCCGGAGCTGTGGGCTGTGGCGGCGGCGCAGCCTCAGCCGGCGGTGTCTCAGCCGGCGGCGGAGCGGCCTCGGTGGGAGGGGGGGCGGGCTGTGGCGGCGGGGCGCTCTCGACAGGCGGCGGAGCGGGCTGTGGCGGCGGCGGAGCGGTCTCGGCGGGAGGTGGGGCGACGGGCGCGGTCTCCGAGGGCGGAGCCGGGACGCCGCCATCGCGGGGAGGGGGCAGGCTCGGCGGTGCGGAGGGGGATGTTGTCGGCGGAGCTGGGGCCGCTGGAGGTGGGGCGACCGGGGAGGTCTCGGGCGGGCGCGGCTCTTGCCCCTTCGGACGCTGGACCTCGGGCGCGGCCTCGGCAGCGCTGGCGCTGAGGAGGAGGGCTAGAGAGGCGAGGAGGGCGATCCCCCGCGGTCGCCAGCGGCTTCGGCGGGTGTCCGTTGGAGCCGTGGGACTCCTGGGACCGGTGCCATCCAGGGGAGCTGTCGCGGAGCCCGCTCCGGTTCTCGTCTCTTCGCCTCGTCGTGCCATACCCAATGCCCGCTTACGGTACTGCACCTCAGAGACCTCCGCTGCCTCCGGCGCCGGGCTTTTTTCTCCGGTGTGCGTTCGTTGGCATCCTGCTCCGCGCCGCGCACCGCAGGGCCCCGACGCGCGCGCGGTTGTGGCCCTGCGTCAGCGTCGCCGCAGGACGGGGGCACAGGAGCGCTCGGTGGTATGGTCGCTGTCCCTTGACCGCGACCGCCCGTCCGACCCTGAGAACTCTCCGCCGCAGCCTCTCAGGGGTGATGGCGTCGAGGAGCATCGCGGTGAGCATCGCGGTGAGCATCGCGGTGAGCATCGCGGCGTTGGGCGCCTGCATTCGGCCGGCCGGCGAGGGCGAGGTGCACCCCGAAGCTGCGCCAGCGGCCCTGACCGCAGCGCCGGAGCGCGGCGATCAGGGGCTCCAGGCGGCGCTCGCCGAGGCCCAGGCGGGGGTCGACGCGCCGGTGCTCCAGCAGCTCCTCCGTCGACACTGGGCCTGGCACCTAGAGCGTCACCCCCTCGAGGCGACCCGGCTCGGGGTCCACGACTACGACGACCGCCTGGTGGAGGTCAGCGCGGAGGCGATCGCCGCCGAGGGGCGAGCGCTCCGCGCTTTCTTGGTCGACGCGCGGGCGATCGACCCGGCGACGCTCAGCGAGCGCGATCAGCTGACCCTCCGGATCTTCGAGGCGGAGCTGCTGGCGAAGGTCGGCGGCGAGACCTGTCACCTGGAGACCTGGCTCCTCTCGTCGGCGAACAACCCGGTCGCTCACTGGAACTACCTGCCGGAGCTGCAGCCGGTGACGACCCCGGAGGAGGGGCGGCTCTACGTCGCCCGGGTGCGGGCGATCCCGGCGGCGATCCGGGCCCAGAGCGCCCTCCTCGCCGACGGTCTGGTCGCCCATCGGGTGACGACGAAGGAGTCCGCGAGGCGGGTGCGAGAGATGCTCGACCGTCAGCTCGCGCAGCCCTTGGCCCAGTGGCCCCTGATGTCACCGATCACCGCGAGCCACCCCGGCTGGACGCCAGAGCAGGAGCGGGCCTTCGCCGAAGAGCTCACCGCGGCCGTCCAGGCCATGCCGCCGGCGTTGGCGGAGCTCGCCCGCTTCATCGACGGCACCTTGATGGACTGGGCGCGGACGGACGCGGAGAGCGGGGTCGTCAACCTCCCCCAGGGACGCGCCTGCTATCGCTCGCAGATCCGCCTCTACACCTCGCTCTCCAAGAGCGCGGAGGAGATCCACAAGACCGGCCTGGCCGAGGTCGAGCGGATAAACCAAGAGATGCGCGCGCTCGGCAAGGAGCTCTTCGGCACCGACGAGCTCGCCGAGATCCTCAGGCGACTGCGCGGCGATCCAAGCCTCTACTTCGACTCCGGGGAGGCGGTCTTCGCCGCGGCCCAGGCGGGCCTCGCCGCCGCCCGAGCCAAGATCCCCGACTACTTCGGGATCCTCCCCAAGGCGGAGTGCGTGGTCCGGGAGATCCCGGACTACGAGGCGCCCTACACCCACATCGCCTACTACCGGCACCCGGTCCCCGACGGATCCAAGCCCGGCGAGTACTTCGTCAACACCTACCGCCCGGAGACCCGACCGCGCTTCGAGGCGCGGGTCCTGGCGATCCACGAGTCGATCCCCGGCCATCACCTCCAGCTGGCGATCGCCCAGGAGCTGCTGGAGGTCCCCGCCTTCCGCAAGCACGCCGAGCAGAACGCCTTCGTCGAGGGCTGGGCGCTCTACACCGAGCACCTCGGCGAGGAGATGGGGCTCTACGAGAGCGACCTCGATCGGATGGGGAAGCTCTCCTTCGCCGCCTGGAGGGCGAGCCGCTTGGTCGTCGACACGGGGATCCACGCCTTCGGCTGGAGCCGCGAGGAGGGGGAGCGCTTCCTCCTCGAGCACACGGCCTTGGCGGCCAACAACATCACCAACGAGGTCGATCGCTACATCAATTGGCCGGGCCAGGCGCTCGGCTACAAGCTCGGCGAGCTGGAGATCCTCCGCCTCCGCAGCGCCGCGGAGGCCTCCTTCGGCGAGCGCTTCGACCTCAAGGTCTTCCATGATCTGATCCTCGGCGGCGGGCCGATGCCCCTGCCGATCCTCGAGGAGCGCCTGTGGCGGGGTCTCGAGGCGAGGGCTGCGAAGCCCGCAGGCTAGACCGACGGCGGAGCGGCGGCGACGAGGCGCGGGAGGCCTCCAAACTTTGAGGGTCGGTTCTCCGCTCTTCGATGGGCGGGCGCTTCGAGGATCGGGCTCCACGACGGTCAGCTCTCGCCCTTCGTGGGGAGGGCGCTTCGACAGCGCTCCGCAGGTCGGCACCTCGAGGAGCGGAGCTCTATTTGGGGAGAGCTCGGGCTCCTCGCGTGGATCTCCAGGGAGCCTCCGCGATCCTGGCCCCAGAGCTCGCGAGAGCTCGCGAGGACTTCTCCACAGGAGCCGCCGTGGAGGGGCCCCGGCTGCCGGGCCGGGCCTCTCCACGGCGTTCGCCCGCGGGCCTATAACGGTGTTTAATGGCATCCTGGGAGGGTCTCAAGGGATGCGCGAGAATAGTTGTTCAGGGTTTGTTGACACTTATGTAAGGGCGTCTTAGATATGTCTCCACGGAAGACATCAGTCCTGCCCATTTGCTCTTCTGTCGCTGAATCGTTGTCTGGGTGGATAAAAAGATCCTGAATACAAGGATTGTAGAACAATGCGCCTCGTCACTTCGCTTCTCCTCGCTGTCCCGGTCCTCATCTCCTGCAATCGCGAGGGCAACCCCGATCTGCCGGAGACGATCTTCGGCCAGTGCACCTACGTCAACCGCTTCTCCGACAACGAGGAGTGCCGCGAATTCCGGGGCCTCGACTGGTCGCAGGAGGCGGCCGTGTCCGATTGCGCTGACTGGGACGCCGAGTTCCAGCTCGGCGAGAGCTGCGAGTACGAGTCGATCCTCGGCGCGTGTGTCCTCGAGGACAGCGCCGAGAAGGTGACCCGGATCGTCGCCCCTGGCAGCGACGCCTCCAAATGTCGGAGCACCGAGCGTGGCTGCGAGCTCTTCGGCGGCGGGATCTTCGTGCCCTCGTCGGTCTGCGGCGGATCCGACGACTACCTCGACGAGGACGGGCCGGTCTTCCTGCCGCCGACGCTGATCTGCATGGATCCCCTCGAGGGAGAGGCGCCCGGGGCGAGCGAGGGGGGCCAGGTCTGCACCTGGTCGATGATCAGCGGCGCGACCGAGGAGGGCCGCAAGTTCAACGACTACGCCAGCTGTGATCAGGTCCGCACCCAGCGGCCCTACGCGGCTGTTCCCCCGCCGGCGCCGCCGGAGGTGCCGGACACTCGGATCGAGGATCCGACCTACGCCGCGGAGCTCGACTGGGTGACGGCGCAGGTCGAGTCCGCCGCCTGCGTCTGCTGCCACCAGGCCAGCATCACCCCCGACGGCGCGGCGGTGTGGGACATCGAGGGCGAGGGCAACTGGATCAACACCTTCACCCCCTACGGCCTGGCCTTCATGGGCGGCTTTGTCGACTCGTCGCTCCTCGGCGCCTATCCGGCGGAGGAGAACAACGGCTTTGACCGGACCCGGACCGGCACCCCGACCACCGACCCCGACCGGATGAGGGCCTTCTTCGAGGCGGAGCTCGCCTACCGCGGCTTCAGCCCCGAGGACTGGGCGGACGCCGATCCGACCCCGGCGCCCTTCCACCAGCAGGACATCTTTGAGCCCGAGGCCTGCGACGAGGGCGAGGGGGTCGCCCGCGACGGGACGGTCACCTGGAGCGGCGGCGGCTCGCGCTACGTCTACGTTCTCGAGGCCGACGCGAAGAACCCGGGCGTCCCGCCGAACCTCGACGTCCCGGTCGGCACGCTCTGGAAGATCGACGTCGCCCCCGACGAGAGCCCGCTGCGCAGCGGCACGGTCAAGTACGGCGAGGTGCCCGAGGGCGCGAGCCAGGCCCAGCCGGTGGAGTCGGCGCCCGCGGCCCTGGTCCCCGGCGAGCGCTACTACATCTACGCCTCGGCCGACATCATGCTGCCGAACACCCGCTGTATCTTCACCTACTAGGAGGGGCGCACCGGCTAGGAGGGGCTCACCGGCGAGGAGGGGGCGCACCGGCGAGGAGGGGGCGCACCGGGCCTGGCGCGGCTCTGCTATCTTCGGCCGCGTCATGCCGCGCCGCGCACTGAGCTCCCCCACGGGCCGAGCATCGTCGAGGTTCCTCTCGCGGGCGCTCTTGGCCGCGGCCGCGGCGATGACTGTGACGAGCCTCGCCGCCTGCGCCCCGAAGGTCGCCCCGCGGACGAGGCAGCCCGCTGCGATCCCGAGGACCACGGTGCCGGCGGTCGTCGGCGTCCAGCCGGGGATCCTCTCCGCGCAGCATCGGCCGCCGACGATGGCGGACCTCGAGGAGGGGCGGTCGATCGCCGCGGTGGTCTACCTGGTGTTCTCGGTCGAGGTCGATCCGACGACGCTCGACCCGGAGCATTTTGTCGTCTCCCTCGGCGACGGCCGGCGACGACGACCGGCGCGGGTGCTCCTGACCGCGGCGAGCGAGGGAGACGAGAACCGGACCCTGATCCTCGCGATCGAGCGCCCCGAGGGCGCCGAGGAGGTGCGGCCCCTGGCGGTGACGATCACCGGCCCGGTCTTCGGCGAGGGGGGCGAGGTGCTGGGCGGCTTGGCGGCGGAGATCGACGACGCATCACGCCCGCCGCGGCTGGTCTATGCGGTCCGCGAGGCCGCGGGGGAGGGGGCCTGCGCCGGGGCTGCGCAGGCGATCCGGACCTTCTGGAGCGTCCCCTTGGACAGCGGCGCGGCGCTCGACCTCGCCGCCGTCGCCTTGACCCTCGATGACAGCGCCGTCGTCCACCCGACGGCGGTCGACGATCACGGTCCGCGAAGGGGCCAGGTCGGCGGCCAGGCGGGCGGTCAGGCGGGCGGCCAGGCGGGCGGCCAGGCGGGCGGCCAGGCGGGCGGTCAGGCGGGCGGCCAGGCGGGCGGTCAGGCGGGCGGCCAGGCGGGCGGCCAGGCGGGCGGCCAGGCGGGCGGTCAGGGAAGCGGCCAGGACGACGGCCGCGAAGGCGGCGCGTTCCAGGGGGATGACAACGTCGTCGACTTCTGCGTGAGCGCGACGAGCCCGGCGAAGCATGTCGCGGTCGAGGGCGATCTCTTCCGCGATCACTTCGGCCTCGCGAGCGCCGCGGGCGAGGTCGCGGTCCAGCGGGCGCCGCGGACCTAGGAGCTGCGGTGAGAGGCGTGGGTCGGACGAGCAGACCGTGGCAAACGTACCGTGCGCTCAAGCTCGCCCTCGTCGCCCCCGCGGCCCCGCTGAAACCTGCAGTAGAGCCCAGTCAAGCGGCATTTCGTCGAACTCGAGAGGGCCAACGATGACGACGCGAGGGCGCACTGTACTCTCGCTGGCTGCTAGGCTGGGCGCGCTGAACGACCGGCGAAAGAGCAGTGCGTAAGGAGATGTCCCGTCATCGCAAGAGCCGCTCGATCTCGCTGCCGATCACGCTCTCGTCGATCGCCGTGACCCTGAGCGTCGCGCTCTTGGTCGGCTGGACCTTGCTCGTCGTCAAGAGCCCGGCGCTGACCCATGACATCGTCGCCAACACGGTGTTGGTCTCGACCGGCGCGGGGGCGCTGATCGTGATCATGACCGTGCTCGTCCTCTTCTCGATCTTCCTGGTCCGGGAGATCCGCGAGGTCCGCCGTCAGACCTCGTTCATCGACTCGGTGACCCACGAGCTCAAGAGCCCGCTGGCGGCGCTCAAGCTCTGTATCGAGACCCTCAGCCGCGAGGGCTTGCCGGAGGAGCAGCGGGTCCGCCTGCGGGGGATGATGCTCGACGACGTCGACCGCCTCAGCGCCTTCATCGACGGGATCCTCACCGCGAACCGCCTCGGCGAGGGGGCGGCGACCCAAGAGATCGAGGAGGTCGCGGTCGCGGCGATGGTCCGCCGGGCGGCTGCGGTCATCCGCCGACGGTCGAAGATCGACGAGAGCGCGGTGACGGTCGAGATCGGCGAGGAGGTCAAGGTCGAGACCGACGCGGTCGCCCTGGCGACCGTGGTCGAGAACCTGATCGACAACGCGATCAAGTACTCCGGGGAGAAGGCGGAGGTGACGGTGAGCGCCCGGAACGTCGACGAGTCGGTGGTGATCGAGGTCCGTGATCACGGGATCGGGATCCCGCGGGCGGCGCTGCGGCGGGTCTTTGAGCGCTTCTACAGGGTCCCCGATGAGCCGGTCCGCAGACGCCGAGGGACCGGCCTCGGCCTCTACGTCGCGTCGGAGCTCGCGCGCAACCTCGGGGGCAGGATCGAGGCCCGTTCACCGGGCGTCGGCCAGGGGACGACGATGATCGTCACGCTGCCGCGGCGGGGGGGTCGTGGGGGACGTGGGCGACGTCGCAGAGCTGCGCGGCAGAGCTGATATCATCGGCGGCCGATGACCGACCAGACCGCCCAGGCCGCCCAGGGGTGCGGCCGACTGCTCGTCGTCGATGACGAGCAGCACCTCGCAGCGGGGCTCAAGCTCAACTTTGAGCTCGAGGGTCACCGGGTCGACGTCGCCGGGACCGGGCGGGAGGCTGCGGAGCTGCTCCTCGGCGCTGAGCCCTACGACGCGATCATCCTCGACGTGATGCTCCCGGACACCAGCGGCTTCAGCCTCTGCAAGAAGCTCCGCGACGCCGGCAATTTCACGCCGGTGCTGATGCTCACGGCGCTAGGCACGACCGACGACCGGGTCGAGGGGTTGGAGGCCGGGGCCGACGACTACCTGGCCAAACCCTTCGATCTCAACGAGCTCCTGGCGCGGGTCCGTTCGCTCCTGCGGCGACAGGACTGGGAGCGGACCCAGACGGCCGAGCCGACGCGGGGCGCCTACAGGTTCGGCACCGCCGAGATCGACTTCGATCGCCGTGAGGCGAGCGCCGACGGGGTCGAGGTCAAGCTCACACGCCTCGAGTTCGAACTTCTCCGCTACTTCGCGGATAACCCAGAGCGGGTGCTCTCTCGCCAGGAGCTGCAGGAGAAGGTGTGGAAGCTGGCGAACTACCCGAACTCCCGCATGGTCGATAACTTCATCATGCGCCTGCGCCGGCACTTCGAGCCGAACCCGCGCTCACCGATCTATTTTGTCTCAGTCCGGGGGGCCGGCTATCGCTTCAACCCAGACGCGCGCCCCTAAGCGCCCAAGACCCTGTGACCGAACCATGACACTCGATGACCGGACGGTGACGGCGATGATAGGCCGTTCACGGCACCTTGAGTGGGCGTGTAACCCCCTTACCGCTTGACCGCTGATCCCCATGGCTAAGCTCAACGTCGACGTTCTCCCGATCCCCGCCAAGTTCAGCGGTAAGCCCCTACCGCCGATGGACAGGCCGTACCAGTGGGTCGACTTCCTGCTGATGGTGGCGATCCACCTGATGCCCTTCGGGGCGCTCTACACCGGCGCCAACGCGGCGGATTGGGCGGTCTGCATCGCCCTCTACTGGATCCGCATGTTCGCGGTGACCGGCGGCTATCACCGCTACTTCGCCCATCGGACCTTCAAGACGAGCCGGACCTTCCAGTTCATCCTGGCCTTCCTCGCGCAGACGTCCTCGCAGAAGGGGACGCTGTGGTGGGCGGCCCATCACCGCAAGCACCACAAGTTCTCAGACACCCCGTGGGACGCCCACTCGCCGGCTCGGCTCGGCTTTTGGCACTCCCACATGATGTGGTTCTACTACCCGGAGAACAACCCGACCGACCTCAAGCAGGTCCGTGATCTGGCGAAGTTTCCGGAGCTGGTCTGGCTCAACAAGCACTGGAAGTTCCCGGTGGTCGCGCTCGGCTTGGCCTGCGGGCTGACGCTCGGGTGGAGCGGGCTCTTTATCGGCTTCGGCCTGAGCACGGTGCTCTGCTGGCACGGGACGTTCACGATCAACTCGCTCTCCCATGTCTTCGGGTCGCGTCGCTTCGCGACGACGGACACCAGCCGCAACAACTTCCTGCTCGCCCTGATCACGATGGGCGAGGGCTGGCACAACAATCACCACCACTACATGGGGTCGACGCGCCAGGGCTTCTACTGGTGGGAGATCGACGTCACCTACTACATCCTCAAGGCGATGAGCTGGGTGGGGCTGGTCTGGGATCTGCGGCCGGTGCCGGAGTCGATCCTCGAGGACGGGCGTCGCGGGGAGAAGCCGCCGTCGCCGGCGGAGGTCATCCGGGCGCAAGGGGCCGTGGATCCGGAGCAGCCGGTCCAGGCCGCTTGAGGAGCTCTGTGCGGGGCGCGCTGGCGTTTCGCTAGGCTCGGGCGTGCAGGGCCTGAGGGCGCAGGCGGCCGGGTGCTTGGCGGCCTGCATCTCGCGGGCTCGGGGCGCGCCAGCCTGTGCGCAGGTTGGGATTGCGCCTCGAGTCGGTCGGGCGGCGAGGTGTGGTGCGGCGTCGTCGGCTGTAGGAGGGCGTCGGCGGGCACCGCTGCGGAGGGCGTGTAGCAGGCGGAGAACGCCGTTGTGTGGGGTCCAAAGATCGACGGAACCGATAGGGGAGGCGGCGCGTTGATCGGGAGATGTCGCCGGTTAGGGCGGAGGAGGCTCTTTCGTATGACCTTTCGGACACATAGACCCACACAGAGCTCGACGGTCCTGCTCTTCCTCGGGGGTGGGCTCCTGGCGCTGGCGGCAGCGGCTGCGGGGAACCTCCTAGGTACGGCTGCGTGCGGGATGGAGCGCCCATCGCCGGAGCAGATCACGTCCCTCGATGGGCCAGCCTCGACCGAGGCGAAGGCTACGTAGCCAGCTCGGGGCCGAGGCGAAAGGGCCCCTAGGACGGGTCATCGCTGGGCGGGGCGGCAGAGGTGTGATCGTGGACGATCCGCCAGCCGAGGGGGCCGCGGCGAAGGCCGAGGGAGAAGATACCGTCGCCCGCCTCGGGGGTGTCGCGGAGGGTCCAGCGGCCGAGGACGATCGCCCCGTCGGCGCCGAGCTCCTGGATCTCGACGAGCTCGAACTCGAGGGCGCCCATGGTCGAACTGTCGGCGCCGTAGCGCTCGCGGTAGCGGTCTCGAGTCGTCTCCCAGCCGCGGCGGACGACGGCCCCGGAGGTGAAGACGAGCTCTTCGCTGGGCTCGTAGGCGACCATGAAGGCGTCGAGGTCACCGTCGTTCCAGGCCCGCCGCTGGTCGTCGAGGAGGGCCGCGATCGCCCGATGATCGTCCGCGCTGAGCCCCGTGGGCCCTCCGCAGGCGGTGCCTAGGAGGGGAGCGGAGGTCGCGAGGGTGAGCGCGAGGAGCCGGGCGAGGGCGCGAAGGCGACGGCGACGGCGACGACGGGAGAGCACGGCCCCAGAGTACGAGTCGGCGCGGTGTCCCGTCGAGGCTGTCTCGCGGGGCTGTCGGGCTTGTCCGCGGGGACTGTTGTCCGTCGTACTGTTGTCCGTCGTACTGTTGTCCGTCGCACTGTTGTCCGTGGGGACTGTCCTCGGGACGTCAGCCTCGACGACCTAGGCTTCGGGGGGCGCGTCAGAGAGCGCGTCGGGCAGCGCGCCCAGGAGCACGCCGCGCTCGGAGAGGTCGGCGAAGAGGTGCGTCATGCCGGCGAGGAGCTCGTCGTCGAGGGTCTCGCCTGCGGCGGCGGCCCCCTGCTGGAGAGCGGCGACGACGGTGCTCCCAGAGAGGAGGCGCTCGATCACCTCGGTCGCCCGCGGGGTGAGGGCGATGAAGCGGACGGTGTACTTCTCCCGATCTCGATAGGCGAGGAGGGCGCTCGGGGTCGCCTCGGGCTCGCTGCGATCGTCGACGTCGAGGGGGAGGCTGTGGACCGCGTAGCCGTAGCGGCGCAGGCGGGTGGTGCCGTCAAAGCGCAGCGGCCGATCGAGGGCGAGGGGGAGGCCGGTGGCGGGCTCGCGGCCGCCGACGGAGTTGCGGACCTCGAGCGAGAGCAGCTCGTGTTTCGCGAGATCGCTGAGGAAGTCGGGCACGGCCTCGGCCTCGGCCCAGCGCCGCTCGCAGAAGCGGGTGAACTCGCCGGCGACCTGGCGGAGGATCACCGTGTGTGAGCCGGCGTCGTCGAAGAAGTCGGCGAAGTCGGCGAGGAAGCGCTTCTTTCCCAGGCGGGCGACGGTCCGCGGGAGGAGCTCGCGGAGCACCCTGCGCAGCCGGCCCTGGACCATCTGTCGGTACATCCGCAGGCGTCGTGGGCCGCGCTCTAGCATCTGCTCCAGGGTCTCGCCGACGACGCCGTGGGCTCGGTAGAAGCCCGCGAGATCGGTCTCTAAGGTCTTGTCGATCCCGCGCTCGCGGATCGCGGAGGTGAAGGCGTTGATGATGAGGATGTCCTTCGCGTCACCCTCGCTCGCGTGGAGCTCCCTCGGGTCATCCATGAAGCACCTCCAGGGGGACAGCCCCGGTCCCGCGGCGCCAGCGACCTAGGGCTTGCTGGTAGACCTCGTCGAGCTTGCGGACCTCGCCGAGGAGCTCTGCGAGCGGCGGGATGTGGTTGTCGCGCTCGAGGAGCACCGGGAGCGGGCCCGTCCGCTCGATCACCCAGGCCATCATCGCGTAGACCTCATCGCGGACGTCGGCGCCGTGGGTGTCGATCAGGGTCTGCTCGTCCCAGGACTCGTGGCCGGCGACGTGGAGCTGGCGGACCCGCTCCAGCGGGATCCGCTCTAGCCAGGCGTAGGGATCAAAGCCGTGGTTTTGGGCGTTGACAAAGGCGTTGTTGACGTCGAGGAGGAGGCCGCAGTCGGCCTGCTCGAGGATCTCGGCGATGAACTCGGGCTCGTCCATCTCGACCTCGCCGAGGGCGAGATAGTAGGAGACATTCTCGACGAGCATCGGCCGCTCTAGGCGGTCGGAGGCCTCGCGGATCCTGGCCGCGATCCGCTTCGCGGTGGAGCGGGTGAAGGGCACGGGCAGGAGGTCATGGAACTCGGCGCCGTTGTTGCACAGGCAGAGGTGGTCCGAGTACCAGGGGGTCGGGTGGCGGTCGAGGAAGTCCTTGAGCTCGGCGAAGAAGCGGTCGTCGAAGGGGCCCAGGCCGCCGAGGTTCATCGTCAGGCCGTGGCCGAGGAGCGGGAAGCGCTCGCGGATCCGGGCGAGCTGGTCGAGGGCGAGGCCGCCGCGCCAGAGGTAGTTCTCGGGGGAGACCTCGACAAAGGCGAGGGCGCCGTCGGCCTCGCCAGCGTCGATCTCCGCGATGATCGCAGAGCGCAGTCCGAGACCGATTCCGGTCGGGTGGGAGTCCATCGCCGCCAGCCTAGCAAATGGCCTGGCAAATGGAGAGAGAGCACTGCGCCGCCGCAGATCGTTCGTCGCCGAGAACGAGAGAACGCCCGCTGTCGGTGACAGGGGCGCTCTCGGGAAAGCGATCGCTTTCCAGTGGGATAGGCCTGAGGCCTACTCCTCGGCGGCCTCTTCCTCGGCAGCCTCGTCGCCGCCCTCGGCCTCGTCGCCGCCCTCGGCCTCGTCGCCGCCCTCTTCGCCGCTGCAGGAGGCCTCGGCATCCTTGTCGCCGCTACAGGAGGCCTCGCCGTCGGCGTGGTCGCCGCCACAGGACTTCTCAGCCTCAGCCGAGTCGCCAGCCGGAACCTCGGTTCCCTCGTCCTTCTTGCAGCCGCTGACCATGAAAGACACCGAACCCAAAAGGGCGAGGGTTGCGGCGATGTCCTTGAGATTTGCCATGATTCGTTCTCTCCTGATCCGTTCGGATTGTTTGTTCGCGTCGTGGGACTTTAGCGATGAGCCGGCGGGCGTCCTTGATTGGTGCCGTTGGGGACATCGAGGAGTCTGTAGAGGATCACTGATGACTCGCTGTGCTCGTGGGTGCGAAAATCGCGCTTCTGAGGTGAGTGAGGGCAGCAGTGCCGTCTAGCGTCAGCTCCCCGTGTACCATATAGACGCCGAGCTTCCTATAGAGCCGCGGGAGATCGTCGAAGCCGTCGGTCGCGAGCAGACGCCGAGAGAGCGGAATGATCCACGCCTGGCCGCGCCAGCGGTCGAGCTCTTCGAGGATGTCATCCGCGGTCCAGCGTCGGGGCGAAGTTGCGCAGCAGCGCCAGAGGTGGCGAAGACCGTCGTCCAAGGCGATCGAGCCGTCGCTCCCCTGGCGCAGGGCGACGTCGCTGAGGAGAGCGATCGCAGCGCCGCCCCAATACACCCACGAGTAGGCGTGGAGATCGTGCATCGACCGGCTCGCGTCGCCCAGGGAGCGATCTCCCCGGACATCGCGCGCGCCGCGATCAAAGCCGCTGAGGAGGGCTCTCCAGGCGCTCTCTTCGCTGCGCAGGCCGGTCCGGGCGCGGACGACCTCCGTGTAGTAGGTGACGAAGCCCTCGGGGAGCCACGCGTCGCGGCGTTGGATGAAGGGCATTCCCAGGTGGAGGAGCTCGTGGATCGAGACCCACTCGCCGATGAACTCGTCGTCCTCCGCGTCGCGGTCGATCAAGAGGAGGATCGCCGGCCCGCCGCGCTCGACCAGGCCGAAGATCACCGGCGATCCGTAGCCCTGGGTGGGGATGATCAGGACCTGGAGGTGCGGGACCGGGAAGGCGCCGTAGAGGGACGCGACGGCCTCGCCAGTGCTCTTCATCCAGCGGCGGATGCCGCCCTTGCTCAGCTCTCGCTCGCCGCCCATGACGACGACCTCGAGCTCAGCGCCGGCGACCTCCAAGGTGTCGATCTCGAGCTCGCCGACCGCCGTGTAGGAGCGCCAGCGGAGGCCGACGAGGGGGATGACGAAGCGCGCGTCACCCTCCCGCGGCCACGGGGATGAGACGCGGGCGCCGGGGAAGGAGAAGTCGACGGTGATCCTCGGCGTTGACGCGACCTTGGGCGGATGCCAGAGCCACAGCTCGTTGTCGACGAGGAGATCGTCGCCGATCCGCCGCAGGTCCTGTCGCCAGCCATCGCCGGCGCCCGAGAGGTCGACGCCGTAGGTCAGGCAGGGGCCGGTGAGGTTGTCGAGGTCGATCCTCGGAGCATCGCCGCCCGTGAGCTCCAGGGGCAGACCGCTCGCGGCGTCGCGGGGGTGAAGGAGGCGCTCGGCGGCGGACTCGGAGCCGACCAGCGCGGCCGGACGCGCGTCGCCGAAGCAGAGCTCGACGTCCCAGCGATCGAGGTCGCCGCTCACGGAGTAGGTGATGTGCTCCGGCGTCCTTAGGGTCTTCGTTCTCGGCCCGTGGGCGCAGGCGCTGAGCGCTAGGAGGAGGCCTGCGCGTACGAGGACGCTGGGGGGCGAGGCCGCGCGCCTCCTCGTACGCGTCTGCGCCTGCGCGGGGCCCGTGCCGCGCGACCGCGGGCGCGTCGATCCCGTCAGCACGGGGAGGATGATGCGCCTGTGTCGACGGGCGCGCCAGCTCACGCCGTCACGGGGTCTCCGTCGGTTGGTGATCGCGCCGAGAGATCGTGGTCTAGCGGCGACACTTCGAGGCGCGGACGAAGGGCCGTGACGGCCTCGCTGCAATGGACACTCGCGGTCGCACTCACGTATCGTGGGCCCACTCAGGGCCCCGCCTGCGGGACCCTGACCTATCTTTCTGGAGACCTAGCCATGAATTCTCGCGCCCTCCTCGGACTCCTCGGTTCGGGCCTTTGCCTGACCCTCTACGGCTGCATTTTTGACGCGACGGGGCTCGGTGAGACGGGGACCGGATCGAGCTCCGCGAGCGAGTCGACGACCGGCTCGACCGAGTCGACGACGAGCCCGACCTCCGAGACCGAGTCGACCACCAGCGGGGAGATGGGCTTTTGCGGCAACGGGAAGACGGAGCCCGAGCTCGGCGAGGAGTGTGACAACGGAGCCGCCTTCAACAGCGACACCGGCCAGTGTACGTTGATGTGCAAGAAGGCGACCTGCGGCGACGGCCTGGTCAACGACGGCGTCGAGTCCTGCGACGACGGCAACCAGATCGACGACGACGAGTGCACCAACCTCTGCAAGCTGGCCTCCTGCGGCGACGGCAAGGTCGACCCCGGCGAGTCCTGCGACGACGGCAACACCAGCAACGAGGACGCCTGCCTCAACACCTGCCTGCCGGCGTTCTGCGGCGATGGCTTCGTCCAGGGGGGCGTCGAGGAGTGCGACGACGGCAACGATCTCGACAACGACGCGTGCATCGGCGGCTGTCAGAGCGCGAGCTGCGGCGACGGGTTTGTCCAAGAGGGGGTCGAGGCCTGCGACGACGGCAACAACGTCAACGACGACGAGTGTCCGAACTCCTGCGCGGGCGTCGACTGCGGCGACGGGATCGTCCAGCCCGGCGAGGAGTGCGACGACGGCAACGACGTCGAGACCGACGCGTGCCTGAACTCCTGCGTCGCCGCGACCTGCGGCGACAACAAGGTCCAGGCTGGGGTCGAGGACTGTGACGACGGCAACGACGACGACACCGACGCCTGTGTCAGCTGCGTTGCGGCTGCGTGCGGTGACGGGTTTGTCCAGGCCGGCGAAGAGGTCTGCGACCTCGGCAACGCGAACTCCAACATGTACGACAGCCCCTGCAAGAACGACTGCTCGGGTCCGGGGCCCTTCTGCGGCGACGGCAAGACCAACGGGCCGGAGGCCTGTGACGCAGGCGGCGACAACAGCGACGACTACGGCAGCGCCTGCAACAGCGGCTGTTCAGGTCCAGGGCCCTTTTGCGGCGACGGCACCAAGGACGACGGCGAGGAGGAGTGCGACGGCGACGACGGCCTCGAGATGGGCCATCACACGATGTGTGAGAGCGATTGCACCCTCTCATGCGAAGAGTCGCTGATGCAGGGGACGGAGTGGGCTGACTGCGAGAACGATATCTTCGTCGACGGTTGCGAGACGGACGTGACCGTTGACACGGCATGCGGACCGATGTGCACCGACTGCACGATGAACATGGACAACAAGATCTGCGGCGGCTGGGACGAAGGGGCGCACTTCTGTACGGTCTGAGGTCTGAACCGCTCGTGGGAGCTTCGTGCGCTCTCAGCCTTGCCGCGAGAGCCCGTGTTCGTCACCATCGGCGGGTGTCTGCGCTGCGCTCTGGTGTCCTCCTCTCGGCGTCGCTCGCCCTCGCCGCGGGTCCAGCGGCGGCCGCCGAATTCACCGACGTCGAGCCGGCGCCGCAGTCGATCCACGGTGGTTTTGACGCCCAGACCTGTCAGTACCCCTCGGCCGTGGCGATGCTCGACGCCGGGACCGACTCGCTCTTCTGCACCGGGACCCTGATCCATCCCCAGGTCGTCCTCTTCGCCGCGCACTGCATGGACCCGGACCTGTCCTGGGCGACACCCGGTTCGATCGGCCTCGGCGAGAACGCGGAGGCCCCGGTCGCGCAGATCGACGTGGTCGACTGTGCGATGCACCCGCGCTGGCAGACCGACGACTACGACCTCGCGATCTGTACCCTCGCCCAGCCGGTCACCGCGGTTCCCCGCGTGCCCCTCTTGATGGGCTGTGAGGTCGACCAGCTGGTCCCGGGCGCGGAGGTGACGATCGTCGGCTACGGGGCGGAGAGCGCGACGATCGAGGGCGGTGATGTGCTCGCCGAGGGGTCAGGCCCGAAGCGCTACACGACCCAGACGATCACCGAGCTCTACCTGGAGTACCTCGACGTCTGGATGGTCGGCGCGAACACGGGGGGCTGCTTCGGCGACTCCGGCGGACCGGCGATGATCCAGCTCTCGGACGGCACCTGGAGGGTCATCGGCGCCGCGTCGACGCTGCACCCGCTCGCACCGCAGGAGGAGGGGGAGGAGCTGTGCGACTACGGGACCGTCTACGACGCCTACTGGCCCGAGGTGGAGTGGCTCGAGTCCTTCGCTGGGGTCGACCTGACGCCGTGCCACACCAGCGACGGCACCTGGGAGGCGAGCGAGCACTGCGGCGGATTTCCGTCAGCGCCCGGGGTGCCCGGAAGCGCCTGGAATCAGGGCTGCGCGACCGCGGACCTCGGGGCCTATAGCACTACATGCGGCGAGCCCTACAGCCAGGGGCCGTGGATGGAGCCGGAGCCGGAGCCCGTGCCGGAGCCGGAGCCGGAGCCGGAGCCGGAGCCGGAGCCGGAGCCGGAGCCGGAGCCGGAGCCGGAGCCGGAGCCGGAGCCCGTGCCGGAGCCCGTGCCGGAGCCGGAGCCGGAGCCGGCGACGAGCGACGTCGGAACCGCGTCTGGGGGGGGCTCAGGCCTCGACACCGACACCGACACCGACACCGACACGTCGGCAAGCGGCAGCGCGGGGTTCAATAGTGATCTCGTCGGGCGCGGCTGTGTTTGCGGCGTTGACTCGGGCGGCGCCGCCGGTCTCGGCCTGCTCGGGCTCCTCCTGCCCGCCCTCCGTCGTCGCCGCCGCCGTTGACCTGCCTCGGAGGTCGAGCGAGCGACACCTCGGTTCAGCGCGGGCCGGTCATCAGGGGGCCGGTCATCAGCGATCCGGTCATCAGCGATCCGGTCATCAGGGGGCCGGTCATCAGGGGGCCGGTCATCAGCGATCCGGTCATCAGCGATCCGGTCGTCCGCGATCCGGCCATCAGCGATCCGGAGGACCGGGGTCGAGGGCGGTCCGAGCCGGTGAGGGTGGATGAAGCGGGCTGTCCCCGGGCCCGAGGTGGCCCCCACAGGGCCCGTCCTTTGCTACCCTTCCTCGCCTATGGAGACGCCGACGATTCGAGCCCCCCGCGGGACCGAGCTCTCGTGCAAAGGATGGCCGCAGGAGGCCGCCCTGCGGATGTTGATGAACAACCTCGACCCCGACGTGGCCGAGGATCCAGCGAACCTCGTGGTCTACGGGGGGACCGGCAAGGCCGCGAGATCGTGGCCGGACTTCCACCGGATCGTCGCCTCCCTCCGCGACCTCGAGGGCGACGAGACCCTGATCATCCAGAGCGGTCGGGCCCAGGGGATCTTTAAAACCCACGAGCACGCGCCGCGGGTCTTGATCGCGAACTCCCACCTGGTCCCGAAGTGGGCGACCCTGGAGGAGCACAACCGGCTCGCGCAGATGGGCCTGACGATGTACGGCCAGATGACCGCGGGGTCGTGGATCTACATCGGCACCCAGGGGATCGTCCAGGGGACCTACGAGACCTTCGCCGCCTGCGCCCGCGAGCACTTCGGCGGCGACCTGAGCGGCCGCTTGGTCGTCACCGGCGGCCTCGGCGGGATGGGCGGGGCCCAGCCCCTGGCGGCGACGATGAACGGCGCCGCGATCCTCTGCGTCGAGGTCGATCCCCACCGGATCGAGCGCCGCCTCGAGACCGGCTACTTGATGCGCAAGAGCGAGAGCCTGGACGAGGCGCTGGCGCTGCTGGACGCGGCTAAGGCCGCCGGCGAGGCGCTGAGCGTCGGTCTCCTCGGCAACTGCGCCGACGTCCTGCCCGAGCTCGTCCGCCGCGGGATCATCCCCGACGTCGTCACCGATCAGACCAGCGCCCACGACGAGCTCCACGGCTACGTCCCCGCGGGGCTGAGCCTCGCCGACGCGATCGCCCTGCGGGAGTCGGACCCCGAGGAGTACATCCGCCGCAGCGTCGCGTCGATGGGCGAGCACGTCGCGGCGATGCGGGCGATGCAGGATCGCGGCGCTATCGCCTTCGACTACGGCAACAACATCCGGGCCCAGGCGGTGAAGGCTGGGGTCGAGGACGCCTTCACGATCAAGGGCTTTATCCCGCTCTACATCCGCCCGCTCTTCTGCGAGGGGCAGGGGCCCTTCCGCTGGGCGGCGCTCTCGGGTGACCCCGAGGACATCCGCGTCACCGACGAGGCGATCCTCGAGCTCTTCCCGGAGAAGAAGGGCCTGCGCCGCTGGATCGAGCTGGCGCAGAAGCATGTCCGTCATCAGGGCCTGCCGGCGCGGATCTGCTGGCTCGGCTACGGCGAGCGGGACAAGGCCGGCTTCGTCTTCAACGAGCTCGTCCGCACCGGCAAGGTCAAGGCGCCGATCGTCATCGGCCGCGATCACCTCGACTGTGGTTCGGTCGCCTCGCCCAACCGGGAGACCGAGGGGATGAAGGACGGCTCCGACGCGATCGCCGACTGGCCGATCCTCAACGCGCTCCTCAACACCGCCGCGGGCGCGAGCTGGGTCTCGCTGCACCACGGCGGCGGCGTCGGCATCGGCTACTCGATCCACGCTGGGATGGTCGTCGTCGCCGACGGTACCGTCGAGGCCCGTCGCCGCCTGGGACGGGTGCTGGTCACGGATCCGGGCATGGGGATCGTCCGCCACGTCGACGCTGGCTACGAGGAGGCCGCGACCTTCGCCCGGCAAAACCACCTGATCGTCCCCGGTCGGGTCGATGACGACGGCGAGGCCGGGTAGGCAGGTCGGGGAGCAGGTCGGGGGAGCAGGCCGCGAGGCGCGGCGGCTCTGCCGTCGGCGGTCGCGAGGCCTCTGCGCTGCGGTGCTCCTGCGGTGCTCCTGCGGTGCTCCTGCGGTGCTCTGGCGGCGGCCCTCAGCGACCGCGCTCCCTCTGGGATCGTCCGCTGGCGGATCGCTCGGGCGTGCGCACGCCCGACGTCGGGGCGCTCGTCCGTGGTGCTCCGCGGCGTCATGGGTGGTAGGTGTAGATGGATGAGCGCACCCGCAAACGCCCCGTCCAAGGCCCCGTCGAAGGCGATCGTTCTCTCGGAGATAGGCCAGCTCCTGACCCTCGCTGAGGGGCCGGACGCGGCTCGGGGCGGGGCTGCGCAGGGGGAGCTCGGCCTGCGCGAGGGCGCCGCTGTGGTGATCCGAGACGGCACGATCTCGTGGGTGGGCCCGAGCGGTGGGATCGGCGATGCGGTCGCCGGCGTCGACGAGGTCGAGGTCCACGACTGTCGCGGCAAGGTGGTCCTGCCGGGCCTGGTCGACAGCCACACCCACCTGGTCTGGGGCGGTGATCGGCGCGATGAGCTGGAGCTCCGCCTCGGCGGCGCGGACTACGAGGCGATCTTCGCCAGCGGCGGCGGGATCCTCTCCTCTGTCCGTCAGACCCGGGCGCTCGGCGAGGACGAGCTCCACCGTGCGTCCCTCCGGCGAGCGCTGCGGATGCGGGCGACGGGGACGACGACCTTTGAGATCAAGAGCGGCTATGGGCTCGATCTCGAGACCGAGCTTCGCCAGCTCCGGGTCGCGCGGCGCCTCGGGGACGCGGACGGCCTGCGGGTGCGGACGACCTGCCTCGCGGCGCACGCCCTGCCGGCCGAGGATCGCGGCGCGGAGGGGGGGCGCGAGCGCTTCCTTGACCGTGTCTGCGCTGAGATCCTGCCCGCTGTGGTCGCCGAGGGCCTCGCCGACTTCTGCGACGTGTTCTGTGATCGCGGCGCCTTCACCCCGGAAGAGAGCCGACGGGTGCTCCTGCGGGCGCGGGAGCTCGGCCTCGGGCTTCGGGTCCACGCCAACGAGCTGGGCTCGACGGGGGGCGCCCTCCTAGCGGCGGAGCTGGGGGCCGCGTCGGCGGATCATCTGCTCTACCTGGGCGACGACGAGCGGCAGGCGCTGCTCGCCGCCGGGACCGTCGCGACGCTCCTCCCCGGGACCTCGCTGGTCCTCGGAAAGCCCTACGCCGACGGTCGGGCGCTGATCGAGGCGGGGGTGCCGGTGGCGGTCGCGAGCGATTGCAACCCCGGCTCCTGCGCCCTCGAGAGCCTCGCCTTGGTCCTCGCGCTGGCCTGCTACGGCTGTCGACTCTCGCCTCCCGAGGCGATCTGCGCGGTGACGCACAACGCCGCAGCGTCGCTCGGCCTCGCGGGCGATGTCGGTCGGATCGCGCCGGGGATGGCCGCCGACCTCCTCCTCCTCGCCACCGACGACTACCGGGACCTCGTCTACCACGCCGGCTCTCCGCTGATCGCCGCGGTCTTCCAGGGGGGCGCGCGCGTGGTCTGAGCGGGGTATTGTGGTGTCTCGCCGGAGCCCTCAAGACCCGGCGCCGAGAGCCCGATCTGCGAGACCTACCAGTGTTGTCGGACGATCTGCGAGCTCGGGGCGGACGACCTCGAGAGTTGAGCTGCCGTCGACGTCGGGGCGGTCGCCGCTCCGCGCTCGCCGGGTGGATCGCCATCGTCGGGATCGTCGCGGGCGGGGCGGGGCCGGTGATGCCGGCGAGCGCGTCGCCGGCGAGCTCGTTCATCCCCATAGATGACCCAAGGGACAGATCTTCGGAGGAGGAGATCCGCGACGTGCGGGGGAGCGTAGAGGGTCCCGAGGGCTCGATCCATAGCCCGGCAGCGGGCGCAGGCCTTCAGACCGGCGGCGACGATCCAGGGCTCTCTAGTCGGGATGACGCGCCTCCTCCGTCGGCGTCTGGCGGGGACGGCGTTGACCAGAGCGGTGACCAGGAAGGCGGTGACCAGAGCGGTGACCAGAGCGGTGACCAGGGCGAGGACCCCGGTCGCGATGCGAGCGGGACGGCCGCTCCCGGGGCGGACGATGTCTCGCAGGAGGTTCCCAGCGCCCGAGGCGTGGCCGCCGGTCGACAGCCTCGGGTCCGCTCACGGCTGCGACGGACCCGGCGGCCGCGGACGCTGGTCTCCCCGCCGACGCCCGATCCGATGCCGAACCAATTCGCCGAGGCCTGGCGGCACTGTGTCCCCGGGATGGAGATCTGCACGCGGCCCCGGCCGGCGCGTTGGCTGCTCGGCGCCCTCGGCCTGACCTTCGCCGGGGCCGGGACCGCGTACCTGCTCCTCGTCGGCGACAGGCTCCGGGCTGGGGATCCTGGCGGCATGTTCGGCGGCGGCGGGATGGCGGCGCTCGGCGGTGCGCTGCTCGGCGGAATGGTCGGCCTCCTCGGCGGTGACAGGCGGGGCGATCGCGATCGTCTGCGGCCCTCGACCTTCGCCCTCGACTACGGGACCGGCGGCTCTCCGCGGCTGGGCGAGCGTCACCCGGGGGAGCTCGCCTTCCGCTTCGCGCCGAACTACTTCTTCCCCGACGGCGGCGGGCGGCTGCGCCTCTTCGGTCATGTCGGCGGCCTCCTGGGTCGCGAGACCGACGTCGATCCGAGGCCGCAAAACAGCGAGCCGCTGCCGGGGCAGGAGGGCACCCACCCGGTGGTTCTCTCCGAGAACCAGCTGAGCATCGGCGCAGGGGCCGATCTGGCGGTCGCCTTGCCCTACCCGATCCTCCGCCGCAGCGCCCACCTCGGGGCGGCGGAGCTGCGCTGGCGCCCGGAGGTCCAGGTCCGCCGCCAGACCTACGACGACCGGGTGATCGAGCGGACGATGCTGCTGCCGCTGACCGTCGGCGTCCGCTGGTACCTCTCGCCGCGGCAGCGCTTCACCGCCTACGTCGGCCCGCGCCTCGACTTCACCTCGCAGGCGACCGGCGGGGAGCCGCTCGATCGGGGAGCGCCGAACATCGGCTCCCTCTACGGCGAATTTTGGTACGACATCGACGTGCCGATGCTGGTCAAGCCGAACGCCGCGGCGCGGATCAACGGGATGCTGACGCTCGGCTACGTCCACTCCCGCTTCGACGGCAACGGGATCAACATCGCCCGCGCCTACGGCTTCCTCGGCCCGGCCTACGGCGGCTGGCACATGCGGATCCGGCCGCGGGAGAGCCCGGTCGCGGTCCAGCTCGGCTTTGGCGCGTGGGTGGGGAGCGGAGTGACCGCGGTGTTCTCCGCGGGCGCGGTGTTGCCCGATCTCGGGGGGAGGCGACGATGAGCGGAGAGACCCAGCGCGGAGCGCTCTTGCTCGGGCTCGGCGTGGCCCTGGGGCTCAGCGCCCTGGCGGTGGGCTCCTGCGCCCAGCCGGAGTGCGTGGTCCCGGACTACACCGACCCGGAGTGCCGAGTGATCGCCGAGAACGAGGTCGGGCGCCTCGACGCGGCTGTCGGCGCGGAGCTCCGCTTCCTCGATCCGAGCGGGCGGAGCGGCCTCGACTGGGAGGCGCTCGGGCTCCTCAAGGAGCCCCCGAGCGGCGCCCTCGAGGCCCGGGTGGCGACGCTCGGGGACTTCGCGATCGGCATCCGCGGCGCTCCGGGGGAGGCGCTCACCCTCGACGTCGAGCTCCACAACGTCGACCCGAACACCGTCATCAGCCTGGGACCGGCCGGCGCCGGGGTCGACCTGCCCGCGGCGACGGAGTCGGTGCTCCGCCGCCGTCTCGGCGTCGAGGTCGGGGCAGGGGAGGAGCTGGAGCTGCGCGGGCGCCTGCCCTGCCCGGAGCGCTTTCAGCTCGCCTTCGTCGGCGACATCCAGACCAACCCGCTCCACTTCGAGCGGATCATGGAGCGTCTGCGCGAGGACGTCGCGGCCTCGCAGGAGGAGGGCGATCCGATCCTCGGCCTCGTCCTCGTCGGCGATCTCACCGAGGCGTCGAGCGACGATGAGTTCACGGCGATGCTGAGGATCGTCGCGGGGGCGCCGGTGCCGGTCGCCGTGACCCCCGGCAATCACGACATCGTCCGCTCGAAGGTGCCGATCTACAACAGCAGCTTCGGCCCCGGGAGCTACGCCTTCGAGGTCTGCGGCGCGAGGGTGGCGCTGCTCGACAGCGGCACCGCGAGGATCGCCCGCTCGATCGAGGGGCGCTTGCCGGAGCTCTTCGACCGCGACGGCGCCGACTTTCTGATCGCCGCGACCCACTATCCGCTCTATGCGGGGCTCTCCGGCGACGGCTGGTCCCGCGAGGACCAGCCGCAGGTCATCCTCGCCGAGCTTGCGATCGCCGAGGCGGATCTGATCGTCGCCGGGCACATGCACGCGCTGCGCGATGATCCCGAGGTCCACGTCGGCAGCCAGGAGCTGCGGCAGATCGTCGTCGGCACAGGCGGCGCCGACCAAGGGCTCGGGGTCGCGCGCTTCGGCTACCTCCGGGTCGGGCTGGAGGTCGGCTCCAAGCCGCGGGCCTGCTTCGTCGAGGTGCCGCCGCTCGGTTGGGCGGGCCTGCCCAACCACGCGCTGCCGACCTTGCCCTACTGCGAGGACTAGGGCGCAGGCCTCGCGGCCTAGTGGATGATGCCGAAGATCTCGCGGATCGCGTCGATGAAGCCGAGCTCGCCGGGCGAGATCTTGCCGTCGGCGCGGGCGATCGCCGCGAGGTCCGCGACGATCTCCATCCGCTGGAGCTCGTCGAGCTCATCCTTGAGGACATACGCGTAGTCGGAGGCCATCATCCGCCGCTCGTCCTCGCTGCCGAAGTGGCGGTACCAGACCCCGACCTCGCGGATGATGTTGGCGATCGCCTCGGCCGGGTCGTTCGGGGCCCAGCGCTGGAGGCGTTTCATCATCGCCCCGACCTCGCGCTTGTCGAGGGTCCCGTCGGTCGTGTAGCTGAAGGTCAGGTACAGGAACCCGAGGGTGTGGAGTGTCGACCAATTCTTCGGGTGTTCCACAGCAGGTCCTCGGGCAGGGGCGCCGCTTGGGCGCCGGGGAGGGACGATACTACCCCAGCTCGGGCAGCTCGCTCTAGGGAGGTCGACACGGGCGAAGACGCGCGTCTGGCGTAGGTCGGCGGCAAACCCCGATAGCTGCCCGGTGCGTGCACTTTCGGGGGTCCTCTGCGGCGAAGTCGCGGGACCCCGATTAGGCTTGAGGTGAGCGGGCCAAGCCGCTCCGATCGATCTCGACGTGCAGCCTCCTCGGCCGCGTTGATCCTCAGTCCAAGGGACGATCGCCGAACGCCACAGGAGCAGGAGCAGAGCCGTGAAGCAGAGCGCAGGGATGACCGTGAGGAGCCTATTTCGACCTTTGACGATGGCTCTGGCCCTCGTCACCGCGAGCAGCGGCTGCGCGATCGTCCGGGCAGGGGAGGTCGGCGTGAAGAGCCGCCTCGGCAAGCTCAACACCAAGATCTACGCGCCTGGCGTCGTCGGCCTCAACCCGTTCACCAGCCGCCTCATCCGCGTGCCGACCCAGACCGTCAACCGCGAGGTCCAGCTCAACCTGCCGTCGAAGGAGGGCCTCAACGTCAGCGCTGAGATCTCGATCCTCTATCACATCGAGGCCGAGAAGGCGCGCGACGTGCTCTTGGACGTCGGCCTCGACTACGAAGAGGTCTTGATCCTCAGCGTCTTCCGCTCCTCCTCGGCCGACATCTGCGCCCGCTTCTTCGCCAAGGACATGCACTCCGGGAAGCGGGCCGAGATCGAGGCCGAGATCCTCAAGGCGATGGCCTCGCTCCTCCAACCCCGCGGCTTCGTCATCGAGGCGGTCCTCCTCAAGAGCATCAGCCTCCCGCCCGGCCTCTACACCGCCATCGAGGACAAGCTCGAGGCTGAGCAGGAGGCCCAGCGCATGGAGTTCATTCTTCAACGGGAGCGGCAAGAGGCCGAGCGCAAGAAGATCGAGGCCGAGGGTGTCCGCGACGCCCAGAAGATCATCTCCGACGGCCTCACCCCCGAGCTCATCCAGCTCCGCAGCCTCGAGGTCCTCCAGGACCTGTCCAGCTCGCCGAACGCCAAGCTGATCATCACCGACGGCAAGGCGCCCGTTCTCGTCGGCCCGCCCGATACGAGCGGCGGCCAGTAGCGCTATGGGGGCGAGTCTCTGCGCGCCGCGAGGGTCTCGCGGTGCTCCCCATCGCGAGACAGCTTCGCCGCTACCCGTTCGCCGCTCGCCGCTCGCCTCTACCCGAGCAGGACCTCGGTGAAGAACTCGCGGGTCACCTGCTCGCTGCCGCTGTCGATCATGAAGACATGCGCGCGCCCGCGGTGGCCGTCGAAGTCGATCAGCAGCCAGACCTCGACCGCCCAGGTCTTGGAGTGGGCGAGGCAGGGGGGCGTCCAGCCGATCACGACCGGGGGTCCGAGGTGATCGTGGGTCCGCTCCTGGAGCGAGCGGTTGAAGGAGTCGAGCCGTCGAACGGCCGCGAGCGCGGCTCGCTGGGCGTTCTGGTCGACCCGGCGACGCCAGTCGCTCGAGAAGCGGAGATCCTCGATCACCGGCTGCGACGCCGGCATCACGGCGATGTAGGTCTCGCTCGCCGGGAGCATGCCGTAGTCCGGGAGGTCGAACTCGGGGTAGAGGTTGCCCGCGATGATCTCCCGCTCTCGCCGCTGGATCTCGCCGTCGAGGAGCTGCACCTCGCGCTCGCCGTAGCACATGTAGAGGCGGAGGATCTGGTTCTGGCTCGGGAGCTGGTGGTCCCAGTCGAGCAGCGCCCGGGCGCCGTAGAAGTGGTTGCCGGTGAAGGGGGTGAGCTGCGGCAGCGACTTCAGGAGCGCCTTGCGTTGCCTCGCCGTCGGGGTGATCCCCTGCTGAACGAGGCGGGGGTGGACGTAGAGGTTGTCTGTGACGGCGGAGCGCACCATCGCGTCGTCGGGGTCCTTCATGCTCTCCTCGTCTGCTTGCTGGGGTCGCCGGTGTCGCGTGGTGTCGCGCTCGCGGCCCGGAGGGCCTCGATGAGCGCTTCGACGCGCGCGCGCTTGAGCTTCAGGCTCGCCGGGTGAACGATGAGCCGGCTGGTCACGTTGAGGATGGTCTCGACCTCACGCAGGTGATTCTGCCGCAGGGTCTCGCCGCTCTCCACCAAATCGACGATTTGGTCGGCGAGGCCGGTGACGGCCCCGAGCTCGACGGAGCCCACCAGGGTGATCACCTGGGCCTGGATCCCGCGGGCGCGATAGTGGCGGAGGGCGATCTGGGGGTACTTGGTGGCCACGCGGAGGGCTGCGCCGCTGCGCAGGGGACCGTTGATGGGTCGGTCGACGGGCTCGGCGACGACCATCCGGCACCTTCCAATGCCGAGGTCGACCGGCTCGTAGAGGTCCCGGTCCTCCTCGGCGAGGGTGTCGAGGCCGGCGATCCCGAGGTCGGCGATCCCGTGCTCGACGTAGGTCGGGACGTCGACCGGCTTGACCAGGAGAACCCGCCCGCCGAGCGGCGTCGGCAGGAGCAGGCGGCGGCCGGCGTCGGCGACGACCCCCTCGAGGTCGATCCCGGCGCGAGCCAGCAGGGGCAGCGCTTGCTCGAGGATCCGCCCCTTCGGGAGGGCGATGGAGATCGGCTCAGCCACGGGCCCCATGATAGCGCTGGACGTCGGCGCCGATGGACTGCAAGCGGGTCTCGATGGTCTCGTAGCCGCGGTCGAGGTGGTAGACGCGGCGGACCTCGGTGCGGCCCTCGGCGATCAGACCGGCGAGGATGAGCGATGCGCTGGCCCGGAGGTCCGTCGCCATGACCTCGGCCCCCGAGTAGTGAGTAGGCCCACGAACCACCGCCGCGTTGCCCTGGACGACGATGTCTGCGCCCATCCGGCACAGCTCCGGGACGTGCATGAAGCGGTTCTCGAAGATGGTCTCGGTGATCAGGCTCTGGCCGTGGGCCATCGTCGCCATGACCATGATCTGCGCCTGCATGTCGGTCGGGAAGCCGGGGTGCGGGCGGGTCGTGACGTCGATCGGCCGGAGTGCCTCGGGGCCGATCACCCGCAGGCCCGCGGGGGTCACCTCAAAGCGGACCCCCGCCTCGCGCATGACCTCGATCACCGCGTGCATGTCGTCGACCGGGGCGTGGCGGAGGGTGATGTCGCTGCCGGTGATCGCCGCGCCGACCATAAAGGTGCCGCACTCGATCCTGTCTGGGAGGATCGCGTGGTCGACCCCGGCGAGGTTGTCGACGCCCTCGATCTCGATCACCGGGCTGCCGGCGCCGTGGATCCGGGCGCCCATCTTGTTGAGGATCCGGGCGAGCTCCTCGACCTCGGGCTCGCGGGCGACATTCTCTAGGCGGGTGGTCCCCTTGGCGAGGGTCGCCGCCATCATCACGTTTTGGGTGCCGCCGACGGTGACGAGATCGAAGGCGAAGGTGGTCCCCTTGAGGCGCTCCGCCCGGAGCTCGACGTAGCCGCGCTCGAGCTTGATGTCGGCGCCTAGGGCCTCAAAGCCGCGCAGGTGCTGGTCGATCGGTCGGGCCCCGATCGCGCAGCCGCCGGGCAGCGAGACCCGGGCCCGGCCGTAGCGGGCGAGGAGCGGGCCCATCACCGTCACCGACGCGCGCATGGTCTTGACCAGCTCGTAGGGCGCTTCGAGGGCGCCGCTCGCCACCCCGCGCGGGTCGATCGTCATCACCCGGTCGCCCTCGACGACGCAGCCGAGCCCCTCCAAGAGGGAGCTCATGGTGTAGACGTCGCTGAGGAGCGGGACGTGGCGGAGGGTGGTGGGGGTGTCGGTGAGGAGCGCAGCGCACTGGATCGGCAGTGCAGCGTTCTTCGCTCCGTTGATCTCGATGGTCCCGCCGAGCGGCGACCCTCCTACGACGACGATGCTGTCCATGGGTCCCTTACGTCTCTCGCTTAGCCAGGCTTCCGCGCGCCTAGGGCGGCGAGCGCCCGGGCGACGTCGGCCTCGGTTCCAGGATCCGCCCCCGCGGCGCCCTCGGGGGGCTCGCTCGGCGCACCGCCGAGGGCTGCGACGCCGCCGGGACAGGCGTCGACCGCCTCGATCCGGAGGTTGCGGGTGATCTTGTAGCGGTTGTGATGGATCGTGATCTCGGCGGCGAGGAGGCGACCGTCGTCGACGGAGACGAGCGCCTGGCGCTCGCTCCAGATCCCGTGCTCGGGCGGGTGACCGTCGCTCCAGTAGCTGGCGATCGCGGCGACTCGCTGCCGCGGGTCCTGGCCCTGGGCCCCGACCTCGTAGATCCCCTCCAGGGTCTCGCGCCAGGGCATCGTCACGCAGCTCAGGTGGTGGGCATCGGGGCCGCCGTTGCCGGTGAGCGGATCGGCGCAGGCCGAGCGGTTGCAGCGGCTCTCGACGCGACCGCCGGACCAGCGCTCGCCGATCGCGACCAGGCGCCCAGGGAGGGTCGGCCAGCCGAGGGCGAGGGCGTCCTCGATCGGATCCCAGGTCCGCTCAAAGCAGGCGGCGTCGGGGGAGGCGAGGCCGACCTGGGTGCCGGAGAAGAAGAGCTCGCGCTCGAGCTCGCGGTCCTGGGTCTTCGGGCCGAAGAAGAGGAGGCGGCCCTTCCACAGCTGATCGGCGGCGAGGCGCGGCGAGGCCTCCCCGTCGGCCTCGGCCTTGGCGTAGGGGTCGCGGTCGAGGCTGAGGGTGCTGACGCTGCGCTCGGCCGGGACGCCGAAGGCCTTCTCGGCGTTGGCCGGGTAGTCGTCGTCGACCGTGATCCGGTAGACCTGCGGGCAGGTGCTGGGCGGTCGCCAGCGGAGATCGGCGACCGCGGTGTCGGCTGGTTCGAGCGGGAGGTTCAGGGCGGCGTCGGCCCAGGCGACCGCCTGGGGAGGGCTCTCGGGGGCGCATCCAGCGAGGAGCCCAGCGAGGAGCCCAGACCAGGCCCCAGACCAGAGCCCAGACCAGAGCCCAGACCAGGACCCAGACCAGGACCCAGACCAGGACCCAGACCAAGCGGTGTCGACGATGGGTCCACGCCGCGACCGGGCGCTCGGGCGGACGTGCGAGCTACCGCGCGACCCCAAGCCTTGGCGCGCGCTCGCCGAGCGACCGCTCATTCGACCAAGTACGCTCCGAGCCGGCGTCGGACCTCGTCGCCCGAGATCCCCGCCTCGTCTTCGTCCATATCGTTGAGATCGTCGACGATCGCCTCGACCGCCGCCTGAGCGGCCTCGAGCTTGTCGTCGGCGATGAAGCCGTGAAAGACGGTGTCTCCCGCGGCCGCCTTGGCGATGGCCTGGTTGCGAGAGTGCTCTTCGAGGGTGGTGTAAAAGATCGCCTGGAAGCCGCGGTTGTAATCGCGCTCCCGGTAGATCTCAAACATCGTCTTGTCGGCGACGTTCATGGCCGCAAACCATGCCAGAGGCGCGGGCGAAAAGCACCCGCCGAACGAAGGAGCGACCGGCCCCGATCGACGCCCCCGACGCGGCCCGGCGGACCGAGGAAACCTCCCTCTAGCTGTGTCTTAGGCCCCATTTATGCCATTTCGGCGGGGCGCTGCGGTTGACACGCACCCAGGGGGGGGATATCCCTGGGCGGCGGCCGCCGAGTCGATCCTCGCAGGAAATTTGGCCGCCCCTCGATGGAGTCTGTAATCATGCGCGCAATGCTGCCTCGCCTCTCCAAGTACCTCTTCGCCCTTGGCGTCGCTTCTCTGGGCATGTCCCTCTCAGCCTGTAAGAAGCCGGAGTACCCGCTCTGCAAGAAGGACAAGCACTGCGTCGCGGAACGCGGTGAGACCTGCGTCGAGGGGACCTGTCAGAACTGCAAGGCGGACACGGACTGCGCCGGCATGGGCCCCAACGGCGAGCAGTGGACCTGCTTTGAGTTCCTCTGCATGGACCCGGCGGAGGTCCCCGCGGGAGAGGGCGGCGCCGACGGTGTCGGTCAGCCCTGCGCCCAGACCATCGAGTGCATCAACGGCCTCGTCTGCAAGGCCGGCTCCTGCTCGGGCTGCACCGAGGACTTCGACTGCCAGCCCGGCGTCTGCAACATGGGCACGGGCCGCTGCGACGCGCCCGGCGGAGACAGCGGCGGCGGCGGTCAGTGCCAGACCGACGACGAGTGCGCCATGGACGAGATTTGCGACATGGGCATGTGCGTCTTCTCGGGCGGCTACCAGGAGGGCGGCAACGATCCGTGCAACCTCGGCGCCGTCTACTTCGACTACGACAGCCCCAAGCTCTCGCCTGAGGTCCAGGCCCAGCTGACGACCCTCGCCGAGTGCGTCAAGAGCTCGGGCGGCAACCTCGTCATCCTCGAGGCCCACGCCGACCAGCGCGGCACCGAGGAGTACAACATCATGCTCACCGACCGCCGCGGTCAGGTCGTCCGCGACTTCCTCACCAACCTGGGCGTCGACGCCAGCCGCCTGCAGGTCATCTCGAAGGGCGACCTCGAGGCGATGGGCGGCGACGAGGCCAGCATGAGCAAGGACCGCCGGGTCCAGTTCATCTGGCAGTAGTCCCGGCGCTGGTGCTGGCGTCTGGACCCTCGCCGGTCCACGATCGCTCGGGGCGCGCCCGTGAAGGGCCGCCCGACCTCCCAACACAATCAGGGGAAGACCCATGAACACGCGCAGCCTCCTGAACCAGGCGGGCTGCGCTGCGATTATCATCGCGTTTGCACCGGGCTGCTTGACCCTCAAGCCGCAGCATGACGAGCTCGCCGCCAAGGTGGCGAAGCTCGAGGCGCAGACCGACGATCGCAGCGCAAAGCTCGACGAAGAGATCGAAAACGCCGAGAAGACCCTGGCCGAGCTCAAGGAGAAGCTCGCCGAGGCGGAGAAGCTGCTCCGCGGCTCACAGGCGGGGATCGGCGTTCGTATGGACGACGTCGAGCTCCAGTTCATGGAGCTGCGCGGCGCCGCCGACAACGCCGAGTACGTCGCCTCGGCGACCAACCTCGCGCTCCAGGAGCTGCGCGGCGACGTCGACGGCCGCCTGACCGCGCTCGAGACCAAGCTCGACGAGGCCACCTCGATCCCCGAGAACAAGGGCGAGCTGTGGGGCGAGGCCGAGCGGCTCCTGAAGAAGCGGGAGTACAAGCAGGCGCGCCGGCTCTTCCGCACCTACGTCTCGCGCTATCCCGGCGACGACAAGCTCGCCCAGGCGATGTTCAAGGTCGGCCTGACCTTCTACGGCGAGCGCGACTACAAGAGCGCCCTCGGCGAGTACTACCGGATCATCCAGGAGCAGCCCGAGTCGCCGGTCGTCGCCGACGCGCTCTACTACTCGGGGCTGGGCTTCGCCAAGCTCGGCCAGTGCAAGAACGCGATCGCCTACTTCAAAGCGCTGCAGCAGCCGAAGAGCAACGCCACCGACCAGCACAAGACCCAGGCTCAGGGGCAGATCGACATCCTCGAGAAGGACTCGGGGGACATCTGCTACGACAAGGAGGACTCGGGCGCCGGCGCGGCTGGCAAGCAGGCGATCGACAAGGCGACGCCCGCGGCCAAGACGACCAAGTCGACGCGCTCGCGCCGGAAGTGAGCGGGGCGCTCGGGTCTCGGCTCGGCCTTCGGCGGCCACGTGTCCGAGCCGGGCCTGTGAGTCTAGGCGCGGTCGGACGCCCGGCTCGCGCAGGCCAGCTCCTAGGAGGTCGAGGAGCGGGGAGCGTCTAGGCGCCGCAGGCCTCTGCGCAGGCCTCGGCGACCTCGTCGTCCAGGACGAGCTCGCAGGTCGCCGTCTCCGGATCACAGTTCGCGGCGCAGGCGTCGTAGCCGGCGGCGTCGCTGAAGGAGCAGGGGGTGAAGCCGCAGGTCATCATCCCCGCCCAGCCGAGGTCGAGCTGGTCGATTCGACAGGTCAGACAGGCGGCGCTGCCGAGGGCGGCGCAGGCGTCGACACAGCCGCTGGGGGCCTCTCCGCAGACCGTAGCCGGCGCAGGCTGGGCGCAGAGCTCCGCGCAGAGCTCGGCTCTCGCCGCCTCTTCGCCGGTGGTCGACGTGCTCGAGGACGCGCCGCCGTCGCTGTCGCTGCTGCTGTCGTCGCCGGTGCAGCCTGTCCCCGGGAGGAGGGCAAGGGCCGCTGCGAGGGCCGCTGCGAGGGCGATGGTGAGGGAGGCGATGGGCGTTGTCTTCATGGCGGTCCTCGGGTCACTCGGCGGGCGGAGCGGTCGCGGCGATGACCCGCTCGATCCCGCCGTAGTCCCGGCGGGCGCTGGCGTTGACGAAGCCCCGGCGCTCGAGCTCTTCGAGCACCTGCGGCGCCTGCCCTATGCCGATCTCGAGGTAGATCCGGCCGCCCTGGGCGAGAACGCCGGGCTGGGCGCAGCGATCGAGGAGGCGGCGGATGAGGTCGAGGCCGTCGGCGCCGCCGTCGAGCGCGGACATCGGCTCGAACTTGCGGACCTCGGGCTGCAGCCCCTCGAGGTCGGCGGTCGGGATGTAGGGGAGGTTGGCGGCGATCGCATGGAAGCCGCCGGGGGGGCTCGGGATGTCCTCCAGGAGGTCGCTGCGGCGGAGGCGGACGTCGAGGCCGCAGCGCTCGACGTTGGCCTTGGCGACCGTCAGCGCCTCCGGGGAGCGGTCGACCGCGAGGAGCAGGACGTCGGGGCGGGCGCGCTTGATCGCGAGGGCGATCGCCCCCGAGCCGGTGCCTACGTCGATGACGTAGATCGGCTCATCCTTGCTGTCGTCGGGGTCATGCGCTCGGTCCGTCGCCTCGGCCCCTCGCCTGGGCGTGGCGTCGTCGCTCTCCGGGGTCTCCTCGGGGGGAGCGCCCGTGTCGGTCGCGGCGACCTCTTCGCCGAGGGCGGCGAGGCTCCTCGCCGCGGCGGCCTCCTCTTCGACGCGGAGGCTGATCGCGGCGTCGAGCTCGGCGGCGCTCGGCGGATCTTCGAAGTGGGCGAGCTTCGGCGCCCGCGGGAGCTCCTCTAGGAGCCAGTCGACGAGGTGCTCGGTCTCCGGCCTCGGGATCAGCACCCGCCTGTCGACGCTGAGGTCGAGGTCGAGGGCGTGAAAGCCCCGGTTGCCGCGGATGTAGGCGACCGGCTCGCGGCTCAGGCGACGACGGACCAGCTCGCGGAAGGGCCCGCGCTCGTCCTCGCTGAGCTGGCGCGAGTGCTGGACGTAGAGGTCGAGGCGCTTGCAGCCCAGGGCCAGGGCGAGGAGGTGCTCTGCGTCGACCCGGGGCTCGTCGATCCCCACCTGCTCGAAGCGTTCGGTGGTCCACCGCAGGAGCTCGCCGACGGTCCACACCTTGGTCCGCTCGGGTCGCTGCGTCGCCGGGGGCTTGTCGGGCTGCACGGGCGAGAGCTTGCGGCAAAATCGCGCGCGGGGGAAGGGGTGGCGGGCGAGGTGTGCGCGCGAACGGGGACTGGTGGGTCGTGCGAGGGGATCGGCGCGAATGTGCCGGCTGCGCAGGCCTCTCGGCGTGAAATCGGGGCTGGGGTGAGGGGCGCTCACAAGGTTGTGTAGAGCGGATGAGACGGAGTTTGCGCCCTTAGGGTGTCGGTGTGGGTGTCGGTGTCGGTGTGGGTGTCGGTGAGGGTGAGGGCTCACCTCGCGGGCGGAGGGCATCTGCGTGGGTGAGGGCTCACCTCGTGGTTTGCGAGCGGAGCTTGGGGGCTGAAGGCGGGCGGGCGAGGGGCGACGAGGCAGGTCCCTCGCGGACGCGGGTCCCCCCATGCCACGTGCTCGCCACGGGTGGGGCTGAGCTGCTTGGAGGGACAGAGTACGCGTGTCTCCGCGCGAGGCACGGGTCCTCCCGCTGCGTCCCACCCGTCGCCCCTCGCTCGCCCGAGGGAGTCTTTCTGGGCTCCGGTTGCGGGAGTGAGGGCTCAAGACGTGGTTTGCGAGGGGCGGAGCTTGGGGGCTGAAGGCGGGCGGGCGAGGGGCGACGAGGCAGGTCCCTCGCGGACGCGGGTCCCCCCATGCCACGTGCTCGCCACGGGTGGGGCTGAGCTGCTTGGAGGGACAGAGTACGCGTGTCTCCGCGCGAGGCACGGGTCCTCCCGCTGCGTCCCACCCGTCGCCCCTCGCTCGCCCGAGGGAGTCTTTGTGGGCTCCGGTTGCGTGGGTGAGGGCTCACCTCGTGGTTTGCGAGGGGCGGAGCTTGGGGGCCGAAGGCGGGCGGGCGAGGGAGTCTTTGTGGGCTCCGGTTGCGTGGGTGGAGGAGTCTTTGTGGGCTCCGGTTGCGTGGGTGGAGGAGTCTTTGTGGGCTCCGGTTGCGTGGGTGGAGGACCTCGCTGCGCTTGTCGTTGCTCTCGGGTCGGGTCGGGTCGGTCAAGACGTGCAGAAAGATCCAAGGGTATTGACGATCGCGGCGCGAGAGCGCAGGGGGAGCTCACTAGGGGCTGTTAGGCGCGGTTGCGGCTCTGCCCGCGATCGTCCGGCTCGGCGAGGTCCTTGCGCATGCTCTGCACCTCGAGGATCCCGAAGGCCCGGCGCATGAGCCATGAGGAGGAGCTCCCGCGCTCGACGAAGCCGCAGCGTCGGTAGAGGTCGGTGGCGCCGGTGTTGTCGGCGGCGACGTCGAGGCTGAGCGCCCGTAGGTCCTGGGCTCGGGCGAAGCGCTCGAGCTCGCCGAGGAGGAGCGCGCCGATCCCTCGGCCGCGGTCCTCGGGGAGCACGGCGATGCCGTCGATGACGAGCTCCCCTGGGCGGGGCTGTCGGTCGAGGAGGCCGCCGACGAGGATCCTCCGGAGGCCGCCGAGCAGGCCGTAGGCGCGCAGCATCGACCCCGGCCGCAGGGCGACGAAGTGACGGCCGCCGAAGTGGAGCCCGCAGATCCCGACGAGCCGCCCGTTCTCGGGGACGCTGTCGCTGTGCTCGACGGGCTGGGAGCGGCGATCGTCGGCGCGGCGGGTGCCGGGGCTGTCGGGGTCATCGCTCGGGCGATCGACGAGCATGTTCTCGTGAGCGTCGGCGTGAGCGTGAGCGTCGGCGTCGGCGTGAGCGTGAGCGTCGGCGTCGGCGTCGGCGTGGTCGATCGCGGCGACGGCTCGCTCGAGGTCGAGGGCGGCGCTGAGGAGCGGGAGCGCCCGGGAGCGCTCGCCGAGGATCGGCGCGAGGAGCTGAGAGAAGGCGTCGTAGTAGAGCGCTGCCGCGGCGGCGCGGTGGTGCTCATCGACGCCGAGGCGGAGGTCGATCGCGGGGATCATCGCTGATGCTCCGGGTCCTCCCGGTCGGCGGAGAGGTCGGCGGAGAGGTCGGCGGAGAGGTCGGCGGAGAGGTCGGCGACGGAGTCGTCCATGCCGACGGTCTCCGGCGCGGGATCGTCGTTGACAGATCCCGTCGTCGCCGCCTCCGCGGAGGGGTGCCCCGCGGCGGCGCCGACCCAGGCGGAGAGCTCGAGGAGGCCGGCGGCGGAGAGGCTCCGGCGCTCCTCGGCGAGCTCGCGGGCGAGGAGCGCGGCGCTGCCGAGGCGCTCGCGGGGGTCGCGGGCGAGGGTCCTCCGGAGGAGCGTGCAGAGCCCCGGCGTGAGGTCGGCGAAGTCGTGGTCTGGGGGGAGCGACGCCCGGCGGATCGCCTCCATCATCGCCAGGGGTCCGTCCTCGCCGGCGGCTCGCGAGGGCTGAGCCGAGGTCGCGGCCTCAAAGGGATGACGCCCGAGGAGGAGCTCGTGGAGGGTGATCCCGAGCGAGAAGATGTCGGCGGTGCCGGCTAGCTCGGCGCCGATGATCTGCTCGGGGGCCATGTAGGCGTACTTGCCCTTGCGCAGGCGGCCCCAGGTGCGGTCTTCGGCGGCGGTCGCCTTGGCGATCCCGAAGTCCGAGAGCTTGACCGCGCCGCTGCGGGAGAGGAGCACGTTGCCGGGGCTGACGTCGCGGTGGACCAGGCCGAGCGGGCGACCCTTCTCGTCGCCGAGGCGGTGGACGTAGGCGAGGGCGAGGGCGAGCTGCTCGCCGATGTAGAGCGCGAGCGGGCGCGGGAGCGGACGACGGCGGAGGAGCGCCCGCAGGTCGCCTCCGTCGACGTAGTCCATGCACACGTAGTAGGTGCCGCTCGCGAGGCCGAGGTCGTGGACCTGGACCAGCCCGGGGTGGGCGAAGCGGGCGCCGAGGTGGGCCTCGGCGATGAGCAGGCGCTCGAGCTCGGCGTGACCGCGGTGCTCGGCGCGGAGGACCTTGATCGCGACCTCCTTCTCCCAGCCGCTGGCGCCGAAGCGCCGCGCGAGGTGGACCTCGGCCATCCCGCCAGCGCCGAGGCGACGGACGATCCTGTAGGGTCCGAGCTGGCGCAGCGGCGCGGGGTCGCCTGGGAGCATCGACCTCAGGATAGCGGAGCGCACGCTGGGGCGGTGCTGCGGACGGCGTCGCCGGGATGGTGGGCTGCGCTCGCCCGCTCCGTCAGCGCAGCGTCGGCTCTCCGGGCCTGGGAGCGCGCGGGAGCACGCGGCGCACACCGTCGCCCGAGGGCGCTAGGATGTCCCCATCGCCAAGCCGACGACGATAGCGACGATCGCCTCGGAGCACCCGGAACACCCCGCTGCGCGGGGGCGCCCGGGGAGGGTCCAGATCGTCGTCATCGAGGGGCCCGACATGGGGCGGGCGGCGAGCCTCGGCGCCGAGGGGTTGGTGATCGGCAGCGACCCGAGCTGCGATCTCGTGCTCCGCGATCCTCGGGTCTCTCGTCGCCACCTCGAGGTGTCGGCGGCGGAGGACGGACGCTTTGTGCTCCGCGATCTCGGCTCGAAGAACGGCACGCTCTTCCAGGGCGCGGCGATCACCAGCGCGACCGTCGACGCCGGCGCGACGCTCCGCCTCGGCGCCTCGTACCTGCGGATCCAGCCGGCGCCCTGCGGGCTCGCGCTGCCGCCGAGCGAGCGCCGTCGCCTCGGCGAGATGGTCGGCGAGAGCTTGGCCATCCGCGAGCTCTTCGCGGTGCTCGAGCGGGCGGCGGAGAGCGAGGTGACGGTGCTCCTGGAGGGCGAGACCGGGACCGGCAAGGAGCTCTCGGCGCAGGCGATCCACGAGCACAGCGCCCGTCGGCGCGGCCCCTTCGTCGCCCTCGACTGCGGCGCATTGCCTGAGGGGTTGGTCGAGAGCGAGCTCTTCGGCCATGTCCGCGGCGCCTTCACGGGGGCGCTCGCGGCCCGCAAGGGCGCCTTTGCCAGGGCCTCCGGCGGCACCCTCTTCCTCGACGAGCTCGACTCCCTGCCGCTGCGCCTGCAGCCGCGGCTGCTGCGGGCGCTGGAGTCCGGTCGGGTGCGGCCGGTCGGCGGCGACGCGGAGGTCGAGGTCGACGTCCGGGTGGTCGCCGCCTCCCAAGGGGACCTCTCGACCGCGGTCGCCCGCGGCGAGTTCCGCCCCGACCTCTTCTATCGACTCTCGGTGCTCCGGGTCGCCCTGCCGCCGCTGCGGGAGCGTCGCGAGGACCTCGCCCTGACCGTCCGTCATCTCCTCGGGCGCCGCGGCTTTCTCCCGAGCTCCGCGCCGACCTCGGCGATCGAGGGGCCCAACCTCCAGCGGCTGATCGCCTACGCCTGGCCGGGGAACGTCCGCGAGCTGCGAAACGTGCTCGACCGGGCGCTCGCGATCTCGCCGGGGGCGGCGGACTTCTCGGAGCTGCGGATCGCGCTCCCGGGGGATCCTCCGGCGCTCCCCGGGCTCCCCGCAGAGGGGGCGAGGGGAGAGCTGGTCGTCCGGAACGACCTGCCCTTCGCCGCGGCGAAGGCCCAGCTCGTCGACGCCTTTGAGGCCCGCTATCTCGGCGCGCTCTTCCTCCGCTGCGAGGGGAACATCTCCGCCGCGGCCCGGGAGTCCGGGGTCGATCGCAAGCACCTGCGGACCCTCCTGCGCAAGCACGGCCTGGTCCCCGGCGGCGCCTCCTAGGGAGCCCTTTGTCGCTCCTCGGCGGCGGGGCGACAAAGGGCAGCAGCGCCAAGCCAGAGCGCGAGGCAGGCGCAGGCGCGGCGCGAGAGCGGCGCTAGACCGGAGCCCGGAGGACGTAGCGACGGTGCGATCTCGGCGCTAGACCGGCGAGAGACCAGCCCTCCGCCGGAGGTACTCCTCGCCGAAGTCGATCTGCACTTCGGCCCACATCGGCAGGTGATCCGAGAGCTGAAAGGTGCGCCAGGCGTGGTAGTAGCGCCGTCGTTGGGCCTCGTCGCGGAGCTCGCCGCGGCTGCTCTTGAGGTAGGCCTGGCCCATCTCAGGCGCGTAGGTGGCCTCGTCCTCGTCGCGGTAGAGGACCGAGTAGAGGTCGAGCACGCCGCAGCGCTCGTCCTCCGTGGGCGCCATCTCGCGGGTGCACTTGAAGGCGATCTGATCGTAGTGGCGCCCGGTCCTGCTGATGTTGCTCGGCAGGCTCTGCAGCGGCTTGGGCACCGTGAAGCCGGCGTCGATGATCTCGCGGAAGGTCTGGTTTTGGGGGCTGAAGATGTTGAAGTCGCCCAGCAGGATCATGTTGCGGCTCCAGACGTCGTCGCCCTCGCTGCGGTCGGCGAGGAAGCGGGCGAGCGCTCGGATCTCGGCGACCCGCTCCGGTGTGTCGGGAGCGCTGTCGCCGTAGACGATGTGCACCGTGCAGAGGCTGAACTTGAACCATCCCGCCTGGAAGCCGACCATGTGGGGGGTCCGCGCGAGCTGCTGGACCGGCTGGTAGATCCGTGTGCGCTCGCCCTTGCCGTCGGCGACGGTGACCGAGAGCGGAGGGAGGACGATCTCCCCGGCGAGCCCGCTGAAGACCAGCTTGCGGCTGTCGTAGATGAAGGCCATCCGCTCTTGGTTGCCGCGGCTCCCCTCGGTGACGTCGGAGAAGACGCACTTCCACCAGGCGCCGAGGCGGTCGAGCACCTTCATCAGGGCGGCGAGGTCGCTGCGGACCTCCTGGACCGCGATCACGTCGAAGCGCGAGAGGATCTCGGCGATGTAGGTGAGCGACTCGGCCGTGCGGTGGCCGTACTTGTTGGAGTCGAGCTCGCGGATGTTCCAGGTCGCGAGGAGCAGGGTCTCGCTGATCGTCCGCCGCGGGAGCTGGGCGTCGAGGTGGGCGGAGAGCTCGAGGAGCCGCGCTGCGGTTCTCTGCCCGGCGACGGTGGTCGAGTCGATCCGATAGAAGAAAGGCACCTATCGACCGTGGCTGGCCCGGAGAGGGAGGACAAGCGCAAGACTCGCGCGCTCTGGAGCTGGGCGGTCACGACAGCGCATCGGCTCACCGACCGTGGGACACGAGCGAGAGCTGCGCTGCGGCGCCTCCTGCTGGTGTGTTGACCCCCCGCTCGGCCCTGAGGATGCGGCTCCCTGGGGTGTCAGCGCCCCACGGCGCGGTGGGATCACGGCGACTTGCGGGCGGCTCGACCTTCGCACCTCAGGGGGGCGGAGAACACCGATGACCTACCGACTGCACGCATCCGCAACCACGATGACCGGCCGCCGCAAGCGCAACGAAGACGCCTACTATCTCGACCCAGAGCTGGGCGTCTTCGCCGTGATCGACGGTATGGGGGGCTACGCAGGCGGGGAGATCGCGAGCTCCTTGGCGGCTGAGACGATCAGCGACTTCTACCTCCGACTCGCGGACGATCCGGAGGGGACCTGGCCCTATGCGCTGGACTGCGGCAAGTCGTTGGCGGAGAACCGCGTCGACGCGGCGATCCGCCTGGCCAACCGACGAATCCGCCAGCGGCGGCGCGGCGATGTTGCGCCGGGCGAGGGTCCGGCGCCGGTGCACGAGGGGCTCGGGAGCATGGGCGCGACCGTCGCGATGATCTCGCTGGGGGCCCGCGGCGCGGTCCTGGGCCACCTCGGGGACTCTAGGATCTACCGCCTCCGCGGTCGCGGCACCGCCTCACCGCGGCTGGAGCAGCTCACCCGCGATCACTCGCTCTATGAGCAGCTCTTGGAGGGCGGGGTCGACGTGCCACCGCTCAAGGAGTTCGTCCACAGCAACGTCGTCACCAGGGCGCTCGGCCCCGCCGAGGACGAGCGTCCCGAGCTCAAGCGGATCGACCTCTGCGTCGGCGATCGGTTCCTCCTGTGCACGGACGGGATGACAGGATCCCTGGAGCACGAAGAGATCGCGGCGCTCCTCGACAGGGCCCCGCTCGAGGAGGCGAGCGCGATCCTGGCGGAGGCCGCCTTCGAGGCGGGCTCGCGCGACAACATCACCGTGATCGTCGTCGACATCGCTCGGCCGTCGTAGGGGCGCTGGAGGCCTCGCCTCGGCGCTCGTCGTGCTCAGAGCTGGGCTCGCGGCGGGGCCAGCTCGTCGAGCTCGATCGTCTGATCGGTCTGGTCGCGGAGCCAGGAGCGGAGGGCGTCGCGCTCGCTCGGGACGGAGGTGGAGACGAGGTCGATCTCGTGGCCGCCGTAGGAGCTGCCGAATCGGTCCGCGCCGTCCCAGGTCCAGGGCTCGCCGTGGCTGCGGAGGCGGTAGTAGGCGCCGCTCTCGAGGTCGACGACGCAGGCGGTCTGGAGGGCTGACGTGACGCCGTCCGCCCCCATGAGGAGGACAGAGCGCTGATCGTCGCTGACCGCGAAGTCGCGGAGAGAGGCGGTGCACAGCGGCAGATCGTGGATCGTGCCGCTGCCCAGCTGCCACAGGGAGAGCCCCCGACGGCTTTGCAGGAGGAGCGAGCTCCGCGGGGCATCCGGGCTGACCTGGTCGAGCTCCTCCTCGTAGAGGACGTGGGGGGTCGGCAGGGCGCCCGGACCGATGCCCGACCAGTCGACCTCCCAGATGATCAGGTCGGCCCCTCGCTCATCCTCGCTGCCCTGGTCTCGGTCCTGGTCTCGGCCCTGGTCGTCGCGGGCGGCGAGGCGGGTGCGGCCGTCCCCAGAGTGGCCGAAGCCGAGCCAACGGGAGCGGGCGTCGCCGACCCGGAGCGGAGGGCCGACGAGCTCGCCGTCGGCGATCCTCCACAGCTCTGCCGGCCCGCCCAACGGCGCGAGGACGACGTGCTCGCCGTCGTCGCTCAAGGAGGCGTGGTTGACCCAACGGTCGATGGTGGTGGACCACTCGAGCTGGCCGTCTGTCCGGAAGAGCATGAGCTCCTTGGCGAGGCTGCGCTGCGGCCAGATCAGGAGCTTGTCGCCGTGGGGCGCGAAGCGGAGCTCGCCGGTGGACTGCTCGATCGCGAGGGTGTGCTCCTGCGGCCTTGCGTCGTCCGTGCTCCACAGCGTGACCTCTGGGCGATCGTCGCTGGTCGCGAGGGCGCCGCCGACGAAGACGAGCCCATGGATCGGAGGACCGCCCCTGCGGAGCACATGCTGCGCAGGAGAGGGCTCGGCCGAGAGGTCCCAGAGGTGCAGCCCTCCGCCCTGGGTCGCGCCCGCGATCCATCGCCCGTCAGCGGACTCGGCGATCGTCAGGAGCTGCTGCGGGGTCTCGGAGAGGGCTCGGCCGCGGCGCGCTCGCGGATCCCAAAGCTCGATCCTCGGACCCCTGGCGAGCGCGGCCCAACGTCCGTCGCGGCGCAGAGCGACCGCCTCGATCGAGGGATCCTCGACCAGGTCGCGCGGCTGGGATCGCGCGTAGCGCAGCGACACCCGGTGGCGATCGTGGAGGGTCAGCTCGACCTGGCTGGCGACCCGGCGCATGAGGATGTCGTCCAGCGTGATCTTGATCGGCGACGGCGCGTCGAGGGCCCAGGCGACCCCCGGGTGGCGGTCGCTGGCGGCGTAGAGCCGCCTCGGGGGGAGGTTCGGATCGCCGTCAAAGTGGAGGTCGTGGGCGGGCCCGGTGAAGCCGGGGAGATCGACGTGGGTGTCGGCGTCGAGGTTCCAGAGGATGATCCGGCCGTCGTCGCCGGCGGAGGCGAGGAGGCTGCCGTCCTCGGCCCAGGCGATCCGCTCGACGGGGGCCGCGTGGGTCGGATAGACGTGGCGCTCTTCTCCTGTCCATGTGGTCATCCGGAGGCGACCGTCGGCGGCTCCGGTCGCCACCTCGGCGCCGCCCGGGGCGAGGGCGACCGCGAGGTAGCGGCGGGCGCTGTCGCTGCGGTGAAGGCCCTCGGCTGTGTCCCAGAGGTGGAGCTGGCCGTCGGCGATCGCGGCGATCCGCAGGGAGGGGGGCCCTTGCGCTGTCAGGGGATCGTCCCTCGCGGCGACGCTCATCGCCGTGATCGCGCCCGGGAGCTGGAGCTGGGCGCGCGGTTCGTCATCACCGCGGCCGCCGCCCGGCGCGTCGATGTCGCGGACCTGGAGCGCTCCGCTCCGGTCTCCGGTGATGAGCCAGCGACCGCGCAGCTCGATCGCCGTCACCGGCTCGCCTGAGCGGACGGTCCAGGTCTTCGCGGGGAGTCCGGCGGCGATCGCCTCCGTCGCGACGGCGCGGGCGTGGGCCCAGCCCCCGCCGTCCGGATCGAGCCGACCGAGCGCCGCCAGGGCTCGGCTCGGGTCGCGGTCGAGCTGCTCGCGGGCGGCCGCGGTCAGCCACGCGTTGAAGCGCGCCTCGTGGCCGAGCGCGCGGGCCCTGGAGAGCTCCTCGCTGAGGCTGCGGGCGCGCTCATGATCGAAGCTCGCGCGGACCTTGGCCCCCTCATCGCGGAGGTTCTGTCGGCCCTCCGCGGAGCGCAGCGCGAGGACGAGGGCGCCGATCGTCGCCGCGACGATGAGGATGACGACGACGCTGACGAGGAGGCGGGCGGGGTCGCGGGCGAGGGCCTTGAGCACCGTCGCCATGTCCTGCGGGCGCTCGTCTGGGTTGACCCGGAGGCCGCGGTAGACGACGCGGCGGACCCACGCCGGGATCTTGACGAAGGGCGGCGGCGGCGTGATCTGGCCGGCGAAGAGCGAGTTGCAGATCTCCGGGAGGGTGTCGCCGGCGAAGGGGCGGATCCCGTAGAGGGCCTCGAAGAGCGACACGGAGAAGGCGAAGACGTCGCTGCGGACATCGGCGATGTCGCCCCGATGCTGCTCGGGGGACATGTAGGCCGGCGTGCCGAGGAGCGCGCCCGGCATGGTCAGGTTGACCGAGAGGCCGCGGCTGAGCTCCGGGCTCGTCGCCGTCGGGGCGCCGTCGCGGGCGGCGAGGCCGAAGTCCAGCACCCGCGCCTCACCGTCGGGGGTGACGAGCACGTTGTCGGGCTTGAAGTCGCGGTGGACAAGGCCCGCGCGGTGGGCCTCGGCGAGGCCGCGGCCGGCGGCGCTGTAGACCTTGATGATCTCGCGCCAGCTCCCCGCGTGCTTGAACTGCCATGTCCGAAGGGTCACCCCGGCGATGAACTCCATCGCGACGAAGACCTCTTCGCCGTAGGCGCCGACCTCGTAGACCTGGACGATGTTGGGGTGGCGGAGTCGGGCGAGGGCCTGGGCCTCGCGGAGGAGGCGGGCCTGGGCCTCGTCGCCGCTGGTCTCGGTGTAGGCCGGGCGGACCAGCTTGATCGCGACCTTGCGGTCGAGCTGGGGATCGTAGGCGGCGAAGACGACCCCCATGCCGCCCTCGCCGAGGCGCTCGATGACGAGGTAGCGGCCGATCCGGGCCGGCATCTCGTTCGACGGGGTGTGCCGGCGGAGGCCGGTGACGGCGGCGTCGAGGGACGCGCGCCGCAGCTCGCTCGGGGAGGCGACGAGGGTGGCGTCGCTGCCGAGCGGGGGGCTGGCGGAGGAGGGGGCGATGAGGGTGGCGTCGCTGCCGAGCGGGGGGCTGGCGGAGGAGGAGGCGACGAGAGTGGCGTCGCTGCCGAGCGGGGTGCTGGCGGAGGAGGGGACGACGAGAGTGGCGTCGCGGCCGAGCGGGGGAAGGGCGGAGGCGACGAGAGTGGCGTCGCTGCCGAGCGCAGGCGCGGAGGGGGCGATCGGGGCAGCGTCGCCGCTCGCCTGCGCTGGCTCGGCTCCGGCGTCGACGACCGGGGAAGCCTCGCTCTTCTCCTCTGGAGAGCTCGGAGCCACGAGCGTGTCGTCCACCTCCGCCACGACCTGGAGGATAGCCCCTCGCGCGGCCGTCCGTAGCGCAGAGCGGCCCGCGCGTGGGCGCTAGACGAGCGCCTACCAGCGGGCCGAGACGATCGAGAAGCCGGGCGCCGCCGCGATCTCGATCGCCGCCGAGAGCTCCTCCAGGAGGCCCACCAGGCGCCCCTCGCGGTTGACGACGAAGAGGGCGAGGCCGCCGGCGAGGAGGCCAGGGAGCGGCGCCAGGAGCCCGCGGAGCTCCTCCTCCCCGGCGTGCGTCGGCGGGTTGACCAGGGCCAGGTCAAAGCTCGGCAGGCTCAGCTCCGCGAGGCCGTCGGCGGCCTCGACCCGCAGGCGGGGTGAAGGACCGGGACCCACGAGCCCGCGGGCGGCCGCGTTCGCCCGCAGACAGGCGACCGCGAGGAGGTTGCTCTCGACCGCCGTGATCGCGGCGTCCGGCCAGCGTCGCGCCGCCCACAGCCCGAGCGGGCCGATCCCGGCGCAGAGGTCGAGGACCCGCCGCGGCTCGCCGAGGGGGCCCGTCGACGCCAGCGCGGCGCAGCGCTCGATCAGCGCCCGTGTCCCCTGGTCGAGGTGCTTGCGCGAGAAGACCCCCGGCGTCGCGAGGAGCGGCGGCGCGCCGAGGAGCGGCTCGTCGATCGCGTAGCGGACCCCGAGGAGGGCGAGGGCGGCCCCGCGGTCGACGGTCTGGCCACGCTCGGCGCAGTAGAGCGAGTAGCCGCGATCGCGCTGGAGCGTCGTCAGGTCGCCGAGCAGGCGCTCGATCTCCTTCGCCAGCGAGGCCCCGCCCTTGTTCTTGCGGACCGCGCAGAGGAGTCGACCGCCGGGGCGGAGGAGCAGGCTCGCGCGGGCGATGCAGGCGAGGGAGAAGTCCTTGCCGAGGTGAGCCCGGGGCCAGACGACGGCGGCGGAGAAGCGTCCGTCGAGCGCGGGGTCCTCGGAGAAGGCGAAGGGGACGAGCTGCTCCCCCGCCACCGCCTCCTCGCGGACGTCGGTGAAGAGGCGGGTCGCGCCGGCGCGGAGCCCCGGCAGAGCGCCGCCGCAGACCAGCGCCAGCTCCTCCGGCGCGACCTCGCGGACGGCCTCGGCGAGCATGCGGATCCCGGGATCGTCAGGGTTGAGTCCTTCGCGGGCCACGGCGGGGTTGATAGCCGAGGCGAGCGGGGGATGGCCAAGAAAAAAAGGAGCGAGGCCGTCGCCCGAGGTGTTGGGCGGCGGTCTCGCTCCGAGGGTTGCGCTGGGCAGACGATGGGCGGCGGATCGCCCCCGCCAGCTCCGGCGCCCCAGGGCGCTCGTCGTCCTCCGTTAGCGTCGACGACGGAGGGCGAGGCCGGTGAGGCCGACGACCATCAGCCACGGAGCGGGCGCCGGGGCGCCGCCGCTGCGACAGCCGCAGCCGTCCTCGCCGACGCCGTCGGTGGTCGTGTCCATACCGGCGGTGGCGCTGTCGCTGGAGTCGCCGGCGGTGGCGGTGGCGGTGGCGGTGGCGGTGGCGGTCGCCGTCGCCGTGTCGACGCCGCCGGAGCCGGAGCCGCTGTCGCTGGTGCCCGAGCCCTCGGTCTCGCCGGCGCTCTCGCTGGTGCCGGCGCTCTCGGTACCGGCGCTGTCGCTGGTGCTCTCAGTGCCGCCGGTGCCGTCGGTGCCGGTCGAGCTGTCGCCCTCGCAGGCGTCGCCGATCCCGTTCTCGTCGGCGTCGGCCTGATCCTCGTTGGCGGTGTCGGGGCAGTTGTCGTCGTTGTCGAAGACGCCGTCGCCGTCGCCGTCGCGGCGGAGCTCGGCGTCGTCGGCGATCAGCGGCGAGTCGATGCCGTTGCCGAGGTTGGCGATCGCGGTGTTCGCCATCATCGTCTGGTCGGCGATCTCGTCGATGACCACGGTGAAGGTGAGATCACAGCTCGCGCCGACGGCGACCTCGACGTCCGTGACCTCGAAGGTGTCGGGCGAGTCGACGAGGGTCCCGCCGCACAGCTCCCCGGGGCTCCAGGAGGCCGCCTCGGCGGGGATCGTGTCTGTGACGTGGATCGTCGCCGGGGCGTTGCCGCTGTTCTTCAGGGTGATCGTGTAGGTGACGGTGTCGCCGGCGGTCGGCGCACCGTTCTCGTCGGCGTCGTCGGTCAGGCTCCAGGCCTTGCCGGAGCCGGGGAAGAGCGCCGGCTCGAAGACGTCGACGCCGATGACGTTGACCGCGATCCAGTACTTGTCGAGGTCGGCGTGGTAGGTGACGTCGACCGTGTCATCGCCAGCGCTCAGCGCCGGCGAGATGGAGAAGCGATCGACGTCGACGCCGATGGTCCCGGTCTGCGGCGGCATCGTCGTGTTGATCGTCTGGTTGAAGGGGTTGTTGGCGGGGTTGATCCCGTCCGTCAGCGTGTGCGTGAGACCGCCGGGCTGACCGCTGACCTCGACGAACTCGTCCTTGTTGCCGTTGACGTCGCCCTCGAGGGCGTACCAGGCGAGCTCGCCCTGCGGCGGCTTGTCGATCTCGATGCCCATCAGCGAGAAGGTCTCGGTCGGGTTGCTGCTCTTCACCATCGTCGTCAGGCCGTCGTAGATTCCGACGCGGCGCGGGGTGGCCTCCTCGGACTCGTAGACCATCACCAGCGAGAACGAGGCGTTGTGGGTGTCACCGTTGTCGAGGAGCGCGTCGAGGCCGTCGACGGAGTAGGCCCCCTCGACGTCGACGATCATCTCGGTGACGACCGCGTAGCAGAGCTGCATGTCGTAGGTCTGGGCGCCGACCGAGCAGTAGCAGCCGTCGGCGGTGACGGTCTCTGGATCGCCGCCCGGGGTCGTGAAGAGGACCTCCTTGTCGAGCTTGTCCTCGTCGCCGCACATCGACGGGTTGACGCTCGCGGCCCAGTAGAGGCGGGCCGACTTGAGCAGGGCGTCGTCGGGCAGGCCGGTGACCGTCGCCATCGCCGGCTGGTCGGGGGAGTCGACCTTGTTGTCGTCGTCGGTGTCCGCGGCCATCGTCGCGCCGGTGATCACGAAGTCGAGGTTCCCGGAGAAGGTGTCGCGGAGCTTGATCGGCTCGTCGGCCAGGGCCGCGCTCGGGCTCAGGAGCAGGGCGCCTGTGAGGGCGGCGCCGCAGGCGGCGGTGGGGGCGATGGACAGGGCGATGGACAGGGGAGCTCTGCTCTGGAGGCGTCGCGTGGTCGTGCTCATGGTCGTTTCCTGCGGCGGAGGATAACGGCAGGCGTCGCGCGATAATGCGCGTCGCCCGTAAATTGCGACGGTCTTTGTCGCCGCTCCAGGAGCAAACTACGGGCAGAAAATCGCCGCCCGAGCGGGCAGGAGCCTAGGGCGTACGGTCGCGCCGACGGAGCGGTCGACGGAAGAGCCCCGCGATCGCCGAGCCGGCCCTCGCGGCCTGCGAGCTCGCCTCACCGCCGGGCTCTTCGGTCGCGGTCGATGCATCATCAACGACGGGGACGTCATCATCGTCGCCGTCGGCGTCAGGGCCTTCGCTGTCCTCGGGGACATCATCCGCCTGGGCGAGCGACGCGACCCATTCGGGGGGAGGCGCGGGCTCTAGCGGCTCCATGCCGGGGAACGTCTTGATGAAGACATCGTGCTTGGAGTACGGGATCTCGATGTCGGCCTGGGCGAGCGCCTTGTAGATCCGGAAGTTGATCGCAGAGACGACGTTCTCGCGGAGCGCCGGATCGTCGATCCAGCACAGGACCTCGAAGTCGAGCCCGGAGGCGCCGAAGTTCTGGAAGAAGATCAGCGGCTCGGGGTGCTCGCAGACGTTAGCGACGCCGAGCGGGGTCTTGATGAGGACGTCGCGGACCTGATCGACATCGGAGCCGTAGGCGACCGAGACCGGCACCGCGACCCGCTCCTTGGAGTGGGGGCCGCCGGTCTCGTTGACGATCTTGCCGTTGCCGATCACCGAGTTGGGGATGTTGATCTCGATGTCGTCGCGGGTCAGGATCCGCGTCGAGCGGATGCCTATGTGGGTGACCCGGCCGCGGAGCTCGTCGAGCTGGATGAAGTCGCCGAGCTTGTAGGGAGCGTCGGCGATGATGAAGATGCCGGCGAAGAAGTTCGCCAGCGAGTCCTTGGCGGCGAAGCCGACGGCGATGCCGACGATCCCGGCGGAGGCCAGCCAGGCCGTGATGTCGGTCTTCCAGGCGAGCATCCCCACGTAGACCGAGGAGCCGAAGACGACCAGCTTGACGAGGATGACGAAGAAGGGGAGCGTCCGCGCCTGGACGACCGAGGTCGGCCTGGCGTGATAGCTCATCGTCTGCAGCACCGCCGTGCAGATCCTGATGACCGCCCCGGTCCAGACGATGATCGCGATCGTCTTCAGCGACGCGGTCGAGAGCGCCGCGATCTTGGGGTTTAGGCTCAGGAGCGAGAGCGCGTAGGCGATCCCGCCGAGGATGATGCTGTAGAAGATCGGCCGCTCGAGGGCGGCGACGACGATGTCGTCGAGCGTCGTCGCGGTCCGCCCGGCGAGCTTGGCGAGGACGCGGACGAGGAGGCGGCGGAGGAGGAAGGCGCCGACGATCGAGAGGGCCAGGGCGATGAGCGCCTGGATCCACGGGTGTTCGAGGAGATCGTAGAGGGCTTCGACCATGCTGTCGCGACCGGGCTTCTAGGCCCTGAGGAGCGGACAAGGATCAGACAAGGAGCGAGGGAGGAGCAGAGGTTCGCGGTCCGCGGTTCGCGGCTCGGTGTTCGGGCTCAGGGCTCTGAGAGGGTGGAGGATAGCGCATCGCTGATGGCCTGCGGAGTGACGTCGGCGGCGTCGATGTGGGCGATACGGCCCTGCCTGTCGATGACGATCGCGGTCGGCACCGCGGCGGCCTGGAGCTGGGCGGCGACCGCCCCCTGCGGATCCCAGCCGAGCTCAAAGCCAGGGCTGCGGACCTCGGGCTCCAGGGTGATGGCCTCGCGCTCGTTGTCCATCGCCACCAGGACGACGGCGAGGCTGTCCGCGCCATAGGTCCTGAGGAGGTCGTTGTAGAGGGTGTAGCGGTCCCTCCAGCCCTCCACCCAGGTGGCGCTGAGCTCGACGAGAACGACCCGCCCGCGGAGCTCGCGGAGGTCGAGGATGTCGCCGCCGACCCGCGGGATCGTCAGGACCAGGACGTCGCCCTCCTCGCGGTTGGTCGGCTGGGCGACGGGGTCGGGGAGGGGGGCGATGACCTCGGCGTCCGGCGCGACGTCGGAGTAGGGGGGCGGCTTGGGGGGATCCTTCGCCGGGCAGCCGCCGGCTGTGAGCGCGCCCCCGAGGACCGCGAAGGCGACGGCGAGCGTAGGCGCTCGCGGGCGTCGATCGTGGGGCCGGCGCGGGGGGGAGCGCAGGTCGCCGAGGCTCATGCGCTCTGGACCACCTGGATCATGTGCTTGGCGAGCGCGGGATCGGTGTGCTTCGAGATCCCGTGGCCGAGGTTGAAGATGTGGGCCTTCGCCCGCCGACCGGACTCGACGATCGCCCGGGCCCGGCGCTCGATCAGCGCCTTGTTCGAGAGGAGGAGGGTCGGGTCGAGGTTGCCCTGGACCACCCGCTCTGCGCCGACGACGTCGATCGCCCGGTCCATGCCGATGCTCCAGTCGATCCCGAGCACGTCGGCGGGGATCGTCGCGACGTCGGCGAGGATGTTGGCGTTGCCGCGGGCGAAGAGGATCACCGGGACGCCGGCCGTCTGCACCTCGGTGACCAGGCGGTGGAGGTGCGGCAGCACGTGCTCGCGGTAGTCCTCGGGGGCGAGCGCGCCCGCCCACGAGTCGAAGACCTGGAGGGCGTCGACGCCGGCGTCGACCTGGCCCTTGAGGTAGGTGATCAGGAGATCGGTCATCTTCTCCATCAGCCCGGCGAAGACCACCGGCTCGCGGAAGATCAGCCCCTTGACGTGCTCGAAGGTCTTGCTGCCGCCGCCCTCGACGAGATAGGAGAGGGTGGTGAAGGGGGCGCCGCAAAAGCCGATCAGCGGCACGCGATCGGCGAGCGCGGCCTTGCAGGCGCGGATCGCCCCGTAGACGTAGGCCACGTCCTCGCGGGGGTCGCCCCAGCGCAGGCGGGCGACGTCGGCGGCGGTCCGCACCGGCGACTCGATCCGCGGCGCGGGGTCGAAGATCACGGGGACGCCGAGTGCGTCGAAGACGACGAGGATGTCCGAGAAGAGGATCGCCGCGTCGACGCCGAGGATGTCGATCGGCTGGAGCGTGACCTCAGCGCAGAGCTCCGGGGTCCGGCACAGCTCGTTGAAGGAGACCTTCGCGCGGATCGCCCGGTACTCGGGCAGGTAGCGGCCCGCTTGGCGCATCATCCACACGGGGGTGTGCGCTGGACGTACGCCGCGGCATGCCTGGAGGAAGCTGTCGTTTTGCAGGGCCATCGCCGGGGACTATACCCGCAACCAAGGGGCCACAGGAGGGCGGTCGGGGGTCGAAATTTGCCATTTGTAGGCCGCTTGGGCAGGGCGGCCGACGCAGGCCCGGCGGTGACGGGGCGGAGGCTGGGCGGTCGACGAGGGGGCGCGGCAGGCTGTCCGCCGCGACGCTCGGATCGTCGGTGGGCGAGCCCGGGCTGCTCTCTTCGGAGACCCTGCCGCGGAGGCGATGAGAGGGGTCCGCGGCCGAGGGCAGGGGCCCCGCTCAGCCAGGCGCGAGGCCGCGGATTCGCGGCAGCAGCTCGACAAAATTGCAGGGGCGGTGGCGGTTGTCGAGCTGCTGGAGGAGGATCCTGTCGAGGGCGGTCCGCACCGCGCCGGGGGAGCCGGGGAGGAGGAACACGTAGGTCTCGTCGCAGAGGGCGGCGCAGGCCCGGCTCTGGATCGTCGAGGTGCCGATCTCCTCGTAGGAGAGCCAGCGGAAGAGCTCGCCAAAGCCCGGGATCGGCTTGCTCACCAGGGGGGCGAGGGCCTCTGGGGTGACGTCTCGCGGGGTCACGCCGGTGCCGCCGGTGGTGATCACGACCTCGATCTCCGGGTCGGCGATCAGCCGGCGGAGGAGCGCGCGGAGGAGCTCCTCGTCGTCCTTGATGAGCTCGCGGGCGGCGATCCTGTGACCGGCCTCGCGGAGGCGAGAGGCGGCGAGCTGACCCGACTTGTCAGTCTCGAGGGTCCGGCTGTCGGAGACCGTGACGACGGAGATGTTGACGGGGATGAAGGGACGCTCAGCCATCGCCGCGGAGAGTACCAGAGGCGAGCAGCTCGACCTTCGGCGGAGGTGCCCCCTTCGCCGTGGCCGCGACGAGCCGGCAGGGCACTGTCGGCGCTCCGCCGGGCCGGCGCTCGGCGTCGGCCTTCAGCGCCGGCGGCTGAGCGGAGGGAGCGGGATCGGCACTCGCCCGCGACCTCCTGGCAGCCCGCGGCAAAAGTCCCGTGTGCCCTCGCGCCGCAACCGTTGGCCGCTGCTAGATCCCGGGGTCTTCGACGACGATCTCGACGTCGATCTCGCGGAGGAGCGACGCCTCGCCGAAGGGGTGGAGCTCGATCCAGATGTGGCCCTGGCGACCGTTGAGCTCGTAGGGGTCGGAGATCTCGTCGGGGACGATGACGGCGATGTAGAGGAACTCGAAGATCCCGTCGGCGCCCTCGAGCGGCCTGAAGGGGATCGGATAATTGTAGATCCGGGCGAAGTGACCGGCGAAGCCGATGTTAAACCCGTCGATGTCCATCCACATGTCGACCTGCGGCATCATCGGATCGCCGAAGTCGGTCGGGTCGTCGGCGATGATGAAGTTGGCGCCGCGCAGGCCGACCGGGAACATCAGCAGCCCCTGACCGCCGCGGACCATCTCGAGGCTGCCGCCGTCGGCGAGCGGGGCCCAGATGGGGTCGGCGAAGGGATCGTTGTCGTCGAAGATCGCGCGGCCGACCTCGAAGATGGCGTCGCTCAGATCGTCCGGGGGCTCGCAGGTCGAGCTTTGGGGGTAGTCGAGGTGGGCCTTGCTGAGGCCGGTGGAGCACTGGTCGATGCACTCGACCTGGGCGGCGATCGCCTCGCTCCAGCAGGTGCCCTCGGCGCCGAGGAGGGGGTCGGCGTCGGCCAGGCCCGCCGGATTGACCTCACCCACGCAGGCGATGTAGCGAGCGCAGAGCTCGCTGGAGACCTCACCGCCGGTGGTGGTCGTCTCCGCCCCTTCATCGTCCCCGGAGGGCGGCGGGCAGCCTGCGAGGAGCGGGGCGATGAGCGGGGCTAGGAGCGCAAGCGCGAGGTGTCGGGCGCAGGCGCGGGGCGTAGGGAGTGGCGCCGGCTTCACCCGCACATGGTGATTCAGATGCGGAGGGGGGGCAATAGGTCAGATCGACCGGATCACTTCGGCTCTTGATGGGGCGTAGCTCCGCGTCGAAGTCGGCTAAGATAGCCCCGTGAGGTGGGGTAGGAGGTCACGCCGACGGACGCTTCGGCGGCATCGAGGAGGGCGAACGAGCGCGCGGGAGATCCCGCGGTGGACGCTCCTCGTCGGCGCTGCGCTGAGCGTCGGCGTCGACGTCGGCTGCTACCGCGGCGACTTTCTCGAGCTCGCCTGCGATCGTCAGGGAACCTGCATCGGCACCGACTCGGGGTCGAGCGGGGGCTCGGCGGCGTCGACGATGACGAGCTCGAGCAGCGACTCTGGAGCGACGACGACGGACGGGACCGGATCGACCACGACCGGGGCCGTCTCCAACCTCGACGCCTATCGCCTGACCTCGGTGACGATCGTCGATCCCCACGTCTACTACGACCTCGGCGGCTGCGGCGATCGGACCGCGCTGATGAACTACGCGATCTCCGAGGAGACCAAGCCAGGAGGGGCCGTCAACATGATGCTCCTCTTCGACCCGGCGGATCCCAACGCCCTCTCGGCGCCGATGGTCCTCGCGGAGGGGGAGTGCACCTTCGACGGCGACGGCACGCGCTGCTGGCAGAAGGAGGCCGGCACCCTGGTCAAGACCTCGGCGATGAACTCGGCCGACCTCGCCTGCGACGTCACCCTGCCGACGACGATCAACCCGCTCTACATGGCCGAGGGGGCGCCGAACGTGGCCCCGCCGCCCTGCTTCACCAGCCCGCGGGGGACTGTGATCCTGCCCTCGCTGGCGGAGGGGCTCCCGCCGCTGGTCCTCTATGACGCGCAGGTCTCTGGGGCCTACGGGTTCGGCGGTATCGGGCCCGGGATCAACAAGCTCCAGGGGGGGCTGATCACGGGCTTTATCCCCGAGAGCAGCGCCCGTGAGATCGAGGGGTTGATCGCCGACCTGCCCTTCAACCTCTGGGGTACGATCGCCGGCGGTGACGGCTGTCAGCCGGACATCAACAACCCGATCGACGACACCGACCCAGACCCGAACCCCGAGAATTTGGAGCGAGGAATTCAGATGTACCTCAACTTTGAGGCCGAGAGGGTCGTATGGCTCGAGTGATGCCACCCGCGTCGTTCGCCCTCGTCGCTGCGCTCGCCCTCGGCGCGTGCTTTGACGCCGGCGAGCCGATCGTCGGCGCGAGCAATGGCGGGTCGGCGACCACCGCCGTGCTGACGACCGGCGGCGAGATGACGACGACGACGACGACCGGGACGACGACGACGACGACGACGACGACGACGACGACCGGCGAGCAGGACGAGCCCGACGCCTACCGCCTGACCAAGCTCACCGTCATCGACCCCCACATCTACTTTGTCGTCATGGAGGGGGGCGACTGCGCCGACGTGACGACCATCCTCAACGCCTGGCTCCTCAGCGAGCTCACCGGCGGTGATGCCAGCCAGGCGCTGGTCTTCTACCCCTCGACCGCCGACGACGGGGCCCAGGTGCCGGTGCGCTTGGTCAACGCCCAGTGCAACGCCGGCCTCGACACCTGTTCAGAGCGCACCGAGACCGGGGACATGCCGGTGATGAGCACCGCCACCAACAAGGGCGCCGGGACCTGCTCGATCGTCCTCCCTGGGACCTGGAACCCCCTCTACAGCGAGGAGGGCACGCCGAACCAGTCGAACGCGCCCTGCTTCTCGAGCGACGCGCAGGACGGCACGATCCGCCTCGCGAGCAGCGACAACCTGCCGGCGGTGAGCCTCCAGGACGTCCAGATCTCCGCCAGCTACACGGTCGCGGAGGGGGGCCAGGTGACCTCGCTGGTCAAGGGGACGCTCCGCGGCTATCTCCGCGAGAGCGAGGCGAAGATGGTCGTCGGGATGATCGACGGCGTCAGCGAGCCGTTTAACTTTTGGGGATCGATCGGCGGCGGCGACGGGTGCCAAGAGGATCCCGAGACGCCGATCGACGACACCGATCCGAACCCCGATCCCGAGGACATGGACGCGGGGGCCTGGCTCTACATCAACTTTGAGGCGACCAAGGTCGAGTGGCTCGACTGAGCGGTCTTGCGCGGGCTCTCGCTCGCGTTGCGCAGAGCTTCGCCGAGCTTCGCAGAGCCCTGGCGAGCCTCAGAGCTCGGCGTAGACGGTGAAGGGGCCCTCTCCCCGCGCTCGGCGGCGAGGCCCTTGAGGTGACCGCCGAGGTCGATAGACTGCGGTGATGGCCAGCGCCGACAGCCTCGCTCTCCGCCCGATCCCCGCGCCCCTCGACGGCCGGGAGCTGCGACCTCCGGGCTCGAAGAGCCTGACGAACCGGGCCCTCCTCCTCGCGGGTCTGGCGAGCGGTCGCTCCACCCTCACGGGATGTCTCGAGTCGGAGGACACGGAGCTGATGCGGGCCGCGCTCGCCCGCCTGGGGGTCCCGTGCAGCGCGAGCGACGAGGGGCGCAGGGTCGTCGTCGACGGCGCCGGGGGGCCCTTTGTCTGCCTCGACGAGCCGACGACGCCGCTCGACGTCGGCACCGCCGGGACCGCCGCTCGCTTTCTCAGCGCGGCCCTTGCCGCCTCGCCGATCACCTCGCGGGTGGACGGCACGGCGCGGATGCGGGAGCGGCCGATGGCGGTGCTCCTCGACACCCTGGCGGCCCAAGGGGCGGAGCTTCGCTACGACGGCGAGGCGGGGGCGTTGCCGGTGACCATCGTCGGCGCGGCCGGGGGTCTGCGCGGCGGCGAGATCCGTCTGCGACGACCGCCGAGCTCGCAGTTCATCTCGGCGCTGATCCTCGCGGCTCCGCTGGCGAGGGAGGCGACGACGATCATCCTAGGGGGCGGCACGCCAGCCCGCCCCTATGTCGACATGACCCTGGCGACGCTCGAGGCCTTCGGCGGTCGCGGAGCGTGGACGGGGGAGAACCGGATCACGGTCGAGCCGAGCCCCCTCGTCGGCCGCGACTACGCGATCGAGCCCGACGCCTCGGCGGCGAGCTACTTCCTCGCCCTCGCGGCGATCTCGGGCGGGGCCGTGACGATCCCCGATCTCGGGACCGCGAGCCTCCAGGGGGACGCCGGTTTTGTCGGCCTCCTGGAGCGGATGGGGGCGGTCGTCGAGCAGGGGCCGAACACCACACGGGTACGCTCCTGCGGCCGCCTGCGGGGGATCGAGGTCGACATGCGGGACATGCCGGACATGACCCTGACGCTGGCGGTGGTCGCCCTCTACGCCGAGGGGAGGACCTCGATCTCGGGGGTCGAGATCCTCCGGCACCACGAGAGCGATCGCCTCGCCGCCGGCGCGACCGAGCTGCGCAAGCTCGGGGCGACGGTCGTCGAAGAGGAGGGCGGCCTCGTGATCACGCCGCCCGCGGGGGGTCCCCGCCGCGGCGTGACGATCGACACCTACCTCGACCACCGGATGGCGATGGCCTTCGCCCTCGCCGGTGAGGTGCGGATCCTCGACCCCGGCTGCGTGCGCAAGACCTTCCCGAATTACTTCGAGGTCCTGGCCGGGCTGGGTATGGTCTGCGGGTTGTGATTCGCGCAGGCCAGAAGCTCGAGCTGACGATCGACCGCGTGGGCCCCGACGGGGCTGGGCTCGCCTCCTTCGAGGGGGGCGAGGTCGTCGTCAGCGGCGCCTTCATCGGCGAGCGGGTCCGCGTCGTCGTCGACCACGTCGGCCAGCACCGCCGCTCCTTCGCGACCGTCGAGGCGCTGCTCACGGCGCATCCCGGCCGGCGAAGTCCGCCCTGCGAGCGTCATCCAGGGCGCGGCGGGGAGTGCAGCGGCTGCGCCTGGCAGACCCTCCACGAGGACGCCCAGCGGGCCGAGAAGCGGCGGCTGCTCGCGCAGGTCTACGGCCTCGAGGTGGACTCGATCCGGGCCCTCCCCGGCGGCGACTTCGGCTATCGCTGGTCGAGCAAGCGGGTCGTCGGCGGGGTCGCGGGGGCGCTGGTGCTCGGCTCCTACGTCAGCGGCAGCCATCGCCTCGCCGACATGACCGGCTGTCTCGTCGAGCATCCGGCGATCGCCGCGGCCGCCCACGAGCTCCTCGCCGTCGCCGATGAGCTCGGGACCGAGCCCTATCGCCCGGACGCCGGCGAGGGGGAGCCCGGCTCCGCCGGCCTCCGCTATGTCTGGCTGAAGACCGACGGCCGCTCGGTGCTCCTGACCCTGATCACCGGGGCGGCGGACGCCCGGGCCCTGCGGCCCCTCGCCGACCGCCTCGAGCTGCCGAGCGGCGTCGCCTGGAGCGTCCAGAGCGGCCAGGGCAACGCGATCCGCGGCGCGGCGATCGAGCTCTTGCGGGGGGAGCCGAGCCTCTCGCTGCGCCTCGCCGGGCGAGAGGTCGAGGTCGGCCCGCTGGGCTTCCTCCAGCCGAACCCGGCGGTGGCCGAGCTCGCCTATCGCGATCTGGTGCGGGATCACGAGGGGGATGCGCTGGCGGGCGAGCTGGCCCTCGACCTCTACGCCGGGGCCGGCGTGACGACCTCGCTCCTCCGCGCAGGCTTCGCTCGGGTGGTCCCGGTCGAGTCCTATCCCGAGAGCGCCCACGCGCTCGGCGTGGTCGCGCTCGGGGCCGCGGAATTTCTCGCCGGCTACGGCGGAGCGAGACCGGAGCTCGTGATCGCCAACCCGCCGCGGGCGGGCCTCGGAGCGGAGGTCTGCGCGCGCCTCGTCGCGCTCGCGGCTCCGCGGCTCCAGATCATGAGCTGCTCGCCGCGGACCCTCGCCCGTGACCTCGCCGCGCTCGAGGCGGGCGGCTACCGACGCGTCGCCCTGCGGGCCTACGACACCCTCCCTCAGACGCCCCACGTCGAGGTCATCGCCTGGCTAGGGCGCTCCCCCGCGGCCGCCTAGCGAGGGCGTCGAGTCACGGGCGACAGACCTTCTCCCTCCGCCGGGCGGAAGGGTGGCTTCACCACGGTCCCCTAGAGCGTTGTGTCGAGCCGATCGAGGAGCGCAGGCAGCTCGTCGAGACCGTCGATCAGCCACGTGGCGCCGGCCTCTCGCAGCTCCTGCGCGCCGCCCATCCCGTACGCCGCGCCGATCGTGCGGATGCCGTGGGCCGCGGCCCCGCGGACGTCGTAGGACCGGTCGCCGACCATGACGGCGCGGTCCTCCGCCGCGAGCCCCAGGGCCCCCAGCGCGCGGCCGATGATCGTCGCCTTGGTGTCGTCGTGATGCTCCAGCGAGCTGCCGCAGATCGTCCGGAAGGCGCCGGTGATGCCGAACACGTCGAGGAGCCGGCGGGCGTAGACCTCCGGCTTGGAGGTCGCGAGGGCGAGGGGCCAGCGGTCGGCGAGGGCGTGGATCACCGGCGAGAGGTGGGGCATCGCGGCGGTCGTCGCCTCGGCGGTCTCGTCGTAGTGGGCGCGGAACATGGCGATGAAGCGCTCTGACTGCGCCGGGTCATCGTCTCCCATGAGCCGCGGCGCGGTCTGGGCGAGGGGCGGACCGATGTAGGCGCGGGCCTCATCGCCGACGAGGAGCGGTCGGCCGAGACGTCCGAGGGCGTGGTTCATCGACGCCCGGACCGACGCCAATGAGTCGATGAGAACGCCGTCGAGATCGAATATGACCGCTCCGAGCATGGCCCCTGCATCCTGCCCGAGACGGGCGCCAGCCGTACCTAGCGCCGAGAATGAGCATGTCTCGTATCGTGCGGATGCACACGCATTTCGCCCCGCCTCGGTGATCCCATGAGACCGATCACGGCGCCGCTGGCAGATGTTCGCGTCGGCCGATCCTCGGCGTCGCGTTGATGATCGCCGCGGGCCTTTCGTGCGCCGGGAATCTCCAGCTTCGCGTGACTCTACAGCCGTGCGGGAACCCACGAGAGGACTTCGCCGCGAATGCTGCGGATGGCTGTTAGCTTTTTCGCTGGAATGGATTCCGCAGACACCAACGATAACGAGTTCGTCGTCGAGTTTGACACCGACCCGTCGCGGTATCGCCACTGGCGTGTCTCCTACGACGGTCCTGTCGCTCACCTCGAGATGTGCGTCGATCCTGACGGGGGCATGAAGCCGGGCTACGAGCTCAAGCTCAACAGCTACGACCTCGGCGTCGACATCGAGCTCGCCGACGTCGTCCGCCGCATGCGCTTTGAGCACCCCGAGGTCCGGACCGTGATGGTCACCTCGGGGACCGACAACGTCTTCTGCGCCGGCGCGAACATCCACATGCTCGCCTCGTCGACCCACGCCTGGAAGGTGAACTTCTGCAAGTTCACCAACGAGACCCGCTGCGAGCTCGAGGACGCCGACGCCTACAGCCGCCAGGTCTATCTCTGCGGGGCCAACGGCACCTGCGCCGGCGGCGGCTACGAGCTCGCGCTCGCCTGCCGCGAGATCTACCTCCAGGACGACGGCTCGTCCGCCGTGAGCCTCCCCGAGGTCCCCCTGCTCGGGGTGCTCCCGGGGACAGGTGGTCTCACCCGCCTGGTCGACAAGCGGAAGATCCGGCGCGACCGCGCGGATGTCTTCTCGACCACCGCCGAGGGCATCCGCGGCAAGAAGGCCGTCAAGTGGCGCCTCGTCGACGGGATCTACCCCCGCTCGCGCTTCATGGAGAAGCTCCGGGCCCGCGCCGCGACGGTCGCGGCCGAGACCGCTGAGGGGCTCGGCGACGGCGAGCGCGTCGGCATCAAGCTCGGCTCGCTCGACCCCGTGATGGAGGGCTCGACCCGCACCTACCGCTACGTCGAGCTGAGCTGGGACGACGAGGCCCGGACCGCCAACCTGACGATCAAGGGGCCGAGCGCCGAGGACGTCGCCCTGCTGGGGGAGGGCGCGGCCGCGCTCCACAGGGCCGGCGATCAGCTCTGGGCGCTGCGGGCGTTCCGCGAGCTCGACGACGCGCTCCTCTACCTCCGCTTCAACCTCCACGCGATCGGCCTCTGCTTGGTCCGGGCGGTCGGCGACGCGGCGACGATCCTCGCCCACGACGAGGCGCTCTGGGCCCTCCGCGACGGCTGGCTCGGCAACGAGGTGCTCCGGCATATGGCCCGCGTGCTCCGTCGCTTCGACCTCTCGAGCCGCTCCTTCTTCGCCCTCGGCGACGCCGGAACCGCCTTCGCCGGCTGTCTCCTTGAGTTGGCTCTCGCCAGCGATCGCTTCTACCTCCTCGACGATCCCGATCACCCGGTCCAGACTGGATTGTCGGTGTTCAACGAAGGGACGATGCCGATGACCCACGGGCTTAGCCGGGTGCAGGCGCACCTCCACGGTGAGCCCGAGCTCCTCGAGGCCCTCGCCGGGCGTCGCGGTCTCCTCGACCCCGAGGAGTCGGACGACGCCGGCCTCGTCACGGTCCTCCTCGACGACATCGACTGGGAGGATGACATTCGCGTCGCGATCGAGGAGCGGGCCAGCCTCTCCCCGGACGCCCTCACCGGCATGGAGGCGAACCTCCGCTTCCCAGGCGCGGAGAACGAGCACTCGAAGATCTTCGCCCGGCTCTCAGCCTGGCAGAACTGGATCTTCATCCGACCCAACGCGACCGGCGGCCAGGGGGCCCTCTCCCTCTACGGCAAGCCCGAGCGCCCCACCTTCGACTGGAAGCGCGTCTAGCGAGAGCTAGCAGGAGTACGCAATGCAGAGCACAACCGTCGATCTCAACGCCAAGATCCCGAACAACGTCGGCCTCGCCGACGACCCGAAGCTCCTGCGAGCCCTCGAGAAGTGGCTCCCGCGCTACCTCGAGTGGTGGCACGACATGGGCCCGACCGACTTCGAGGACAAGCCGGTCTTCCTCCGGACCGCGGTCTCGGTGAGCACCGACGGTTGGGCGCATTACGATCACGTGCGGATGCCCGACTATCGCTGGGGCATCTTCCTAAACCCCCGCGAGGAGGAGAGCGAGATCCGCTGCGGTGACGACGCGGGCAAGCCGGCGTGGCACGAGATCCCCGGCGAGCACCGCAACGCCCTGCGGCGGATCATCGTCACCCAGGCCGACACGGAGCCGGCGAGCGTCGAGCAGCAGCGGATGCTCGGGCACATGGCCCCGAGCCTCTACGACCTGCGCAACCTCTTCCAGGTCAACGTCGAGGAGGGCCGCCACCTCTGGGCGATGGTCTACCTCCTCCACAAGTACTTCGGCCGCGACGGCCGTGACGAGGCAGACGAGCTCCTCGAGCGCCGCTCCGGCGACGTCGACAAGCCGCGGATCCTGGGCGCGTTCAACCAGCCCTGCGACCACTGGCTGAGCTTCTTCGCCTTCACGATGTTCACCGACCGTGACGGCAAGTACCAGCTCGCGGCGCTCGCCCAGAGCGGCTTCGATCCGCTCGCGCGGACGACCGAGTTCATGCTCACCGAGGAGGCCCACCACCTCTTCGTCGGCGAGACCGGCCTCGACCGGATCATCAAGCGCTCCGCCGAGCTCGAGCAGATCGATCCCAACGGCGACATCCGCAACCAGGGCGGGATCGACTTCGATCTCATCCAGCGGACGATCAACTACTGGTTCACCTACTCGCTCGACCTCTTCGGCGGCGAGATCTCGTCGAACGCGGCGGACTTCTTCGCCGCCGGCCTCAAGGGCCGCTACCGCGAGGATCGCCTCGACGAGCACCGGGCGCTGGGCCAGGAGTACCGGCTCAACGTCGTCGACGGCGGCAAGCTGACCGAGCGCGACGTGCCGCTGCGCAACGCGATGAACGAAGTCCTCCGCGACTCCTACGTCAAGGACTGCGAGCGGGCGCTGCGTAAGTGGAACCGTACGCTCGAGGCCGCTGGCTCGAAGACCCGCTTGACCCTGCCGAGCCGCCGCTTCCACCGGCACCAGGGGATCTACACCGATCACTTCTTCAACCCCGAGGGTCAGCTGATCACCGCCGACCAGTGGGAGGCGAACAAGCACCGCTGGGTCCTGACCCCCGCCGACAACGACTACCTGCTCTCGATCATGAAGCCGGTGTACGAGCCCGGGAAGTTCGCCAACTGGATCGCCGCGCCGACCCGCGGGATCGACGGACAGCCGCTCGACTTCGAGTACGTCAAGCTCCACGACTAGGTAGAGCTCGCGAGACGAGACGGCGGCCCAGGCCGTCGGTGATGAGGGGGCCTTCACGGGCCCCTTCTTCGTTCTCATCCTGTTCACCGGCTCAGCCGCAGCCTCTGACGCTCGTCGCGGCTCAAGACGGGTTCCATGGCTCCTCGGGCGCAGCGTCGGTTGACAGGCCTCCGGGCTTGGGGCGACGCTGAGCGGTGATGCGCAGGCTCTTCAGCTCCACCCCCGCGTTTGTCTTCGCCGGCCTCTTGGGCCTCGCCTTCGGCGCCTGCAAGGGTGGCGGCAGCAACAACCCCGGCACGGTCTCCTCGGTCTCTGGATCGTCCGCCTGCCCGCGCCAGGTCCCGCGCAACGGAGCGTCCTGTCCCCGCGGTCAGGTCGACTTCTGCGTCTACAAGGCGAGCGGCGGAGACTTCGCCTGCACCTGCGGCGGCACCTGGACCTGCGCGCGAAAGTAGACAAAGCCGCGCTCGGGACCTCGGCCCGGCCGCTCGAGGTCTCGGCTCAGCCGCTCGGGTTCTCGGGTCGGGGACTCGGGTCGGGGACTCGGGTCGGGGACTCGGGTCGGGGACTCGGGTCGGGGACTCGGGTCGGCTGCTCGGCTCGGCTCGCTGCGCAGCCCAGGGCTGACCCAGGGTGCGCCGCGTCGCGGTGATGCTTCGCCCACCAGCGCCAGCGCCAGCGCCTGCGCCTGCACCTGCGCCAGCGCCTGCACCTGCACCTTCGCTCGCAGTCCGCTTTGCTGAGGAGAGGTCGCGCCGACAGGTCTCCGTGCTCAGGGACGAGAGCTCTCGCGAGCGCTCCTGGCCGGTGAGCAGGGCTCGTCTGAGCTTGCGCCGAGGTCGGCGGCGTTGGACCCTTGGCGGGTGCCTACAGAGCCCCCCGCGAACACCCCTAGACCCGCGGAGCTGCCGGCTGGAGCGGGTGTTTCACTGCGGATCGGCGAGCGCTGGGAGGGCCACGTCGAGGGCGTGATCGCCGAGGTCGAGCCTCTCGCGTCCGCCGCTGCGGGGACCGATGAGCGGCGGACGAGCTCGAGGATCCTCCTCTCGACCCCTGATGGAGCGCGCGAGCTGCTCCTGGTCCTGCCGCGGGGCGTCGACGCTCCGGTCGCGGTCGGCGAGCGGATCGAGGCGCACACGGAGTCGCGAGTCCTCGGCATTCACCCGCTCACCGACCTCTGGATCCGCGCCGGCGGAGAGCTCCGCCTCGCCTCCTCGGACAGCGGCGACCCGGCGATCGCGAATGGCTGGGAGATCGGCGCGCCCCAGCCCGCCGAAGCGCCGCCGCCTAAGGCGAACGGGATGGCCACGCGGGTCGATCAGGCGGTTCTCTTCCGCCGCGGTGAGGTGCTCGGCGCGGTCGGGGGGAACCTCTGGCGATGCCTCTACACCGCCGAAGGGCCGTGGTGGATCACCGGTCACGCGGTCGCCTGGGGCCCGGGAAACCTGCCGCCGGACGCGAGCTCGTACTTTCGCTACGCGCTTGTCCGCGGGGCCAGGTAGCGCGGTCGACATCTTGTTCTGTTTTCTTCTTTTTTGGGGGGGGTCGGCGAGCGGTCGGCGAGCGGTCATCGTTCGCTCATCGGCCGCTGGCGAGCGGAGCCTCCGCAGCCTGGCCGGGGGGCGAAGGCCGGCGGCGTGAAGGAGCGCCGCCAACCTTCGCCGAGGTCATCACCATCGTCGTCGGCGCCGAGGGCCCTCAGCCCTCAGCCCTCAGCCATCGGCGCTTCGGCGAGCCCGGCGAGCGAGGGCGCCAGGTAGTCGCCCAGGCTGACCGCGGCGCTGTAGCGCTGGCGGCGAACATGGGCTCCGGCGCAGCCGAGGAGCGCCTCCCACCGCTGACCCCAGAGCTCCGCGTTGATCCCGTCGGTGTGGGTCTGGAGGAGGAGGACGTCGAGGCCCGCGAGCCCCCGCGGGAGCCACTCGACCTCGGGGCAGAGCTCCCCCTTGGCGCGGTACTTGGCGTAAAAACCCTCGAGCTTGCGGCGGTCGCCGGTGCGGGCCTCCTCGAGATCGGAGAGGACGACGAGGGTTGTCCTCGCCGGAGAGCCGATCACCGGCGGCAGGTCGGCGACCTTGGCGAAGAAGGCGAGGAGCGAGGTCCCCGGCTTGGGCGTGTAGTCCCTGGCCTCCCGGGCCCAGGCGTCGATCCGCTGGGAGCGGGCGTCCACGAGCTCCTTGCGTCGTCGGGCGGACTCGTCGCTCATCGATGATGCGCGGGTCTCCAGGGCCTCCTCTAGCCGCTCGTAGCAGTGCTGCTCGAAGAGCGAGCGGGGCTGGCAGTCCGGGGCGCAGGGGAGGGGCGGGACCGTCGCGGTGGGCAGGCGGCTCGCCAGCTCCATCGGCATGTCCGGGGTCGAGGAGCGATCGCTGCGGTCCGAGATCAGCAGGATCCCGGCGGCGATGTCGAGCGGTAGGGACTTGCTGTGGTCGACGACCGCGTCGAACTGCTCGTCGGAGACCTCGCGGTTCGAGGGGCTTCGGTCGACCCCGAAGAGGATCGTGTGCTGGGCTGTTGTGCTGCCGGCAGGGGCGTCGCCTGCCTGGGCGCTGCCCGACGATCCATCGCCGCCCCCCAGGCTGACGTCGATCGTCCGGAAGTCCCGGTGCAGTCGTTGGACGCAGGGCGGGCGCCACTCGCCGTCCTCGGCGGCCGCCTGCGGCTCGCTCTGCCAGAGGGTGAGGGCGCCGACGCCGAGGGCGGCGATCAAAAAGCCCGAGGCGGTCGCGATGATCCCCCCGGCGTTCATCGTCCACCCCCGATCGGCGCCGGCAGGGCGCTGTACTCGGCGTCCGCGACCGTGCGCGGGGGAGCCTGGGGGGTCGCTCTGTCGCCTTCGGCGGCGAAGACCACGGGCGGCGCCTCGGGATCGTCGTGACCGAGGAGGAGCGCGACCATCTCGTGCAGCGACGACCAGATCGTCGAGATGAGGCCGATGGCCGCGACCGCGAGGAGCATCGGCAGGCCGAGGGCGAGGGCGACGGCCCAGACGAGCCCGGTGAGGAGCATCCGCGGCAGGGCGGTCAGCGTGCGCAGGAGGCCGAAGCGGGTCAAGAAAGGATCGGCGGCGCGGACCAGGAGCCCGCCGGTGTGGGCGACCACCCAGGGGATCGCCAGGCCGAAGCCGATAAAGACGATGTTGGAGGTCGTGACGGCGGCGCCGGTGATCCCCTGCTCTGCGAGGAGGAGGCCGCGGGCGAGGGCGAGGGCGGCGTCAAACGCCGAGGCGAGGCCGAGGACGAAGTAGCGGACGGGCGAGCGAGCGCCCTCGCTGCCGAGGCGATCGACGACCCCGAGCCAGAGCTCGAGGAGCACCTTGAAGACGGCGACCGCGAGATAGAAGGACCACTCGACCGCCTCCGGGGAGATCAGCGAGAGGAGCTCAAAGCGGTAGGGCGGCTCCGGGAAGACGTCCCGGAGGAGCAGCGTCGTCAGGACGACGTCGAGCGTCGCCAGGCAGCAGCCGGCGACCAGGGCGAGACGTTCACCTGTCTTGAGGGACTGACTACCGTCGTCAGGGCTCTTGGGAGCGTCGGGCCAGAGCCGGGCGAGCAGGGCCTGGACCTGCTCGCCGATGGCGACGAGGCTCCGCCGCCAGCCCCCCTCCCAGCGCCCGCGGAGGCGGCCGAGGAGCGCGTCGAAGAGCAGCACCCCCGCGGCGATGACGACCGCAGCGCCGATGAGACGCGGGGTCGTCGTCGGCTCTGGGCTCCAGAGGGCGCTTGCGATCGCGGTGAGCGAGGCGAGGCTGAGGGCGAGGATCAGGGTCCGGGTCCGCCGGGCGAGGCGCTCCCGTCGGGCGCCCCCGCCGGGCGGTGAGGTGTTGCTTCGGGGTTGAGCGTGGGGATCGGGGCCAGACCGGGGACGGTCGGGCGGAGAAGATGGATCTGTGGACATGACGGGCCTCCGTCGGTCGACGAAGGAGCCGGTGACACGACCTGAGGTCGGCGCGATCGACCTGAGTCGCGGCGGACCTACGGCCGACCGCATAGCGAGCTGTGCGAGTGAGCGACGCCCGCCGCATTGGCGAGCGATGGATCTCACGCGCGAGCCCTAGGCGGAGATTCCGGCGTCGCGATCTTTTCTTTCTTGCCTCCTCCATCCGGCACACCTCCGCGCCGAGGACGCGGTTCCAGGCGTTGGGCGGTCGCTTGACAAGGTCGGAGAGTGAGCCTAGCCTTCTTCCCAACAACACCCGCCACACGTAGCCTTCCTTAATGGAAGTCCTTCTTACGAAGGCGTGCAAAATGGCGGGTTCTTCATTGGTTTCGTTCAACAAGCCAGCCCTCAATCCCGACCAACTCCTCGCGAAGCTAGAGGCGCAAGGGGTTGTCGTGCACGATAGAGCCGGGGCTCTGGCCTACCTCTCCTACGTGGGGGGCTATCGCCTCAAAGGCTACTGGTTTCACCTCATCGATCCGGTGAGTCGTCGGTTTCGCGTGCCGGTGAGCTTCGAGGCGATCATCGATCGCTGCGAGTTCGATCTAGGTCTTCGGAAGATCACGTTTGGGGCGCTCGCGCGGATTGAGGCCGCATGCCGTGCTTCGTTCTCCAACGTGTTGAGCCGTAGGTACGGTCCCCACTGGTTCCTCGACGCTCAGGTGTTGAAGCCGAGCCTGAGGTTTGGTCTGGGCGGGGTGCTGCAGAGCATTGAGAAGGGAGTGATGCGAGGGCAGGGTGGAAAGCGAGACGCTGGGGTCGGCTTTCTGAAGCACTACGTGACGAAGTACTCCGATCCCTACTTGCCGCCAAGCTGGGGCGTGGCCGAGTCGGTGACGTTCGGGTTCTGGTCGAGGATCTTTGGGATACTGCGGAGCAGCGAGGACAAGGCAGAGATTGCGTTGCTGCTCAACGTGGATCACAGCCCTGTCTTCGCCTCGTGGTTGCACAGCCTAACGCACTTGAGAAATACGGTTTGCCATCACGGGAGACTCCTGGGGAGGTCGCTTGCATTTCCACCGATGCCCTACAAGCGAAAGGGTCTGCACTTCCCTCAGAGCGAAGGCAATACCTTCTTTGTTCGCGCGGCCGTCATCAACTGTCTCCTGCGTGCCGTCCCTCTGTCGTCGAGGTGGACTCAAGAGCTAGAGGAACTCTTCCACCGCTATCCGACAGTGGACCCCAAGGATGTGGGTTTCTCTCGTGGCTGGGCGGACTCCGAGCTTTGGGTTAAGTGAGCAAGGACGCTCCTCGGGCGAAGGTTGACCGCCTAGAGTGGCAGATCTCCTTCGATGCCCAGGGAGCAGGAGTGCCTCGTCCGGCCTTGCGCTCGCGGCCTACTCGACCGGCAGCGAGCGCCCTGTGGTCAGCGACCAGGTGGTCCGCTCGATCGGGTACTTGGTCTTGAAGACCACCCGCTTCGAGTCGCCGCTGAAGAAGGGGGAGTGATCGTCGAGGCCGTTTTGCGTGAGCAGGCGGGCGTCGCTCTCACCGCTCATGGCGACCAGGCCGATCTCGTAGTCGTTGTCGCTCTCGGCCTCGGAGTTGGCGATGGTGTAGGTGACCCACTTGCCGTCGGCGGAGACGGCCGGGTCGGAGACCGATCCGTCGTCCGTCAGGCGGATCGCCTCGTCGAAGCGGGTGGCGTCGAGGGTGATCAGGCGGACGTCGGCGGGGTGCTCCGGATCGGGCTCGAACGCGGGCGCCTCGGCGAGCGCCTCGGTGAAGAGGGTCGGGTAGTCGGCGGGGAGGTCGAGGCGGAAGAGGCTCGCGGCGTGGGGCCCAGCGCTGACGACCACCAGGCGCGGGTTCGCATCGCCCGCGCCCTTCGGCGCCGCGGCGAGCGAGAAGATGTTGTAGGAGCCGGCGACCACCTGCGGGCCGATCTCGAGGGCGACGCCGGGGTGGTGGCGGCTGAGCAGGAGAACACCCTGACCCGCGTCTCCCTCGCGGTAGCTCGAGACCACCGCGAGGTGATCGGCGTCGAGCCAGACCGGGGCAGAGACCGAGATCCGGGTGCTGCGCAGGAGGTCGAGCGGCGGCTCGTCGCCGGGGGCGAGGAGCTCGACGACCGCGTCGATGACGTCGTTGCCCTCGTGGCGCGAGCGGGCGACCCAACCGCTGGCGTGCGGCGCTCCGGGATCGTCCTTGCGGTTGGCGAGGCGCGGCAGCGTGCCCCGGTCGACGAGCTGGCAGGTGCCGTCGGCGGGAGCGTCGGCGCTGAGGGTGAAGAGGCGAGAGTCGCCGCTCTGGTCGATGAGCAGGGCGTCGCCGCTGGGGGCCTGGCGAAAGCGGGGCCGACGTCCGCTCTGGTCGAGCGCGCCCTCGAAGACGGCCTCGCAGACGCTGCGCTCGCCCTCGCCGGTGGACGAGGGCTGGAAGAAGAAGCGCCAGGCGTCGTCGAGCGAGAGATCCGCGCTGAGCCCGTTTTTGGAGGTGAAGTTGGCGGTCCGGCTGGGGATCAGCACGCCGCCGTTGGCGAGGGCGATCGGGTGGACGCTCTCGTGGAGCGAGCCGAGGAGCGCCGGCTTGTCGCGGCCGCGCTCCTGGTCGATCAGCAGCTCGCGCGAGGCCTCCTCGATCTTGGCGATGGTCTTCACCGCCTCGTCGATCGTCGAGACCCGCTCGATCGCCATCTCGAGCTGGTTGGCGAGGATGAGCACCTCGGGGCCGCCCTCGGGGTTCTCGGTCAGGGCGCTGTGGAGCGGCTCCTGGGCGAAGAGCGCGGTCAGGAGGTCGAGGTCGATCCCGGGGACCAGATCGGAGCGCTCCGGGGTGACGGTCATCCTGTGGGGGAAGGCGAAATCGCCCGCCGAGACCACGGCGAAGCGGTTGGCGTCGACGAAGCTCGGCACGCCGCCCTCGACCTCGATCTTCGAGAAGTCGACCTGCTCGGGGTTCTCGAAGGCGACGTAGGCGTAGCCGCCGAAGTCGGCGAGCTGGAGGATCGCCGTGACGTCGTCGAGCTCCTCGACCTCCGCGAGCTCCGGCATCATCTCGATCGCCTTCTCGACAAAGGCGTCCTGGCGCTGCTCCAGCACCTTGAAGCCGTACTCCTCCATCGAGTGGCGGTAGTGGAACGACCCCTTGGTGACGATCATGATCGACGAGCCCTCCTCGGGCGCGCCGATGGGTCCTCCGCGGGTCAGGTAGAACCCGGCGCCTGCGATCGCGACGATCCCACCGAGGGCGATCAGCTTGGAGCGGTTGGAGCTCTGGAGGACTTCAATGTCGGAGTGGGAGCGAGAGGCGGAGCCCATGGGCGCAAGCTTGGCATATTCGTTCGCGGACATGGCGGGCGAATGAGCGCTGTGGGCGGGGAGAAATGTTCGCCTGGGGGGCCCTGGGGCCGCTTGGACGGTGATCGCGCGGCAGGGGCGCATGTGACGCCTTGTGACCCCTCGGCGGCTTGCGCTAGCCTGGCACGCGCCCGTGGTCCACGGACGCGTTTGGGAGTGCGTCGAATGTCAAAACAGGAAATGCGTTATTCCGCGGCGCTCAGCCGTGAACAGGCCGCTGCATCCCTCGAGGAGCTGGCCGCTGCCCTCCGGGCCGGGACGATCCGGGTCAAGGCCGGCGACCGTGAGCTCGTGATCAGCCCGCGCGATGTCGTCGATCTCGAGCTCGACGTCAGCCGCAAGGGCGACAAGGGCAAGCTCCGCCTCGAGCTGAGCTGGCGCGAGCTCCAGGACGCCGACGGAGCCCACGGCCTCCGCTTTGAGGCGGTCGACGCCGGAGAGGGCGGTGATGACGACGCGGGCGGAGAGGACGGCGATGACGACGACGAGGCCGCGGCCAGCCCGGACGGCGATGACGGCGACGGCGAAGAGGCTGAGGGCGAGGACGCTCCGGCGGGCGAGGACGCCCCGGCGAGCGAGGACGCCCCGGCGAGCGAGGAGACGCAGAGCTAGTCGCGGCGGGCCCGTCGAGGCTCGCTGGTGGCGACTGTGCTCGGTTCGGGCTCGGTTCGGGCTCGGTTCGGGCTCGGTTCGGGCTCGGTTCGGGCTCGGTTCGGGCTCGGTTCGGGCTCGGTTCGCGCCGAGTTCGCGCCGGCTTCGCCGTCCACCGGGGGTGCGGGGGCTGCGGTGAGCGACGCAGGGGCCGGCTCGTAGTACTCTGCTCGGCCCCCCGGAGCGCGCATGGCCAGCGACCACGAAGAATTCCGTCACGAATCCCTAGAAGATCGCCAGTCGATCGCCAAGTACCTCAACGCGCTCTCTGAGGCGTTCGCCAACGGGAATCTGACCTTTGGCCACAACGGTCAGGCGATCGAGCTCGAGCCGCGCGGGCTCCTGAAGTTCGACGTCAAGGCCTCGCGCAAGCGCGGCGCGGTCAAGGTCTCGCTCCGCCTGAACTGGCAGGAGGACGAGGAGGACCGCGATCCGAGCGTCGGCTCTCTGGTGATCAAGACTAGCGACGGTGGGACCTCCTAAGTATGCCCAGCCGGGCGATCCAAGAGAATTTTCGCTTCCTCGTCCTCGAGGTCACAAAGCAGGTCGAGTCGACGGTCCGCGTCCTGACGACCGGCGACGAGTCGCTTATCGACTCGGTGTACCTCAAGGACGACTACATCGATAACCTCCGCGGCTTCATCGACAGCAAGTGCCTGACGGTGATCCGCGACGCGGAGGAGGGCGACCAGCGGACCGTCGAGCTCGCCCGCGCGGTCGACATCGTCACCAACAACCTCGAGCGGATGGCCGACTTCGCGGTCAACATCCTCCGCCAGTACAAGTACATCAAGGACCACACGGTCCTCCGCCGCTACGAGTTTGAGCCGCTCTTTGACGAGGTGCTCGGCGGCCTCGGGCGGGTCTCCGAGGCGGTCTTTCAGGCCGACGTGTCCGAGGCGCTGCAGATCTGCCGCGCCGAGATCAACCTCGACGAGATGTACGCGGAGCGCTTCCGCCGGGTGATGTCGGAGCTGCGGGCCGGCGGCGAGGAGGTCGAGGACCTGGTCACCACCCTCTTCATCGCCCGCTACCTCGAGCGGATGGGCGACTCGCTGCTCAACATCGGCGAGGCCGTGATCTCGCTCTCCCTGCACGAGCGGCTCAAGATCCACCAGTATTGGGCGCTCGAGGAGACCCTCGACGTCGGCAAGGGCGAGAGCAAGGGGCTCAGCCTCGAGACGATCTTTGAGACCCGCTCGGGCTGTCGGATAGGCAAGGTCCGCGACCACCGTGAGGGCTCCGAGGGCAACCTCGTCCTCTTCAAGGAGGGGCAGCGAGACAAGCTGGTCGAGGAGCGCGACGGGATCCACTTCTGGCACGAGCGCTTCCCCGACCTGGCGCCGAAGATCCTCGGCTGGCACGAGGCGGATCACCACGCGTCGCTCCTCCTCGAGTACCTCAGCGGTCAGACCTTTCAGCAGGTGGTCCTCGGCGGATCGGGGGCCGAGCTGAGCGCGGCCCTGCAGGCGCTGGGGCTGACCCTGCGCTCGATCTGGGAGGAGACCCGGGTCGACGAGCCGATCCAGCCGGGCTTCCTCGGTCAGATCGCCAAGCGCCTGCGCGACGTCAAGAAGGTCCACCCCGACTTCGGCGGCGCCAGCGATGAGCAGATCGGCGCCCTCAAGGTGCCTGCCTTCGAGGATCTGCTCCGGCGGGCCGAGGCGATCGAAGCGCTGCTCCCGGCGCCCTTCTCGACCTACATCCACGGCGACTTCAACGTCGACAACATCATCTTCGACCCCGCCGCCGACCGCCTCCACTTCATCGACCTCCACCGCTCGCGGCGCTTTGACTACGTCCAGGACGTGTCGGTCTTCATGGTCTCGAACTTCCGCCTGCCGGTGATCGACAAGGCCGTGCGGCGGCGGCTCTCGGCGGTGATCCTCGCGGTCTACCGCTTCGTCCAGAGCTTCGCCCGCGACGCCGGCGACACCACCTTCGAGGCCCGGCTCTGCCTCGGCCTGGTCCGCTCGCTGACGACGTCGACCCGCTTCGTCCTCGATCCGGACTTCGCGCAGGCGATGTACCTGCGGGCGCGCTACCTCTTGGAGCGCTTGCTGGCTCACGAGGGCGACGACTGGAGCACCTTCGTCCTGCCGACGAATGTGCTACGTTACTGACCCTGCGGGCCCCCTGCGGGCCCCAGGAAGCCTGAGGAGCCCATGAAATCGAAGAAGATCGCGGTCGTCGGCACCCCCGGTGGTTGGTCGACAGAGCGCCTCGCGGACGCCGTGGCCGAACGCACGGGTTTTCGCGCGGTTGTCGACATGGCCGGCGTGGTCTGTGACCTGAGCCGCGGCGAGGTCCGCTTCGGCGAGCTCGACCTGTGCGAGCTCGACGGGGTGATCATCAAGAAGATAAGCCCCCTCTACGCCCCGGACATCCTCGACCGGCTAGAGCTGCTGCGCTTCGCCCAGTCCCGCGGGGTCAAGATCTTCTCCGATCCGGAGCGGGTGATCCGGGTGCTCGATCGCCTGGCCTGCACCGTCAGCCTCCGGATCGCCGGCGTCGAGATGCCGCCGACGACGATCACCGCCGACCTCAAGGGGGCCCGCGAGGCGGTCGCCCGCTACGGCGCCGCGGTCTGCAAGCCGCTCTTCTCGACCAAGGCCCGGGGCATGGAGATCATCACCGACGGGCCGGAGGCGGAGGAGCGCCTCGCGGCGTTCCAGGCCGCGGGCAACCCGGTGATCTACCTTCAGGAGAAGATCCCGGACCTAGGCTCGGACCTCGGGGTGGTCTTCCTCGGCGGCGAGTACGTCGCGACCTACGCGCGGGTGGGGGCGGGCACCTCGTGGAACACGACGATCCACGACGGCGGCCGCTACCAGGCCTTTGAGCCAGGTCCGGAGATCATCGAGCTCGCCCGTCGGTCGCAGGCGCCCTTCGGCCTCGACTTCACCTGCGTCGACGTCGTCCTCACCCCCAAGGGTCCGCAGGTCTTCGAGGTCTCCGCCTTTGGCGGCTTTCGCGGGCTCCTCGACGCCCACAGGATCGACGCCGCCGAGCTCTACTCGAACTACGTCCTGGAGCGGGTCTAGCCATGTCTGAGAGCACCCCCACGAGCGTCCGCGCCTTCGCAGAGACGCTCCGCCGCCGCTATCCGGTGGTCGACAGCCTCGGGCTCCGCTTGGCGGACGTCCGTGTCGTCGTCCGCAGCAACGACCAGAGGCACATCGACGAGCTCCGCGCCTATTTCGGCGAGTTCGTCGTCGACGACGCCGGTGACGACGCGATCGAGATCTTCGCCTTCGAGGGGGACGAGCCCGACCTGAGCGGCCTCGACCTGACGGTGCGGCCGCCGGAGCCGGGCAAGAGCTCGATCAAGGAGGCGTACATCGACCTCGACGACGGCCGGATCATCCGCAAGCTCAAGACCGGCGTGGTCTTCCTGGCCGGCGGCGGGGTCCACGTCGCGGTCGGCCCCTGCCGGGCCCACCCCAACCAGATCGTCAACTTCGTCAACAACCGCTTCATCGAGGTGCGGATGCGCGAGGGCTCGCTGCTCTGCCACGCAGCGGCGGTGGCCAAGGGCGATCGCGGGCTCGTCCTCGCCGGCTTCTCCGGGATGGGCAAGTCGACCCTGGCGCTCCACCTGATGGAGGAGGGCCTCGACTACGTCAGCAACGATCGCCTGCTCATCCGCCGGGCCCCAGGGGCGCCTGAGGGCGAGCTTCTGAGCTGCGGCGTGCCGAAGCTGCCGCGGATCAACCCCGGGACCGCGCTCAGCATCCCCCGCCTCCGCCCGATCGTCCCGGAGGAGCTGCGGGTCCGCTACGACGCCCTGCCCGTCGGCGAGCTGTGGGCGATCGAGGAGAAGTACGACGTCGACGTCGACACGTTCTACGGGATCGGCAAGATCCGCCTGATCGCGCCGGTCCAGACCCTGATGATCCTCAACTGGCGGCGCGACGCCGGCCCCTGTGAGATCCGGCCGATCAAGCTCGAGGAGCGGCCAGAGCTCCTCGCGGTGGTGATGAAGACCGCCGGGCTCTTCTACGAGGAGCGCGCCGGGTCCCTGCCGGCGGAGCCCGATCCTGCGCGCTACATCGAGCTGCTCCGCGGCTTCCACGTCGTCGAGCTCGCCGGCGGGGTCGACTTCCCGGCGGCGGTCGCCTACGGCTGCGCGCGGCTCGGGGCCGCAGAGGCGGGCGAGCCCGGATGAGCGCGACTACCCTCCGGGTCACGCGCAGCGCCAGACTCCCCGATCCCCTGCGGATCGCCCGCTACGAGCGGATCCCCGAGCTGGGGCCGAACATCCTCTTCTTTAGCGGCGGGTCGGCGCTGCGCCGGGTCAGCCGTCGGCTCAAGCGCTTCACCCACAACTCGACCCACCTGATCACGCCCTTTGACTCGGGCGGCTCCTCGGCGACCCTGCGCCAGGCCTTCGGCATGCTCTCGGTCGGCGACCTCCGCAACCGGATGATCGCCCTCGCCGACGAGTCGGTGCAGGGCAACCCCGCGGTCTACGACCTCTTCTCCTACCGCCTCGACGCCGACGCCCCGCAGGAGGAGCTCCTCGCCAGGCTCCAGCGCATGTGTGACGGCGACGATCCGCTGGTGGCGCGGGTCCGGGTCCCGCTGGGGGAGATCATCCGCAACTACCTCGGCTTCTTCTGCGCGGCGATGCCGGAGGACTTCGACCTGCGCGGGGCGAGCATCGGCAACCTGATCCTCGCCGGCGGCTACCTGAACCACGGCCACCGGATCGAGCCGGTGCTCTTCCTCTTCTCGCAGCTGGTCGAGGTCCGGGGCTCGGTGCGGGCGGTGGTCACCGACGACCTCCACCTCGTGGCCGAGCTCGCCAACGGCGAGGTGGTCGTCGGCCAGCACCGGATCACGGGCAAGGAGGTGCCGCCCCTGCGCTCGCGGATCTCCGACATCTACCTGAGCCGGAGCGTCGACCGGGTCGAGCGCGCGTCGGCGCAGATCGACGCCCAGACCCGGGGCCTGATCCACGACGCGGAGCTGATCTGCTATCCGATAGGCTCCTTCTTCACCTCGGTGCTCGCGACCCTCGAGCCGAACGGGGTCGGGGTCGCGATCGCCGACAACGGCTGCCCCAAGGTCTACGTGCCCAACCTCGGCGACGATCCGGAGCTCTACGGCATGTCCGTCCGGGCCCAGGTCGACACCCTCCTCCGCAAGCTCCGCAGCGACGCCGGAGAGCTGCCCGCGCGGCGCTTCCTCGACTGCGTGCTCGTCGACTCGAGCCGCGGCAAGTACTCGGGCCTCGACGATCTGAGGGCGATCAACGACCTCGGGATCGACGTCGTCGACCTCGAGCTCGTCACCGATCGGTCGGCGCCGCTGATCGACGAGGAGCGGCTGGTCGCGGCCCTCCTCTCGCTCGTGTGAGCCACCGCGAGCTCGGCAGATGCCGCCCCCCGCCCCGATCCCTCGGGGGTCGCGCCCGTCGGGCGTAGCTGCGCGTTGCGGCGGGCCGGGAGTGGCGATACCGTGCGGGGGAGTGACGGAGGAGGAATCAGCCCAGCTCGTGGCCCAGCTCGCGGCCCAGCTCGGAGACCCCGCGCGGGCGGCGGAGCTCCTCGCCGATCCCGCAGCGCTGCGCTCCTTCGTCGCCGCGCTCGCCGACCAGACTGAGCGCTTTGAGCAGCTCGGGCGTGAGCACGCGGACCTCGAGATGCTCCATGACGCGACGCTCGAGCACGCCAACGAGATCGAGGAGGAGCTGGCGCTGAAGATCGACGAGGTCGAGTCGCTCGTCCGCGATCTCGAGGTGCGCAACGGCTTTATCCGCGGGATCTTCGGCCGCTACCTGAGCGACGATGTGGTCACGACCCTCCTGGAGTCGCCGGAGGCGCTCCGCCTCGGCGGCGAGCGTCGCAAGGTGACGATCCTCTTCACCGATCTGCGCGGCTTCTCGGCGATCTCTGAGCGGCTCGACGCGGAGAACGTGGTCAAGCTCCTGAACATCTACCTGGGCTCGATGGCCCAGGTGATCGACCGCTACGGAGGTTCGATCAACGAGTTCATCGGCGACGCGATCCTGACGGTCTTCGGCGCGCCGCTGGTCTACGAGGACGCGGCCGAGCGGGCGGTCGCCTGCGCCCTGTCGATGCAGCTCGAGATGGAGCGGGTCAACCTCGAGTGCGCCGCCGCCGGCCTGCCGCGGCTGGAGATGGGGATCGGCGTCCACACCGGCGAGGTGATCGTCGGCAACATCGGCTCCAAGCGGCGGACCAAGTACGGGCTGGTCGGCCGCAACGTGAACCTGGCCTCTCGGGTCGAGACCTACACGGTCGGCGGCCAGGTGCTGATCTCCGAGGTGACGGCGGCGGAGCTCGGCGATCTGCTGGAGACCCGCGGCCGCTTCAAGGTCAGGCCCAAGGGCCTCAAGTCGGCGATCACGATCTTTGACGTCCTCGCGGTCAAGGGCCACTACGACGTCCGCCTGCCGGAGATCCACGACGTGCTCGAGGCGCTGCCGAGCCCGGTGCCGGTCCGGCTCACGGTGGTCGACGGCAAGGACGTCGGCGGCGAGGAGGAGGTCGGCTGGCTCGACGCGCTCAGCGAGACGTCGGCGCTGCTCCGGACCGAGATCCCGCTCGACCCCTTGGTCAACCTCAAGCTCGATTTCGCGGAGGAGGTCAGCGGCCATGACGTCTACGCCAAGGTGCTCGGGCTCGCCCCAGACGGGGAGGGGCGTCGACGGATCCGGTTCACGCCGATGCCCGAGGTCCTCTACGCGTCGCTGCGCCGGGCGTCGGCGACGGCCGCGACGTAGGGGCTAGCGTCTACCCGAAGACCCGCGAGCTCGCCCGATCCTCCCGCAGGGTCGCTCGGCGCAGGGTCGCTCGGCGCAGGGTCGCTCGGCGCAGGCGCGCGTGGCCGCGAGGCGGCGCTTCGGCGAGCGTTGGATCCCATGCGTGCAATCGCGCGGATGCGGCGAGACGGTGCAGGAGCGCCGCTGCGGCCCGTTTCGTGGTATTCGTTGGACCCTCTGATGCGTCGATGACAGACCTCCCGAAAGCTCCGCCGTCCGCGACCGATGCGATCGTTGAGCTGATCCACGAGATGCTCCCCGACGGCGAGCCGAGGCTCGCCTACGAGAGAGAGATCGCCCGCGGAGGCATCGGCGCGATCGGTATCGCGATCGACCGGGCGCTGCGTCGCCACGTGGCGATGAAGACCTTGCACGCGCGGACCTACGACGAGCCGATCCTCGTCCGCGGCTTCATCCGCGAGGCCCAGATCACCGGCCAGCTCAACCATCCCAACATCGTCCCCGTGCACGACTTTGGCGTCGACGAGAGCGGCCAGCTCTTCTTCACGATGAAGCTGGTCGAGGGCAAGAGCCTGCGCAAGATCCTCGCCGACGGCCGCCAGGCGAGCGCCGACTACGGCTACTCCTACGAGCGCCTGCTCAACAGCATCGAGATCCTCCTGAAGGTCTGCGACGCCCTCGCCTTCGCCCACAGCCGCGGTGTGATCCACTGCGACATCAAGGCGGAGAACGTGATGGTCGGCGACTTCGGCGAGGTCTACCTGATGGACTGGGGCGGGGCGCAGCTGCTCCGGGACACCAGCGAGCTCGACCCAGAGCGGATGGTCCAGGGGATCCTGGCGGAGCTCCCGGGGCAGAGCACGGAGGGGATGGTCTTTGGGACACCCGCCTACATGTCGCCGGAGCAGGCCTACGGTCGGCGCTCGAAGATGGACGAGCGGTCGGACATCTTCTCGGTCGGGGCGATCCTGTATGAGGTGCTCTGCGGGCGCTCTCCCTACCGCGCCGGCAACAACATCGAGTCGTTGCGGCTCGCCCAGCGCTGGGAGATCCCGCCGCTCGACGACCTCATCGATCGGGCCGTCGTCCCGCGGGAGCTGGTGAGGATCGCCCTCAAGGCGATGGCGAAGGAGCCGAAGGACCGCTACTCGTCGATCGACTCGATGAAGCTCGACCTCATCCGCCTGGTCCGCGGCGGCTCGACCTTTCCGACGGTCCGCTTCCCCGCGGGATCGGTGATCATCACCGAGGGGGAGCTCGGGGACGCCGCCTACATCATCGCCTCGGGCGAGGTCGAGGCCTACAAGAGCATCGACGGCGAGCGGGTCTCGCTGCGGGTGATGGGCCCGGGCGAGGTCTTCGGCGAGATGGCGATCTTCGCCTCGGCGAGCCGCAGCGCCAGCGTGGTCGCGCTCCGTGACACGGCGGTGATCATGGTGACCGGCGACGTGATCAATCACGAGATGGACTCGATGAAGCCGTGGATGGGCTCGTTCATCCGCTCCCTGGCGACCCGCTTCGCGAGCGCTGAGCGGGCTCAGATCCGGCGGACGCGGAGCTACGCGACGGTCGGCGGGCTGACGGAGCCGAGCGAGCCGCCGCTGACGACAGAGAGCATCGTCATCGACCTGGCGGACATCAGCGAGGAGACCGAGCTGATGGGCGAAGAGTCCCGCGAGGTCACGGTCCTGACGGACGTGATGGGCGGAGATCCGCGCGGCGCGGACGACCGCTAGCGGGGGGCGCCCTTGGGGCTCCGATCGCCCGAGTGCCCGTGGTGAGAGTCTCGCGCGCTTGTAGCCCTCGCCTCGCCATGACGACCGGGGACTATTCGCCAGGGGCTGCTCGCGCAGGTGAGCCAGGGACCGCGGCGGCCGGTCCGGGCTGAGGGCTCTGACCGTAGGTCGAAGCTAGGAGGACCGAGGATGAGAGCGCGAGAGCACCGGGACTCTTCGTCACGGGCTGCTCGGGAAGGTGAACCTTGGGCCCCGGTGGTCGGTCGTTCGGGGAGGGGCTGAGGCGCTTCGACCCTAGCTCCGTCCTCTGGGCGGAGCTGTTAGACTGCGAGCGCTTTGGACCTGGGGCCAGAGGCGGACGAGGCTGGCGGTGAGTCCAGCGAGGAGGCGCTGCGAGGCGTAGCTCCGGGGGGAGACGACGCGGTCGCAGCGCGGGCGCGGGCGGAGATCGAGGCGCGCCTCTTCGGCGGTCCCCCGCCTCCGCCGGCGGAGCCCGAGGTCGTCGGTCGCTATCGGATCGAGGGGCAGATCGGCGCCGGGGGGATGGGCGTCGTCTATCGCGCGCACGACCCCGAGCTCGACCGTCATGTCGCCGTGAAGCTGCTGCGCAGCGACACCGTCGGCGACGAGCTCGCGCGCCAGCGGATGCTCCGCGAGGCGCGGTCGATGGCCCGGCTCGCCCATCCCAACGTGATCCACGTCTACGACGTCGGCGTCGTCGACGAGCAGGTCTTCGTCGCGATGGAGCTGGTCGACGGGGTCAGCCTCGGGTCGTGGCTGATGACCGGGTCGCGGCCCTGGGAGGAGGTCCTGGGGCGCTTTCTCGCCGCGGGGGAGGGTCTCCAGGCCGCCCATGACGCGGGGTTGATCCACCGCGACTTTAAGCCCGAGAACGTGCTCATCGCCGCCGATGGCCGGGTCCGGGTGCTCGACTTTGGCCTCGCGCGCTCGGCCGACGTGGAGGGCGACGTGACCCGGGCCGAGCCGCTCGAGGTCGGTGATGTCGAGGGCGAGAGCGGAGGTGCGCCGGCGGAGGGAGGGCCGACCCTCGGCGCCGATCTCTCGGGGTCTCTGACCCGCACCGGGGCGCTCCTCGGGACCCCGCGCTACATGTCGAGGGAGCTCTTCCTCGGCCGCCCGGCGGACGAGCGCTCCGATCTCTTCGCCTACTGCGTCGCCCTCTACGAGGGCCTCTACGGCCGCTCGCCCTTCGCCGGCGACACCGTCGAGGCCTACCTCGGGGCGGTGGTCGAGGGGGAGGTCCGGGAGCCTCCGCCGCACGTCGATGTGCCGCCGTGGATCTGGCCGGTGCTGCGCCGCGGTCTCGAGTCGGATCCCGAAGCTCGCTATCCGGGCATGGCCTCGCTCCTGCGGGCGCTGAGGCCCGAGGGAGCGAGACCCGCGGGGGGCTCCCGCCGCACGCTGCTCCTGTTCGGGGCGCTCGGGGTCGGCCTTGTGATGGTCGTCGCGGTCGTCCTCTCCCAGATCTGGTCGAATGAGCAGGAAGGGCGTGAGGGCGGGGCGAGCGGGGAGAGCTCGGTCCTCGCGGCCGCGGACCCGCCGACGGGCGACCCTGCGGGCGCACACGCGGCGTCGGGGACGACGGGGGCGAGCTCGACGTCGACGACGACGGGCGCTCGCGATACGACGGGCGCAGCCGGGACGACGACGTCGGCGACGGAGGCCGCGGAGACGGTGTCGACGACGGCGGCGGTGTCCGGCGGGGCGATCTCGGCGGGGGCCGAGACCGGGGGCGAGGCGAAGGGCGGTGTCCGGACAAACCCGATCAAGTGGTCTGGCCGGCGCGATTGGTGTTACATGGACGAGGATCGCTACCACCTCCTCCTGCGTATGCCGAAGCGCCGCGCCACCATCCGCGACCGTGAGGGTCGTTGCTACCGCTGCCGGGTCGAGGCCCGCGCCTCCCGGGTCCAGCGCTTTCAGCCCGACGACTGCGGGCACTATCAGGTCTGCGGTCCCACGTCCGAGGAGGAGTGCGGGTGAGGTCTGAGGGGCAGCGGCGGCGGGGCGGCCTCGACGGGCTGGGAATGTTCGCCGGATCACCGCGGCGGGGCCTCTCGGGGCTGGCGCGCTCGCTGCCGCTGGCGCTCGTGCTGCCGCTGGCGCTGCTCCTCGGCGTTCTCCTCGCCCCGATCGCCGAGGCGTCCGCGGCCGAGGAGCGCTACGGGGTCGTCACGGTCGATCTTCGCCCCGAGGGCGGCGAGGTCCCGACCCACCTCTGCGTGGTCTCCGAGGTGGGCGGGCCGCGGGCGCGGACCCAGCTCAGCGAGCTCCTCGCCCCGGGCGAAGGAGAGGCGAGCGCGGAGGGTCGCGTCTGGCGGGTCAGCGGGGCGGCCTGGGGCGCGGAGGGTGCTCCGGCCGCGGTCTCCTGCGGGGCCGAGTGTGCGCCGCAGGTGCTCCTGCCGACCCGCTTCAAGCGTGCATCCGGCCTCTTCGCGGCCTGCACCGCCGACGCCCTGAGCAGCGAGGATGTCGGCCTCGCGGAGCCCCGCCTCCTGGTGATGATGCTCGAGCACCTCGAGGGGTCGCCGCCGACGATCGAGTCGGTCGCGCTCGCCGGCGGCGTCGTGACGATCGGCGTCGAGGCGAACCTGCGGCGGATCGTCGTCACCGCCCGTTCTCTTGGCGGTCACTACGAGCCCCAGCGGCGGAGCGTCCGCGCCGAGGGGGGGAGCGGCGACAACAGGCTGGTCGTCCTGCCGATCGCTCCCCGCTGTCAGTGGACCGACTTCGTCCTGCCGAACACCCGCCTGCGCGAGCGTGATCGCGGGCGGATGGGCCTCCGCCTCCTCGACGCCGCCGCCGACGTCGACGCCTGCCTGGGGCCGCTCGCGGGGGACGGTCACCTCCGGGTCCGGGTGCCGCGGGTCGAGCCGGGGCGGAGCGCCTCGATCGCGGTCGCGATCTCGGCGGGCGCGGAGCGGGGCGCCGGAGCGGGTCATTTTGGCGGTCGCTGGGAGGGCCCCTGGCCAGCGCCGACCCAGGCGCTGCGGGCCCACCAGATCGCCTTTAGCTGGCGGCCGCCGGAGTGCGTGTACCCCGAGGCGGTGTGCCCGAGGGCCGAGCTCGAGGCTGGGATCACCTGCGTCGCGACCCGTGCCGGCGACACCTGCCACTACCTCTGCCCGGAGGAGGTCGAGGAGAGCGATCCCGTCGCACTGACCCCGCCGCTGACGGTCCGCTTTGAGAAGGAAGATCCGCGCCAGCGCTGGACCGACATCCTCAGCCGGGTGGGCCAGACGCTGACGAGCTACGTCACCGGCGACACCGTCTATGTCCACGCGGACATCCGCGACTGGGAGCGGGACGTGCCGGGCTCGAGGATCCGGCACCTCGAGATCCTGGGGGCCGACGGCTCGGCTCGACGCTTCCCGGTCGGCGGCGCGGAGCGGATCCAGATCCCCCTCCCGGCGCCGAGCTGTGAGCCGCTGCGGACCAAGGTGATCGGCGATCGCTACTATCAGGAGGAGCTGGCCACGGTCGAGGGCGGCGAGGTCATCCTCAAGGCGCCCGAGAGGCAGGCGAGGATCATGACCTTCAACCTCCTCCTCGCGCAGGGGGGGATGCTGGCGCTGATCCCTGAGGCGCCCGCGGCGATCGACGACCCCTCGTACTTCGTCGTCTTGGGTCAGCTCGCAGCCCGCTTTCGGCCCCGTCGCCCGCGCCTCGCCCGCTTCGCCGGCGAGCTCCGCCTCGGCGGGACGATCGGCCAGTGGGGCTACTACGGGACCGACTCTTTGGAGGACGATCCGAGGCGCGCGGATCGCAAGCCGCTGTGGGTCCGCTTCCTCGTCGAGCCGGCGCTGATCGTCGACATCGTCCACCCGGTGTCGATGTCGGCCGGTCTTGCGATCGGCGGGGCCTGGCCGCTGAGGGCCGGCGATGTCGCCGACACCGGCCGCTTCTCGCCGATCCTCGCGCCGAGCTTGGACACGCGCCTCGCCGTGCGTCCTTGGCTCTCGCTGGTGCTGCAGGCGCGGGTCGTCTTCGGCGAGCGGACCCTGACGACGGTCGCCGGACCGAGCGAGGGCGAGGCCGTGAGCGCGACGCGCTCGGCGTTGAGGACCTACTCACTCGCCGGCCTCTACGGGCTCCTCTTCACCTTTTAGTCGATCGTTTAACGTCGACGATCGCGATCGCCGCGCACGATCTCTCCCGCTGCGGTGCAACGGTGAATTGCCCATGGGCAAAGGCGTCGTCGCCCGCGCGTGAAAATTGTGTGTGAGGGAGCGGAGCTCGGGCTCGCGAGGATGCTTCGCAGAGCCGGCGGAGAGCCGGCGCAGAGTTAGTCGGCCGTACAAATTCACAGGACGTCGCGAGCACGGCTCCTGGCCGCCCGAACAGATCGAATTAGTCGCTCGTACAACAATCATCTGCGCTGGCAGACGCGCATCGAAGTGCGCATTGCGGCGCAGGAAATGCTGAGGTCAGCGGGGGCCTCAGACCGCGGACGATGCGGCAGATCAGCGCGAAATAGCGGTTCGTTACACGCTTGGACTAATTCACGGCGTTGCCTGGTGAACATCGCTTCGCTACGGTGAGCGGGAACCTCGGCGTAGACGGCGACATGCTCGTGCGTTGTCGCTGACCCTGGGTTCGCATCGAAACCGTCGATCGACTGATGAACCAACCCGTATCCATGAACTCGCTCGCACCTCTGACAGGTGAGTCGGTCGCCGGTGTTCCAAGCACGGCGATCGCCCTCCCGGATGAGCTTGATCTCCTCCCGGTCGACGGCCTCCCGCGGTGGTTCGGCCGACGCCTCGCGTCGCTCTTCATGCGCTTTGTCAGCATGGAGGAGAACTCGCCGAGTCGTCTCAGCACGATGCTGACGCCGGTGGCGGGCTATTTCCGCCGCGATCGTCACGTCCATCCGCGGGTCGACGCCGAGAGCTACCGCCTCGAGGTCACCGGCGTCGCCGGAGATCAGGTCTTCGATCTCGCCGCTCTGCGCGAGCTCCCCTTCGAGGATCGCGTCTGCGTCCAGGAGTGCGCCGGCAACGGCAATCACGTGATGGGCTCCGCCGGTCTTTGCGGACAGGCGCGCTGGTCGGGCCCCTCGCTGGCGACGATCCTCGAGCGCTGCGGCGGGGTCGGGGACGCCACTCACTTCGCCTTCCACGGCCTCGATCGGGTGCCGCTGCTCAAGCGCGGCTACCACTACGGGCTCTCCCTTGAGGAACTCGTCGAAGCCCGGGCGATCATCGCCCTGGAGATGAACGGAGAGCCGCTCTCCCGCCGTCACGGTTTTCCTGCGCGCCTCGTCGTCCCCAAGGTCTACTCGATGTCCCACGTCAAGTGGCTCGGGAAGATCGAGGGTCGGACGAGCCCGCACAACGGGATCCACAACCGCCTCGTCTTCACCAACAAGGAGCTGCGCGGCGGTCGTTGGGTCCGGGTCCAGGCCCGCTGGATCGGCCTCAAGTCGGCGATCAACCACTGCCGGCGCGACCGCGACGGGTGGGTCCTGACCGGCTGCGCCTGGGGGGGCGGAGCGCCGATCACCCGGGTCGAGGTCACGACCGACGGCGGCGCGACCTGGGAGGACGCCGAGGTGGTCCGCCCCGATCAGCACTTCGATCGCGATCCGGCGCTGGGCGCTGCGGATATGGACGGCGCCTGGGCGCTCTTCACCCACCGCTGGCGTCCGCACCCCGGCGAGTACCTGCTCGCCTCGCGGGTGACCAACGCCGACGGCGTGGTCCAGCGGATGGAGCACGACCCGAAGGTCCGCGGCCACTTCAACGTCACGAAGGTCAAGTGGCGTCGGGTCCAGGTCCCGGGCCTCTGAGCTCGGGTCGGCGCCCTAGCTCCTAGCTTCGTGCGTCGGCCCTCTCGGGGAGACCGGGCGCTCGGCCACCGCCGGAGGGTCGAGCTTGCGCTGACCGACCCGGCGTCGACGGTCGACGCTAGAGCTTCTGTCCTCGGGGACAGAGACGCAGAGGCGCCCTCGCAGCCCGTGGTGAAAGTCCCGTGCCCTCGCGCCGCAACGGTCGGTCCCCTCGGCTTGGACAGAACGACGCTGCACCGCGCCGTTGTGCAAGTTCTGGTCGGGTCGAGAGGGGCGACGAGGGCTGGAGAGCGCGGGGCTCTCGCCACGGGGAGCTAGGCAGGGAGCTAGGCAGGGAGCTAGGCAGGGAGCTAGGCCGGGACCTCGGCCGGGATCACGACGACCGGGCATCCCGCCTGGCGGATGATCCGATCCGCGGTCGAGCCGACGAAGAAGCGGGCGACCCGCGAGCGACCGCTGGCGGCGAGAACGATCATGTCGGCCTTAAAGGCCTCTGCCTCCTCGAGGATCGCGTAGAGGGCGACCCCGGGGCGGGCGACGCACTCGTAGTCGATCCCTTCGCAGGCCTTCCCCGCGAGGACCCTGAGGGCGGCGACGGAGGTGTCACAGGCGACCCTGTGGACCTCGTTGATGACATCGCCGCTGAGGCCGATGTTGCGGGAGGTGCCGGCGTAGAGGGTGTTGTAGTTGAGCTGCGGCGTGACGTGGAAGAGACAGATCGTCCCGCCGCTCAGGCGAGCGAGGTTCGACGCGAGCTCGAGCGCCCGCCGCGACGCGGGGGCGTAGTCGAGGTACTGGTTGTCGACGAGGATCGCGTGGCCGGACTCGATCTGATCATCGGCGGCCGATGAGAAGTCGATCGGCACAAGAATGCGAGCGAAGGGTTTCTTCAGATCGGTCATCCGCGGCAGGTTAGCAACCGCGGCCGGAGGATGTCGCGCCCCGATCCCCGCTGATTGTGCGGGCTCGCAGGGGGGCGCAGGCCTCCCTCAGGGGTAGACAGCGCCGATCTGCGGCGCCGCGGGGGCGGGCGCGAGGCGACGCTCTCGACACACGGAGCGGTCGGATCGCGGGGCTCTTTCGTCACGGCCTGCTAGCAGCCGGAGGCGAGAGCCCGGCGTGCTCTCGCGCCAGCATCATGGTTCTCTTGCTCCGGGTCTCGCCGGCGCCGAGAGGGGCGACGAGAGCTGGAGAGCGCTCGGGGCGTCTCCTAGGGCCTGCTAGGGCCTGCTAGGGCCTGCTAGGGCCTGCTAGGGCCTGCTAGGGCCTGCTAGGGCCGTGGATCGATCGCCTGCTCCCGCGGGTCGCGGGTGTCGCAGCCGAGGCAGGGCTCGAGCCCCGGCATCGTCCGCTCGACGGGGGGAGGCGGAGGGCGCCTGGGGATGACGGTCTCCGCGGTCTCCCAGCGGCCGAGCCTGCGGGCGTGGAGGACGACGACGAAGGTGTCGTCGGTGATCGTCAGCTCGGCGAAGCCGGGGTAGTTGCTGACGTTGTCGGGGGCGAGGGCGATGCTCTGATAGAAGGGCCAAGCGCGGGGGCGGACGCCCGCATCGCCGCGGCCGGCGGAGCCGCTGACGATCTGAAAGAAGGGTCGCTCCGGCCATAGGCGGCTCGAGCGTTGGACCGCGGGGGTGATGTCTGCGCTGACCTGGAGCGAGCGCTCGTGGCCGCTCAGGGCCCCGACAAAGTCGCCGCGGAGGATGGCCTCCTGCAGGGGCTCGTCGTGGAAGAGGAGGGCGGAGTCGGGGTAGAGGCCGCCCTGTCCGTGGGGACCGGCGCTCTCGATCGGGTGGTGGGTGACGAGGATCCGCTGGAGGCCGCCCGTCGGCGGATTCTCGCGGAGGGCGGCGAGGAGGGCCCGCTGCTCGGCGATCGAGCGATCCGCGGCGACCCTCTGCGGAGGGGTCGAGCCGAGCCAGGCCGCGGTGTCGAGGACGACGAGCTCGGCGACCCCTCCGCCGGTGTCGGCGGCGATCGTGCAGATCGGGGCGACGCCTGTGCAGCTGGAGACCACCGTGCCGACGCCCTGAGCGTCCAGGCGGACGACGTAGTTGAGCGCGGGCTGGGGCCAGGCGTCGGTGAGCTCCGTGGAGCCCGGGGGCGGCTGGCCTTGGCCTGCGGCGATCCCCTCGGCGACGCCGCAGCGCCAGTCGAGCTCGCCGACGGTCGAGAGGCTCGCCCGCCCGTGCTCGCGCCGGTGGGCGTCCGCGAGGTCCGCGAAGGGGCGGGCCCGTTGATTCTCGGCGTTGGCCTTGCCCTTGCGGCAGCGCTCGCGGGTCCCGTTGTCGCCTAGCCAGAGGAGCACGCTCGGCACGCCTGCGGCCTCGCTCTCATCTCTCCGCGCGGAGAGGCGCTCGGCGACGGCGGCTCCGCGGCGGCCGGCGGCCCCAGCGTCCCCGATCAGGAAGAGGCGGAGCCCGGGGGCGGACGGCGAGCTGTCGTCGGCGGAGCCTGAGGGGCGCTCTGGCGCGGCCTTGCGCGACCAGTCGCCGCTGTGGGTCGCGCAGCCTGTCGCCGTCACCGTCGCCCACACAGAGGCGGCCACGAGGGCGCGAGCGCGGAGCCGGGGCGAGCGGACCATGGGCTTCGGTTGTATCGCGCTTCTTGGTTCAATGTCGCCTCGGATGCGCCCGCGGTCGCAGGACCGAGCGGCGCCCCCACAGGGGCAGGGCAGGGGCAGGGCAGGGCGGAGCGGGAGCGAGAAAAACCGGCCGTAAAACCCCCTAAAGGGTCGTTCGGGCGAGCTTTCGCACGGAATCCCCGGCGCGGCTCCGCTTGCGCCCCCGCGCGCGCTCGGGCAAAGATGGCCCATGACTCAAGCGGCGCTCCTGCTGACGATGAAGGTCAACGGCGACCCCGTCGAGGTCGCCGCTCCGGCGCACTGGACCCTCCTGGAGGTGCTCCGCTACAAGCTCGACCTGATCGGCTCCAAGCAGGGCTGCGACAAGGGTGATTGCGGCGCGTGCACGGTCCAGATCGACGGCGTGCCGGCGCTCGCCTGCCTGACCCTGGCGATCCAGGCGGAGGGGCGGAGCGTGACGACGGTCGAGGGGCTGAGCCTGGGTCAGGGCCCCGGTCGGGTGCATCCCCTCCTCGACGCCTTCGACCGCTACGACGCCGCCCAGTGCGGCTTTTGCACCCCGGGGATCCTGATGGCCGCAGAGTCGCTCGTCCGCGAGCGGCGGGCGCCCGTGACCCGCGACGAGGCGGCTGCGGCCCTCGCCGGCAACCTCTGTCGCTGCACCGGCTACACGAAGATCCTCGACGCGGTGGTCGACGCGAGCGAGCAGATCCTAGCCAACGTAGCCAAGGGCGGGGCCGGCGAGCCCAGCACCAGCGAAGGGGAGGTGAGCGATGCCCGGTGAGGACCGCGATCGCGACTGGCAGATCGGCAAGGTCCACCGCAAGGTGGACGCGATGGAGCGGATGCGCGGGATCACCCGCTACACCGACGACCTCAAGCTCCCGGGGATGCTGCACGCGAAGATCCTCCGCAGCCCCCACCCCCACGCGAAGATCCTGAGCATCGACACCAGCGCCGCCGAGGCGATGCCCGGGGTCTTCGGGGTCGTCACCGGCCAGGACTTCCGGATCCCCTACGGGATCATCCCCTGGACGCCGGACGAGAACGCGCTCGCGGTCGACAAGGTCTGCCACGTCGGCGACGGCGTCGCCTGTGTCGCGGCGGTCGACGAGGACACGGCGATCGCGGCGATCGCCGCGATCAAGGTGGAGTACGAGGAGCTCCGCGCCTTCTACGACCCCGAGGAGGCGCTGGCGAACCGCGACCGCGAGCTGACGATCAACCCCTACGCCCGCAAGGGAAACCTCTCCAAGCACGTCGTCCTCGAGTTCGGCGACGTCGAGGGGAGCCTGGAGGGCGCCGACCTGGTGGTCGCCGGCGACTACTTCTTTGAGGGGACGACCCACGGGGCGATCGAGCCCCACTGCGCCGTCGCCCAGGTCGAGCCCAACGGGATCCTGACGGTCTGGTCGGCGACCCAGGTCTCGCACTACCTCCACCGCGAGCTGAGCAAGGTGCTGGAGATCCCGCCGCACCAGATCCGCGTGATCCAGCCGCCCCTGGGCGGCGCCTTCGGGGGCAAGTCGGAGCCCTTCGACCTCGAGTTTTGCGTCGCCAAGCTGGCGCTTGTGTGCGGCCGCCCGGTCAAGCTCCTCTACACCCGCGAAGAGGTCTTCTACAGCCACCGCGGCCGGCACCCGATGAAGATGAAGTACCGCACGGGCTTCACCAAGGAGGGCAAGATCACCGGCGTCTCGGCGAAGACGATCCTCGACGGCGGCGCCTACTCCAGCTTCGGCCTGGTGACGACCTACTACTCGGGGCAGCTCCTCTGCGCCCCCTACGACTTCGGCTCCTACCGCTTCGAGAGCACCCGGGCCTACACCAACAAGCCGGCCTGCGGCCCCAAGCGCGGCCACGGATCGGTGCAGCCGCGCTTCGCGATCGAGATCCAGCTCGACAAGGCGGCGGTCGCCCTCGGCATCGATCCGATCGAGCTGCGCCGGCGAAACGACATCGGCTCGGACTCGGTGACGGTCAACGAGTTCCGGGTCGGCTCGAACGGCTTCCAGGAGTGCCTCACGCGGGTCGAGACCGCCTCTGGGTGGCAGGAGAGGCGGCCTTCCTTGCCCTACGGACAGGGCCTCGGGGTCGCCGGTTCCACCTACATCTCGGGGACGAATTATCCGATCTACCCCAACGAGATGCCGCAGGCGGCGGTCCAGATCTGCCTCGACCGCTCCGGCCGGGCGCGGGTCTTCTCCGGCGCCAACGACATCGGCCAGGGCTCGAACACGATGCTCGCGGTGATCGTCTCCGAGGAGCTGGGGCTCCCGCTCGACGATATCCGCGTGCTCTCGGCGGACACCGACCTCTGCCCGGTCGACCTCGGCGCCTACTCCTCGCGGATCACCCTGATGGTCGGCAACGCCTGTCTGAACGCCGCCCAAAAGCTGCGGCGCAAGGTCTGCGAGGCGGTGGCCAAGCGCTGGGAGATCCCGCGAAAGCGGGTGGTGCTGGCCAAGCGGATGGCGCTCGACCTCGAGAACCCTGAGCGCAACGTCTCCTCGGCCGAGGCCTTCGCCTGGGCCGAGGCGGACAACGGACTCTTGGGCGAGGTCGGCTCCTACAACACGCCGAAGGATCGTCACGGCGACTACCGCGGCGGGACGATCGGCGCCTCGCCGGCCTACTCCTTCACCGCTCACCTGGCGGAGGTCGACGTCGACCCCGAGACCGGGCTCGTCGACGTCAAGACGATCTGGGTCGCCCACGACTGCGGCAAGGCGCTGTCCAAGCGGATCGTCGAGGGGCAGATCGAGGGCTCGACCTACATGGGCTTCGGCGAGGCCCTGATGGAGCAGCACATCGTCGACCCGGAGCATCGCGGGGTCCACACCGGCCCCAACCTGCTCGACTATCGGATGCCGACCTTCCTCGACACGCCGACGATCGACGCGATGATCGTCGAGGCGGCCGACGCCAACGGTCCCTACGGCGCCAAGGAGGCGGGCGAGGGTCCGCTCCACTCGAGCATCCCGGCGATCGCCAACGCGATCTACGACGCGGTCGGGATCCGCCTCGACACCCTGCCCTTCTCGCCGCCGAAGGTCTTGGCCGCGATCGAAGAGCGGCAGCGGCGGGTGGAGGCGGGCGAGCTGCCGCCGCACAAGGCCGAGCGTACGGCGCGGAGGAGCGCCTGATGCTTCGTCTCCCGCACTTTCAAGTCTCCGCGCCGACCACCGTCGAGGAGGTGGTCGCCGCTCTCAAGGAGGAGCCGGGGGCGCGCCTCGTCGCCGGCGGCACCGACCTCCTGCCGAACCTCAAGCATCGCCTCGAGGCGCCGGAGCAGCTCATCAGCCTGGGTCGGCTGACGTCGCTGCGGGGGATCGTCCGCGACGACGCGGCCGGTGTGCTCCGGATCGGCTCGCAGGTCCGCTTGGCGGAGATCGCCGCGGACCCGCAGGTCGCCGAGCTCTTCCCGAGCCTCGCGACCTCGGCTGGCCTGGTCGCGAGCCCGTCGATCCGCAACACCGCGACGATCGGCGGCAACGTCAACCTCGACGTCCGCTGTCGCTACGTCAACCAGAGCGAGTTCTGGCGCGGAGGGATCGGCGGCGGCTGCCTCAAGAGCGAGGGCGACGTCTGTCATGTCGTGCCGAAGGGTCGCAACTGCGTCGCGGCGATGAGCTCCGACAACGTGCCGGTGTTGATCTCCCTGGGGGCGAGCCTCGTCCTCGTCGGCCCGGAGGGCGCCCGCGAGGTGGCGATGGCCGACTACTACCGGGCCGACGGTCTCCGACACACGAAGGCCGAGGAGGGGGAGCTGACGACGGAGGTCCGGATCCCGCTGCCTACGACGCCGCGGCGGGTGGACTACGTCAAGTGGGCGGTGCGCAAGAGCATCGACTTCCCGCTGGTGAGCGTCGCCCTGCGCTTTGATCTGGACGGTGAGGGCGTGGACGCTGCGATCACCGCGGTCCAGGTCGTCGTCGGGGTGCTCGGCGCGAAGCCTCGCCAGGTCTCCCGTCTGGAGGCGGTGATCGGCCGGGCGATGAACGATCCCGAGGTCGCGCTGCTGGTCTCCGAGGCGACGTTTAAGCAGTGCAAGCCGCTGCCGAACGTCCCCTACGAGCCGGCGTATCGGCGGCAGATGATCCGCGTCTACACCCGGCGGGCGATCCAGGCGCTGGCGCAGGGCTAGTCTCTCGCGCTGCGGGAGGTCGACGCTCTGCGGGCGTCGGCCGCGTTCGAGGCTCGCGTCCGTCGCGGCGCGAAGTCTTGCTGGGCCGAGCTGGGCCTCGCGGGTGCAGCTCGGCCAAGGGTCTGAACGTGCTCGGCCTACGGTCTGAGTCGGCTCGGCGAGACTCTTCCGAGCTCGAACGCCGCGGGGGAGGGGCGGAGGCTGAGGCGTAGGCCGGGCGAGGGGGGCAGCACTCTCTCAGACAGGTCGGAGCGCGCGTCGACCCCTTGTTCCAAGGGGTCGATGCGCGTCCTAGACTCGTTCGCGCTGCCCCCCTCGCCCGTCCCCGCGGCTCGTCCTCCGCTTGAGGGGAGCCGGGGGATCGCAGGCTGAGCCGCGTTTGGGCGCGGTGGGGGCTCGGAGGTCTTTGGGCTCGTGTCCCGGTGTCCTCGCGTCGTCGTGTCCTCGGGGGGCGACCGTAGTTCTCCGTGCTCGTTTGCGGATGGGAGCAAAACCCTGGTCTGCTGGGATCCAGCAGATCCCGGCTTCTTTGGGGAGTTCGGCTCGAATGCAACAGCAGCGTGACAGCGAGCGGGGCGATTTCACACAGATGTAACCTGCGCGGAGCATGATGCCGGCGTGATCGAGGCTCGACGGCCCTCCAGGCGCGCACACCTCATGGCCTCGCTCGCGAGCGGGCTCTTGCTCGTCGGCGCCTGCGATCCAGGCGACGGGGCGCGGGATCAGTGGCTGCACAACGTGGTCGTCCTCGACAACCAGGTCTTCTTCGAGACCGAGCCGGAGCTGGCCGGCGGCAAGCTGGCGAAGATGGACCTCGACCTCTACGCCTACTTTCGCGGGACCGCCGGCTGCTACGCCCGCGATCTGGCGCAGGCGGGGGGCCCGGGCTATCTGCCGACAGACTTCCTCGCCGAGGATGCGGCGGACGTCGCCCTGATCGGCGATCCCCACCTGGAGAATATCGGCACCTATCTCCGTCGCGGGCTGCGGGACGATCTTCCGACGGATGCGCCGGATTCGGACGAGCCTGCGGGCGACAGTTCCGCGAGAGACGGCGTGCTCGTCGTCGACTTCAACGACTACGACGCCGCGACCTACGGTCCCTTCCACTTCGACGTCCGCCGCTTGGCGCTCAGCGCAGCGATCGCGAGCGCGTCGATCGAGGCCCTGAGCCCGGGCTTCGCGGAGGCGACGGTGGAGGCTCCGCGCGCGCTCACCCAGGCCTACGTCGACGAGATCGAGCGTCTCCAGGCCGGAGGCGCGGACGAGCCGCTGACCGAGGAGAGCGGCGAGCTCGGGACGATCCTCGCCGATCTGGTCAAGAAGGCGCGGGAGAAGGGGGATGATCGCGAGGAGCTGAGCGACTACACGGAGATCGTCGACGGTGAGCGCAGCCTCGCGGTCCGCGAGAACGACGCGGCGATCTCCTGGCGGGCGGGCTCCTACTCCCACGTCGTCTACGACGATGAGATCGCTGCGGTCGCCGCCGACGACCTCTGGATTATCAAGTCTGTCCTGGAGGACACCTATCCCGCCAGCGTCGCCGACCCGGCGATGCTCGAGCCGGTCGCCGAGACCCTGCGGATCAAGGGGGTCGGGCGTCGTCTCGGGGCGGGCGTCGCCTCCTATCCGGTGCGTCGCTACTACGTGCTGGTCGAGGGCCCGACCGACGCGATCGCCGACGACTGGATCTTGGAGCTCAAGCAGGTCTTCGATCCGCTGGTCGTCCCCGGCCTCGAGCAGGCGGCCGGCGGTCGTCCCTTCGCCGACAACGGTGAGCGGGTGGTGGCGATGCAGCGCGGCCTCCAGGGGTCCACGGACAACGACGCGCTCCTCGGCTACGGGGCGGCGGGCGGCCTGACGATGCGGGTCCGCGAGCGGACCAAGTATCAGCGGGGCGTCGGCGTCGATCGGATCGCGGAGAAGAGCGCCGAGGGCAAGTGGACCGCCGATGACTACCTCGACTACGCCCGCTGGGCCGGGCGTCTGCTGGCGCGGGCCCACGCCCGCGGGGTCAAGCGCGACGGCCAGCCGGGGCTTGTGGCGATCGCCGGGGCGCTCCGCGGCGAGGGAGGCGGAGCGGGGTTCGTCGACGAGACGGTCGCCTTCGTCGACATCTACGCGCCGGTGGTCGAGGGGGACGCGCTGCGCTTTCGCGCGCTCCTCGAGTCGTACGGACCAGCGCTGGGCTACGTCGGCCGGTGAAGGTGATGTCGCCGACGACGCGTACCCCCTCCCTCCCTCCGCGGAGCACGAAGGCCTGTCGCTGGTGCGTCGCGGCGCTCCTCTCCGTGGTCGCTCCATCGACGCTGCGCGCGGCGGAGCCGGCGGTCTCGGGCGAGTCTTCGCGAGCGGAAGAGGGATCGGACGCCCCATCCTCGGCCGAGGTCGCGGCGGAGCCGTCGGCCGGAGAGGTGGGTCTCGGCGACTCTGCTGCCGCGTCGTCGGCAGCGGCGAGTGCGTCGAGCTCGGCCGCGTCGTCGAGCTCGGGCTCGGAGACGTCGAGCTCGGAGAGCCTCTCTTCGGATGGGGCCGCGGCCAGGGGCTCGGGTGATGACGCGGCGGAGCCGACGACAGAGCCGACGACAGAGCCGACGACAGAGCCGACGACAGACGCGGTGGCGGCGAAGGGCGCCGCGGAGAGCGGGCCCCACGTCGACGACGGGACGCGAGCGGTGCGGCGAGCGCGACGGGAGCGGCGGGCTGCCGACCGCGACACCCTCAACCTCGACGCGGGGACGATGCTGCGCAACCGCTGGCCCTTCGAGCCGGTCTGTAACCTCGGCGGCGGGCCAGACCTCTGCCTGACGATCGACGCCGAGGTCTTCACCGGCTATCGCATGCGCTCGATCGCCGGCGAGCGTTTTGGCGAGTTCGCCCTCGATCGCAGCGAGATCGGCACCAACTTTTGGTACCGCGCCAACAGGTGGATCGACGGGGGGGTCGCCCTGCGCCTCGAGTCGGTCCGCTCGGCGGGGCCGCAGAGCCTGATCGGCATCGACGGGGACTCGCTGGTGATCCGCCTCGCCCAGGCCTACGGTCACACCGCGGCGCACGTCGGGCCGATCTCGATCGGCGTCCGCGGCGGGATGATCCCCGAGCGGTGGATCGAGCAGGTCGAGAAGGGCTACGACACCGTCGGCGTCGGCCGTCTGGCCTCCGAGCAGAGCCTCCTGATGGAGCGGGCGGACCTCGGCGGATCGCTGACCGTCAGCGGCTGGGAGGGGCTGGTCGAGCTCGACCTGCAGATGACCAACGGCGAAGGTCGGGCCCAAGAGGAGCTCAACCGCGGCAAGAACACGACGGCGATGTTCACCGTCCGCCCGCTCCGCCGTCGCCACGCGAAGGGCCCGATCACCCTCGCGCTGCACGGCGCCTACCGTGACGGCTCGTGGGGGGTCGCGGCCGCCCGCGCGCACCGGGCCGCGGGGGCCGTGACCTTCGCCTCGCCCTGGGGTTTTGCGGGGGCGGAGCTGGTCCAGGCCTTCGGCGTCCGTGAGCAGGGCGATCGGGTCGGCCGCAGCGTCGGCGGCTGGATCAGCGCCTACGCGTGGCAGCCCTACATCGGCCTGGTGGCGAAGTACGATCACGTCCGCCAGGACCTGGAGCTCGACGGATCCTCCGTCGACATCATCACGGCCGGCGTCTTCTCCGATCTCTTCGGCTACACCTGGCGACGTCGGCGGCGTGTCCGCCTCTACGCGGCCTACCAGCACGAGGGCTACGGCGCCGCCGCGGGTCCGGTCCCGGGCGCGCCGCAGGCCGCCGACAGCCACCGCTTTCTCCTCCAGATCGAGGCCGCGGGCCTCCTTCGCGCGCTCTGATCGCTACGGTAACCACTTGAACATCGCTGGAGCCTGAACCATGACGACCTCGACCTCGACCTATCGCCTCTCCTCTCGACTCCTCCTCTCGCTCGGACTCGTCACCGTCACCACGGTCGGCTGCTCGATGGCGGGCGAAGGGACCGGCGCCAACTCGGCGACGGCAGGGCTGACGACCGGCGAGGAGACCGAGACGGCGACGGAGACCGGCACCGCGACCGACGGCACCGAGACGACCGACACGACCGCGACGATCGACACCAGCGAGAGCGGCGACGGCTGCGGAGACGGTGAGATCGGCGCGAGCGAGGTCTGCGACGGCGACGCCCTCGGCGGCCAGACCTGCGAGGGCCTCGGCGCGCCCTACATCGGCGGTGTGCTCGGCTGCGCGCCGAGCTGCGACGCCTTCGACGTCTCGCAGTGCGACGTCGACTCGGCGGCCCCCTCGATCAAGCTCAACGAATTTTTGGCGAAGGGGGCTGACGCGGGCCCCTACATGGGCAAGGGCGACGTCATCGAGCTCTACAACGCCGGCGGCGCGGAGGCGGATCTCAGCGGCTGGAAGCTCTCCGACGAGCTCAACTTCCCGGACGACAAGACCTACGTCTTCCCCGAGGGGAGCACGCTGGCGGCGGGCGCCTGGCTCGTGCTCGTCCAGTACGACGACATGACCATGGAGGGCGACTTTCCCTTTGGCATCTCATCGTCGAACGAGGAGACGGTCCTCCTCGCCGACGCCAGCGGTGTGGTCGTCGACTCCGTGACCTTCGACGGCGCGCTGGCGGAGGTCTCCCTATGCCGGATCGCCGACGGCGAGGACAACTGGGTCGTCTGCCTCCAGACCCCGGGCGAGGAGAACCTCATCTCCGACGTCGTCCCGGCGGTCTGCGGCGACGGCGTGATCGAGGGCGAGGAGCAGTGCGACGGCGAGGCGCTCGGCGACATGACCTGCACGGACGTCGGCGACTTCGACGGCGGCGTCCTGCTCTGCTCCGACGCCTGCACCTTCGACACCAGCGGCTGCACCTCGCCGCTGGAGCTGGTGCTCAACGAGCTGAGCTCGAGCGACCTCGATCCGATCGAGCTGGTGAACGCCGGCGACGCTGCGGTCGACCTCTCCGGCTGGATCCTCACCGACGACATCACCGACCCCTACGACCCTGAGCTCGACGACAAGAAGATGATCTTCGCCGACGGGGCTTCGATCGCGGCGGGCGAGTATCTGGTGATCGAGAAGGGCGATCTGGAGGGGCTGCACCCCTTCGGCCTCGGCGGCGGCGGCGACACGGTGCGCCTGTTTAATGGCGACCTCGAGCTGGTCGACAGCGTCACCTACGGCGACCTCGAGGCGGAGGTCTCCTACTGTCGGGCGCCGGACGGCCCCGGCGGCGCGTGGACGGCCGACTGCGTCGCGACCTTCGGCGGGATGAACCCGGCGCCCTGAGCTAGGACCAGGGCCCGAGCCCGAGCCCGAGCCCGAGCCCGAGCGCTCGGTGGTCCACCTCGCCCATCGCGACATCACCCTCGTGACGGTCTCCCGCGCGGCCATCGACAAGCTCGTGGCCTTTCGCGAGCGGATGGGCTGGAGCTCTAAGTGGGTTTCACGTCAGCCACACGCCGGAGGAGCTGGCGACCGGCCAGGTCGACTACAACTTCGCGAAGTCGCGGCCCTTCGGCGGCGAATCGCCGGGAGGGCGCGATCTTCCACACCGACTCGTCCTACGGGCGCGGGCTCGACACGCCGATCTGACGAGGCGGAGCCGCCCTATCCGATGGCGTGGGTCCGCCTCCACGACAGCTACGGGGGATAGCGAGCGCGGCCGCCCAGCGCCGGGTGTACCGTGGGTAACGCTGCACGACCTCTCTCCGTATAGCCGACAAGCCATGCACATGCGCCTCCACCGTTCTCCCCGTCGTCCCCGCCCTGTCCACCCTCTTGTGCCCGTGCTGCTCGCGCTCGCCTTGGCGCCGCTCGCCTGCGCCGGTGGGAGCGGCGGCGGCACCGAGAGCGAGACGAGCGGGGCGAGCAGCACAGGCAGTGGCAGCGGCGACGTGTCCGAGGGGGAGGCGCTCTACTCCCAGCCGATCGCCGACGGCAACAGCTTTACCTGCGAGACCTGCCACGCCCTGGCGGAGCCGGCCGCTGACGGGATCCGCCGGCCCGGCCACGCGCTCGGCGACGCGACCCGTCGGCCGCACTGGAAGAACGGGATGCTCGTCGACATGCGCGACGCGGTGAACTCCTGCCTAGGTGAGTGGATGAACGCCGAGCCCTGGGCCGCCGACGACAGCCGCTGGACGGCGCTCTACGACTTCTTGGACGCCCAGGCCCCGGCCGGCGACGCGCAGCCGCTGAGCTTTGAGATCGTCGAGCCGCCGGCGAGCCTGGAGGGCGGAGACGCGGCCGCGGGGCAAGCTCTCTTCAACCAGAGCTGCGTGGTCTGCCACGGGCTGGACGGCGTGGGCACCAACCAGGCGCCGCCGGTCACCGGTCAGGGACAGGCGGCGGACTACGTCGCCCGCCGGGTGCGGACCAGCGGACGCGCGGACTCCTCGATCTACAACGGCCTTACGGGGGGCGTGATGCCCTTCTGGGCCGCCGACCGCCTGACCGACGCCGAGCTTCGGGACCTGGTCGCCTATCTCGGGATCCTCGACGACCCGACGACCTCGACCACCGGCGACACGGACGGGACGACCGATGGCACGACGGACGGGACGACGACGGACGGGACGACGGACGGGACGACGGACGGGACGACGGACGGGACGACGACGAGCGGTGGCGACTGCGCGATGACCAGCGCTAGGATCGGCTGGACGGCGGTGCTCGAGAACAAGTTCCACGACGTCACCGGGACCGCGGAGATCATCGACGACTGCACCGTCTTGATCACCGAGTTCGGCTACGACGGCACCGGCATCGACGTCCGGATCTACGGAGCCCAGGGCGGCGACTACGACAACGGCTTCCCGATGACCGACGACCTGCTCAAGCCCGGCGGATACTCGGGGGCGACCCTGACGGCGACCCTGCCCGACGGCGAGAGCATGGACGACCTCGACGGGGTCAGCGTCTGGTGTGTCGACGTCGGCGTCGACTTCGGCAGCGGCACCTTCGCGCCCTAGCAGCCCGCGCCAAGAGTCCCGCGCTCGCGCAGCGATCGTCGTCCCTCTCGACTCGGCCAGAGCTTGCACTACGACCCGGCACAGCGGCGTCTTGTCCAAGCCAAGAGGACCAACGATCGCGGCGCGAGCGCACAGGACGTTCACCACGGGCTGCTAGCCCTGCGGGCGATGTCACGGCGTTCGGGTGGAGCGGCGCCGCTCGCCTCGCGCGCGTGTCTGGGCGGCGCGCTCCAAAGGTCGCGAGTGGGGCTCCCGCGAACGCAGCGGGGGGGTCCTGAAAAGCTCGGGGGCCGGCGACCGATCGCGGCGTGATCGAGCACAGGCGCACAATCGACGGCCCTCGAGCGCCGCTTGAGCGCCGCCGCGGCGGCCTCGCGTGATAGATCTGGAGGCTCTCGTCACCCGCTGAGGAGCGATGGCTGAGCGATGGCTGACCGTCTGGCGATCTTCAACCACCCCGAGTGGAACCCGAGCGGCAAGCTCGTCCAGGGCGACCCCTTCCTGGTGGACCAGTTGGTCGGTCTCTTCGGCCAGGCGGAGGAGGGCTCGCAGATCCGGATCGCCGTCGCCGGCTGGACGATCGCCGACTCCCAGGTCCAGTACGACGCGCTCCTCGTGGCGATCAAGGGGGCGCTCAGCCGCGGCTGCGACGTCAAGGTCATCGGCCCGACGCTCGCCGCGGCGGACCCGGCGATGGCCGACGCCTGGTACCGGTTAGACGCGGCGTCGGGCCTCGCCGCGGAGCTCCAGGCGACGCTCCGCGGCAACCTCCGCTTCTGGCCCGAAGAGCAGGGGGCCTGCGGCGGGGTCTCGCACAACACCTTCGTCCTCTTCTCCCAGCTGCGCGGGGCGGCGACCAAGCCCAAGTGGGTGCTCGCCGACATGAGCGCGAAGTGGAGCACCGACGCCCGCGAGCGGCCGAACGACATGCTGGTCTTCGCCGAGGAGCGCGGCCTCTACCTCGCCTACCTCCGCTACTGGCAGACGCTGTGGATGGCCGCCGGCGGGGCGATGCACCTGCCCCGTCACCTCCAGACCTACGATGACCCGGTCGGCGGGGTGACGGTCCACTTCCAGCCCCACGCGGGGGAGACGAAGGACCCGCTGATCGCCCTCTTGGAGACGGTGCTGGTCACCTCCGAGACCCGGATCCGGGCGTCGATGGCGGCCTGGGGCTATACCGGCCGCGGCAAGTCGCTGCTCGACAAGCTCTTCTCCCTGAGCGCGGCGGGCTGCGACGTCCGGGCGGTGGCGCATCACCAGCTCGGCGCGACCGCGCAGGGCCTCTCCTGTCCGGTCAATCCGGGCGACGGGGTCGTCGGCGTCGGCCTCTGCGAGACCAGCGCGGCGGTCTGGGAGAAGCTCGCGGGGCAGGGGAAGGTCCGCTGGGCGAAGTCGGCGACCCACTCCAAGTACATCCTGATCGAGGGGCCCTTCATCGGCGGTGGGGGCGAGACCCAACGGGTCGTCGTCGCCTGTCGTCAGGGCTTCCGCGACGGCGGCGTCGATCCTGCGCTGAGCGATGGTTGTAGCGCCGCCGGACACCTCCTCGTGGTCCGCGACGACGCCGAGATCTTCCAGCGCTATCTCGACAACTGGAGCTGGCTGTGCGGCGAGTCCTGGCTCACCTCTGCGCTCTCGCCCTGCGGCTGAGGATCGGCACCGATGACGCGCACTCCTCCCCCACACGCACAGCCCGCGCGCCGCCCGGTCGCTCTCCCTGTGGCCCTCGCGTCGGCGCTCTGCGCTGCGCTCGGGTGCGGTGACGATGGCCCCGGCGGGCCAGACCCAGGGATCGCCGTCGACGACTTCTACGTGGCGGTCCAGGGGCGCTCGCTGACGGTCGAGATCGGCGAGGGGGTGCTCGCGAACGACGGCGAGGGCGCTGGCGGCGTCGACTCCTTTCATCGCCTCTCGAGCAAGCTCGGCGCCGTCGCGCTCCTCACCGACGGCTCCTTCACCTACGCGCCGATCGCTGGCTTCTGGGGGCGCGACACCTTCTCGTACACCGTCGTCGACCCAGCAGGTCTGGAGAGCGAGGCCGAGGTCCACATCATGGTCCTGCCTGTGCCCCTGCGGCTCGCCGAGATCCCGGAGAGCGCGGCCGGCTTCGTCCTCGACGGTGGTGGCCCTGGGGACAGGCTCAGCGCGGTGCTCGCTGGCCTCGGGGACATCAACGGCGACGGGCTCGACGATCTCCTGATCGGCGCCCCCGGGGTGGACCAGGGGAGGATCGACAACGGGCGGGCCTACGTCGCCCTCGGCCACGAGGACCCGGAGGACCTGTCGAACGAGGCGCTCGGCGGCGGCGAGCTCGGCTTTGTCATCGACGGTCAGGGCGACGGCGATCGGGCGGCGAGCGCCGCCGCAGGGGCCGGCGACGTCAACGGCGACGGCTTCGGCGACTTCGTCGTCTGCGGGCCGTGGGCCGACACCGCAGGCGGCGAGGAGAGCGGGCGCTGCTACGTCATCTTCGGCCGGGCGGAGTTCGCCGCGAACCTCAGCCTCGGGGCGCTCGTCGGCGGCGACGGAGGTTTTGTCATCAACGGCGGGGCGGCGGCGGGGCGGGCCGGGATCTCGGTCGCCGGCGGCGGTGATGTCAACGGCGACGGGCTCGACGATCTGATCATCGGCGGGCCGAGCTTCGCCGAGCTCGAGCTCGATCGGGGCCGGGCGTGGGTCGTCTACGGGCGCACCGGCGGCGCACCGGTCGAGCTCTCGGAGATCGCCGCGGGGCAGGGTGGCTTCGCGATCGACGGGCTCTCCGCCTTCGGCTGGGCGGGCGCCGCGGTGGCGATGGCGGGGGATCTCAACGGCGACGGGCTGGGCGATGTGCTGGTGGGGGCTCCCTTCGCCAGCGTCGGCGACGCGGACTACAGCGGCCAGGCCTATGTCGTCTACGGCGGTGGGGACGGCACGATCGACCTGCTCTATCAGATCGCCGACGGCCGGGCGCGCCACTTCGGCCGGGCGCTCGCGGGGGTCGGCGACGTCAACGGCGATGGCCTGGGTGACATCGCTATCGGCGCGCCCGAGGCGAAGGCGAGCAAGCTCTACCGCGAGGGCGAGGTGTACGTGCTCTTCGGCGACGGGGTCTCGACCGGGAGCCTCGACGCGGGGCTCCTCGTCGACGAGGGGCGCGGCCTTCGGATCACGGGGGAGCCCCAGCTCTACGGCCTCGCCGGTCTGACGATCGCCGGCGCTGGCGATCTCGACGGAGACGGGCTCACGGAGCTGCTGATCGCCGCCCCAGACGCTGACGTCGGCGCCCAGGCGAGCGCCGGTCGGATCTATGTCGTCTTCGGTCGGAGCGAAGGCGGGGAGATCGAGCTCGGAGAGATCGCCGCGGGGATCGGCGGCTTTGTCCTCGACGGAGAGGCTGAGGGCGCGCGGACCGGCGTCAGCGCGGCCGCGATCGGCGACTTCGACGGCGATCGGATCGTCGACCTCGCGGTCGGATCGACCGCCCTCGATCGGGCAGGTCCCGACTCGGGGCGGGCGTACGTGATCCTCGGCTTCGGCGCGACGATCCCCGAAGAATAGGGGGTCGCGGGCCCGGGCGTAGGCCGCGGTTCCGCGAGGTCGGGCCTCCGCGAACCCTCTACCCCTCGGCGAGCTCGTCGAACCAAGCGGAGCTGCCGAGCATGCTCCGGCTGATCGAGGCGGCGACGCGGAGACCGTCGACCGCCGCCGAGACGATCCCGCCGGCGTAGCCCGCACCCTCGCCGCTCGGATAGAGCCCCGGGGTCCGGGTCGCCGCGAGGGTCTCGCGATCGCGGGGGATCCTCACCGGCGAGCTGGTCCGGCTCTCGACACCGACGGCGACGGCCTGGTCGCTGACAAAGCCGGGCATCTTCCGGCCCAGGCTGAGGAGCGCCCGCTGGAGGCGCGGGCCGAGCTCCTCGCCCAGGAGCTGATCGACGCGGGCAGGAGCTGCGCCGCGGTGGTAGCTGGTGGCCGGCAGCGAGCGGTCGAGCTCCCCTGCGGCGAGGGCCCGCAGGGTCTGCCCAGGGGCGACAAAGCGGCCGCCGCCGGCCGCGAAGGCGCGGGCCTCGAGCGCTGCCTGATAGGCCAGCCCCGCCAGCGGATCGTCGGGGTTGAGACCCGCGCCGCGGAGGGTCTCGGCGTTGATCTCGGTGACGAGGCCGCTGTTGGCGAAGCGCCCGCGATGGTGGTGCGGGCTCATGCCGTTGACGACCTGCATCCCGGGCTCGGTGGCGGCGGGGACGATCGTCCCGCCCGGGCACATGCAGAAGGAGAAGACCGCCTCGCCGCCGCCGCGTGGCCGCTCGACCAGGCGGTAGTAGGCGGCGCCGAGGGCCGCGTGTCCGGCCAGCTCGCCGAACTGGATCCGGTCGACGATCTCCTGCGGGTGCTCGATCCGGACCCCCATCGCGAAGGGCTTGAAGGCGAGCTCGACCCCGGCGGCGGCGAGCCAGCGGAAGACGTCGCGGGCGGAGTGGCCGGGGGCGAGGACGACCGCCTCGGCGTCGATCCGCTGGCCGTCGGCGAGGACGACCCCGGCGACGGATCCCTCATGGAGGCGGAGGCCGTCGACCCGGGCGCCGAAGCGGAGCTCGATCCCGGCGCTGGCGAGGTGCTCGCGCATCGCCGTGATCACCTTCGGCAGGCGGTTGGTGCCGATGTGGGGCCGGGCGTCGACGAGGATCTCCGGCGGCGCTCCGTAGGCGGCGAGCGCCTCGAGGATCGCCCGCACCGGGCCCCGCTTGGTCGCCCGGGTGTAGAGCTTGCCGTCCGAAAAAGTCCCCGCGCCCCCCTCGCCGTAGCAGTAGTTGCTCTCTGGGTTGAGCTCGCCGCGCTGGCTGAGCGCGGCGAGATCGCGGCGACGGGGCCGGATCGCCTGGCCGCGCTCGAGGATCAGCGCCGGGATCCCGGCGAGCGCGAGGCCCCAGGCGGCGAAGAGCCCCGCCGGTCCTGCGCCTACGACGATGACCCGCGGGGCTCGGCCACGGCCGCCGCGGAGGGGGCGGGGCTGCGGAGCGATGGTCTCGGGGCGCTCGCCGAGGAGGGCGACCTCGAGGTGGAGGCGGACTCGGCCGCGGCGGGCGTCGACCGATCGGCGACGGATCTCCAGGCTCGTGACGTCGGCGAGGGGGACCTTACCCCGCCGGGCGCAGTGGCGGCGGAGCGCCTCCTCATCGAGCGCGAGGTCGGGGTGGACGTCGACCTCGACGAGCGCCAGCGGGGTGTTCATCGCCCTCTTGTACCCGCTGTCGGCCCATGCGCGTAGATGCGCATGGGCCGCACGCCGTGCCTACTCGGCAGCCGCGGGGGCCTGGGCGTCGGTCGTCGCCTTCGCGGTGACCGGTCGTTTCTTCACCCGCTTCACCACCGTCTCGGGGTTGCTCCCCGGGAGACCGTTGGAGAAGCCGTCGCCGAAGGCCGGCTTCTGGTAGGGGACCGCGAGCCCCTCGGCGAGCGCGAGGCCGACGTCGGCGACGAGATCGCCGATCGACTGCATGCCCTCGACGTTGATCTTGTCGGCGTGGTCGCCGGGGCGGTGGTAGTCGGCGTGGGTCCCGGTGAAGAAGAAGAGCACCGGGATCGCCTTGCGGTAGAAGCTCGCGTGGTCGGAGCGGGTGGCGACGCTGGCCTCGTAGAGGACGCTCATCCCCTTGGCGCCGATCTCCTCGAGCAGGGGCATCCAGGCGTCGCTGGAGCCGATCCCGCCGATCGCGAGGCCGCGCGGTCCGAGGCGACCGACCATGTCGAGGTTGATCATCGCCTTGACCTTGGCGTGGTCGAAGGGGGCGACCTCGGCGAGGGCCTCCGAGCCGAGGAGGCCGAGCTCCTCGCCGGCGAAGTGGGCGAAGATCAGGGTCCGCCGCGGCCGCTCGCCGCCTTCCGCCCGCTCGGCGAAGGCGCGGGCGAGCTCCAGGATCATCGCCGTGCCGCTGGCGTTGTCGTCGGCGCCGTTGCAGATCTCGTCGCGGACCCCGTCGCCGTCGGTCGAGGCCGAGCAGTCGCCGGTGCCATCGTCGGCGCCGATATGATCGTAGTGGGCGCCGAAGATCACGAGCTCGTCGGCGAGGTCGGTGCCGGGGATCGTCGCGAGGACGTTGGGGACCTGGGTCGAGATCGTCTCGAGGTCGGTGGTCAGCTCGAGCGTGGCGCTGATCGGCCGCGACTTGGGCACGAGCTCGCGGTCGATCGACGCCTGCACCCCAGAGATCTTCTGCGAGCCGACCCGGAGGTACTTGTCGGCGTCGCGCCACTTCATCTGGATCACGGGGATCCCGAGGGGCTCGTCGCTGGCGAGGCGGGTCCTGCCGAGCTCCTGGAAGGCGTCGGCCGTGCGATCGTCGCGGTCGACGAAGGATCGCGGCCCGCGGACGACGACCGCGCCGACGGCCCCGGCCTCGATCACCCGGTCGAGCTTGGCCCGCAGCTGGCCCGCGCGCATGTCGAAGCGCGGCCCCTTGAGCTTGGCCGCCTCGCGCATGAGGGTCCCGGCGAAGGACGAGAGGTCGAGCTCTAGGGTCAAGGGGTCCTCGGGCAGGGGCCAGAGGTCGTCGAAGTTGGCCTTGGCCATGAAGGGCTTGACGAGGGCGATGAGGCGACCGCGGGTCTCGCGGTGGAGGTCGCGGATCCCCGCGACGTCGCCGGCCTCGCGCAGGCCCTTGAACGCCGCAGAGAACTCCCCCTGCGCCTCCTGGAGGCGGCCGAAGAGGGAGCGGAGGTTCGGCCGGTTGGGCGACTCTAAGAGGATCAGGGCGATCTTCCCCTTGAGGTCGACATCGGCGAGATCGTCGTAGGCGGGGGAGGCGGGGGGACCGTCGGGATCGTCCCCGGGGATCGCCTCGGCCTTGGCCGCGTAGCCGACGAAGACCACGGGGGCGACGACCGAGCCGGAGCCGCTCAGGGCGACCGGCTGGAAGATCTCGGGGTCGAGGCCGCGCTGAGCGCCACCGCGGACGATCGCCAGCCGGGAGGGAGACTTCTCCTGGACCCCGGTGATCATCGGGAAGGGCACGGAGTAGTCCTCGCCGAGCTTGTCCAGGCCGAGCTGCCCATAGCGGGCGCCGATCCACTGGGCGCTGACCTCGAGCTCGGGGCTCAGCGTGTAGCGTCCGCGGAGCTCGTCGTCGGCGAGGTGTTGGATGTCCGCCTGCATCCGCTGGGCGTCGACCTTCAGCCCCTGGGCCGCGGGTCCGTCGCCATCGGCCTCGGCGACCGCGGGGTCCGGCGGGCTGGGATCCTGGCTGGGTCGGCAGGCGACGAGCGTGACAAGGGTGCACGCGGCGACGAGGCGCCACGAGCAACGGTCGTGATGGGGTCTCAAGGTGGGCATCGTCGCACTCCTGGGGCTTGTATCAGAAGATCTCGGGGTGCCGCTCGAGGAGGGGCCCCGGCGGCGGTCGCTCGGCCTGGGGCGCGCGCACGGGCGGTCAGAGCATAGGTGTCGCTTTCCCGCGGACCCCACGGCGCCCGCGCGGCCTGGCGCCGATCTGCGCCGATCTGCGCCGATCTGCGCCGATCTGCGCCGATCTGCGCAGTGGTGCACGCCGCCCCTCTTTGTCCTAGGCCTTTGCCCTGAGACCCCGGTAGATCGCGGCTGGCTTCCCGCTGAGGGCATAAGTCCGCGAAGCGCGCGTGTGTTGACTCTCAGGCCCGCGAGGGAGGGCATCGGCGGTGGGAAATCGCCGCAGAGGCCCCGGAGCAAACCCCGCACGCCTTGTTGACGCCCTCTGGCAACTCGCGTAACGTCGCACAACCTTAGGGTCAGCGTGACCCATAAGGTAGAGAGCAGAGCTATCGGAAAGCGTCGTGGGGACCGACCACCGTGCTCTCGTCGCATTGCGAGAATTTCAACTAGTCACGAGGATTACTGAGCGATGAAGCGTCTCAATTTGATTGGATCATGGAAGCGTATTGGACTCCAGGCTGGCCTTCTCGGCGGTCTTGGCCTTGCCTTTGTCGGCGGTGCTGAGCAGCCCGTACAGGCGGAGATGGACGAGTGTCCGATGGAGGGTGAGTGCACCTTCCTGAAGCCGAACTTTATGATCATCATGGACTACTCGACGTCCATGAATAACGACTTCGGCGGCGGTCAGACTCGCTGGGAGGCGGCGGAGGACGCGGTCAAGAACCTCGCGACCACCAAGTTCAACAACGAGAACCTCCACCTCGGCCTGATGCGCTTCGGTCACGACCCGAGCGGCAACGCCGGGACGACGATCCCGATGGACACGTCGAACCCGCCGATCACCGACGGTCAGGCGCTCGACGTCAACTGGTACGACGTCGACGGCAACAACAAGGACTTCTATCCTTGTAATGGCGACGCGCTGGTCCAGGCCCTCGACAACAACATCCCGGCGCCGATCGACGGTCAGCTCACCGGTATCGGCACCTGGACCAAGGGCGCCCTCGACTACGCGAGCGGCCTCATCGCCCAGTCCAAGGCGGATCACCCCGGCGACGGCGGCGAGCGCTTCTACGCGAACATGGTCCTCACCGACGGTGTTTGGACCGGCCAAAACGGCACCACGCCGCTCTCGCCCGCCAACCAGAACCCGGCGCTCACCGCCGCGGATCTCTTCGACAACCAGGCGATCCCGACCTACGTCGTCTTCTTCGGCGATAAGAACGACAACGACGCGTCGATGGCCGCGGCCGAGCTGGCGACCGCCGGCGGCACCACCTCCATCAACGCCGAGAACGCGATGCAGCTCGAGCAGGCTGTGAAGGACGTCGTCCAGGACATCAAGGACAACGTCGTCCAGCCGCAGTGCGCTCCGGGCCTCCCCCGCATGATGATCCTCCTCGACGCCTCGTCGTCGATGCTGAACGTCAACGGCGGCATGATGGCCGGCGGCGAGGGGACCACCGGCTGGGACAAGGCGCGCGACGCTCTCTCCGGCGCCGACTCGATCTTCGACATCCCGGTCAACATGGACCAGCAGGCGGCGGAGGACCTCGTCCACCTCGGCCTCGCGGTCTTCGGCCACAACCAGCCGGCTCCCGGCGAGCAGAAGATCCTGGTCGACTACGGTCCCTGTCACAAGGACAACTTCGACTGGGCCCTCGATCCCAACACCTCCTGCGGCGTCGGCTGCAACGACCCGTGGGGCGGCCCGCCGATCGACTGGACCTTCCTCGACGGCCAGGCGGACAAGATGCCGCCCTTCGACGACCCGACCTTCTCGCACATGCCGAAGTGTCTGGGCGCCACCTTCTGCTCCGGCTCGGGCACCTACACCCACCTCGGCCTGCAGCTGGTCAAGAACAACCAGATCGCCTACGACGCCTTCGCGTCGGATCCGAACAACAACCCGCCCTTCCCGACCAATCAGGACACGGTCTACGTCAACATCCTGATCACGGACGGTCAGTACAACGGCTACTCGACGGACGCCCAGGTTAAGGGCGAGCTCGAGACCATGTACAACAGCGGGATCACGACCTACGTCATCGGCTTCGGCGACGGCGTCGACAGCCCGGCGGCGATCGCCCAGCTGCAGAACATGGCGAGCTGGGGCTCCGCTGGCGGCATCGACTACTACAAGGCCGCCGACCAGATGGCCCTGGAGAACGCCTTCAAGGAGATCATCGAGGGCCAGGCCTTCGACCCCTGCTGCTCGTTCAACGACTGCTCGGCCAACCCCGAGATCTCGGACGAGAACGAGTGTGACCCGGAGGACCCGAAGTCCTGCAACGACGACCAGAGCTGTGAGCTCGACGAGAACGACGAGTGGTACGTCTGCAAGGACGCCAACTGCGGCAACGGCAACGTTGACGTCGGCGAGGAGTGCGACGACGGCAACACGATGGACGGCGACGGCTGCTCGTCCAAGTGCATCCTCGAGGGTTGTGGCGACGGTGTCGTCGACGAGGGCGAGGAGTGCGACGACGGCAACAGCGTCGACAACGACGAGTGCACCAACGCCTGCAACCTGCCCAAGTGTGGCGACGGCGTGATCCAGAACGACGAGGAGTGCGACGACGGCAACGACGTCGACGACGACCTCTGCTCCAACGCCTGCACGGCGAACGAGCCTGGCACCACGGGCACCACGGACGGGTCCGCGACCGCGGGTGAGACCGAGAGCGACGGCACCGCCACCGCGACCGACACCGAAGGTACTGGTGGTAGCGCGTCCGATACGGGCACGACGAACACCACGCAGACCACGAACACGACGAACACCACGGACCCGGCCAGCGGCTCCGACACCGACACCGACACCGATTCGGCGACCACCGCGACCGCCGGTATCGACGACGAGGGCTGCGGCTGCTCCGTCGAGGACAGCGCCGAGGGCAAGGCCCGCGGCCTCCTCGGGGTCCTCTTCGGCCTCGGCTTCGCCGGCATGATCCGCCGCCGCCGCCGCGACTAGTCGCGACGCGCTGCGAGACGCAGCCCCTCGGGGCTGACGATGAAGGAGGGCTCCCCGCGAGGGGGGTCCTCCTCTTTCTTGTTTTTGTTCTTTGTTCTTTGTTCTTTGTCCTTCGTCCTTCGTCCTTCGTCCTTCGTCCTTCGTCCTTCGGTTTCTGTCGGCCTTGTCGATGGGGTGAGTGGACCCCTTCGCGAGATCACGAGGGTCGACGCCCGGGCCCGGGAGGGCCCCAGGGGGCCGCTGAACTCCGCCCTAGGCGCCGTTGTCGGCCCGTAGGAGGGTTCTTGTCGTGGTGGATCGGACGACGCTGCGCCGTCGCCTAGCACGGGCTTCGCGGTCTCAGGGCGGTGTTCGGAAAAAGCGGTTGGCTCGCCCGCCGCCCTTTTGCTAATCAACGCGATCGTGTCTCTGTCTAGCTCGGAAGCCGATCTGCTCGCCTCGCTCTCGCCGGAGGGGGGGAAGATCGTCGGCGAGGAACTCGAGATCCTCCAGCGGATCCTCGCGCGGCTCGCCCGCGAGGCGGCGGCCAAGCCCGACAAGATCGAGAACCTCGACGCGCAGCTGATCGAGCTCCGCGACGCGATCGCCGAGGCCAAAGAGGAGGACGTCGCCTCGCTCGTCGATCAGATGCACCAGGTCGCGGCGCTCAGCCGCACCCGCGGTCAGGGCCGCGACATCCCGATCGATCCGCGCAGCCCCTACTTCGGCCACCTCCGCCTGCGCGAGGCGAAGACCAAGCGGATCCGCGACGTGCTCGTCGGCAAGCACACCCTCCTCGACGACGGCGACGGCCTGTCGATCGTCGACTGGCGCAACGCCCCGGTCTCACGGCTCTACTACCGCTACGAGGAGGACGACGACTACGAGGAGGAGTTTGACGAGCGCTCGATCGAGGGAGACATCCTGATCCGCCGCTCGCTCGCGGTGATGGAGGGGGACCTGCGCCGGGTCTCGGCGCCGCAGGGGACCTTTGTGTGCGATCGGAGGGGGAGCTGGCGCGAGGCGGTCGGCGGGGCCAAGCCGACCCTCGAGGGGGGCGTCGGCACGGCCGCACGGGTGCCGCGGGGGCAGCTCGGGATCCACAGCGACGACGACACGCCCCGGGCCGACAAGCACCTCCAGGAGATCACGGCGCTGATCGACCGCGAGCAGTTCATGCTGATCACCCAGCCGGAGTCGGGGATCGTCCTTATCCAGGGCGGGGCGGGCTCAGGCAAGACGACGGTCGCGCTCCACCGGGTCGCCTACCTCGCCTACCAGGACCCGCAGCGCTTCGCCCCGAACAAGATGCTCGTCGTCGTCTTCAACGAGGCGCTGGTCGAGTACATCAAGCACGTGATCCCCTCGCTCGGGGTCGCCGGGGTCGGCGTGACCACCTACCGCCGCTGGAGCGCGCAGCTCCTCCGCCGCGTCCACCTTCGCCTGCCGATCCACCACGTCGACGGGGTGCCGGACGCGGTCAGCCGCTTCAAGAAGCACCCGGTGATCCTGGCGATGATCGATCGCCTGATCGAGGAGCAGCTGACAGCGGCCGAGGAGGACCTCCAGCGCCGGGTCGGCGAGCGGCCGGGGGGCTCGCAGGTGCTGGACACCTGGCGCAAGTACCGTCGCCTCGCGCCCGTGCCCCGGACCGAGCGCACCCTCGACTGGCTGCGCAACGCCAGGGACCTCGCGGCGGCGACCCGGGCCGCCGCCGAGACCGGCCTCCGCTCGCTCCGGGCCGAGCTCCGCGACGTCTGCGACGACTGGCTCGAGCTGATGACCAACGGCGACGCGCTGCGGCGCTCGCTCGCGGAGGGCGCGGCCGGGGCCTTCAGCGACAACGAGGTCGAGACGATCGTCCGCTGGTGCGCCCGCAAGGCCGAGCTCGACGTCGAGGAGGAGGACGAGGACGACGACGAGGACGAGCTCGAGGGTCGGGGAGGGTCCGCGTCGCGGGAGGCCGGCGGAGGCCGTGGTGGTCAAGCCGGAGGACGCTCCAGCGGCCGCCGTGTCGCCCCGAAGGAGGAGCCGCGCCCCGCGAAGCGCCGTCGACCGCCCAACGGCGTCGGCCTCGACCCTGAGGATGACGCGATCCTTCTCCGCCTCCTCCAGGTGAAGTACGGCGGGATCTTCCTCAACAACCGCCGCTTTGAGTACGAGCACATCGTCATCGACGAGGCTCAGGACCTCTGCTCGCTCGAGGTCCGCGTTCTCCTCGACTGCGTCAGCGCAGGCCGCAGCGTCACGATCGCCGGCGACCGGGCGCAGAAGATGATCTTCGACAACGGCTTCAAGGACTGGCCGCAGCTCCTCGCCGACGCCGGTCTCCCCCACGTCGCGATCCAGCCCCTGAAGATCAGCTACCGCGCGACCCGGCAGATCATGGAGGTCTCGCAGCACATCCTCGGCCCGCTCCACGACCCCGACGACGCCCTCATCGCCCGCGACGGCGCCCCCGTCTCCTTCTTCCAGTTCACCGAGACCGGCGAGGCCGTCGCCTTCCTCGCCGACGCCCTGCGCTCGCTCATCCAGCGCGAGCCCACCGCCTCCGTCGCCCTCATCACCCGCTACCCCCAGCAGGCCGAGATCTACTACGACGCCCTGCGGATCGCCGAGGTCCCCAAGCTGCGGCGTGTCGCCCGGCAGAACTTCACCTTCACCCCCGGCATCGACGTCACCGACATCCGCCAGGTCAAGGGCCTCGAGTTCGACTACGTCGTCGTCCTCGACCCCACCGCCCAGAACTTCCCCGAGGTCGTCGAGTCGCGCCACCTCCTCCACATCGCCCTCACCCGCGCCGCCCACCAGCTCTGGATGACCTGCGCCGGCACCCCGAGCAAGCTCCTCCCCGACAACCTCATCGTCGAGGGCGGCGGCCTCGGCTGATCGCCTCGCCGTTTCCCCAACCTCCCGAGCCCCCACCGTCTAGCGCCGCGGCCCCGTCGAACGCTCCCGCGCAGCGGCGACACTGCGCGCCGCCAAAGCCCGCTGATACCCTCTGCCGTGGCAGCAGCACAGCCCGCGCACAGAGGCGAGGCAGACTCCTGAGGCCTAGTGCCGAGGCGCAGCACCACAGCTCGCGCCCAGAGGCGAGGCGGACTCCTGAGGCCTAGTGCCGAGGCGCAGCACCACAGCCCGCGCCCAGAGGCGAGGCGGACTCCTGAGGCCTAGTGCCGAGGCGCAGCACCACAGCCCGCGCCCAGAGGCGAGGCGGACTCATCCGGAGCTGCGTGGTGGAACAGCGGCTCGGCCCATGTCCTCAGCTCATCTTCTCAGGAGGACGAGCCGCTGGGGACGGGCGAGGGGGGGCGTCGCGAACGAGTCTAGGACGCGCATCGACCCCTTGGGACAAGGGGTCGACGCGCGCTCCGCCCTGTCTGAGAGAGTGGCGCCCCCCCTTGACCGGCCCGCGCCTCAGCCTCCGCTCTTCCCTCACATTGTCGCGCCCGAGGGCGACCTCCAGGAGGCAGGGAAGAGCGGCGCCCAAAGAGCGGCGCCCAAAGAGCGGCACCCGAAGAGAGGCGCCCAAAGAGCGGCACCCCCCTTGACCGGCCTGCGCCTCAACCTCCACCCCCTCCAACGCGAGAAGGGCCCGTCAACCTCGACGGACCCTACTCCTCAGCGCCCTCGCGGGGCGCCCAGCGACGCTCAGCCTCAGCTGAGGATGCTCGCGGCCTCAGCCGCGATCGCCTTGCCGACCTCGGAGCAAGGCGCCGCCTTCTCGAGCCCGACCAGGTCGTACGTCAGCGGTCCGCCCGCCTCGAGCACGCGCGTCAGCGCCGTCTCGATCGCCGCCCCCGCCTTCGCCAGGCGATCGTCCTCCTTGCGCAGCCCCAGCCACTCGATCCCCTCCTTCACCGACAGGATCATCGCCATCGGGTTGACCTTGTCCTTGCCCGCGTGGCGGGGAGCCGAGCCGTGGATCGGCTCGAACATCGCGTGGTCGTGGCCGATGTTGCCGCCGACCGCCATGCCCATGCCGCCTTGCAGCGTCGACGCCAGGTCCGTGACGATGTCGCCGAACATGTTCGTCGTCACGCACACGTCGTAGTACTCGGGCTGGCCGATCAGCCACTGCGTGAACGCGTCGACGATCGCCGTGTCCTTCTCGATCTCCGGGTACTCCTCGCCGATCTCGAAGAAGATCTCGGCGAAGAGGCGGCAGCCGTGGAGGACGTTGTCCTTGACGATCGCGGTCACCCGCTTCTTGCCGTCCTTCGGGGCGCCGCGATCGCGGCGGCGGCACAGCTCGAAGGCGTAGCGGATCACCTGCTCGCTCGCGCGGCGGGTGATCACCCGGGTGTCGATCGCGACCTCGGTCCGACCGCCGGGCGCGAGCTTGCCCCCGGTCGGCGAATAGAGACCCTCGGTGTTCTCGCGGACCATCACCATGTCGACCTTGCCCGGCTCCCAGATCTGGCGGTTGGTCCCGTGGATCCGGTGCTTGACGCCCTTGTAGAGCTTCACCGGGCGGACGTTGGCGAAGAGGTTGAGGCGGGTGCGGTTGCCGAGGACCGGCGAGAACCCGGCCATCATCCCGTTGTCCATCAGGACCGGACCGGAGCCGGTCGGCGAGGGCCAGCCGACCGCGCCGAGCAGCATCAGATCCGCCGCGTCGCAGCGCTCCTCCGAGCCTTCGGGCCAGTCGCGGCTGCCGTGCTTGAGATAGAACTGTCCGCCGCAGGGGATGTCGTCGATCTCCCACTCCACGCCCACGGCCTTGGAGACCGCATCGAGGACCCGGAGCCCCTCACGCATCACCTCAGGACCTGTCCCATCACCTCCGAGTGTCACCAGCTTGTAGGGCATGGAGTGGGTGTACACGGGCCCCGGAACGCCGTGGGAGACCGATGGGGTGCGAAAGCTCACCAGCTTCATCTAGGCCTGCTTCCGGGCTATCGTGCGGCTCGGGTCGGCGCATCCGCGACGCCGTGACTTGCCTGTGGTTCTCACGAGTAGCCTCGCCCTCGCGCTGGTGCTGATGGCGTCGCCGGAGCCCAGGGCGACCCCGTCGTCGACGCCGCGGGTGGGGCGGGAGCGGGTCCGCGGGGTCAAGCTCGGCGCGACCCGGATCGACGACGACGCGATCACGATCGACGGTCGGCTCGACGAGCGCGCCTGGCTCAGCGTCCCGACCCTGCCGCCGATGATCCAGGTCGAGCCGCGCTTTGGCGCGGCGCCTACCCACCTGACCGACGTTCGGGTCGCCTACGGCGACAAGGGGATCTACGTCGCCTACCAGTGTTACGCCGACCCGGCCTCGGTCCGCGGCGCCTTCTCCCGCAAGGATCAGCTCGGCCCCAGCGATCGCGTCGTCTTTGAGATCGACACCAACAACGACGACACCACCGGCTTTCGCTTTGTGGTCAACCCGTCGGGCGCCCAGGAGGACGCCCAGATCTTCCGCGACGACTCGATCGAGCCGCTCTGGGACGGGGTCTGGCGCTCCGCCGCCCGCAAGAACCCAGACGGGTGGTCGGCGGAGCTCTTCATCCCCTGGTCGACGCTGCGCTTCGACTCGCAGGACAGCTACACCTTCGGGGTCAACGCGGAGCGCTGGGCCAACGAGATCGCCGAGCGCTCGCGGCTCTCGCCGACGCCGCAGGGCCTGCCGGGGCTGATGAGCTTCGCCCTCGACTACCGCGGCGTCGAGGGGATCGAGCCCGGCCTCAACGTCGAGCTGCGGCCCTACGGATCGCTGCGCCTCGCCGCGAGGCGCCCCGAGGGGAGCCTCGACCAATCGGCGGTGCTCCTGCCCAACGCCGGCTACGACGTCAAGTACGGCCTGCGCGGCAACCTCACCCTCGATCTCGCGGTGAACCCCGACTTCGGCCAGGCCGAGGTCGACCCGGCGGTGCTCAACCTCGGCCCCTTCGAGGTCTTCTTCCCCGAGCGCCGGACCTTCTTCCTCGAGTCCAAGGAGATCTTCGAGACCCGCTTCTCGCTCTTCTACTCCAGGCGGATCGGCGCCGCGCCGCGGCCTGGCAACGCCGACCTCAGCACCCGCGGCGTCGGCGACGATCAGGAGCAGGGGGAGCTGTCGAGCCTCGACCCGCAGACCCGGATCTTCGGCGCGCTCCGCCTCACCGGTCAGGTCGCGCCGGGCTGGAGCATCGGCGTCCTGACGGCGACGACCGGGGCCACCTCCGGGACCGAGCGCTTCTCCGACGGGGCGACGCGGCGGGTCTCGGTCGATCCGTTGAGCCAGTACTCGGTGCTCCGCCTGCGCCGCGAGTTCGACTCCCAGACCAGCGTCGGCGTGATCACGACCGCGGTGAATCGCGGCGCCGGCAGTGCCGACGCCTTCGCCAGCGGCTTCGACTACCGGATCCGCTTCGCCGAGCGCTGGCGTCACGCGGCCCAGGTCATCGGCACCCACGACGGCGCTCACTCGGGCATGGGCGCCTCCGCCGAGCTGCGTCGGGGCGGCAAGAACACCGAGGTCTGGACGGGGATGGACATGCTCACCCCGAACGCGAACTTCAACGACCTCGGCTTCATGCGCTTCGCCAACTACATCTCGGGGAAGATGAACGTCGCGGTCTTCAACGCCCAGCCGATGGGCAAGATCCGCCGTCTGTCGCTGGGCCCCTCCGGCGAGCTGACCAGCTCCTTCCAGGGTCAGCTGATGGTCAAGCGGCTCCACACCGAGCTCGTGCTCAGCACCGAGAAATTCTGGCAGGGCAGGCTGCTCGTCGGCGGCCATTGGCCACAGCTCGACCTCTACGAGACCCGCGGCGGCATCCCCTACGAGGTCCCGCGCCATTGGTACATCGTCGGCTCGGCGTCGACGCCGACCAACCGTCGGGCGACCGGCTCGCTGCGCGGCGCCTACGGTGAGCAGGGCGGCAAGCCCGGCCCGGACATGGGGCTAGAGCTCCGCCTGCGGCCGGTCGATCGCCTCGACATCGCCGCCTCGTTCGACGTCAACCTGGTCTTCGCGCGGCCGCGGTGGACGACCCGCAGCGCCGACGACGAGCCGGTCTTCGGCCGCGGCGATCTCTTCTCCTATACGGCGATGCTGCGGGCGACGCTCGGGATCCTGCCGACGCTGACGCTCCAGTCCTTCAACCAGCTCCTCTACAGCACGGCTCACCACACCAGCTTCTTCATCCTCACCGACCCGCAGACCCTGGTGCCGACCGATCCCACGCCCTACATGGGGGTCGTCGACCAGGCGCTGACGAGCCTGATCTCGAACTCGATCCTCCGCTGGGAGTACCTGCCGGGCTCGTTCCTCTTCATCGCCTACACCCACCGGACGAGCCTGAGCGAGGGGGGGATGGAGGTCCGCTTCAACCCGCGGCTCGGCCTCACCAACCTAGGGGCGATGGGGGCGGCCAACGAAGACGTCGTCTTCGTCAAGCTCGTCCATCTCTTCTCGCTCTGAGCTCAGAGCTCAGAGCTCAGAGCTCAGAGCTCAGAGCTCCGCGGCGCGACGATGCAGGGCCGGTCGGCGGGCGCTGAGCGCTCGCCGACCCGTCGTTCGCGGCCACAGGCCGGGTTCAGCGACGGCGACGAGCTCGGCGACGATCAGAAGCCGATGTCGAAGCAGTCGCAGAGGCTCGGGTCGTCGGAACAATTGGCCGGCGCTGAGGGGTTCGAGTCGCTCAGGTTGATCTCGAAGAGCCGCTCGTCGTCGGCGGGGTAGGCGTTGACCATCGCCCACAGCTCGTCGTTGCTCGCGCCGGCGTCGACCCGGGCGCTGTCCTCGTTGCTGATGAAGGGGACCTCGGTGGTGACGATGCCGCCGACGGGCATGCCGCTCGGGGAGAACGCGCCCTGGCTGGCGTCGATCGTCAGGTCGTAGGTGCACATCGACGGGTCGAAGCGGCCGAAGACGTCGGCCGGACAGGCGGTGCCCTGGGCGTCGATCCAGCCGAAATTGAGCCCCTCGCAGGAGGTGCCGACGCAGCGCCAGGTGTGCTTCTTGTGGAAGCCCAGGTTGGTGATGCAGGGGTGGATACAGGGGCTGATCGAGACCGGGATGACATCGCCGGGCTTGGCCTTGCTGGCGATGCAGACCTTGCCGCGGAAGAAGGGGAGGGCGAGCGGGCCGAAGTTGCCGGTCGCGGGCGGATCGGCGGTCGCGTCGACGTCGACGTCGGCCTCGATGCAGACCTTCTCCAGGGTGTCGCAGACCTCTCCGCGCGAGGAGCACGGGCGACTGCTGTCACACTCGCCGGCGTCTTCATTGGGAGTACATGCAGAGGGGGCAAAAGCGAGCATAAAGCCAGCGCCCAGGAGCAATGTTGCGGCGGTACGGGTCATGGAGAACTCCTCGTGTGCGGCATTGTATCAGCCTCCCGGGCGTGCCCGCGAGGAACCGATAGGTTTCACCGGCGGCCCGTGAGGATCTTACCCATTCTCCGGTCGTTGCTGTCTCGCGCCCCCATGTCGTAAGTTGAGCAGGTCGCTCGCGATCGAGCGTGTACTACGTTGGGTCGAGATACCCCCGCCAGGAGTTGTTTGAAGATGTTCCTACGTTCAGTTGCCATTGCCTCCGCCCTAATGTTCTCCCTCGCCGGCTGTGCTGGTGATGATAGCTCGACGACGGATGACTCCGCGTCGACGACCAACAGCACCCAGACCTCCCAGACCACCAACACCTCCACCGCCACGTCGACCGCCGGGACCGACACCGACACGTCGACCGCCGGGACCGACTCCGACGCGATGACGACGACGGACTCGACGACGACGACGACGACGGACGGTACGGCGACGGACGCGACGACGGCCGAGACGTCGACGACGACGACGACGACGGACGCGACCGACACGGACCCGACGGGCGGGACCGACACGGATCCGACCACCGGCGGCGTCGAGCCGGACTGTATGGGCGATCCCTACTGCACCCCCGGGGCGATGGGCGACCAGTGCCTGACCGAGGAATTCGGCGAGATCCCGGCGGCGCTCATGGGCTTCGACGGCCTCGTCTGCTCCCCCGGGCCCTGCGGTTGCCCGATGGACGACGCCACCTGCAACAAGAAGGTCGAGGACGGGGACATCGAGATCGTGGAGTGCCCGAAGGTCGAGGGCGTGAGCGCATCGCCCCAGTGCGCGCTCACGGTCGCCAACGGCATGGGCCCCGGCTCCTACTCCTCGCTCCACTGCCTGCTGATCTGTCAGCTCGCCAACGGCAACGACGACTGCCCGGTCGGCGCGACCTGTGAGGACGCGATGCAGATGGGCCTCGGGATCTGCCTCTTCCCCGAGGCCTAGAGCCGGGCCCCGCGTGGTCCTACGCGAACGACGAAGAGGCGACGCGGCCACCGCGTCGCCTCTTCTTTTGTGCGTGTGCTTGGCGGAGCGCCGCTCTCCGCCCGCCTCTGGTCTCGGCGCGGCGAGCCCTCGCGACCCCGCGGCGAGCACCCCGTGGGCTGGCGTGAGCGCAGGCTCCGGGGGGGGCCGCTACGAGGCGGCGGAGGGCTGCTTCGCCAGGGCCTCCGCGAGCTCGCCGTTGGCGTCCATCTCGCGGATGATGTCGCAGCCGCCGATGAACTCGCCGTTGATGTAGAGCTGAGGGATCGTCGGCCAGTCGGAGAAGGTCTTGATCCCCTCGCGGACGGCCCCGTCGGTGAGGACGTTGAAGGCCTCGAAGGGGACGGAGTGCTTCTTGAGGATGTCGACGACGACCGCCGAGAAGCCGCACTGAGGGAACATCTTGTTGCCCTTCATGAAGAGGATGACGCGGTTGTTCGCGACCAGGTGGGAGATGAACTTCTGGACGTCAGCGGTCATGGGTGGGAAAACCTAACGTGAGGGTAGATACCTGCGGAGCCCCGCGCTATCAAGCCTCTACGGCCGAATTGACGTCCCTGCGGCGATGCCGCTGTCGATCCCGCGCTCGATCCGGGGCGCTCTCTTCGCTCTGCCCGGGACCTCCGCTATCTTCGGCCGCGCTGGGGGATGCCGATGAGTGCGACGGATTCGAGGGGCGCGAAGGACAGGAGCACGACGCGGAGATCGCGTGGGTCTTTGGAGGCGCGCGCGGGCTCGGCCCTGGGGTGCACCGGGCTGGTCGTGGATGGGGGCGTGGATCCGCGCTTCGGCGGGCGCCGGCGCCTGCTCGGGGGGATCCTGCGGACGCCGCTCCTGGCGCTCGCCGGCGGGCTGACGGCGAGCCTCGCAGGGCTGACGCCCAAGCGCGCCCGCGCGGGCGCTCCGCGGGTGCTCATCGTCGGCGACTCGATGATCGCCGGCGCGCTCGGCCTCTTCTTGGAGAATCAGCTCCGCGAGCAGCACGGCTACGAGGTCCACCGCTACGGCAAGAGCAGCACGGGGCTCGCGCGTCCCGACTTCTTCTCGTGGATGAAAGAGGGAGCGCGCCAGATCGAGGCCTTTCCCGCGCCGGACGCGGTCGTCGCGATGTTCGGCGGCAACGACGTCCAGGGGCTCTACATGGGCCGAGAGAAGCGCAAGGGCGGGGGGCGCGGGCCGGTGGAGTGGATCACCTGGCACGATGAGGGCTGGCGCGACGAGTACGCCCGGAGGATCACCGAATTCGCCGACATCGTCGCCCCCGACGGGCGCCTGCTCTTCTGGATCAGCATGCCGGTGATGCGCCCAGAGAAGTTCCACAACCGCGTCCGCAAGGTCAACACGATCGCTCGGGCGGAGATGGCGATCCGCCCCGGCGGGCGCTTTGTCGACATCTGGCGCCTCCTCGCCGACAGCGAGGGCAACTACGCCGACAGGATCGACGTCCCCGAGGAGGGGGCTTCGGAGGACTCGGCGGTCGAGGCCGAGGTCGATGGGGCGAACGCAGCCAAGCTGAAGAAGAACAGGAAGAAGAACCGGGTGCGGGTGCGGGCCGGCGACGGGATCCACCTCAGCGTCGCTGGGGCCCACATCGTCGAGGCCTACGTCCGCGAGCGGATCGTCAAGGAGCTCGGGGACGCAAGCGCAGAGGGGGAGGACGAGGCCGAGGCCGACGGCGCTGCCGCTGAGACGGCGCGCGCGCCAGGGGAGCCGCGCGCCGCTGCTGCTGATGCGGTCGATGTCGAGGCTCTGGCCGAGGCGCAGTAGCAGCCTGCGTCCCGCGTTGGGACCCTCCCGGGCCGTGAGGAGGCTACGCGGCGTGATGATCGCGATGGAGAGCAGAGAGGGCCTGCAGCCGCCACGACCGGCTGCGCGGATCATCCTGCGGTCGCAGGTCTCGCTCGTGAGCGCCGCGAGGACGACGGCGTCCCGCGACGAGCCGCCTGGAGCGGCCCACAGCGGGTGATCAGGGCCTCTTCGTCCGATCGTTCCAGCGCGCACAGGACCAGATCGCTCGCCCTTCGCGGGGGATCCGAGGCGCTCTTCGGGGTCTTCGTCCCGTTGTCCGCTGGTCACTGCCGTGGGCTTGGGGCAAGATGGCCGCCGCTTGTCCGCTCCCACACAGCGTCTGCGGGACCGGTGGATCGCCTGGGTTCTCGCCCACCACCGCGGGATCCTGGGCCTCGCCGCGATCGTGACCGTGGTCGCCGGGCTCCTGGCTTCGCAGCTCAAGATCGAGAGCGACCTGCGGGCGCTGCTGCCCCCGGAGCACCCGGTGATCGTCAGCCTCGAGGGGATCGAGGACTCCTTCATCCGCCTGGGCAGCATCAACGTGGTCGCCGAGGGGGGAACGGCCGACCAGCGTCACGCCTTCGCCGACGCGGTCGCCGAGAAGCTGGAGGAGCTGCCGCAGATCTCCGACGTCGAGTACCGCCTGCGCTCGGACTTCTTCGCCGACCACGCGCTCTACTACCTGAGCGACGAGGAGATGGACTCGCTCGACGAGCATGTCCAGGCCTGGACCCACTACGAGACCTGCTCGCGCGAGCCCGACCTCTGCCTCGACGACCCCGACCCCGAGGCGCCGAAGCGCCTGCGCGAGCTCGTCCGCGACAAGCAGGGTCAGGCGCTCGAGCGGGCCGGCTTTGCCGACTACTACGAGCGCGAGGGGATCGACGCCCTGGTCATCCTCGCCCACCCGACCCGGGACTCGAGCGACCTCGACTTCTCGCTCGAGGTGACGGCGGCGACCCGCGCGGTGATCGATGAGGTCGGGGCCCGGCCGGACGCCCCCTGGGTGGGCTCTTCGATGAGCTGGAACGTCGTCGGCCCCTACGCGGTCAAGGCCGACGAGAACCAGGCGATCCGCCGCGACATGGTCGTCAGCGGGACCTTCGCGCTCTTCGGCGTCATCACGATCCTGCTCCTCCTCTTCCGCTCGTTCCGCGCCGTCTACACCCTGCTCATCCCGCTCCTGTGCGGCGTGACCTGGTCGATGGGGGTGACCTGGATCCTCCTCGGTCACCTCAACACGATGACCAGCCTGATCTCGACGGTGGTCATGGGCATGGGGATCGACGCGGGGATCCACTTCCTCCACGGCGTCCGCCGGGAGCGACAGGATCACGGCGAGCACGAGGCGATAAGCCGGGCGTTCCGCAACCTGATAGTCCCCCTCCTGATCGCCTCGGCGACGACCCTCGGGGCCTTCGTCGTCATGGCCTCGTCGTCGTTCCCGGCGTTCAAGGAGTTCGGCCTGATCGCCGTGCTGGGGGTGCTCCTCTGCCTCCTGTCGATGGTCACGGTCTTCCCAGCGCTGCTCCTGCTGGTCGGCGTGCGCCTGCCGAAGCCGGAGAAGGAGACCGGCCTGCGGGCGGGGCTCGTGCGCGGGCTGCTGCGCCGCCCCGGCCTGGTCTTCCTCGGGCTCCTCCTCGTCAGCGGCGCCGCCTACCTCGGCGCCAGCCGGGTCGCCTTTGAGAACAACGGGCGGATGCTCCAGTCGGAGAGCCGTCGCGACCAGGTCGCGGCGAGCACCGCGGTGATCTCGTCGATCTTCGGCAAGGACATCCACGCCGGGATCCTCGTCGTCGACAGCCTCGATCGCGCCCGCGAGATCCTCACCCGCGCCCGCGCGGACCTGGCGAAGCGCAAGGCCGAGGGGACCAGCGTCGTCGCCGAGCTCTTCGCTGGGGTCGACATCCTGCCGCCGCCGGAGATCGATCCAGAGGCGCGCAAGGAGGCGATCGACATCCTCGTCGAGGACGTCCCGGAGTCGACCTGGGAGAAGCTCGAGGCCCAGGCCGGTGAGGGGGAGGCGAGCAAGGGCGAGTCGGACAAGGGGGGCGAGAGTGGCGAGGCCGACGAGGCCCCCGACGGTGGAAAGGCCGGCGAGGAAGAGGCCGGCGAGGCCGGCGAGGCCCCCGACGGTGGAAAGGCCGTCGGCGACGAGCGCGGCGACCCGGCCGGCGATGCCGGCGGCGAGGCTGACGAGGAGAAGAGCGCCGAGGAGGGCGACGCCGCCGGCGAAGACGCTGAGGCCGACGAGGAGAAGAGCGCCGAGGTCGGCGAAGATGGCGATGGAGCCGAGCGGGACGAGGTCGCCGAGGAGGGCGATGCCGGAGACGCTGACGAGGCGAAGAGCGCCGAGGACGGCAAGGACGGCAAGGACGGCGAGGCAGACCAAGAGGACTCCGAGGGCCTCAGCGCCGAGGATGCCCGCCGCCTGCGGGCGATGCTCAAGGCCGATCCTGTCCGCATCGACGAGGTGCCGCCGACGATCCTCGCCAAGATCCGCTCCGACGACGGTCGCTACGCGATCTACGCCTACCCGGACTTCGACGTCGCCGACATCCAAAAGGGCGTCGAGTACATGGACGAGACCGCCGCCTACGTCGGCGACGGTGACGAGCGCTTCGTCGGCGAGACCACCGTCTACGCGGCGATGTACCTGATGATGCGCGACGAGGCGCCGACGATCATCGCGACCGCGGCGGGGGTGATCGTCCTCCTGGTGCTCCTCCAGCTCCGCTCGCTCTTCCTGGTCGTGGTCACCCTCCTGCCGCTGGTGATCAGCGTCTGGTGGCTCCTCGGCTTGATGGGCGCCTTTGACATCCGCTTCACGCTCTTCAACATCCCGATCCTCCCGGCGGTGCTCGGGATCGGCGTCGACAACGGCGTCTACCTGACCGATCGAATCCGTCGGCTGATGGGCGACGATCCGGAGGGCGGACTGCGCCGGGCGTTGCGTGAGACCGGGGGGGCGATCCTCGCGGCGACGACGACGACGGCGCTCGGCTTTGCGACCTTTATCGTCGCCGACTCCGGGGGCCTCAAGGGGATCGGCATCGTCGCCGTCCTCGGGATCCTCTGCGCCGCAGCGGCGGCCTTGCTGACGATCCCCTGCCTCTTCGCCCTCGCCGGTCGGCTCCGCAAGCGCTGAGCCGCGGCGGTAGGGCGAGCTCGTAGGCCCTCGCCGCAGGTGCGGGCCCGCCCCGCACGGGGGTCTGCTAGAGGGTCGAGTAGACCGCGTTGCGGCCGAGGCCGATCCGCTCGAGGCGACCCTCTTTGACCAGCTTGCCGAGGTGGTAGCGGAGCACCTTCCGGTCGAGGCGGCTGTACTCTTCGAGGTCGTCGAAGGTCACCTCTCCGTTGCCCTCGATGAAGGGCATGATGATCGGGATGACCTCTTCGGTCGTCATCCCGCCGTCGTCGGGGGCCTTGGGCTTGGCCTTGGGCTTGCTCGGCATCTCGCCGAGCTCCTCCTCTAGGATCCGCGGCTTGCGACGGCGCCGACCGCCGGTCTCTTCGGGCTTGGGCTCGGGCGCGGGGGCGAAGGCGTCGCGGAGATCGCCGAGGGTGATCTTGGCGAAGTTCGACCAGAGGCCGCGGGCTTGGAGGAACTGGACGAGGTCGGCGAGAGAGACCGACTCCCGCGACTTCAGGCCCTTGAGGGTCTCGAGGGCGCTGAGGCGCTCGAGCTCGCCGTTTTCGGCGCGAAATACTGCACTGGCGTCTTTGCTGGTGGGCACAGGGACTTCTCTCCGCGCCGCCATGATGGGGAGCATCGCCGCGCTCGGCAAGGCTCGCACGGTTGACCCGCTCGTAGAGGGAGCGATCGCGACAAGAAGTGGCGGTGGGCGCCGGAAAATAGCGGAGGGGGTGAGATCTCCTCCGCTTGTTTGTCGGCGGGTCCTTGGCTCCAGCTCGTAGTCGCTCGCGCGGAAAGGGCGCCTTGGTGATATCTGGGGGGCGGCGGATGCGGCGTGTGGGCCGGCGTTTGCCGACCTCCGAGGGTGCGCGAGATTCGTCCTCCCGAGGGCGATCCCGGAGGCCGGTCGAAACGATATTCCGAGGTCGTTACACGGGGACCGCGCATTGTCTATCCATGTGGACAAGGGTGTGGATCGGCGGCCGGCCGGGCAGCCGAGGCTGTGGATATGCGGGCTTCGCGGGGGGGTCACCACGTCTTGCGCCGGCCCCAGATGTTGTGGTTAATAGGTCGCCCGACCCCAACATGCGGGGTCGCTGAATCGTCAGATTCCCCTCTCTTGCTCGGTCCGCCGAGCCCCTTGGCCTCTCGCTCGTCCCTCGCTGAGCCCGCTCGGCACCGTCCTTCGCCGCCCCGACATCAAGCCGAGCAGCATCGGCACCCCCGCAGACCACGGGCCCACGGACAGGGCTCATCGCCGCTCAGGCAGGTCTGCGAGCGTCTCGACGTGACGACCCTGGGTCGTTGCGAGGGGCTCTTATTCGCTCGTTTCCGCCCGCTCTCCCGCCCGTACACGACTCCGCGCACCTCGGATCCGCCCACCATGAAGATCAGCCGCTTCTTCACCCGCACGCAGCAACAGCCCTTCGCCGATCTCGAGTTCGAGCTTCGCTCCTCGAGGATCACCAACCCCGACGGCTCCATCGTCTTCGAGGCCAAGGACATCGACGTCCCCCAGGGATGGTCCCAGGTCGCCGTCGACATCATGGCCCAGAAGTACTTCCGCAAGGCCGGCGTCCCGACACGCCTGCGCAAGGTCGAGGAGGAGGGCGTGCCCGAGTGGCTCTGGCGCTCCGAGCCCGATCACGAGGCGCTCGCCGCCCTCCCGGTGGAGGAGCGGAGCGCCGGCGAGAACGACAGCCGTCAGCTCTACAACCGCCTCGCTGGTTGCTGGACCTACTGGGGCTGGAAGCACGACTACTTCGACGACGAGGCCTCCGCGCGGGCCTTCTACGACGAGATGATGTTCATGATGGCGAGCCAGCGGGCTGCGCCGAACAGCCCGCAGTGGTTCAACACCGGGCTCTACTGGGCCTACGGGATCACCGGTCCCGCCCAGGGCCACTCCTACTGCGACGCCGCGACCGGCGAGGTGCGCGAGTCGGAGAACGCCTACGAGCGGCCCCAGCCCCACGCCTGCTTCATCCAGTCCTGCGGCGATGATCTGGTCGGCGACGGCGGGATCATGGACCTCTGGATCCGCGAGGCGCGGCTCTTCAAGTACGGCTCGGGCACCGGCACCAACTTCTCGTCGATCCGCGGCGAGGGCGAGCCCCTCTCCGGCGGCGGTCGTTCGAGCGGGCTGATGTCCTTCCTCAGGATCGGCGATCGGGCGGCCGGGGCGATCAAGAGCGGCGGCACCACCCGGCGGGCGGCGAAGATGGTCGTCGTCGACGTCGACCACCCGGACGTCGAGGCCTTCATCGACTGGAAGGTCACCGAGGAGCAGAAGGTCGCGGCGCTGGTCACCGGCTCGCGCCTCTGCAACAAGCACCTGAACCGGGTGCTCGAGGCCTGCCACATCTCGGTGCTGAACGCCGACGAGCGCTTCGACCCGCGCCGCAACAAGGCGCTGCGCGCAGAGCTCAAGGCGGCGCGAAAGGTCGGGATCCCCGAGAGCTACGTCCAGCGGGCGATCGCCCTCGCCCAGCAGGGCGCGACCTCGATCGAGTTCCACGAGTACGACACCAACTGGGACTCGGACGCCTACGGCACGGTCGCCGGCCAGAACTCGAACAACTCGGTGCGGGTCACGGACGACTTCCTCCGCGCGGTCGAGGAGGACGGCAACTGGGACCTGATCCGGCGGATCGACGGCAAGGTCCAGCGGACGATCAAGGCCCAGGACCTCTGGGACAAGATCGCCCTCTCGGCCTGGTCCTGCGCCGACCCGGGGCTCCAGTTCGACACGACGATCAACGAGTGGCACACCTGCCCGAACGACGGCCGGATCAACGCCTCGAACCCGTGCTCCGAGTACATGTTCCTCGACGACACGGCGTGCAACCTGGCGTCGCTCAACCTGATGAAGTACCGGGTGGAGAGCGGCGACAACGAGGGGGACATCGACCTCGACGCCTACCGCCACGCCTGCCGCCTGTGGACCGTCGTCCTCGAGATCTCGGTGCTGATGGCCCAGTTCCCGAGCCCGGAGATCGCGACGCTCTCCTACAAGTTCCGCACCCTGGGGCTCGGCTACGCCAACCTCGGCACCTACTTCATGTACCGCGGGATCCCCTACGACTCCGAGGAGGCGGTCTCGATCTGCGGCGGCCTGACGGCGATCATGACCGCGACCTGCTATGCCACGAGCGCGGAGCTGGCCGGGGAGCACGGCCCCTTCCCGGGCTACGACAACAACCGCGAGGCGATGCTCCGGGTCATCCGTAACCACCGCAAGGCGGCCTACGGTCGGCCGCGCGCCGAGTACGAGGGGCTCTCGATCGCCCCCCGCGGGATCGACCAGCGCAGCTGCCCGGACTACCTGCTCGAGGCCTCGCACCAGGCCTGGGACGACGCCCTCGCCGGCGGTGAGGAGCACGGCTACCGCAACGCGCAGGTCACGGTGATCGCCCCGACCGGGACGATCGGCCTGCTGATGGACTGCGACACGACCGGCATCGAGCCGGACTTCGCCCTGGTCAAGTTCAAGAAGCTCGCCGGCGGCGGCTACTTCAAGATCATCAACCAGACGGTCCCCGCCGCGCTCCGCCGCCTCGGCTACGAGGAGGCGCAGATCGAGGAGATCATCCGCTACTGCAAGGGCGCCGGCACCCTCGTCGGATCGCCGCGGATCGGCCACGACGAGCTCCGCGCCCGCGGCTTCACGGGCGAGCTCCTCGCCCGGATCGAGGGGGAGCTGCCGATGGCGTTTGAGATCGGCTTCGTCTTCAACCGCTTCGTCCTCGGCGACGACTTCTGCCGCGACGTGCTCGGCTTCACCGACGCCCAGCTCAACGATCCGACCTTCTCGATCCTGGAGGGGCTCGGCTTCAGCGCCGAGGACGTCCAGCGGGCGAACGACTTCGTCTGCGGGACCATGACCGTCGAGGGCGCGCCGCACCTGCGCTCCGAGCATCTCCCGGTCTTCGACTGCGCCAACCGCTGCGGCCGCTACGGCAAGCGCTTCATCGCGCCGATGGCCCACGTGCGGATGATGGCGGCGGCCCAGCCCTTCCTCTCGGGGGCGATCTCAAAGACGATCAACATGCCCCGCGAGGCGACGATCGCCGAGGTCAAGGCGATCTACACCGCCTCCTGGAAGTACGGCCTCAAGGCCAACGCCCTCTACCGCGACGGCTCGAAGCTCTCGCAGCCGCTGAGCTCGTCGACCTTCGCCGAGCTCGAGGACGACGGCCCCGAGGAGTCGACCTCACAGCCCCAGGTGATCGAGCGGATCGTCGAGAAGATCGTCGAGAAGCACATCTATCACCAGCGCCGGGCGATGCCCTCGCGCCGCAGCGGCTACACCCAGAAGGCGACGATCGGCGGCCACAAGGTCTACATCCACACCGGCGAGTACAAGGACGGCACGCTCGGCGAGGTCTTCATCGACATGCACAAGGAGGGCGCCGCCTTCCGCTCGCTGATGAACTGCTTCGCGATCGCGATCTCCCTCGGCCTCCAGTACGGGGTGCCGCTCGAGGAGTACGTCGAGGCCTTCACCTTCACCCGCTTCGAGCCGAACGGGCCGGTGAGCGGTCACCCGCACATCAAGCTCTCGACGAGCATCATCGACTACATCTTCCGCGAGCTGGCGGTGAACTACCTCGGCCGTCATGACCTGGCCCAGGTGCCGCCGGTCGAGGACCTCGCGCCCGACACCGTCGGCGAGGGCAACGCCCAGGGCAACAGCCCCGAGGAGGTCATCTCGGAGCGGGTCGTCACCCCGGGGCCGCTCAAGCTCAGCTCGAAGGTCCCGCCGAGCACGCTCCTCAGCTCGACGACGAGCCAGGCGAGCATCGAGGTCGTCGATCGGACCAGCGCGAGCGCTGGCAACGGCGCTGGCAACGGCAGCGGCGGCGTCCGGGTCAAGACCTCCGTCACCGAGCAGGTCCGGGTCGCGCGGATGCAGGGCTACGAGGGCGACGCTTGCTCCGGCTGCGGCTCCTTCACGATGGTCCGCAACGGCTCCTGCCTGAAGTGCATGAGCTGCGGCGCGACCAGCGGCTGCTCCTGAGCTCTGAGCGGGAGGACCGAGCGCGCTGCGAGGTCATCCCTCTCGTCGAGAGTTGAGAGTTGAGGCGCGAGGGAGGGTCGGAGGACCCTCCCTCTTTTCTTAGTTCTTTCCTCCGCCGTGCCCCTCTCCGCAGGGGAGTGGAGCAGAAAGAATGTGTGAATGAAGGTCGGTTGCGCGAATGGCGCTAGCGAAAGCTCTTTTCCTTAGCGATTCGTTAGAAAAAATTGGCCCCAAATTTTTGTTAGTCCTTCCAGGGGATGTTTCGGCTCATGAGTCCACAGCGCAAGACTGGGGTGTTGGTGCAAACGACAGCTGGGGACCAGAGCGTGGAAGCGTTTGTCCCGTGTCCGCTGCCGCCGGCTCCGCCCCTTGTGCTAACGAGCGCGGATCAGGACCTGATGGAGCGCGCGAATCGGGCGCTCGGTCGTTTGGACGGGATCACGGCGATCCTCCCGGACCTCGACCTCTTCATCTACATGTATGTGCGCAAGGAGGCTGTCCTCTCCTCGCAGATCGAGGGGACGCAGTCTTCAATCTCAGACCTCCTGCTCTACGAGAACAGCGCTGTACCTGGGGTCCTGATCGGAGACGCTGACGAGGTCAGCAACTATGTCGCTGCGATGGGCTACGGGCTCGAGCGGATCAAGGAGGGCTTTCCCCTCTCGCTCAGGCTCCTGCGGGACATTCATGGGGTTCTGATGAGGGGGGCGCGGGGCGGCGACAAGGCGCCGGGCGAGTTCCGCCGGATCCAAAACTGGCTCGGAGGTCGAAGGCCGCGCGATGCAGTGTTCGTGCCGCCGCCGCCGCACCGGCTGATGGAGCTCCTCGATCCCTTCGAGCGCTTCCTTCACACGCCGCCGACTGAGACGCCGCTTCTGATCAAGGCCGCCTTGGCCCACGTGCAGTTCGAGACGATCCATCCGTTCCTCGATGGCAACGGGCGTCTCGGTCGGTTGCTGATCACCTTGCTCCTCTGTGCTCAGGAGGCCCTGAGCCAGCCGATCCTCTACCTCTCGCTCTACTTAAAGCAAAACCGCGAGGAGTACTACACGCGACTCCAGCGAGTGCGCGCCGACGGAGACTGGGAGGGGTGGCTGCGCTTCTTCCTCGAGGGGATCCGCGAGACAGCGCAAGGCGGGGTCGTCACCGCGAAGCGGATCCTCCAAGCCTTCAAGGAGCACGAGGCCTCTCTTGGCGGCCTCGGTCAGCGTGGGCTCTCGGCGACACGGGTGTTGCGGGCGATGCAGCGGCGTCCGGTCGCGAGCGTCGCCCAGCTGGCGGAGCGGACCGAGCTATCGGAGCCCACAGTCCGCTCGTCCCTCACAAGGATGGAGGAGCTGGGGTTGACCCGGGAGATCACAGGGCGCCAACGGGACCGGCTCTTCGCGTACTGGCCCTACATCGAGATCCTCAATGAGGGCGCGGAGCCGCTGCCTTAGGGCTGCTATGCTCCGCCGATGCGAGGCTCCCAGATAGGCCCTCTGGTCTTGGCGACGGTTCTCGGCGCGGGGCTCGGCGCGGGAATTCACGCTGCGGTCGCGGCCCCGAGCGGGGCTGGGCCTTCGAGGTCGAACCCGAAGGCCGAGGTGCCGATCGCGGCGCCGCTCGACTACTCGCGCTTTCGCAAGCTCGACATCTTCGCCCGGGCCCTGTCGACGATCGAGCAGCACTACGTCCGGCCGGTCGACGGCGAGCGCCTGATCCAGGCGGCGATCGGCGGCCTGGTGTCGGAGCTCGATCCGCACAGCGAGTACCTCCGGCCCAAGGAGGCCCGCCTCCTCCGCGAGGACATCGAGGGCTCCTTCGGCGGGGTCGGGATGGTCGTGATCCAGAAGTTTGAGTCGGAGCCGCAGCCGCGGCTCGTGCTCGACGTTCGCGAGGTGATCCCCGGCGGACCGGCGGCGCGCGCCGGGGTCCGCGAGGGCGACATGATCCTCGCGATCGAGGACAAGCCGATCTCGCACTACGTCGACCTGCGCCGGGCGATCATGGTGATGCGGGGCGACCCGGGGACGAAGGTCACCTTCACCGTCGAGCACAAGGGACAGACGCCGCGGACCGTGACGGTCTCGCGCGAGGTGATCGACTCGCCGGCGGTCATCAGCACCTACCTCGACGACGGGATCGGCCACATCCGCCTCCGCGACTTCTCCGAGACCAGCGCCCGCGAGCTCGAGCGGGCCCTCGAGACCCTCCGCTCGAGCACCGTCGATCGCAAGCTCAAGGGGGTGGTGCTCGACCTCCGCGACAACGGCGGCGGTCTCCTCGATCAGGCGATCTCGGTGGTCGATCTCTTCGTCGCCGACGGTGCGATCGTCAGGACCCGCGGCCGCCGCGGCGCGCTCCTGGACGAGGTCTCGGCGCGCAGCGGCGGCCCGTGGAACTCGGTGCCCCTGGCGGTGCTGGTCAACAAGGCGTCGGCTTCGGCCTCGGAGGTGGTCGCCGGCGCGCTCCAGGATCATCGGCGAGCGCTGATCGTCGGCGAGCGGACCTACGGCAAGGGCTCGGTCCAAGCGCCCTTCGACCTCGGCGACGGTTCGATCCTCAAGCTGACGATCGCCCTCTACTACACCCCCGCCGATCGCCTGATCCAGGCCACCGGGATCACCCCCGACGTCCTCGTCGGCAAGAAGGCGGCGGTCTTCGAGGACTCGCACCCGGACTTAGAGCCGGAGCGGGCGCACCCGCGGCACCTCCAGCCGGAGAACTTCGGCTACAGGCCGACCGAGGACGACAAGGACATCAGCGGCGCGGTCGCGGCGGCCGGCGACGACTTCCAGCTCCGCGTCGCCGTCGAACATCTGGAGACGATCGGCCGGGTCGGCGGCGAGGGCCGGAGGCGCCGCCGCTAGCGACCGAGGGCGAAGCGAACCGATGCTCTCGCGCCGCAATCGTCGGCCCCGCCGGCCTCAACAGGACGCAGCCGCGCCGAGCTGCAGGGCGAGCCTCCGCACAGCGGGGCCCTCCGAGCCGATGCCCGTCCACAACGGGCGCGTCGGCCGAAGAGAGGAACGATGCGGATCGACCTCCTCCTCTGGTTGACGGTCGCCGGGCTCGCGCTGGCGATGGCACCCGCGCCGCCGCCGTCCCCGGTCTTGACCGCCGCTGAGGTGGTCGGGCTCCAGGCCTCGGTCGATCGAGCGCTCGAGGTGGCCGGGCGCTGGGAGGAGGCGCGCGGCGATCGGGTGCTGCCACAGGCGCAGATCCGCGGGCGGATGGCGATCGTGATCGACGATGTCGGCCGCGAGCTCCACCTCTTCGAGCAGCTCTACAGCCTGCGCTATCGCCTGACCTTCGCGATCCTCCCCGGGGCGATCTACAGCGAGGGGGTCCAGCTCCGGCTCCGCAGCGACCGTCGGCGGCCGCGGGAGATGCTCCTCCACCTGCCGATGGAGCCCCGCGATCGGGCGGCGATGGCCGAGGACCTCAGGGCTGGGGAGGTCTTCCTCGAGCTCGATGATGGCGACGAGGAGATCCGGGAAAAGGCTGCCGCTGCGCTCGCGCGGGTGCCGGCCGCGGTGGGGGTCAACAATCACATGGGCTCAGCCCTGACCGCGGACCGGGGGGCGACCGACGCCCTCGTCGCGCTCCTGCGCGAGCGCGGCCTCTTTGTCCTCGACTCGATGACCGGGGCGGACTCCCTGCTCTTCGACGCGGCGCAGTCCCAGGGGGTCCCGGCGCTGCGTCGCTCCTTCTTCCTCGACCATGATCCGAGCCGAGGCGCGGTTGAGCGCCAGCTCGAGCTCGCGGCGAACGCGGCCTTGGAGGGGCCTGTCGTCGTCATCGGCCACCCGTCGAGCGTCGTCGTCGGGGTCCTCCGACGCGAACTCCCGAGGCTCGAGGGCGAGGGGATCACTATCGTTCCCCTGAGCAAACTTCTTCTGGAGGCGAGCCCTGGGGACGACGGCGGAGGCGCAGACCCTCCGCGCGAGCGGTCCGCGCGAGCCGGTCCCTTTGGGGGTTTTACGGGGTTGTGAGCCCTCTTCGGCCGCGCAAAGGGCAAGGAGCCTCGCTGGAGCGGCGATCTCTCCTGGGAGCGTCCAAATTCGCCGTACCAGGAGCGCTGGGGTCCTAGCGGTCAAGCGCGCGGTTTCCCGGGCTCGCGGGAGAATCGCGGCAGAGCGGCGTCCCGATGGTGCTTGACAGCAATTCGATCGGATCTCTACCCTGGACCCCGCTGATGGCCCTGAGACTGATCATCCAGGACGAAGAGGGCGCGACCACAATCGTGCCCCTTGGTGAAGAGGAGATCACGATCGGGCGTGAGGCTGGAAACACGATCCAGCTCACCGAGCAGAACGTATCGCGGCAGCACGCGCGTCTGACCCAAGGGCCTGACGGCTGGGTGCTCGAAGACCTCGACTCGTACAACGGGATCAAGGTCAACGGGGTTCCGGTCGAGGCGCAGATCACCCTCAACGAGGGTGACCTGGTGCAGATCGGGGACTACCACCTCAGCCTCGCGGAGAACGCTGAGAAGGCCGCGCTCAACGTCGACAAGCCTGGCGTCGCCGCCAACAGCAACGAGGTCGGCGAGGTCATCCCGCCGAGCAACGGGGCCGGCGCCGCGACCAGCGGAGCGCCCTTCGGTGCGGCGACTGGCTCGCTGCGCGACACCGACGACGAAGGGATCGGAGCACCGCCTGCGGATCCGGGCTACGACAGCTACGAAGAGCCCGAGAAGAAGAGCGGCAGCGGTGTGCTCATCGCCCTGCTCCTCCTCGCGGCGATCGGCGTCGGCGCCTACTTCATGTTCTTCGCCGACGATGGCGGGGCCAAGAAGTCGCCGGGCACAGAGGTCGCGAGCGCGAGTGCGAGTGCGGGTCAGGCAGAGGCCGGCGCTAGCGCTAGCGCAGGAGAGCCAGCCGGCAGCGCTGGTGATGCTGCGGGTGAAGAGCCCGATCCCTCCGCGAGCGCAGGAGAGCCGGCCGCGAGCGCTGGCGACACCGCGGAGCCAGAGCCGGAGCCGGAGCCAGAGCCAGAGCCGGAGCCGGAGCCGGAGCCGGAGCCGGAGCCGACCAAGAAGAAGGTCGCCAAGAAGAAGACCAAGCCCGCGGTCGCGCCGGAGCCCAAGGGAGATCCCGTCCAGCTCCTCAATGATGCCCGCAAGGCGTCCCTCGCCGGCAACGCGTCGCAGGCCTACAAGCTCGCCAAGCAGAGCTACGCGATCGACAAGAACAAAGAGGCGCTCAAGCTGATGGGCGTCTCCGCCTGCAAGATGGGCGACGCGGGCAAGGCCGAGAAGGTCTACGCCAAGGTCGACGCCGGGACGAAGAAGGCCCTGGTGAGCATCTGCGGGACCAAGGGCGTCACCCTCGAGTAGGGCGGCCAGTCCTCGCGTATCGCGGCGTTTTCACGGGCGAGCGCTGTCGCGGTCCGACCTCGGCGGTCGACGAAGACTGTCGCGGCGCTCGCTCCACCAAGAGAGCTGTCTCTTTGGACAGGACTCTGTCTGGCTCAGCCGGGCCTTAGGTCTTCGAGGGCGAGACGCCTAGATCTCGGAGGGCTACGCTCGCAGCGTTGTAGCCGCACATCCCGTGGACTCCTGCGCCGGGGTGGGCGTAGCTGGAGCAGAGGTAGAGCCCGCGCAGCGGCATCTTGTAGCGGAAGTAGGGGAAGATCGGCCGGAAGATGAGCTGCCGGTGCCAGGCGTTCGAGCCACCGCCGAGATCGCCGCCGACGAGGTTCGCGTCCATCGACTCCAGGGCCTCGGGGCTGACGACGCGGCGCTTGAGGATCGTCGGGCGAAAGCCCGGGGCGAGCCCTTCGATCCGGGCGTCGATCGTGTCGGCGAAGCGCTCCGCGTGGTGGGCCCAACCACCTTCGAGCGAGGGGGGGACCCGCGAGTAGGCCCACAGCGTGTGCTTGCCGGTCGGCGCGCGGCTCGGGTCGGTGACGCTCTGCTGCCCGATCACCAAGTAGGGGTTGTCGGGGAGGTCGCCGCCGCGGACCTGGGCGGTGAAGCGGCGGAGATCTTCGAGGCTGTCGCCGGCGTGGACAACGGCGCTTCGGCGGGCCAGCTCCGAGCTCCAGGGGACCGGGGCGTCGAGCGCCCAGTCGACCTTGAAGGTGCCCCAGCCCCGTGGGAAGCGCTGCATCGCCCGGACGACGCGGCCGGGGATCAGCTTGCGGTCGAGGAGGTCGAGGAGGAGCTTGGGGGCGCCGGTGTTGGCGAGGATCGCTCGGCTCGCCCGGAGCTCCTCGCCGCTGTCGAGCTTGACCGCCTGGGCGCGGCCGTCCTTGGCGATGATCTGGGAGACGCGGGCGCCGAGCCGGACCTCGCCGCCAAAGCCCTCGATCTGGCGGACGAGCGCGTCGGTGATCGTCTGGGCGCCGCCCTCGGGGATGCAGTAGCCGCCCGTCGTCGCGGTCAGCCCGAGCATGTAGCCGAGGCCTGCGGAGAAGGTGTCGTCGGGGCCGAGGTCGACGTGGAGCGCGAGCCCGGGGAGAACTCGGCGGGCGGCGACGCTGCGAAAGAGCCGCTCCGAGAGCCCGCCGCCGGTGCTCAGGAGGATCCGCGCGAGGCGAAAGAGGTCGAGCGGGAAGAGGCGGAGGAGCGGCCTCAGGGCGGGGAGGGGGCGCAGGAGAAAGCCGAGGATGTCGGCCTCGACCTTGCCGTGCCAGGTCGCGAGGCGGCGCCAGGCGTCGCCGTCCGCGGGGTCGCCGAAGTGCTTGGCGGTGACGTCGTGGTCGCGGCTGATGATCGCGACGCTGCCGTCCGGGGCTGGGTGGGCGCTCTCGATCGGCGCGTTCAGCCAGCGGACGCCGGAGCCCTCGAGGTCGAGATCGGCGAAGGCGGGGCTCGCCTTCGCGAAGGGGAAGAAGGCCGCGCCGACGTCGTGGACAAAGCCCGGGAGGGTGGCCTCCTCCGAGCCGAGGGCCCCGCCTGCGCGGGCCCGGTTGGCCTCGAGGACGAGCACCCGGAGCCCCGCGCGGCCGAGGAGGGCAGCGGCGGTCAGGCCGTTGGGGCCAGCGCCGATGACGATCGCGTCGGGGTCGCCTTGCATTGTCGGTGGTTCTAGGCCGATTCGCCGGCGTTGGCCAGCGGGGCCGCCTCCGGCCCGGGCGCGAGGGCCCCTCGCGTTAGCGTCGGCGACTGTAGCGGTGCTGGCGGTCCGCGGTGGGGAGCGAGGGGGCCTGCTGGCGGCCGAGGAGGCCGCCCAAGAGGCTCAGGAGGCGGCTTCGAAGGTACGCCCGGACGATCCCCCCGGCGCTCAGCGGGACCACTGTGACGAGCCCATGGCCCCGATCAAAGCCGGGGTTGCGGCCGACGAAGTAGTGGACCTCCGGTCGCGGGTGCCTGCGCCAGCGACGGGCGGAGGATGCGGTCAGCGCGGTCCCGACCCGGCGGATCTCCGCGCTGCCGACGGCCTCGCCGAGCCCGAGCTGAGGGGCGAGGTGCTCACGCAGGGACTCGATCGCCGCGGGCGTCTGACGGGCGGGGCTCGGCCAGACCCGATCGGCGACGCGGTAGAGCCAGGCGTAGGCGGCGGGATCAGCGAGCGCTTGGACGATGTAGAGAGGTCGTCCGCGAGCGCGGAGCAGGGCCCGCGCGGCCTGTCCGAGGAAGAAGGCTCCGATCTCCGGCGAGCGCAGGTGCTCGGGCAGGTAGACGGCGCCGCGCAGCGCGAGGCCCGGAGCCCCTCCTGTGTCGACCTCCTGCTCATGGAAGGCGAGGCAGCCGACCGCAAACCCGGCGTCATCGCGGTAGACAGAGAGGACGCTGCGGGTGGCCCTAGCCGGCATGAGCGTCGCCGCGAAGCGCTGCAGCGCCTCGGCGTCCCGCTCCTGTCCTGTGCAGGCGAAGAGCTCCTGGACCAGGCCCTCGCGCGCCGCAGGGTCCAGCGCCCGCGGATCGACGAGGGTCGCCCCGCGCAGGCCTTGCCGGGGCTGGAGGAGCGTCGGCAAGGCGACGCACTGGAGCGCAGCCGCAGCGGTGACGCAGGCGTTGAGTGTCGAGCGGCCTTGGTGTGCGCGGTGCATCGAGCTCTTGGTCGGGCGAGGAGTGCGGAGCTAGGCGGGCTGCCAACGGGGAGCGACGTCGAGCTGAGCCTCGCCGACGTGCCAGCTTCAACGCCGGCAGGTCGTCGGGCGTTACGGGCTTATGAGATCGCGTCGCCGCCTGTCGAACCGCTCCCCCCTCTCTTTCGGGGCGGACCGTCGAAGAACCGCGTTCCTCCAGCTCCTCGGGCTCGGCTCGCGCTCCCGCGGCCGCGCGCCCTGGCGGTCAGCTCGAGCGGCGTGGGTGTCTCCGGCGGTCGCGGATGGGCCGCGGTATGTCGCCGATAGATCGCGAGCGGGCTGAGAGCGCGCACGCTCGGAGGGCGTGCCTTGTCCGGACGGTCACCGATGTTCTCCGCTCAGCGGCCGAGAACGTCGGCGCCAGCTCCGAGCCGGAGCTCTCTTCTGGAGCCGATCGCTACGGCATCGTGCACGCGTAGAGCGCGTCGAATTGTGCTTCGCAGCCCTCGACGATCGGGAGATCGTCGTCGGCGCAGGTGAAGGTCGGCTCGGCGCCGACGCAGGCGAGCATCTTGTTGTAGTCGAGCATGCAGGGGCCGTTTAGGATGTTCACGCAACCATCGACGCAGGCCTCGAGGTCGGGTGGTCCCCCCGCACAGCCGGCGTCGACGACCGACGGGCAGATCTCGTCGCAGCTCAGGCACTCCGCAGGGAAGACCTCGAGGGGCTCCCAGGCGCCTCCTTCACAGGTGAGCACGTTGCAGAACTCGCAGGGATCTTCGCAGCCGGGGGAGCAGAACTCCCCCTCGATCGTGCAAGCGCTGCCCTCCGGGGGGAGGTTGTCGGGATCGCAGGGGAAGTCGCACTCGCTCGGGTCGCCGGGGCCGATGAAGGTGTACTTCCAGAGCCCCTCGGTGCAGATCGCGTCGGTGTAGGGGAGGCAGAGATCCTTGTTCGGCGCGCAGCTCTCTCCCTCGTCGGCGCAGGGGCTGTCCTCTGGGGGGACGTCGTCGTCGCCGCAGGGGATCGGCGTGCAGAGCTCGGGATCGCCGGGTTCAACCTGTCCGTAGACCCAGGCGCCGCCTTCGCAGGTCGCGGTCGCATAGCCGCCGCAGGGCTGCGCGTCGGGGGCACAGAGCGCGCCATCCTCGGTGCAGGCGCTGCCCTCGGGGGGGAGAGAGTCGCCGCAGGCGACCGGATCGTCGCTCGTCGACGCGGTATCCGTGGCGTCGGTCGTCGTGCCGGTCGCGCTCTCCGAGTCCGCGGTCGTGGCCGTCTCTGTGGTGCCGCTGCCGCCCGTACAGCCCGCGCTGACGAGGGGGCCCGCGCCCAGGAGGACGAGGCCGAGAACGTGCTGACGTAGGTTCATCGATAAGGTCATACGGTAGAGCCTATCAGCCTCCGCTGCAGAGCGGCCAGATCGGGCCAGTTCACCGTTCTAGGCGGTCTCATGCGCCACAAGGTCCCTCACGGTGCAGCGCTCGCGTCTTCGCCCCTGGGGAGCTCTGGTAGAGGCCTCGGAAGGAGTGGATCGCCGTGCGCCTCCTCTGTGAGGAGCGCGCTGGAGAGGGCCTCGAGCCTCGCGTCGAGGCGGCGGACCACGCTGAGTATCTCGTCCTCCTCAGGGTCGACGAAGAGAGATGTCATGAAGCCCGCGGCATAGCCGAAGACTCCGATGCCGGCGAACATCACGAACGATGCGACAGCTCGTCCAGGCCCTGTCGTCGGCGCGATATCGCCGTAGCCAACAGTCGTCAGCGTGACAAAGGCCCACCACAGGGCGTCGCTCAGCTTCGTAGGCTCGACCGCCTGGAGCCCGAGACCCCCAGCGAGAACCAGCGAGCCGATCACGCCGATCGCCTGCACGGCCTGGGTCGCACGACCGCGATACCGACGCGCTCTCCAGGCGACCCGGAGCACGCGGATGATGCGGACGATCCGGATCCCTCGGAGCCCCTGGAAGGCATAGCTGAACGGTAGGGACGAGAGGAGGTCCATGAGCGTCGCCGGCCGCCTGAGGTGACGCCACCGATCCTCGGCGTACACGAGCTCTAGGACCCACTCAAAGAAGAAGAGCGCGCAGAAGACCAGGTTCTCCAGGTCGTAGGCGGCTCCGAAGCGACGTGCCCCCAGCGCGAGGTCGAGGACGATGGTCGTGAACATCGGTATGAGGAGCAGGTTGTTGATGAAGCGGGTGCCCCTCAGGATCGCCGGTTGAGCGCGTGTCGTGTTCGACATGTCTCTACAATCATATAGTTTCTCGCCTTCGTCCTGGGCCTCTCCTACTCCTCCTCCTTGAGAGAGGACGCTGTCCTTGAGTTGGACATGCTCAGCGGTCAACGATCGCCGGAGACCTCGGCGTCTGGGCGCTGTGGCAGGTCGAGCCTCGGTCGCCGCCCTACTCCGCGCCGAAGTCCGTCGCCGTCGTCGACCGCTCGATCCTGAGGGTGCCGCCGGCGGCGAGCTGCTCCCAGGTGATCCAGGGTCGATCGAGCGGGATCCCGTTGTAGGTCGCGCTGGCGACGTAGATCGCCGAAGCTCCGCTCTCTCCTTCGGCGATGATCGCGAGCCGGCGCTCGGGAGCTGCCGAGTCGCCGAGGTCGAGCTCTAGGCGGTCGAAGATCGGCGCTGTGATCCAATAGCCGTCGCTGCCGGGGAGCGGGTAGAGGCCGATCGCCGACCAGACGTACCAGGCGCTCATGGTCCCGGCGTCGTCGTTGCCGGGGAGCCCGTCGGGGCCGAGGCCGTAGCTGCGCTCGCGGGCCCAGGTGACCCAACGCTGGGTCGAGGCCGGGTCGCCGATCTCCGAGAAGAGGTAGGCGTTGTGGAGCGAGGGCTCGTTCGACTGCCAGTAGAGCGAGACCTGCTCGAGCGGGCTGTAGGCGCCGCTGGTGTAGAAGGCCGCCGAGTCCTCGAAGTAGGCCGCGAGGCGCTCGCGCATCGCCGCCTTGCCGCCGAGCGTGTCGGCGAGGCCGAGGGCGTCGTGGGGGACCGACCAGAGGTAGTGGTGCGCGGTCCCCTCGGCGTAGTAGCCCTGCCACACGTCCGGGTCGAAGCCCTCGGTGACGAAGCTGCCGTCGGCGCGTCGACCGATCAAATAGCCGAGGTCCGGCTCCCAGAGGTTGCGCCAATTGCCAGCGCTGGCGCCGAAGAGCTCGGCGTCGTCGCTGTCGCCGCGACGGGCCGCCCAGCGGCCGAGGGAGTAGTCTGCGTGCGCGAATTCCAGGGTCCGCGAGGCGGCGGAGCCGGTGTCGTCGGCGGCGACCCAGCCGCGCTCACGGTAGCCGGCGATCCCTGAGCGGCCGGCGTTCTCGCGGGGCTCGGTCGCGTGCATCCGGGCGGCGGCGTAGGCCGCGTCCTCGTCGAAGCCGTCGATGTCCTTGAGGACAGAATCAGCGAGGACGATGTCCGCGCTGGTCCCGACCATACCGCCGGTGTAGCCGATCCCGAGGGGCCACTTCGGCAGGTCTCCCCCCTGCTCCGCCATCGTCACCAGCGAGCGCATCATGTCGCCGTGACGCTCGCGCTGGAGCAGGTTGAAGAGGGGGTGGACGGTCCGGTAGGTGTCCCAGAGCGAGAAGTCGCTGTAGTAGGTGAAGTCGTCGGCGATGTGGACCGCGTCGTCAAAGCCCCGGTAGGCGCCGCTCTGATCCGTGAAGATCGTCGGCGCGAGGAAGCTGCGATAGAGCGCCGAGTAGAGGAGGCGGCGAGCGTCGTCGCTGCCGCCCAAGACCCGCACCCGCCCGAGCTCCGCCTCCCAGGCCTCAGCGGCGGCGCTGCGGGTGTCGTCAAAGCTCTCGTCGCCGAGGGCCGCGAGGTTCGCCTCGGCCTCGTCCATCGACACGTAGGAGATCGCCAGGTCGAGCTCGACGGTCCCGTCGTCGCCGGGCTCGTCGCTGAGCGCGAAGGTCAGCCAGGCGCCGATCTCCGCCCCGGTCATCGTCTCGTCGCCGCCGAGGAGCTCGCCTTCGTCGTCCCACACGCCGTAGCCGGCGAGGGGGCGAGAGAAGCGTCCGGCGAAGTAGGTCGGCAGGCCGCCGAAGCGCTTGGAGTAGCTGCCGACGACCGTCGTCATCCCGCGCAGGGTCCCGCTCTTCGGGTCGACGCTCACCTCGCTCGCGGTCGAGCGCCCGTCGGCCGGGTTGTAGCCGAGGTTGAGGATGATGGTCGCCTCCGGGGTCGGCTCATCCCAGGTGTAGCGGTGGCGGGCGACCCGGTCGGTCGCGGTCAGCTCGGCCCGGACCCCGGGGCCCTCGAGGGTCGCCGCGTAGTAGCCCGGGCTCGCCTCCTCGTCCTCGTGGCTGAAGGGGGAGCGGGCGCCGGCGATCGCCGCCTTGCTCGCCTCCATGCCGACCGTCGGCGTGACCAGGAGCGCGCCGTAGTCGGGGACGCCCATGCCGTTTATCCGGCTGTGGCTAAAGCCCCAGATGTCGGTCTGGTCGTAGTGATAGCCGGTGCAGTTGAGGAACGAGATCTGGAGCGGGCCGAGCCCGGTGTCGGGCCCCGGCTTGATCATGCCGAAGGGGCGGGAGGCCCCGGGGTTCATCGTCCCGACCGCGTAGCCGAGGCCGCCGCTGCCGATCAGGGGATCGACCGCGGGGGTCAGCGCCTCGTCGGGCCACGGGTAGGGATCAAAGCCCTCACCGGTGGTGCCCGCCGTCGTCGTCTCACCGTCGGTCGCGGAGTCGGTCGCGGAGTCCGTCACGGAGTCGGAGCCCTCGCCGGTCGACGAACCCGTGGCGCCCTCGGTCGCCTCGCCCTGCGGATCGCCAGCGCAGGCGAGCAGGGCGGAGGTGGCGACGGCGAAGGGGAGCCTGAGGGCGCGGGAGACCATCATCACCGACGATAGTCGAAGCTCAGCGCGGGTGGTATCACCAGGCTCACAGGCTCACAGGCTCACAGGCTCGCAGGCTCACAGGCGGCGATCTATTTCTCGTGGCCGGGCGCGAAGCGCTCGCCTATCCAGTCGCTCACCAGCGTCAGCACCTCGGGCGAGATCGTCGTCTCGATCGTCGCGTACTCCTCGACGGTCCCGGTGAGCGCGGGCTGGAGAATGTGGTTCAGCCCCGGGAAGCTCTGCGTCGTCACGTCCTTGTTGCGGGCCTTCTTGAGGGCCTTTTCGATGCCCGCGAGGTTCTCGCCTGCTCGCACCTGGAGATCGAGCTCGCCGCCGATCGCCAGGACTGCCGTCCTCTTCAGCTTGCGCAGGGCGGGCTGCGGGTCGCTGTTGACGAAGGACTTGAACCACGGCGACGTCATCTGGCCGAGGGCCTGGTTGGTCATCGCGTCCTTGGTCGCCTCGTCGATCCCGCGTCCGGCGACCTGGAGGTCGATCAGCGTCCGCAGCTTCTCGCTGAGGTCGTCCTTCGAGGCACCCCGCTTGATCGCCTGGATCACGGCCCTGTGGGCAGCGGCTTCGCGGTCGAGGCTCTCGGGGTCCTTGCCGGCGGCGGCTCCGAGGTCGCGGCTTTGTCGCTCGAGGATCGTCGCGCCGGAGAGGGCCGGAGCCGAGAGGAGCACGATAAACGCGACCGCCTTGGGGTCCCGCGCGGCGGCCATCGGCGCGAGCATTCCGCCCTCGCTGTGGCCGAGGATGCCGATCGCCTTGGGGTTGATGCGGGCGTCGCCCGCGAGGGCGAGGACCATCGCCAGGGCGTCCTCGGTGAGCTCTTCGTGGGTCGTCTCCATGTAGGAGCCGGTGGATCCGCCGACGCCGCGGTCGTCGCAGCGGATGCTCGCGATCGAGGAGCGCGCGAGGTGATCGGCGATGACCAAGAAGAGGCGGTGCTCAAAGAGCTCCGAGTCGCGGTTCTGAGCGCCCGAGCCCGAGAGGAGGGCGACTGCGGGGTAGACCGCGTCGCCGTCGGGGACGACCATCGTGCAGGCGAGCTTGACGTCTCCGCGGGCGAGCTCGAGCTCGCGGGTCGCGTAGGGGAATGGTTCGACGGGGTTCTGCGGCCTCGGGGCGCTGTAGGTCTCGCCCGGGGCGAGGCGCTTGAGGGTGACCGGGAAGGACTGTCCCGCTTGCTCAAAGGTGCCGACCGCTCGGTCGCCGCCCGGCTCATGCTCGACGGCGACGAAGGCCCAGCGATCCTCAGGGGCGCCAGCGGGCGCGAGGACGAAGTCGAAGCCCTCGTCGGTGACCTCGACGTCCCGCAGCGGGTACTCCTTGAGCCCGGATTGTGGGAGATCGAGGGTGGCCCCCCAGGCCCCGTCGTCGCCGGGGGTGAGGCGGACGATCATCCGCATCGACGACCCTGGGACGGCGATGTCTCCGACCCATTGGGCTGGCTCCACAGGCTCGGGTTCGGGCTCGGGCTCGGCCTCGACCACCGGCGCAGGTCCCGCGGTGAGCGGCTTGGGCGGCTCGGCGCTCTGCTTCTTCGGCCCGCAGGCGAGGGCCAGGCTGAGGCCGCAGAGGCTGAGCGTCCGCGCTATTGCGAAGGTCGAGGGCCGGGGCATCGGCCGATGGTAGCGGCCGTCGCGCGGAATTGGCAGGCTTGGCGCCCGGCCCTGGGACGGTGGGAAATTTGCCCGGCTAGAGGTCGATAGCTATCACTCCGAGTGGTGCAACGCCCGCCTCATCGTCGCCCACGACGACCCCTGCGCCGGGGTCGCGCTCGTCACTTCGCGCTCAGCGTCGGGCTCGGGTTTTTGGCGGTCTCCGGGCTGATTGTCGTACTGGGTGTCGTACTGGGCGTCGTCGCCGGACCCTCGGTCCAAGCCGCGACGCCGCGGGAGCAGACCGCGGTCCACCGGGTCGGCAAGGGCGAGAGCCTGAGCCGGATCTCCCGGAGCTACGGCTGTCGGATCGCCGATCTGCAGGCGGCCAACGGCATGGGCGAGCGGACGGTGATCTACCCGGGAGAGCGGCTCGAGATCCCGAATTGCGGCCCCGGATCGTCGTCGCAGGGGAAGAGCGGGAAGAAGAACGGGCCGGAGCTCGTCCACCACCGCGTCCGCAAGGGCGAGAGCCTGAGCCGGATAGCCCAGCGCTACGGCTGTTCGCCCGACGACATCCGCACCCGCAACAACCTCCGCGGGAGCATGATCCATCCGGGGATGGAGCTGGTCGTCCCCCGCGGTGGGGGTGGCAAGGCCGCGGTCGAGGTCAAGAAGGGGCAGAGCGTCGGCAAGCCCCAGCGCGGCAGCCTGACCGGCGGCGTCCAGCTCCCCTCCGATCGCGCGTACTACCGCCGTCGGACGGCCCGCGCCTACGGGGCCTCGCACACGGTCGAGTACACCCGGCAGGCGATCGCGACGGTCCGCGCTCGCTATCCGAAGATCCATCGCCTCGCGATCGGTGACCTCTCCCATGACGGGGGCGGGGCGCTCTCGGGGCACCGATCCCACCAGTCCGGGCGCGATGTCGACGTCGGCCTCTACTATCGTCGCAAGCCCTCGGGGTACCCCAAGGAGTTCGCGCCCGGCACGGCGAAGAACCTGCACCTCGGCGCTACGTGGGAGCTGGTCAACGCGCTCATCGGGACCCGGAAGCTCGCCGGTGGGGTCGAGCATATCTTCCTCGACTACGAGCTCCAGGGCCTGCTCTACAAGTACGCGAAGGAGCAAGGGGTCAAGCGCAGCCTCTTGGCGGAGGTGTTTCAGTATCCGCGGGGCAAGGGCCACGCAGGGACGCTGATCCAGCACGTTCCGGCCCATCACGATCACCTGCACATCCGCTACAAGTGCCCGAAGGGCGACAGCGGCTGCAAGTAGGGGCGACCGCTGGGGGGCGGACTGTCCTTTGTGTCCTGTTGAGCGGGCTGGACGTGAGCAGGGGCTGTCGCGGGTGGAGGTATGTCTCTTGGGTCCTGTTGAGCGGGCGGGAGGCAGGTAGGGCGTCGTTTCGTCGCCTGCTTCCAACTTCGCTAACACAGCGTTGACATTGGCCCTGTCCAGGCGCGCGTTCTTGGCGGGGTCGTGACTTGCGGTGATGGGGGCTGGAGACCCAAGGGGCTGGGAGAACAGCGGTCTGCGGGGTGTTGTGGGCCGTAAGCAGGCCGTAAACCGACGCAATAGGCCGCTGGATGGTCCGTCGAAGGGAATGTGACCGCGAGCGAGGTGCCCGCGGCTGACACAAACGACGACGAACTCAAGGAGACCATCATGACCCGCACGACCGCCACCGAGTCCCTCTACGGAGCCCGCAGCCACGAGTCCGCGCTCTTCTCGGTCTCCTCGATCGACGAGGCTCGGGGGGCGCGGACGCCCTCCAGCGAGACCTCCTGCACCATCGACGTGAGGACGATCGCCGCGAGCTCTGCGCTCGACGACACGCCGCCGCTGATGCGCATGGAGACGACCCCCGCGCCGAAGACGAGGTCCCGCAAGGGTGGCCTCTACGTCATGACCGCGGCCCTGGGCCTCGGGCTTATCTCCTCTCTCACGGCGATCGCCTCGCCTCCTCGCGCCGCCCCGGCGGTGTCGACCGAAGGCTTCGAGCTCGAGGACTCCGCCAGCGCGATCTTCGACGAGCCCTTCGAGGACGGCGTGGTCATCCTCGCGGTCGAGGAGGCGGATGAGGAGGACGACGAGATGCCCGAGCCGGTGGTCGAGCCGGAGCCGGAGCCGGAGCCGAAGGCGAAGGCGAAGCGCAAGAGCAGCAAGTCGAGGACCGCAAGGGCGAAGGCCCCGAAGAAGGCCGCTGCGAAGCCGGCCGCCAAGGAGCCGGCGAAGGCCCCCGCGAAGGTCGCCTCGGAGGCGCTCGACCCGATGTCCGCCGACTGCCTCCTCAACCCCGCGAAGTGCAAGGCGCCCAAGCCCGCACCCGTGGAGGAGGCGCCCGCCAAGCCGAGCGTGTCGCTGCCCGAGAAGCTGAGCACCTCCGCCCTCAAGGCCGGGATCTCGGGGACGAAGGACCGCGCGGAGCGGGTCTGTGATGACCTCGCGAGCTCCGGCGACAAGGTCCAGGTGAAGCTCTCGATCCGCGGGAGCACCGGCGCTGTCACCAGCGCCGCCGCCCAGGGTGCCGCCGCGAGCACGAAGCTCGGCGCCTGCGTCGCCCGCGAGCTCGCCAAGTCCACCTTCGACCGCTTCGTCGCGCCCCAGCAGGGCCTCATCGCCACCGTCCGCTTCTAGCGGCCAACCCCCAACGTCGTCCCCACGACACCCGCCGGGCGGCGGCCTCCCAAGGCCGTCGCCCGGAGCTTTTGGTTGATCTGGTCGGCTTGGTCGGGCGAGGACCGATGGTAGCGCGGTCCCAGCGGCGATGGGCGGAAACCCACCTTGGCCGGATTGCCCTGCTTGGCCTGCTTGGCCGGCTCGCCACGCCTCCTCTGCGCGCCTGCGCTGGTCAAGCGTTCGCCCCTCTGGTATGGCCCGCACCGTGAGCCAGCCCAGCGAGAACGATGATGTGGCGGCAGAGGTCGCCCGCCGCCGCACCTTCGCCATCGTCAGTCACCCCGACGCCGGAAAGACCACCCTGACGGAGAAGCTCCTGCTCTTCTCGGGGGCGATCCAGCTCGCCGGCTCGGTGCGCTCGCGGAAGGCCTCGCGGACGACCGTCTCCGACTGGATGGCGATGGAGCGCGAGCGCGGGATCTCGGTGACCACCTCGGTGATGAGCTTCGAGTTCCCGCACCCGGATCACCCCGAGGGGCGCCCTGCCCAGATCAACCTGCTCGACACCCCCGGCCACGCCGACTTCGGCGAGGACACCTACCGCGTGCTCACGGCGGTGGACGCCGCGCTGATGGTGATCGACGGCGCGAAGGGGGTCGAGTCCCGGACCGAGAAGCTGATCGAGATCTGCCGCCTCCGCGACACGCCGGTGATCACCTTCGTCAACAAGCTCGACCGCGAGTGCCTCGACCCGCTCGATCTCCTCGACGATGTCGAGAAGAAGCTCGGCATGGCCTGTGTGCCGATGACCTGGCCTATCGGCATGGGCAAGGGGTTTAAGGGGGTCTACGACCTCCACCGCAACCGCCTCTACCTCTTCTCCGCGACCGGCCACAGCCGCGTCAAGGCGGGGATCCTCGTCGAGGGGCTCGACGACCCGAAGCTCGACGAGCTCCTGGGGGAGGACCCGGCGGAGGAGCTGCGGATGTCGGTCGAGCTGCTGCGCGGGGCGGCGCCGGCCTTTGACCTCGAGCTCTACCTCTCGGGCAAGCAGACGCCGCTCTTCTTCGGCTCGGCGATGAACAACTTCGGCGTCCGCGAGCTCCTCGAGGCCTTCGTCCGCCTCGCGCCGCCGCCCCAGCGGCGAGTCGCGATCACCGGAGACGCGGCTGTCAGCGCGCCGCCGCCGGGCTCGCCTGTGCCGACGCGGCTGATCGAGCCGACCGAAGCGGGCTTCTCGGGCTTCGTCTTCAAGATCCAGGCGAACATGGACCCGAACCATCGCGACCGGATGGCGTTCCTCCGGATCTGCTCCGGTCGCTTTGAGCGGAAGATGAAGGCCCATCACTGTCGCCTCGGCCGACCGATCGGCCTCGGCAACGCGCTGATGTTCATGGCGAGCGATCGCGAGCTGGTCGAGGAGGCCTACGCCGGCGACATCATCGGCATCCCCAACCACGGGACGATCAAGATCGGCGACACCTTCTCGAGCGGCGAGCTCCTCCGCTTCACCGGGATCCCGTCGTTCGCCCCGGAGATCTTCCGCCGGGTGATCCTCAAGTCGCCGCTGCGGGCGAAGGCGCTGACCAAGGGCCTCTCGCAGCTCTCCGAGGAGGGGGCGATCCAGATGTTCAAGCCGTTGACGGGGGCGATCTTCATCGTCGGCGTCGTCGGTCAGCTCCAGCTCGAGGTGATGAAGCACCGCCTCGCCGCCGAGTACAACGTCGACGCGACCTACGAGGGGGTCGAGTACACGACCGCCCGCTGGGTCACGCCGATCCGCAAGGGCAAGAGCAAGATCGAGATCCACAAGCTGATGGAGAGCTTCGAGCGCAAGTGCTCGGCGAACCTCGCCAACGACGTGCACGACGATCTCGTCTACCTCGCGCCGAACCGCTGGAACCTCGCCAAGGTCGAGGAGCGCTTCCCCGAGCTCCGCTTCTCGGCGACCCGCGAGCACACGTAGGGGCGGGTGGCGACGCCCTCGGGCTCGCCCCGCCAGCGCCTGCTCTCCGGTGCGCTTTGTCTGGTAGTGCGGCGCCAGGTAGTGCGGCGCCGGGTAACGCGAGGTTCGTCTGAGCCGAAGGAGTCCAGACGCCGCGAGGGCACGAGAGGCACGGCGGCCTGCTGGCGTGATGGGCTCGGTGAACGCTGGTCAAAGGCAAGGGCGAAGGCGAAGGCGAAGGAAAAGGCGAAGGAAAAGGCGAAGGAAAAGGGCTCCGCACTTGGGCTAGGATCCGCGGATGACCGCCCCCGAGTGGATCCCTGCGCTGACCCTCGAGACGCTGGAGGTCGGCGAGTCTCGCGTGATCTCCCACGGCCGCGAGCGGATCGCGGTCTTTCATCCGCAGGAGGGCGAGCTCTACGCGATCGACAACCGCTGTCCCCACGAGGGCTATCCGCTCGCCCGCGGCTCGGTCCGCGACTGTGTCGTCACCTGTCCCTGGCACAACTTCAAGTTCGACCTCCGCGACGGGCACTGCGTCCTCGGCGATGAGCAGATCCGGGTCTATCCCCTCCGGATCCGCGCGGGGACGGTCGAGATCGACGTATGCCGGCCCGACCCCTCGCGCTTGATCCCGCGTCACCGCGCGAGCCTCGAGGGTGCGGTCCAGGGGGGCAAGCTCGGCCAGATCGCCCGCGAGGCGGTGCGCCTGCTCGAGCTCGGGATGACGCCGCGGGAGCTCGCCCACGTCGCCCTGCGGCTCGACGCGACCTATGCGGAGTACGGGACGACGCACGCTACGCCGGTCGCGATCGACGGGCTCTTCCTCGCCCGGCGCTACGCCGGGCCGAAGGCGGCGCTGCCCCTGGTCCAGGCCTTCTTCAGCGCTGCTGAGAGCAACCTGCGAATGCCGCCGCGGGAGGTCGCCCCTGCGGTCGACCCGGGGGATGATCCAGAGGCTGCGGGTGAGCGCCTGCGCGAGCGGGTCGAGGCGGAGGCGCTCGCCGAGGCGGAGGGGCTGCTGCGCGGGGCGCTCGCCCGCGGTTGGGGGCCGGAGATCGTCGAGCCCTGGATCCTCCGCCTTCAGGCCGATCACCTGCTCGGCTTCGGCCATCCGCTGATCTACGCGGAGAAGCTCTTCGCGTTTCTTCGCGAGGTCGGCTGGGAGCACGCGGATGAGCTGCTGCCCGCGCTCCTGGCCCGGACGATCAATTCCACCCGGACCGATCAGATCCCCGAGGAGCGATGGCTCCGCGAGCGGATGGCGGAGACGTGGCCCGCGCTCGGGGCGTGGGCGGCCGCCTGTGCTCGCGAGGACGCCCCGGCGATCGATCGCGAGGCGTTCGCCAGCGCGGTCCTAGACGGCGAGCGCGACGCGTGGTTCGGGCTCCTGAGGGACGCGCTGGCGGCCGGCGTCCGCCTGGAGAGCGTCGCCGACGCGTTGGTGCTCGCCGCGAGCGAGCGGCTGCTCCGCTTTGACGCCGCGGTCGACGGCGACCCGGCGATCCAGGAGGGCTGGCTCGACGTGACGCACCGCCTGACCTTCGCCTCGGCGGTCCGCGGGGCCCTGGCGGGTCGTCGTGATCCGGCGCTGCTGATGTTGCTGGTCCAGGCCGCGTTCTTCGTCCACGGGGCGGCGCCGCTCGACCTCGCCGTGGGGGATCGGCTTGAGCGCGCCTGTGTGGCCTCCGAGGATGTTGCGCGGGACCTGGAGGCGATGACCTCGGCGATCCGCCGCCATCACGGGCCGGACGCGGTCGCCGCGGCGGAGCGCCTGCTCGTCGCCGACGAGGTCGCGGAGGTCGCTCCGGAGAGCCCCGTCCTGGCCCAGCTGGAGGCGACGCTCGAGGAGCTCGCGGTCAGCGATCTGGCGACCCGTCCGATCTACGTCGCCCACTGGATCAAGCTCTGCGTCGCCGCGTTCGCCGAGGCGCGGGCGCTGCCTCCAGGGCCAGGGCGGCGGCTGCCGATCCTCGCCTGCGTCCGCTTCTTCGCCGGACCTGTCCAGGAGAACAGGGGCCGCGGGTTGGTCCACGACGCGATCCGCTTCGTCGTCGACGGCAAGGTCCCGAAGACCTTGACCTGAGCGGCTGGGCGGTTGAGGGCGCGTCGTCGCAGGAGGGCTGCTCGCAGCCCGCGGGGAAAGTCCCGGTCTGCTCTCGCGCCGCGATCGTCGTCCCCCTTGGCTTCGACGAAACGCCGCTGTGCTGGGCCGTACCGCAGGTTTCGGCGGGGTCGAGAGGAGCGACGAGGGCAAGAGTGCGCGGGACCCTTGCCATGGTCCGCTAGGGGGTGCGCGGCTTGTGCTGGCGGATCAGCCCCTCCTGGACGGTCGAGGCGACCAGCTCTCCCTCGCGGTTGAAGAATTGGCCGCGGGCGAGGCCGCGGGCGTGGGAGGCGGAGGGGCTCTCGAGGGCGTAGAGGAGCCACTCGTCGAGGCGGAAGTCGCGGTGAAAGTACATCGCGTGGTCGAGGCTCGCGGTCTGCATGCCCGGGGTCAGCCACGAGATGCCGTGGGGGAGCATCGCCGTGGTCATCAGGTGGAAGTCGGAGGCGTAGGCGAGGAGGAAGCGGTGGATCTTCGGGTCGTCTGGGAGGGCCTCGCTGGCGCGGACCCAGACGTAGCGCTCTGGCTCGCGGACCTCGGGGTGGAGCGGGTTGACGGGGCTCACGGAGCGGAGCTCGATCGGCTTGTCGGCGAGGGCCCGCGCGCGCAGGGGCTCGGGGATCCGATCGGCGAAGCGCCTGGAGATGTCGGTCTCGGAGGGCAGGTCCTCGGGGCCGGGGACCTCCGGCATCGCCGTCTGGTGGTCGTAGCCGCCCTCGTCGATCTGAAACGAGGCGCCCATCGAGAAGATCGCCTTGCCGTTTTGGATGGCGACGACGCGGCGGGTGGTGAAGCTCTTGCCGTCGCGGATCCGGTCGACGTCGTAGACGATCGGCTTGCTCGCGTCGCCGGTCCGGAGGAAGTAGCCGTGGAGCGAGTGGACGGCGCGACCGTCGGGGACGGTCTGCTGGGCGGCGGAGAGGGCCTGGCCGAGGACCTGCCCGCCGAAGACGTTGCCCCAGCCGAGATCCTGGCTCTGGCCGCGGAAGAGGCTCTCTTCGAGGCGTTCGAGGCCGAGGAGGTCGAGGAGGTCGGCGAGGACGGAGTCCATGCGTCGCTCTAGCACTGACCCTCGGGGACCGCCAAGCCGGCCTCCGCAGAGCGTGAGGGCGCAGCCGCATGCGAAGGGGGTTGCGCGCTGGTGGGAGGTGGGAGGTGAGGGGGCACGGGCCCGCGGCGATCGAGGGGAGCCTCGGGCTCAGACCGCAAGAGGTGGTCGTGACTCCACGGCGCTCGATCCTCCGAGCTGGTTCAGCGATCGCAGATACGCGCCCGAGGGCCATCCGCGTCGGCGCCAGCGCGCAGCTTCGCCCCTGCGAAGATGCGGGGTCGGGCGGCGGTCGACGCTTCGCGCAGGAGCGGCGGTCAACCTCGCCCTGGACCGATACAATGGGCGGAGGATGTGTCGGCTCGTCGCCCTCTCGATCGTCATCGTCGCCGCGGTCGTCCATGTCGGCTGTACTGGGGATGACGGCGCGAGCGGAGGGAGCTCGAGCACGGGGGCGACCTTCAGCACGTCGGGGATGACCTCGGAGTCAGCGGGCGGCACCGAGACGACAGGCGTGTCGACGACGGTCGCGTCGGACCCGACCGACCCGACCGACCCGACCGACCCGACCGACCCGACCGACCCGAGCGGGGGCGGGCCCCTCTGCGGCGATGGCACGGTCGACCCGGGCGAGGCCTGCGACGACGGCAACATCAGCAGCGCCGACTCGTGCCTCGCGGACTGCACCCCCGCGACCTGCGGCGACGGGACCATCTGGATCGGCGAAGAAGAGTGCGACCTAGGGGCGGCCAACGACGGCAAGAGCCCCACGGGCTGTCGTCTCGACTGTAGAGCTCCGGCCTGCGGCGATGGTGCCCTCTACCCGGCGTCCTTCGGCCAGGCGATCGAGCTCGCGACCTCGGGCGATCACTCGGACGCCAAGCTGAGCGAGACCTCACCGCGGGCGGTCGCGATCGACGGCAGCGGGAGGGTGCTCGTCGTCACCGACTGGGCGATCTTGGGCGGTCTCATCCATCAGGCTGTGGTCGAGCGCTACACCCCCGACGGGCAGCTCTTTGGCCCGCCGATCGTCGTCTACGAGGCCAACGGCGGGATCAACTGGCCGGCGATCGCGGCCTCGCCGGATGGAGCCTTCGTCGTCGTATGGACGGCCGACGGCAACAGCGACGATGTCTACTACCGACGCTTCGACGCCGACGGGACCGCGCTCACCGATCCGACGGTCGTCTCGGAGAACAGCGGCGGCAACCAGCGCAACCCGATGGTCGCGATCAACAGCGGAGGGGAGGCGTTGGTCACCTTCCGGGCGATGTCGGGTCCAGACCCCGGCGATCGCCACGTCGTCCGCGCGCGCAGGCTCCCGGCCCGAGGCCTCGGCGCCCCCGACTTTGTCGTCAGCAACATCGACTCGGACGTCTCGTCGCCGACCGCAGCGATCCGCAGCGACGGCTCCTTCGTCGTCGGCTACGCCGACCGCAACGTCGGGACGATCTACGCCACGAGCTACGACCCCGCGGGCGCGGTGACGCTCCAGCTGAGCGGCGTCCCGGGGCTCATCAGCGCCGCCGACGGCATCTTCCAGTGGGTCGGCGTCGCCGCGCCGGAGAACGGCGATATCGCGATCGCGGGGATGACCGAGGCCTCGGCCCTCGGGGTTCATCGCTTTGACCCGGGCGGGGCGCTGCTCCACGAGGTGATCGCCTCCGAGCCGCTGGGGTCGATCCCGCGGATCGATCTCGGCGCCGACCCCGAGGGCAACCTGGTCGCGCTCTGGGGCGGTTGTGGGCTTCCGGGGGAGAACGACACCTGTAAGGGAGATCCCTCGTTCCTCGGCCTGCGGCGGATCTACGCCGACGGGGAGCCCTTCGAGAAGACCGTCGAGATCGCCACGCTGACCTCGTGGCAGCGTCAGGGGATCGGCGTCGCGATCAACGCGCGCGGCGACATGGCGGTGGTCGCCGAGGAGTCGGGGATCCCCTACCTCCGGATCGCCAGGCCCGAGTGCCCCTGATCGTCGCTCGTGGCGACAATGGAGGCTGTGGCGTGAGCCGCGGGGAGTCGCGGGGCCTGTCTGGGTCGGTGGCGGCCTGGCGAGGACCGCGGCGGCGTCTCGCCTCGGGGGCCGCCGGCCCGGCGGAGCACGTCTCTCCCCAGACGGGGGCAGACGGGGGCAGACGGGGGCAGACGGGGGGGCAGACGGGGGCAGACGGGGCTAGGTGGGGCCAGGCGGGCAGGCGGGGCTAGACGGATTGGACGCGGGCGCACGGGTGGTCGATGTGCGCCGGCGGTGGCCGGGACGGAGCAGGGCTGCCGCCCAGGGCCCTGTACCCGGCGAGATCCTCACAGGGGATGGGCGGTGCCGCTCCGCCGCTTGCTTGGCGCGGCTCGCCGCGGGGCCTAAGCTTGGGAACTCATGGCCGCGATGAGCCCGACCCCGGGGGCGCCGATGGAGCCCCACGACGACGCCGATCGGGCGCTCGAGCAGCTCTCGCGGCTGGTCGGCGTGCTCCGGCGGCGGTGGTTGGTGCTGGTGATCTCCTCGGCGGTGGCGGTGGCGGCCGCCCTCGTGACGATCTCGAGCCTGCAGCCGCGCTGGCGGGCGAGCGCGACGGTCGTCCTCCACCTGAGCGGCCCGCAGGTGCTCGACAAGGTGAAGGGGGTCAGCGATGACGAAGGCCGGCTCCTCGCCTATCGCGAGTACTACCAGACCCAGCGCGAGATCATCTCCAGCCGTGAGGTGGCGGGGCGGGCCCTGGCGCGCCTCGGCCTGGCCCAGGACCCGCTCTTCCTCGGGGTCGACGGGATCACCTCGGAGCCGGAGCGCCTCGCCCGGATCGCCGAGATCGACCCGGTCGAGCGTCTCCGGGAGCTGACCTTCATCGAGGAGATCCGCGGCTCGCGGATCCTCAAGATCAACGCCGACTACCCCGATCCGGTGGTCGCCGCGGAGATCGCCAACGCCCTCGCCGACGCCTTCCTCGAGTACACCCAGAGCCGGCGCTCGGCGACCGGCGAGCAGGCGAAGGAGAACCTGACGACCGAGCGCAGCAAGGCGCTCGTCGACCTCCAGGAGGCCGAGGAGAAGATCTCCGAGTTCCTCGACGGGCATGAGATCTCGTCGGTCTCCCTCGCCGATCGGCAAAACGAGATCACCGAGGCCGTGATCGCCGAGACAGGTCACCTAAAGCAGGCCGAGGCCGACTTCTACGCCGCCCAGGCAGCCTACGATCAGGCCAAGCGGCTGCACCGCTCCGGCAGCTTGGCCTCGGCGACGCTGCTCCCGCCCCTCGAGCGCAAGGTGTTCGAGGAGATGCGCGCCGATCAGCTCGCCGCCGAACGGGAGGTCGAGCAGCTCAGCGTCAAGTACGGCGAGAAGATGCCCGAGCTCCAGCAGGCCAAGCGCCAGCTCGCGCTGATCAACGCCCGGATCGAGCGCGAGAGCGAGGAGCAGCTGCGGGCGCTCAAGGCCAAGGCGGCGGCGACCCAGCAGACCAAGCAGAAGCACCAGGCCTCGCTCGCGGCCGAGAAGGAGCGGGCGCTCGAGCTCGCGGGCCTGGAGCGGGAGTACCGGAAGCTCGAGCGGGTGGTGAAGACCGCCGACGAGACCTACTCGTTCGTCAGCCATCGCGACGCGGAGATCGGCATGACCAACCGGGTCGAGGCTGAGGGGATCGAGATCCTCGACCGGGCGATGCCGCCGAGGCGGCCGATCTTCCCGCCGAGGCCGCTCCTCCTCTCGCTCGCGTTCGTCTTCGGCCTGGGCCTCGGGGCGATCCTGGCGGTGGGGATCGACCTGCGTGATCACAGGATCCGCTCGATCGTCGACCTCGAGCGGGCGCTCTCGGCCTCGGGCCTCTCGGTGCTCGGTCAGCTCCCGCTCCTGCCCTCGGACGCGCGCCTAGGCCAGGGCAACATCCGCGCCCAGCGGCGGCAGCGGGACCTCCACGCCTATCTCTACCCCCAGTCGTTGATGGCCGAGCGCTGCCGCGGCCTGCGGACCGCGCTCAGCTTCGTCGAGGGGGAGCATCGCTGTCGGACGCTGATGATCACCTCGCCGAGCTCGTCGGAGGGCAAGAGCTCGACGACGCTGAACCTGGCGATGAGCTACTGCCAGTCGGGCAAGCGGGTGCTCCTGATCGACGCCGACATGCGACGGCCGCGGCTCCATCAGGTGTTCACGCCGACCGCCGGCGTCGAGCCGCCTGGCCTCTCGGCCCTGCTCCAGGGGACAGCGAGCATCGACGAGGCGCTCCTCGGCGGCGCCGAGGCGGGCCTCGAGAACGACGACGAGCGGCCGATCAACCTCTCGGTCCTGCTCTGCGGCGAGGTCCCGCCGAACCCCGCCGAGCTCCTGGACTCGCCGGCGATGCGGCGGCTCTTGGGGGAGCTGCGCGAGCGCTTTGACGTGATCCTGATCGACTCGCCGCCGGTCCTGCCGGTCACCGACCCGGTGATCCTCGCGCGGATCGTCGACGGCGTTCTCTTGGTCGCCCGCTGCCTCTCGACCAGCAAGGCCGAGCTTCAACGGTCGATCAGCAGCCTGCGCCAGGGCGACACCAACCTCCTCGGCGTCGTCCTCAACGAGGTCGACCCGCGCTCCGAGAGCAGCGGCTACCGCGTCGGCTACTACGCCTACGGTCAGCGCGAGGCGCCAGGCGAGAGCGCCTGACGAAGGGGCCCTGCGGTGACATCAGAGGCGGACAACGGCGCGGGGAGTGGCCTCGGTCGGTCGGATGCGGTGCCCTCCGCTCGGCACAATTCGACGGTTCGTCAAATTGTGGAGGAACGGCTGGAAGCGCCCGAGATGGCCGTTAGAGGCCGTTCTTCGGGTACTTCGGGTACTTCGGGCACTTCGGGCGCGACAGGGACTGGCACCGCGGACGGGGCGAAGCTCGCGAGCGAAAACGCGGGGAAGAGCGCAGCGGCGGACGCAGCGAAGGACGCGGCGACGGACGCAGAGACGGACGCGGGGAAGAGCGCGGAGACGGACGCAGCGAAGGACGCAGCGAAGGACGCAGAGACGGACGCAGCGAAGGACGCAGCGACGGACGCGGTGAAGGACGCGGCTACGGACGCGGTGAAGGACGCAGCGACGGACGCAGGGGCGGATGCAGGGAAGGGAGAGGCGAGGGGCGCAGGGAGGAGAGAAGCGGCGGACGCAGAGAAGAGCGCAGTGACAGCGAAGGACGCAGTGGCGGACGGTACGGCGAAAGCGGCCTCGGACAGAGCGGTCGACGCCGCGAGGTCGAGAGCGACGAGGGCTGGGCGCCCGTCCACGGGCGCTCCCCTGCCGAGTCGAGCTCCTTCGCCTCGCTCGCCGCCGGGCTCCGCGAGCTGGTCCGGTCACGGCCGCAAAGCGGGGTGGCCGTGGACCCGCGGGCTCTTGGCGGTCGTCGTGATCGGCCCTGCGCTCGCGCTCGGGGGGGTCGCGCCGGAGGTGGTGATCGCCTCCTTGATCCTGCTCCTCCCGCTCTGGCTCCGCCTCGGGAGGCGCTCGCGGGGGACGATCGAGGTGCCCTGGCCGGCATGGATCGGCCTCGCCGCGATCGTCCTCACGGCGCTCCAGTGCGCGCCCTTGCCTGCGGGGCTGCGGGAGCTCTTCGCCCCGGGGAGCGGCGAGCGGATCGCGAGAGCCCTCGCCGGCAGCGGGATCGAGGCCTGGCCGAGCCTCTCGCCGACGCCCGCCGACACCGCCCTCGAGGTCGCGCGCCTCTCCGGCTTGACGGTGCTCTTCGTCATCGCAGCGCAGCTCCCCTGGCGCTTCACGGCGGGGCTGGTGAGCGCGGCAGGGGCGGCGGTCGCCGGGCTCGGGCTCCTCCAGGTCGGGCTCGGGATGCGGGCGATCTACGGGCTCTACAGCCCGCTCGACGTCGATCCGACGGCGACGCCCGCTCTCCTGACGAGCTTCGTCAACCCCAACCACCAGGCCGATCTCTTCCTCCTCGCGCTCTTCTCCGCGGGCGCGCTCTTGGTCCGGCAAGGACTCGCTGAGGCGCGCGAGGCCGCATCGCCGGAGACGCGGATGCTGCTCTGGTCCTGCATCCTCGTGGTCGGCGCGGCGCTCCTGCTCTCGCTCTCCCGCGGTGCCCTCCTGGCGCTCGTGCTCACGGCCCCGATCGCCCTCGTCATCGCCGCGTTCTCCAGGCATCGCGAGGGCGGCGATCGGAGCCGGCGGGGCCGGGTGCGGTGGTGGCCGCGGGTCGCGGTTCTCGTCGCGGTTGGGGCGGCCGCGGCGATGATCGCCCAGGCCGGCGCCTGGGCGGAGATGAGGACCCTGGCAAACCCTGGCCAGGGTGTCGCCGACAAGCTGCGGATCGCCGCGGACGCGCTAGAGCTCCACGAGCTCTCGCCCTACGTCGGCGTCGGTCGTGGCGCCTTTGTCGATCTCTTCCCCGCGGTCGACAGCGCCCCCGGCGAGGTGATCCACACCCACCTGGAGTCGGCGCCCGCGGCCCTCTGGGTCGAGTGGGGCTGGGCAGGGGCGGCGATCGGTGTGGGCCTCGTCCTCGCCTTCTTCGACGCGCTCCGTCGGCTCCGCGTCCGCAGCGACGGGGCCGCCCGCGCCATCGCCCTCCTCGGCGTCGCCGCGGTCGCGCTCCACAGCCTCGGGGACTTCAGCCTGGAGTTCCTCGGCGTCGCCGCGCCGACCGTCGCGCTCGCCGGGGCGCTCGCCGGTCGAGGCCGCCGCTTTGGGTCGCCTCGCGCGACCGCGGCGGGCCTGCTCCTGCTCCTGCTCGCCCTCCCGCTCGCCATCGTCGCCGCGCCGCACACCTGGTCGAAGCGGGCGGCCCGCGGCGAGCTGTCCGAGCTCCGCGTCCGACCCCTCGACGCCCATCTCCACCGGACCCTCGCGAGGCGTTCGCTGGAGCAGGGCGCGGACCCCGAGCGCGCGCGACACCACGCGACCGTCGCCACCGCGCTGCGCCCTGGGGAGAGCGAGAGCTGGCTCCTGCGCGCGGCCGCCGAGGCGCGGCTCGGCGAGCAGGGGATGGCGAACGAGTCGACGCGCCGCGCCCTGGCGACCCTCGATGGAGCGCCGACCCCCGCACTCATCACCTATCTCTTAGCTCAGGTGGACGCGCCCGCCGAGCTCGGCAAGCTCCTCCCCGAGTCGCCGGAGCGCTGGGCCGCCCTGGTCTCGGCGGTCGCCGGCGTCGACCCGGCGGCGGGGTTGGAGCTCGCCACCACCCGCAGCGATCGGCCCACGCCGGAGGTCGCCCCGGTTCTCGAGGCCCAGGCCGGGGCAGCGCTGGTCGCTGGAAACCCCGCGCTCGCGATCCACTACGCCCGCCTCCTCGCCCAGGCCGCCCCCGCCGAGGCCAGCGCCCACCTTCTCTTGGCCCGCGCCCTCGGGGCGAGCCAACGTCCGAGGCGCGAGGAGATCCGCCGCGTTCTCACCCGCGCCCTCGACAGCGCCCTCATCGACGACCCCGCCGAGCTCGGCCTCCTCGAAGAGGCCCTCCTAGACCAGCTCCTCGGCGCCGCCGCCGACGGTGACGACCAGGCCCTCCGCCAAGCCCACGAGCTCCTCCCAAGCCTACGCCGACGCCCCGGCGATCGGGCCGCCCTACAGCGCCGCTACGCCCTCCAAGAAGCGGCAGATCGACTCACCGCCGCTCGTCGTTGAGAGGGCTCGCGGAAGGGAAGAGGGCTCGCGGAAGGGAAGAGGGCTCGCGGAAGGGAAGAGGGCTCGCGGAAGGGAAGAGGGCTCGCGGAAGGGAAGAGGGCTCGCGGAAGGGAAGAGCGAGGCGAACTCACCAGCCGTCGTGTGGTGGCGAAGCACTACGGTCTGCGGGCACAAGTGAGGTGAACACATCAGCCGTCGTGCGGTGGCGAAGCACTACAGCCTGCAGGCAGGGACGAGGTGAACTCATAGGGGTCAGGCGGTGGCGGAGCATTGCAGCCTGCGCGCAGACGCGGCAGACGCGTCAGGAGTTGTGAGGTGGACAAGCGGCTCGACCCATGTCCTCAGCTCACCTTCGCTAGGAGGACGAGCTGCGGGGGACGGGCGAGGGGGGGCGTCGCGAACGAGTCTAGGACGCGCATCGACCCCTTGGGACAAGGGGTCGACGCGCGCTCCGACCTGTCTGAGAGAGTGGCGCCCCCCCTTGACCGGCCCGTGTCTCAGCCTCCGCCCCTCCCCCACATGGTCGCGCCTGGGGTTGACCTTCAGGAGCAGGGGAGGGCGGCGTCCGAGGATCGAAGATTGGACTCCGAAGAGCGGAGCCCGAAGAGCGGAGTCGAAGGGCGGCGTCCGAGGATCGAAGATTGGAGTCCGAAGAGCGAGGATCGAAGAGCGAGGATCGAAGAGCGAAGAGCGAAGAGCGGCGCCCGAAGAGCGGCGCCCGAAGAGCGGAGCCCGAAGAGCGGAGCCCGAAGAGCGGAGCCCGAAGAGCGGAGCCCGAAGAGCGGCGCCCGAAGGGCGAGGATCGAAGAGCGGCGCCCGAAGAGCGAAGAGCGGCGCCCGAAGAGCGAAGAGCGGCGCCCGAAGAGCGAAGAGCAGCACCCGAACACCCGAACAACCGAAGAGCGGGAGAGGGCTCCCCAGCGGAAAGAGCCCTCGCCGCTACGGCGAGAACGCGCGATAGGCCAGCGACAGGTCCCCCCACTGCGAGGCCACCAGCTCCTCAGGGCGGGCCTCCGCGAGCCCTCGATCCCCCGCGGGAAGACCCAGCAGCGCGTCGGCGACGACCCACGGCTGCTCCCCCGAGACCGTCGCGACGACCTCGACACCCGTCGGCGGAGGACCCCAGATCGTCACCGTCTTCGCCCCTCCCGCGACGCCACGGAGGCCCGCCACGTCGACGGTCTCGCCCTCGATCGTGATCGACAGCAGCTCCGGGAGCACCACGTGGACAAGCGCGGCGCCCGGGCGGGCCCGGATGAGAGCCCGGATCGTTCGACCTTCGGCGAGGGGCGTCAGGGCGCGGACCTCGAGCTCGGGGCCGGCCTCCGCCACGGTCGCGGCTGCGGTCGTCGGCATCGACCGTCCGCTCCAGGGGAGCACCGGGCTCGGCGAGGACCAGGGAGCGCCCGTCAGCGCCTCCGGCAGGCGATCGACCGCGAGCGACGACTCGATCGCGATGACGCTGCTGGCCCGGTCGAGATCGCTGACATGGAGGAAGTTCAAGCGATGGGGCTGATCGGCGGTCGCCCGCGGCGTCACGGCGCTGAGACCCCCGCCGATCACGGTCAGGCCGACGAGCCCCCAAGCCAGCGCCCGCAGGCCGAGGTCCCCGCGCTCCGCGGCGAGCGTGGGCAGGGCCGCCGTCCACATCCAGCCGACCGCCGCTCCGACCATGAGACCGTTGAGGCCGACCGCGTCGGCGAGGATCTGCACGTGAGGGACGAGGATCGCGAAGGCGACCGCGCCGGAGACGAGGGTCGCGGCGAGGTAGCTCTCGGCGCCTCGGCGGCTCGAGGCGATGAGCAGGCCGATCGCGCTGACGAGGGCGGTGGGCAGGAGGAGCGCGCTCGCTCCGGGGAGGAGGAGCGCGGTCGCGAGGCCGAGGCCAGCCCAGAGGAGGCCGGCTCCGAGGGCGAGGGAGGGGGCGCCGATCCGCCGGGCGAGGGGGCCTATCGCCAGCAGCGTCGACGACGACGCCGCGGCGGCGACGGCGAGCAGGGCGAGCCCTGGCGCGGTCGGAAAGGGCCCGAGGGGGGAGCTGAGGGCGCCCGTCAGCCAGAGGAGAGCGTATCCCCCGGCGGCCGCGATGATCGGGGTCAGGAGGACCACGGCGAGCGCGGCCGCGAGGCCAGCGAGCCGCACGGCGCCGGCCGACCGCGCTCGGACAGCCGCGCCGAGGAGACCGAGGAGGGCGAGCACCGCGAGGATCACCCCGGTGGGCGCCGACCAGCGCAGGAGCAGGGCGCCGAAGAGATCGGTGTAGGCCGCGTCGACGGTGGGCTCCAAGGGCTGGCGATCGGCGAGGAGCGCCCGCGTCGTCGAGAGCACGGCGGCGCCCTGGACCTGGACGCTGCCGTGGTCGAGGTGGGCGAGATCATCGCGGGGTGTGTGGTAGCGGCGGACCCCGCCGATAAACGCGAAGTTCAGCCCCTGCGCCCCGCCGCGCATCCACACGCTGAGGTCGGTGTCGTTCGGCATCCGGCGATAGATCTCGTAGGCGAGGGAGGTCGTCATCGGCAGCCGCTCGCTGCTGGCGACGGCGCCGATCAGCCGGTGATTGCCGGCGCTCGCCTCGAACATCTGCGGTCGACCCTCGGTCCCGCGGGCCTCGACGTTGATCATGACGGCGACGTCGGTGAAGAGCGGGTGACGGGTGAAGGCGCGGGCGCCGAGGAGGCCGACCTCCTCGCCGTCGGTGAAGACCGCGACCAGCGGCCGGTAGCTCGGACCCCTGCGCGCGCGGGAGTCGAGGAGCGCCCGCAGACACTCGATGACCGTGCCTACGCCCTGGAGATCGTCGGCGGCTCCAGGGCCTGCGCTGACCGAGTCGTAGTGGGCCGCGAGGGCGATCGCGGGGACCTCGGCCTCACCCGGCAGACGGACGATCACGTTCTCTACCCAGGCGCAGACGCCCCGGTCGCTGCAGGAGAAGGAGCGCTGGAGCTCGGGCTCTACGCCGAGCTCCTCGAGCTGAGCGATGAGGCGCCCGCGGACCGCCTGGTTTGCGGGGGAGGCGACGGGGTGCGGCCGCTCGTCGCCGAGGAGGGCGGAGACCCGGGCGACGGCCCGCTCCGCTGAGAACTCGCGGGCCGCCGCGTCGACCGGCGCCGGCGCAGGCAGGGTCGTCGTGATGAGGGCGAGGAGGCCTGCGATCACGCACGCGACGACGACCAAGAAGTAGGGGCTCGGGCGCCAGCGCATCGTCGGATCGTACGGCTGCGCGCCGAAGCGCTCAATCCGTATTCTGAGGCCGCGCTGGGCCGCTGCGGCGCGCTGCTCGAGGTCCCGATCAGGCCTCCGTCGGTGGCGAGGAGCGGCTCATCGAGGGCTCGGAAGGTGACCGTCCTCGGCTCTATTCTCGACTGCGTTGGCCGCCCCGCAGCGGTTGGGCGCCCTGCTCAGGCCTCAGCCAGCGGTGAGGAGCGGCTCAGCGAGCGCTCGGAAGGTGACCGGCCTCGGCCCTACTTCGGCCGCGCTGGCCGCTTCGGCGCAGCGGCCAGCGCGGCCTGATCGAGGCTCTGCTCAGGTCTCAGCCGGTGGCGAGGAGCGGCTCGTAGAGCGCTCGGACCGTGACCGTCAGGGTGATAAACGCGAGCAGGCATCCGCCGCCGAGGAACCAGATCGCCCGGTCGTGGCCCATGGCCAGACGGGTGGCGGTGCCGGCGGCGAGGAGGCAGATCGCGGCGAAGAGCGCGACGAGCTGAAAGCCGATGTGGGTCACGAGCGCGGCGGCGCCCTGGAAGCTCGCGGGGTCGATCGACTTGCGGAGCATCAGCTCCGGGACCATTCCGAACCAGAGGACGCTGAGGCCGGCGCACGTCGAGACGCCGAGCAGAATGAAGGCGATCTCGCGCAGGCGGAGCTTGAGCGGATGCTGAGTGGTCATCGTCGCGTGCATGATGCCCGAGGCTAGGGTGAAACGCACGCCGGCCGCGGTCGGTCTGCGGATGGTGCGTGCGAGGGGGCTCTCGTCGTCGTCGTCGTCGTCGTCGTCGTCGTCTGGTCAGTGGGCTCGGGAGCACGGAATGGGCGGAGATTTCTCGCTTGTGCCGCGGCGAGGGTCGCGGGCCCGGGCGACTTGTGCGGATGTCATCGGCGCTGCGGCGGTCCTCGGTCGGCGCGGCGCAGGACCCTCAGAGGCGGTCGCGTCGGCTCTCGTCGGCGGTCGGCGGCGCCCTCGCGCTCCGCCCGCTAGCGGCCGCGCGTCAGGCTGTAGACGTCGATCGTCATCGTCAGGCCGGCGCTCTGGAGCGGCGTCCGCTCGCGCTGGACGACGAGCCCCGCTCGCTCGCAGCGGTCGGCGAAGCGGGCGGCGGTCGGTCGTCCGGGATCGGCGACCATCGCGATCCCGTCGGCGGCGAGGGTGCGGAGGATGGCGCCGATGACGAGGTCGGTGTGCTCAGGCTCGTAGAGAACGTCGGCGGCGACGACCCGATCGAAGGTCGAAAGATCCGCGGGGAGCGAGCGCCAGTCGAGCATCTCGGTCCTCGGCTCCGTGAGCCCGTTGAGCCAGGCGTTGGCGCGGACGAAGTCGAGGGCCTCGGGGTAGTAGTCGGAGGCGAGCACGTTGCGGCTGCGGTAGCCGGAGTCGGCGGCGACGAGGCTCAGGAGGCCGACGCCGCAGCCGAGCTCGAGGAGCGTGCGGCCAGCGGCGCCGCGGCGCTCCGAGGCGATCCGCTCGGCGAGGATCTCCGCCGAGGGCCACACCTCCGCCCAGTAGGGGATCCTGCCGTCGCGATCAAAGGCCTCCTCGTCGAGCATCGACTCGGCGGAGCGGGGTCGAAGGAGCTCCCACAGCCGCCCTTTGCACTCGAGGCTGGCGTCGACGACGTCGTAGCGGCGGCGGAGGGCGGCGACGAGCTCTTCACCGTGAAGGGCGGCGAGGTCGGTGGCGGTTTCGGTCAAGGCGGGCCTGGGTCGCTGGACGGGGGGGGAGAGCGGAGAAGCGGAGCGCAGGAGCTGACGAAACGAACGCCATGGGGTCACAGAGGGCGTTGTGACGTGTTGGTCGGTCGTGTCGGCGGAGCGCGCGGGACTTCTACCACGGCGTCCGAAGGCTGCGGGCGGCGACTATACTCGGGCACTGGGGAGACGTTCGCCGATGCCGAGCCGCTACAGCAACGTCGTCGGGGTGGACGACGGGCCCTTCGCCCGAGAGCACCGCGGCGATGTCCCGGTCGTGGCGACGGTGACGACGCAGTGCCGCCTGGACGGGCTGCTGGTCGGCAAGATCCGCCGCGACGGTCGCAACTCGACCGATCGGATCGCCGCCTTGATCGGCGAGTCCCGCTTTCACGCCCACGTCCAGGCGGTCCTGCTCCAGGGGATCGCCGTGGGGGGCTTCAACGTGGTCGACATCCACCGCCTGGCGGAGCTGCTGGAGCGGCCGGTCGTGGTCGTCGCCAGGCGGCGGCCGAACATGAAGAAGATCGAGGCGGCCCTGCGGACGAAGGTCCCAGGGGGGCTGCGGAAGTGGCGGTTGGTGGCGCGGGCGGGGCCGATGGAGCCCTGCGAGGGGGTCTGGGTCCAGCGTGCCGGGGTGGACCTCGCGGGGGCCGGGGCGATCGTCCGCGACTCGCGGGTGCACGGGGCCTTGCCGGAGGTGCTGCGCCTGGCCCACTTGATCGCCGGGGGGCTCGTCGACGGGGAGAGCCGCGGGCGGGCCTGAACCACTCGGGAGGCTGCGCAGCGTTCAGCTTCATGGGCCGAGCTTGTCTCGCGCGCGGGCTTGCGGGGATACTCCTGCGGTGTCGGTTCTCCGCTTCTACTACGACGTCGTCTGCCCCTTCGCGTACCTGGCGTCGGTCCAGGTCGAGGCGGCGGCGGCCCGGGCGGGAGCTATGGTCTCTTGGCGGCCCGTTCTCCTCGGCGGTCTCTTCCGCAACGTCGCGGCGCCGCAGGTGCCGGCGGCGTCGATGAGCCCGCCGCGGGCCCGCTTCAACCTCCTCGACATGTACCGCTGCGCCGATCGCCTGGGGCTCCCCCTGACGATGCCCTCGGCCCATCCCCGGCGGACGGTCGAGGCGATGCGGCTGCTGGTCGGCGTCGGCGAGGGGACGACGCGGGAGGCGCTGACGGCCGCGCTCTACCGGGCCTATTGGGGGGAGGGGCGCGATGTCAGCGACCGCGATGTGCTCGACGGGATCGCCCGGGAGCACGGCGTCGATCCGGCGATCATCGACTCCCGCGAGGCGCGCGAGGGGCTCTTCGCCAGCACCGCCGAGGCCTCCGCCCTCGGCGCGTTCGGGGTCCCGACCTTCGCCGTCGGCGAGCGGATCTGGTGGGGTCAAGACCGGCTGCCGCTGGTCGAGGAGGCGCTCGGTCATCGGGTCCGCCGGCCCGGTGAGCCTGGGGTCGGCGAGGGAGCTCCGTCAGCGTCGGCATCGTCGACAGCGTCGACATCGTCAGCATCGGCATCGTCAGCGTCAGCATCAGCATCGTCGGCATCGTCGGCATCGTTGGCATCGTCGGCATCGTCGGCATCGTCGGGGTCGTCGGCATCGTCGGCATCGTCGGGGTCGCCGACGTCGAGCCCAGGGGCTGGGGCGACGATCGACTTCTTCCACGACTTCGCGAGCCCCTACGCCTACCTCGCCGCGACCCAGATCGACCGGATCGCCGCGGCCTGGGGCGCGACGGTCCGCTGGCGGCCGATCCTCCTCGGCGCGCTCTTTCGCGAGATCGGCTGCGCCGATGTTCCGCTCTTCGAGGTGAGCGAGGCGAAGCAGCGCTACATCCGTCGTGATCTCGCGGACTGGGCGGCGCACTGGGGGGTGCCCTTTCGCTTCCCCTCGCACTTTCCCCTGCGCTCGATCGCCCCGCTGCGGGCCGCGCTCGTCGCCCCGGAGCTGACGCCGACGCTCTACCGTGCGACCTGGTCGGAGGACCAGGCCGTCGATGATCCCGAGGTGCTGGCGCGGGTGATCGCCGCCGCGGGGCACGACGCCGCCGCGATCCTGGCGGCGTGCAGCCGCCCCGAGATCAAGGCGGAGCTGCGGGCGAACACGGCGGCGGCGATCGAGGCCGGCTGCTGCGGCGCCCCGTCGATGGTGATCACCCCGGCGGGCGGCCGCGAGGGGCCGATCCTCCTCTGGGGTCAGGACCGGCTCGACATGGTCGAGGATGTGCTCGCCGGCTGGCGACCTCCCCGGGGTTGAGCGACCTTTCGTGGCGACGTGACGAAGCTGCGACGTGACGACGTGATGACGTGATGACGTGACGACGTGACGACGCGACGACGCGACGACGCGACGACGCGACGACGCGACGACGAGACGACGCGACGAGGGATGACGAGGCGACGTGACGAAGCGGCGACGAGGCGACGTGACGAAGCGGCGACGTGACGACGCGACGAAGCGGCGAGGTGGCGACGTGATGACGTGACGACGGCGACGTGGCGACGTGACGACATGACGAAGCGGCGATGCGAGGCAGCGCCGCGGCCCAGCCGCGAGCGGTCGGCCTCTTGGGACAGGCAGCTAGGCCCCGCGAGAGGCGTCCGCGATCCGGCGGCGCAGGTTCGCCGGCGTGACGAAGGGGAGCGGCCGCTCGGCGGTCTCGAGCTCGCGGATGATCGCCGTGATGGTCTGGTTTGCGGGGGCGGGGAATCCGTGGGCCTGGGCGAGGTCTGCGATCGCCCCGTTGAGGTCGCCGATCTCCGTGGGCTTGCCGGCGTCGAGATCCTGGAGGGTGCTCGAGCGGGCCTCGGGGTCGAGGCTGACCATCTTCCGCGCGACCATCATCACTAGGATGTCGGGCAGCTTGAGGAGGCTGGCGATGAGCGAGGGGGCGAGGCCGATGACGTTGCGCGGCCGATAGCCGGCGGCGGTGAGGGCGGCTATCCCCTCGCGGATGCAGCGGGCGAAGCAGATCCGGGCGTCCCGCGAGCGCAGGGTCGCGGCGATCGGCAGGCCGGTCGCCGCGCCGACGCCGTTGCTGAGGTTGAGGAGGAGCTTGCCGGCGATGACATCGTCGATGTCGGCCCTCAGCTCCAGCGGCAGGCCGCCGGCGTCGAGCGCTGCGGCGAGGGCCTGGAGGTGAGGGCGACGCCCGCCCTGCTCGCCGCCGTCGCCGGCGATCAGCGGTCCGCTCGTCGCCTGGCGCAGCCGCGGCCCGTCGCGGATCACGTTGAACGAGACCATGCCTGCGACCACCCGCGGGCCCAGGCTGCTGCCGAGCCGCTTGAGGTTGCCGAGCCCGTTTTGGAAGGAGACGATCGTCGCCCGATCGGGGAGGATCGTCGCGAGCCGCTCGCCGACGGCCGTGCTGTCGCGCGACTTGACGGTGACGATGACGACGTCGGCCTCGGCGAGGGCCTCCGGATCGTCGCTGAGGACGAGCGTCGACGGCGGCCTCAGCGTGCGTCCGTCGAGCCGCGTCGCGGAGAACTCCGCCGCGGACTCGAGCAGGGACGAGCGGCCCACCAGGGTGACGCGCGCGCCCCCTGCCGCAGCGTGGAGGCCGACAAACCCCCCGACCGCACCTGCGCCCATGACTCCGATGTGAAGCGCTGCCACTCTTGTCCCTTGAGGGAGCCTAACAGTCAGCGGAGGAACCTGACACGCGCGGTCGATGAGGGCTTCTGCGGCCGTCGTCGGCGCGGAGCTACGCTCATCATCGGCCGGGCCGTGCGTCGGTGATGGGCCGGGAGCGGCGCGTATTGTTCGACACAGAGCGGGGTTTGTCAGGCAGCTCTAGCCTGTCCCCTCAGCTCCGCTCGGCTCCGCCAAGATCTGCGGACGAGCGCGGTGGCGCTGCGTGATGTGCGAGCCGAGCGAGTCTGCGACGACGGCGCGGGAGCGGCCGGGACTTCTTCACGTGCAAGGCCTCGGGCCGAGCGCTCTCAGCTGGGCCCGAGGCCGGCACTCCGATGACGTGGCCCGAGGGGGACCGCCTCGGAGGCGGGCGAGGGGCCGCTTGGGTCGAGGGCTCAGGGTCGAGGGGGCTCAGGGTCGAGGGCTCAGGGTCGAGGGGGCTCAGGATCGAGGGCTCGAGCTTCGGGCGAGAACTCGAGGTTGAGCCGGGGACGCGGGCGAACTCTCAGCCCGCACCCTGCCTCGCCCGCCGAGACCGCGCGGCTCAGCCGCTGTAGCTCTCGTCCTGCTCGATCTTCGACAGCACCCAGTCGAACTCACCGCGGGTGAGGTGGGCTCCGCAGTACTCGCAGGTGCCCGCCATCGACACCTTGAGCCCGGCGCCGCACTGCGGGCAGTTGGCGTCGGTGCGCGGCGTCCCGCGGACGTCCGCTCCGCGGATCAGGGTCCAGTACTCCGAGTAGGGGCGGCGCTTTCGCTTGGAGCCGGCGACCACCTTGCCCGCGGCGTTGACCGTGTAGTCCTTGCCGCTGGCGTAGATCCGCACCGTGATCGCATCGTAGTAGCGATCGCGGCTGACCTTCACCAGGAGCACCCGCTCGATCCCGGCGTTTTCCAGGATGTTGCGCAGGCCCTGCTCGCGGTAGGTGTCGAGCCAGTAGCGGAGGTAGTCGAACATCCCGTCCGAGACGTAGGGGCGGAGGTGTTCGGCGTTCACCGCCGACCAGCCGATCGAGAGCTCCTTGAAGATCATCTCGACGCGGGCGCGGAGGTTGGTGACGGTCAGCTCCGTGTCGTCGATCGTCAGCGACTGCCACTTCTTGCGCAGGTGGGGATCGATGATCGTCGGCAGGTCGGTGCCCTGCTCGGCGACGGTCCCGGTCAGCGCAGGCTTGCGCTTGTCCTGGCGGATCACGTTGATCGCCTGGACCTCCCAGTCAAAGCGGCCGCCGGCGACAACCTCACCGCAGTAGTCGCAGCGGCTGTTGCCGCTCGAGGTGAAGGGGGCGCCGCAGTGGGGGCAGCCGAGCACGTCGACCTTCTCGGGCGGCCGGCTCTGGGCGTGGACCGAGCGGCGGAGGGTCCAGATCTCCTCGGTGTAGTAGGTGTTCTCCGCGGTGCTCATGTTCGCCTCGAAGGCGAGGCGGACGGAGACCATCGGGGTGTCTTGGGTGGGCGCGTCGGGGTCGACGACGTCGCGCTCGCGGAGATCCTCGCGGCGCGGGACCTGGACGCTGAGCACCCGCATCGAGCCGATCACGACGTTCTTGATCGGCAGGTTGGTCGGCGGTCGCTTGCTCAGCTCGTCGCGGACGCCGTCGCTCAGGTAGGGGGCGAGCGCCTCGAGGTCGCTGGGGATCCGCCGGGCCTCGTGGGCGCTGGCGAAGAGGCGATAGACGAAGTCCTGAAAGACGATCGGCGAGAAGTGGGGGTCGACCCCGAGGATCTGCGAGAGGTCCGCGGAGCGCCGGGGGGCGGCCGCGGCCGCGGGGCTGTTCCACTCCTTCGGCTTGCCCTTGCGGCCCTTGTAGATGAAGTAGACGATCGCGGCGATGAGCAGCGGGAAGCCGATCGCCGGGTAGTGGATGCAGAGGCGGATCAGGAGGAAGAAGAGCTCCGCCTCGCCGCCGCCGCCGCCGCCTGACGAGCCGCCGCCGCCACCCCCTCCGGAGTAGCTCTGACCGCCGCCGGGGCGAGCCTCCGCGTCGACGGCGACGAGCGCCAATGCGACGAGAACGACGCCTGCGAGGAGGCGGCGTCGACGGCTCGCAACACTGCGAGGGTGCTCGCGGGGGCGCTCCTCGAGGTGGCCGTGCCGATGACCGTCTTGAGCGTCGTGACGATGCTGATGATGGTGACCACAGGCGCAGCCGGCCGCGGCCTCGGACTCTCGCCCGGACGTCAGAGGATCGGTCCTGGAGGTCATAGATAAACCTCGTCGGGGAGCTCGTTGATGTCGTCGTCAGCGACCGGCAGGTAGGGCTCGAGGATGTCGCCCAAGGCGCTGATCTCAGCGGCGATCGCCGCCGCGTCGGCGCCGACCGTGACACGCTCGGCGATCTTGGCGATCGCGGAGTGCCAACGGTCGTGGGGGACGACGGTGACGATCCCGCGGTCGCCGATCACCGCGGCGGTCTCCTCCAGGAGGGAGACGTAGACGAGGATCCCGGTGCGATCGGCGGTCAGGTGGACGCCGCGCTCAAAGAACGCGGCGTGGGCGGCGGACTCCACCCAGCGGTGGCGGAGCTTGTTCGGGGTGAGGGCGCGACGCAGCCGAGGTGAGCGCGACGAGAGCCAGCCCGCGGCCGCGCCGGCGACCAGCGGGTCGATGACAAACCAGTGAATCCCGAACTCGAAGTGGGAGAAGAGGAGAAAGGCGAGGGCGAGGACCGCGACGACGCCGCTGACGATCAGATCGGCGTGCAGGTAGAAGCCGGAGCGGGCGCGGACGGTGACGACCACCTCCGCCGAGGAGCGCCCTTCGACCGCCTTGATCGCCGTTGTCAGGGCGGCCTTGCCGGCCTCGTCGACCAGGGACGAAGACATCGTCGCGACGATAGCGCATTCTCCTGGCCGCTGGCGCCGCTTCCCGAGGCGCCGGGAGAAAGGCTCCAAGCTCCGCGTCGCGCGGTCCGGGGCTCGATCGTGCGCGGGTACGGGCGCCTTTGCCGGGTCGCTGCGGGCGGCCCGTCGAGAGCCAAGGGTAAGCCAGGTCTCGGCCGTCCGCGGTCATCAGCGGTGCTCGCCGCACGGGCAGGCCTGCAGCCTGCGGGATCTGCCGTCCTGCGCGGGACCTGCAGAGGAGCCTGCGGCTGGTCCCGTTGGCGAGCGGTCGGAGGCGGGCGTGTCGGGGCTTGTAGGCCCGATCGTCTGGGGGAGCGGGACCCTGGTCAGGCGTTCGCCTCGAGGTCGCTCCAGCGTCTCGTCCGCGCCGGGCGGAGGCGCCTCGCCTGGCCGCTTCGGCGTCGCTCGCCGCTGGCACAGGGCTTGCTCTTGAAGCAGGCATGCCTTACCCGAACGACCCGCAGCTCCCCCTCGTCCGCAACACCGGTCGCGCGATCGACCGGATCTACGGCCGCTTCGTCGCCGCGCTCCCCGGGGCGCTGCAGGAGGTGGCGATCCGCTTGCCTGAGCGCCTCGGGCTGACGACGAACGACGAGCTGCCGTGGAGCGAGGCGTTTGATCACCCCGAGCTGCTCCGGGTGCCGGAGCTCATCGCCGCGAGCGACCGCTTGACGATCTCCCGCGAGCTCTCCGAGGCGGCCGCAGCGGCCCACCTCTTCGGGATGATCGGCGCCCTCGGGGTCGACGCGATCACCTCGCGCCGCGTCGATCAGGACGCCGAGGTCGTCGCCGTGATCTACGAGGTCCACCGCGCGCGGGACCGGGCCTACGCCCGCCTGAGCGGCGGCCCCGAGGCGGCCGTCGACTACTCGATGGCGGAGGCGCTGAGCCGCGAGGCGGTCCGCGACGAGGCGCTCGTCTTCGCCGGCGAGCAGGAGGCGAGCCCGGAGCGGATCCGGATGTTCCTCCTCAAGCGCCACGCCCATGTCTTCCCCGCGGCCCTCGCCGCGGCCCACGCGGGGGGCTGGTCGACCGCCGACATCTCGCGCCTGGAGCTCGTCATCGGCGGGGTGCTCCTCGGCCTCAAGCTCCGCGAGAAGGTCGGGCGGTGGATCGAGGAGCATGGTCGGGGGGCCTCCTGGGCGGTGGCGATCCTCGCCCACGGCCACGGCCCGGCGCTCGCCCGGAGCTCGCTGAGCGAGCTCGCCGGTCATCTCGAGGTCGCCGGCGTGCTCACCGAGCTCCTGCAGATGTCGAGCCGGGCCTTCGCCAACGCCGCTCGCTCCGCCCGCGAGCTCGGAGTCGACGGTCTCGCCCGCTGGGCCCGCGAGCAGTCGCGGAGGACCTCGGGCCTCGCGCTCTTCGAGTCGGTCGAGCCCGGCTACACCGTCCAGTGGGAGCTCGATCGCCGCGACCGGCGGACGAGCGAGCATCTTCAAGGAGAACTCGCCGCGGCGTCCTGACGCCGGCTCGGCTCGGCTCGGCTCGGCTCGGCTCGGCTCGGCTCGGCTCGGCTCGGCTCGGCTCGGCTCGGCTCGGCTCGGCTCGGCTCGGCTCGGCTCGGTTCGGCTCGGCTCGGCTCGGCTCGGCTCGGCTCGGCTCGGCTCGGCTCGGCTCGGCTCGGCTCTTCCTATGTGGAGCCGCGCCGGATCCCTCCGCCTAGAAGATGTGGCCGATGTCGATGTAGATCCCAAAATTCTCCTCGGTCGGCGAGTAGGAGGGATCCACCCGAACAATAAACGTCTCGCCCCAGCGCACGCGGAGTCCGCCGCCGACGCCGACCGCCAGGCCCCCGCCGTCGACGCTGCGGCCGGCGATCTCGGTCCGGCGGACGTCGGCCCAGACCCGCCCGCTGTCGACGAAGGCGATCGCGCCGATGACAAAGCGCTGGTTTTTGATCCGGAAGGGGAGGAACTCCGAGCGCAGCTCGACGTTGGAGACGAACTTGCGCTTGCCGCTAAAGCGCTGGCGCGGGACCCCGCGGACGCTCCAGGAGCCGCCAGGGCCGTCGCGGCTGAGGAGCGCGCCGAAGCGGGTCAGCTCCCAGACCGGGACATTGCCGACCATCACGTCGCCGACCGCTCGAGTCGCGAGAACCAGGTAGGAGCCGACCAGCGAGCGGTACCAGCTGGTGTTGAGGGTGAAGCCGGCGTGATAGAGCTTGTCGTCGACGCCGGGCGAGATCCGGGTCGAGAGCTCCGTAAAGGTCCCGCGGGTCGGCGCGAACTCGTGGTCGCGGGTGTCCCAGATGAGCCCGAGGTTCAGGCGGAGGAGCGCGTGGTCGTCGGTGCCGTTGAGCAGGCGATCGAGGGTCCGGCCGTCGGGGGTGTCGGCCTTCGCGGCCTCGATGTCCTCGCTCAGCTTCGACCCCGGGTAGGGGCGCATCACGTTGTAGGAAAAATAGGTGCCGACGAAGAACTCGAGGCGGCGACGGTGGGCCTCGATCGAGCCGTCCCAGGCGCGGATCCTCGCGTTGGCGGTGAAGCCGGGGAAGATCCGATCGTACTGGTGGTAGCGCCTGGCCGCGCTGAACTCTTCGTTTTGGGTGTCGGGGTCGAAGTTCTCCCAGGGGCGGAGGTTCTCGCTGCCGTTGCCGATCCCGTAGTAGCCGGTGGTCGCGAACTTGCGAAAGCCGAGGTCGGCGTTGATCCGCAGGCGGTTCTCCAGGAGCCCGGGGACGTCGATCTGGAGGTAGTCCTCGTGGTAGGGGAGCTCGACCCCGCCGCCGGGCGCCTTCTTGGCGGTGGCGTAGAGGAGCATCTGGATCCGCCAGCGGTAGGGGTTGTAGCCGGGCTTGAACTTGGCGAGGGAGGCGATCACGCCGAAGCCGACGCCGAGGTCGCTGTCGTAGTTGGTCGCCGGGAGGCCGCCGAACTCGAGGCGCTCGGGCGGCTTCTCCTTGGCGGCCTTGCGCGGCTCGCCAGCCTTCTTGGCCCGCTTGGCCTCTTTGCGCTCGGCGGCGCGGCGCTCCCGCTTCTCTTTGCGGGTGAGGGGCGGGCTGTCGGGCCCCTCCACCGCGTCGGGGTCGGGGTCGCAGGCGAGCTTGTCGTCCGCGGGCATCGGCTCGTCCGGGGCCTCTGCCTCTGCTGCACGGTCGGAGGGCGCTGCGTTTGTGTTCTCAGTGGTCTCAGTGTTCTCAGTGTTCTCAGTGGTCTGTGTGTTCTCGGTGTTCGCCGCGCTCGCGTCGTGCGGCGCCGCGAGACCTGCGAGGCCGAGGCCCAGCGCGAGCGCGGCTGCGAGCGTCGGCGAGCTCGGCGCTCGTCGACGGCGATCGCGTCGAACCAGTCCAACCATGGGAGCGCAGGGACGACGCGAAGACACGGGGTCGGTCACAGTCCCCGTTTTCGTACGGCGGTGATGATCCTGACAAGGGAAAGGGGCGGCCGGCCTTCAGCGGTGACCTCTGCGCCGGCGTCGACCAGCGTCGACTAGCGTCGACAAGAATCGCCACAGGGCCGGTCTGTGCGGTACAAGAGGGACTTCTATGGCCCGTACGCCATCTCGTCGCCGCGCCCCGAGGCTCTTCTTCGCGCCTCGATCGCTCCTCAGCGCTGGCCGTAGCGGTCTCTCTGTAGGTCTCTTGACCGGGCTGGTCGGGCTGGTCGGGCTCGGGCTCAGCTCCGGCGGCTGCGGCTCTGCGGCCGCGACCGAGGAGCCGACGCCGGTCGTGCTCGAGGGGGCGCCGTCCTTCGAGGTCCGGACCGCCCGCGAGTGGCCGACCGCAGGTTGGCCGTCGGCGACCCCCGCCGAGGTCGGCCTCGACCCGGCCGCGATCGCGACCCTGGAGGACTACCTCTTCGCCCGCAACGGCGACGACGTCGACCGCCGCGGGCAGCGGACCAACGCCTTCGTCCTGATCAAGGACGGCAAGCTGGTCGCCGAGCGCTACGCCCGGGGCTACAGCGCCGATACGGCGATGCTCACCTGGTCGGTCTCGAAGAGCATCGCCAACACGATCGTCGGCTGCGCGGTCCATGAGGGCCTGCTGTGCCTCAACGACACCATCGGCCAGCACTATCCGCCGGCGGTCGACGGCGGCGTCGGCTCGGTGCGGGTCACCGACCTCCTGCAGATGAGCTCGGGGATCGACTGGAGCGAGACCTACGAGACCTCGCCGGTCTTCTCGTCGGTGATGGGCATGCTCTACACCCGCGGGCGCGCGGACATGGCCGCCTTCGTCGCGAGCCGCGGTCTCGCGGCGGATCCCGGCACCCGCTGGAGCTACTCCTCTGGGGACACGACCCTGCTCATGGGGGTGCTGCGGACGATCCTCGGCGACGAGCGCAACGCCGACTACCCCTGGGTCGCCCTCTTCGATCGGATCGGCATGAAGACCGCGGTGCTCGAGCGCGACGCCGCCGGGACCTTCGTCGGCTCCTCCTACCTCTACGCCAGCGCCCGCGATCTCGCGAAGTGGGGGATGCTGCTCCTCGCCGACGGCGTCTGGGAGGGGGAGCGGTTGCTCCCGGAGGGCTGGGTCCGCTACACCCTGACGATGGCGCCGGCCTACTACAACACGGAGCTGACCCCGGGGACCGTCGATGACAACCCGGGCGCGCAGGTCTACCTAAACCACGGCGATCCGGCCCGCGACGTGCCGCCGCCCTGGCCGGCCGCGCCGGCCGACACCTTCGCGGCCCAGGGGCACTGGGGCAAGTCGATCTTCGTCTTCCCGAGCCTCGACATGATCGCCGTCCGGCTGGGCGACGATCGGATCTACGCCTGCGACATCCCCGGCCACGACGACAAGTGCGAGCCGGATCCGGCGAAGGCCTACTCGAAGAACCACTACCTAGGGCTGCTGATGGCGGCGGTCCCGGGGGCGGTCGGGGTCGGGACGACGCCGGTCGCGAAGGGAGGGGAGTGAGGCGATGCGGAAGGTGCTCAAGATCGTCGGAATCGTCGTCGGCCTCGTCCTCGCGGCGGCGGCGACCTTCCTCCTGCTCAATTGGGGGGCGCTCTCGTCCTTCCCGGCGCTGCCCTCCTCCTACGAGGCCAAGGAGCTGTGCTCTTGCCTCTTCGTCGAGGGGCGGACCCAGGGGGAGTGCGAGGCGTTTATCCGCCAGGACGTCGTCGGCATCGACGGCCGCGACTTCGACGTCGACAACAGGCGGGTGACGGTGCGGGCGCTCTGGTCGGAGAACAGCGCCCACTACGTCTCGCGGCGCCACGGCTGCGTGCTCGACTAGGCCCGCCGCGACGCCGCTCTCGGCGAGGCCTGGAGAGCGGGTCCTGGGCTCGCGCGCTGCCTTCGTCGCCCGCTCGCGCCTGAGGGGACCCGCCGGTCTGGTCTGCTTGGGTCTTGGCAGGGCAGGGCAGGGCAGGGCAGGTCTGGTCCGCATGCCTCCTCGCCCTAGCGCCACGCAAGATGCCGCGTGGCCTGTCGCTCGGGGCTCGGGCTGAGCGCTCGACGGGGCCGGCCAAGACGGTGCAGGATGGGCCTCGCGTCCCGCCTTCACAGCGCCCGAGCGAGCGCTCGAGCCGGCGGGCCCAGGAGTCTCTCTTGATGCTACCCACGACAACCCGCGCCTACGAAGTTCAGGGCTCCTTCGGCCTCGACAACCTGATCCAGACCGAGCGTCCGCTGGCGGCCCCCGGCCCCGGCGAGGTGCTCCTGCGGATGCGGGCGGTCTCGCTGAACTTCCGCGACCTGATGATGATCGACGGCCACTACAACCCGCGCCAGCCCCTGCCGCTGGTGCCGCTCTCCGACGGCGTCGGCGAGGTCGTCGCGACCGGCGAGGGGGTCACGGAGTTGACCGTCGGCGAGCGGGTGATGCCGATCTTCGCCGAGGGCTGGCTCGAGGGGGAGCCCGATCGGCGCAAGCTGGCGACGACCCTCGGAGGCCCGCTGCCGGGGGTGCTCAGCGAGTACCGGGTCACGCCGGCGGAGTCGGTCGTCCGCGCCCCCGCGCACCTCAGCGACGCCGAGGCGGCGACCCTCCCCTGCGCAGCGGTGACCGCCTGGAGCGCGCTCATCACCCACGGGATGATCAAGCCCGGCGCTCGGGTGCTGCTCCAGGGCACCGGCGGCGTGTCGATCTTCGCCCTCCAGTTCGCGGTGCTCGCGGGGGCGGAGGTGCTCATCACCTCCTCCTCCGACGCCAAGCTCGAGCGGGCGCGGGAGCTCGGGGCGGCGCACACGATCAACTACCGCGAGGATCCGAATTGGGGGAAGACCGCCCGCGAGTGGGCGGGCGGCGTCGGGGTCGACCATGTCGTCGAGGTCGGCGGCGCCGGGACCCTCGAGAACTCGCTGCGGGCGGTCCGGCCGGGGGCTTCGATCTCGGTGATCGGCGTGCTCTCCGGGGTCAAGGAGCCGCTCCTGATCACGCCGATCTTGATGCAGCAGATCCGCCTCCAGGGGATCATCGTCGGCCCGCGCTCGACCTTCGTCGACATGTGCTGGGCGATCGGCAGCCGCGGTCTCCGGCCGGTCGTCGACTCGACCTTCTCCTTTGACCAGGTCAAAGAGGCGATCCAGCACATGAAGGCGGGGCGCCACTTCGGCAAGGTCGTGGTCGAGATCGGTTAGCTGACTTACGGGCTGGACGGCGCTCTCGCGGCTGAGTTGAAGACAATGTGAATAGACTTACGGCGATGTCTACGCCGAGGGTCCTGCCCGCGCTCGATCGCCCCTTGTCTGTGCAAGGACCGTCGAGGTCGTCTACCCTCCCTCCCGATGTTCGTCGGAATCTCGAGCCGTGGCGAGGAGCGTACGGGGCCGCTCGCGCTGTCCTCTCCGCTCGGCGGCTCCGTGATCGGTCAGGCCCGTCTGGTCGGCCTGACGGGTCTGGCGGGTCTCGTCTTGGCGTCCTGCGCTGGGGGGGAGTTCGAGACCACGCAGTCGACAGAGATCTCCGGCGCCGAGCAGATCTCCGCGTCGACCTCGACGACGACCGAAGGCGGCAGCGGGACGACCGCGGACACCGACGACACCGACGACACGAGCACCTCGGAGGCGACGACGACGACGGGGGAGCCCGGCGGCTACTGCGGCGACAAGATCGTCCAGGAGGGTGAGGAGTGCGACGAGGGCTCCGGCAACTCGGACAAGGCGGGCTGCACCTCGGAGTGCCGGCTCAACGTCTGCGGTGACGGCCTCAAGTGGCTCGGCGAGGAGCAGTGCGACCTCGGCGAGGAGAACGACGACAGCTGGAAGTGCACGGTCGAGTGCCTGCGCAACGTCTGCGGCGACGGCCATCGTCTGGTCGGCATCGAGGCCTGCGACTGGGGCGACGAGAACTCCGACGAGGGGGAGTGCACGACCGACTGCACCAAGAACGTCTGCGGCGACGGCTACGTCCTCAAGGGCTTTGAGGAGTGTGACGACGGCACCTTCAGCGACGGCGACGGCTGCTCGGTCGACTGCACCCGCGAGCAGGTGGTCTTCGTCACCCAGGAGGCCTTCACCGGCGACCTCGGCGGTGTCGCCGGCGCGGACGCAAAGTGCCAAGAGGCGGCGAAGCTCGGCGGCCTCCTGCCCTGGGCGAGCGACGACTTCACCTACAAGGCCTGGATCGCCGATCCGGAGTGTCCGCCGAAGCACCGCTTCCCCCACTCCTCACGACCCTATCGGCGGACCGACGGGATCGAGATGGCCTGGAACTTCGACGATCTGGTCGACGGAGAGATCGCGGTCGCCAACGCCTGCACCGAGGCCTGGGACTACTTCGTCGAGGTCGATCTTCCCGTCTGGACAGCGGTCACGCCCGACGGCTCCAACGGGGCCGATCTCGCGAGCACGACCTGCAACTACTGGAGCCTCGACGGCGACTTCTTCTTCGGCTCGATCGGCAACGGTCGCTATCTCGACGGCGCGTGGACGCAGTGGATGGTCGGCGAGGACTGGGTCGGCCGCGGCTGCCACCAGCCGGCGCACCTCTATTGCATTCAGATCGACTGCCTCGCCTACCCGGACTACTGCGATCCCGACTACTGCGCGGCGTAGCTGCGCGGAGTCGTCCGCGGGGCAGACGGACAACTCCGCGGGACAGCGCGGCGATCAGTGGAGGTCGGCGAGGCCGAGCACGTCCGCCATCGAGTAGAGGCCCGGCTTGCGGGACTCGACCCAGCGCGCCGCTCGGAGGGCGCCGCGGGCGAAGATCGCCCGGTCGGAGGCGCGGTGGGTGAGCTCGATGCGCTCGCCCTCGGCGAGGAACATCAGGGTGTGCTCGCCGGCCGAGTCGCCGCCGCGGAGGGCGACGATGCCGATCTCACCCTCCTTGCGGGGCTCGCCGGCGCTGCCCGAGCGCTCGCTGCAGAGGTGATCGGCGAGCTTGCGATCGGTCGCCTTGGCGACCGCCTTGCCGAGGCGCAGAGCGGTGCCCGAGGGGGCGTCGCGCTTGTGCTTGTGGTGGATCTCGAGGATCTCCGCGTCCCAGCTCTGGCCGAGGGCGCGGGCGGCGAGCCCGGCGAGGCGGCTGAGGAGGGCGATGCCGACGCTGAAGTTGGCGTCGCTGACGATCGGGATGGTCTTGGCGGCCGCGGCGAGGGCCTCGCGGGCCTGGCTGTCGATCCCGGTCGTCCCGAGAACCAGCGGCACGCCGGCCTCGACGCAGCGCTGGATGTTGCCGACCGTCGCCCCGGGGAGGGAGAAGTCGACGACGACGGCCCTGCGCGGGCGGAGGTCGTCGGTGACGGTGACGCCGATGTCGACGGTGCCGGCGACCTGGCCGGCGTCCATGCCCCGACCGGGACCGCCGGAGCGATCGACCGCGCCGGTGAGCACCAGCTCTTCGCTCTGGGTGACCTCGCGGATCAGGGTGCGGCCCATCCGGCCGCGGGCGCCGACGATGATCACGGGGGTGAGGTGTTCGCTCATCGCTCTTCTCCTGGGTGACCGAGTAGCTGGTCGAGCTTGTTCAGGGCGGCGCGGAGGGGCGCTCGCTCGGGTGCGTCCGCGTCCAAGGCGAGGAGGGGCAGGCGGACGTCGTCTTGGCAGCGCCCCAACATCGCCATCGCCGCCTTGACGGGGATCGGGTTGGCGGTGGTGAAGAGGGCCCGGGTCAGGGGCAGGTGGAGCGTGTGCAGGCGCTGGGCTTCGTGCCAGTCGCCGTCGCGGGCGGCCCGGCAGAGATCGGCGATCGTCCCCGGGATCACGTTCGAGACCACCGAGATCACGCCGTCGCCTCCGGCGGCGAGGAAGGGCAGCAGCGAGAAGTCGTCGCCGCTCAGGAGGTCGAAGTCGGGGCCGCACAGCTCCCGCACCCGGGAGGCGCGGGCCATGTCGCCGGTGGCCTCCTTGATGCCGACGATCCGCGGGTGCTCGGCCAGCTCGGCGACCAGCTCGGCGTTCATGTCCGAGGCGGTCCGCCCGGGGATGTTGTAGAGGACGATCGGCAACGGGGCGGCGTCGGCGATCGCCCTGAAGTGGGCGAGGAGGCCAGCGCGGGGCGGCTTCGAGTAGTAGGGCGTGACCTGCAGCGTGCCGTCGACGCCGAGCTCATGACAGGCCCGGGTGGTGTCGATCGCCGTGCGGGTGTTGTTCGAGCCGGCGCCGGCGAGCACCGGCACGCGACCCCTCGTCGCCTGGACGACGACGTCGATCACGTGGAGCTGCTCGGCCAGGGAGAGCGTCGCCGCCTCGCCGGTCGTCCCGCAGGGGACGAGGCCGTCGATGCCCGCGGTGATCTGGGCCTCGACGAGCTCACGGAGCGCCTCGTCGTCGACCTCGTCGTCGCGCATCGGGGTGATCAGGGCTGTGTATGCGCCGCGAAACTTCGCCATAGGTGCGAGGGCGAACGTAGCACCTGGTCGCAGCCGACCAAAGGGCTCAGCGGTCGATCGCAGCGGGCGCACCGGGGGGCCGGGAGCGGGGCTCATGGAGAGGAGCTGCGGTAGGAGCTGGGAGCTGCGGGGTCGACGGGGCGCTCGCTCGCTCGACGGCGCTGCTCGGGTGGAGCGCGGCGACGGAGCGGCGTGGCGTGTGCAGCTCGCGGCGGCGATGGTCTCGTCGGGCTAGCCCCAGCTCAGGGGCTCGGCGACCGCGACGGGCCTCGCCGAGCCCTGCTCGTCCGGCCGCACCAGCGAGATCGCGGCGGCGCTCGCCCCTGCCTGGCCGTGCGCTCGCGGGGCTCGATGTTGGTCGCGGTCGAGGCGGAGCTTCCACTGCCCATCGCCGGCGCCGCAGGGGCGGGAGGTGACGTAGACGTCATGGCCGCGGAAGACGATGACCACCGCGTGGGCGTCCGCCGGCGCCTTGGTCCAGCGGAGATCGAGCTGCGCCCCCTCGCGGCCGACACGACCGCTGATGGTCGGTCCGTCGAGGAGCGCGAGGCGTTCGCGGAGCACATGGGCGGCGCCGGCGGTCGGGTCTGCGAGGAGCACCGCGTCGAGGGTCTCGCGGGCGCGGTGGAAGTGACCCTGGCGCATGTAGATCTGCGCCATCGTCGGGCTCGCCAGGCGATGTCGGCTGGACTTGCTCATCGCGAGTCCTTTTCGGCGCCGGCGCCGGCGCGCAGGGGCGGTGGGGGCCAGAAGTCGGCCATCGCCTCCTCGGTGACGATCGTCCGCGCAGCGTCGAGGTCGCCGGAGATCGCCGCCTTGAGCGCGTCGACGTCGGCGAAGCGGGCCTCGTCGCGGAGGCGGCGGAAGAGCCCGACCTCGACCTCGAGCCCGTAGAGGCGCTCGCCGAGGTCGACGTCGAGCGCGTGCACCTCGAGGCTCTGGGCTGGTGAGGGCGCGTCGCCGCGGAAGGTCGGGTTGGAGCCGAGGTTGGCGGCGGCCGGCCAGCGGGCTCCATATAGAGGTGAGGTCGGGTCGACGACCTGGAGCGCCGCGGCGTAGACCCCAGGCGCCGGGAGGAGGACGTCGCGGGTGGCGATGTTCGCGGTCGGCACCCCGAGCCCGCGGCCCCGCCCGGCCCCGCGGACGACCTCCCCGGAGATCGCGAAGATCCGGCCGAGGGGTCCGAGGATCGTCGCGACCTCACCGGCGCGGAGGGCCGCGCGGATCGCCGACGAGCCGATCTTGGCGTCGCCCAGCTTGAGCTCGCGGACGATCGCGACGTCGATGGCGGCGGCGCCCAAGAGGGCGATGAGCTCCTCGGTGCCGCCGCGGCGCCCGGCGCCGAAGCGAAAGTCCTCGCCGACGACGACGCTCGCCGGTCGCAGCCCGTCGATCAGCACCCGCTGGGCGAAGTCACGGGGCTCCATCGCCGCCATCGCCCGATCGAAGGGCAGGAGCACCAGCGGGTCGACGCCGAGCGCCGCGCAGACCCGCTCGCGCTGTCTGGGGCTCTGGAGCAGCTTGGGCGCCCGCTGTGGCGCGAGAACCCGCGCCGGGTGGGGATCAAAGGTGATCAGGGCGACCTTCGGCTGGAGCGCGGCCGCCCGCTGCAGGAGCGCCTGATGGCCGCGGTGGAGGCCGTCAAAGGCGCCGATACAGGCGGCGGTGCCCGGCGGGAGGGCGGCGAGCTGGCGCTGGACCTTCATGGGTGGCCGACGCGCAAACTATCACGGCAGGCGAGCGCTTGTGACGGGCGCCATGGCCCTCCATCCGCCCGGGGCGGGTCGCAGCGCCGCCCCGGCTCGATGGACGCGCGACCTTGTGACGGTCCCCACGGGCCCGAGGGTCTTCGGCGGTCCTCGGCGATCTCGGCGGTTCCTCCAGAGAAGTCTCGAGGGCCTCTGCGTGCACCTCCGAGGCCTGCGCTACCCTCTACGGCGCCGATGCCCGCGCTTCTTCGTCGACTCCCCCGCGCTCTCCCCCTCTTCGTCGCCGGCGCTGCTGCGCTGGGGATGGTCGCCTGCGAGGGAGGGCCGACCAAACACGAGCTCTACATGCAGGGGATGCAGATCGAGGGCGACGCCTCGCGAGGCTCCTGTCAGCCCGCCTTTGACGGCGGGATGAACACCCACGTGCTCGACGGTGATGTCGTCCAGGGCTGCCTAGAGCAGACCGAGGAGGCCATCGCCCTCTACGAGAAGGCCGAGGCCAAGGGGCTCAAGGATCTCGACTTCGTCCAGACCCTGGAGCGTGCGCGGGAGCGTGAGAAGCACCTGCGGTCGATGCTCAAGGTCGTCCGCGGGATCGAGCGTCCGGACGAGGTCTACCCGGGCGCGCCGCCCGAGGCGACCCAGCGAAGCCCGGATTCGCCCTGAGCCGCGGGAGATCTTCCCAAGACCCGCAGAAGATCTCTCGATGTTTTCCGCGGGGGTCGAGAACCGCGCCGCCTAGGGGAGCGCCCCGTCCTCGATCCAGCGCGCGATCATCACCATGTCGGGGTACTCGAGGGGCTCGTCGGGGGGCATCACCGCGCCGCGGACCGCGTGCAGGGGCGCGCCGTCGGGGTCGCGGAGGAGCTTTTGTATGAGAAAGCTCTCGGACGGCTGGGCGGGGGTGACCCGGGGATAGCCGGTCGACGCTGGCGTCTGGTCGAGCACCAGCCCGGCAAAGGCCCGCTCTGGGGTCGAGAGATCGAGGCGCTGCTGCGCGAGATCGCCGTCCTCGCCGTGACATGAGCAGAGCGCGCGGGCCGGCTCGAAGGGCCCTCCGGCCCCGTAGAGGTCGCTGAGGGTGATCGGCGGCGCCACGGGCGAGCCCTCCGGGGGCGGGTCCGGCTCCTCGCTCTCCTCGGGGGCGACGCGAAACTCGACGTAGGTCGCCCAGCGCCCGTCCTCCAGCTGCTCCCACGGCTCGCTCAGGAGATCGAGCGACTCGCCGCCCCAGCCGACGACAAAGGGGCGAAGGCGCACTCTGTAGTCTGCGTCGCCACGCATCTCGCTCCGGGGTCGGAGGGTCAGCACCGACCCCGGGCACCAGGGCTCGGCCGGGAGGTCGCCCAGGCCCGTCGGTGGCCGCCAGGCGAAGAGCTGGAGGGAGACCTCGACGTCGAAGATGTTGATCCCTGAGACCAGGATCACGTCGAAGCTGCCGACTGACTTCGGATCGATCGTCTGCGAGAAACAGAAATCGATCTGGCTCCCGCGCTCGACCCCGACTGCGCCGTTCGCGGGGTAGCTCTCGAGGAGGCGCAGCGTGGGGTCCTCGTCGTCAAAGCGGCTGTCCTCGTCGATCCAAGCGCACGCCGAGATCTGCGAGGCCACCAGCGACGCGAAAAGAGCGAGCAAAAAGCGACCGCGGGGGCGAGCGCTCCGCGGTGCCGGAGGCGAGGAGAGCCGGCAGAGCATCGCCAAGAGCCTATCAGGGTCCCTCCTCGGTGGGGCGGACGCTTGTGGAGGAGATCCCCGGCATGCGAAATCGGCCGCCCACAGGCGGCCTCCGCGGGTGGCCGCCTTATTGACCCGTTGCGCGGGGCCCTGCTATCGTCCGGCCGATTTCGGCTGCGTTGCTTGGGGCCTCATGCTCTCGGCGACCTCGAACCTGGGAGCCTTCCGTGTCTCGACGCACACGTCCTCGATTTGTGCACATCACAGTTCTCGCCGGCTTGCTCGTCGCGGGATGTGGGCCCTTCGGTTACCTCAAGAAGGTGGCCCGTGAATCCAGTAAAGCTGTCGCTGATGCGGAGGCTGCGGGGGCTGAGGAGAACGCCCCCTACGAGTACTGGGGCTCAGTCACGTATCTCGAACAGGCGAAGATCCTGATGGGGTACAGCGAGTACGAGCGATCGTTCGACTACGGCGAGCGAGCCAAACAGCTCGCCGAAGAGGCGAAGGACAAGGCGGAGAAGCGTCGTCGCGGCGAGATGGTGGAGACCGTCTCGGACGCCGAGGTGGACGCTGATGCAAACGCCGCGACCGCAGCCGACGCGGACGCCGACGCAGACGCCGATGTCGGCGAGGGCGAGGCCAGCGGCAGCGTTGAGGCCGGTGTCTCGCTCGGAGGTGAGTGATGAAGAGCCGCACAAGCAAAGCTCTCTCGATCGTCACGATGATCGCGGCTAGCGGTCTCATGACGTCCTGCCTCGGTCAGACCCTCCTCGGGAAGGTCGCCGGCACCCAGACTGTGCTCCAGGGCGCGATCGCTGACGGTTCCAAGACCATCGGCTGCGCGCCCAAGGAGACCGCCATCGCCGAGGCGAACGTCAAGTTCGCCGAGGACGCGCTGGCGATGGGTGAGTACTACCGCGGTAAGGATCACGCCGAGACGGCGGAGATCTACACCGCGCTCGCCCGCAAGAAGACCGATCCGGTCCGCTGCAAGGACGCGAAGCCCCAGGACCTCGAGGTCCGCGAGGGTGATCGCGACGGCGACGGCTACGCCGACGACATCGACAAGTGCCCGGATGATCCGGAGGACTTCGACTCCTTCGAGGACGACGACGGCTGTCCCGACAAGGACAACGACGGCGACGGGATCCTCGACGCCGCCGAGCTCGTCGACGGCCAGTGGGTCAACAACGACAAGAAGGTCGAAGACGGCCGCGAGATCGACTGCCGCAACGAGCCCGAGGACATGGACGGGTTCGAGGACGAGGACGGATGTCCCGAGCCGGACAACGACCGCGACACCATCCTCGACGGCGACGACAAGTGTCCCAACGATCCTGAGGACTACGACCAGTTCGAGGACGAGGACGGCTGTCCCGACAAGGACAACGACGGCGACGGCGTGCTCGACGCTGCGGAGCTCATCCGCAACGCGGACGGCACCTACGACTGGAAGAACCTCGACGGGTTGGAGGAGAACGGGGTCTGGAAGGACTGCCGCAACCAGCCCGAGGACATGGACGGCGATCGCGACGAAGACGGTTGTCCCGACGTCCTCCTCATCGACGACTGCCAGATCAAGCTCAGCGACAAGGTCTTCTTCAAGTTCAACAAGTGGGACGTGGATCCCAAGTCGTACGTCGTCCTCGACGAGGTCTACGACACCCTCATCGCTGCGCCCTCGATCAAGGTTTGGGTCGACGGGCACACCGACTCCAAGGGCTCGAACAAGTACAACAAGAAGCTCTCGCAGAAGCGGGTCGACAGCGTCGCCAAGTACCTCGTCGACAAGGGCATCCCGATGGAGCGCCTCGAGCCGCGAGGCATGGGCGAAGAGGTCCCGATCGCGGACAACAAGACGGCCGAGGGCCGGGCCGAGAACCGCCGCGTCGAGTTCAACCTCAAGGACTGCAAGAAGCGGGTCAAATAGGGCTCCCAGACGGGAGCACCGGGGGGCAGGGAGTAAGGTATGGACACCAGGGCGCTATCGACTCGACGCGTGTACCGAGCCTTCTTCAGGCACCCGCTCGCCAGCCTTCCAGGCCTCCTCCTCGGAGGGGTCTTGGGGGCTGGGTTGCTGCTCGCCCCCTGCGCCTCGACGACGGCCTTCGCCGGCTCGCACGACGAGCTCAAGACGGCCTACAACAAGGCGATCGGCCAGTACAACGACCTCGACCTCGAGGGCGCCGTCGCGGTGCTCGACGAGGCGATCTCAGCTGGCGAGGCCGCCAATTCCGAAGACCCGGCGCTCGCGCCTCTCCTGGTCCTTCGGGCAGGTATCATCTACTCGAACACCGGCGACGCCGAGGCGACCAAGAAGGCCTTGGCCCGGGCGGTCGAGGTCGACTACTTCGCCCAGATCCCCGTGGCCCTGCGGGCGGAGTCGTTCCAGGCGCTCATGGACGAGGTCCGCGAGGGCGCTGGAGCGGCCCCCGAAGAGTCGATGCGGCACACGCCGCCGACGGCCGCTTGCGGCGAGGACATCGAGTTTGAGGTCGTCGTCTCCAACCTGGTCGACGACGGTCAGGTCGCCTTCTACTGGCGCTCGGGGAGCGAAGGCGAGTTCGAGCCGGTCAGCATGGACACCTTCGGCAACGTCGCGACCGTGACGGTGCCGTCGATCGAGCACAACGACAAGACGATCGAGTACTTCGTCTACGTCTTCGACGGCGACGAGAAGCAGCTCGCCAACAAGGGCGATCAGGACAACCCCCTGAGCCTCGCGCCGGCCTGCGCCGAGCCTGAGCCTGAGCCCGAGCCCGAGCCCGAGCCCGAGCCCGAGGTCAAGCGCCAGCGCTTCAACTTCAACCTCGGCTTTGGCACCGGCGCTGGCATCGCCAGCGGCACCGCGGACCTCAGCTACCGCCAGTACTCGCCGCAGTACCGCGACAGCGACGGCAACCAGTTCGTCTACGGCGCCCGCGAGTACGCCTGCTCGGTCGCCCGCTGGGCCTATCCCCAGGACGAGCTGCCGGGCGACGCGGTCGCCTTCCAAAACAAGCTCACGGAGATCCAGGGCCTCGAGGGCACGCTCCCGGCCGGCTTCTCGTTCTTCGGCCCGGGGATGACCCCGGCGTCGATCGCCGGCGCCTACAACGCCGACTACTGTGGCGAGCACCACCCGGTGCAGACCGGAATGGCCTGGGCGCCCTTCCACATCGCCCCGGAGTTCGGCTTTGCGATCACCGAGAAGCTCGTCCTCTCGGTCTTCTCGCGCCTTCAGGTCGTCTCGGGCTCGAAGGTCTACCGCGACAACCCCAAGGATGGTTTCGCGGAGTCCTACGTCAACAGCGTCTACGACATCAACCAGACCAACCCCGAGGGGGTTCGGGTCAAGCCGGGCTTCGCCTGGGGCGTCGGCGCGAAGCTCAAGTACCTGATCGGCAACCCGAACAACAAGTTCAAGGTGTTCGTCGGCGGCTTCGCCGGCTACGGCACGGCCCGTCTCCGGGTCAACATGCGCTTCTCCAACGATCGCAACGGCAACAGCATCCCGGACGACCGCGAGTTCTCCCGCGATCTCCCCGATGACACCATGGACCCGAGCGAGACCAACCCCTGTACGCCGGTGTGGCCGTACAACGGCGGCTGTGTCCCGGGGATGAACGATGACCCGGCGAACAACCCCGGCGATCGCGATCGACTGCAGGCGCAGTTCAAGCAGCAGAGCGCCGACAAGAGCCCGCGGATCGACACCGTCGGGATCGGTCAGGGCATGGTCGGCGCGACGGTCGGCTTCCACTATCAGCTCGCCAAGAACTTCGCGCTCTTCAGCGAGTTCCAGGTCGGCGGTTGGTTCCCGAACGCGAGCAGCCTGCTCTTCGATCTCAACGTCGGGCCGATGATCACCTTCTGAGTTCACCCTCTGATGAGGGCCTCGGCAGGCCGGCAGAGCCGCTCGGCGCGTCGCCGCAGCGGCTCTCGCGTTGTTGAGGGCGCTCGTGTGAGCGAGCGCGCGCTGAGTCCATCCGTGAGCCGCCAGCATGGGCTATGCTGCGCGCCGCCATGACCCCGCCCTCTGGATCCGCCCGCCGCCCGCGCAAACCGTCCTCCGATGCCTCGTCAGGCGATCATCGTAGCGGCCGAAGGCGTCCGGAGGTCCAGTCCAGAGGCGGTCCCGGGGGGCGCCGGGCGAAGGTGCGTGAGCACGGGGGGCCGGCGGTCCGCGGCGCCAACGTGAAGGTCGCGAACTCGGTCGCCCGCCTCCTCCAGGGCGGTCATCCTTGGGTCTTCCGCTCGGCGATCAAGCGCGAGCCCGACCTCCCGGAGGGGTCGGTGATCACCGTGCTCGACGAGGACGGCTACACCGTCGGCCAAGGGCTGGTCGAGACCGACGGGGCGATCGCCGTCCGGATGCTCTCGACCCTCGAGAATTTCTCCTGGGACGCGGATGAGATGCGCCGCCGCGTCAAGGCTGCGCTCGTCCGCCGCGAGGGGCTCAAGCTGCCGTCGACGCGGCGCCTGATCCACGCGGAGGCCGACGGTTTTCCCGGGATCGCCGTCGACCTGCTCGGCGACTTCCTCCTGATCTACAAGTACGCCCGGGTCGCCGAGAGCTACCTCGACGAGCTCCTGCCGATCCTCGAGGAGCTGCTTATGCCCGCGGGGGGCGGCATCTATCTCCAGGACCGGGTCCGCCCGGTGACCGCCGATGAGCGGCGCCCGCCGGCGTTTCACATGGCCGGAAAGGCCGCGCCGCCCGATCTCCAGGTCGAGGAGGACGGCCTCCGATTTCACGTCGACGTGACCGCGCCGGTCTCTCCGGGGCTCTTCTTCGACCTCCGCGAGGGTCGTCGGCTCGCCGAGAGCTGGAGCGAGGGCCGCTCGGTGCTCAACCTCTTCTCGTTTACCGGAGCCTTCGCGCTCCGGGCTCTCCGCGGCGGAGCCCGCTCGGTCACCAACGTCGACGCCGCGGCCCGCTCGCACGCCCGCTGCCGGCAGAACCTCGCGGCCTCTGGCTACGAGCCCGAGGCCTGCGAGGCGATCAACGGCGATGTGTTCAAGCACCTCGAGCGCTTCCGTCAGCGCGACCGGGTCTTCGACCTGGTGATCGTCGACCCGCCGCCCTTCTCCAACGTCAAGGGCTCGGTCTTCTCAGCCCTCCGGGACTACGGCGATCTGATCCAGGCGATCGCCCCGGTGGTCGCCCCGGGCGGCCTGGTGCTCGCCGTCTGCAACGCCGTCCGCCTGAGCGAAGAGGATTTCCTCCTGGCGCTGGGTCAGGGCGCGGCCGCGGCCGGTCGCAAGGCCTGCCTCCTCGGCGAGTGCGGGCTACCCGCGGACTTCCCGGTCCTGCCGGCGTTCATCGAGGGGCGCTACCTCAAGGTCAAGCTGCTGCAGATGACCTAGGAGCCCGCGGCAGAGCCCGCGCTCCCGCGTGAGCCTCACCGCCAGGACCCGCGTTCGGGCGCAGGGCAGGACAACCCCGGACCGGCGACGCGGGCCCACGGCGGCGCGAGAGCGCTACGGACCGCAAGGGCGTCCCACGGCGCCGCCGCTGGCCCCGAGCCTGCGCTTCGGCCCGTCGGGGTCTGCGGCGCGAGCCCCTGGGTGTGGCCAGTCCTCCTGTCGCCAAGGCGGCGGGCGAGGGCGGTCGCCCGCTCACGAGCGGAGGGCCGCGGAGGTCGCTGCGGGGCTCGAGAATTCGACTATCCTCGCGGCGCCATGTCGCCGCTAAGCGCCCACGGGATTCGTCGCCGCTTCCTCAAGTTCTTCGCCGATCGTCAGCACGAGCTGGTCTCGTCGTCGCCGCTGGTGCCGGCGAATGATCCGACGCTGCTCTTCACCAACGCGGGGATGGTCCAGTTCAAGGACGTCTTCGTCGGCCGTGATCCCCGCCCGTACACCCGGGCGACCAGCGTCCAGCGCTGCCTCCGGGCCGGCGGCAAGCACAACGATCTCGACAACGTCGGCTTCACGCCGCGGCATCACACCTTCTTCGAGATGCTCGGCAACTTCTCCTTCGGCGACTACTTCAAGGAGGACGCGATCCGCTGGGCGTGGGAGCTGCTCACCGAGGGCTTCGGCATCCCCGCGGAGCGGCTCGTCGTCTCGGTCTTCGACGGCAACGGCGAGAACGCGCCCTTCGACCGCGAGGCCTACGACCTCTGGGCCGAGATCCTCCCGCGCGATCGGATCTACGCGTTCGACGCGAAGGAGAATTTTTGGCAGATGGGGGACACCGGCCCCTGCGGTCCCTGCACCGAGATCCACATCTTCCACGGGGACAAGGCGCCGGGCGACGCGGTCCGCGAGGGCCGCTTTGGGCCGGCCTACGAGGACACCCGCTACACCGAGCTGTGGAACCTGGTCTTCATGCAGTTCGAGAAGCAGGCCGACGGATCGCTGATCTCGTTGCCGCGGCCGAGCGTCGACACCGGCGCCGGCCTCGAGCGGCTCGCCGCCGTCGTCGAGGGGGTCAGCACGAACTACGGGACCAGCCTCCTGGCGCCGCTCGTCGCCACGGCGAAGAGCCTCGCCGGAGCCGACCCGACCCGTGACCTCGGCGCCGGCGAGTGCCCCTTCCAGGTGATCGCCGACCACGCCCGGGCGACGACCTTCCTCATCGCCGACGGCGTATTCCCCGACAGGGCCGGCCGCTCCTACGTGCTCCGGAGGATCATGCGACGCGCGATCCGCTACGGCACCTCGGTGGGCCTGGATCGCGCCTTCTTCCACGAGGTCTGCGCCAAGGTCGTCGAAGACTTCGGCGAGGACTATCCCGAGATCCGCGAGCGCTCGGCGACGATCGACGAGGTCGTCCGCACCGAGGAGGAGGCCTTTCGCCGGACCCTCGGTCGCGGGATCCGTCGCCTCGAGGGGGCGCTCGGAGACCTCGACGAGGACGTCGTCGTCTTCCCGCCCGCCGTCGCGGCTGACCTTTACGACACCTATGGCTTCCCGATCGACCTCACCGGCGTGATCTGTCGCGAGAAGGGGTTGAGCCTCGACGAGGACGCGGTCGACGTCGAGGTCCGTCGACGTCAGCTCTCGGGAGGAGGCGCGGGGCTCGGCGCGGCGACCGGGATCGACGACGTCTACTTCGCGCTCCAGGGCGCCCACGCCGGGGGCTCGAGCTTCGTCGGCTACAGCGCTGAGTCCGTCGATGACGCCAAGGTGCTCGCCCTGTTGGTCGGCGGCGAGCAGGTCGCCGAGGCCAGCGAGGGGGACGAGGTCGAGCTCATCCTCGATCGCACGCCCTTCTACGCGGAGAGCGGCGGACAGGTCGGCGACGCCGGTCGCCTGGTCCGGGTCGTCGACGACAAGGTCGAGCTCGAGGTCGAGCTCGTCGACACGCAGCGCCCCGCCGGCGAGCTGCACGTCCACCGGGGCGTCGTCCGCCAGGGGACGCTGCGGGTCGGCGATGTGTGCCTGGCCGAGATCGACCGCGAGCGCCGCGACGCGATCCGGCGCAACCACTCCGCGACCCACCTCCTCCACCTCGCGCTCTCTCAGGTGCTCGGCCCCCATGTGGTCCAGAAGGGATCGCTGGTCTCGGCCGATCGTCTGCGCTTCGACTTCGCCCACGGCAAGCCCCTGACCGGGGAGCAGAGGGTCGAGATCGAGCGTCGGGTCAACGCCGCGGTGCTCGGCAATCGCGCCACCTCCACCCGCGAGATGGGCCTCGACGCCGCCAAGGAGGCGGGCGCGATCGGCCTCTTCGGCGAGAAGTACGGGGAGACGGTCCGCGTGGTCGCGATCGGCCCCGAGAGCGTCGAGCTGTGCGGCGGCACCCATGTCGCCCGGGCCGGAGACATCGGCCTCTTCACGATCGTCAGCGAGGGCGGAATCGCCCAGGGGGTCCGCCGGATCGAGGCCGTCACCGGGATGGGGGCGCTCGCCCAGGTCCAGCGGGTCAACGACATCCTGAGCGAGGCGGTCAGCGAGCTCCACGCCGGATCTCAGGCGGAGGTCGGCGAGCGAATTCGTCGCCTCTATGCGGACCTCAAGGGTCGCGACCGGAAGATCGCGGACCTGCAGCAGAAGCTGACGACCGGCGGCCGGGCGGAGGACACCATCGTCGAGGTCGACGGGATCAAGCTCCTCGCCAAGAAGGTCGAGGTCGCGGATCCAAAGGCGCTACGGGGCGCTGCGGACACGCTCCGCGATCGCCTGGGGAGCGGCGTCGTCGTCCTCGGTGCGGCGAGCGGGGCCAAGGCGATGCTCCTCGTCGCGGTCACCAAGGACCTCGCCGGGACGCGGGTTCACGCCGGCAAGCTGGTCAGCGCGCTCGCCGTGCACCTCGACGGGAGGGGCGGCGGACGTCCCGATCTCGCCCAGGCTGGCGGCGCCAAAGTGGAGGGGCTGCCGGCGGCGATCCGGGGGGCCGAGGCGGCGCTTCGCGGCCAGGTTGGGGCCTAGAAGAGACGAACCAAAGAGGGCGCTTGTTTGCCCTCTACGCCGCCCAGGGGCCTCTTCGACCGTGCTAGAGTTGGCGGAGCATGCGTGATCTCGCGAGCGACGAAGGACTCTCGGCGGAACTCCTCACGTGGGCTCAGGGGCGCGCAAGCGCCATCGTCGACAGTCTCGGCGGCGACGTCGACGACGCCCTCGCGGAGATCCTGAGCGGCGCGTTGGCGGAGTGGAGCTCTGAACCGGCCGCAGATCTTGGGGACCCGCTCGTCGACGCCTCCGCCGATGAGCAGGCGGAGGAGTGGCAGCAGGCCGAGGGGACAGATCAGGCTGAGGGCGCGGAGGAGAGCCGCGGAGCAGAGCAGGCTGCCGGCGCCTACGACGATGAAGATGATCTTCTCGAGGTCGTCCTCTCCGATGAGGAGACGCCGCACAGGCCGGAGGCCGACGGGCTAGGCGGCCTCGGCCGCCTCGTGGACGCCGAGTCGTCGGGCATGATGGCCGTCGACGACGACGACGACGACGACGACGAGGATGGGGTCGGGGTCAGCGCGCTCGTCGACGACGATGCCGAGGAGCCCGTCGGGATCCTCGACGAGCTCGACGATGAGGGGGTCATGCTCGGGCTCGGGGACGACGACGTCACCCCGCAGGCCTCGGAGGAGGCGCCGATGGAGCTCGGTCTCCTGGCTCGCTTCGCCGGGGTTGAGGCGGAGGCTGTCCGTGAGGCGGCCCGCGCAGCCGAGGCGGCCCGCGCAGCCGAGGCCGCCAGTGATGCGGATGAGTCGAGCCCGGTCGAAGAGGGCGCGGACGATGAACTCGCGGAGGTCGACACGGAGCTGACCTCAGGGCCAGGCTCTGACTCGGAGGATGAGGAGCACGTCGAAGCGCTCGCAGGGGTCGGCGAGGACGACAGGGTCGACAGCGTCGCCGACGACGAGCCCGAGGAGGGGGAGCACTACGAGGCCCTCATCGTCAGCGACGATGACGACGATGACGACGATGACGACGGTGTCGCTACGATCGCCGCGGAGGAGGCGGCCGCCGACCTCGGCCATGAGGTCGAAGAGCAGGGGGAGGTTCCCCAGTCGGACGACGGAGAGTATGTCGACGCGCTCAGCGGGCTCGCCGACGACGACGCGGAGCCGGCCGCGGAGGAGGCACGCGCCGACGGGCTTGACGCCTCGGAGGACCGTGCGGAGTCGGAGGAACAATACGTCGACGCGCTCGCCGGGATCGACGACGACGATGAGGTCGCGGCCGGTGATGAGCATGCCGCCCAGGCGCTCGTCGAGGACCGGGTCGAGAGCCTCGATCTGGCGGGCGATGACGACTACGAGGACGCGCTCGCGGGGCTCGTCGACGAGGATGATGACGACGGTGACTTCAACCTCGGCGGCGGATCGAGCGATGTCGAGTCCCTCGCCCGCGGCGCGATGGAGGCTGGCGCGAGCGCAGAGGCGGATGAGCCGACCGTCGAGTACGACGCGAGCGATGTCCAGCAGTCGGTCGAGGCCGCGGTCGGCGAGCTGCCGCCGCTCCTCCCGGATCTCGGCGAGATGGAGGACGATGAGCTCCCGCCGCCGCCGCCCAACGAGGGAGAGGACGCCTCGGCTGCGGAGGCGGGCTACACGGACTCCGAGGGCTACGATCTCGGCCTCCCCGCGCCCCTCCCCGACGATCGCTGGAACGACCAGCCGGAGTGGTCGGATCGCTCGTTCCTGCTCGGGATCCCGGATGACGAGACGATCGCCAAGGCGGCGGCCGAGATCGAAGCAGAGCGGGCCCAGCGCGACAGCGACGTGCCGGTGCTGCGTCGCCGCGAGGGGTCATCGCGGTCCCTGGCCGCCGCAGCCCAGACCGCCCCGGAGCGTCAGGCCAAGCCGGAGCTCGAGCGGGTCGAGCCTGCGCTCTCCAAGAAGGAGAAGCGCCGCCGTCGCAAGGAGAGGAGGCGGCGCAAGAAGGAGAAGAAGGAGCAGGCGGTCGTCGTCCTCGCCAAGCCGCGCAAGCGGGGGAGCGAGATCGAGGAGATCAAGGACTTCGACGAGATCGCCGAGAGCACCAGCTCTGGCGTCTACGAGGAGCTCGACGCCGATGACTTCGAGGAGATCGAGGAGATCGAGGAGAGCGACGAGTTCGAGGAGGTCGAGGAGCTCGACGAGGACGAGGTCGAGGAGCTCGACGAGTTCGAGGAGCTCGAGGACGACGAGGACTGAGCGATCCTGCACCCGTGCCTGTGGTGCGGGGGTCGCCGGGTCCGTGTCAGCGTCCCGATCCCTTGATGTGGGTTGAGGCGCCCGGGTTGCACCGAGCGCCTCACCCGTGGCCCGCAGCGGGGGCCGCTAGGCGTCGGGCTCGGTGTCGCCGGGGCGGGCGGCGGGCCCCGCGAAGTGGAACGCCTGGACGAAGGCGCAGCGCGCCGCCTTGTCACGGCCGAGGCGTTCGCCGACGAATTCACGGGCTAGGTCCGCTGGGGTCTTGCCGGCCTCCACGAGGTTCTGGAGCCGGTCGAGGAAGCGCGACTCCCCGCGTCCTTGGCTGTCGCGGACGTCGAGGCGGTCGAGGCCTGCGCGGGCGATCGCCATCAGGCGGCGGGCGAGGCCCAGGACCTCGGGGGAGCGGAGCGCGTCGCGGCGACAGGTCTCCCAGAGGTCGTTGAGGCCGGCCAGGTCCAGATCGGCGACCAGCTCCCAGGCGGCCGCCCCAGCGTCGTCGTCGTAGAGGATCCCCTTCCAGAGCGCAGGGAGGGCGCAGACGAAGGCAGAGCCGACCGAGTCGCCGCCGCGGACCTCGATGTAGGGCTTGAGCCGAACCTCGGGGAAGAGGGTGCTGAGGTGGGTCTGCCAGTCGGCGAAGGTCGCCCGGTGGTGGACGCCGTCCGGGTCGGTGAAGCCGTCGCGCATGAAGTCGGCGAAGGGCCGATGATCGTGGTGGAGCGTGCCCCCCCGAGCGACGAAGAACATCGGCACCGCGAGGGCGTAGTCGACGTAGCGCTCGTAGGAGAAGGTCGCCGGGTCCTCGAGGGCGAAGGGGAGGAGGCCGCAGCGGTCGGGGTCGACGTCGGACCAGACCCGGCTCCGGAGCGAGGCGTAGCCGCGATCCTCGCCCTCCATGAAGGGGGAGTTGGCGAAGATCGCGGTGACGACCCCGGAGATGGCCATGGCCAGGCGCAGCCGCTCGCCGCACTGACGCTCGGAGGCGTAGTCGTAGTTCGCCTGGACCGTGCAGGTCCGCTGCATCATGTCGAGGGCCATCGACCCGCGGGTCGGGAGGTACTCCCGCATCACCGCGTAGCGCGGCTTGGGCATCCAGTTGATCTCGTCGCGGCGGGCGAAGGGGTGGAAGCCGGTCGCGAGCCAGGCGATGTCCAGGCGGCGGGCGATCGCGTCGAGCTCGCGGAAGTGGGTCGTGAACTCGGCGCAGGTCTCGTGGATGTTCGCCAAGGGCTTGCCGCTCAGCTCGAATTGCCCGCCGGGCTCGAGCGTGAGGGAGGCGCCGTCACGCTCGAGGGCGATCACCTCGCCGGCGATGCCCCGGGCGGCCGCAGGCGTCCAGCCGTAGTCCTCCTGAAAGGCGGCCAGGGTCGGGGCGATGTGATCGGTGAAGTTGATCGGCGTCGCCAGGCGGTCAGGCCCGCCGAGCCACAGGCCGAATTTCTCCTGTTCGGTGCCTACGAGGTGGTCGCCCGGGTCGGGCTTCTCCGAGTCGGCGTGCCACTCGATGAGGCGGGGACGATCAAGAGGGGAGGCGTCAGGGCCTGTTGCAGCGTATTCCCGGCTCACGTGAGGAGGCTCCAAGTTTTCTGAGGTCGGCGAAGTATGGGGGGAGGTCCGAGACAATGCTAGCCCTCGCTTGACCGGGTGGTCACGGCATTGCTAGCCTGCGGCGGCGTTTTCGGCTAAACGCAGACAATCCATGGTTGCATCCGGCATCAGCTCATCGCCGTGTCTCATCGGCCCCAACATGACCGTCCGCGGCGCCCTCGTCGGCGATGAGGATCTCGTCGTCGAGGGACGCGTCGAGGGAACCATCCAGATCGCTGGCCATCTCGTCGTCGCCGAAGCCGGCGTCGTCGAGTCCGACGTCGAGGCTGACAGCGCCGACGTCCACGGTCAGGTGATCGGCGACGTCGCGGCGGCGCAAACGATCACGCTTCACCCCGGCGCTCGCGTCTCCGGGAACCTCCGAGCGCCACGGATCGTCATCGACGACGGCGCTCATTTTCAGGGCGGGGTCGACATGGACGTCGAGCTGCCCGAAGGCCTGGCGCGCGCGCGCTCCCGCTAGGTCGGGGCGCGACGAGGAGAGAACATGGCGAGCACCGTTATCGGCAGCACGATCGTCATCGAGGGCGAGATCTCGGGCGAAGATTCCCTGGTCATCCACGGCACGGTCCGCGGGCAGATCGATCTGCGTGAGCGGATCGAGGTCGCGACCGACGGGGTCGTCGAGGGGACCATCGTCGCCCCGGTGGTCACCGTCTACGGCACTGTCGCCGGCGACATCACGGCCGACGAGCGCGCAGAGCTGCGCGCCGAGTGCCAGGTGGTCGGCGATGTCCGAGCGCCGCGTATCTTGATCGCCGACGGGGCCGCCTTCAAGGGCCGCGTCGACATGGGGGGCTAGCGGGGATGGCTACCAGCAGGCAACAGACCAACAAGCTCTCAGGTGACTCGAACGCGACCCTGATAGGCGAGGAGATCCAGGTCGTCGGTCGGATCGAGGGCCGCGAGGAGCTCAAGGTCCAGGGCTATGTCGAGGGGAGCATCCACCTCACGGAGACGCTCATCGTCGACAAGGGCGGGGTCGTCGTCGCTGAGGTTCGCGCGCTCGACGTCGTGGTCTACGGCATCGTCGTCGGTGACGTGGTCGCCGACCGTCGGATCGTGCTCCACCCAGGCGCCCGCGTGGTCGGGGATCTCAAGGCGCCGCGGGTGACGATCGCCGGTGGAGCGGCCTTCCGCGGCCAGGTGAGCATGGGCTCGACCACCGACGACGGGCAGCACGAGGACAGCAGCGGCCATCGCTCGGGCTCCGGTCGTTGGCGCGGCTCGTCGTCCTCCAGCAGGGGCGGTGGATCCCGCGGGATCGGCGGCGGGCGTGCGCGGGCCAGCCGGGGCGTCGCCCCGAAGCCGGTCGGGCTCTCACGGGCCAGCCGTGTGCACGAGGTCGAGGAGCCCGGGCCGCGTCAGCCCCCGCTGCGCAAGCGGATCGGCCGTGAAGTCGGACGCGAGATCGGGCGTGAACGTGAGGTCGTCGAGCGCGAGGCCGCGCCGGAGCAGGTGCCCCTGGAGCCCTTCGAGTCCGACGAGGTCGAGGGCGACCTTATCGACGTCGACGACGGGATGATCACCGACGGCGGCAAGAAGAAGCGGGCCGCACGCCCTCGGGTTCCCGCTCGCGGCAAGCACAGCGTCGATCACGCCTAGGCGGGCCGACAGGACCTGCGGAGAGCCCCACGAGCGCGCCTTCGCGCTCTCAACGCTCCAATTGCGGCGAATGCGCGGCGAATCCGCCGGAAGCTTGCCGGAAAGAGCAAAGGCCGGCAGGCTATGTCTTCTCTCGCTGAGGGGACACGGCGCCCTGGGTCCAATTCCCGGCTGCGCTGATATCATCGCCCGTCCCCAGCCACGGAGGTTTTGTAGATGCGTAAGCTCGTCTTCCCCGCGTTGTTCGCCCTGGCTCTGGCCTCAGGGGCCTGCAAAGAGCCCGATCCGAACGCCTTTGAGACCCACATCGAGAACATTCAGAAGGAGGGCGCGGCGGCTGCCGGCTACTCCGATCTCGAGAAGCTCGTCAAGGCGATCACAACCTCTCCCGCCGACAATGAGGCGCGGATCGACGAATTCGTCGCCAAGGTGATCCCGGTCTTCGAGGCCCGCTGGGACGAGGACGCGGAGTACCGCGATCAGATGCTGTCGATGCTCTACCTCATCGGTCGTCCCGAGGGGGCGAGCCTGTGGAACAAGGGGCTGGTCTTCGACGGTTCGGACGCCTCGCGCAAGCTGGTTCTCGCGTCGATCGACGGGATCATCAAGGCGAAGGCGGTCAGCACGGTCGACACGGTCATCGCCCAGCTTGACATCCTCCTCGCCTCGCCGAAGAAGGACAAGGGTCCTGAGGGCGGCGAGCTGCGGATGGCGATGGTCAAGGCCCTGGGCGAGCTCGGCGACGGCAAGGCCGTTCCGATCCTCATCAAGGTGATGGAGCAGACCAAGGAGAACCAGCCGGTCGCGGTCCACCGTGAGGCGGCGAAGTCCCTCGGCCTGATCGGCGACCCCGCGGCCACTGAGGCCCTCCTGGCGGTCACCTTCCGCGTCCCCGACGCTCCCTCGACGACGGACATCGGCAACCGCTCCAAGCTCGCCCTCGTCGCGATCGGGCAGCCGGCGGCGCCCGGCGTCATCAAGATGCTGAAGGGCGGTCAGGAGGAGGTCAACAAGCTCGCGTCGAACAACGGCGTCGATCTCCTCATCGTCCAGCAGACCGCGGTCGGCATCCTCGGCGCCATGGGGGCCAAGGATGGTGTCGATGATCTGCTCGCCTTCATGCCGCGCGACGGGTGTGTCGACCCGAACGCCGAGGCGGCGAAGCCGAGCAAGAAGAAGAAAAAGAAGGGGAAGAAGGTCGAGGAAGAGGAGATCGATCCGGCCAACGCCAGCCTTCGGGCGTTCGTCGGCAACTCGCTCGGCCTGATCGGCGATGAGCGGGCCGCGGCGCCGCTGTGTCAGTGCGTCAGCGCGACCCACAACGCCGGCGACATGTTCCCGATCACCGAGGCCCTCGGCCGGATCCCTGGCGAGACCTCCGTGAACTGTCTCGTCGACCTGGTGAAGAACGGCGAGTACGACCCCGACACTGTCGAGAGCTCGGACTTCATCAAGCAGATCCGCTGGGAGGCCGCACGCTTCGCGATCCTCCTCGCCGGCCCCGAGGACGTCGACGCGGTCAAGGCCGCCTTCAGCAGCAACGACGGCGACGAGAAGGTCAAGGGAGAGCTGGCCCAGTGGTCCGCCGGACTGGAGCTCCTCGAGACCTGCAAGGCTGACAAGGACTGCTACCTCAAGACCGTCAAGGATCAGAACGCAGACTGGTTCGCCCGCGAGAAGGCCGCGTACGAGCTCGTGCGCCTCGCCAAGGGAGATGTCGACGTCGCCGTTGAGGTCTCCAAGGCGTTCAAGGTCCGCAACCCCGACGCCCGCGTGTCGATGGCGCTGATGGTCCCGCGGATCCTCGACGGCAAGAAGTGCAACGCCTGCGCGGAGGCCTTTGAGGACGTGATGCAGGGCGAGAAGGGGACGATGGAGGCGGCGATGCAGCTCGCCGTCCTGACCGCTCGCCAGACGATCGCGAAGGTCCGCGAGAGCAGCGGTGCCCCTGCGGCTCCCGCCGCGAAGGCAGAGGCGAAGGCCGAGGACAAGGCGGAGGAAAAGGCGGAGGAGAAGGCGGAGGAGTAGCGACCCTAGATACAGCACTCTGCGAGTGCTGATATCCCGCCCACTTGGCTCCTGATTCGCCTGTGCCGTGTTTCACACGCACAGGCGAATCGTCGTTGACTCTGCGGGGAGGCGTCGCCGATATGTCTTCTATGACCAAGTCGAGCGCCCTCCCGATCGCCACTCTCCTCTTGCTCGCCAGCGGATCGGCTTCGGCTCAGGATCCTGCCGTGCCTGCGGGGACGACTGGCGTTCAGGCGCCGGCGACCTCGGGCGCGACAGAGATCGACGGACAGGGAAAGTTTGCGACCGCGGAGAACCCGGTCGAGGCTGAGGCCGCCGGGGAAGAGGACACCGACGTCACAGACCTGACGGTCTCGGCCGGCGGTCTCCTGTCGACGGGCAACGCGAGGTCGGTCGCCGCCACTGGCGCCCTCAACTTTCGCCTCCGCCGTGATCGCCATCAGTTCACGACGGTCTTCGCCGGCAACTACGGCGCCGCCGCGCAGGCGATCGATCAGGGCTATGAGCCGAACGTCGCCAACCTCCAGGGGCGGGCGCGCTACGACGTGTTCTTCGCCAAGCGCTGGTCGGCCTTCCTGATGGTCACCGGTCGCAACGACCGCTTCCAGGGCCTCGACCTCCGGGTCAACGTCGACCCCGGCGTCGCCTTCCACATCCTGACCAAGAAGAACCACCGGCTGTGGACCGAGGCCGGCTACGACTTCCAGTACGACATCCGCCGCTACGACTCGATCATCGAGAGGGACGACATGGGCGTGCCGGTCCTGGACATGGACGGCAACACGATCCAGACCTCGGACAAGACCTCGGTCGTGCACGCGGCCCGCCTCTTCGTCGGTTACTCGAACCACATCAACGAGACGGTCAGCTTCGACACCGGCCTCGAGTATTTGCAGAGCGTCACCGAGGGCAAGACCTTCCGGCTGAATTGGGACAACGCCATCACGGCGCAGCTCGTCAACAACCTCTCGATCTCGGGCACCTTCACGCTCCGCTACGAGAACAACCCGCTGCCGGACGTGCGGAAGCTCGACACGATCACGGCGATGAACCTGGTCTACCGCTTCTTCTAGGCGGCGGGGCGGGGCGGGGCGTCGAGCGGTGCCGCGCTCGTGCGGAGCTTCATGAGGTCGGGAACTTCCGTGCCGCCGCTGTGTCATCATCTCGTGATGCCGCGTCTGGCTGGTCTCCTCTCCCTGGTTCTCCTGCTCGGCTGCGCCGGTCGTTCGGACTCGGCCGCGACCCAGGCCCCGGGAGGTGAGCGCGGGATCGCGGTCGATCCTGACGAGGTCGGCGATGGATCCTCACGCGGCGAGGGGCCGCTGGTCGGGGCGGCGCTCCTGGAGGAGGCCGAGGCTGCGCTCGACATGGACGAGCCAGCGCGGGCTGTGGCCCTCTTCGCCCGCTACCTCGCGGGGGAGACGACCCCGGACTCGGCCAAGCAGGCCTATCTCGGCCTCTCCCAGTCCCATGAGGCCCTCCGCGACTGCGCGGCGGCGGTGAGAACCTACGACGCCTACCTCGAGCGCTTCCCCGAGGGGGACGAGGTCGTCGAGGTCTACGCTCGGCGGGGGGCATGCCACGCCGAGCTCGAGCAGTGGGAGCGCTCGGCCGCGAGCTATCAGGAGGCGCGCTCGCGCGCTGGGGACGGGCTCCCCAGCGTCAAGGTCGAGCTCGCGGCTCGTGCGGGCTTCGCCCGCTTCCAGCTCGGCGACTACGAGGGGGCGCAGAGCCTCCTCAAGGAGGCCGACGCGGTCTTCAAGGCCTCCCAAGAGGCGGGTAGCGAGCGTTTCACCACCTACTACTTCGTCGGCATGACCCGCTTCTACCTGGGGGCGATCCAGCACCGGAAGTTCCGCGAGATCGCCATCCGTCTCCCGGAGAAGACCATGGCCGAGGACTTCGCCCGCAAGTTCGAGCTCCTGACCGAGGCCCAAGAGGCCTACAACTACACGATCAAGGCCAAGCACATGTACTGGGTCTCGGCGGCGGGCTACCAGCTCGGATCCCTCTTTGAGGAGTTCTACGACGCCCTCATGTACGCGCCGATCCCCGACTGGCTGGACGACAAGCAGCGCCAGGTCTACTACGAGGAGCTCAAGGACCAGCTCCGACCGGTGGTCAACAAGGCGATCTGGGTCTTTGAGAAGAACCTCGAGACGGCCCGCCGCCTCGGCTACGACAGCGACTTCATCGACCGGACCGAGGGCAAGCTGAGCGAGCTCCAGGGGATCCTGCTCGCCGGTGACACCGCCTGGGGCAAGCCCCATCCCCGGCTAGTCCCCGAAGCGAGGGGGGAGATCGCCACCGGTCCGAGCGGCGCCGATCGTGAAGAAGAGCCCCCAGCGGTGGATCAGAAGCTCTTTGTGCCGGTCCCGACCTCACTCTAGGTCTGGGCTTGTGAGTAGGGCCACGTCCGGGGGGGTCAATTATCGGTTGCTAGACGTCCCTTGAGGGGCTGCGCCCTGCTTGACACCCTCGCCGAAGCAGGTTTATACAGCGCGTCCGAAGCCGTCGTTGTGCCCTGAGCGCGATTCCGGAGTCGTCTACCCCAACCTTTACTGCTCCTCAACCGCGAACCAGGACATCGACTTGCGCTCCAGCGCGTGTCACGCGAACCGCAAACTCGCTGACGTAGCTCAATTGGTAGAGCTCCTGATTTGTAATCAGGTGGTTGCGGGTTCGAGTCCCATCGTCAGCTCTCTGATCTCTGAAATTCGACATATCTAGGCGAATGCCTATCTGGATGGGTGCCCGAGTTGGCCAAAGGGAGCGGACTGTAAATCCGCCGCGTTATCGCTTCGAAGGTTCGAATCCTTCCCCATCCATTTTCGCGGGAGTAGCTCAGTTGGTAGAGCGTCAGCCTTCCAAGCTGAATGTCGCGAGTTCGACCCTCGTCTCCCGCTTCCCCGATCGTCCAACCCCACCCACTACGCCCACATAGCTCAGTCGGTAGAGCACATCCTTGGTAAGGATGAGGTCAGCGGTTCGAATCCGCTTGTGGGCTCTCGCGATAAGCGTACGAGACAGCAGCTAGGCTCGAAGCAGCCCCGGAGAAGAAGTCATGGCGAAGGAAAAGTTTGTTCGCACCAAGCCCCACGTGAACATCGGGACCATCGGTCATGTTGACCACGGAAAGACGACCCTCACGGCGGCGATCACCCACGTCCTGTCGATGAAGGGCATGGCGGCCCAGATCGACTTCGAGAACATCGACAAGGCTCCCGAGGAGCGCGAGCGCGGGATCACGATCTCGACCGCTCACGTCGAGTATGAGTCGGAGAGCCGCCACTACGCGCACGTCGACTGCCCGGGACACGCGGACTACATCAAGAACATGATCACGGGCGCCGCGCAGATGGACGGGGCGATCCTCGTCGTCAGCGGCCCTGACGGCGCGATGCCGCAGACCCGTGAGCACATCCTCCTCGGCCGCCAGGTCGGGATCCCGCAGATCGTCGTCTTCCTCAACAAGGTCGACATGATCGCGGAGGAGGACGCGGAGCTGCTGGAGCTCGTCGAGATGGAGATCCGCGAGCTGCTCTCGTCGTACGACTACCCCGGCGACGACGCCCCGGTGATCTACGGCTCGGCGCTCAAGGCCCTGCAGTGCAGCTCGGCCGACGACGACGCCGCCAAGTGCATCTTTGAGCTGATGGAGGCCTGTGACTCCTTCATCCCGGAGCCGGAGCGTGAGCTCGACAAGCCGTTCCTGATGCCGGTCGAGGACGTGTTCACGATCTCGGGTCGTGGCACGGTGGTGACCGGTCGGATCGAGCGCGGCGTCATCAAGGTGTCGGAGGAGGTCGAGATCGTCGGCATCCGGGACACGCAGAAGACGGTCGTGACCGGGGTCGAGATGTTCCGCAAGCTGCTGGACCAGGGACAGGCGGGCGACAACGTCGGCGTCCTGGTGCGCGGCATCAAGCGCGAGCAGGTGGAGCGCGGTCAGGTTCTGTGCAAGCCGGGGAGCATCAACCCGCACACCGAGTTCGACGCGCAGGTCTACATCCTGAAGAAGGATGAGGGCGGTCGTCACACGCCGTTCTTCACCAACTACCGGCCGCAGTTCTACTTCCGCACGACGGACGTGACCGGCTCGGTGACCCTCCACGAGGGTACGGAGATGGTGATGCCGGGGGACAACGTGGAGCTTACGGTCAAGCTTCTCGCGCCGATCGCGTGCGAAGAGGGCCTGAAGTTCGCGATCCGCGAAGGCGGCCGAACGGTCGGCGCCGGCGTCGTCACGAAGATCCACAAATAATCCAAGTATCTCGCAAACATGGGCCCTCTGGGCCCTTGTTTTTGCGCGGTACCTTGCAACTCGGAACGGGTCTTGCTATACGCTAGCCCCTTCGAGCGACCGAGGACCTTATGGCTGCCGGTAACCGAATCATCATCCACTTCGAGTGCAAGTCGTGTAAGCGGCGGAACTACTCGTCCACCAAAAACAAGCGCACTACCTCTGAAAAGCTGAAGTTGCGGAAGTACTGCCGCTTCTGTCGCTCGCACACCGAGCACAAGGAGACCAAGTAGCGCGACGCTCGCCGGTTCGGCGGCCCCGACCATGGGCCCCGGAGCCGGCGAATCGCTGTGCTTCTCGCATGGCGATATCGCACATTTTAGGGCGTTAGCTCAGTTGGTAGAGCAGCGGACTCCAAATCCGCAGGCCGGGGGTTCGAGACCCTCACGCCCTGCAAACTCGTCAGAGATGACCCCTTTGGTGTCATCCTCCTAGGCACCATGTCGACCACCAGGCGCAGGAAGAAACACGTCATCGACCGCGACTTTGATCCCAACCGTTGGGCTCATCTCGCGTTCGCTCTCGGCGGTTTCATGGGGGCCTGGGTCTTCTCCAACCTCGTCGAAGACGGTTGGGCGATCATCCACTCCTACTATCCGCAGATCGGACGGCCCGTGCCGTTCACTGCGAACGGGATCGGCATCGCCATCGCGTTGATCGCTACGATCTTCGCCTGGCGCCGTGAAAAATGGTTCCAGTTCATGTGCGAGGTCGCCATCGAGGTATCTCAGGTGGTTTGGCCGACTCGAACCGAGACGCGGGCTGCCACCGTAGTCGTCATCGTGATCACCCTGATCTGTTCCGTGTTGCTATCCGGGATGGATCTCTTCTGGTCGAGCATCACCGACTGGCTGTACGGGATTTAGCTGAGCAACAGATCCGGGCGCACAAATGGAGTGGTACGTCGTAAACACCTTCTCTGGCTACGAGAACACAGTCAGGAACAACCTCGAGGATCGGATCAAGGCCAACAGCCTCGCCGAGTGCTTCGAGGAGATCCTGGTCCCCAGCGAGAAGGTCACGGAGCGGCGGGGCAACACCACCGTGAAGAAGACCAAGAAGTTCTTCCCGGGGTACATCTTCATCAAGATGGAGATGACCAAGGAGGCCTGGCACCTCGTGCAGGCCACACCTCGGGTCACCGGTTTTCTCGGCGGGCAGTCGCCGAAGCCGGTTCCTGCGTCGCAGATGGCGCGGATGCTCGGCGGCGGGCAAGAAGAGCAGGCCGCCGAGGAAGAGAAGAAGGTCGTTCCAGCCGTGATCTACGCGGTTGGCGACGAGGTCCGGGTCAAGACCGGCGCCTTCGCAAACTTCACAGGCGAGGTCGAAGAGGTCAACACCGACAAGGAAAAGGTGTGGCTCGCGGTCTCGATCTTCGGTCGGCCTACCCGCGTTGAAGTTGACTTCGCGGACCTAGAGCCGAACAACCAGGCATAAAGAGGCGGAGAGGGTCCCCCCTCCCGCGAGAGGCAAGTTCAGATGAAGAAGGTCGTAGGCCAGATCAAGCTCCAGATTCAGGCTGGCAAGGCGAACCCCGCGCCGCCCATCGGTCCCGCGTTGGGCTCCCGTGGCGTGAACATCATGGAGTTCTGCAAGCAGTTCAATGCTCGCACCCAGAAGGAGGCCGGGATGGTGATCCCGGTCGTGATCACCGTCTTCAGTGACCGGTCGTTCTCCTTCATCACCAAGACCCCGCCGGCGCCCGTGCTCCTGCTCAAGGCGCTTGGGATCAACAAGGGCTCCGGTGTCCCCAACCAGATCAAGGTCGGCAAGGTCACCCAGGACCAGCTCCGCGAGATCGCCGAGCTCAAGTTCAAGGACATGAACGCCTCCTCCGTCGAGGCTGCGATGCTCTCGATCGCCGGCACTGCCCGGTCGATGGGCATTGACGTCGTCGCTTAGGTTGTGGGTTAGGTCACAACCGAGCGCATAGGTTCCCGGGCGACCGCGGTGTACATCTGCGGTCGTCAGGCACGGTGACGCCGCGCCAACAACGGGGGAGGGGAGACCCGCTCGCACCCCGAAAGGCTCAATGACAATGACGAAGAAGTACGAGGCCGCGCTCAAGCTGGTCGATCGTGAGAAGCAATACTCCCTCGCTGAGGCTTGCGAGCTAGTCCTGAAGACCAGCTTCGCCAAGTTCGACGAGTCTGTCGACATCGCCGCGCGCCTCGGGGTCAACCCGAAGCACGCCGACCAGATGTTGCGCTCGTCGGTGAGCCTGCCGCACGGGACCGGCAAGACCATCCGGGTCGTCGTCTTCGCCAAGGGCGACGCGGCGGCTGCTGCCCGTGATGAGGGCGCGGACTACGTCGGCGCCGAGGACCTGGTCGAGAAGATCCAGAAGGACAACTGGCTCGACTTTGACTCCGCGATCGCCACCCCGAACATGATGGGCCTCGTCGGTCGCCTGGGTCGGATCCTCGGACCTCGGAACCTCATGCCGAACCCGAAGGTCGGCACCGTGACGATGGACGTGGGCAAGGCTGTCCGCGAGCTCAAGGCTGGCCGGATCGAGTTCCGCACCGAGAAGACCGGCATCGTCCACGCGCCGGTCGGCAAGATCTCGTTCGGGTCCGACAAGATCCGCGAGAACGTCATGGCGCTCCTCGCGACGCTCCACCGCCTCAAGCCCGCGACGGCGAAGGGGAAGTACTGGAAGAGCGTCACCATCGCCGCGACGATGGGACCGGGGATCCGCATCGACACCAGCGAGGTCGCCTCGCTGGTCGAGGACCACCGCTAGCACCAACAATTTGTGAGATCGATCAGGAGGCTGTCGGGAACACGAGTTGAGACATAAGGCCGCCCCACCCGTGGGGCGGACACTCGAAGACAGCAGGTGGTCGAAAGACCTTAAACGCGAATGCGGCCAGCCGAGGGTGGAGCGAACGTTGAGAGGTACTCACCCCTGTGGTGAGAGCTCCGCGGCTCTCCAACCACGGCGAGCCAGAGGGCAGCAGACACCATGCAGATGAGCAAGCAAGAACAGTCCAGCCAGCTCCGTGAGGCGCTCGGCGACGTCGCAGCGATCGTTCTCCTCGACTTCGAGGGGATGACGGTCGCCGATGCGACGGAGCTGCGCACCAAGTTTCGCGAGGCTGGGTGCACGTACCGGGTCTACAAGAACACGATCATTCATCACGCGATCTCGGGCACGGGCCTCGAGCCGGTCAGCCACCTCCTCAAGGGGATGACCGGGCTGGCCTACAACGCTGACGATCCGGGCGCCCCCGCTCGGGTCTGCCGTGACCTCGCCAAGGACATTCCTTCGGTCAAGGTCAAGGGCGGCGTGATCGAGGGGACCCTCCTCGACGCGGCCGGGATTGCTCGGCTCGCGGACATGCCGGGACCGCTGGAGCTCAAGGCGATGCTCCTTCGTCTCCTTCAGACCCCCGCGACCAACATGGTTCGGGTCCTCAACGCGGGACCGCAGAGCTTCCTCTACCTCCTCAACGCCAAGCAGGAGAAGGACGCCGCCGCCTAGGCGACTCTCCTCCGCTCCAAACTCAACTAGCTACACGCAACTTCAGAAAGACAGCACAAAATGTCGGTTACCAAGGATCAAGTCATCGATTTCCTCAGCAATCTCCCGGTCATTGAGATCGCGGGCCTCGTCAAGGAGCTCGAGGAGAAGTGGGGAGTCTCGGCCGCCGCGCCCGTCGCCGTCGCCGCCGGTGGCGGTGCCACTGAGGAGAAGGCCGAAGAGCAGACCGAGTTCACGGTCGTCCTCAAGGACTTCGGCGCCAAGAAGATCAACGTCATCAAGGTCATCCGCGCGGTGATCCCGGGCCTCGGTCTCAAGGACGCGAAGACCATCGTCGAGAGCGCTCCGACCAACGTCAAGGAGGGCATCTCCAAGGAAGAGGCCGAGGAGATGGCGAAGCAGCTCAAGGAGGCCGGTGCTGAGGTCGAGATCAAGTAACCAGAGGCTTCGACCTCTGGCGCATCTCAGCATGCGTCTTCAGGCGCGAACGACGTCGAGGGGAGAGGTGCCCCTTGGCGTCGTGCGCCGCTATTTCAATTGCGACTTAGATTATTTTAGGCACCTCGCCTGCATCCACCAGTCCGCCTACGTCGAGGAAAATTGATGGCAAACATCATCCAGAACAACTTCAGGGTGCGTAAGAACTTCGGGAAGCTCAAGCGGATCATCGACGTCCCGAACCTGATCGACATCCAGAAGCGTTCGTACGACAAGTTCCTCCAGGCTGGCATCCCGCACGAAGAGCGGGACGAGATCGGCCTCCAGGCGGTCTTCAACAGCGTCTTCCCGATCAAGGATTTCAGCGAGACCTCGTCCCTCGAGTTCGTCTCCTACAGCCTTGATCGCCCCAAGTACGACGCCGACGAGTGCCGCGCTCGTGGGCGTACCTTCGCCGCGCCGATCAAGGTGATCGTCCGCCTGGTGGTCTGGGACGTCGACGATGAGACGGGCACCCAGTCGATCCGCGACGTCAAGGAGCAGGAGGTCTACTTCGGTGAGATCCCGCTGATGACCCAGCACGGGACCTTCATCATCAACGGCACCGAGCGCGTCGTCGTCTCCCAGCTTCACCGCTCCCCCGGCGTCTTCTTCGACCACGACAAGGGCAAGACCCACTCGTCGGGCAAGAAGCTCTTCAACGCCCGTGTGATTCCGTACCGCGGATCGTGGCTCGACTTCGAGTTCGACCACAAGGACCTGCTCTTCGTCCGCATCGATCGCCGGCGCAAGCTCCACGCGACCGTGCTCCTGCGCGCCCTCGGCAACACGACCCAGGGCCTGCTCGACTACTACTACGACCGCGAGGAGATCTTCCTCGAGGGCGATACGATCATGCGGGCGGTCGACTTCGACCTGCTCAGCGGTCAGCGAGCGGCGCAGGACATCCGCAACCCCGAGACCGACGACATCCTCGTCAAGAAGGGGCGCAAGTTCACCAAGGGTCACGTCAAGCGCATGCGCAAGGCGGGGATCAAGCGTCTGCCCCTCGAGATCGAGGATCTCGTGGGCAAGGTCGCCGCCGAGGACGTCATCGACGAGATGACCGGCGAGGTCCTCCTCAACTGCAACGACGACATCACTGAGGAGCACGTCATCCGCCTCCGCGAGGCGGAGATCAAGACGTTTAAGATCCTCTACATCGACGACTTCAACGTCGGCCCCTTCCTCCGCAACACCCTGATCGCGGACAAGCTCCAGACCCCTGAGGAGTCGCTGCTCGAGATCTACCGCCGCCTCCGCCCCGGTGATCCGCCGACCCTGGAGACCGCGCGTACGCTCTTTGAGTCGCTCTTCTTCAAGTCCGAGCGCTACGACCTGTCGACGGTCGGCCGTCTCAAGCTGAACCACAAGTTCGGCATCGACGAGGAGCTGAGCCAGCAGACGCTGACCCACCGCGACATCATGGAGACGGTCCGCTACCTGATCGAGCTCCGCAACGGGCGCGGTCAGACGGACGACATCGACCACCTCGGCAACCGCCGCGTCCGCGCGGTCGGCGAGCTGATGGAGAACCAGTACCGCATCGGTCTGGTCCGGATGGAGCGCGCCATCAAGGAGCGCATGAGCATGTCCCAGGAGATGGACGCGCTCATGCCGGCGGACCTGATCAACGCCAAGCCGGTCTCGGCGGTGGTCAAGGAGTACTTCGCCTCCTCGCAGCTCAGCCAGTTCATGGACCAGACCAACCCGCTGAGCGAGGTGACCCACAAGCGTCGTCTCAGCGCCCTGGGACCCGGCGGTCTCACCCGGGAGCGGGCTGGTTTCGAGGTCCGCGACGTCCACCCGACGCACTACGGACGTATCTGTCCGATCGAGACGCCGGAGGGTCCGAACATCGGCCTCATCGCCTCGCTCTCGACCTACGCGCGGATCAACGAGTACGGGTTCATCGAGACCCCGTACCGCTCGGTCGACGGCGGTATCGCCTCCGCCGAGGTCGCCTACTACAGCGCCCTCCAGGAGGCCGGTCACTACATCGCCCAGGCGAACGCGGAGATCGACGACGACGGCAAGATGATGTCGGACCAGGTCTGGTGTCGCCACAACGACGAGTTCGAGGTGGTCGCCAACCAGGAGCTGACGCTGATGGACGTCGCCCCGAGCCAGCTGGTCTCGGTCGCCGCCTCGCTCATCCCCTTCCTCGAGCACGACGACGCCAACCGGGCGCTGATGGGCTCGAACATGCAGCGACAGGCGGTCCCCTGCCTGCGCACCGCGGCGCCGCTGATCGGCACCGGGATCGAGTCCCACGTCGCCCGTGACTCCGGCGCGACCGTGGTCGCGCTCCGCGACGGCATCGTCGAGCAGGTCGACGGCGCGCGTATCGTCGTCAAGCCGGTCACCGGTAAGGAGGGCGACAGCCGCAGCATCCTCGGGGCCAAGCCCGACATCTACAACCTGGTCAAGTTCCAGCGTTCGAACCAGAACACCGGCCTCAACCAGAAGCCGATCGTCCGCGTCGGCGACCGGGTCAAGAGCGGCGACGTGATCGCCGACGGTGCGGCGACCGAGCGCGGCGAGCTCGCCCTCGGGCAGAACGTCCTCGTCGCCTTCATGCCGTGGCAGGGCTACAACTTCGAGGACTCGATCCTCGTCTCCGAGCGGATCGTCCGCGAGGACGTGTACACGACGATCCACATCGAAGAGTTCGAGTGCGTCGCCCGTGACACCAAGCTCGGCAAGGAAGAGATCACCTGCGACATCCCGAACGTCGGCGAGGAGGCCCTGCGCAACCTCGACGAGGCCGGCATCGTCCGCATCGGCGCTGAGGTCAAGGCCGGGGACATCCTGGTCGGCAAGATCACCCCGAAGGGGGAGACCCAGCTCAGCCCGGAGGAGAAGCTCCTCCGCGCCATCTTCGGCGAGAAGGCCGGGGACGTGCGCGACACCTCGCTCCGTCTTCCGCCGGGGGTCAGCGGGATCGTCATCGACGCCCGCGTCTTCGCCCGCAAGGGGGTCGACAAAGACGTCCGCGCCCAGCAGATCGAGGACGCTGAGCGCGAGAAGCTGATCCAGGACCACCGCGACAACGTCAAGATCGTCTCCGACGGCTACTACAACCGGATGAAGGAGATCCTGGTCGGCAAGGTCACCGCTGCGAAGCTGGTCGACGGCGCCGGCGAGGTCCTGGTCGAGGCCGGGGTCACGCTGACCCGCAACAACCTCGACGCGATCGGGCGCAAGCACCTGGGGCAGCTCTCGCTGACCACCGCTGAGGACACCGAGATCAACGAGGCCCTCGCGCGCAGGCTCGAGAAGGACCTCGACGAGATCGAGACCATCTACCGCGAGAAGATCGCGAAGCTGACCAAGGACGACGAACTCCCGCCCGGCGTCATCAAGATGGTCAAGGTCTACGTCGCCATCAAGCGCAAGCTCCAGGTCGGCGACAAGATGGCCGGTCGCCACGGCAACAAGGGCGTCATCTCGCGGATCCTCCCGGTCGAGGACCTGCCCTACCTTGAGAACGGGCAGCCGGTCGACATTGTCCTCAACCCGCTCGGCGTCCCCTCGCGGATGAACGTCGGTCAGATCCTCGAGGTTCACCTCGGCTGGGCCGCGCATGAGCTCGGCCAGCAGATCGACCGCTACATGCAGACCAACTTCTCGCCGGACGTTCTTCGGGCTCAGCTCAAGAAGATCTACGAGACCCGCGAGGCCCAGCGCTTCGTCGACTCGCTCGGCGACGATGATGTCATCGCCTTCGCCGACAAGCTCCGCCGCGGCGTCCACATGTCGACGCCGGTCTTCGACGGCGCCGAAGAGGTCGAGGTCAAGAGCACCCTGCAGAAGGCCGGTCTCCCCGAGAGCGGTCAGGCCATCCTCTTCGATGGTCGTACCGGGGAGGCGTTCGAGGAGAACGTCACCGTCGGCATCATGTACATGCTCAAGCTCCACCACCTCGTGGACGACAAGATCCACGCGCGGAGCATCGGCCCCTACTCGCTGGTCACCCAGCAGCCGCTGGGCGGCAAGGCCCAGTTCGGCGGCCAGCGTCTCGGCGAGATGGAGGTCTGGGCCCTGGAGGCGTACGGCGCCGCCTATGCCCTCCAAGAGCTCCTCACCGTCAAGTCCGACGACGTCGTCGGCCGGATGCGGATGTACGAGTCCATCGTCAAGGGCCAGCCGACGATGCAGCCGGGCGTGCCGGAGTCGGTGAACGTCCTCCTCAAGGAGCTTCAGGCCCTGTGCCTGAACGTCGAGCTCATCGACACCACTCAAGAGCCGTCGCTGCGGGACGCGCTCTCGGCCGCTGAATAACCCACGGACCGTCACCGGGAGAACAGGCTCATGCGCGACATCTTTTCGTTCTTTGAGAAGCCCAAAGAGGCGACTCACTTCAATGCGCTCCGAATCAGCATCGCCTCCGCCAAGACGATCCGCGACGAGTGGTCCTTCGGCGAGGTCAAGAACCCCGAGACGATCAACTACCGGACCTTCAAGCCCGAGAAGGACGGCCTCTTCTGCGCGAAGATCTTCGGACCCATCAAGGACTACGAGTGCCTCTGCGGCAAGTACAAGCGGATGAAGCACCGCGGCGTCGTCTGCGAGAAGTGCGGCGTTGAGGTCATCCACTCGAAGGTCCGCCGCGAGCGCGCAGGTCACATCGACCTGGCGACCCCGGTCGCCCACATCTGGTTCCTGAAGAGCCTCCCGTCGAGGATCGGCAACATCCTCGACATCCCGCTGACCAAGCTGGAGAAGGTCCTCTACTGCGAGTCCTACATCGTCATCGATCCGAAGGACACCGGCCTCGAGGAGCGCGAGCTCCTGAGCGAGGAGCGCTACGAGCAGCTCGTCGACGAGTTCGGCCCGGACGCCTTCGTCGCCGGCATGGGCGGGGAGTCGGTCAAGGAGATCCTCTCCCGGATCGATCCCGTGGTCGAGTCTCGCGCCCTGCGGGCCGAGATCATCGCCGCGACCAGCGAGGCCAAGCGCAAGAAGGCCGCCAAGCGCCTGCGCGTGGTCGAGGCCTTCCGCTCCTCGGGCAACAAGCCCGAGTGGATGATGCTCGACGTGATCCCGGTGCTGCCGCCGGATCTGCGCCCGCTCGTCCCCCTCGACGGCGGCCGCTTCGCCTCGTCGGACCTCAACGACCTCTACCGCCGGGTGATCAACCGGAACAACCGGCTCAAGCGGCTCAAGGAGCTCGCGGCGCCGGAGATCATCATCCGCAACGAGAAGCGGATGCTGCAGGAGGCGGTCGACGCCCTCTTCGACAACGGTCGTCGGGGCAAGACCATCACCGGCCCGAACAAGCGCCCGCTCAAGTCGCTCTCCGACATGCTCCGCGGCAAGTCGGGCCGCTTCCGCCAGAACCTCCTGGGTAAGCGCGTCGACTACTCCGGCCGTTCGGTCATCGTCGTAGGCCCCGAGCTTCGTCTTCACGAGGTCGGGATCCCGAAGAAGATGGCCTTGGAGCTCTTCAAGCCCTTCATCTACAACCGCCTCGAGGCGCAGGGCCTGGTCACGACGATCAAGTCCGCCAAGCGGATGGTCGAGAAGGAGGCCGCGGAGGTCTGGGACATCCTCGACGAGGTGATCAAGGAGCACCCGGTCTTCCTCAACCGGGCGCCGACCCTCCACCGCCTCGGCATCCAGGCGTTCGAGCCGGTCCTCATCGAGGGCAAGGCGATCCAGCTCCACCCGTTGGTCTGCACCGCCTTCAACGCCGACTTCGACGGCGACCAGATGGCGGTTCACCTGCCGCTTTGCATCGAGGCCCAGATGGAGGCCCGGGTGCTGATGATGTCGACCAACAACATCCTCAGCCCGGCGCACGGTCGACCGATCATCGTCCCGTCGCAGGACATCGTCCTCGGCCTCTACTACATGACCCGCGAGCGCCCCTACGCCCACGGTCAGAGCAACAAGGACCCGGCCAGCGACGGTTACTTCGTCGGCCACTTCGGCTCGCCGAAGGAGGTCCGGATGGCCTACGACCACGGGGCGCTTCACCTCCAGGCGCGGATCATGTCGCGCATGGCCCCAGGGGAGGACATGGTCGCGACCACGGCCGGTCGCGTGCTCCTCTACGAGGGGGGCATCCCGACGACGATCCCCTTCTCGATGGTCAACCGGGCCCTCGGCAAGAAGCAGCTCAACGAGCTGATCGACACCTGCTACCGCCTCTGCGGTCAGAAGGCGACGGTCCTGATGGCCGACTACCTGCGGTCCACCGGGTACACGGAGGCGACGAAGGCGGGCATCTCCATCTGCATGGATGACATGGCCATCCCCGAGGCGAAGAAGAAGCTCCTCGGCAGCGCCACAGTCGAGGTCAAGCGGATCGCGGCCCAGTACGCCGACGGTCTGATCACCTCGGGCGAGCGCTACAACAAGGTCATCGACATCTGGGCGAACGTCTCCGAGCAGATCGCCAACGCGATGATGGAGGGCATCTCGACCGAGGCCTTCGGCAGCGAGGAGCAGGAGCGGCTCAAGGGGCCGAGCTTCAACTCGATCTACATCATGGCCGACTCCGGCGCTCGCGGATCGCGGCAGCAGATGCGGCAGCTCGCCGGTATGCGCGGCCTCATGGCCAAGCCGTCCGGTGAGATCATCGAGTTCCCGATCACGACGAACTTCCGCGAGGGCCTCTCGGTTCTCCAGTACTTCATCTCGACCCACGGCGCCCGGAAGGGCCTCGCGGACACCGCGCTGAAGACCGCCAACTCCGGGTACCTCACCCGCCGCCTGGTCGACGTCGCCCAGGAGGCCGTGATCACCGAGTTCGACTGCGGGACCGTCCAGGGCCTCGAGGTCACGGCGTTGATCGAGGCCGGCGAGATCATCGAGGGCCTCGGCGACCGTATCCTCGGCCGCACCGTCCTGGAGCCGATCTACCGCCCCGGCACCGACGAGATCATCGTCGAGGAGGGCTCGACCCTCGACGAGGCGATGGTCATCGCCATCGAGGAGGCTGGGATCCAGTCGATCCTCATCCGCTCGGTCCTCACCTGCGAGGCGCTGCGCGGGATCTGCTGCCGCTGCTACGGTCGTGACCTTGCGCGCGGCAACCTGGTCGACGTCGGCGAGGCCGTCGGGACGATCGCCGCCCAGTCGATCGGCGAGCCCGGCACCCAGCTGACGATGCGGACCTTCCACATCGGCGGCGTCGGCAGCATTCAGACCGAGCAGAGCACGCTCGAGTCGCGCTTCGGCGGGACCGTCAGGTTCGAGGACTACAACGCGGTCGACCGCGATGAGCACTCGATCGTGATGAACCGACACTCCCAGGTCCACCTGCTCGACGAGAAGGGCAGGGTGCGCGAGCGCTACGACCTGGTGTACGGCGCGAAGGTGCTGGTCAAGGAGGGCGAGGTCGCCAAGCCCGGCCAGATCCTCAGCGAGTGGGACCCCTTCACCATCCCGATCATCTGCGAGGTCGACGGCATCATCGAGTACGGCGACATCATCGAGGGCGTGACCATGTTGGTCCGCGTCGACGAGGTCACCAGCCACGCCAGCATGGTCGTCCAGGAGAGCCGTGACGCCACGGCTCGCCCGCGCTTCATCATGAAGAATGAGAGCGGCGAGCAGATCCTGATCAACGGCAAGCACGAGGCGCGCTACTTCCTCCCGGTCGGGGCGTCGTTCACGATCTCCGAGGGCGACAAGGTCCGCGCCGGCGACGTCATCGCCAAGCTGCCCCGCGAGTCGATCAAGACCAAGGACATCACCGGCGGTCTCCCGCGGGTCGTCGAGCTCTTCGAGGCTCGGACCCCGAAGGAGCACGCGATCATCTCCGAGATCGACGGCGTCGTCTCCTTCGGCAAGGACAAGGGCGGCAAGCGCCGCGTCATCATCGAGCCCGACCAGGGCGATCCGAAGGAGTACCTGGTCCCGAAGTCACGCCACCTTCAGGTCCGCGAGGGCGATCGCGTCCGCGCTGGCGAGAAGCTGATGGACGGTCCGGCCAACCCCCACGACATCCTCGCGGTTCTCGGCGAGAAGGCGCTCGCGCGCTACCTCCTCGACGAGATCCAGGAGGTCTACCGGCTCCAGGGCGTCAAGATCAACGACAAGCACATCGAGGCGATCATCCGCCAGATGATGCGTCGGGTGAAGATCAAGGATCCGGGCGACACCAACTTCCTCAACGACGATCACGTCGAGCGGCAGATCTTCCAGACGGAGAATCTCCGGGTCGCCGCCCTCGGCGGGACGCCCGCCACCGGCCAGGCGCTCCTCCTCGGGATCACCAAGGCGTCGCTCTCCACGGAGAGCTTCCTCTCGGCGTCCTCGTTCCAGGAGACCACCAAGGTGCTGACCGAGGCTGCCCTCCAGGGCAAGGTCGACTACCTCCGCGGTCTCAAGGAGAACGTGATCATGGGCCGGCTGATCCCCGCCGGCACGGGCCTCTCGGTCTACGAGCGGCTGCACTCCGCGTCGGACGATCACTCTGCGGGTGAGGGCTCGGAGCCCGTCGCTCGCCGCGGGATCGAGCGAGATCTCGCCAACGCGGATTGATCTCGCGTAGGCACCCCCTCCGTCTGTGAGTTTCGGGCGGTAGCCCAGCTACAGCGGTCTAGCTACCTCTAAACCAGTACACAGCGGCGAAAGCCCCCCATCCCAACAAAGGCGCGAGAGCGCTTGATCTGGGGGGCTCTTTGCCTTACAACCGCCACCCCAGCCTGACCGGCTGACATGGGTGGGCCGCGGCCACAGCCGCGTTCACTAAAACCTCTTTGAAAGGCTCCACGGCGAATGCCGACGATCAACCAGCTGGTCCGCAAGGGACGTAAGGCGCAGGCCAAGAAGGAGAAGGCTCCGGCTCTCGATAGCTGCCCGCAAAAGCGCGGCGTGTGCGTCCGCGTCTACACCACAACCCCGAAGAAGCCGAACTCGGCCCTTCGTAAGGTGGCGCGCGTTCGTCTCTCGAACGGCATCGAGGTCACCACGTACATCCCCGGCGAGGGGCACAACCTGCAGGAGCACTCGATGGTGCTGATCCGCGGCGGTCGTGTGAAGGACCTCCCCGGTGTTCGCTACCACGTGGTCCGCGGAACCCTCGACACCACCGGCGTCAACGGACGTCGGCAGCGCCGCTCCAAGTACGGCGCCAAGCGGCCGAAGTAGCCTCTCTACCGAAAGATTAGACGATGTCGCGCAAAGGCATTACCCACAAGAAGCGGCCGCGCACTGAGATCCGCTACACGGATCACCCGACAGACGTGAATAACAATATTCACAAGTTCATCTGCGGGATCATGCGTGACGGCAAGAAGTCCCTCGCTGAGAGGATCGTCTTCAACGCCTTCGACATCATCTCGGAGCGGACCAAGGACGATCCCGTCAAGGTCTTTGAGAAGGCGGTCGCCAACGTCAAGCCTCGGCTTGAGGTCCGCTCGCGCCGCGTCGGCGGCTCGAACTACCAGGTCCCCGTCGAGGTCCGCAACGAGCGGAGCCAGGCGCTGGCCTACCGCTGGCTGATCGGCTTCTCCCGCTCCCGTCCGGAGAAGACCATGGCCGAGCGCCTCGCCAACGAGATGCTCGACGCGGCTCAGAACCGCGGCGGCGCTGTCAAGAAGCGCGAAGACATCCACAAGATGGCCGAGGCTAACAAAGCCTTCGCTCACTATCGCTGGTAACTCGGCGCTGCCGCTCACAAGCCTCAGGAGCTTTCGCCACCCATCCACTCCCTGGCCACCCGGCCACGACAACTGAACCCTCGAATCCGTAGCTCGGTGACGCACCGCCACATAAGTGGGGGGTGCCCACCCGCGGACAAGAGCAGGGCCACTCGCCGACCATATCCCCTCCATTGTGGAGACGGATGGACGGTAGAGCGGCCCTTAAGTTGTTCCCGCGAAGAGCGGGCCTGCAGACGATGACCCCTTCGAATGATATCGCGGCCATCCGAGACATCGGAATCATGGCACATATCGACGCTGGCAAGACCACGACGACGGAGCGTGTTCTCTTCTATACGGGGGTCTCGCACCGGATCGGCGAGGTCCATGACGGCGCAGCGGTCATGGACTACATGCCGCAGGAGCAGGAGCGGGGGATCACCATCACGGCGGCGGCGACCACCTGCTTTTGGCGGGAGCACCGGATCAACATCATCGACACCCCGGGACACGTCGACTTCACGGTCGAGGTGGAGCGCTCCCTCCGGGTGTTGGACGGCGCTGTCGCCGTCTTCGACGCGGTGAGCGGCGTTGAGCCCCAGTCCGAGACGGTCTGGCGTCAGGCGGATCGCTACAAGGTGCCGCGGCTCTGCTTCGTCAACAAGATGGACAGGGTCGGGGCGACGCTCGAGCTCACCGTCGAGATGCTGAAGAAGCGGCTCGGCGCCCACACCATCATCATTCAGCTGCCGATCGGCCTCGAGGGAGACTTCGAGGGGGTGATCGACCTCCTGACGATGGAGACGATCCACTGGCCCGACGAGTTCGGGGCCGAGGTCGTCCGCGAGCCCATCGGCGAGGACCACTCCCTCTACGAGGACGCCGTGCTCGCCCGCGAGGAGATGGTCGAGGCGATCGCCGAGGTCGACGACGCGCTGATGAACGCCTTCCTCGAGGTGGGGGCTGCGTCGATCGAGCTCCCCGCGCTCAAGGCTGCGCTGCGCCGGGTGACGATCGCCAACGCCGGCGTCGCCGTCCTTTGCGGCTCATCGCTCAAGAACAAGGGCGTCCAGCCGCTCCTCGACGCTGTCGTCGACTACCTTCCGTCACCGCTCGACATGCCGCCGGTCTCGGCGATCCGCAAGTCGGACGGCGCCGAGGTCATCCGCCGGCCGTCGGTCGACGAGCCCTTCCTCGCGCTCGCCTTCAAGGTCCTGCACGATCCTCACCGCGGTCCGCTGATCTTCTTCCGGGTCTACTCCGGCGAGATCAAGGTGAAGGACGCGATCCAGAACGTGACCCGCGGGCGCAAAGAGCGCTTGACGAAGATCCTGCAGATCCACGCCAACAAGACCCAAGAGATCGACTCGATCAGCGTCGGCAACATCGGCGCGGCGGTGGGGCTGCGCTTCACCTCGACCGGTGACACGATCATCCAGGCGAAGGACAAGGAAGAGGTCACCCTGGCGGGGATGCAGATCCCAGAGCCCGTGATTTTCCGCTCTGTTGAGCCGAAGTCCAGCGCCGACCAGAGCGCTCTGACCGAGGCGATGGACCGCCTGCAGCGTGAGGATCCAAGCTTCCACGTCAGCATCGATCCGGACTCGGGCCAGACCCTGATCTCCGGGATGGGCGAGCTCCACCTCGACGTCCTCGTAGACCGACTCCTGCGCGAGTACCGTGTCGGGGCCAATGTGGGTAAGCCGCAGGTCGCCTATCGGGAGACGATCTCCAAGCGGCTTGTAAAGACCTTCGAGTACGACCGTGAGATCGGCTCCAAGCGGCACTACGCCCGCCTCGTCCTCGAGCTCGTCCCGGCCGAGAGGGGCGCCGGATTGTCCTTTGAGGACGCGATTGCGCCGCCTAAGCCCCTGGGCAAGGGCCGGACGGAGCCGCCGTGCCTCCTCCCTGAGATGATCGCCGCGGTCCAAGAGGGGGTCACAGACTCCTTTACTCGGGGGCCGATCCTCGGGTATCCGACGGTCGACATTACGGTGCGGCTCAAGGACGGAGCCTATGTGGAGGGTGATTCGACGGCGGCGAGCTTCCGGGCTGCGGCGTCGATGGGGATGATGCAGGCGATGGAGGAGGCCTCACCGGCGCTTCTTGAGCCGGTCATGGAGGTCGAGGTCATCGCCCCGGAGGACCAGACCGGTCACGTGGTCTCGGACCTCAGCGGCCGGCGCGGTCGAGTCCTGGGGATGCAACCGAGACAGACCTTGCAGTCGATCGATGCCGAGGTTCCCTTGGCAGAAATGGTCGGATATGCTACCGCCCTTCGCTCAGCTACTCAGGGACGAGCGAACTACACGATGCAGTTCAGCCACTACTCCGAGGTCCCCCGGGATCTGGAGCAGATCATCGTCAAAAAGATTCGGGGCTACTAGCTAGCCCAGCCGGCGCCATCAACCTGGCGCCCCCGCAAGACCAACACACTCGAGTTTCCAGGAAGAAGAGATCCCACCATGTCGAAGGAAAAGTTCATTCGTGACAAGCCCCACGTGAACATCGGGACCATCGGTCACGTGGACCACGGAAAGACGACCCTCACGGCGGCGATCACCCACGTGCTGTCGATGCGAGGCATGGCGGCCCAGATCGACTTCGAGAACATCGACAAGGCTCCCGAGGAGCGCGAGCGCGGGATCACGATCTCGACCGCTCACGTCGAGTACCAGTCGGAGAAGCGCCACTACGCGCACGTCGACTGCCCGGGACACGCGGACTACATCAAGAACATGATCACGGGCGCCGCGCAGATGGACGGGGCGATCCTCGTCGTCAGCGGCCCTGACGGCGCGATGCCGCAGACCCGTGAGCACATCCTCCTCGGCCGCCAGGTCGGGATCCCGCAGATCGTCGTCTTCCTCAACAAGGTCGACATGATCGCGGAGGAGGACGCGGAGCTGCTGGAGCTCGTCGAGATGGAGATCCGCGAGCTGCTCTCGTCGTACGACTACCCCGGCGACGACGCCCCGGTGATCTACGGCTCGGCGCTCAAGGCCCTGCAGTGCAGCTCGGCCGACGACGACGCCGCCAAGTGCATCTTTGAGCTGATGGAGGCCTGTGACTCCTTCATCCCGGAGCCGGAGCGTGAGCTCGACAAGCCGTTCCTGATGCCGGTCGAGGACGTGTTCACGATCTCGGGTCGTGGCACGGTGGTGACCGGTCGGATCGAGCGCGGCGTCATCAAGGTGTCGGAGGAGGTCGAGATCGTCGGCATCCGGGACACGCAGAAGACGGTCGTGACCGGGGTCGAGATGTTCCGCAAGCTGCTGGACCAGGGACAGGCGGGCGACAACGTCGGCGTCCTGGTCCGCGGTATCAAGCGCGAGCAGGTGGAGCGCGGTCAGGTTCTGTGCAAGCCGGGGAGCATCAACCCGCACACCGAGTTCGATGCGCAGGTCTACATCCTGAAGAAGGATGAGGGCGGTCGTCACACGCCGTTCTTCACCAACTACCGGCCGCAGTTCTACTTCCGTACGACGGACGTGACGGGCTCCGTGACCCTGCACGAGGGTACGGAGATGGTGATGCCGGGGGACAATGTCGAGCTTACGGTCAAGCTTCTCGCGCCGATCGCGTGCGAAGAGGGCCTGAAGTTCGCGATCCGCGAAGGCGGCCGAACGGTCGGCGCCGGCGTCGTCACCAAGATCCACAAGTAGCCGAGAGGACGAACCGTGGAAGGTCTCAAGATTCGCATCAGGCTCAAAGCCTTCGATCATAAACTCCTCGATCAGTCGGCCAACGAGATCGCTGAGACGGCCCGTCGCACTGGTGCGACGGTCGCCGGTCCGATCCCGCTCCCGACCAAGATCAACAAGTACACGGTGCTTCGCGGCCCCTTCATCGACAAGAAGGCGCGCGAGCAGTTCGAGATCCGCACTCACAAGCGGCTCCTCGACATCCTCGAGCCCAACAAGCAGACGCTCGACGCGCTGATGAAGCTCGACCTCTCGGCTGGCGTGGACGTCGAGATCAAGACCTGAGGACACCATGGCAAAGCTCAACGTGATCGACCTCGAGGGGAAGCACCTCGGCGAACTTGATGTCGCCGACGATGTCTTCGCTGGTGAGGTCAAGGAGCACCTTCTCTGGGAGATGGTCCGCTACCAGCGGGCAGCTCGCCGGAGCGGTACCGCCTCCGTCAAGGAGCGCGGCGAGATCCGCAAGACAGGTGCAAAGCTCTTCAAGCAGAAGGGGACGGGCAACGCTCGTCACGGTTCGCGCCGCGCGAACATCTTCCGCGGCGGTGGCCAGGTCCACGGGCCTCGCCCTCGATCCTACGCCTTCCACGTCAACAAGAAGGTGCGCGCGGGTGCGCTCCGCTCGGCGCTCAGCCTGCGGGCCAAGGAGGGCAACCTCGTCGTCGTCCGCGACCTGACGCTGCCCGAGGTCAAGACGAAGGCCCTGAGCGCGATCCTCGGCAAGCTCGAGGTGAGCTCGGCGCTCCTCGTCGACACCGACAACCGCAACCTCCTGCTCAGCTCGCGGAACATCCCGAGCGCGAGCTTCCTGGAGACCCGCGGCGTCAACGTCTACGACATCCTCCGCTTCCCCAAGCTGGTGATCTCGGAGAGCTCGCTCCGCGAGGTCGAGTCCCGTCTCAGCCGCGGTGGAAAGGGTGACGCACAATGATCCCGCATCAGATTATCGTCCGGCCAGTCGTCACTGAGAAGTCGAACGAGCTCATGAGCTACGACAATCAGTACGTCTTCGAGGTCCACAAGCAGGCCAACAAGATCGAGATCGGCAAGGCCGTCGAGCAGCTCTTCGGCGTCAAGGTCTCCAAGGTGCGGACCATGGTCGTCCGCGGCGATGTCCGCCGGGTCGGCAAGTACTACGGCCGCAAACCGTCGTGGAAGAAGGCGATCGTCACGCTCAACCCGAGCGACTCGATCGACCTCTACGGAGGCGAGCAGGGGTAAGTCATGGCAGTCAAGAACTACAGGCCGACTTCTCCCGGCCGCCGAAACATGAGCGCGAACAAGCGGTCCGCCGTGACCGCTGACAAGCCGCACGAGCCGCTCGTCTCGCGGACCCACAACCCCGCGGGTCGCAACAATCGCGGTCGGATCACCTCCCGCTTCCGCGGCGGTGGTCACAAGCGCCGCTACCGCGAGATCGACTTCAAGCGCCAGAAGTACGGCGTGCCGGGCAAGGTCGCGACCATCGAGTACGACCCGAACCGCACGGCCTTCATCGCCCTGATCCACTACGCGGACGGCGAGAAGCTCTACATCCTGGCTCCCTCCGGGCTCAGCGTCGGTGACACGGTGATCTCGTCGGCCAGCGCCGACATCAAGCCGGGCAACAACATGCCCCTCAAGGCGATCCCGGTCGGCACCATCATCCACAACGTCGAGATCAAGATCGGCCGCGGCGGACAGCTCGTCCGCTCCGCCGGCACCGGTGCTCGCCTCATGGCCCGCGAGGGCAAGTGGACCCAGGTTCGCCTCCCCTCCGGTGAGGTTCGTCGGGTCCACGTCGAGTGCCGAGCCACGATCGGTACCATCGGCAACTCGGATCACGGTCACGTGGAGCTCGGCAAGGCCGGACGCTCGCGTTGGCTCGGGCGTCGTCCGCATCAGCGCGGCGTCTCCATGAACCCGGTCGACCACCCGCTCGGTGGTGGTGAGGGTCGTACCTCCGGTGGACGCCATCCGGTGTCTCCCTGGGGTCAGCCGGCCAAGGGATATCGGACTCGCAAGAGCACCAAGTCCAAGGTCTTCATCGTTTCCCGCAGGAAGAAGTAGCGTATGCCCCGCTCACTTAAGAAGGGTCCCTTCTGCGACGCCCACTTGATCAAGAAGATCGAGACGGCGCTCAACGACGGTGGTCGCCGGGTCGTCAAGACCTGGTCTCGCCGGTCGACCATCCTACCGACCTTCGTCGGTGCCAACGTGATGGTCTACAACGGTCACAAGTTCATCCCCCTCTTCGTCACCGAGAACATGGTGGGTCACAAGCTCGGCGAGTTCGCGCCGACGCGGACCTTCCGTGGTCACAGCGGCGACCGTAAGGGGAGGAGGTAAGCATCATGGCGACCGCTCGATTGAGTCACGCTCGGCTTACCCCGCGTAAGGCCCGCATCATCGCCAACATGATCCGTCACCAGAAGGTGACCACGGCGATCAACAACCTTCGGTTCCTGCCGAAGGCTGGCGCCCGTGAGTTCTTCAAGCTCCTCGTGTCCGCCGTGGCAAACGCCGAGGACACCGGCCGCGTCGATGTCGACAGCCTTGTCGTCAAGACGGTGATGGTCGACCAGGGTCCGACCCTCAAGCGTTGGCGCCCCCGCGCCATGGGCCGTGCCAACCGCGTTGAGAAGAAGACCAGCCACATTTTTCTCGAGGTGGCGGAGGTTCGTAGCTAATGGGTCAGAAAACACATCCCATCGGGTTTCGCCTCGGCGTCACCAAGACCTGGAGCTCGAAGTGGTTCGAGCAGCACCGCTACAAGCAGTGGCTCCACGAGGACATCAAGCTCCGCCGCTTCCTTAAGCGCCGGATGATGAACGCCTCGATCTCCGAGATCACCATGGAGCGGGCGGCCAACAAGCTGAAGATCAACATCTTCTCGGCCCGTCCGGGAGTGATCATCGGCAAGCGTGGAGCCGGCGTCGAGGCCCTCAAGAAAGAGGTCCAGCGCCTGACCGACTCTGAGGTCTTCCTGAACATCCAGGAGGTCCGCAAGGCCGAGGTCAACGCTCAGCTCGTCGCCGAGAACATCGCCCAGCAGCTCGAGCGCCGGATCGCCTTCCGGCGGGCGCTCAAGCGGGCCATGCAGACCGCGATGAAGTTCGGCGCCAAGGGTGTTCGTGTGCGTGCCGCGGGTCGCCTGACCGGCTCTGAGATGAGCCGCTCCGAGACCTACCGCGCAGGCCGAGTGCCGCTGCACACGCTCCGCGCAGACATCGATTACGGCTTCGCCGAAGCCCTCACCAATTCCGGCACCATCGGCGTCAAGTGCTGGATCTTCAAGGGCGAGGTCTACGGACCGCGGGCCACGCAGCAGAGCGATCCCCGCTTTCCGCGGCCGCAGCGGGGCTAGCCCCGTAGGAGGACAAAGATGCTTTCGCCAGCACGCGTTAAGTACCGCAAGGTCCACCGTGGTCGTGTCCGCGGCAAGGCCAAGGGCTCCTGTGATGTAAAATTTGGCGATTTCGGCCTGCAGACGGTCGAGTCGGGGTGGTTGACCTCCCGCCAGATCGAGGCAGCTCGTATCGCCATCAACCGCCACGTCAAGCGTGGTGGCAAGCTCTACATCCGAATCTTCCCCGACAAGCCGGTCTCAAAGAAGCCGGCCGAGACCCGAATGGGTAAGGGTAAGGGCAACCCGGAGTACTGGGTCGCCGTCGTGAAGCCGGGCCGCGTCCTGTACGAGATCGAGGGGGTCTCTGAGGACCTCGCTCGCTCCGCGTTCCTTCGCGCTCACCACAAACTTCCCGTACGGACCCGCTTCATTAAGAGGGACGAAGTATGAAGTCCACTGAGATCCGAGAGAAGAGCGACGCCGAGCTGGCTGAGCTCGAGATCCAGATCCGCGAGCAGCTCCTGCAGCTGCACGTCGCGAAGGCCACCCAGCGAGCCAACAACGTGGCTCACTTTTCCAGCCTCCGCCGCGACATCGCCCGCATCAAGACCATTCAGAGCGAGCGCAAGCGCGGTATCACCGCAGCGGCCGCTGAGGAGACGCAGTCGTGAGCGACACGCAAGAAACCCAAGGGTCGGAGACCGAGCGTCGGCATCGACTTGCCCTCACGGGCACGGTGGTCTCGGACAAGATGGACAAGACCATCGTCGTCCAGGTCATCCGTCGCTACCGCCACCCGCGCTACCGCAAGTACGTCAACGAGCGGATCCGCTACAAGGCGCACGACGAGCGTAACGAGGCTCAGATCGGCGACACCGTCCGGATCATCTCCAGCCGTCCCATCAGCCGTGAGAAGCGCTGGCGCCTCCAGGCGGTGGTCGAGAAGGGGACAATCGTATGATTCAGACACAGTCCATCCTCGATGTCGCGGACAACTCCGGAGCTCGCAAGCTTTTCTGCATCAAGGTGCTGGGCGGCTCGAAGCGGCGCTACGCCGGGGTCGGGGACATCATCGTCGTCTCCGTCCGTGAGGCGATGCCCAACTCCAAGGTGAAGAAGGGCTCGGTCGTCAAGGCCGTGATCGTTCGGACCAAGAAGGCGCTCCGGCGCGACGACGGTTCGGTCATCCGCTTCGACACCAACTCCGCGGTCCTGATCGACGGCCAGAAGCAGCCGGTCGGAACCCGCATCTTCGGACCGGTCGCCCGTGAGCTCCGGCAGAAGAACTACCTCAAGATCATCTCGCTCGCGCCGGAGGTGCTGTGATGCAGCGGGTACAGAAGGGCGACGAGGTCGTCGTCATCGCTGGCAAGAACAAGGGTCGTCGTGGCGCGGTCCTTCGCGTCATCCCGAAGACCGAGCGGGTCGTCGTGCAGGGCATCAACGTGGTGACCAAGCACGTCAAGCCGACCCGGGACAACCCGCAGGGCGGGATCGTCAAGCGCGAGGCGGCCATTCACATCTCGAACGTCATGCTCGCGGACCCGGCGACGGGTGACCCGACACGCGTTCGGATCCAGACGCTGGAGAGCGGCCGCAAGGTCCGCGTCGCCGCGAAGTCTGGGCAACAGATCGATAAGTAGGGGCGTGAATAATCATGGCTAAACCAGCACGTGGGGCACCCACCCCCAAGAAAAAGGATAGCTTCGGCTACGCCTACCGCTTCCCGAAGGTCATGGAGCAGCCGGTGCGTCGTGCGGAGGGCTACCGTCCTCGCCTCGACGTTCGCTACCGTGAGGTCGTACGCCCCGCTCTGGTCTCGGAGTTTGGCTACAAGAACAACCTCACCGTTCCGAAGATCCAGAAGGTGGTCATCAACATCGGCCTCGGTGAGGCGATCAAGACCCCCAAGCTCCTAGAGCAGGCCTTCGAGTCTCTCGGTTACATCAGCGGCCAGCGGCCGGTGGTGACCCGCGCGAAGAAGTCGATCGCGACCTTCAAGCTCCGTCAGGGGATGAAGATCGGCTGTATGGTCACGCTTCGTGGCACCCGGATGTGGGAGTTCCTCGACCGCCTCTGTTCGGTCGCTCTCCCCCGTACCCGCGACTTCCGCGGGATCTCCCGCAAGGCCTTTGACGGTCGCGGTAACTTCACCCTCGGGATCAAAGAGATCCTGATTTTTCCGGAGGTCGACATCGACAAGCTCGACAAGGTCCCCGGAATGAACATCTGCATCGAGACGTCGGCGGCGACGGACGAGGAGGGGCGTTCGCTCCTCGAGAAGCTCGGCCTGCCGTTCCGTCGCGCATAGTGGAGGCACGAGTTCTATGTCGATGACCGATCCAATCGCCGACATGCTCACCCGGATCCGCAACGCGGTTCGTGCTCAGCACGACGCGCTCGCACTCCCGGGCTCGAAGCAGAAGCGCCACATCGCTGAGATCCTGAAGCAGGAGGGGTACATCAGTGACCACTCTTGGGAGGACGACAGCAAGCAGGGAACCCTGCACATCACCCTCAAGTGGAACAAGCAAGAAAGCGCCATTGAGGGGCTCCGCCGGGAGTCACGTCCCGGTCAGCGTCGGTACGCCCGGAGCAAAGATATCCCCAAGGTTCGTAATGGCCTTGGTGTCATGATCGTCAGCACCCCACGCGGTATGATGAGCGACCGCGCCGCCCGCAAAGCGGGTATCGGCGGCGAGCTAATCTGCAGCGTTTGGTAGCCCGAGGAGCACCATGTCCCGCATTGGTAATCAACCGATCCAGATCCCCAAGAGCGTGCAAGTCACGACCGCGGGGACCACGATCCGCGTGAAAGGCCCGAAGGGGGAGCTCTCCTTCGACGTCCCAGCACGGATCTCTTTCAAGGTCGACGACGGCAACATCGTCTTCTCGCGGGAGAGCGACGACCGAGAGGCGCGCTCGCTCCACGGGATGAGCCGGGCCATGACCGCGAACATGGTCACTGGCTGCTCGGAGGGCTTCAAGAAGGTCCTCGTCATCAAGGGCGTCGGCTATCGTGCAGCGGTTAAGGGCTCCACGCTCGACCTCACCCTCGGCTTTTCGCACCCGGTCAGCATGGACCTCCCCAAGGAGGTCTCGGCCGAGGTCGACAAAGAGGGCAAGCTGACCCTGAGCTCGGCCAACAAGGCCCTCCTCGGACAGGTCGCGGCGGACATCCGCCGTTGGCGTCCGCCAGAGCCCTACAAGGGCAAGGGCGTTCGCTACCTCGACGAGACGATCATCCTCAAAGAAGGCAAAGCTCGCGGCAAGAAGTAGCGAGCAGGAGTTCTTAAGATGGCGACGAAGAAGGACACTGGGCGGCTGCGCCGCAAGAGAGGCATCCGCAACCGGATCTCCGGGAGCGCGGATCGTCCGCGGCTCACGGTCTTCCGCAGCTGCAAGCACATCTACGCTCAGGTCATCGATGATGACCGGGCGGTGTCGCTGGTGGCGGCCTCCGACCTCACCAAGGAGATTGCGACCGAGGGCACCAAGCGCGACCGCGCGAAGGCTGTCGGCGTTGCGATCGCCAAGGCCTGCCTTGCCGGCGGGATCACCAAGGTGGTCTTTGACCGCAATGGCTACATCTATCATGGGCGCGTCAGTGCCCTCGCCGACGGCGCCCGCGAGGGCGGCCTCGACTTCTAGGCGGAGCTCGACTGATGCTGGATATTGAATCTCTGGGTGAACTTGTTGACCGCGTGGTCAACATCAACCGCGTCGCCAAGGTCGTGAAGGGTGGCCGTCGCTTCTCCTTCAGCGCCCTCGTCGTCGTCGGCAATGAGCGCGGCTGGGTCGGCGTCGGCTACGGCAAGGCCAAGGAGGTCCCCGAGGCCATCCGCAAGGCCAACGAGATCGCCCGCAAGAACATCTTTCAGGTGCCGCTCTCCGGAACCACGATCCCGCACGAGATCGTCGGCGAGCACGGCGCGGGGCGAGTGCTCCTGCGTCCGGCCGCGCCTGGTACCGGCGTGATCGCCGGCGGTCCCGTCCGCGCGATCGTCGAGTGCGCCGGAATCCACGACATTCTGAGCAAGTGCATCGGCACGAACAACTCGCAGAATGTCATCCACGCCACGGTCGACGCTTTCAAGCGGCTCCGGGCGCCGGAGTCCGTGGCTCGCCGGCGTGGTCTCAACCTCGCCGAGATGATGGAGTAGTCCCGATGGCCCTCAAGCTCAAAGTCACGCTGGTCAACAGCCCGATCGATCGTCCGGCGACCCAGAAGGCGACCGTTCGCGGTCTCGGCCTTCGCCGGATGCACCACTCGGTGGTGGTTGAGGACACGCCGTCCATCCGCGGGATGATCCGCAAGATCCAACACCTGGTGAGCGTCGAGCCGGCCGACAACGCCTGAGTTCGCTCCCCTGTACGCAGACAATCGTCTGAGAATTCGAGTCCACATGGGCACTACACTCGACACCCTCAAGGCCCCCGAAGGTCACCGCCACCGCCGCAAGCGCGTCGGTCGCGGGATCGCCTCGCGTCGCGGCAAGACCTCGACCCGCGGTCAGAAGGGCCAGCTCGCCCGCAACAACACGGTGCCGGCGCACTTCGAGGGCGGGCAGATGCCGCTCCAGCGCCGGGTCCCGAAGCGCGGGTTCGCCAACATCCACCGGGTCGAATACCACGGCATCAACGTCGAGCGCCTCGAGGCTGCTTTCTCGGCCGGCGATGAGGTGACCCCCGAGATCCTCCACGCCAAGGGCCTCGTCCCGAAGCGGGCCAAGCTGATCAAGGTGCTCGGCTACGGTGAGATCAAGACCTCGCTGAAGATCCGCGTTCACGGCGTCAGCGCCAGCGCACGCGAGAAGATCGAGGCCGCCGGTGGCTCCATCGAGCTCGCGCCGCTCAAGCCCGGCCCCGCCGCGGCTGCTGAGACCAGCGCATAGAGAATGTCCGGCTGGTCACCGTCTCATGGGTCTCTCATGGGCGGGTCACGGCTGAGCCAAGAACGGCGAGGATGACATCCACAGGTCGCTTTTGACCCCCAGGATGCCGCCCTCGCCGCTCTTCATTGTTCCCTCCTCACCCCGACACGGGCCCTGACAAAAGCGCGCCTGTGTCTGTCCGGCCCCTCCTCGCGAGGGCGGGACCGACGGCCGGTGACGGTCGGCAACCGGAGAGATCCGGTCACGCCGACCCGGCGACGGCCCTCACGACCTGCTCCTGGCGCGTGGAAGACATGAGCGGGTTGGGGTACAACTCCGGCGGCGCGGCTGCGGTCGCACCTCTGTCAGATCCGCTGAGAAGGCGGGCAAGCTGAAGCGAGCTGGATAGGCCGATGGGCGTCATACTCAACATTTTCAAGCTGCCCGAGCTACGCAAGCGGGTGTTCTTCACCCTGGCGATGCTCGCCATTTATCGCCTGGGCGTCTTCATCGCCGTCCCCGGGGTCGACCGCTCGGTCATGGCCCAGATCGTCAAGCAGGGCGCGGGCGGATTCCTCGGCTACTTCAACATGTTCAGCGGCGGTGCGCTGAGCAACCTGTCGGTCTTCGCCCTCGGGATCATGCCGTACATCAGCGCTAGCATCATCATGCAGCTGATGACCGCGGTCATCCCGAGCCTCGAGCAGCTCAGCAAAGAGGGCGCGAGCGGCCGCAACAAGATCAACCAGTACAGCCGCTACGGGACTGTGTTCCTCGCGCTGATCCAGGGCTACTTCATGGCCACCTGGCTCTCGTCGCAGAACACGCCGGGGCAGCAGCTCGTCCTGGACGACAGCGGAGGCTTCGTCGCGATGACGATCCTGACGCTGACCGCCGGGACCTGCTTCCTGATGTGGTTGGGCGAGCAGATCACCGAGAAGGGGATCGGCAACGGCATCTCGCTGCTGATCTTCGCCGGGATCATCGCCGACCTGCCGGTCGCGCTCTATCAGCTCTACCAGAAGCAGCAGGACGATCCTGAGGCCTTTGGGCCGATGTTCCTCGCCCTCCTCTTGGGGATGGTGATCGCCGTGATCGCCTTCGTCGTGGTCATGGAGCGGGGTCAGCGGCGGATCAAGGTGCAGTACGCGAAACGTGTGGTCGGGCGGCAGATGTTCGGCGGCTCCGCCAACTACCTGCCCCTGCGGATCAACAGCGCCGGCGTCATCCCGCCGATCTTCGCCTCGTCGATCCTGATGTTCCCGAGCCAGATCGCCGGCATGACCGGCAACGCCGCGCTGGAGCGGATCTCGAACGCGCTGCGCTACGACGGATGGCTCTACATCACGGTCTACGTGGCGATGGTCATCTTCTTCACGTTCTTCTACACGGCGTTGCAGTTCAACCCGGTCGACGTCGCCGACAACCTGAAGAAGCAGAACGCGTCGATCCCCGGTATCCGGCCGGGCAAGCGGACCGCAGAGCACATCGACTTCATCCTGACCCGGCTGACCTTCGCCGGCTCCTGGTACATCTCGGCGGTCTGCGTCCTGCCGACCTTCCTCCAGACCAAGTTCAACATCCCCTTCTACTATGGAGGAACCTCACTGCTGATCGTCGTCGGCGTCGCCCTCGACACCGCCCAGCAGATCGAGAGCCACTTGGTGACCCGGTCCTACGAGGGCTTCGCCGGGCCGAGCGGTCCGCGCACCCGAGGTCGCCGGGGCTAGGGCTCAGGCCTCCTCGGTCGCCGGAGATCTCTCCGGGATTCGCCGCCTTTCTTCGTTGAGGGCGGCGAGTCTGTTCTCGGGAGGTGTAGGCGCTGACGAGCAGGAGCCCGAGGCGCTCGGAGGGGCAGAGAGTTGCCCCGAGGGGGAGCGCGACGAGCGCGACGAGCGCGAGTGGGACGAAGCGCCGATGGCTTTGCATGCCATGGGCGGCGCTATAGGCAGACTATTGAGGTAGGGGAGCGGAGCGGTCGAGAAGTCCACAGGAGAGCCCGTCGACAGCCGCAGGAGAGGCGAGCGATGGTTGTCGCAGGACAGTCGCTAGGGCGACACAGGGGCGCCGAGAGCCCCTCCCAGGAGCTTCGAGGACCAGCGTCGTGGCCAGAGCAGCCCTTCGGATCTGTGACCCGTTCAAAGGGCTACGCCGGAGGCTCCCCTGCCAGGCGAGGGTCCTCATGGGCGCAGCGGGAGAGGAGATCCGCCGAGCTCGTCGCTGAAAACCCGGCCGGGTCGGGTCGGAGGCCGAGCCCGCTCCGGGCTGGGCGCCGCCCTAGCTCACGGATTTCCCCGGGTCGGGACCTGGACGGGGGCTGCGATCCCTGGCAACATCCCGCGCTCCTCGGGCCTAGATCGCGCCTGAGGAATGAAGTATGAGCATCGCGCAGTCAACAACCCTCGAGGCGATGGTGATCGCTGAGTTGCCCCAGCATCTCTTTCGTCTCGAACTACCCTCGGCAGGGGGGGCCGTCATCACGGCGAGCCTCTCTGACCAAGCCCGGCGGTTGGGTGTGCATGTACGGACGGGGCAACGCGTGCTGGTCCACAGAGCCAGCCGCGATCCGGGCCGCGGAATCATCACGGGACTCTGTTCCCGTCAGTAACTCGGTGATCTGCGGACTAGAGAGGAATGAGATGAAAGTACGAGCAAGCGTCAAACGAATTTGCGAGAAGTGTAAGGTGATCCGCCGCTCCGGAGTGGTGCGCGTGATCTGCGAAAACCCCAAGCACAAGCAGCGACAGGGGTAGACCATGGCACGTATCGCAGGAGTTGAACTCCCCAGGAACAAGCGCGTCGAGATCGCGCTGACCTACATCTACGGCATCGGCCGGACCACCGCTCGCAAGGTCCTCGACAAGGCAGGCATCGGCCTCGCCCTTCGTACGGACGACCTCAGCGAGGAGCAGTTCCAGACGATCCGCCAGGTCATCGAGGCCGATCACAAGGTCGAGGGTGACCTCCGCCGTGACGTCCAGATGAACATCAAGCGGCTCATGGACCTCGGGTGTTTCCGCGGTCTCCGTCACCGTCGTGGCCTCCCGGTCCGCGGTCAGCGGACCCACACCAACGCGCGCACCCGCAAGGGCCCCAAGCGGGTCGCGGTGTCGTCGAAGAGGAAGGGCTAACCCATGGCGAATCCACGCAGAGGTGGGAAGCGCGTCAAGAAGAACGTCTCGAACGGGATCGTTCACATTCACGCGACCTTCAACAACACCCAGATCACGATCACCGACGTCAACGGCAACGTCATCTCCTGGTCGACCGCCGGCGTCCGCGGCTTCAAGGGCTCGCGCAAGTCGACCCCGTTCGCGGCGCAGCTCGCCGCCGACGATGCCGCTCGCAAGGCTCAGGACCACGGTATGCAGACCGTGATCGTCCGCGTCTCCGGCCCCGGTGCCGGTCGCGAGTCGGCGCTCCGCGGTCTCCAGTCGGCTGGCCTTCGGGTCACCTCGATCAAGGACGTCACACCGATTCCCCACAACGGCTGCCGCCCGCCCAAGCGGAGGAGGGTCTGATCCATGGCACGTTACACAGGACCAGTTTGTCGGCTCTGCCGGCGCGAAGACGCGAAGCTCTTTCTCAAGGGCGACCGCTGCTTCTCCGATAAATGCGGCTACGAGCGTCGCCAGTACCCCCCCGGTCAGCACGGCCAGGGGCGCAAGCGGCGGCCCTCGGACTACGGTCAACAGCTCCGCGAGAAGCAGAAGGTGAAGCGCATGTACGGGCTGCTCGAGAAGCAGTTCCGCGGCTACTACCACAAGGCTTCGCGGATGAAGGGGGTCACCGGTGAGAACCTCCTTCGCCTCCTCGAGTGTCGCCTCGACAACGTCGCGCTCCGCTGCGGCTTCTCGTCGAGCCACGCCGAGGCCCGCCAGCTCGTCCGTCACGGACACTTCACGGTCAACGGTAAGCGGGTCAACATCCCGTCCTACCAGGTCCGTGCGGGGGACGTCGTCGTCGTGCGCGAGCGCAGCCGGAAGATGCAGAAGATCGTCGAAGCCGTCGCCAACGTCGACCGGGTTCAGCGTCCTTCTTGGATCGACCTCGACAAGGACAGCTTCACCGGCAAGATCACGTCGGTGCCGGCTCGTGCCGACATCGCGGCCGACATCGACGAGCAGCTCATCGTCGAGCTCTACTCGAAGTAACCGGAGGTAATCGATGCAGGACACGAACACGATTGCGCGTAACTGGCGGGACCTCATCCGCCCGAAGAAGCTCGAGTCCGACGGCGGCTCCCTCACCGACACCTACGGGAAGTTCACTTGTGAGCCGCTCGAGCGGGGTTACGGGATCACCCTCGGCAACAGCCTTCGCCGGGTGCTCTTGTCGTCCCTCCAGGGCTCGGCGATCACCTCGGTCCGGATCGACGGCGCGCTCCATGAGTTCACCACGATCCCCGGGGTCGTCGAGGACGTCACGGACATCATCCTCAACGTCAAGGCGCTCCTCCTGCGGATGGATGACGCCAGCCCCCGGACCCTCGTCATCGACAAGCAGGGCGACGGCCCGGTCACAGCCGCCGACATCCAGGCGCCGACCGGAGTCAGCGTTCTTCGTCCCGAGCAGCACATCGCGACCTTGAGTCAGGGTGGGCGGCTGCGGATGGAGATGACCTGCGCGATGGGTCGCGGATACGCGACGGCCGATCAGAACAAGGCGGAGACGATGCCGATCGGGGTCATCCCGATCGACAGCCTCTTCTCGCCGATCCAGAAGGTCAACTACCGGGTGACGAACGCCCGCGTCGGTCACCGCACCGACTACGACCGCCTCATCCTCGAGGTCTGGACAGACGGCTCGGTTCAGCCTGAGGACGCGGTCGCCTACGCGGCCAAGATCCTCAAGGAGCAGCTCTCGATCTTCATCAATCGTGAAGAGATCGAGGAGGCCGCTGTTCCTCAGCAGAGCGAGCAAGACAAGCTCAACGAGTACCTCTGGCGCTCGGTGGATGAGCTTGAGCTCAGCGTTCGGTCGGCGAACTGCCTCCAGAACGCGAACATCCATTACATCGGCGATCTGGTCCAGCGCAGCGAGACCGAGATGCTCAAGACCAAGAACTTTGGTCGCAAGTCGCTCAAGGAGATCAAAGAGATCCTCTCGACGATGGGGCTCTCGCTCGGCATGAAGATCGACAACTGGCAAGGTCCGCCGGCCCGAGAGGAGACATAATCCATGCGTCATCGCAATAAAGGACGCCAGCTGGGTCGTAACTCGACCCACCGCAAGGCCATGTTCCGCAACATGGTCACCTCGCTCATCGAGCATGAGCGGATCACGACCACCGAGGCCAAGGCGAAGGAGCTTCGCCGTTTCACGGACAAGACGATCTCCGTCAGCCTCCGCCTCGGTGATCTCCTGACGAAGCCCCGCGAGGAGCGGACTCGGGAGGAGCAGGCTCGCTACGTCCATGCCCTGCGCATGGCGAGCCGGATGATCCAGACCCGCGAGGTGCTGCACAAGCTCTTCGGCGACATCGCGCCGAAGCTCCAGGGTCGTCCGGGTGGGTTCACCCGGATCATCAAGCTCGGTCGTCGTCGCGGAGACGCGGCGCCGATGGTCGTCATCGAGCTGGTCTCGAACGATCCGCCGAAGGCGAAGGCCGAGGTGGTCGAGGCGGAGGCTGCTCCGGTCTAGGCCGAGCTGGTCTTTCGACCTCGAAGGGACGCCGTCGCCGTGAGGCTGCGGCGTTTCTTAATTCTGCATCGTGTGAGCGTGTGAGCGTGTGAGCGTGTGAGCGTGTGAGCGTGTGAGCGTGTGAGCGATGGCGGGAGGTCTCTCGCTTGCTCTTCGGGGGTGGTCTCCGAGGTGCAGGCTAGGGGAGGGGGGAGGCTGAGGCGTGGGCCGGTCAAGGGGGGACACCACTCTCTCAGACAGGTCGGAGCGCGCGTCGACCCCTTGTCACCAAGGGGTCGACGCGCGTCCTAGACTCGTTCGCGGTGTCCCCCCTCGCCCGTCCCCTGCGGCTCGTCCTCCTTGGGAGGTGAGCTGAGGACAGAGGCCGAGCTGCTTGTCCAACCCTAGGACGCGGTCTCGAGAGGTCCCAGCCCTTTGGGAGGCGGGGCTGGGACGCGGTCTCGAGAGGGTCCCAGGTCTTTGGGAGGCGGGGCTGGGACGCGTCTCGAGAGGGTCCCAGGCCTTTGGGAGGCGGGGCTGGGACGCGTCTCGAGAGGGTCCCAGGCCTTTGGGAGGCGGGGCTGGGACGCGTCTCGAGAGGATCCTGGCGCTCCTCGGGAGCGGGAGACGGGCGAGGTCCTCCTGGGGTGGCCGAGCCACCGTGGTGTCGGTGAAGACGTAGGTCGGCGCTCAGTCGAGGCCGAGGCCGGGGTGCCAGACGGGGCGGTCGCCGCGGCGTGCGGCCATGGCGGCGAGGATGTGCTGGGCTCGCATGCCGGTCTGGATGCAGGCGAGCTCGGCGGCGTCTTTGGCGTCGTGGTCGATGAACTTGTTGTCCGTGCGGGTGGCGTAGACGGCACAGACAGCGCCGGCGGCGAAGCGGCCGACGTTCGAGAGGGTGAGGAGGGTGGAGGCCTCCATCTCTAGGTTGCGGACGCCCTGGGCGGCGAGGCGGTCGACGACGCCGAGGTCGCGGGGGGGGAAGCGCTTGTTCCGGCGGCCTTGGGCCCCGTAGAAGCCAGGGGCGGTGGCGGTGATGCCGAGGTGGACCGGGCGACCGACCTCCTCGGCCGCCTGCGCGAGGGCGAGGACCACCTGCGGATCGGCGACGGCAGGGTAGCCGGGGTCGACGAAGTGGAGGCTGGCGGCCTCCATCCGCAGCGCGCCCTGGGTGATCACGAGGTCGCCGAGGTTCATCCCGGCCTGGAGGGCGCCGCTCGAGCCGCAGCGGATCATCACCGGATCGTCGACACAGGCGCAGAGCTCGATGACGGCGATCTCGGTGCTGCCGGCGCCCATGCCCGTGCCCATGACGGTCATCGGCAGGCCCTTGTGGACCCCGGTGAGGGTGACAAACTCGCGGTTGCGACGGTCGATCGTCACTTCGTCGAAGAAGCTCGCGACCCGTTCAGCCCGCTTGGGGTCGCCCACGAGGATGATCGCAGGGGCGACCTCTCCAGGGGCGAGATCGATGTGGTACTGGCGGCCGCGCTCGTCGCGGACCTCTTCGGCCGAGTGCATCATGGGCTGGTCCTTGCTGGGGGCACTGTTTGTACCGCACCCGAGCTACTCAGCGAGGCAATCCATGAGCTCTTCTTTGGTCGAGGCCTTGAGGGCTTCGCACTCCTTGAGCATGTTGTCGTAGGTGGCCTTGCAGGTCGAGGCGCCCTCCATCTTGGCCTCCTTGGACATGCCGCACAGGGCGCCAAGACAGCTCGCGTGGGCCTCCTCGGCGTCGATCCGACACTCGAGGATCTCAACGGCGTGATCGTCATCGTCGAGGGTCATGCGTACGCACTGGCGGGCGGCGTTCGAGACCTCGAAGAAGTCGTAGCAGGCGTCCTGCGACTGGTAGTCCCCCGAGACGATGTCCCAGACGCACATGCAGGTGGACTCGCCTCGCTCGGCGTAGGCGTCCAGGTAGGAGTCGATGGTCTCGTCCGACGATTCGCATCCGCCGCTGAGCGCCAAGAGGAGCGTGGAGATGACGAGCCGAGCCAGCACTACACCAACGATAGCAGCGGCGAGGTCTTGTCGGGACGGGCGGGTCCGTGCCAAATTCGCAGTGTGCGAGGTCGAGCATGGCTTGTCGCGGCGTTCCTCGGGGGAGTGGCCTGCGGAGCCGAGGGGCCCTGGGAGCGCTCATGTCCCGAGGGCGACGGCTGCGCTGAGGACGAGACCTGCGAGCGGAGCATCGGTCTCCCGGACTACGAGGCGACCCACTCCGTGTGCGCGCAACGATGCGAGGAGACCGCGGAGTGCCCCCCGCCGGGCTCTGGAAACGCGGCCGCCAAGTGCAACGATCGCGGCCTGTGTGAGCTCCGCTGCGGCGCCGGGATCGTCTGCCCGACGGAGATGGTGTGCGCCGACAGCCGCTGCAAGTGGCCCCACTGATCGGCGAGGCAGGCGACGGGCGTGAGCCGTGATGGTGCGTGAGCGGAGGCGGATCGGGCGGAGCTCTGCGTCGAGGCACGATCGGCGCGGGGAGGACCGAGGCTCAGATCGCGAGAGGCAGGTCGTCCGCAGGGGGGCGCCGCTCCGCGGGCGGTGAGGCTGCGGAGAACCTCGGCGGCCAGCTACCGACGCGACCTCGAGCGGAGCTGCTCAGCGGCTTAGCGGCTCAGGGTGAGCTGATAGGCGGAGCAGGTCTGGCCGTCGTCGACGCGGTAGACCCGGATGTAGAGCTGCCCCGGCCAGGGGACCATCGAGTCGTCCGGCGGCGAGCAGCAGTCGGGCTGATCGTCGGTGTAGGTGTACTCGTCGAGGTTGGTCGCCTGACTGTTCTCGTCGCCACCTTCGCCGCAGGAGGCCGCCTCGCCGCCGCAGGGCATGCCGGTGAAGACGTCGAAGCGGAAGGCGTCGTCGTCGTTTTGCAGGAAGGAGATCGACGGAGTTCCGCCGCCGGGCCGGTTGATCGCCGGGAACGCGACCTGGAACCAGTCGGCGACGCCGGGGGTGATGATCGTGCTGGTCTGGCTCATCACCGTCTCGCCCTCGGCGATCGAGCCGAGGTCGTAGGGGTTGCCGCAGAGGTTGCCGAGGCCGTCGTCGCAGTCCAGGCCGGTCGTGCCGGTGGTGGGGTCGTCGGTGTCGGTGCCGGTGGTGGGATCGGTGGTGGTGGGATCGGAGGTGCCGGGATCGCTGGTGCCCGGCATCGTCGTCGTGCCGCTGTTGCTGTTGCTGTTGCTTCCGCTGGCGCTGGCGTCGCTGGCGTCGCTGGTGTTGGCCTCGCTCGTCGACGAGGCATCGGTCGCGCTGTTGCCGTTGCCCGCGCTCAGCCCGGGGCCCCCGGAGAATGAGCTCTCCTCGCTGCTCGCGCAGGCGAGGGCGGTGGCGCCGAGGAGAGCCAGTGCGAGTCGGGTCTGCCGGGCCATCACAACGTCCATGCTACTGCGATAACGCCCTTTGCGCTCGGGTTCAAGACGTTTGCGGATACACCAGAGAGGGTGCACCTACATTCGATCGGGGGCTGGGATCCCCAGCAGGTCGAGGCCCTGGGCGAGCCCCCGGATCACGGCGCTGACCAGGAGGAGTCGACCCTGGAGCAGCGCCCCCTCGCTCGGCTTCACAGGGCAGGCCTGGTTGAAGCGGTTGAAGGCCTTGGCGAGGTTGTAGAGGTAGGTGCAGAGGCTCGAGGGGCGGAGGGTCTGGGCCGCGTTGTGGACGGTCGGCCAGAGGGTGTCGAGGAGGAGGATGAGCTCCCGCTCCTGGTCCTCTCCGAGAGCGGCGGTCGCTGCGCTCGTCGCCTCACCGCCGAGGAGGACCGCCGGGTCGAGCTCCTTGCCGACCTCGGCACATTTGCGGAGGATCGAACTCGCGCGCGCGTGCACGTATTGGAGGTAGGGCCCGGTGTTCCCCTCGAGGTCGAGCCAGGCGTCCATGTCGAAGACGATCTTCTGGTTGATGTCGCGGGCGAGCATCCCGTACTTGATCGCGCCGAGGGCGACGCTCGCCGCGGTCTCATCGATCGCCTCGTCGCTCCACTCGCCGCGGAAGCGCTCCAAGTAGGCGCTTCGGACGTGGTCGGTCATCCGCTCCCGCAGCGCCCGGAAGAGGATCACCGTGCCCTTGCGCCCGGACATCGGCCCCTCCGGCAGCTCGACCATCTCGTAGCCGACGTGCTCGCAGGCGCTGGCCTGGGGGAAGCCCATCTTCTCCAGGGTGCGGAAGACGTGGCGGAAGTGATCGCTCTGGCGGACGTCGACGACGTAGATCGAGCGGTCGATCGCGAACTTCTCGAACTTGAGGCGGGCGAGCGCGAGGTCCTTGGTCGAGTAGAGGCTGGTCCCGTCCCCCTTGCGCAGGAGGAAGAAGGGCATGTGCTTGATCTCCTCGTTGAAGATCCCGACCGCGCCCTCGCTGACGACGAAGAGCCCTCTTTCGAGGTACTCCTCGACCATCCGCAGGCCCTCGCCGTCGACCTCGCTCTCGTAGAAGAGGTGATCGAAGCTGACGCCGCACCAGCGGTAGATCTCGGCGAACTCGTCGAGCGACCATTGGCGGGTCTGCTCCCAGATCGCGGTCAGCTCGGGGTCGCGGTGCTCGAGCTTGAGGAGGATCTCGGTGGTCCGCGCCTTGGCCTCGGCGAGCCAATAGGCGGCTCCATCATCGCCGGCCTTGGCCTCCTCCTCCCACTGGGCGAGCTGGTTGTGGGCTCGGGTGTAGATCTTGCCGAGCCACTCGCCGCGGTGATCGCCCGGGGGCTGGCGGCCGGCGTCGTCGAGGCGGTCGAGGTACCACCACAGGCACTTGGCGATGTGGGCTCCGACGTCGCCGAAATAGTTCGCGGCGATCACCTCCGAGCCGTCCGCCCGGAGGAGCCGCACCAGCGCGTCGCCGAGGCAGAGGTTGCGCATGTGGCCGACGTGGAACGCCTTGTGGGTGTTCGGCTGCGAGTATTCGATCATCACCCGCGGCTTGGCCTCGTCTCCCTCTGCGGGGCGCTTGCCGGGCTCTAGGAGCTCGCCGCGGGCGGCTCCGGGGAGGAGGAGAGCGGCGGCCTGGCCGAGGTCGAGGCGGAGGTTGAGGTAGGGGCCCGTCGGCGTCGCGGCGGCGACAGGGGGCGCCTCACCGGCGGCGAGCCTTGGTTCGAGGGCCTCGGCGATCGCCTTGGCGATCAGCGGCGGTCCCTTGCGGAAGGCGCGGGCGAGCTTGAAGCAGGGGAAGGCGAGATCGCCGAGGTCGCGGTTAGGCGGCGGTGCGAGCAGCTCTGCGATCTCGCCGACCGAGAGCGGTGACTCCCCTGGCGGCTGGGCGAGGGCGCCGAGGAGCGGGTGGAGCTGACGGGCGACGGCCCGGGCGATGGAGTGGTCGAGCGACGAGTCGGCCATGGACACCGTAGAAGGGTACGCATCCGCTCGGATGGCCGCAATCGCCCGATCGTCGGTCTCCGATGGCAGGCCAGGGAGGACCCCGAGCGAGTGGTCGCTCAACACCGGGGCGACGCTGTGCTACTCCAGTCGCCAGCCGTCATGGGCAATATCTTCGCAATCATCGCCTTCGCGGTGCTCTGGATCCTCCTCGGGGTCTTCTTCTTCGTCGTGCTCCGGGCCCTGCTGACCCGCGGGAAGGCGGGGGACAAGGGCCGCTGGGAGCACGGTCTCTGAGTCTGCCCCTGCCTACGATGCCTACGATGCCTACGATCCCCACCGACCCCGCCTACCTCCTGACGTTCTGGGAGCGCCTGAAGGACAAGCCGCTCGGCAAGAAGATCTTCTCCCGGGCCGTCGGGATGATGGCGCCCTACACGGGCTCGATCCGCGGCAATGTCGTCGACTTTGGGCCCGGCTATGCGCGGGTCGAGATGCGCGATCGCAAGCGTCTGCGCAACCACCTGCGCTCGGTCCACGCGGTCGCGCTGATGAACCTCGGCGAGGTCACGACCGGCTTGGCGATGATGAGCCTCGTGCCCTCCGGCGGGCGCGGGATCGTCACCAGCCTGAACATGGAGTACCGGAAGAAGTCGCGGGGGACGATCACCTGCGAGTGCGAGGCGACGTTGCCCGCCGGCACCGGCAAGGTCGACGCGGTCGTCGAGGGGATCCTCCGCGACGCGAGCGGCGAGACGGTCGCGATCGCCCGCGCGCACTGGCGCCTGGACATCCCCGCCTGAGCCGGGAGGTCGCGGCGCGTCCGGCCGCCGTCGCTCGTGCTGCGTCGGGAGGGGCCGGGAGGGCCCGTCACCGGAGCATCGCCGTGCGCGGCGCGGGAGCACGCCAGTAGGACATGAGCCGCGCTGAGGGCCGCTCAGGGGCTGCGCAAGCGGCCGACGAAGGCGCCGCTTCGGGGTAAGCTCGCGCCGATGTCCGCCTCGGGATCCGCCTCACACTCTGCGATCACCGTCTCGCCGCCGGCCGGCGGCTTTGACCTGTCGGGGGTCCGGACGCTCGTCCGCGACTCCGGCCTGGCGACGGCGCTGCATAAGCTGGCGCGGGCGCCCTTCGGTCACACGGTGCTCACCCTCCGGGCGCTCGACGTGATGACCAACTCCGGCGACCTGGCCCTCCACGCCGGCGAGGCGATGCACGCGGCGCTCCTCGACGACATCGCGAGGACCGGGACCCTGGCGATCCCCGAGCCGACCGCTGACCAGCGCCTCTTCATCGGCGCATTCACCGTGACGGTGCTCTGCGACTCGCTCCTGCCGGAGCTCGCGGCCCTCGCCCCGACCCCGGAGCTCAAGTCGGACCTCGAGCTCGACGGGATCGACGGACTCTTGGAGCAGGCGCCGCGCCTGGTCGTCGAGCGGCTCGCGGCGATGGCCGGCCGCTACCTCGAGATCCAGGCCAAGCGCCAGGGGAGCGGCATGGAGACGGTCGACGAGCGCGAGGTCTTCCTGGTGATGACCCTCCAGGCCTTCTTCGCCCAGTTCCGCGGGGCGGTCGAGCGCCTGACCCACATGGGCCGCCTGCGGCCCTTCGGCGTCGCCCTCTCCCAGCGCAAGGTGACGATCGGGGAGCTCCGCTACGAGGGCTTTAGTGCCCGCGCTGTCGCCGAGCCGGTCTCGGATCTCAAGCCGGTCCAGGTCTCGGACGTCGTCGGCAATCGCGAGTACATGGAGGCCGGGCTTCGCCTCGCCCGTGACGTCGCGGCCTACGACCTCGAGCGCCGGCAGTCGCCGAAGAAGCTCAACCCGGTGCTCTTCGGCCTCGGTCGCCCGGGCTGCGGCAAGACGATCACGGCCCACGCGATCGGCAACTATTTCCTCAACTACTGCCAGGAGCGCGACGTCCCGGCCCGCTTCAAGGTGATCCGCCGGACCGACTGGGCGAGCTCCTACCAGAACGCCAGCGCCTCGGCGCTGATCAAGATCTTCAAGGAGGAGATCTACTCCTTCGACGGCGTCTGCGGGGTCTACTGGCCGGACATCGACACCGCCTTCGCCTCGCGCGGCTCCGGCGAGCTGCGGATCGAGGAGAAGAACAACCTCGGCGCGGTGTTCGGGATCTTCGACGGGACGCTCCTGCCGAAGGACGGCAAGTGGTTCATGATCTGCGACGCGAACTACATGCAGATGGACGAGGCGACCCGCTCGCGGATCGCCCAAAACCCCTTCACGGTGAGGGGGCCGACGACGCCGGCGGACTACGTCGCGCTGCTCCGCGACATCCTCCTGCGGGACGTGCTCCCCTTCGTCGCCGCCGAGGATGAGCCCGGCTGGACCCGGATCGGCGAGGCCCTGGTCGAGGCCGATCTCAGCGGTCGTTCGGTCGAGAGCATCGCCGGCAACATCCGCTCCTATGTCCAGGACTTTGAGTATCCGGACAGCTACTTCAAGGCGAGCTTCGAGGAGCGGGCGGCGCTGACCCGCCAGCTCTCGCAGCGGGTGAGCATCGACGACGTCCTCGGCCGGGTCGACTCCTACGTCCGCTTCGGCCGCGAGGCGGAGGAGCGTGAGGCGAAGGAGCGCTTCGACCGTGAGGTCACGGCGATGGTCGAGCAGCTCAACGCCGGCCGTGAGGCGACCCGTCAGGCCGCCGAGGCCGTCGTTCTCCCGGAGGGGTAGCGCTCAGGCTGTGGGTTCGCTCGCGGGCGATGCACGGCGAAGGTCGTGCGGCCGCCCGTGCTCGCGGCTGGTAGGATCGCCGCGCCACGGAGGCACACCATGAACGAGCAGATCGACCTCTTCGGCGGCGCAGGAGCAGGGACCGCGGCTGTCGGCGACGCAGGAGCGCCCGCGGGCTCAGGCGCCGTTGACTCTTCTGACTCGTCGGGCGAGAGGGGCGAGAGGGGCGAGAGGGGCGAGAGGGGCGAGAGGGGCGAGACGAGCGGGGCCGCCGCGGAGCGACCCACCGATCCGACGGAGCTAGGCGGCGCTGCTCCTCCAGTCGCTGCACAAGCCCAACGCCGGACCCACGTCCGCGGTGGATCGCCTGCGGCGAGCGCTTCGAGCCGGACACGGGCGTCCGCCTCGGCCGGCGCGACGACGGCCTCACCCTCGACCCTGCTCGTGATCGACGGGACCGCGCTGCTCTTCCGCGTGTACTACGGCATGCCCAGCAGGGTCGCGCCGAACGGGGTCGAGATCGGCGCGGTGATGGGGGTCTGTCATCAGCTCCTCGGGATCACGCGGCGGCGGCCGGAGGACCACATCGTCGTCGTCTACGACGCGGGTCAGGAGACCTTCCGCAACGGGATCGAGCCGAGCTACAAGGCCAACCGCGGCGATCCGCCGGAGGAGCTCGTGCCCCAGTTTGACCTGGTCAAGGAGGCTAGCGCGGCGCTCGGCTTTCCCAGCCTCTCGCTGGTCGGCTACGAGGCGGACGATCTGATGGCGACCTTGGCCGCCCGCGCGCGCGAGGCCGGGATGGCGGCGCGGCTCGTCGCCATCGACAAGGATCTCTGCCAGGCGGTCACCGACGAGGCGCCGGCGGTCGACATCTGCGATCCGAAGACGGACGCGCTGATGGACGCGGCGGGGGTCCGCGAGCGGCTGGGGGTCGACCCTGTGCAGGTCGTCGACTTCATGGCCCTGACCGGCGACAGCACCGACAACATCAAGGGGGTCAAGGGGGTCGGGCCGAAGGCAGCGCAGGCGCTCCTGGCGGCCTTCGGCAGCCTTGACGGCATCCTCGACAACCTCGAGCGGATCGAGTTCCTCTCGGTCCGCGGCGCGAAGGGGCTGGCCAAGAAGATGGAGGCGGGCCGCGAGGACGCGCTCCTCGCCCGTCGCCTGGTCCGCCTCGACGACGCTGTGCCGATGGGGATCGACGCGTCGACGATCGACGCCGCCGGGCTGTGGCAGGGCCCGCAGCCGGAGGCCGAGGCCTTCTTCGGCGGTCTCGGGATCCGCGGCCCCTTGGCCGGCTTTCGCCGCCTCTACGATCTGCGGCTGGAATCCCGCTGATGCGGCGTGTCCGCGATGCGTAGGAACCCGCGAACGATCGGAGCTCCGCCATGAGAGACCACGAAGAGCCTGGAGCGGAGCCGAACGCGGGGCCGAACGCGGGGCCGAACGCGGAGCCGAACGCGGGGCCGAACGCGGGGCCGGAGAAGCCTCCCGTCGGGGCCGCCAAAGGGACCAGCGCGAGCGACAAGCGGGCGCTTGGGACGGTCTGGTTCACGCTCTTCCTCGATCTCGTCGCCTTCGGGATCATCATCCCGGTGCTGCCCTTCTACGCCGAGAACTTCGGCGCTGCGGTCTGGCAGGTCACGCTCCTCTCGACCGTCTTCTCGCTCTCGCAGTTCATCATGGCGCCGGTGCTCGGGCGCCTCAGCGATCGCTACGGCCGGCGGAGGATCATGCTCCTGTCGATCGCGGGGGCGACCCTGTCGATGCTGGTGCTGGGGCTCGCGAGCGCGCTGTGGATGGTCTTCGCCGCGCGCCTCTTCAACGGCGCCTGTAACGCGAACATCTCCACGGCGCACGCCTATGTCGCCGACAAGACGGCGCCCTCCGAGCGGGCCAAGTACATGGGCCTGATGGGCGCGGCGATCGGCATCGGCTTCGTCGTCGGGCCGATCATCGGCGGTCTCCTGGCCCTGCCGACGATGCCGGAGCTGCCCTTCTTGGTGGCCGCGGGGCTCGGCTCGCTCAACCTGCTGATGGCCTTTTTTTGGCTGCCGGAGAGTCTGCCGCGGAGCTCGCGAAGAGGCGCTGCGGCGGGGGGCGAGGTCAAGCGGCCGAGGCGGAGGTTGCTCGCGTTCCTCGGCGGTGAGCATCGGGGCACCCAGATCGCGGCCCTCTCGCTCATCGCCTTCGGCTTCTACACGGCCTTCGCCAACATGGAGTCCTCCTTCGCCCTCTTCACCCAGGCGATCTACGGCTGGGGCGCCCGCGAGACCGGATTCTTCTTCACGTTCATCGGCGTGGTGATCGCGGTGATGCAGGGCGCGGTCGTCGGTCCGGTCGTCGCTCGCCTCGGCGAGCGGACGACGCTCTTTGTCGGCCTCGCGCTGATGGCCACGGGTCTCATCGCCCAGGGCGGTGTGCACAGCTTGGCCGCGCTCCTCCTCGGCGGGGGGCTGATCGCCGCGGGCAACGGCCTCCTCAACCCGAGCCTCAACGCGCTCGTCTCGCGGGCGAGCTCGGAGAACGATCAGGGGCTCAACATGGGGATCGTCCAGTCGGCGTCGAGCCTCGGTCGGATCGCCGGTCCCGTCTTCGCGGGCCCGCTCTTCGAGCTGATCGCACCGGGCGCGCCGCTGATCTTCGCGGGGGTGCTGGTGTTCGTCGTTCTCGGGGTCGCCTCGCGGACGGTCACCGCGCCGGACGAGGCGGACGAGGCGGACGAGGCGGACGAGACCGCGTAGTCCGTCGGCGGGTGGTGCTTCGCCCCAGCTCCTCGAGCGCGGCTGAAGAGCCCTAGGAGGCCGTGGCAAAAGTCCCGTGTTCTCTCGCTTGCCCTCGTCGTCCCTCTCGGCTCCGACAAAACTTGCAGTACAGCCCGGTACAGCGGCGTTTTGTCAAAGCCAAGAGGACCAACGATTGCGGCGCGAGAGCACAGGGGACTTTCACCACAGCCCCCTAGAAAAAGCGGTCGGCGACGCCGAGCCGGGCCTTGACCTCGAGGTAGCGGCTCGAGGTGGCGTCGGTGTCGATCATCGCGACCGAGTGGCCGAGGGTCTCGACGACGTAGAGGCGGCGGCGCTCGGCGTCGACGACAAGCTCGTTGGGGCCTTCGCCGACGTCGATCGTCTTGACCAGGCGAAAGGAGCCGAGGCCGACGACCGCGATCTGATCGTCCGAGTAGCAGGAGACGTAGGCGAGCGCCTCGCCGGTCGGCGGACGGTCGAGGGCGAGGATGTTCGGGTTGCGGCAGAGCCCGACCGTGTCGATCGCGGTGAGGCTGGGCTCGCCCTCATCGTCGAGGCGCATGTCGATGCGGATCAGCGCCGGCGGGGTGGTGCTGACCAGGAGCATGCGCTCGCCGCTCTCGTCCTCAAAGGCGAGGTCGGCCATGTACGGAAGATCCTCGGTGGTCGCGGGGTTGCTCTCTTGGAAGCCGCGGTTGTTGTTGCCGAGGAGAACGTCCGCCGCGGTCGCGATCGTGAACTGCCGGATCCCCGGCCAGAAGCGGTGGCTGACGACGAGGGCGGGGCGGGTGCACTCGAGGCTCAGCGCCGGCGCGTTCGCGGGGTCGCAGGGGCGCTGGGCGACGGCGAACCCGCCCGCGTACTCGGTCTCGGTGTAGGGATCCGTGTTGAAGAACTCGCCCTCGATGTCGCTGATCTCGGGGCCACCGTCGCCGCTGAGGTCGACAAGCGTCATCACCGAGCCTGTCAGATGGGGCAGGTAGGCGTAGCGGTAGCCTTCGCCGGCGAGGCTGAGGCGGACGCCGTCCTTCGGCAGGCGGGTGCTCTCGGGATCGTTGAAGCGGTGGGTGAGGGTGTGGGGCTCGTCGCAGACACCGTAGCGGTCCTGGCCGCAGCGCAGCTCTAGGGTGCTCTCGCCGGCGCCTGCGTCCCCGCCCTTGGGCGTGATCTCGGCGTCGATCCAGGTGACGGTCGCGTCGACGCTCGAGGGGATGAGGAGGCGTGAGATCCCGTCGGCGCCGAAGGGCCGGTCGATGACGATGTTGCCCGCGCCGACCGGCAAGGAGATCGTCGCGTCCGCGTCGATGAAGCGCTCGACGTCGCACTCGAGGACGCCGGCCTGGACGGCGGAGCGGCGGCAACGCTTGCCTGCGCTGAAGCTCGCGCCGGGGGAGGCGGGGTCCTGGAGGGCGGCGTCTAGCCCCGCCAGGTCGACGGCGATCAGGGTGGACCCGCCGCTGCGCCGGTCGAGGTCGCTGTTGGCGACGAAGAGCCAGCCCCCGTCGGGGCTGAGCGCGGCGCCGGTCGGCAGACGGAGCGGGCCTGCGGTCTCGGAGTCGTCCCCGCCACAGCTCAGCGCGACGCTGATCAGGAGGGCGGCGGCGAGCGACGAGCGGGGCACCGCCGGAGGATCGCACATTCGCGGTCGACGTCGCAGGGCTCTGTTCGCCTGGCCTGGCCTCGGGGGGGTGCAGTCGACCTCTTCGGCTTCGGTGATCGGGATCGTTGCGTCGCCGCCGAGGCGAGGCACCTTTTCGGAGGTCCCGGCGGTCCGCCGCCGCCGTGGTCGGGTCGCCCTCGGTGGCGGTCGTGCAGGGGCTGTCCCCGCGCGTGCTCCAGCCCTCGTCGACCGCCTCAGTCCCGCCAGAACCTGCGCTACACCTGGCCTAGCGGCGTTTGGTCGAGGCGAAGAGGATCCATGATCGCGGCGCGAGAGCACAGGGGCTTTCGCCACCGGTCGCTAGTCGTCGGCTTGGGAGATCTCCGCCGGCTCGAGCGAGCGCAGCCACGCCTCGGGGTAGGCGGACCAGGAGGCGCAGAGGGCGAGGAGCGCGGCGGCGGCGGCGAGCCAGCGACCGGCCCCCGAGCGAGGCTCGCCGGGGGGCTCGACGAGGCCCGCGGCGACCTCGACGACCGCCTTGCTCAGGAGCACGGGGGTCGCGAGGGCGAGGGAGAGGAAGAGCAGATGGGCGGCGGCGCCGGCGATCACCATCGGCGAGAGGCCGAGGTGGAGCAGCTCCACCGCTCGCGCGAGGCCGACGCCCGGGGGCGCGAGGAGGGCGAACTCGCGCAGGCCGAGGAGGAGCGGGCGGTGGAGGCCGAGGCCGAGGCAGAGGCTGAGGACGACAGCGATGAGGAGCGGCTCCCAGGCGCCGCGGCGCAGCTCCAGGGCGCGGCCGCTGGCGCCCGCGGCCCCGAGGAGGGCGTGCCCGGGGGCTCCGAGGAGGGCGCCCGCGAGGCCGCCGAAGGCCAGCTCAAAGAGCGCCCCGCGGAGGAGCGTCGGCGTGTCGACGAGGCCCGCGGCGGGCGGGAAGGAGAGCGCGAGGGCGCCGGCGATCGAGAGCGCCAGCGCGGTCGCGATCGGGATCCACAGGGGGCCGAGGAGGCGCAGCCAGGGGACTTGGACGAGGAGGAGCGCGCCGAGCCGCAGGGTCAGCCAGAGCGCCGCCGCGAGGGCTGCGCTCATCCGCCGCCAGCTCCGACGAGGGCGCGGATCCAGAGATCACCGCTGAAGGAGACGAGGCCGCTGGCGATCGTCGAGCCCACGATGATGAGGCTGATGACGACCGCCGCGGCCCGGGCGATCGCGGCGATCTGGGGATCCCGGGCGCCGAGACGATTGCCGAGGCTGCCGACGATGATCGACGCGGCGATCGCCGAGACGACCACCGGGATCATCACGTAGAAGGCGTAGATCAGGCCCTCGCGGGCGAGCTCGATCGTGCTCGCGACGCCCGAGACCTCCGCCGCGTGGCTCGGGTCTAGACCGATCATCTCAACCTCGCCTCGTCGAGCTCAGCCATCGTCCGCTATCCCGCGTAGCCCTGGATGAGCCCGAGGATCACCACCTGCCAGCCGCCGATCGCCAGGAAGAGCAGCACCTTGAGGGGCAGGCTGACCAGCGGGAGCGGCTGTCCGGGGAGGCCGAGGAGAACGAAGATCTGGGCGACGATAAGATCGACGATCGCGAAGGGGAGGAGGATGACGACCGCCATGTGCAGCGCCTCGCTCAGCTCCGTGACGAGAAAGGCCGGGATCAGGACGAGCGGGTGGTCGACGGGCAGGGCCTGGGTCGCGGCGAAGACGTCGAGCTGCTCCGGATCGGCGTGGCGGCTGAGGAACTCCGCGACCGGGGCGAGGGCCTCGGGGCCGAGCCCGCCGAACTCGATGAGCGGGGCGATCGCCAGGGCGACGGGTCCCATGATCACCGCGGTGACGACCGTCGAGAGGGCGACGACCGCGGTCCAGGGCAGGAGCATCTCGGCCCCGAGCGCGGTCCGCAGCGCCGCGAAGACGACGCTCACCTTGGTGAAGGCGGTGCAGGTCGCGAGGAAGAGGGGCAGCGCGGCGAGGAGGATCCAGGCCGGCGCTCCGCCGAGGATGCTCGGATCGGCGGTCAATGCCGGTCAGTGCTGCTGTGGCCGCTGTGGCCGATCTGACCGCCGTGGGCGATCACCCGGGTCCGAGCCCAGGAGCCCTCGGGAGGCGTCGCGTCGCGGGCCCAGGCGGGCTCATCGTCGAGCTCGCTCAGGAGGTTGGGCGCGCCGCTCGGGCCGGTGCCGACGAGGAGACGGCGGCCGTCGAGGTCGACGACGTGGAGGCGGTGCTGACTGGTCAGACCGACCACCTTTTGGTTCGCGGCGCGCGAACGGCCGCCCATACGCCGTCCTAGCAGGGCGAGGAAGACAAACATCACGGCGAGGACTACGCCGGTGTAGAGGAGGAGTACCTCGGCATCCGTGAGCTCAGGCATCCGCGGAAAAATACGTCGGCGGCCAACGGGGGCGAAAAAAGCGGCGATCCTGGGCCGCGGGGGGGCGTCTTTGGGCGGCGGAGCCCGCCATCGGCGCCTTTCTTGCTCAGGTCAGCGGCTCGAGCTCGGCGAAGCGCTTGCCTGAGGCGTAGGCCTTCGCCGGCATCCGCCGCTTGCCGGGGGGCTGCAGCTCGCGGATGACGACGACCCCCTCGCCGCAGGCGACGTGCAGGCCGCGACGGTCGACCGCGAGCACCGCGCCAGCCGTGGCCTCTGCGGGCGCCTCGAGGTCGCTCGTCCGGGCGCCGAAGAGCTTGAGCCGGTCCTCGCCGCGCATGCAGGTGGCGCCGGGCCAGGGGTCCATGCCGCGGATGTGGGCGGCGATCGCCCGCGCGGGCCTGGACCAGTCGACCGCGCCCTCCTCCTTGCGGAGCATCGGCGCCAGGGTCATCGCCGCGTCGTCCTGGGGCGTCGGCGGCGGCACGTCGGGGAATTCGCGGAGGAAGTCGGCGAGGGCCTCACCGCCGAGGCGAGCGAGCCGCTCAAAGAGCTCGCCGCTGGTCTCCTCGTCGCCGATCGGCGTCGACACCATCCGGTAGACGGGGCCGGTGTCGAGCCCCTCCTCCATCCGCATGATCGCGACCCCGGTGGTCGGATCACCGGCGGCGACCGCCCGTTGGATCGGCGCCGCGCCGCGCCATCGCGGGAGGAGCGAGGCGTGGACGTTGATGCAGCCGTGGCGCGGGGCCTCGAGGATGTCCAGGGGCAGGATCCGCCCGTAGGCGGCGACGATGATCACGTCGAGCTCGAGCTCGCGAAGCTTGGCCGCGACCTCGCCGTTTCGCAGCTTTCGCGGCTGGATCACCGGGAGTCCGAGCTCCAACGCGGCGACCTTCACGGGGGGGGGCTGGAGCTTGCGGCCGCGACCGGCTGGGCGATCGGGCTGAGAGGCGACGAGAACCACCTCGCAGGTCTCGACGGTCGCGAGGAGGCTCGGGACTGCAAAGTCAGGGGAGCCCATGAAGGCGGCGCGGAGCTTGGACATCGTGGAGTTCCTCGGGGCGAAGGGCGAAGTGAAGAGCGAGGGGGAGGAGCGAAGGGCAAAGGGCGACGAGAAGAGAGGGGGAAGTGCGAAACCGCGGCCGTGGGCTTGCGGGCTCACGTTGGGTGTCGCCGTCACTATTCGCGGTAGGCGAGATAGGCGGCCCGGAGCGCGTCGTCGAGGAGAACGTCGCGGGCCTCGTCGAGCGCGGCGCGCAGCTCCTTGATCTCGGGGGCCATCGAGGCTCGGGCGGCGGCCCCGAGGCGCTCGTCGGCGAAGGTCTGGCGGAGCTGGTGATGGGCCCGGCGCAGCTCCCCGCGGGAGGCTCCGACGGGGAGGCCGAGGAGGGCGAAGTAGTCGCCCTCGCGGGCGGGCCCGAGGGCGCTGCGGATCCGGCGGAGGTCGATCGTCGCGGCGCTCTCCTCCTCCGGGTCCGGCTGGTTCGACGGGCTTGGCCGCTCCTCGTCGGCGCTCTCGAGCTCGTCGGGATCATCGAGGAGGACGCGGCCCAGCACCCGGAGCGCGTAGATCCAGGCGAGGAGCGGGCGGCCGCCGATGTCGCCGATGTCGTCGACGCTGAGCCTGCCGTCGAGGTCGCCGAGGGCTCGGGCCTCGACCGGCGGATCGAGGTCGCTCGTCGAGGAGCCGGGTCGGATCCTCGGGCGGGCCTCTCCTCGGCCGAGACGGCTGCGGAGGGTCGGCTCTTCGAGCTCGAGGAGGATGCCCTCGGCGATGATCGTCGCGAGCGGTCGGTCGAGGAGCGAGCTCCGACCGTCGGGCCCCGGCGCTCGCGCGGCGGTCGGGTGCAGCGACCAGGTCCCCGCCCAGGAGAAGGCGCTGGTCAAGGGCTCCGCCAGGAGATCGCTCGCCACAGCGGCCCGTTCGCTCGGCTTGATCGCCCCGAGCTCGATCGCCGCGTCGACGTCCGCGAGGCTGTCGCTGGCGAGCCGGCTCCGGAGCTCGCGCGCGGTCACGGCGTCGACGAGGCCGCGGCGCAGGAGCCCTGCGCTCAGCCGGTCCTCCGGGCGATCGCTGCGGAGCTCGACGGGCGCACCCTCGGAGAAGAGCACCTCGACGGTCTGCTCGGCCCATCGCTCCTCGGGGGCTTCGCGCTTGGTGAGCCGCAGGAGGCCGGAGAAGCGGTCCGCCTCGAGGCGGAGGAGCAGCTCGGGCAGCGGCGCCTCATCGAGGTGACCCCGCTCGCTCGCCTCGCCGATCGGCGAGGCCTCGTCTCGGTCGGCGGTGAGCCTGCTACGGCGCTTCGTCAGGCGCTGCGTCGCCGTCGGAGCTCCGGCGCTGGAGCCCCTCTGCGCGCTGCGAGATCGCGTCGAGTTCGGCGTCGAGTTCGGCGTCGAGTTCGGCGTCGAGTTCGGCGTCTCAGTCGGCGTCGACGCGGGCGCGCTGCTTTGGCCCTCTCCGCGCTCTGGACGGGGGACGGTCGCGGTCTCGGCCTCGTCTGCGATGCGGAGGGTGGCCGCTCGCCGCTGGTTGCGGACGACCCGTTGGGTCACCGGCTCGACCTCGATGAGCGCGAGATCGTGGGCGCTAGCGCTGACGTCGACCTCTGCGTCGAGGTCTGGACCGCCGCCGAGGCCGATGGCGTCCAGATCGAAGCCGCCGCTGTCGCCCGCTGGCGGCTCACTGCGCTCGTCGAGCGCGGCGAGGGTCCGCCTCAGCTGGGCGAGGAGAGGATCGCGGTGGCGCAGCGGCAGCTCGGCCGCGTCGGCTCCGAGCGCGTGCGAGAGGGGGGCTGGCTCGCTCGGGCCGAGCAGCTCGAGCAGCGTCTCGCGGAGCTCGTCGTCGTCGACCGGGGCGACGAGGAAGCGATCGGCCCCCAGCTCCATGACGTCGGCGAGATCCACGATCTCCCCGCCGAGCGTGCTGTGGAGGATCACCGGGATCCCCATTCCTTTGGGATCCTGGCGGAGCTGGCTGAGCAGGTTGCGCACATCACAACCGCGCGCGCAGAGGAGGATCGCGGCCGGAGAAAATTCTCCGAGGTGATGGGCGAGTTCGCCCGCGCCCGTCGTCGCGCTGCGATAGCCGAACGCCTCGACCCGACGGGAGAGGTCCTCGCCTTCGGGGGGTTCGCCGATGATCAGGAGATCCGGGGCCACAGTCCGCAGAAGATACTCGATTCACGGCTGTGGGCGCTCGATTCGGCGTCGGCGGAGGGGCCGGTGCGGCTTCGCTTGGCGTGGAGGCGAAATCGTGCGAGATAATTCACAGGCAGCCATGAATAGGGTGGGCTTCGCCCTTGTCTATGCGCCTCGTCGGCAATGCCGGCAAAGGAGACCCCCATGCACCTCAGTGGACAGACGGAACGGAATCAGAGTGGCGGTGCACGGTTGTTGCGCCGCTTTGTGTGTGCGACCGCGGTGGCCGGCTCAATGTTCTTGAGCACGGTGGCGATGGCAGCACCGGACGGTCCCGGCGGCCACACCTGGAAGACTATCGATGACGAGACGGGCGAGGCGAAGTCCCACGTCAAGATCATCGAGGTCAACAATCGCCTCTACGGCACGGTCGTCAAGCTCCTCCGCGAGCCCGACGCGACCTGCGACAAGTGTGAGGGCGAGAAGAAGGGCCAGCGGATCCAGGGGATGGTCGTCCTCTGGGGCCTCAAGAAGGACGGCAACGAGTGGTCCGGCGGCAAGATCCTCGACCCCAAGAAGGGCAAGATCTACCGCGCCAAGATGTGGATCGAGGGCGATGACCTTCAGGTCCGCGGCTACATCGGACCCTTCTTCCGGACCCAGACCTGGAAGCTGGTCAAGTAGACCCCTCGCGATCGCGAAGATCGCTGAACGTCGAGCCTGCGCTGAAGAGCGCGGGCTCTTCGCGTTTAAGCAGATCCGCGAAGCCCGTGGCGAGCGCGCGGCATGGGAGGACCCGCGTCGCGACGGCCTCGCCCGCCCGCCAGCCTCCAGCCCTCAAGCTCCGCCCGTCGCGAATCAGGAGGTGAGCGCGCGAGCAATACGCGCTACCTCCGGCTCTACGCGGGTTTCCGAGGGCGCCCTACATCAGCGCTGATTTCAGGGCTAGAGCAGCGACTGCGGGTCGACGTCGACCAGCGCCATCGTCTGCGCAGCGCCGCTGCCGCTCGGGCCCATATGGGGCCGCAGCGCCCGCAGCAGCCAGCGCAGGGGATGTCGGTTGGTCCCGCGGAGGAGGATCTGCCAGCGGATCCGCTTGTTGATCCGCTCGATCGGCGAGGGGATCGGGCCGAGGGCGACCAGCGGCGTCGGCTCGTCCTTGCTGTGGGCGCGGACGACCGTCTCGATCCGCGCGTGGACGAGCTGGATCAGCTCCTCGGCGCGGCCGACGACCGCGTTGGCCTCGCCGCCGCTGATCCGGATAAGCGCCAGAAAGCCGTAGGGCGGGTTGCCGAGCTCGCGGCGCTTGTCTAGCTCCCACTTGGCGAAGTCCGAATAATTGTGGTCGGCGGCGAAGCGGATCGCCTCGTGCTTGACGCTGTAGGCCTGGATCAGCACGCGGCCGGGTCGTTCGCCGCGGCCCGCTCGGCCCGAGACCTGGGTGAGGAGCTGAAAGGTCCGCTCGGCGGCGCGGAGATCCGGGAGGCCGAGCCCGTGGTCAGCCTGGAGGATCCCGACCAGGGTCACGCCGGGAAAGTCGTGGCCCTTGGAGAGCATCTGCGTGCCGACGAGCACGTCGGCCTCGCGGGCGCGGAACTTGGCGAGGGTGGTCAGGAGGCCGCGGCCGCGGCTGGTGTCGCGGTCGAGGCGGAGCACGCGTACACCCGGCAGCGCGCCCTCCAAGGCGACCTCGATCCGCTCGGTGCCGGCGTTGCCGTGGAGGAACTCGCCGTCGCCGCAGCTCGGGCAGCGCTCAGGCGGGCCCTCGATCCTCCCGCAGAGGTGACACATCAGCCGGTTGCGGCCGAGGTGATAGGTCATCGACGGCGCCGAGCAGTCGGGGCAGGGCAGGAGCGCGGAGCAGGATGAGCAGACCAGGGTCGTCGCGAAGCCGCGGCGGTTGAGGAAGAGGATCACCTGCTCGCCGGCCTCGACGGTCTTGGCGACGGCGTCGCGGAGCACCCCGGTGAGCATCGTCTCGGGGTTGGGGCGGTGGACCGAGAGCGAGAGCAGCTCGACCTTGGGGAGCGGCCGCGGTGTCGGCCGGGTGTTGAGCTCGATCAGGCTGTAGCGACCGCTGCGCGCGAGCTCGTAGGTCTCGAGCGAGGGGGTGGCGCTGCCGAGGATCGCGAGGGCGCCGACCTCCCGGGCGCGGACCAGGGCGACGTCGCGGGCGTGGTAGCGGACGCCCTCCTCTTGCTTGAAGGAGCCGTCGTGCTCCTCGTCGACGACGATCACCCGCAGGTCGGGGATCGGGGCGAAGATCGCCGAGCGCGGGCCGATGACGATCCGACGGATCCCGGAGCGGATCTGCTGCCAGGCGTCGAGGCGTTGGCGCGGGGTGAGGGCGCTGTGGAGGACCGCGACGGTGTCGCCGAAGCGGGCGCGAAAGCGGTCGCTGAGCTGCGGGGTGAGGGCGATCTCGGGGACCAGGACGATCGCCCCGCCGCCCTCCTCGAGGGCCGTCGCGATCGTCTGGAGGTAGACCTCGGTCTTGCCGCTGCCGGTGATCCCGTGGAGGAGCGCGACGGCGAAGCGACGGCCGACGAGGCGCTCGCGGAGCTGCTCCAGGGCCTGAGACTGATCCTTCGTCGGGGTTTGGGCGACGTCCCGCTCGACCTCGCCGAGGGCGAAGGGGTCGAGGGCCCGGGGCCGCTCCTCGGCGGCGACGAGCCCGGCGTCGACGAGCGGCGGCAGGAGCACGCGCGCCCGCGGGAAAGGGCCGCGGGTCTCTGCGAGGCTGACCCAAGTGCCAGGAGGAAAGGACTCGAGGAAGTCGAGCAGGCCCCGGCGTTGCTTGCTGCGGCCGACCAGCTCGCGGAGCGTCGCCTCGTCCGAGACCGTGCCGCGGAGGTAGTCGGTCCGCCGGAGGTGGAGCTCTGTCCGGCTGCTCTCATCGCCGCCGTCATCCCAGCGGATGTCGACCAGCGAGCGTTCGGCGAGGTCCGCGAGAACGCCGAGGACCCGCGGGATCTTCGGCTTGAGGGAGGTGAGCTTCGAGACCGCGAGCTCCTTCGGAGCGCGCTCGGCCAGCGCGCTCAGGAGCTGGTGTTCGCCGCTCTTGAGGGCAGAGAGCGGGTTTTTCAGGGCGGCTGCGCCGGCCTCGGAGATCCGGACGCTGCGGACATCGTTGCCGGTGAGGAGGCCGGGGAGGGCGAGCCTGTAGGCCTCGCCGACGGGGGCGAGGTAGTAGTCCTGGATCCACTCGCAGAGGCGGAGCAGGTCGGGGGGGAGGGCCGGCTCGGGATCGAGGAGCTCGAGCAGGTTGCGGGTCTTCCCCGCCGGCAGGGTCTCTGGGGCCGCATCGCGGACGACGCCGATGAGTCGGCGCGATCCGAAGGGGATCAGGACACGAACGCCAGGCGCGGGGAGCTCTGGCCAGGACGCCGGGACGCCGTAGGTGAAGCCGCGGTCGACCGCGACAGGAGCGGCGACGGAGACCAGGCGCGGAGCGCCCTTTGCGGTCGAGGCCGAGGTCGCGGACGCGGTCGACGTCGGCTCAGGCTTGGGCGACGCCGGTGTTTTGGGCGGAGGAGCGGTCATCGCGTGCGCTCTATCCTCAGCGCGGGCTGTGGCTTTGGCCGTGGGTCTGCTCGCGGAGCTCCTCACGGAGCTCCTCGGGGCTGCGGTGGAGGATGCGACGACGGGCGCGCTCGTCAAGGTAGAGCTCGGCCGCGCCGCCGATGACCAGGAGAGCGCCGCCGACGGTCAGCACCTCGAGCCCCCAGGCGTACCAAAGCCCTGCGAGCGCGCTCGGAGAGCTGTCGACGGCTCGGCTGGCTCCGGCGAGCACGCCACGGTGAACGGCGAGGGCGCCCCCCAGGAGAATGAAGCCGATCCACCACAACGTCGGCGCAGGGCGGTCGCCGTTGCCGATCCGGAGGCGACGGCGGCGGGCGTGGTCGACGGGGCCGAGATCTCGGCTCAGGCCAGCCGCGCTGAGGCTCGCGAGGGCGGCGAGGCCGAGGAGCGCGAGGAGGGCCGCGCCGAGGGCGAGCCCGGCGATCGTCAGGAGTTGTCGCGGGTCGTCGCTGCGGAGCAGCTCCTGGATGGTCTGGAGGACGCGGGGCCCGCTGAGCTCGAGGCCCGCCGCGAGGGCGAGGCAGAGGAGGCCGCGGCTGAGCCATCGCGATCGAGGTCGAACCCCGGCGCGGCTCGCCTCGCGCAGGCGCCGACGATCGGGGGCGATGGTGCGCGAGCCGGACACGTCGGCCCCGGTGTATCGCGTTCGTCCAACGGCGGCCAGATCGTCGCCGCTGTGCGCGGCGGGGGTCGGCGACTCGTCCGCCGGTCAGGCGCCGGGGATGTCGCGAGCTCGTTCGTCAACGCCGCCCGCGCAGGCGTTGTTCTCCGGTCGGTCCCAGAGCGCCGGTCTGTGGTCACCTGGCGCGGACCTGTGGTTGCAGAGCGCGGGTCCTCAGCGAGGGGCCAGCGGTCAGCGGGCGCCGGCCAGCGGGCGCCGGTCAGCGGGCGCCGGCCAGAGGGCGCCCGCCAGCGGTCAGAGCGCGCCGAGCAGCGTCGATCAGCGCGGGGCGTCGAAGACCGGCTCTTGGAGGGTGAAGGAGACGAGGCAGCGGCTCCCGGCCTGTCCCATCTTGTAGCGAGGGATCACCTGGGTGTCGGCGCGACCGCGGAGGGCCTCCGTCAGGAGTTGGACGTCGGCGTCGGTGAGGTCGCGGCCGGCGCAGATGGTCCCGCCCCAGCGGTACTCGCGGACCGGCGAGGCGGGCTCGGTGCCCTCGCGGAGGACGACGCTGCCGCGGTAGCTGCCGTAGGTGTCGCTCGATTTTGTGTTGATGGTGAGCGATGTCACATATCCGGTGCTGCCGGAGCTGTCGGCGGAGGCGAGCGTAGGCAGGCTGGAGGCTGCGAGGAGGATGGCGAGCGAGAGTGGGCGTCGGATCGACATGGATGTGGTTCCTCTTGGGTTCGGTGGCAGTGGCTCGGTGGCCGGGCGCCGCGCACCCGGAGGTTTGCGTCGCTGGCCCTTCGGACGGATCACATAGGCGAAGAGATCAACCCTCACGCGCGCTCGGTGACGCAGGTTGCATCCCGTGATTGTTAGCGGTTGAATCGACCCTTCGCTGATCCATGAAAGACTCCGTCGCCTGTCGTCGGCGCCACATTCTTGGCGCTGCTGAGCGTCTTCTTCGGCACTACGGGCCAGGGAAGACGACGGTCGCTGACATCGCCAAGGCGGCGGATGTCGGCGTCGGAACGATCTACCTCGAGTTCCCCTCGAAGGATGCGATCTTGATCGCGCTCTCCGAGGAGCGTTACGCGACGATCCTCGGGGCGATGACGAGCGCGGCCGAGGGCCACGGCTCCCACGCAGCGCGCCTCGCCAGGATCCTCGAAGAGCGCCTGGAGGCGTTCCTCGGGCTGATGGAGGACGGCGCCCACGCGGTCGATCTGGTCCACTGTGGGGCCTGTCCGGCGATCCATGGGGTCTGGGTGAGCTTCGAGGAGCGGCAGCAGGAGCTCTTTGAGGGGCTCCTCCGCGGGGCGAGCTCAGCGGGCGTCTTTGCCTGTGATGATCCGGCACGGACCGCGGGGGCCCTGCTCCAGGCCTTCGCCGCCTTCGCCCCGCCGGTCCTCTATACCCGCGCGACCGAGGGGATCCGTGACGAGCTCGGGGCGCTCCTGGAGCTCGTGATCCTCGGCCTCGCGCGTCGCTGAGCCCGGGGGGCGAGCGTCGGAGGGGCGGCGCGACCGCGCTGTCTCGGGTCGTGCTCTCAAGGCACGACGCTCGCAGGAGATCGGCGGGCGCAGCACTCCCTGTTGTGACGCGTCGGCGCCGACGACGGCGTCCAAGCCGGTCAGATTGAGGATTTGACGGCTACTCTTTTTCCAAGGCCCTGACCCATTGACGGGCCGGTGAATGGATTTAGCTTTCGTTCATCGCTCAGCAACACGCTTTCGTGGAGCTGGCGACCCAGACGAGGACATCATGAGCCACAACACCGCTGAACTCCCGGTCTCCGCCCTTCCACTGCTGCCCCTGCGCAACGGTGTGCTCTTTCCCGGGACGGTGATCACGATCCCGGTCGGTCGCTCGCGCTCGGTCGCGCTGGTCGAGTCGCTGGTGCCCGGCGAGAGCATCATCGGCGTCGCCGTCCAACGCGACGCCAAGGTCCGCGACCCCGCCATCGCCGATCTCCAGCCCCTCGGGACCTACGCCCGGGTCCGCCAGATCACCCGCGCGGGGGAGCGCTCCTACCACATCGTCGCGGAGGGGCTGAGCCGCTTCGAGCTCGACGAGATCCTCCACGATCAGGCCTACCTGACCGCCGTCGTCACGCCGGTCGAGGACGCCTTCGCCGACCCGGTAGAGGCCCGCGCGCTCGCCGACTCGCTCAGCGCCGAGGCCGGCAAGCGACTGCCGCAGCTCGCCTCGGAGGTCCACACCACGCTCGTCCAGTGGGGCAAGCTCCTCGGTCGCTCGAAGGAGCCAGGGGTCGTCGCTGACAGGCTCGCGGCCGCGCTGAACCTCGACACCGAGAAGGAGGTCCAGGTGCTGCTGACCCGTGACGTCAGCGATCGCCTGCGCCTGGTGGGGGGCTTCCTCGCGGAGGCACTGACCTTGGCCGAGGTGCGGCGGAAGATCGACACCGAGGTCCGCCGCGGCTTCTCCAAGGGGCAGCGCGAGGCGGTGCTCCGGCAGCAGCTCCGCGCGATCCAAAAGGAGCTCGGCGAGGAGCCCAGCGCCGGCGGTGCCGACGATCTCCGGGCCCGGCTCGACGGCATCAGCCTGGGCGAGGAGGCGCGCAAGGTCGTCGACCGGGAGCTGCGGCGCCTGGAGTCGATGAACCCGCAGCAGGCGGAGTACAACGTGATCCGCACCTATCTCGAGACCATCGCCGAGCTCCCCTGGGACGCCCGCGCGGACGCGGAGATCAACATCGACGCGATCTCCGACAAGCTCGACCAGGACCACGACGGGCTCGACAAGGTGAAGCGGCGGATCTTGGAGCACATGGCGGTGCTCAAGGTCTCGGGCAACGAGCGGGCGACGATCCTCTGTCTCGCGGGCCCTCCTGGGGTCGGCAAGACCTCGCTCGGGCAGTCGATCGCCGACGCCACCGGCCGCCCCTTCATCCGCATCGCCCTCGGCGGTGTGCGCGACGAGGCGGAGATCCGCGGACATCGGCGGACCTACGTCGGCGCCCTCCCGGGGCGGCTGATCGCGGCGCTGAAGAAGGCCGGCAAGCGCAACCCGGTGATCCTGCTCGACGAGATCGACAAGCTCGGCCAGGGGATCATGGGCTCGCCCGAGTCGGCGCTCCTCGAGGTGCTCGACCCGGAGCAGAACAAGCACTTCACCGACCACTATCTCGAGCTGCCCTTTGACCTCTCCGAGGCGATGTTCATCTGTACGGCGAACAACCTGGGCAGCCTCTCGGCGCCGCTGCGCGATCGCCTAGAGGTCATCGAGATCGCCGGCTACACGACCGAGGAGAAGGTCCGCATCGCCCAAAACCACCTCTTGCCGAAGGCCCTCGCGGACCACGCGATCGCCGACGGTACGCTCAGCCTGAGCCAGGAGGCGCTGACGACGGTGATCCGCGACTACACCCGCGAGGCGGGCGTGCGCCAGCTCGGACGGGAGCTGACCAAGCTCTGCCGGGCGATCACCCTGGAGATCGCGCGGGGGAGCGACGAGAAGAGCCGCTTCGCGATAGGCAAGGACGAGCTCGGCAAGTACCTCGGGAAGGTCCGCTTTATCAGCGACGTCGCCGAGCGGACGGCGGTGCCCGGCGTGGCGACGGGGCTCGCGTGGACGCCCTTCGGCGGCGACATCCTCTTCATCGAGACCTCGCGGATGCCCGGCAAGGGCCGCCTCGAGATCACAGGCCAGCTCGGCGATGTGATGAAGGAGTCGGCGCGGGCCGCCTTGACCTTCGTCCGGGCGAACGCCGAGCGGCTCGGCCTCGACCCTGGCTTCCTCGAGAGCTCCGACCTGCACATCCACGTGCCGGCGGGCGGGGTGCCGAAGGACGGTCCGTCGGCGGGGGTGACGATCTTCACCGCGCTGACCTCTCTCCTCACCGGTCGACGTGTCCGATCGGACACAGCGATGACCGGCGAGTGCACCCTGCGCGGTCGCGTGCTCCCGGTCGGCGGGATCAAGTCGAAGGTGCTCGCGGCCCACCGCGCCGGTATCCGCCGCGTGATCCTCCCCCAGCGCAACGCTAGAGATCTCGCCGACGTCCCGGCCGAGGTGCGCGACGCGATGGAGGTCATCTTCGCGGAGGACATGAACCAAGTCCTCGAGGTCGCGCTTGAGGAGGTGCCCATGACGCCCGAGGGGCTTGGAACGCTCACTGGGGGGGAGGTGAGCGGCTCCGAGGGGGTGGTCGCCTAGCTCCCCTCGCCGGACAGACGCGGCCGAGCGCGGGTCCCTGGAGCGCCAGGGTCCCGCGCTCGCGCTGGTTCGGCGGCCTCGGAATGTTGAAGCCGCGCCTCGGCTCTGCGAAATCGCTCGGCGGGCGCACGCAGGGCCTCGCGAGGTCGAGCGCTGCGGCGGCGATCGGAGGGGGACGGCGATTGACTTGCCCGACTGCGAGGGATTTACTGAATGGGCCGATGTCGTCGATCCCGCAAACGATCGGTCCCTACACGGTGGTCGAACGGATCAGCGCCGGTGGAATGGCGGAGGTCTATAAGGCCAAGATGCACGGGGTCGAGGGCTTTGAGCGCCTAGTCGCGATCAAGCGGATCCTCCCGCATATCGCCAGCGATCCTGACTTTATCGCCATGTTCCAAGCCGAGGCGAAGCTGGCCGTCCAGCTGACCCACGGGAACATCGCCCAGATCTACAAGCTCGGCCGGCACGAGGACAGCTTCTACATCGCCCTCGAGTTCGTCGACGGCCGCGACATCGCGGCCCTCCTCGACTACTCGCAGAAGCGCAACAAGCCGATCCCGCTGCACTACGCCTGCTACATCATCTCCCGGGTCTGCGAGGGCCTCGACTACGCCCACCACAAGCGCGGCAAGGACGGCGAGCCGCTCAACGTGATCCACCGCGACGTCAGCCCGCCGAACATCCTCGTCTCCTACGAGGGCGAGGTGAAGCTGATCGACTTCGGCCTGGCGAAGGCGGCGAGCTCGTCGATCCACACCCAGGCGGGGATCATCAAGGGGAAGCTGGCGTATATGTCGCCGGAGCAGGTCCGCGGCGAGAAGCTCGACCTTCGCAGCGATGTCTTCGCGGTCGGGATCGTCTTCTTCGAGCTTCTCACCGGTCAGCGCCTCTTCCGCAAGAACAGCGATCTCGAGACCTACCAGAGCGTCCGTGACTGTGCGATCCCGACGCCGAGCGTGGTCAACCCCCAGATCCCGCCGCGCCTCGAGGCGATCCTCCTCCAGGTCTTGGCCCGCGATCCGGCGAACCGCTTTCAGACCGCGGGCGAGCTGCAAAACGCGATCAAAGAGTTCATGTTCCGCTCGAGCCTGACGACCCGCAGCGAGCAGCTCGGCCTGTGGATGCGGAAGATCTTCCAGAAGCGGAAGAAGCGGCCGCCAGCGCGCAAGAGCTGAGCTGGAGCGGCGTCGTGACGGAGCGCCCCTCGTCGGCCGACGCCGAGGCGCTGTCGCGCCGTCGTCTCGAAAAGGCATCGGCGGTGGACGTAGTGGTGTTGAGCTCGTCGGGTCTCGTCGGGTCTCGTCGGTTCGGTCGCCCTCGCGAGCGTCCTCGCCGGCGCCCGGCGGCGGCGAGATGTCGGGGCGCGCCGAGAGAGAGCTGTACTCCCCCGCCGGGGCCTCCCTACCGCAGAGGCCTCGGAGAGCACAGGTCGACGCCTCGGCGAGCGTGCTTCCCAGGACGCCACGGTCGCCGCCCGGTGAGAGAAGCAGGGGGGCTAGGGAGCGCTGCGCAGGAGGAGCTCGACGGTGCCCTCGCCGAGCGGATCTTCGCTCATCCGCGGGGTCCCGCCCTCGGGGGGCTTGAGGTAGAGCGGATAGCGCAGGCGATAGAGCTGATCGTCGAGCTGTCCCGCGGGGATGGTCAGCGACCAGGCGGCCTCGAGCAGGCAGCGTTCGAGCTCTTCGTCAGGCTGGTCGAGCTCGATCTGCGCGATCTCGGCGTGCATGACCTCGCCCTTGCCGACCTCGAAGGCGAAGACGACGCGGCCGCCGATGGTCTGGTCGCGGGTCAGGGCCATGTTGTAGCAGGCCCGGGCCCGGGGGTAGACGCGGGTGCCGAGGTAGCGCTTGAAGATCCGCCAGTCGAGGAAGCCCTTGGCTGTGTAGCCGCCGCGACCGGCCCAGGTGATCCCGAGCTGAGCGTCGCGCTGGTGCTTGCGGGTCAGCCAAGGCGGCGGCAGGAAGCCCTCGGCGACGGCTTGGGCGACGGGGGCGAGGCCGACCGAGGCGACGAGGGCCGTCGGCGGGGGCGCTGCGCGTATGGTCTTCGGGGTGACGCGGACGTTGCGTTGGCCGATCTTGCCCCGCAGTCGCGGCTGCGGCGGCGTGGCCCCCTCGTAGGTGCCGGTGAGCACGACGAAGTTTCCGGCGACGAGCCCGGCGGGGGCGGCCTGATCGAGGACTGCGCTCTTCGGCAGGGTCACCGAGAGGTCGCGGAGAACCTGGGGGGCCTCGAGGAGGTCGGCGACGCCGGCGGTCTTCTGCTCGAGCGTCTCGAGGGAGATCCGGGCGCCGAGCCCCGCGGCCATCTGGGCGACTGGATGCTCAGGATCGAGGCCCCGTTGGGCGACCATCGGCTCGTCGACGGCGAAGAGGATCTCCGGCCAGCCGCGGCCGTGCGGGCGGACAGCGAGGCCGGCGGCGAGGGCCGCGTCGACGTCTTCCGGGGTGATCGAGAGGGGCAGCATCCCGTCGGTGACGACGAGGATGAGCGGCCGTTTGGCGCCGCGGCTCTTGATCCGCTCGCCGACGAGCGCGAACGCAGCGGCGAGGTTTGTGCCCTGCTGGCGGGCGCCGGCGTCGAGGGCGGAGGCGAGGCGGGCGCGGGCCTTCCTGTCGCCGACCGTCGAGCGCTGGCCGAGGTCGAGGAGCGGCTCAGCGGTGCGGGCGAAGCTGATCGCGTCAAAGGTCGTCTTGGCGGGGAGCTGCTCGAAGAGCGCGTCGAGCATCGTCACGGCGGCGCGGTGCATCGACGGCGCGGTGCTCTTGGAGCGGTCGACGACGACGACGACATGATCGGGGCGCAGGGCCGCGGTGGCGCCGAGGCGGAGATAGAGGCGGAACTCACCGCCCCGGCGGTCGCTGGCCCGGGTGACCTCGTAGCGCGAGTCGAGCGTCGGCGTCTGGGTCCGCTTGCGAGGGACCGACGCTGGCCAGGCGAGCGTGACCCGATCGTCGGCGGCGGAGACGAGCGCTGGCTTGCCCTGGTTATGGACGTCGTCGACCCAGAATTCGGCGGCGTTGCGGACGATAACTCGGCGCTTGCGGGCGAGGCCGAGGGGGGAGTTGCCGCGCTCGGGGAGGGTGACCTCCCAGCGATCGCCGCTCATCCGCGGGGGGACGAGGAGCTGGAGCTCGACCTGGGTCGTCGAGCCAGGGGCGAGGCTGAAGGCGACGAGCTCCGCGCCCGGGATGTCCCCGCGCTCGTGCGGCGGCAGCCCGCGGACGAAGATCGTCCCAGGGTCTGCGCGGCCAGCCTCGTCGGCGAGCTCCGTGCCCGCCCCTTCGCGCCACTCACCGCCGCGGGCGACCCTGAGCCCGTGGATCTCGGCGCCGCGGGGGAGGGCGAGGCTGAGAACCATGTCCTGCGCCCGGGAGCTGTTGTTGTGGAGCGCCGTCCGCAGGCGAACGTCAGCACGAAAGCCGACCATGCCCTCGACGATCACCTCGTAGGAGAGCTCCTCGAAGGGGATGTAGCTCCGCTCGGTGTTGACGTTGGGGTCGACGACGACGCTGTCGGCGCTCGCCACCGGCGAGGTCAGGCTGAGGGCGAGGCCGGAGGCGAGGGCGAGGCCGCTCGCGCTGCGCCGGCCGAGCTGTCGGAGGAGTCGGAGCACCTTGTCCACGGTAGCGCAGGCCGGCGGGCTCCGCCCGTGTTCGCCGGCGAAGCGGCGGCGAGCGGCGGCGAGCGGCGGCGAGCTGGCTCTGGGCGGGCACCTGCGGACGCGCTACCCAGTTCGCAGCGGTCGCGGAGTTGGACCTGAGCGGGTGCGGATCGGCGCTGGCCAAGCCGGGGTCGGTCGGACACCGCGAGGCCCGCGATCAGGTCCCGAGCGCCCAAAGGCCGAGCGAAAAGAGCCAGAGGACGCTCGTGACCCGGATCGCCCGGAAGGGGGCGGAGATCAGGAGGAAGTGCCAGTAGCGCAGCTCGCTGGTCCCGGCGGCCCAAGAGGCGAGCGAGTAGGGGAGCGGCGTGAGAGCGGCGAGGGCGAGGCCGATCCCGCCGTAGCGGTTGATCAGCCCCTGGACCTCCGCGCCGCGACCGTTCATCACTCGCTGGTACCAGGCGGTCTTGGAGAGGCGACGGCCGATGGCGAAGCCGGTCGATCCGCCGAGCAGGGAGCCGACGGTGCTCCATACTGCGACCTCGATGAAGCCGAGCCCGCCGGCGAGCCCGAGCACCGAGAAGGCGTCGTTGGGCAGCGGGATCGTGAAGGCGTCGGGGATGTAGAAGCCGATCGCGACGCCGACTCCGCCGAGCTTGCCGACGAAGAGGCTCGCGAATCGCAGGAGGGGATCGCGGAAGAAGTAGCCGATCGTCGCGAAGACCAGCGTCAGGGCGATGATCCCGGCGCCGAGCGACATCAGCAGTCGGAGCGGCCGCAGCGGGGGCGGAGCGGCGGGCATCGCTGACCTCGTGGGGGGACCGCTCGGCGGTGGCGAGGCTTCGTCGCTCATCGGGCCCCCACGGTGTAGGAGGATCGAATGGCCTCGTCAACCGACGTACGCCCGCTTTCTCTGCACCTCCCGCGTTGTCCTCGAGCGCTCGTTTGCGGCGCGTCGTGGGAGCGCGCACCGGCGTCGGCCGGCGGCGTCTGGGGCCGAGGCTCGCTCCGTCGGGCTTTGGGGCTCAGGACTTGCGAGGCCGGTGAGGACGCGGTGGCTTCCGGCAGCGGACCACCTGCGACTGCACATCCACGCTGAGCGGGGCTCCGCCGAAATCACCGCTGTGTCCCTCTAGGGTGAAGCCTGCGGTGGCGACGAGGATCCGCAGCTCCTCCGGGAAGATCTGGCGGTGGGCGAGGTGGACGAGGCGGCGGGGGACGGGCGGCGGCTTGAAGGCCCGCGGCCGCGACGGCGCGTCATCGTAGAAGATCCGGACGTGGCAGACCTGGGTCGCCGGGTCGTAGCTGTGGTTGGTCGAGTAGACCAGACGTTCGCCGCTGGTCGGGTGCTTGAAGAAGGTGACCGCGTGGCGCGTGCTCGGGTCCCAGGTCAGCCACTCGAGGTCCGGGAGGAGGACGTCGAAGGCGAAGGTGCCGCCCTCGTCCAGGGCGCGCCACGCCGCGGCGAAGCAGCGCCGCAGCTCCTCCTGGGTGTAGAGGTGCATCAGCGTGTTGAAGGGGGCGAGCACCAGGTCGAAGGTGCCGTCGTCGATCGGCGGGGCTGTCATGTCCGCCTCGAGCACCCGCAGCCGCGCGCGCTCGGCCGGCCTCGTCACCTTCGCGGCGAGGCGCTCGAGCATCGACGCCATCCGATCGAGCGCGGTGATGTGGTGGCCGCTGGCGAGGAGGGCGAGGCTGACCCGCCCGGTCCCTGCGCCGAGCTCGAGGATCCGCAGCGGTCGACCGGCCTCCTCCGACAATTCGTCGGCGAGGGCGACGTACCACTCGATGTCCTCAAAGCGATCGGCGTACTCGAAGTCGTAGAGGGCCGCGTCCTCGTAGTGGTCGCAGGTGCCACGCTCGAGGAGCCGGGCGCGGAGCTCGGCGCTGACCTGGGGTCGACCCCGGCTCAAGTCTCTGCCTTCGTCCATGGACGGATGCGGCGAGGGGGGGCGCCCTAGGAGCCGGCTCGCTGGCTGCGGCCGGAGCCCGAGGTGCGGCCGCTGCGGCGACGGGGACGACCGCCGCGCCTGCGCGGGCGCTTGTCCCCGTGGGCGGGGCTCTCCTCGCTCGCGACCATCGGCGCCGCGGTGGCGGCGAGGCGCTGCCAGTGGGAGAACTCGCCGTCGTCTTCGCCGCGGGCCTGGACGGCGATTCCGAGGAAGACCAGCGCGTCGTGGAAGTATTGACGCTGGACCAGCGAGGGTCGGCGGCGGCGCTTGGTCGGCCCGACCATCCGCCTGTGCGCCATCAGGATTTGGCGGGCGAGCTCGCGGTCGCGGCGGGCGATCCCGAGCGGGCCGCAGAGCGCGTCCATGGTCGCGTCGATCGTCCGGTCGAGGTCGCGGCGGCTCGCGTTGATCCACTCCTGGTCGATCACCGGCGCCATCAGGATCGCCAGGAGCACCCCGTTGCTCGCGGATTGACCGGTCTCGCTCGTGTACTCGTCGAGGGCGTCGAGGAACTCCCAGAAGAGCCGCGAGGGGTGGTACCCGGGCGGCAGGGGCTCGTCCTTCGGGAAGCGCTGGGCTCGGACCAGGCCGACCTCGGTGCGCTCCTTGAAGAGATCGATGTAGGTCGGGAGAACGTAGGGGAAGATCTTGGCCTCGATGAGGAGCTCGAAGCTCCGCCTGGAGGCGCCGCCGCGAAGCAGCTTGTAGATCTCCTCGAGGAGGCGGGCGCGGGAGCACTTGGTGATGTCGCCGACGGTCGCCAGCAGCGCCTGCCAGGTCTCCTCCTCGATCGTGAAGTCGAGGCGGGCGGCGAACTTGATCGCCCGGATCATCCGCACCGGGTCCTCTTGGAAGCGGAGGGTGGGGTCGCCGATCGTCCGGATCACGCCGCGATCGAGGTCCGGGATCCCGTCGACGAGGTCGACGATCCGGTTGTTCTCGAGGTCGTGGAAGAGACCGTTGATCGTGAAGTCGCGGCGGCGGGCGTCGTCTTCGATCGACCCCCACTCGTTGTCGCGGGTGATCAACATGTCGTCGCCTTCGGTGGCGACGGGGGTCGTCCGGAAGGTGCTCGTCTCGATGATCTTCGAGCCGAAGAAGACGTGCGCCAGCTTGAAGCGGCGGCCGATGATCCGCGAGTTGCGGAACGTCTTGCGGATCTGCTCGGGCGTCGCGCTGGTGGCGACGTCGAAGTCCTTCGGGCGGCGGCGGAGGTAGAGGTCGCGTACGCAGCCGCCGACGAGATAGGTCTCGTGGCCGTTGGCGAGCAGCTTGCGGACTACCTTGAGCGCGTCGGGGTCGACCTCGCGTAGGGGTAGGGCGACGTTGGGGCCTGTTTCGTTGTCAGTGGCCATGCTTGGGCTCGGCTGCTCTATCACAGGACTGCGCCTTCGGTCGAAGCGGTGTCCCGCGGCGGCGCTCCTTGCGCGCCCGCGGGGCCTGGGCTCGTGCCGGTGCGGGCACGGAGCGCTTTGTGCGCATGTTCCGTGAGGCGATCCTGGTCACCGCGCGTCGACGAGGGCGTCCTGGTGTGGCGTGCCCCGATCCCGATCGATCTGGCCCGATCCGTACAGGCTCGATCCGCTCAGAAGCCCGCCACGAGGGGTCGTGCGGGTACGGGGCGCGAGCGGCAGCTAGGTGCCGCTGTCGGTCTCGTCCTGGTTGTCGAGACTCTCGAGGTTCTCGGAGCAGGCCATCGAACCTGCGGCGATGGTCAGCGCGGCGATAATCAAGAGGGAATAAAATTTACGGATCATCGAGAAGAAGCTCCCGTTGTCGGGTCCTTGACTCTACCAGGATTTGTCGGGGGGGACGGGAAAAGGAGGGCGTGATCCTCGAGGCGACGCTCGAGGGCCGCCTTGAGGCCGGGAGCTGCGCTGCGGAGGGGCTTGGCCCTACGGACGAGGAGGCTCCTCGCGAGCTCCGCCTCGCCGCGATCAAGGGCTGTCTCGATCGCCCAAAGAGAGGTCTCTGGACGCTCGGGGGCGAGGTTGTAGGCCCGGCGGAAGGCGAGCTGAGCCCGCGCGGGGTCGCCGATGCGGTGGAGGATTCGACCGGCGGCTCCCCACACTTCGACCGCGTAAGGGTACTCACGGATCGCCCTTGTCAGGACTTCTAGGGCCCTTTCTCGGCGCTCTTCTTCGCCGAGTCGGGGCAGGTCGAGGGTCACCTCGGCGAGGGACGCGAGGATCCGATGGTTGCGGTCGACGCTGAGCTCAAGGGCTCGGCGGAGGCTGCGCTCGGCCTGCTCCCAATCCTCTTCAGCGCTCGCCAGGCGGGCCGCGCAGAGGTGGGAGATCTCGTCGAGCGGGTCGATCGCGAGGGCTCTGCGGCAGTGTGCCCGTACAGAGGCGAGGCGGCGGAGGTCGCTCGGCGAGTCGCGCTCCTCGGGCTCGCGGCCGGCGAGCAGGATCTCACCGTAGAGGGCCTGGGCCCGGGCAGAGCCTGGCGCTCGGCGGCTGGCGACCGACCAGAGGGCGCCGCTGTTCTGGTAGACCCGCGCGGTCGCCAGCAGGGACGCGCCCTGGAGGATCGCGAGGACGGCGAGGGGCGCGAAGGTCAGGAGCGGGGCGAGGCTCGGGGCGCTCGCTTGGATCGTCTCCTGGCTCTGGCCTCGGCTCTGGGCTCGGCTCTGGGCTCGGCTCTGGGCTCGGCTCTGGGCTCGGCTCTGGCCTCGGCTTTGGGCTCGGCTCTGGGCTCGGCTTTGGGCTCGGCTTTGGGCTTGGGAGTGGCCGCCTCGGGTTTGGGTGTGAGCTTGGCCGTCGCCAGGCGGGCCGTCCTGGAGCTCTCGCCCCTGTCCGTCGCTCGCGTCTGGGCGCGACGCGACGAGCCAGCGACCGAGGGCGATGGTCGCCGCGGCGAGGCCGAGGCAGATCGCCAGGCTCGGGAGGTACATCAGCCGATCGGCGCGCATGTTCGGCATCGCCGCGATGTTGGCGGTGGGCAGGGCGAGGGCGGCGGCGCCGAGGATGGTGAGGGCGACGAGCGGTCGGCGGCGACGATGGGCGGCCCAGAGGCCATAGAGGAGGAGCGAGCCGAGCCCGGCGCTGGCGAGGAGGGTCGCCGGCTCGCGCCACGAGGCGCCCGCGTCGACGTACTCCGGAGAGAGCCCCCAGGGGACGACGATCTGCTGGAGATAGCCGAGGTGGATCTGGGCCGACATCGCCAGGACCGGGAGGAGACCGACACGGCTGGCGTAGAGGCGGAGGTTGGCCTCGCCGGCGTAGGGCGAGAGGCTGCCGTGGGTGATCCAGGTGTGGGCGACGGCGAGGCCGACGCCGGCGAGGAGGGCGACGCTCATCGCCGCGACCCGAGCTCGCCTCCCGCTCGCCCGGCGTCGCCAGGGATCGAGCGTCTCGGCCAACCAGAAGAGGGCGGGGAGGGTCGCCACGCTCATCTTCGCGCCGCAGGCGAGCATCATCAGGAGCGCGCCGGCGATCCCGAGGAGGAGCGCCCGGCGACGCGGGGGTCGACTGGCGCGGCCTGGGGCCTCGCCGCTCCGCGTCTGGAGGCCCTCGCTGGCTGCCACCAGGGCGCCGAGGCCGAGGGCGGCCGCCAGCAGGTCCTCGTGGAAGGAGATGACCGCGATCGCCTCGGCGTGGATCGCCAAGAGGCCGAAGAGGGCGAGGGTGCCGGCGCGGAGCGAGAGCGGCGCGCCGAGGAGGGCGAGCCAGCGCTGGGCGAGCCAGCAGACCAGCAGGTGGAGGGCGATCGAGAGGGCGTGGTGCGCCGGCGCGAAGAGCCCGAAGAGCTGATAGGCGATGACGTCGAAGAGGACCAGCGTCGGCCGGAAGGCGTCCGGCACGTGGCGGCGGGCGGCCTCGTCCGTCAGCAGCAGCGGCAGGTCCTGGGGGTGGCGGAGAAAGCCGTTGGCGGTGAAGGTCCAGCCGTCGTCGTAGACAAAGCCGAAGCCGAGGATCGGCAGGAGGACGAGGGCGATGAGGACGAGGAGGCCGCTGATCACGACGCGCTCGCTCAGCGCAGCGGCGGCGAAGATGTCGCCCGTCGCGGCGCCCCTCCTATCGCGTCCCCGGTCCATGGGGCTCGCACCCTACACCGACGCCCGCGCTGAGGCCCACGTCCAGGTGAAAGACGACGGCGGGGTCACCTCGTCGTGCCGAGCTCGAGGGCCGCGGCGGTTCGGGGACGATGGGATCAGCGGCGAGCTCGTCGTGGTCTCGGCGTCGGTCCCAGACGAAGGGCTCAGCCGCGGTCGGTTGGTCGGCGGGCCGCGCTCGCTCGCCGGGGGCTCAGCGCTCGGAGCAGCGCTGGATCTTCGGCGCGAGGGGGCCGCGCTCGCTCGCCGCGCTCGCTCGCCGCGCTCGCTCACCGGGGGCTCAGCGCTCGGAGCAGCGCTGGATCTTCGGCGCGAGGGGGCCGCGCTCGCTCGCCGCGCTCGCTCGCCGGGGGCTCAGCGCTCGGAGCAGCGCCGGCTCTTCGGCGCGAGGGGGCCGCGCTCGCTAGCCGCGCTCGCTAGCCGGGGCTCAGCGCTCGGAGCAGCGGCGGCTCTTCGGCGCGTGGGGCCCGCGCTCGCTCGCCGGGGGCTCAGCGCTCGGAGCAGCGCCGGCTCTTCGGCGCGAGGGGGCCGCAGTTGGTGTACTCGACGCCGTAGGCGGTGACCGCCATCAGGGCGCCGAGGAGGCCGACCGAGGCGCTGATGATCGTCGCGGTGTTCATCGCCTCGCCGCGGTCGATCAGGGTCTGCTGCTCGTCGCGGGTGAGGCCGTCCTCGTTGTACCCCTTGCTCAGCTTGCTGTCGGTGGCGTAGCTCGTCGCGCCGAAGCCGACGAGGCCGGCGCCGCCGAGGGCCGCGAGGACGACCCCGGTCCAGAGCACCGCGTGGGTCGCGGTGGTCCGCCCCGCCCTGCGACCGCCGGTGTCGGCGGGCTCGGGCTCGGCCTCGATCGAGGTCTTCGCGGCGAGAACGGGGACGATGTGGAGGCGGCTGTCGATGAGCGCGCTCGGGCCGGGCCGCGGGGCCTCGAAGGACGCGCAGGCGGTGGTGCCGGCGGTGATGAGCGCGAGGATGGGCAGCGCGGAGGCGCGGGCTCGGGGCCTTCGTGGGGTGCTCATGGTCCTGTGCTCCCGGTCATGTCGCCGGTGGTCCCGCCGGTGGTCCCGCCCGTCATGTCGCCGGTAGTCCCGCCCGTCATGTCGCCGGTCGTCGTCGTGTCCGGGATTCCGCCCGAGAGGTCGATGCACAGGCCGTCGAAGCAGAGCTGCCCGTCCGGGCAGGTCGACGCGTCGTCTGCGTCGCAGAGGACGCCGCAGAGCCCGGGGCGCTCCTGCGGGAGCTGCTCCAGGATCGAGTCGAGGTTCGGGATCTCGCCGAAGTCGGCGAACTCGACGCAGGTCTGCGGGCTCGAGCACTCCGGCGGATCGGCGGCGGCGTCACAGAGGTGGTTGCAGGTGCCGTTGAAGCAGGTGTAGCCGTCGTTGTCCGGCGGGCAGCCGCTGGCGGCGCTGGGGTCGATGAAGCCGAGCACGCTGCCGGAGCAGGCGTACTGACAGAGGCCGGCGATGCACTGCTCGACGTAGGGATCGCCGTTCTCGTCGACGACGGGCTCGCCCATGTCGTCGACTAGGGCCTCGCAGTCCGAGTCGGCCTCGCAGTTGAAGCGGAAGGCGGGCGGCGGGGTCCCGTCGCGGAAACACCCGGCGACGAGGCCGATGGTGGTGCTGACGGTCAGGCCGACGATGAGGCGGAGACGGCTCATGGGGACCAATTCCCCTCGCTTATAGCAGTAGCTTGCATGTGTGCGACCGAGGGGTGTCTTCGGGGATGTGTGTCAGCTCCTGCGCGATCATCGCGCAGGCTCCCCCATGGGGGCCCCCGGGTCCGCACCGGGGCCACCGGCTCAGACCCCGGAGGGGCGCCCCGGGTTCCATCTTGATCGTTTTGTCGCTCCCGTGCTACACGCCGCGGCCTAACCGACACCACATGCCCCTGGAGGTCGCCGTGGCGTCGCCGACACGTTTGCTCGGGAAAACTCGTCAAGAGTTGAGCGGAGGTCGGTGTACGGACGACCCGCGAAGGGGGCAGAGGCACAACGCCAAGGAGTAGAGAATGTCCGAGAACACCGAAGTCGCCGAGGCGACCGAAGCCACCGAAGCCACCGTCCAGCAGCGCGACGCGAAAGCCCAGCGCGATGCCTACGAGCCCAGCGAGGGCCAGCGCATCATCACCGTCCGCGAGCTCCTCGAGGCCGGCGTCCACTTTGGACACCGCACCGAGCGCTGGAACCCGCGGATGAAACCCTACATCTACGGCGCCCGCGGCGGGATCCACATCATCGACCTCCAGCAGACCGCGCAGCTCTTCCGCCGCGCCTTCGCCTTCATCCGCGGCATCGCGGCCGAGGGTAAGCCGATCCTCTTCGTCGGCACCAAGAAGCAGGCGCAGGACGTGCTCACCACCGAGGCCGCCCGCGCCGGCCAGTACTACGTCTGCTCGCGCTGGCTCGGCGGGACCCTGACCAACTGGCAGACCCTCCGCCAGTCGATCGACAAGCTCCGCAACATCGAGCGGATGGCCGCCGACGGCACCACCGGGATGCTGACCAAGAAGGAGGCGCTGATGCTCGACCGCAAGCGGATCAAGCTCGAGCGCAACCTCGGCGGTATCAAGGACATGAACAAGCTCCCCGGCGCGCTCTTCGTGATCGACCCGGTCCGCGAGCACATCGCCGTGACCGAGGCTAACCGCCTCAACATCCCGGTGATCGCGATCGCCGACACCAACGCGGACCCGAACTCGATCCAGATCGTGGTCCCCGGCAACGACGACGCGATCCGCTCGATCAAGCTCTTCTGCTCGAAGATCGCCGAGGCCTGCATCGAGGGCTCGCGCATGGGCAAGGCCCGCGCGGTCAGCGATGTCGTCGAGCAGGAGGCGCCGGAGACCATCCGCGTGCACACCGGCGGCGACGGCCCCAAGGTCGAGATCGTCTCGCGTCGGACCCAGCTCCCGGCGCCCGAGGCCGCGGCCACCCCCGAGGAGGGCCCGCTCGGCGCTGCTCCGACCCAGGGCGAGTAGGAAGAGGAAGAGGACGACATGGGCAAGATCACTGCAGCAGACATCAAGAACCTGCGCGCCAGCACTGGCTCGGGCATGCTCGAGTGCAAGAAGGCGCTCACGGAGTGCGACGGGGACATGGAGAAGGCGATCGCCTACCTCCGCAAGAAGGGCCTCGCCGCCGCCTCGAAGAAGGCCGGTCGGATCGCGACCGAGGGCCTCGTCAGCTCCTACATCCACGCTGGCGGCCAAGTCGGCGTTCTTCTGGAGGTCAACTGCGAGACCGACTTCGTCGCCCGCAACGAGGACTTCCAGACCTTCTGTCGCGACGTGGCGATGCACATCGCGGCGATGAGCCCGCTCGTCGTCGGCCGTGAGGAGCTCAACACCGAGCTCGTCGAGAAGGAGCGTGAGATCTACCGCGCCAAGGCGCTCGCCGACGGCAAGCCGGAGAAGATCGTCGATCGCATCGTCGACGGCCAGGTCAACAAGTACTACGGCGACGTCTGCCTCCTCGAGCAGAAGTTCGTCAAGGACGACAAGAAGACCATCGAGATGGTGCTCAAGGAGCTCGTCGCCAAGATCGGCGAGAACGTGAAGATCCGCCGCTTCACCCGCTACGGGCTGGGCGAGGGCCTCGAGAAGAAGTCCGAGAACTTCGCCGAGGAGGTCGCCGCCCAGATTAGCAACCGCTAATCCGGCGCTGACGCCTCGACCTTTCGGTCGTCGTGCGAGGGTGGGGACTTCCCCGCCCTTTCACGTTTAAGGTAGTACCTGCTCCCGATGCAGCCGCCAGCCCAGCCGGTCTTCTCGAGGATCCTCCTTAAACTCTCGGGCGAGGCCCTCCAAGGCAAGCAGGGCTACGGCGTCGACGCCGACGTGCTGCGGGCGATGGCCGGCGAGATCGGCGAGCTTATCGAGCTCGGGGTCGAGGTCGCGATCGTCATCGGCGGCGGCAACATCTTCCGCGGGATGTCAGCGGCGGCCTCGGGCATGGACCGGGCCAGCGCCGACTACATGGGGATGCTGGCGACGGTGATGAATTCGCTCGCCCTCCAGGACGCCCTCGAGCAGCGCGGGGTCTATACCCGGGTGCTCTCGGCGATCGAGATGAAGGCGATCGCCGAGCCCTACATCCGCCGCCGGGCGACGCGCCACCTGGAGAAGGGTCGGGTGGTCATTTTCGCCGCCGGCACCGGGAATCCGTACTTCACGACCGACACCGCCGCGGCCCTGCGGGCGATGGAGGTCCAGGCGGAGGTCCTGCTCAAGGCGACCAAGGTGGACGGCGTCTACGACCGGGACCCGGCGCTCCACGACGACGCTGTGCGGTTTAGCCGCCTCACGTACCTCGACGTCCTCTCCAAGGGGCTGAACGTGATGGACGCGACGGCGATCTCTCTGTGCAAGGAGAACAACCTACCGATCGTCGTCTTCGATATGCTCACGCGCAACAACATCCGCCGCGTCGTCTGCGGCGAACAGATAGGTACGCTCGTCGGACCCGTGGACTGTGAACGTCCGACGGCGCCGCGAGGGAGGAGCTAGGACAATGCAGGACGAGGCCCTAGAGCTAGCAGAAGATGGCATGAAGACCGCGGTGGAGAGCCTCCGCAAGCAGCTGGCCCGGATCCGTGCCGGCCGCGCCAACCCGTCGATCCTCGACGGGCTGAAGGTGGAGAGCTACGGCGCGACCGTGCCGCTCAACCAGGTCGCCAACGTCAGCGTCGCCGACGCGCGACTCCTCGTGATCAAGCCCTACGATCGCAACTCGATCGCCGCGATCGAGCGGGCGCTCAACAACTCGCAGCTCGGGCTCAACCCGAGCAGCGACGGGATCGTGCTCCGCCTGCCGATCCCACCGCTCAACGAGGAGCGCCGTCGGAGCCTGGTCAAGCAGATCTCCGGCCTCGCAGAGGAGGCGAAGATCAGCATCCGCAAGTCGCGGCGCGAGTCGAACGACCTGCTCAAGGACGCCGAGAAGGACAAGGAGATCTCCGAGGACCAGCTCAAGCGCGCGCTCGACGCGGTCCAGGAGGTCACCAACACCTACAGCAAGCTCGTCGACGAGGTCTTCGCCGCAAAAGAGGCGGAGATCATGGAGGTCTAGAGCCTCCGTTCAGGGCCGACGCTGCCGGCCCTATGAGGCGTGCAGCGCCGCGAGGAGCGGCGAGGTTCTCGCGAGCGCTGCTCAGCTGACGACCCGGAGGCCGGCCCAGGTCGGGTTCTCGGCGACGAGGCGGTTCTTGGTCAGCTCGAGGTAGGTCTCGTCGAGATCGAAGCCGATGTAGTTGTGGCCGAGGCGGGCCGCGGCGACACCGGTGGTGCCGCTCCCGTTGAAGGGGTCGAGGATCACGCTGTCGCCGGCGCAGGAGGCCCGCAGGAGCCTGTCCAGAAGCTTGAGCGGCTTCTGCGTGGGGTGCTTGCCGTGGGCCTTCTCGGACTTCCCAGGCGCGGTCATCCGCCAGACGGTCTTCATCTGCTTGCCGCCGTTCTCCTCACGCATCTCGGCGTAGGAGAAGTGGTGCTTGCTCTTGCGGTCGCGGGCGGCCCAGAGCACCGACTCGGTGGCGTGGGTGAAGTAGCGGCACGAGAGGTTCGGCGGCGGGTTGGGCTTCTCCCAGACGATCTCGTTGAGCTGCTTGTACTCGAGCTGCTGCATCGCGAAGCCGACGCTGTAGATGACGTGGCTGGTGCCGGAGACCCAGATCGTGCCGTTGGGCTTGAGGAGCCGCTTGCAGGCGGCGAGCCAGCGCTTGTTGAACTCGTGGTTCTCCTCGACGCCGCGGCTCTGGTCCCACTTGCCCTTGTTGACGCTGCTGCGCTTGCCGTTCTTGCAGGTCATGCCGCCGTTCGAGAGGAAGTAGGGCGGATCGGCGAAGATCGTGTCGACGGACTCGGCGGGGAGCTGACCCAGGAGGGTGAGCGAGTCGCCCTTAAAGAGGCGCACGCGCTGGTTCGGGGAGCTCCAATAGGGCTCGATGTCGATGGCAGCGGCGGGCGCCTGGACCTTCGCGGTGTCGGGCATGGAGAGGAGCTTCCACAGGATGGAGGTGACACGCGAATTATTCGCTGATGAGGGCTGGGTCGCGAAGTACGTAGATTTTTTGCGCGCGGATCGGGGGTGTTGTGAGGGTGGGGTTTGCTGGGCTGATCTGTGGGGGCGAGGTGCTTCTCGACTCTGCGGGGTGGCTCTCGTGTTCGTTGGGCTCGTTGAGTTCGTTGAGTTCGTTGAGGGTCGGTCTTGCGGTCCTCGAGCGGTCCTCGAGCGGTCCTCGAGCGGTCCTCGAGCGGTCCTCGAGCGATGCTCTTGCGGTGGAGTTGCGGTGGAGTTGCGGTGGCTGAGATGGTTTGGCGAGCGGGTGCGGAACTCCGAAGGGCCGCAAGGTAGGGGCGGAGGCTGGGGCGTAGGCCGGTCAAGGGGGGACACCACTCTCTCAGACAGGTCGGAGCGTGCGTCGACCTCCCCTCACGGGGCGGTCGATGCACGTCCTAGACTCGTTCGCGGCGTCCCCCCTCGCCCGTCCACCGGCTCGTCCTCCGCTTGAAGGAAGCCGGGGGATCGGGGGCTGAAGGGCTCAGCGAACAAGTGGCGGATACGGAGACCTTAGGAGCATGTCCTCCGGGCAATCCCAAGGACGGCGCGAGGATGGCCCGTTGGGTTCGGTCGGAGCGTGTCCCTAAGGCAAGGCGGAAAGAGGAGCTGCGTCGGGCGGGCAGGTACGCGGCTCCGATCGATGAGCGGCTCGATGAGCGCGCCCATCGTCGCCCAAAGCTGCCGCTAGAGCGCCGTGGTGCCGCTGATTTGGGCCGCGAAGCGGGCGACTCGGGCGAACTCGGGGTGATCGCAGCTCCGCGCCCTCGCAACGTGACGGGAGAGGTCGAATGCCGGCGAACGGACGCCGCGCGCGAGCATAGTCTCGAGCGCGTGGGCAGCCGTAGCGCGCGCCTCCGGGAGGTGGACGAAGTCGTAGAAATGCAGCTCAAGCAAGGTTGGCTCCTTAAGAGTCGGTATTGCTCGAGCGCGAGTGGAGAGGTCCTTGGCCTCGTCGTGGGTCCCCTGGCAGAAGAGGAAACCGGCGAAGTTCCCGAGGTTGTTGGCGTGGGCGGGGTCGGCGGCGAGGGCCCTGCGGTAGAGGGACTCGGCCTCGTCCATCTCCCCGCGCACGGTCCACATGAAGTAGGCGAAGTTCCCGAGGTGGTCGGCGTGGGCGGGGTCGGCGGCGAGAGCCCTGCGGTAGAGGGACTCGGCCTCGTCCATCTCGCCGCGCACGGTCCACATGAAGAGGGCGAATCTCCCGAGGTTGTTAGCGTGGGTGGGGTCGGCGGCGAGGGCCCTGCGGTAGAGGGACTCGGCCTCGTCCATCTCGCCGCGGACGTCCGCCATGAAGAAGGCGAAGTTCCCGAGGTTGTTGGCATGGGTGGGGTCGGCGGCGAGGGCCTTGCGGTAGAGGGACTCGGCCTCGTCCATCTCGCCGCGGACGGTCCACATGAAGAGGGCGAAGTTCCCGAGGTTGTTGGCGTGGGCGGGGTCGGCGGCGAGGGCCCTGCGGTAGAGGGACTCGGCCTTGTCCATCTCGCCGCGGACGTTCTTCATGAAGAGGGCGAAGCTCCCGAGGTTGTTAGCGTGGGAGGGGTCGGCGGCGAGGGCCCTGCGGTAGAGGGACTCGGCCTCGTCCATCTCGCCGCGGACGTTCTTCATGAAGAGGGCGAAGTTCCCGAGGGTCTCAGCGTGGAGGCCGTCGACCGCCGAGATAGAGGTGAGGAGCAGGGCGAAGGTCTGCTCGCAGACGACGCGCGAGATGACCGAGGAGCGCCGACTGAGGTCTGCGCGGTCGATCGCAGCGAGCAACCGAAGATCATCGCGGAGGTGTCGCGCCCCGGCAGGCTCGGCGTGCTCGAGCACAATGGCGAAGTTCTCGAGGCCCCCTGTCGCCCATGCGCGCTCCATGTGGGCGTGGGCGGGGTCTCCGGCGTCGGGGCCCTCTGCGCAGAGGGCGGCCAGCGCTTTGAGCCCGCCGGAGTTCACGAGGCGAGCGCTGGCCATCTCCACCGCGAGGGCGGCGAACTCCCGCTCCTCGTCGATGAAGTCCGCGAGGGTCCGCGGGAAGGAGCTGCGGGCGCCGAAGACCGCGAGGTCGTCTTCGGCGACCTGCTCGGCAAATTGCAGGATGGAGCCGAAGCGCACCTGGACCCGCTTCCACAGCGCTGACGCTCGGAGCTGGTGAAAACGTCGCGCCTCTCCATCGAGGATGTCGACAAGCTGTGTGACCTGCCAGGGCTGCAGCGCGTCGTAGGAGCGGGCGATCGCGTGCTTCTCGAAGTCGGAGAACGAGACGCTGGCCTCAAGGCCATCGATGAGCTGCGGGTGCACCCCCTGCGGCGCAGAGCTGGCCCGAAAGGGACGCAGCCCCCAGAGCGCAGAAGGCGTGTGCTCACGCAAGAGCGTGCCCCGGACTAAGCCAAGATCGTAGCGAATCCCACCGCTCGCCACTTGATTCAGCCTGTGCAAGACCTCCCTCGCCTCCGGCCGGCTGAGCACGCGCGCGACGTGGCGGCTGAGCTCGCCGTCAGCCCCCAGCGTGCGCCTCGCGGAGGGCCGATCGAGGAGGAGGAAGACCGCGACATAGGCCTCCAGCGCGACGTCTGGCTCGCCCGACTCGCTGAGGGTGAGGAGCTCCCTGAAGGCCCGCTCGCACCAGCGGCGGGCGCAGCCAAAGAGGAGCGTGTCGATCAACATCACCTGCTCGACGACGGTCAGCGGCACGGAGCGTCGCAGCTCTTCGAGCTGGCCGACCCACGCCGCGCCCCAGCTCGGTTCGCGCAGGGCCGCCTCGACATGGCGGTCGAGGAGCTTGGAGCGGTGTTCGTCGTCCACGAAGACGGCCGCGGTCAAGCCTGCCATCATCTCGCGCACCGCGAGCTGGAGCTGGAGGACCGCTTCGATGTCGCCGGTGCGGACGGCCCGGGCTTCGACGAGCTCGGATAGCCCGCGCAGCTGCTCGATCGGCCGCTCCTCGCGGAGGCGAGCGAGCGCCTTTTGTTCTTGGGCGACGCAGGTCGAGGCGATCGAGGCCAAGAGGGCCATCGCCGTCACCCGTCGCGCCCGCTCCTCCTCCGGTCCCGCGTGCGCCCACTTGATCGCGATCCAGCAGAAGTGATGGGTGTCGATCCAGAACTCGCGCCGGGCGTCCTCCGCGGGGTGTCGGGAGGTCTTGGCAGCCCGCTCCGCGATCCCGCGCAGGATCGCCGAGCAGGCGGTGATGCGATCCTCAGAGCGGAGATCGAGGTCGTCGGCGCCGATGAAGGCGCGGTGGAGGGCGCCGGCGATCTCGGCGACCGACAGCGTCGGCGCGAGCGCGTTGACGAGCAGGGAGCCGAAGAGGCGAGCAGCGTCGGCCCAGCGCGGATGCCCTTCGCCCGCGAGGCCGAGGTCGATGAGCGTGAACTCGTCGCCGATGATCAGGACGTTGCAGTCGTGGAGATCGCCGTGCCCAAAGACGAAGTGGCCGCGACCTCGCGAGTCCCAAGCGAAGAGGTTTCGCCGATGAGCACGCAGGGAGTTGACGAACGTGTGCCTCCCCACCTCCCAGCTTGGAGCCTCCGGATCGAGGCCCGCGTCGCGGAGGATCGCCGCGTACGTGCCGGGGCCTGTCGCGGTCAGCGTCCCGTGGACGGCGACGTCAAGGAGCTGCCTCGGCGACCACGCCCGCACCTCCTCGGCGACGGCGTCGGGCATCTCGAACCCTACCGTGCCGTAGCCGCGTATGCCGCCGACGACCCGATCTCCGACAGACTTAAGCGGGAGGCGAATCTTCACACGCTCGCCGACGCTCCCTTTGGCCGGGAGCTCGTCGACGCGGTTCTCCTCGCCGAGGTTGAGCTGGCGCGCGCTCTCCTCAACGCCATAGGGAAGGCGCTCGCGGAGCTCTCCCGAAGCGGCGCACGCCTCATCGACCGCGACCGTCACGCTCGGCAGCCACCGGCGCAGGTAGAAGTCGCGCCGTTCGCCGCTCCCCTTCTCGGACGGAGGCCCGTGAACCTGGGCCTCGAGCGCAGCTAGCGTCCGCCCGACCATCGTGAGCAGTCGCTCGCGGTCTTCTGGCGTGGCGATGGCGTCGCGGGCGAGCGAGCGCAGGCTCCTCGACGGACCGCTCCACGGCTCGCGTCCGTGACGGTAGACGATCGCAGCACGTCCGGGTCGTACCTCCCGCGCAGACTCCAGCGTTGGCGCGACCGGAGGAGCGATGTTCGGCGCGCGTGCCTCCGAGAGTCGCGCCGCGGCCTCGAGCTCGCTCATCAGTCGGTCCGCACGATCGACCTTGATCACAACCTGCATCACTGTCCCCGATGCGTGCTCGAGCTCCGCCTCAAACACCCGGGCGGAGGACATTCCCTCGTCGAGCTGACGCACGATCCGAAGCTCGTCGGGGACAAGCCCAGGGTCGCCCCCTGCGAGCGCGAGCGTGATCGCGTGGCGATCGCCCTGCGAGATCATCACAGAGGGGTCAACTTGGATCCGGACGCCGGCCACAGCCCATCCTAGCAGCCAGATCGGGCGGTAGAGGCGGTCCCGGACCCCGCGCATGGACCGCGGTCGTAGCCCGTCAGCCCGCAATCCCCCGGCTTACCTGCCGCCCCCAAATCGTCTCGGAGAGCCAGTCAGCCCGCAATCCCGCGATCCCCAGGCGCACCTGCCGATCACCGCACCGCCTCGGCGAGCCCTCATCCCCCGATCCCCCGGCGCACCTGCCGATCACCGCACCGCCTCGGCGAGCCCTCATCCCCCGATCCCCCGGCGAACCTGCCGATCACCGCACCGCGTCGGCGAGCCCCTCAGCCCCCGATCCCCCGGCGCACCTGCCGATCACCACACCGCCTCGGAGAGCCCCTCAGCCCCCGATCCCCCGGCTCCCTTCAAGCGGAGGACGTGCCGATGGGACGGGCGAGGGGGGACACCGCGAACGAGTCTAGGACGTGCATCGGCCGCCCCGCGAGGGGTGGTCGACGCGCGCATCCGACCTGTCTGAGAGAGTGGTGTCCCCCCTTGACCGGCCTGCGCCCCAGCCTGCGCCCCTCTCTGCACAGCGTTCGCGCTCCGCATCCGATCGCGAGCCATTCAGCCTGCGCAAATCCTCCGCCAGAGCGTCGCTCGGGGGTAGAAGAATTCGCACTGGAGGAGCTGGACGAGCGCGTCGCCAGCCTGGAGGAGCGAGGAGCAACTTCTCAGGAGATCGCGACGGCTCAGGTCCGGAGAGAGCCCTCCGCGAAGCGCGAGGAGGAAGGCGAGGAGCCATCGCCATCGCCAGCCCTAGGCGTCGTCCTGGCTGAAGGGCCAGGAGAAGTGGTGGACGAAGATGTCACCTGGCGCCCGCTGAAAGTTCCACGCTCCATAGAGCTGGAGGAGGGCGGCGAAGATGACGAGGGCGGCGAAGAGGCGCCGCCGCGCGAGGCCTCCGCCGAAGGCGAGGAGGATGACGAGCAGCGGCAGGTAGTCGAGGGCGAAGCGGTAGGAGAGCTGGAGCTGGCCGCTGTTGTGATAGAGGAGCGGCGGGATCGCGACGGCGAGCGCCGCGACGATCAGGCCCGCTCGCTGGGGAAATCGGCGGCGGGCGGCGGCGAGGAGGAGGAGCCAGGGCGAGGCCAAGAGGAGGCCCATGCCGTGGATCGACCAGCGCAGGTACGGCGCGCCTGAGCTGAGCTGCGGCGCTAGCCAGAGCATGCACTCGAGGTTGCGCCGGAGATACGCCGTCGAGAACTGGCCGATGCTCTGCATCCGCTCCTGCCAGCGGATGTCGAGGTAGCGGTGGCCGAACTCAAAGACGTCGCCGAAGCGGGCGTAGTTGTGGAGCATGAGCGCTCCGCCGATGAGCGCTAGCGGAGCGGCGAAGGCGAGCGCGGTCCGCAAGCGATGCCCTGAGCGCCACCACTCCGCGGCGAAGAAGGGGAAGGCCAAGGCCATCGTCGGTCGGCAGGCGACGGCGAGGCCGAGGCAGAGCCCCGAGAGCAAGGGTCTGCGGGCGTTCCAGCCGGTGATGACGTGGAGGGTCAGGAAGAGGGCGCCGGCGATCTGAGCGGTGAACCACACCGAGCCGTGGGCGCCGACGAAGAGGGCGGGGCTGGCGAAGGCCCAGGCGGCGGCGACCCAGAGGTGCTCGCGGCCGCGGCCGTCGTCGGTGCCGCGCTCGCGGTCGAGGAAGGCGACGAGGAGCGCGGGGATCAGGGCGGCGAGGAGCGCGGTCAGGAGAACGTCGGCGAAGGCGAGGCCCCAGATCGCGACGCCGGGGAGGAAGAGGAGGGCAGGGCCCGGCGGGAAGGTGACGTACCAGGTCCGCTGCCGCTGGGCGATCTCGCCGCGGGAGAACGCGCGGAGTTCTCCGCCTTCGGTCCACCACAGCTCGACCCGCTCGCTCCGACGTCGCTCCTCGCAGGCCTTGGTCCGACAGCGCAGGGCCCGGAGCTCGTCGCCGTCGCGGAGCGTGAGGGTGGTGACGAGGCCCCAGTCGTCGTGGCGCTTGGGATAGCCGGGCGGATCGCCCTCGAGGCTCAGACGGCCGTCTAGCCAGCCCTGCGCGAGGTGGCTGAAGTGATTGTTCGGGCTCGGTGCGAAGAGACGCTCGCCGGCGATCATCCCCAAGACGAAGAGGGTGACGAGGAAGACGGCGAGGGGGCGGGCGCGCGACAACGGGCGCGAGGATAGCAAGAAGCTGCGAGGAGCCGTGGCGGCGGCAGGGGGACCGGATGACGGGGGCGAGCGGGGACGTGCTGGCCAGGCCAAACGGTGACTGAGCGCCGACCGGAGGGGTTCGAACGTGCGGTCGAACGGGGCGAACCGGGGCCGAATGCCGACCGGACTGGGTCGAACAGGGAGTGGGCCGAGTGGGCCGAGCGGCGAAGGAGCGCCGACTGGACGAGTCGAGCGGGGACGGGTCGAAGGGGGGCCGAGCGCGGACCGGCTGGGGGGCGGAGGAGGACGGGGCCGAACGAGGGTCGAACGAGGGTCGAACGAAGGCCGAAGGGGGCCAAGAGCCGACTGGACGAGTCGAGCGGGGACGGGGTCGAAGGGGGGCCGAGCGCGGACCGGCTGCGGGGCGGAGGAGGACGGGGCCGAACGAGGGTCGAACGAGGGTCGAACGAGGGCCGAACGAGGGTCGAACGAAGGCCGAAGGGGGCCAAGAGAGCCCTAGCCGCCGGTGTCCAGGGCTGCGGTGAAGTCGAGGAGGCGTTGTCCCAGGATCTTCGGGTCGGTGATCGGCGGCGAGCAGGCGCTGTCGGAGCAGATGTAGGCGGCGTCTCGGCCGATGTCCGGGTAGCGTTCGCCGGGGGGGCTGAGCTCGATCACCGCCCGCGGCTCGTCCGCGGCTCGGGCGGCGGCGAGGAATTGTCGCTGGGCGTCGGGGTTGGTGGCGACGATGGTCACGTCGACGCCGGTGAAGAGGAGCTCCTCGAGGGCGAGGAGGTAGCTGGTGACGACCCGGCCCTCGCGCTTGATCTCGGCGGGGTCGGCGAGGGCGAGGAGCGCTGCCTCGGCGGCGGCGATGTAGGGCAGGGATTGCTCGCGATGATCGATGAGGCGCTCGAGCTCGATGAGGAAGCGGGCGGCCTCGCCGTTCTCCTCGAGCGGTCTCCGTCGCTCGGTGAAGACGCCGACGGCCTCCGGATCGGCGGTGTGGGCGTAGAAGCTGCCCCGCTCCGGGTCGACGAGCTCGGCGAGGATCCGGTCGGCGAGGGTCCGGGCGTGGTCGAGCCAGCGGCGCTCGCCGGTCGCCTGGTAGAGCGCGAGGAGGGCGCGGCCGACCGCGGCCTGATCGCGGAGGTAGATGAGCGGATCGTCGGCGCTGGGATCGTGGTCGAAGGTGCCGTCGCTGCGCCGATGACGGCTCAGCAGATCTTCGCCGGCCGCGATCGCGAGCTTCAGGGCGTCGCTGCGCTCGCCCTCGGGGCGCGGGTCGACGGCGTCGAAGGTGCAGAGGGAGCGAATAAAGCCGCCGCCGAGGTCCGCGTAGACGTGTCGGTCGACCCGCGGGATCCCGAGCGCGCGGCGACCTGCGTCGTCTTTGGCGTAGTAGACGTCGCCGGGCACGACCCTCTCGCCGTCGCGGAGATCGGCGTCCTGCGAGCTGTAAAAGCCGCCCTCGGGCGCCCGGAGGAATTGCTCGAGGTAGCCTATCTGTGCGTCACCGGCGGCCAACCAGCGGGCGTCGCCGGTGCGGCGATAGGCGAGGGCGAAGGAGGAGAGCGCCCCGACCTGGACCTTGCCGATCTTCTCGAAGTGGGGGCGGGTCCAGACCCCGCGGACCGAGTATTGATACATCCCGCCCCAGACCGGATCGACGAGGAGGAGCTCCTGGTCAAGCGTCGCGAGGGCGCGCTGCTGCCAGGTCGTGGCCTTGGGTCGCAGCCGTGAGCGGAGGAGGGAGTGCTCGATCCCGCCGGCGAGCGGGTACTTCTGACGGCGCCCCCAGCCCTGCTCCTCGGGGTCGTAGAGCCGGTCGAGCTGGGCCATGACGCGGTCGCGGATCGCGGTGACAGGGAGGCTCGGCGGGGCCTTGGGCGGCGGGGCGCGACGGCCCGTCAGGGTCCCCTGCGCCTCGGCGTCGGCGAGCTCGCGGAGGAGGTCGGCGAAGCCAGGCGCCTCCTGATAGCCGCGCAGCTCGAGCACAGGGCGGGCGTCTGGGGTGAGCACGGCGATCGCGGGCCAGCCCCACTCGGCGTAGCGCTCAGCGAGATCGGGGCGGGAGTCGGCCTCGACCCGGATGGCGACGAAGTAGCGATCGAGCAGGGTCCGGATCGCAGCGTCGGTGTAGGTCTCTTCGTCCATCACGTGGCACCAGTGGCACCAGCCAGCGACGACGGTGACGAGCACGAGCCTGCGCTCCTGCGCTGCCTTGGCGAAGGCCTCGCGCTCCCACGCATGCCAGGCGACCTCGGGCGCGCTCGCGTCGACCTCCGCTGTCGGCGATCTCGGGCCCTCGCCGCGGCGCTCACAGCCTGCGGTGATCAAGAGGCTGAGGGCGAGGAGGGTCGTCAGAGCGAGGGCGGTGACGGAGGTGAGGCGGCCGGCGAGCGACCATGGAGCGTGACTCGCGGAGGAGCCCGACGCCGCTGGCTCTGGGCGAGGCTGCGAGGGCTGAGGCGACCGCACGTCGGGGTGTACGCAGATCCCTAGCGATCGGATCAACCGAGGGCTGCCCTCCTGCGCGACCTCCTGCGAAGCGAGGCCCGTGGCCACGTATGGGCGTGTACTCCGGTCGAGGCTGAGCGAATCCCCTCGGCTGTCGCCAGGAGCGTGAGGCGGTGAGGCCGGTGTGTCACGCGGAGCGTGAGGAGTCGAGGCCATCGATATGCCTCGTTGGCCGGTTCTAGGCGTGTATTTCGTCCTTTCCGCCACTGTCTCCTGGATGATCACAGGCAGCGGAGTTTTGTTGGGGTGAGGACGGCGGGCGACTACGATGGGCTCGATGTTCGCCACGACCACGATCAAGCGCACGCTCACGACCGCCCCTCTCGCCCTCTCGCTCTTCTTCGGCTGCGCCAACAAGGCCGAGACCGAGACCGCGAAGGAGGAGCCGAAGGCCGAGGAGGCTGAAGCGCCCAAGGAGGAGCCGAAGGCTGAGGAGGCCGAAGCGCCCAAGGCTGAGGTCCCGGCGGTCGAGGCTGCGCTTGGCTCTCCCGCGCCGGCCTTCAGCCTCAAGGATCTCGACGGCGCGGAGCACTCGCTAGAGAGCTATCGCGGCAAGACCGTGGTCCTCGAGTGGTTCAACCCGGAGTGTCCCTTCGTCAAGTACGCCCACGGTGAGGGGCCGCTCAAGGAGCAGGCCAAGGGGGCGATCGCCGACGGCGTCGTCTGGCTCTCGATCAACTCCGGCGGCGAGGGGAAGCAGGGCGCTGGCGCCGAGGCGAGCAAGGCCGGGGTCGCGACCTACGGCATGGAGAACCCGGTGCTCCTCGACGAGAACGGCGAGGTCGGTCATCGCTACGGCGCGGCCAAGACCCCGCACATGTTCGTGATCAACGGCGAGGGCGTGCTGGTCTACGAGGGGGCGATCGACAACGCGCCGATCGGCGAGGTCCGCGACGCGGGGGCCGAGAAGATGAACTACGTCGAGGCCGCGCTCGCCGACCTGAAAGCGGGTCGTCCGGTGGCGATCAGTTCCTCGCCGGCCTACGGATGCTCGGTCAAGTACGCGCAGAAGTAGAGCGACGCCGCGCGCCGTTGTGAGGCAACCTTCCGGGGAGCGTACGGTGCTCGCGATGGGGTCGCCTTCCGGAGGTTGAAGGCTCACCTCCTGGTTGTCGAAGGGCGGAGCTCGGAGGCCGTAGGCGGGCGGGCGAGGGGGGGAGGAGGAGGGTCCCTCGCGACGCGGGTCCCCCCATGCCACGTGCTCGCCACGGGCGGGGCTGAGGTGCTTTAAGAGACAGGGTACGCGTGTCTCCGCGCGAGGCACGGGTCCTCCCGCTGCGTCCCACCCCTCCCCCCTCGCTCGCCCGAGTAGGTCTGTCTGGGCTCCGCTTGGTGCTACTCAGGGGCTCCGCTCAGCCTTGAGGCAACCTTCGGCGATCCAAACCTGCCCTAGGGCTTCGAGCCCGATCGCGAGCGTGGTCCCGAGAGTCGAATCTGTCCTCAAGAGCCCGAAGGTGATCCAAGCACGTCCGTGTCCACAGCGCGTTTGACGAGCCTCTCAGCCCCCGATCCCCCGGCTTCCTTCAAGCGGAGGACGAGCCGGTGGACGGGCGAGGGGGGACACCGCGAACGAGTCTAGGACGTGCGTCGACCGCCCCGCGAGGGGAGGTCGACGCGCGCTCCGACCTGTCTGAGAGAGTGGTGTCCCCCCTTGACCGGCCAACGCCCCAGCCTCCGCCCCTCCCATACGGCCCTTCGGAGTTCCGGAGCCGATCGTCGAGCATCTCAGCCTCCGGCTACCTCAGGGGGCCCGCCCAGACCGCCCGTGGCACCCGCTCTCCTGAAAGAGAGCGTTCGGCCCCGGCTCCTAGGGGCACAGGCAGGGGCAGAGGCAGCGCCTGCGCCTGCGCCTGCGCCTGTGCTTGCCTGAGCTAGCGCGTCGCTGCCGAGCCATCCTGGGCGAGGACAAGCCCCTGCTCATCGCACTCCCATGCCAGCTCGCTGGGGTCGAGGATCGCCGGGGCGAGCGCCTCGCAGAGGGCGCTTGTGGTCGCCTCCGGGAGGACCAGCCGCGGCGGCGAGGTCGGCCGCGGGGGGACGCCGGCGAGGGTAAATTGCGGGGTCGCCAGGAGGGCGCCGGCGAAGCGTCGGAGGGCGCCTAAGAGCGCTGCGCGGCCGTTCGCTTCGGCGGCGAGGTCGGCCGCTCGCGCCTCCATGGGCAGGCCCAGCAGCTCCTCGATCGCCGCCCGCTGCTGCGCCTGCTCAGGCGATGGCGGGCCGCTGAGGGCGCTCTCCTGGAGGAGCCGATCCTCGACGGCGATCGCCAGCTCGAGGACGGTCGCGTCGGGGTCGGCGACGGCGAGATCGACGAGGCGGCTCAGCACATCGCCGTCGTGGTCGCTGGTCGGCGGGCCGCGCCAGGCCGGATCGACGCCGTCGCCGACGGCCGCCTCCCAGGCGAGCGCGGAGACCACGTCGACGCCGTGGTGACCGGGCTCGGTCTCGTCGATGAAGGCGCCGAGGGAGCGGAGCAGGGTCTCGTCAGCCCAGCCGGAGTTCAGCGGGAAGCGCTGCATCGTCGGCCAGCCGAGGGCGATGGCGGCGCTGTCCAGGAGCCGCCAGGCGTCCTCGCGGCGGACGAGATCGCCGGCGTCGTTGCTCGCCTGGAAGGGATCGAGGAGCCCCGGCAGCTCCTCGGCGCAGGCGCTGGGCTCGTCCAAGTCGAGGAGGGGGTGGGTCGCGATCGCGACCAGCAGCTCGCGCAGCGAGTAGCCGCTGTCGACAAAGCTCGCGCTCAGCTCGCGGAGCACCGCCTGTTGGATCGGCCTTCGCGGCTGGCCGTGGCTCATCGTCAGGCGATGACCGCTCGCCTCGCGCCAGGCGGCGTCGGCGAGGTGGATCGCGACCATCGCCGCGAGGGCGGCCTCTGGGTCCTCTTCTCCCTCGTCGTCGCGAGCTCCCGCGGGCAGGCCCTCGGCGCGGAGGCGGTCGAGGCCGCGGTGGAGGGCGGCCTCGAGGTCGACGACCGAGGCGCCCTGGGCCAGGGCTCCGCCGAGATAGGCCGGGTCGCCGAGGGGATCGGCGCCCTGATCGGCGCTCGTCAGGGCGAGCCTCGGGCACTGATCGCTGGCGCCCCAGGGGCGGGCGCCGTGGTCGACGATCCCGGCGACCCGAAACACCGCGTAGGCCGAGGCCTCGTCGGCGAGGTGGGGCGCTCCGTAGACGCTGTCCTCGAGGTCAGGGAGCACCGGCCAGCTCCGATCGTCGGCGGGGTCTGTCGCGTCGAGCACCGTCGTCCCGCCGCCGTCATGGCAGGCGATGCACTCGAGGCGACGGCCGAGGAAGGCCGCCTCAAAGCCGCGGCCGAGGAAGACTCGGCCCGCCCGCTCGAGCGCCTCGGGGTCGACGTTGTTGCCGGCGAGGGGGCGAGCGTTGCGGATGATCAGGTGGGCCCGGAGGAGCGGGCTGAGGTCGTCGAGGGCGAGGGCGCTGCCGAGGAGATCGGCCATGGTCCAGCCGGCGAGGGCGGGCTTTGGCGCCTCTCCGGGCGCGGCGTCGCGGATCCAGGCGGCGAGCTCGGGCGCGTCCTCGAGCTCGCCGGGGCGGGCGTAGCAGTCGACGTCGGCGGTCGGGCCGAGGCGCGGGATTCGCAGGAGATCGAGGAGGACGCCGCGCCAGTGCTGGTGGTAGCGGTCGCCGTCGGCGAGCCCGCGGGCGACGAGCTCGCGCCCGGGGAGGCCGGCGTCGTCGAGGGCGCCGATCGTCTGCGCGAGGAGGTCGAGCTCGCGGACCCCGTAGGGCCGGCGGCCTTGGATGAGCCGGAGCGCCCGGTAGGAGAAGGCGGCGTCGCTGCCGGGGCAGGGGGAGCGCAGCGGCGCTGTGGCGAGCTGATCCTCGGTCAGCGGCGGCGAGGGGAGGGTCGGCGGGTCGGGCTGGGCGGCGTCGCTCGGTTGGCCGAGGCCGTCGGCGCAGCCGCTCAGCACCAGGGCGATCAGGCTCGCGGTGATGATCGCCGTGATCAGGGCGGAGGCTGTCCCGACGACGGCGCCGAGAACGGCCAGGGGGACGCCGCTCTCGGGCCTCTCCTTCTCCGGCGCCACATCGGTGAGCCGAGCCGTGCTCATCGACGCAGGATCACGCATCAGTCGCTCACGCTGAGGAGGCTCCGCAGTCGGAGCAGGGCTGTGCGGGTGTCCGTCGCCCCGCGAACATCGCTGGCGACGAAGGATCCCGGGGCGAAGGGGTAGACGCCGAGGGCCATCAGCAGGGCCATCCGCACCTCGGCCGGGCTCGCGGCCTCCGCGGCGAGACCGCTCGCCGGATCGACGCGGCCGACCACGGCGGCGCTGTCGACAGGACCGCCGAGGAGCACGCTGACGGTCGCCCCTGGCCAGTGGCCGAGTCCTTCGCGCTCGTCCTCCCGCTGGGGGGTCCGCCCGAACTCGCTGGTGATGGCGATCATGGTGGTGTCGAGGTCGAGCTTGTCGGGGTCGTCTTCGCCGGGGGCGGCGATGACCCCGGCGAGTGTCTCAAAGGTGTGACTGTAATTGCGGGCGGCCTGGAGCAGGTGATCGCGGTGGGTGTCGTGGCCACCGTCGAGGGTAGGCGTAAGCCCCGAGTCGATCCAGAGGGCATAGCGGACGCCGAGATCCTGGCTGAGGAGGTGGCGAGCTGTGCGGGCGGCCATCGCCGGCTTGGACGCCCGGGTCTCACCGCAGGCCTCGCCGTTGCTGAGGCCGAAGACGCCGGGCGGGATCCAGCCGAGGAGGTCCTCTGCGCGGCGACGCGCGCCGTCTACCGACTCCCAGGCGATGAGCTCGGGGGCGCTCAGGGTCGCGCCTGTGGGCCCCTGGAGCCGCCCGGCGTAGGCCCTGCGGTAGGCGTCGACGACCGAGTCGTGGGCGCTGCGATGGTCGGCCGTCGCCGGTCGCTGGAGGAGCTCCAGCAGGTGCGGGAGCTGCTGGAGGTTCAGCTCCAGCGGCCGGCTCGCGCTCGGGTGCTCGCCGATCGCGAGGGCGCTCTGGACGTTGTCGAGGCGGACGATGTCGCCGGGGTGGATCACGCAGGAGCGGGGCATCCCGTCGCCGCCCTCGAGCTCGGTGAAGTGGCGGCCGACCGCCGCCGCGGTGCCGGCGAGCTCGGGGCGGCCGAGGCGATGACCGGTGAGGGCGAGGGGGACCGCGGTCGAGTGGGGGAACTGATCGTGCTGACCGAGGATGACGCGGGCGCGGCTGAGGATGTCCGGGCGGCCCCACAGCGGCGCCGTCCAGGGCCCGAGGTGGACGAGCTGGCCCGCGCTGTCCTCGGCAAAGGGCAGCGAGAGCCCGTCGCCGAGGCCGCACTCGCCGAGCCGGCTCTCCAGGGCCCCCTTGCCGAAGGCGTAGAGGTAGCGCCCGTCGTTCTCGCCCCAGCTCGGCCGACAGTAGAAGGTGTCCCAGGGGCAGAGGCCGCCGTAGAGGAAGACCTCGAGCACCCGCGCAGCCCGGCGCTCAGGGGCTAGCCGGAGCTCCGCGTAGGCTGCGGGCCAGCTCCCCCAGGCGGCGCGGGCCTGTCGGGGTAGGCCGACCAGCGCCCCGCCAGCGAGGCCAGCGGCGGCGGCGAGGAGGGTGCGGCGGGTCAACATCAGCGGTGCTCTTCGGGGCGTTGGGCTCGGATGATTCGTGGGGCCCCTCCAAGACTACCTGAAGACGATCGGAGCGCTCGACGCAGAAGCGCGCTCGGGGGGGCGAAGGGTCAGGGCTGAGGGAGGCCGCAGAGGCCGACGACCTCGTACCCGGGCGGAGCTTGGCCCTCTTCGTACCAGGGGATGCACTCCATGCTGTCGTCCGGACACGTGGGGGAGTCGAGATCGCAGAAGGGCGAACAACAGCTCGCCGCCTGGCATTCCGGGACATACCCGGCGTCGACGCAGGTGAGGCCCGGATCGCAGGCGTTCAGGAACTCGCAGGGGTCACCGTAGGCCCCCATATCGCCGCTCGCGTCGAGCTGGCAGGTGAATTCGCCGTTGTTCGGCACACAGATGTAGCCCTCTTGGCACTCTTGGAGGAGCGGGTCGCACTGGGGGATGCAGATCCCGAGGGCGCACTCCTGGCACCAGGCGCACTGGTGGCCGGAGGGGCACGAAAAATCCTCCGTGTCGCAGAAGGGGACGCAGGTCTCCTCCCAGCAGATGAGCCCGTCGCCGCAGCTGTCCATCCCGCCAGGCCAATTATCGCCGGGCTCGCAGGGCTCGCCGAACATGTCGGGCATCGGCTCAAGCTCGAAGCAGGCGGACTCCGAGAGCTCCCCGTCAAAGGAGCACTTGGTGCCCTCCGGGCAGAGCTCATCGTGATAGTTGCAGTACTCGCTCGGGGGGATGTCGACGTCGCAGCCGACGAAGTTGCACGGGTCAGTGTCGGTGGGATCGGTGGTCGTGGGATCGCTGGCCGTGCCCTGGGTGAGCGTTCCTTGGGTGAGCGTGCCCTGGGTGTCGGTCGTCCCCTGAGTCCCGTCGGTCCCGGTCCCGGCGCTCGTCGTCTTGCCCGACGTGGAGGTCATGCCGTTGCTCTCCGACGAGCCGCTCGCGGTCGTCGACGAGGCGGAGGTGGTCGAGTCACCCTGGCCGCCGATACAGGCGAGGGGGGCGAGGAGCGCCCAGGCGAACGCGCGGGTGAACGACCGAGAGGGGCTGTCCTTGCAGGGGGGAGTGGGGTTGCTTGTGGTGCCCATGGTTCGTTCTCGCGGTGTGGTTTAGTTTGGTTTGGCTCGGCTCGGCTCGGTCCGCTTCGGCGGCCAGGTGGATCGTCGGAGGTGGGCGACGCAGCTCAAGGTTGAGGGAGGCCGCAGATCCCGAGGTCTTCGTAGCCCCGCGGCGCCTGACCTTCGTCGAACCAGGGGATGCACTCTTGGAGCTCGTCGGGACATGTTGGGTCGCCGACGTCGCACCAGGGCGAGCAGCAGCCCGCCGCATCGCAGCCCGGGACATATTCGGGGTTCAGGCAGTAGAGGCCAGGGTCACAGGCGTTTGCGTACTCGCACGGGTCGCCGTAGGCCCCCATCTCGCCGCTGGCGTCGAGCACACAGATGAAGCTCTCGCCGCTTGGAAGGCAGAGATCATCGCCAGGACAATCGTTGATCAGCGGGTCGCACACGGGGGTGCAGATCCCGAGGGCGCAGTCCTGGCAGGTCGTACAGCTGTACCCCGACGGGCAGGCGTAGTCGTCGTAGTCGCAGAGCGGTAGGCAGGTGTCATCCCAGCACACGGCCTTGTCGCCGCAATTGTCCTGCCCGCCGAAGGGGACGCCGCTCCCCTCGCAGGGCTCGCCCACGTCGGCCGGCATCGGATCGAGGTCGAAGCAGGAGGTCTGCCACAACTCGTCGTCAAAGGAGCACTTGCTGCCCTCGGGGCAGAGCGCGTCCTGATAGTCGCAGTTCTCGTGGGGCGGCGGAGTGTCCGTGCACTCGAGGAACGAGCAGGTCGTGGAGCCGGTGTCGGTCGGATCCGTGGCCGTGCCCTGGGTGTCGGTAGTTCCCTGGATTTCGGTCGTCGCTCCCTGAGTCCCGTCGGTCCCGGTCCCGGCGCTCGTCGTCTTGCCCGACGTCGAGGTCATGCCGTTGCTCTCCGACCAGCCGCTGGCGGTCGTCGACGAGGCGGAGGTGGTCGAGTCACCCTGGCCGCCGATACAGGCGAGGGGCACCACGAGGGCGCAGGCGAGGGCCCCGATGAGCGGGGGGTGGAGCGCCTGCGAGGAGCGGTTCCTGGCGGGGATGCGGCTTGTCTTGGGGCCCATGGTTGGTGCTCGAGTCGTGTGAATCGTACGTTGCGTGGAGCGTCAGGTTCGGTGGTGGGTTCGTCTGAGGTGTCTGAGGTGCCCGAGCGTCAGGGCTAGGGGACGCCGCAGACCCCGAGGTCTTCGCGCCCAGGCGGGGCCATGCCCTCCTCGAAGAAGGGGATGCACTCCTGGAGCGCGTGGGGGCACTCCGGTGCGTCGGTGTCACACCAGGGCGTGGTGGGTCGGGCGCGGCTCCGCGGCGGCTCCGGGGCGCCCGACTCACCACGGCCGCCCGACTCACCACGGCCGCCTAGGGCTCGGGGAGGACGCAGACGCCGACGTGCTTGAAGTCCTCCGGCGCTTGCTCGGGCTCAAACCATGGGGTGCAGACGAGCGCGTCGTCGGGGCACTCCGGCTGGTTCAAGTCGCAGAAGGGGGTGCAGCAGCCGGGGCCTTCGCAGCCGGGGATGTTCCCTGCGTCGAGGCAGACGAGCCCCGGGTCGCAGACGTTGACGTACTCGCATTCGTCGAGGTAGGCGCCCTTGTCCATGCTCGCGTCGAAGGTGCAGCCGAAGCCCTGGTCGCCGCTGCCGTTGAGGGGGACGCAAACGTCGCCCTCCTGGCAGTCATCGCCGGTGGGATCGCAGTAGGGGATGCAGATCCCGAGGGCGCAGCTCTGGCAGGTCGTGCAGCTCATCCCGCTCTCGCAGGTGAAGTCGTCCTCCTGGCCGCAGAAGGGGACGCAGGTCGGCCCGTTGGGCGCGTCCAACCAGCACAGGAGGTTGTCGTCGCAGTCGTCGACGCCGTCGAAGGAGCTGCCCTCGCCGGTGCTGCACGGCTCTCCCATCTGCTTGGGATCGCGGACGATCTCGACGCACTGGACGGTGCTGTGGTCGCCGTCGAAGGTGCACTTGGTGCCCTCCGGGCAGAGCTGGTCGAAGTAGTTGCACCAGTCGGGCCAATCGCCGGTGGTGCCCTCGGTGGTGGCCTCGGTGGTGGGCTCGGTGGTGACCTCGGTGGTGCCCCCAGAGGTGGTCGTCCCCCCGGTGGAGCTGCCGGTGCTGTCGCCTGTCACGGTCCCCGAGAGGTCCGCCGTGCTCCCCGACGATGTCTTGTCCGACGCCGACGCCGCCGTAGCGCTCTCGTCCGCGGTCGCCTCGGAGGTGCTCTCCCCGCTGCCGCCGATGCAGCCCAGCGGGGAGAGGAGACCGCAGGCGAGGCTGAGCGAGAGGATCGAGGAGATGGGCGACTTGGCGAGGTGTGTCATGGCGGTCCTTCTGGAGATCGGCCGGCGCCGTGGCTTCGGCGTTCGGTGAGTGGTTTCCGGGGTGCGCGAGGCATCGTCCGCGCCCGAATCGCGGGCGACGCGGGCTGAGGCGGGTGTAGACGTTCTCATCGGCGGGGGTCCGACCTGGGATCGTCTCGCGAGCGAATCAAGCGCATCCTTGCGCGCGAGGTTCATGCCTTTGCTCACAATGAAAACAAAGCTACATCTCAAAACTAACAAAAGTCAACATGATTGCTAAGCCATGTTGAGTCGGGCGCTCGTCGCTCTGGGCGCGTTCAGTGCGCGTTCAGTGCGCGTTCAGGGCGCGTTCAGTGCGCGGCCGCGCGGGCCCGGTGCTCCTCCGGGCTCACGTCCTCGACGTGGGTGGCGAGCCACCATTGGTTGCCCGAGGGATCGCGGACCCCGGCCGTGCGGTCGCCGTAGAACTGATCGGCGGGCGGCATGATGGACGTCGCGCCCGCGGCGAGGGCCCGGCGGTAGCTGTCGTCACAGTCGTCGACATAGACGTAGAGCATCGACGGCTGCGGCGTCCCGCCCTCGCGGACCCGTCCGAGCATCAGGGCTGAGTCGCCGATCACGAGCTGAGCGTGGCGGATCGTCCCGTCGACGCGATCGATCGGCTCGCGCAGGCGAGCGTCGAAGGCCCCGCGGAGAAATTCGACGAGCGGCTCGACCGCGGCGACGAGGAGGTAGGGCGTGATGGTGTGGAAGCCGTCGGGCTTGGGCTTGACGGGGCTGGTCATGGGCGGGCTCCTGGGCAGAGATGGGCGAATTCGCCCGCGTCGTTTGTACGCTGTCCGCTGAGCCATGTCGAGGCGGGTCGAGGCGGGTCGAGGCGGGTCGAGGCGGGTCGAGGTGGGTCGAGGCGGGTCGAGGCAGGTCGGAGTGTCGAGGCGGGTCGGGGTGTCCTCGCGCGAGAGTCCGCGGAGCAGAGCGGGCCCGGGCAGGAGAGGTGTCCTCGCGCGAGAGTCCGCGGAGCAGAGCGGGCCCGGGCAGGAGAGGTGTCGTCGCCCGAAGCGGCGAGCGCGGCTCGAGACGAGCGTCGGCGCGAGCTCCTAGTCGGCGACGTAGAGGCTGGTCAAAGGGACATCATCGAGCTCGACGATCGCCCGCGGTGAGACCAGGCCGAGGCCCTGCCACAGCTCGAGCTCGTAGGTCAGCATGTGGCGCTCGTGGAAGAGGAGGCCGGCGCGGGCGCGGTTGGCCGCGGTCCCCTTGACCCCCGCGGGCCAGCGCCCCTCGCGGATGTACTGGCGGAGGCTGAGCCCGTGCAGATCGTGGGTGTAGAGGCGGCCGCGGGTTCGCTCGTCGAGGGCGTCGAGCTCGGGGAGGAGCGGGGTCATGGCGTGGCCCCAGAAGCCTCGCATCAGGCCGAGTTCGGCGGCGCCGCGGGTGCCCCCGGCGAGGGGGGCGTAGGCGGAGAGGCCGAAGGGGTGGCTGTGGATCGTCGACCAGGCCGAGGGGACGAGGAGGACGATGAGGGCGAGGGCCTGGAGGCCGCGCCAGCGCCGGGGCAGATCGAGGCGCCGCCACAGCGCGCCCCAGGCGATCGCCGCGGCGAGGGCGAGGAAGGGGTAGGCGGTCAGCCAGTGCTTGGTGCCGCCGAAGATCGGCACCGTCGGCAGGGCGATCAGGACCAGCGGGAAGGCGGCGAGGAGGGCGAGGAGAACCCCGTCGAGGCGCTCTCCTGGGCGAAGGGGGGCCGCCCAGGAGCGGGGTCGAGGGGCTGCCCCGCCGAGCTCCTCGGCGGGCGAACGGGGGGCTTGGTCGGTCGCGCTGGCAGGGGTCGAGCTGGCCTCCGCGCAGGCATCAGAGGCATCGGGCGCGACGTCGGGCGATCGCCCCTCAGCGCCGGCTCGGCGGGCAGCGGGGTCGCTAGGAGGGGCGGGCTCGACGGCTTCGTTCGCCGTGTCACTCGCAGCTTCTTGATCGGCCTCTGCGCGCGCCTCGGGGTCGTTCTCTTCTCCTGTCCTCTTGGACATGTCTCGCCACAGGGCGATGCCAAGGCCGAGGAGCGCGATCAGCAGGAGCGCCGTCGGGACGGTCGCCCAGGTGAGAACCAGCGGCAGCTCGGTCGGCAGCGGCGGCCGGTTGTAGTTGATCCCGAGAAATTCGGCGTTGTAGTAGGCGTGGAGCCGGTGAAACTGGACGTACTCGGTGAGCCGCTGGACCGGCGCGGTCCACAGCCAGGGCCAGAGGGCGAAGGCGGTCAGCGGCGCGCCGAGGGCGACGCTCCACACCCCGAGCGGGAGCCAGAGCTTCGGCGACCGCCAGGCGCCGGCGCGGACGAGGCAGATCCCGTAGTGGAGCAGGAAGAGGACCGGCAAGAAGAGGGCGTTGTGCTTGATGACGATCGCGACGCCGAGGAGCGGGCCGAGCAGCAGCGCCCAGCGGCGGTCGCAGAGCGCGGCGCGGTAGGTGAGGGCGAGGGCCAAGGTGGCGACGGCGACCGGGACGTCGAAGCAGTGGAGGCCGGCGTTGAACCACACCCGCGGCAGGGTGATAAACCACCCCGCGGCGAGGAGGCCGGCGAGGAGGCTGCCGCCGAGGCTCGCCCCGGCGAGGACGAGGAGGGCGGCGCCGATCCCCGCGAGGAGCTGGGCCGGGAGGCGCATGGCGGCGCCCTCGGGGAGGATCGGCCACAGGCCGTCGGCGGCGGGCTCCTCGAGCTCCTGCCCCGGCGCGGGCGCGCTCGGCTCGGCGAGGAGGCGGGCCGAGACCCCGGCGGCGAGCTTCATCAGCGGCGGGTGCTCGCGGTTGAGGGCGAAGGCGCGGTCGCGGGCCTTCGCCCCCAGGGCCTCGCCCGGAGCGTCGACCAGGGCCGCGGCCCAGCGCCCGTAGGCCCGCGAGGCGACGAAATAGATCCCCTCGTCGCGGACGTAGCCGACGTCGCGATGGCCGAGGCTCAAGAGGAGGGTGCTGGCGATGCCGACGAGGGCCGCCGTGAGTCGAACGCTCCAGCGATGGTTCATGGCGGCGCTCCTCGGCGTCGCAGCGCCCGCAGCTCCAGGCATGGGACGTGGCTCGGGCGGCGATCGTAGCCGCGCTCGCCCCAGGTCCCGGTGAGGGTCGGCGTGACCGTGACCTCGAGATCGTGGCGTCCGGGGGGAGTGGCGAGCTCGAAGGCGGCCCAGCCCTGGCGATCGCTGATGGTCAGGGAGGCGAGCGGTCGGCCGTCGACGTTCACCTCGACGAGCGCCGGCGCGTCGCTGCGGATCCGGGCGTTGAAGTCGGTGAAGCCGAGGTGGCCGCGGAGGTGCTCGCCGAGCTCGACGCCCGCGAGCTTGAGGGTGATCTGGGCGCCGTCGCCGACGTCGAAGCGGAGGCAGCGGTGCGGGCGATAGGCGACCTCGGCGTAGGCGCTGGCGATCTTGCCGAGGGTGCAGCTCCAGCGGCCCTTGCTCCCCTTGCAGCGGCCGAGGCGGTCGCTTATCTGGAGCTTGCGGGGCTTCTTTTGGCTGAGCTCGACGAGGTCGAGGATGACCTCGTCGGCCTCGGGAGCGGAGAGGTGATGGAGGACGAAGGGGTCGAGCCGGTCCACCCGATCGGCGGTCGGCAGGGGGCGGTCGCCCCAGGCGTCGCGCAGCCAGGGGGTCCAAGGGTCGTCGCCGCGGGCGATGATGGTCAGCTCGCGGCGGCCGTAGAGGTCGTGCGGGGCGACGGAGGCCGGGTCGCGGAGGGCCTCGATCTCGAGGCGACCGCGGGGTCCGAGCCAGGGGTCGGCGAGGAGAACCAGCGGGGCTCTCCCGTCCTCGGCGGTGGCGCTTGCCCGCTCGGCGAGGCGCTGGTCGAGGGCTCGCCAGGCGGAGGTCGGGAGGGTGGTGCGGTAGGCCCGGGCGGCGGCGACCCACTCGACCGCGGCGACGCCGATGATCGCGAGGAGGGCCGCGCTCGCGAGCCTTCGGCGGCGGCGGGGGGTCGTCGGGCGCGGCCTGGCGTGGGCTGCCTTGGGGGGGGTCATGGGTGCCTCCCGGAGGCGGGGGCAGGGGCGGGGGCGGAGGCGGAGCGGGGCTCGGTGAGGTCGCTGCGGGGTGCGTGACGCTGTGGGGGCGGGCGTAGGCCGTGGGGGAGCGTGCGTAGGCTGAGGCGAGGGGCCGAGCGAGGGGGGCAGCGCTCGCTCAGACAGGTCGGAGCGAGCGTCGACCCCTTGTCCCAAGGGGTCCACGCTCGTCCTAGACTCACTCCCGCTGCCCCCCTCGCCCGTCCCCTGCAGCTCGTCCTCCTTCGGGGAAGGAGCCGGGGTATCGGGGGCTGAAGTGCTGGTAGGGGCAGGCGTGCGGTGCGGGCGGTGAGGGGGGGAGTCGGGGGCTG
>JAUHWG010000047.1 GCA_030424595.1 Polyangia bacterium
TGACCAACGTCGGCGCTGACGGCAATGTCCCGAAGTCGGAGATGGACAACTGGATGATCCCGGGGCTGAACAATTACCGCCAGAACGTGCAAGGGGAGGGCGTGTTCAACTCGCCTGATCTCACGGTCGACCTCTCGATCGGTCTCGACCTCTGCTTGGACAAGCTCGTCCTTCAGGCGACGGTGTGGAACAAGGGCGCTCAGGGGGTCCTGGCAGGGGTCGAGGTCGCGTTCTACGAGGGACCCGACGCGAACGGGATGCTCCTCGGCACAGCGCTTACGACGAAGGACCTGCTGCCCGGTGGCTCGGAGACGATCTCTCTAGAGGTCATGGCCCCCGCGGAGCCGACCGACTACTACGTCGAGGTCGACAAGGCGAGCATGGGCGACGGCGATGTCATCGAGTGCAAGGAGGACAACAATACGGGCAAGGTGACCGCCGCTCAGTGCCCGAAGCCGGGGTGAGCAAGGTCCGGCGGCGACTGGATACTGGCGGGCTCCTGTCGCACCCGAGGCTCAACGACCACGCGAGCCCCGTGTTCGCTGGGCCCTTGCGACTGTATACTTCTTTGCGACGAGAGCCTGTGACGGACGGGATGGGCTGCTCATCAGGTGATACTGGACTCGCGAGGACTTGCAGGTCCTGAGGGGTCGTCCCACGACGTCACGGTGCAGGCGGTAGCCGCCTGATCGTGAGCTGAAGACTCGCAGCGGGCAGGATGTCCGGAACCTCCGCGCGGACTGCGTACGTGCCTGCGGGGAGGACCCGATGCTCTGGCTGGTCGTTGGACAGAAAGAAGTACTGGCTCTCACTCTTCATCCCGCACCCGTACATCGTGAGGTTGCCGGCGGTGCTGTCGCCAGTGAGCAGGAGTGAATAGTCGCCATCTTCGGGGACCTCCACCACGTAGGGGAGCATGAATGCCGGAGGGTCGAACGACGTCGGTCCGATCGAGCTGTCTTCCTCACAGCCTCCGCTGAGCGAAACCTCGAGTAGATCTGGGTCGTCCCATGGGATCTTGGTGCCGTCACATCGGCCCCGCGTTTGCTGGGTTAAATCATATGTGGTGAGGGCCATCAGTAGATCATCGAAAGATCCACCTAAGGTATCTTCGTATGATGTTCGAAAGTCGTCGTAGCTATGGGCCGTGGTGAGAGTCCTGTGTGCTCTCGTGCCCGCAATCGTTGCTCATCTTGGCTTGGACAGAGCGCCGCTGTACCGGGTCGTATTGCGAGCTCTGGCCGAGTCGAGCGGGACGACGAGGGCAAGCGAGGGCTGCTAGGGGTCGCAGAGCTCGTCGGGGACGCTGGGGATGCGCTCCCAGGCGATGCCGCGCTGCTTGGGGCCTGCGGGGAGGTAGCGGAGGGGGATGGTCTGGCCGTTGCGGTCGAGGGTGAGGTTGACCTCGGTGGTGGGGTCGCCGGGGGCGTAGGTGAGGCTGCGGAGGAGGTCGTCGGAGCGGAGGCCTGCGCGTGCGGCGGGGCCTTTGGGGTCGAGGTCGGCGATGCTGGGGGCGGTGGCTCCGGCTCGGGTGAGATCGCGAAAGCCGAGGTCAAAGCGGCGATAGGTCGCCTTGACGGGGCGAAAGCAGGGGCCAAGGGCGTCTTTGGCGAGGGCAGGGCGGAGGCCGCGGTCGATCGCGGCAGCGAAGCCTGGCTCCATCGGTTCGCCGAGCTCGGCGCTGGCGCTCTCGGTCCACAGGGCCCGCGGGAGGTCGCGGATGTTCTCTAGGAGGGCCTCGGCGACGACGGCGTTGACGAGCACGCCGAGGGCGCGCGCGCCCGAAGAGCGGGCCCGGATCCTCGCGTTGAGGTCGACGGCATAGAGGGCACCGCGGGCGAGGAGGAGGGCGCGGGCTGCCTGGGATTCGGGCCCGCCGGCGTCGGCGAGGGTCGCGAGCTTGTCGCGGTCGAGCGCGCGGTGGGGAGAGGTGGCGAGGAGGCCCTCCCAGGCGTTGATCTCAGCGGTGTAGTCGTCGTCGGAGAGGGCCCCGAGGCCGTAGAGGAGCTTCCAGGCGATGACCCGGGCGACCCCGCCAGAGAACCAGAGGAGCTCCGCGCCGGGCTCTTGATCCGGTCTTTCGAGGAGTCGAACCCGACCGCCGAGCCAGCGTTGGACGAGGGCCTGGCCGACGGTCATCCGTGCGGTCGCCCCCCAGGTCGCTCGATCATCGCCGCGGAGGAGCAGACCCTGAGAGCGCAGGTGGGCGGTGAAGGGCGGCTCCGACGGGGCGTGATGCCTCAGCGAGACGAGGGTGGTGTAGGGCGCTTCGCTGAGGACGCCGAAGTAGAGGTCGACGGCGGAGCGGAGGCCCGCGATCTCAGCGGCGGCCCAGCGGACGTCGAAGACCGCGGGACCGATGAACGCGAAGCGATCGTTGCCGCCAAACCCGTCGAAGCGGGCCCACTCGAGGGGACCGGCGATGAGGGTGGTCCGCCGAAGGTCGTCAGGGCGGAGGGTCGGCGCGTCGCCGAGGCCCCCGAGGCCGAGCGTCGTCGCGAGGAGGAGCTGAGGCGGTGCGCTGGGGTTCTCGCTAGGCGTCGGGTTGATGGCGGTCGCGTTGACCTCGATTCGGATCGGCAGAGCGACGGTCGCGAGCCTGTCGGGGACGAGGAGGAGAGCGTCGCTGTCGGCGACGAGGTGCTGCGGGGCGAGGCTGAGTTCTGGGCTGAGGGGTTGGTCCGCGGAGCTCGCGGGTCGCGAGGCCGACTCGGCGGAGCTCGTCTCTGCGGCTGCATGGACAGCGCCAACGTCCATTGAGGGGCTGGGAGCGGGCGCGCCGACGGGCTCCCGGCGAAGCCGATAGCGGAGCTTGAGCGGTGCGCTCGGCGTGCGGTCGAGCGTGAGCTCGCTTCGCCGGTCGCGCTCCGCAAGGCTGACGCTAAGGGGTCCCGACGCGTCGGCTACGTCGATGATCTCCGGGGCGCTGAGGCCCGCGATCTTGCGGCTCGACCAGACTTGAAGCTCTGCGCCCGTACCGTGGGCCTCGATCTCGATGATCCAGGAGGAGCTCTGCTCATCTCCCGGTGGCCGGCCATCGTCGGAGGTGGAGCCTCCGCGAGCACGCCCGGTGTCGGGGTTGAGAGTGTAGCGGAGGGCGCGTGCCTGGGGCTCCGGCGCGGGCAGCTTCGACGCCTCTGCGAGGGGCTCCGCCGGCGGAGGGAGCGGTCGCAGGTCGCGATGGTTGCAGGCAAGGCCGAGCGCGAGGGAGCACAGCGAGACCATCATCTGCACAATGGCCGGCACCTCGAGAGGGCGAGCGAGTCGTCGAGAGGAGTGGGCAGCGTTGGTCTCGGTCGCGGAGCGTCGACGCGAGGTCGGGGAGTGGAAGGGCAGGGTCCTCGCGTACGCGCGTCTAGAGGTCGCTTGCGTACTCCGGCCATCGTGAGCGTGCAGATTACTCATCGTGAGCACTTCGTAGTGGGTCGGAGCGACGAGACGCCGAGCCGATGGGCAGCGCAATGTGGACGGCATCTCCCTTCGCCAGAGCGGAGCCTGGTGACCACGATTGCGATCTCCACAGGCTGGAGGGTCGATCGCGGTGCCCACGAGGGCGACCTAGGCGCGCCGTCCGACCTGTACGAGAGCCGTGATGACGGCGAGGAGGGCGACTCGAGGGGCGTGGACATGTCGGATCGATCGAGAGGGCTAGGTCATGTAGGTCCCCTGCAACCTGCAGAGCCTGTGCGCGCACAGTACAAAAAAGACTGTCGATGAGAGGGCGTCCAAAATGCGATCTGTCTCAAACACATCGGGTGACGACGCGCGACTCAGGGCCGATCCAGGAGGACACCCGAGGCGACGACCGTACTCGCGTCGACCTCCGCCCCGTCCGGGCCGAAGAACGCGACCCGTTCGTGCGCTACCTGCCAGCGGATCGATCGTCTTCGCGCGATGGGGCCGAGCTCGACCTCGAGGTCCACGCTCGCCCCGAGGGCGCCCACCCGGTCGTCCCGGGTGGGGCGGCCGTTCTTGTCGAAGTGCCGGGCGAGATCGCGAACTTCACGTAGGAGCGGTGCCCCGCGCTCGTCGAGCACCTCGACGGTCACACGGAGGCGCCGGAAGAGGTCGCCGGTCGGGAAGGCGTGCCCGATCTCCCCAGGCCGCAGCTCTAGCGTCACTCCGCCGCCGCTGCGGGAGGCCGCGACCACCAGCGCCCTGCGCAGCATCGCCGGATCTCGCGACGCTGCGAAGGTGTGACTCCGCCGCCCGCCGCTCGCCGGCATGTGGCAATCAGCGCAGGGGCGCTCGGGGTACGCCGAGACGCGGTGCTCGCTTATCGTGCTCTGCATCAATTCGTCTCCGTCGGCGAAGGTGAACTCGTGGCACTGCGCGCACGCGTCGACGGTGGCGAAGCGAGGGGTGCGTTGGACTGGGTGGGGCGCCGTCTCCTCAGAGCTGCCCGAGCGCGGGGCCGCGAGGACGACAGAGCCTGGCTGGTGGCAGGTGACGCAGCCGACCCCGAGGCGCGCCAGGGCAGGCGAGGGCGGTCGCCGAGGGTCGGCCTCGGGCGCGTGGCACTCGCGGCAGAACGCGGCAGGCTCGCGGGTGTGCGCCGCGACAAAGCTGGCGTCGGTGTAGGCAGCGCGGTGCAACGACGCGCGCCACTCCGCGGCGACCTCGACGTGGCAGCCTTCGCAGGCCCTGTTGAGCTGGGCAGCCGCGGCTCGCCCGGTGCCGCTGGCCGGACCAGGCATCCGCGGCTCGACTGTCGCCGACGCGTGCATCCCGACTATCGTGGCGAGCAAGCAGGCGCTGGTGGCCACGAGCCCGGCTCGTCGAGCGCGCTGGAGCGAGGGGATCGCCATCCGTCGGCCATCGTATCGGAAGAAACGAGGGGCGTGGGGCACCGCTTGCGCCGGTGGTTGCTGCGGCCGTACGCTCCCCCCGTGGCGAGCGTACGTGTGATGTCTCTTCGGCCTGCGTCGTTTGTGTGGCGGCTGGGCGCTGCGCTGCTGTTAGCCGCGGCCTGTGCGACGAGACCGCGCGGGTCGGCGGGCTCGCAGTCAGAGCCTGCTCCTCCTGCTCCTCGCCCCGCGTCTGCCGAGACCGCTCCTCCGGGGCTCGCAGACTCCGACGACTCAACCCCCTGCCCGAAGGGGCATCGATGTCCAAGCCACGACCCCGAAGGCGACAGGGACGGCGATGGCGATGGCGACGGAATCCTCGACTCAGCCGACCTCTGCCCCGAGGAGCCAGGAGTCCCGCCCGACGGCTGTGCGATCCCTGATCGCGACGGGGACGGCATCCTCGATCCTGACGACCCATGCCCGGACGAGCCCGAGACCGACAATGCGTTCCAAACCGACGGGTGCCCGGAGGAGCTGCCGGAGTATGTCGCAGAGGCGCTCTCGCCATATCACTACTCGAGGGCAGAGTTCGAGGCGGTCGTCCGCAGCAATACCCTCAAGAAGAAGCTACGCGCGACTCTCTCCCGGCTCGCCGCAGTGCTGCGTGAGTACCCTGAGCTGAGGATCGAGATCGACTTCCACCGCGACCCCCGCGAGCCTCATGTCTCCTACTGGCGCAACGTCAGCGGCTACCTCTCCGGCGCGGCGAAGCGTTTTCTGGTCGAGCACGAGGGGATCGATGAGTCACGGATCGAGGAGAGAGATGCGGGCCCCGACGAGCCTATCGACACCAATCGGACCGAGAAGGGCCGGGCGAAGAATCGCCGGCTCGAATTCACGCTGATCGAGTAGGGGTTATGGCACTCTCAACCGCACATTGTCCTTGCTCCTAGGAATCTCGTGATGGCAGGTAGGTTTCGAGCCACGATAGACATCCCCGCGGATGAGCCCAGAGTGGTCGCGATCGTCAGCCCGCAGCGTCTCGTCCTCGCCTCTGTGCTGCTCCACGGTCATGACGAGCACTACGCCGGGGCAACCGCGCTCGCGCGCTCGATGGCTCGTGACCTCTGGAGCGCAGGAGAGTTCGCCTCGGCGGCCGATGGCCAAGGGGGACTCTCGACCCCGCAGGCGGTGAAGGCTGAGGGCCTCTCCGCCTCGCAGACGTCGCGGTGATCGTCGAGGAGCATCCGCCTCCGGTCCTCCGTCGCCTCATCGACAACCGGCGGCGGTCGGCTCTTGCTGCCGCTGAGAGCCCGCTCGAGAGCCCGCTCGATCCCCAGCTCGGCCTCCCGACGCCATGAGCGGAGCTCGGCCCAGACGAAGCTCATCGGGCGGGCGCCCCCTCCTTGAGCTCCGTCACCGCCAAGCCCGCCGTGACGATCATGGACACCATCACAATGGCCGATACCGTCGCCCTCCGACGCTGCGTCGGAGGACCGCTCGTATCACCGCTCTCAGCGGCTCACGAACCTGATCACGTCGTGGGTGTCGCCGCGGAGAACAGAGCCCACCTGTTTGCCGCGGAATTTCGCACCTGTGACCACCTCGAGAGCGCCGTGCACAGCCCCTAGCGTAAAGGTGAGCTCACGATCCGACTGCTGTTCCTCGCCGGCGGAGCAGACAGTCTCGCTGAGCCTGACGATGTAGTCCTCCCCGTCCAGCTCGATCGCGTCGACCCAGCACAGACGGGTCCCTTCGCCGCCGAGGGCCTTGCGGAGGGCATCGCGCGCCTCTTCGAGGCCGATCCCCGGGCTAATCCCCAGGCTCTCGGTCAGCTCCTTGCCCCGCTTGCGGCCTGCCGCCTTGAGACAAACGCCCGCCGCTTGACGCCCTAGGGTGTCCTCAATTCCGATGACCACCGCCTTAAAGCAGACGATACTGCTGAAGTCCCCGAGTGTCGGTCGTAGATCTGTGTCTGTCATCCTGTACCTCTGTACCTTCTCGAATTGACGTACCTTGCCCCAATCTCAGGAGCCCAACTCACCACGATGTGTGCTTCAGTACCCGTGCCCCCTCCGCGAGGGGGCTGAGGCGCCGACATGATCGAACTTCATCGCTGCACTACGATCCCATGGGCGCCCTGCCTTCGCCCCCTTGGAGAGCTATGAGATCTGGCGCGCGATCTCTTTGGCGCTGCGCGTAGCGTCGAGGAAGATGAGCCCGAGCTTGGCGCTGCGGGCCGCGAGCACCGAGAGCACCGCGTCTGGTCCGCAACGGACCAGGATCGTGTAGCCGTCGGACCCGCGGATCATCACGAGCTCGAAGAGGCCGCGGCCTAGCTCGCTGACGATCCGATCAGACATCCCCAGGAGGGCGGCGCTCATCGCTGCGACTCGGTCGTCTTCGACGTCTGAGGGCAGCGCCGCCGAGATCATGAGGCCGTCATTATCGACGATAGCCGCCGCCTCCACATCAGGCGATGACGAGGTGAGAGATTTTAACAGCTTGGCGATTTGCTCTGAGCGACTCATAGCTCTTTTCTCCTCCGGTTCCTGGCGTGACTACCTATCCCGCGCGAGCGCTCGGCTCCAGGCGGGATGGTCGACAATTACATGCTCAATGACAGAGAATATTGTTCGGGCAGAATGCATAAAGTGTGTCTTCACCGACTCGACCTAGACGTCGCTCGAAAGCGCGGTCTCTCGCCCAAGCCGCCACAGCACCTGTCAGGTGAGCGACGACCCATACGCGGTCACTATACTCAGCCATTCTCCTGCTGTCAGCGGTAAATAGCGCCCGTTTCAGCGCAGGCCACGTCACGCCGTCGACGACCTCCGCCAACTGAAGCTGCTGCTGTGCAGTCGAGGCGCGGGGATAGAACGCTGGTATCCGCCAGTTATCAGGGCACCGCGCCCGCACGTACACCTTCGCGCTCGCCGTGCGCAGGTGCCTCGACGCCGTACCTCCTGAGCGGAGCGGACGCACCCCGGCATGCGCGCGAAGGGTCGAGCGCGGTACAGCCGGTTAGAGCGGCGTCTTGTCGAAGGCAAGAGGACCAACGAGCGCGGCGCGAGAGCACGCTGGACGTTCGCGGCGGCTGCTAGCGGCTCGTCTTGCGGTGGCGCAGGCGTGCGCGCCCGAGGGTCGCGACGAGGGCCCCCTCGCTCCCGCGCACCAGCTCGGCTGCGTTCGCCTCGTCCGTGTCGAGGTGCATCTCGAGCCGATACTTCGGGCTCACGCGGATCAGGACGTCGCCGAAGATCAGGTCGCGACCGTCGCTGTCGACCGCGACCTCGACGACGTCCCGATCCTGGACGCCGAAGCGCTCGGCATCCTCGGGTGTCATGTGGACGTGACGCCGGGCGCAGATGAGCCCCGTCTCGAGGGTGAGCGTCCCGTGCGGACCCTCGAGGGTGATCCCAGGCGAATCCGCCGTGTCGCCCGAATTGCGGACGGGAGCGTCGACGCCGAGGCGAAACTCGTCGGTGCGGCTGATCTCGACCTGGTTGCGGCTGCGAGTCGGGCCCAAGACCCTGACACGATCGATCCGCCCCTTGGGACCTATCACGTTGAGGCGCTCCTCACAGGCGAACTGGCCGGGCTGCGAGAGGGGTTTGTGCGGGGTGAGGGTATGCCCCGGGCCGAAGAGCGCGGCGACGGAGGCCTCGGTGAGGTGGATGTGGCGGGCCGAGATCGCGATCGGGATGACCGCGGTCGCATCGACCCTGTCCGCCTCCTCGGCGAGGGCCGCAGTGTCCGCGGCGATCGCCCGGGCTTCGTCGGTCTTGACGACCATGAGCGCGGTGCGAGCATGATCTTCGCTGATGAACGACACGGGCTTGGCGGGGCTGACGGAGGCCTCGCGGTTCTTCGCCTCGTCGAGACGGGCGCCGAGATAGCCGAGACGTTGGCCGACGCGGTGACGGACGAGGGCGCTGTTCTCACCGATGCCGCCCGTAAAGACGATCCCGTCGACGCCGCCCATCACGGCTGCGTAGGCGCCGATGTACTTGCGCAGGCGGTGGGTGAAGACCTGCAGCGCGAGACGACAGGCGTCGTCCCCCTCCGCCGCTCGCGCCTCGATATCGCGCATGTCGTTGCCGACGCCTGAGAGCCCCCGCAGCCCAGACTCGCGGTTGAGCAGCTCGTCGAGCCCGTCGGCGTCGAGGCCCTCCTCGCGGAGCAGGAGGAGGAGCACTCCGGGATCGACGTCGCCGCTGCGGGTGCCCATCACCAGCCCCTCGAGCGGGCTCATGCCCATGCTCGTCTCGACGCTCCGACCCTGCTCGACGGCGGTCACGCTCGCGCCGTTGCCGAGGTGGCAGGTGATGAGGCGCAGGTCTCGGAGGTCGGCGTGCAGGGCCTCCGCCGCCCGCTGGGCCACCCAGTGATGGCTCGGGCCGTGAAAGCCGTAGCGACGGATCCCGTGCTTCTCGGTGAGCGCGCGGGGCAGGGCGTAGGCGCGGGCGCGGCTTGGCAGCGTCGCGTGGAAGGCGGTGTCAAAGACCGCCACGTGGACCAGCCCCGGGAGGAGCTCCTGCGCTGCGCGGATACCCGCGAAGTTGGCCGGGTTGTGCAGCGGCGCCAGGGGGGTGAGCGCTTCGATCCCGGCGACGACGGATGCGTCGATCCGGATCGGCCGATCAAAGCGCGCGCCGCCGTGGACGACGCGGTGTCCGACCGCCTCGACCGCGAGGCCCTCCGTGAGACGGGGCAGGATGGCCTCGATCGCCGCTGCGTGGTCCGCCCCCGGGAGATCGAGCGTCTCCTCGCCCAGGTGAGCGCTGCACTCGGCATCGCCGACCCGCTCCGCCCGGGCGACGCGCAGCCGCTCACCGCAGGTCGTCTCGATCACGTCGAGCTTCAAGCTGGAGCTGCCACAGTTCACCACGAGCACGCGCATCGGTCGTCACCTCCGGGCCGTCGTCGGGCGGCCGTGCGGTCCGATGTATCAGGCAGCGGCGGCGGACGCCAGAGTCGAGCCCGCTCTTCGGAGCGCATGACCGACGACGCGGCGTGCTCATGGTGATGGGGATTTCGCCTTGCGGCGCTATTCCCTCGCTTGCGCGATTGTGGCCCCTTCTCGGCAGATTCACCTGGAGAGGGGGCTGCGACGGTGTCATTCTAGGCGCATGAAGAATCCGCAAGGGGCTGTCATCGCAGTCCTCCTGGCGATCACAGCCTGCGCCGACGCTCCGGAGGACGCCTTGGATGACGCTCCGGAGGAGGCTCCCGAGGCGAGCTTTGGCTCTGTGGAGGCGGACGGGCGCGACTATTCGAATGTTCGTTTGACCCTGCTGGGCGGCAAGCCCTCTCTTGTCGGCGGAGTCGTGGAGGCCGATCCCGATCCTGTCGCGGTGTCGACGATCTGGGAGTGGGACGAGGAGAGGGGCCTCGAGGTGAGCTCGCGCAGCTTGCTGACGCCTCGGGCCTATCACAGCACCTTCGTGCTGCCAGATGAGCGAGTCCTCGTCTTCGGCGGCCAGGGCGACTACTCCAGGGGAGAGGGCGAGAACCCGCTCACGCAGGAGATCGAGGTGCTCCACCCGAACGGCGCCCCGAACGAGTCCTTCGGCTGGCTCTCCGAGATCCGGCGGCATCCGCTCGCCCACCTCGAGCCCGAGGGGACGGTCTTGATCTTCGGCGGGTCCTTCGTCGTCTTCTCGTCGGCGTTTGAACGTGTCGATCTCGTCGCCAAGACGGTGACGCCCCTCTACGACGAGCTCAGCCGGATGTACTCGGACCACTGCTCGGTCTCGCTGGTCCCGCTCGGTGAGGGCACCTACTTCTTGATCGGTGGACTGCAGCAGGTCGCGCCGGACGGGTACAGCTACGACTGCGGCGGCGGAGCGGAGATCATCGACATCGCCACGGGCGAGGCGAGGTTTGTCGGCGACGACGTCTGGGAGATCGTCGCCCAAGGCCGACGCGCGGTCGCGTTGCCGGGCGGCGATGTGCTCGTCGTGGGCTCGCGCAGCGCGACCTCGGGGGGTCCTTGGCTCGAGCGCTTCGATCCCAGCAGCGAACAATTCACGATCCTCGCGGAGGGGGACGTGCGGGTTCTCTACCCGGCCGTCATCCCGCTGGACGATGGGCGTATCTTCATCATCGGCAGCAGCCCGAGCCCGATCGCCACTCCGCACGAGGATCTCCAACGTACATGGTATTTCGACCCGAGCGACGACTCCCTCGAGGAGGGGCCTCCGCTCCCCGCGATCTTTGAGATGCCGCAGGCGGTGCGCTTCGAAGACTCGAGGGTCTTCGTGCTCGGCACGCACCTGAACCACTTCTACGAGCGTTTTGCGCCGCTGGAGCTCGCCGTCCTGAGCGATCCGATGTAGTCGCCTCGGGCGCCTGGCGTTTGCTCCCGTCCGCCGCAGGTGCGTGGTCGGGGAAACGGGAGTACCATCCGCTGCGATGGCCAACCGGCCCCGGACGATCGGCCCTGGACGACTACGCGTAACCGTGGTCGGGGCGCTCATGCTCGCGCTTTGGGGGCTCGGCGGTCGCCCTGCGCAGGCTGGCGAGGCGAGGCCCGGTCAGCGCTACGAGCTCGACATGGTCCTGCCGACGGTCCGCTTCGGCGTGGGCGCGTCGATCTACGCGCAGCCGCAGACGCTCGGGGCGGCGGCGGAGGTGCTCGCCGGGGCTCAGCTCGTCTTTCGCGATGTCCGTCGCGCGCCGCAGCTCTTCGTCCAGCCGCTCGCCGGGTACACCTACGCCGGCGCAGGCGAGGCGCCGCTCCACGCGTTTCAGCTCGGCCTCGGCTTCGGCGTCGGCGACCTCGCGATCCGGGGGATGCTGCGCCCGCGGGTGATCGTCGGGACGATGGACGGCTCGCCGACGGTGGGGCTGCGGACGGGCCTCGCCCTCGAGGGCTGGATGGGTGCGCTGAGCCTCGAGGTGAGCCACGAGGCGCTGAGGGTGCAGGGAGGTGCGCGACAGGGAGCCCAGATCATGCTCTCCACCGATCTTGTCGCCCTCGGGCTCTTGGTCGTCCGCGAGCTTTGGCAGCACTAGCCCTGAAAAATGGCGCTGCCGTGAGGCGTCCTCGACAAACCGCGTAGAACCGTCAGAGACACGGGTTTCGCGCTTCGACTGCGCCCGTGTGGGTGAGCGCTCACCTCGTGCTTGGCGAGGGGCGGAGCTTGGTGGCTGAAGGCGGGCGGGCGAGGGGCGACGAGGCGGGTCCCTCGCGGACGCGGGTCCTCCCATGCCACGTGCTCGCCACGGTAGAGCTGATCTGCTTGAAGAGACAGGATACTCGTGTCTCCGCGCGAGGCACGGGTCCTCCCGCTGCGTCCCACCCATCGCCCCTCGCTCGCCCGAGCGAGTCGTCCTGGGCTCCGCTACCGGGTGCGTAGAGAACTCGCGAGCCCAGACCTTCTCTCGACACATGCTCGTCGAGTCTCTCGCGCACTTGATGAGCGACAACGCGCATCGCCGGTCGAACTTCGCTCCGTGCCGAAGTCCGAGCGATCGAGAGCCTCCGAAACGCCTGTGAGAACACCGAGCGGGACGACTCGCGCGAGCCACCTCAAGGCCGACCGTCGAGGACCCGAGAACACCCGGAAAAGCGCTCGGCCGAAGTGCAAGAGCCTTGAGCCTCCGCCCGTGGAGTTTGTCGTAACGGCTCCTGTGACCCCCTTCGGCGGGCGACGAAGCGACGCACGTCATGAGCCACGTCTACAACCTCTTCCTCGGCGGCCACCTCTCGCTCGCGGTTCGTCTGATCTCTCGCCTCAAGGTTCGGCACGCTGACGCCGACTTCGCGCTCGTCGTCCCCGGTTACCGCAACCTCAAGGAACTCGCGGAGTCGCTGGACGAGGATGCGTGGACGACCTTCGTGACGAAGGCCGAGCGCGAGCGGCTGCTAGCGAACCTTCGCAGGACCGCAAGGGGGCTGCGCTACAGCGAGGGTACGGCGCTGTCGCTGGCACGAGGGCTCGACGACGGGGACTTTCGCCGCGCTGCGCTGGACCTCGCGCCGAGATTGATCGACGCTCCGGTGGATGAAGTGGCAGCGGCTCCTCGACGACACCCTCCACTACGTGAGACCGCAGCTCGGTCAGGGGGTCGTCGCGGACTACATCCCTGCGCTCGCCGCTGCGGATCCTCGGGCGTTCGCGATGACCATCGTGACCCTGGACGGCGAGGTCTTCAGCGTCGGCGAGGCCACCACGACGTTCTCGATCCAGTCGATCTCCAAGGTCTTCACGCTGACCCTGGCCCTCGAGTGGGAGGGGCAGGAGCTGTGGAAGCGGGTCGGTCGTGAGCCCTCGGGCAGCGCCTTCAACTCGATCGTCCAGCTCGAGCACGAGGGCGGCGTGCCCCGCAACCCGCTCATCAACGCGGGCGCGCTGGTCGTCACCGACACCCTCGTCCGCTTCAGCCAGGCCGGCGCGATCGATCAGCTCCTCGCGCTTCTCCGGGGTCTTTGCGACGACGAGACGATCGACGTCGACAGCACAGTCGCCGCCTCCGAGCGGGTCTGGGGCCATCGCAACCGCGGCCTCGCGTGGTTCATGAAGAGCTTCGGCGTCATCCGCAGCGATCCCAACGAGGTGCTCGACGCCTACTTTCGTCAGTGTGCCGTCGCGATGAGCACCGAGCAGCTCGCGCGCGCCGGGCTCTTCTTGGCCAACGAGGGGCGGGATCCGATCACCGGCGCCCAGGTCACCAGCCACGAGCGGGTCAACCGGATCAACGCGCTGATGCTGACCTGCGGCCACTACGACATGAGCGGCGACTTCGCCTTTCGGGTGGGGCTGCCGGGCAAGTCGGGGGTCGGAGGGGGCATCCTCGCGGTCGCGCCCGGGGTCGGCAGCATCGCCGTCTGGTCGCCGGCGCTCAACCGCTCGGGCAACTCTCTGGTCGGCACCCTCGCCCTCGAGCAGCTCAGCCTCCGGGCAGGGCTCAACCTCTTCTGAGCTTCTGAGCCCTGGGAATGCTCCATCTAAGCGAGCCCTGAGCGATCTCGCGCGGACTCGCCGGGCACGGTGTCGACGTCGACGAGCACCCCGCGGTGGTCGATCGGCACCCGATGCACCGATCCGGAGGCCGCCTCGAGGATGCGCTTGGCCCCGCGGTCGCCGCGTAGTGCGGTCAGATCGTCGAAGAAGCGGCGAGGCCAGAGCACCGGGTTGCCGAGCCTCCGCGTGTCGCCTTCGCCGGCCTCCGGGGCGATGATGAGGTGTTGTGTGCTGGGTGTGCGAGCGGCGCGGAGGCGCCCGAGATCCTCGGCTCGAAGGAGCGGCATGTCGCCCAGGACGACAAAGGCCGCGTCCACCCCCGCGGCGTCGATCGTCGCCACACCGCGGGCGATCGAGGTGCCGATCCCCTCGGCGTGGGCGTCGTTGACGACGAAGGAGACCGGCAGGGAGCCGAGGGCCTCACGCACGCGGTCTGCCTCATGTCCGAGGACGACGATGCAGGGGGTCACCTCTGCCTCGAGCACAGTCCGGACGACGCGGCGGATCATGGACTCGCCGTTCTCTTCGTGGAGCAGCTTGTTTGTCGCCCCGGCGCGCCGCGACGATCCGGCCGCGAGCACGACGGCGCCGACAGGCCCCGCGCCCTGGGCCGCGAGGTTTCGCGTGGCGACCACCTCGGCGAGGATCGAGAGGGCGATCTCGCTCGCCCCCTTGCCGCCGATAGGGAGGCCCGCGGGCCCTCGGATTCGCCCGAGCGACGCCTCGCCAATCCCCCGCTCGCGGAGACGATCGAGGCGTCGGCCGTGGGTCTTGCGGCTGCCGAGGGCGCCGACGTAGAAGGCTTCGCTGGCGAGCGCGGCCGCCAGCGCGGGGTCATCGATCTTGCCGTCGTGGCTGAGGACGACGACGGCGGCGCGCCTGTGCAGGAGCCTTGGCAGGGCCTGCTCCGGTCGCTCGAGGACGATGCGCGTCCGGGGAAAGCGGCGCGGGGTCGCCAAGGCGGCGCGGGGATCGACGATCACCGGGGTGAAGCCGAGCTCGGCCCCGAGGCGGGCGAGCACTTGGGCGATGTGGGTCCCGCCGACGAGGACGAGGCGCGGGGGCGGGGCCATCGGCTCGACAAACCAGGACTCGCCGTCGCCGTCGTAGCGCTGGGGCCCGAGGTCGAGGGCCCGCAGCGCGAGGGTGCTGAGGGCGTCGGCGCGCGCCTCTAGGGAGCTGCGGCTGAGGAGACGGGCGTCGCCTCCTGTGAGCGGGATGAGGCGGACACTGTCGGCCGCTCGCTCGGCGTCGCGGTGGGACTCCAGCGCCGCGCCGGCCGGGGCGATCGCGATGTGCACACATATGCGGCCGCCGCAGACCAGGCCGGCCTCCCCGGCCTGACTCCCCTCGATCGAGAAGTTCAGGAGCTGGCTCGCGGTGAGGTCGTCTTGATCGTCGTCGAGGAGCGCCAGCGCCGAGCGGACGACGGAGGACTCGACGCACCCGCCGGAGACCGATCCGGAGAAGTCGCCCGTCGAGCTGACGATCATCCGACTGCCGAGGGGACAGGGGCTGGAGCCCTCGATCGCGACCAGCGTCGCCAGGACCGCACGCTCGCCGGAGTCGTGCAGGGCCTGGATCCTCGACCAGGGGGACGGGTCCTCGGGCGCCTGCTCGGGCGCCTGCTCGGGCGCCTGCTCGGGCGAGGCTTGGCGGGGCTGCGTGGGTATGGGCGTCGAAGCGGGAGCGGGGCGATGGAGCGCCCGCTCGAGCGCACGCCACGGGAGTACAGCGCAGGATCTCCGGCTCGGAAAGTCGACGAGGACGGTGAAGACGTCGAGGTCGGAGCCGGGGGCAGGCTCGCCCGAGGCGGCGCGATCAAGGCGCTCCAAGGCCGGGGCGAAGGCGTCGACCGAGCGCCCGTGGAGCTCCTGGCACATGACCGAGGCCGACGCGACACAGACCGCGCAGGCGTCGGCGGAGAAGCCGATGGCGTCGATCTGATGATCGCGGATCCGGACCCCGATCTCGATCCGATCGCCGCAGAGGGGGTTTGTCCGCGACGCGGTGGCGGTCGGCGCTTCGGGCAGGCTCGCGTGGCGCGGCTTCTCCGCGTGGGCGAGCAACCGGTCGCTGTAGAGGGTGCTCATGGTCTGCTCATGGTCTGCTCATATCCTGCCCATCCTCCGCGCGACCTCGGCGACCGCCGCGGCGAGGCGCTCGACCTCAGCCTCGTCGTTGTAGAGGCCGAAGGAGGCCCGCACCGCAGCGCCGACGCCGAAGTGTCGGAGGAGGGGCTGGGCGCAGTGGTGTCCGGCGCGGACGGCCACACCGTGGCTGTCGAGCACGGTCCCGACGTCGTGGGCGTGGACGCCGTCGACGACGAAGGAGAGGGCGCCTCGGCGCCGCTGCGGGGCGCCGAGGATGCGGACGCCGGGGATCGCCGCCAACGCCTGCTCAGCGGCGCGCAGCAGCGCCTGCTCGCGCTCGGGATCCCGATGCTCGGCCAAGAAGCGGAGCCCCGCGGCCAAGCCGACCGCGCCGGCGACGTTGCGGGTGCCCGCCTCGAAGCGAGCCGGCCCCTCCGCGTAGTCGACACGATCGGCGGAGACGAGGTCGACCATGCCCCCGCCGACGAGGAGCGGCTGGGTCTCGCGCCAGCGCGCGGGCTTCGCCCAGACCGCGCCGACCCCAGCGGGTCCGTAGGCCTTGTGACCGGAGAAGACGTAGAAGTCGCAGCCCAAGCCGCCGACGTCGACGCTGCGGTGAGGGATCGCCTGCGAGCCGTCGACGACCAGCAAGGCGTCGACGGCGGGCGATGTCGCCAGGATCTGTGCTACTTCGGGGATCGACGTCTCCGCGCCGGTCACGTTGGAGACCTGGGTGATAGCGAGGAGGCGGGTGCGGTGACTGAGCCGCGAGCGCAGCGCCTGGAGGTCGAGCTCCCCGCGCTCGTCGCAGGGGAGGACGACCAGCCGCGCCCCCCGTCGTTCACAGGCCCGTCGCCACGGCAGGAGGTTGCTGTGGTGTTCGGCGACCGAGACGCAGAGCTCGTCGCCTGGGCCGAGCCGCGGTCTCGCCCAGCCCTCGGCGATCAGGTTGAGCCCCTCGGTCGCGGAGCTGACGAAGACCAGCTCCGAGGCCGCGCCGCCGATCTGATCGGCGATCACGGCGCGCGCCTGCTCGTAGCGCTCGGTCGCGCCGAGGCCGAGCCTGTGGACGCTGCGACCCGCGCTGCCGCCCCCGGCGAGGGTCTCGGCGATCGCGTCGATCACGACCGCGGGCGTCAGGGCTGTGGTCGCGGTGTCGAGATAGGCGAGGGGGGGGCGCCCTGACCCGTCGTGTTCGCCGCGCAGCGCGGGGAAGAGGTGGGCGAGGGGGGCCAAGGGCGTGGACCTGGATCGAGGGAGCCCGCGAACGCTACTCGCTCGCGGGCGGCTCGGTCGGCTCGGCCGACTCCTCGGACTCTGGGTTCAGCTCTGGGTCCAGCTCTGGGTTCAGGTTTGGGGCGACCTGCTCTCCCGGACAGATCCCTCCAGCGTCGACCCAAGCGCGGAAGCTCTCGACGAATACAGCGTGGCTGACCTTCGGGGTCGCTCGATCACCGCCGGGGTTCCAGCCCCAGAGGACGAGCGGATCGCCGCTCACATGCTCGAGCAGATCCGCCAGGGAGCGCTCGCCGTTGTGGGCGGGATCGCGGAGCTGGACGCAGAGCTCGGTGACCGTCCGATCCTGGAAGATCATCGGCGTCTCCGCGGGGGGGAGCTGCCAGTGCGGCGCCCCTGGAGGCCCGAGGGGGGCGCCGGGGAGCTCCGTGTTGTGCTCGCCGTGACAGGTGCTGCAGGCGAGGCCCGACTCGGCGCTTTGTCGGCTGATGTTCATCGGGTGCACGCCGTTGTGGTCCGAGAGCGGGCGATCCCCGTTGGGGTGACAGTTCATGCACCGCGGCGAGACCAGGACATCGTAGACCGGGGCGAAGAGGGCCGCGGACTCCTCTGCGGTGGGGGTCGGCGCCCTGTGCAGGGCGATCACCGGCGCCGCGGTCTTCGCCTCTTGACCGTGGCCCATCGCCGCCGGCGGATCGCCGACCCACGCGAGCATGATGCCGATGACGATGACCGCGATGATGATGATCGCGAAGAAGATGACCGCGATCCACTCCAGGATCGTCAGCGCGATGGTTCCAAGACGTCTCTTCTCAGCCAAGCGGACCCAAACCTCTCGTGGCTATGCGCCGGCGCGCTCCTCAGGCGCCAGCGCGCTCCTCAGGCGGCAGCTCGTCCCATGCGGCCTGCAGCGGCATGCGTCGGAGTCGGACCCCGGTGACGTCGAAGATCGCGTTGGCGAGCGCCGCTGCGACCGGCGCGACCGCGGGCTCGCCGACGCCGCCCGGCTCCTGCGGGCCCTGGATGAGCTCGACCACGATCTCGGGGGTCTCGTGCATCCGCATCAGGCGGTAGGTGTCGTAGTTGCCCTGCTGGACGACGCCGCCCTCGGCCGTGATCTCGCCCCAGAGCGCCGCGGTGAGCCCGAAGATCACGCTGCCCTCGACCTGAGCGTTGACGAGGTCGGGGTTGACGGCGATGCCGCAGTCGAGCGCGCAGTAGACCTTGCTCACCTTGATCTGTCCGTCTTCGACGCGGGCCTCGACGACCTGGGCGGCGAAGCTGCCGAAGGCCTCGACGACGGCGATACCTCGGCCGGTGCCGCTGGGGGGCGGCCCCTCGGACCAGCCGCTCATCGAGGCGACCTTGTCGAGCACGCCGAGCCAGCGCGGGCGGTCCGCGAGCATCGCCCGGCGGAAGGCGTAGGGGTCCTGCTCGGCGGCGCGGGCCATCTCGTCGATGAAGCCCTCGATGACGAAGCCGTTGAACGAGTGGCCGACCGAGCGCCACCAGCTGGTGGTGAAGGGGGTCTCGAAGGGGGTGTAGGTGACGCGCTGGTTGGCGATCGCGTAGCCGTGGTTGGACGCCCCCTCGGTCGCGAGCACGTCGGCGAGGACCGCGTTGCTCTCGATGAGGCGCATGGTGTTGCCCATCACCCATCGCCGGATCCGCGGCGGGATCGCGAGCGGGAGAATGCCGGCCATCTCGAGATCGCCGATGATCGACTGCGACTGCGAGTCATAGCTGAGCGCGGTCAGGGTCCCCTTGTCGTCGAGGGCGCCGCGCATCCGCGTATAGGACTGCGGGCGGAAGTAGCCGGCCGCGAGATCGCTCTCGCGGGACCAGATGACCTGCACCGGGCGTCCTACGGCCTTCGACAGCCACACCGCCTCGCGCACGGCGTCGGGGTGGGAGCGCCTGCCAAAGGAGCCGCCTAGGTAGGGCGTGTGTACGAGCACGCGGTTGCGCCCGATCCCGAGGATGGCGGCGGCGGCCTCTTGGAGGAGCCCTGGACCCTGGTTCCCGGTCCACAGCTCGCAGGCGTCGCCCGTGACGTGGGCGATCGCGTTCATCGGCTCCAGCGGCGCGTGGGCCAGCAGCGGGGCCTCGTAGACCGCCTCCAGGACCGTGCCCGTGAGGGCGGCCTCGACGTCGCCGTCGTCGCGGACGGTCCGGGCCAGCGAGGCGTCGCGGGCGGCCAGCTCATCGCGGAGGGTCTGGGTGCTGAAGTCTTTGCTCCCCTCCGACCATTCGACCTTCACGGTCGGCGCGGCGCGCTGGGCCTGCCAGTACTTCTCGGCGACCACGCCCACGCCGCGCTCGGTCTCGACGACGTCGATGATCCCCTGCATCCCCTTGGCCGCGGTCGCGTCGACCGAGACGATCTTCGCGCCCGCTCGCGGGGGGTGGATCATCACCGCCTTGGCCATGTTCGGCACCTGGACGTCGATGCCGAACTCGGCCTCGCCCTTAACCTTGACCCGGGAGTCGATCCGAGGGACGGGCTTGCCGATCACCTGGAACTCGCCGCGCTCCTTGATCTTCGGCGCCTGCGGGACCTCCTGCGAGAGCGCGGCCTCGACCAGCTCGCCGTAGGACGCGGAGCGGGAGCCGGCCCCGTCGACGACGCGCCCGGCCTCGGCGCGGAGCGTGCTCGCGTCGACCCCCCAGGTCTCCGCGGCCGCCGACACCAGCATCATCCGCGTCGCCGCGGCGACCTCGCGCAGGGGGACAAAGCCGCCGACGATGCTCGCCGAGCCGCCCGTCATGTGGGGGCCAAGCTCCGCGTATTTGCCGACGCTGTCGGCGAAGTAGACCTCGATCTTCTCGACCGGGACCTCGAGCTCCTCGGCGACCAACATCGCGTAGCCGGTGCTGATCCCCTGGCCCATCTCCGCCCTGTTTAGGGCGAAGAGGATCCGGTCGTCCGGGGTGATCGTGATGAACGCGTTGGGCCTGAAGGCGCCGTCGACGTCGCCGAGCTCCTCGCGGGTCATCTGCTCCGCCGACGCGCGGACCGCCCCGTAGACCACGAGGGTGCCGGTCCCTGCGACCATGCCGAGCAAGAAGCGGCGTCGACCGACGCCGCGGCGCTTTCTCTTCGCGGGCTCGCTCATGCTCCCTCACCTTCGGGGGCCTTGGCCTCCTCGGGGGCCCTCTTTGGGGTCTGTCCTGCGGCCGCGTGGATCGCCTTGCGGATCCGCGGATAGGTCCCGCAGCGGCACAGCGATCCGGACATGACCGCGTCGATCTGCGCGTCGCTCGGCCGCGGGTGCTCGCGCACCAGCGCCGCCGCCATCATCAGCTGGCCGGGCTGGCAGTATCCACACTGCGGCACGCTGTGCTCGATCCACGCCTCCTGGAGCGGATGGAGCGACTCGCTGTCGCCGAGGCCCTCGATCGTCGTGATCGCGTGGCCGACGGCGTCACCGACCGCGAGGACACAGGATCGACGCGCCGCGCCGTCGACGTGGACCGTGCAGGCGCCGCAGAGCGCTCGGCCGCAGCCGAACTTCGTCCCCGTGAGCCCGAGCTCCTCGCGCAAGACCCACAGGAGCGGCACATCCTCGGGGACATCGACGTCTCGCTCTTCTCCGTTGACCTTCAGCTTCATCGTCGCTCCTGCGGGCGCCTCGACGTCTCCGTCGATGGTTCTTCGATCGCAGGGCAGGATCGTACGGTTCGCAGGCCAGGGCAAGTCCGCGGGACCCCCCTGCACGCGAAGGCGAGACGATGAACGGCGCCTCGCCGTAGGACAGCGAGGCGCGGTCGGACGACGGTGGGACGGACGGCCGGGCTGTGCTCTCGCGGCCTCCAAGAGGGATCAGGAGGCGAATCTATCCGTTGTAGGCGGTAATTCGCGCGGTCGATCGGACATCAGCGCGAAGGTCGCACATCGCCGAGCTCAGAAGATGTCATGGGGGGGGAAGCTCGCGAGCGTGTTTCCGTCGACCGAGCGGAGGCCCGAGAGGACGCTCGCGGCGACCGCAGCGGCCTCGTTGTCGCCCGCCTCATCCTCCCAACGCCGGAGGTGAGCGTAGAGGGTGATGAGCACACGGGGGGAGGGGTTCGCGTCGCGCAGCTCGACGTCGATCGCTCGGCGCAGCGTCGGGATCGCGGTCTCGAGCCCGGCTGTCTTCTCGGCGAGCGCGAGGCCGAAGAGGGCCTCTCGGAATGTCTCGCGGTGGTAGGTCCGCCGAGGGGCGGAGCGCATGACGTGCTCGGCCATGCCGACGCTGTGCTCGCAGACCGCGAGGGCGGTCGGCTCTCCGAGGAGGACCTCGGCTCGGCAACGACCGTTCTCGAGGGCGCTCCGGATCGCCGCCTCATCGGCGTCGGAGGTGCGGGCTAGCTCCGCCTCGGCGACGAGCGCGAGGCTGCGGTCAAGCTCGGGGAGGAGCCTCAGGGTCGAGTCAGGCGCCAGGAGAGAGTTCGGCTCGAAGAGCACCCGGACGATCCGCAGGGCGGTGCCCACCGCCTGGGCTTCGACGCTCGGACCTCGGCGGATGTGATCGAGCATCACCTGGGTGGCGTCAGCCCCATCGCCGCCGCGGGCGAGCGCGGTGGTCAGGTTCATGTAGATGTTCTGGGTCGACACGTGCTCGTGGCCAAACTCCCGGACCGCGTCGGCGTAGACCGAGCGGAGGACGGTGTTGGCCTCTTCGTAGCGGTGGACGCGGGAGAGGAGGGCGCCGAGGTTGGAGCGGGAGGCGGTCGAGGTGGGGCTGTAGGCTGCGCCCGCGCGGGCGAAGGCGGCGACGGCACGGCGCGTGTGCTCGATCGCCTCGTTATTGTTGTTGCCGTAGCCCGCGAAGACCCCCTTGGCCCGGGCGATCGAGGCGACCACCAGGGGCTCGGCGTCGAAGCTCGGGGAGAGCCCGTCGATGACCGCGTTCCAGGAGGCGGCGGCGTAGAAGCGGTGCAGCTTGCTGTTGTAGATGAGCAGCTCCAACGCGACGGCGAGGCGGAGCCGGCGATCCCCCGCCTGCTCCGCCTTGGTCATCGCCCGCTCGAGATCGGGGACTAGGAGCTTGGGCTCGACCGTCTGGATCTGCGACAGCTCGACCATCGCCTCGGCGTAGACCTGACCGTAGTCGACGGCGAGGGCCCGCTCGACCGCCTGCTCGATCAGCTCCTTGGCGACCGCACGGTTGCCGACCATCCTGTCGGCCTTGGCTTGGGCGATGGTGAGGCGGATGTCCTCGACCTCGGCGGCGATCGCTGGATCGTCCGGGAGCATGCTCACCTCCATCATCGACTCCGCGTCCGCGCAGCGATCGAGCGAGGGGATGTGGGTCATGACCTCGGCGGCGATCACCGGGGCGCCGTCGAGCTGGGTGAGCGTGTCGACCATCGGCCGGACCCGGGCGAGCCTGTCGTCCAGGTAGGCGATCCTCCGCTCGCTGAGCACGTCCTCTCCGCGCTTGCTCAGGCTGAGCTCGCAGGCCTCGCGGCGCATCGCCAGCCACCGACGTGCGAAGCTGTCGAGGCCCCCCTCGATCTGGGCGTAAACCTCGGGGCCGAGCTGCGTGCTCGGCCCGACGGCGGCGCTGAGCGACCGCCTCCGGGCGTCGTCCCAGACGCCGAGGAGATAGGCCTCCATGTCATCGCAGGGGGAGTTCTTCGGCGCCAGGAGGGCGGTCGCGAGGAGGCCCGCGAGCGTCGCGACGAGCCCCGTCAGCAGGATCCTCCGTCGCCAGGTCTTCCCCGGATCGCGGTCGATCGCGGCGATGAAGTCTCTCAGCGAGGGGAAGCGTCGCTCGGGGTCGACCTCGAGGCCGCGGACGACCGCACGTCGGAGCCACGCCGGGATCGGCGGATCGACGGCCGGCGGCGGCGGCAGGACGCCGGCGATGACCGCCCGTCGCAGCTCCTCCGTGTCCCTGAGCGGGAAGGGGCGGGCGCCGTAGAGCGCCTCGTAGAGGGCGACCGCGAAGGCGTATTGATCGCTGCGGGTGTCGGCCGGGAGTCCGCTGAAGAGCTCCGGGGCCATGTAGGCCGGCGTGCCGATGAGGCCGCCCGCCATCGTCACCTCGCTGTGCAGGCTAGAGCCGCGGGAGCGGCGAAGAGCCGGCTCCTCGACGGGATCGAGGCCGCCTCCGCCGCGGGCGAGGCCGAAGTCGGCGACGTGGACGTGACCGGCCCCGTCGAGGAGCACGTTGGCCGGCTTAAAGTCACGGTGGACCAGTCCCGCGTCGTGGGCGGCCTGGAGCCCACGGCCTGCCTGGGCGAAGACCTCGACCACCTCGCGCCAGCTGTGCCGGTCTTCGCTCCACACCCGCAGGGTCTGGCCCTCGATCAGCTCCATGGCGATGTACACCCCGGAGTCGTGCTCGCCGACGTCGTAGATCTGCAGGGTGTTCGGGTGGCGGACCCGGGCCATCGCCTGGACCTCGCGCTGGACCCGGGTGCTCGCGGTCGTCTCACCGCGGCGAAGGGTGATCAGCTTGAGCGCGATCTTGCGGTCGAGCTCGGGGTCGTAGGCGGAGTAGACCGCGCTTGTGGCCCCGCTCCCCAGGAGTCGTAGGGTCAGGAAGCGGCCGATCTTCGGCAGTGAGCCGTCGGCCGGAGTCTGCGCGACCGAGCCCCCTTCGTAGCTCGTCACCTCGTCACAGCTCAATCCTGTGCTCATCCAGGGTCGACTCTAGCAGCGCTCGCGTGCGAGGCGGCGGGCGTGGTTTCGGGCGTGGTTTCGGGCGTGGTTTCGGGCGTAGCCGCGCATGGTGCCGAGGACAGGCTCTGGCCTGCCGCCGGGCGCGCTTCGCCGGCTCACGCTCGCGAGTCGTCGGGCAGTCTCGCACGGGAGCGGAGATCGCACGTGGGGGCGCTGATTCATCAACCGCAGCGCGGACATCAGCCCCTCCTCGGTGGGGGCGAGAGCATCGCCGACGCAGCGTCTCGCTCAGACAGGAGGACCGACGACGAAGAGGCGAGCGGCTCGGCGTTGACCACAACTCCTCGGAGCGCGTGCGTCGCTCGAGCTCGACGATCGTCGAGTCCAGACTCTCGGTCGATTCGGTACTATGACGATAGTCACCATCGCTCTGCGTAGGGGGCTCGCGCCGGAGCGGCGTGAGGATCTTGGCCTCGCCCCGCCGCGACTCCCCCGCGAGCTCAGGATCTCCTCCCGGGCGGATTGTGCGGCCTCCCAGAGCGGAGATGGTCGCGCGCGTCCGTCGGCGCTCCGGAAGCCGTAGGGCCGGCCTACGCCGCGAGGCTCGTCGGGTGCATGGTCGCGACACAAGAGTCGTGTCGGGCCTGGGAGCCAAGCCGCCGGAGCACGGCGAGGGCCGGCGACGCAGGCCGGCGCAGGGCGACGAAGGGCGACGAAAGGCCAGAACGGCCAGAACCATAGACTCGTGGTGCGTCGGCGTGGACGGGTAGAGCGGCCTATGATCCGAATGTCGGTGGTTCTAGAGAGCCCTGACATACGTGACCGCGCAGGTGCTCCGGTGAGCGACTGCACTGCCGCCCTCGCGCGACTTTTGCGGGCGAAGTGAGGCTCCTGGGCCCCGACCCGCCGGGGAAATCTCTCCGCGACGGGTTTCGTCGGCGGCGTTTCTCCGGAATACTGGGGACATGCGTAACTACTCTTTCTTAGGGCGCCTCACGGCGGCAGCTCTCCCTCTCGCCCTCGCAGCCGGGGCGGCTGGTTCATCGTCGACCGCGGAGGCCTGCGGCGGGACCTGGTGTGACAGCGCGCCGAACTCGATGCCCGTCGATCAGTCGAGCGAGAACATTCTCTTCGCCTACAACGGGGCGAACGTCGAGGTGCACATTCAGATCGCCTACGATCCGGACACCGAGTTCGAGAAGTTCTCCTGGGTCATCCCGGTCCAGAGCATCCCGGAATTCTCGGTCGGCTCGGAGATCCTCTTTGACAACGTCCTGAACGGCACGGTCCCGACCTACGGGACCCAGAGCTCGCAGGAGTTCTGCGGCGAGGAGAGCGACACCGGCGGCTCGAGCTCGGGCGGCGGCACGGACGGCACGACCGGAGATGGGACTGACACCGACACCGGTGGCGGCGTCGACATCGTCTATCAGGGGACCGTCGGCGCCTTCCAGGTGACCGTGCTCGACGGCGGCAACGTCCAGGAACTCATCGACTGGCTCGACGCCAACGGCTACGCGCAGGACCCCGAGGCGGCGCCGATCCTCCAGGCCTACCTCGACGAGGGCAACCTCTTCGCCGCGTTTAAGCTGCTCCCCTCGGACTCGCCGGTGGTCCACCCGGTGGTCCTGACCTACCCCGGCAACGAGTCCTGCGTGCCGATCCGCCTCACCCGGATCGCAGCCGTCGAGGACATGGACATCCGCGTCTTCTTCCTCGGCCAGAGCCGGGCGGTGCCGACCAACTACCGCCATGTCCTGGTCAACCCGCTGATGATCGATTGGCCCAACCTCGCCTCGAACTACAAAGAGGTGGTGACGATGGCGGTCGACGCCTTCGCGGCGGAGGGCAACGCGTTCGTCACCGAGTACGCCGGCACCAGCACGGTCGTCTCCCAGGCGGGGCTCTTCAGCTCGAGCTGGGATCCGAAGGCCTACGTCGGCCTCCCGGCGGTCGAGGTGATCAACACCCTGAACTCTCAAGGCCTCATCGAGTGCTTTAATTTCGGCGAGGTCGAGTGTGAGCTCCGCCATCCGCTCCTCCAGGGGCTCCTAGAGACCTACCTCCCCGCCCCGGAAGGGATCGCCCCCTTCGACTTCTACGAGTGTCTGAGCTGCTACGAGGGGATGATCGATCAGGCAGCTTGGGGCGACGGATCCGGGTTTAGCACCCTCTTTGAGGAGCGGATCCGGGCCCCCGGCAAGGCGGCTCGCGACCTGCTCAACACCAAGCCCTATTTGACGCGGATGTACACGACCATCTCACCCCAGGAGATGAACGAGGATCCGGTCTTCGCCGAGAATCCCGACCTCGGGGATGTCCCGAACCTGCGCATCGCCCAGGATCGGCTGATGTGCACCGGCCACGCCCGCTACACCCTGCCCGACGGGCGGATCGTCTGGGTCGAGAACGACGGGCCCTGGCCGACCTTCCCCGGCGAGATGCCGTGGGAGGAGGAGACCCAGCAGATGCCGCTCGTCGGCGCGCCGCAGGTGCTCAACTCCAACACCGAGCTCATCGATCAGCTCCTCGCGGAGTGGAACGCGGCGAACCAGCCCACCGCAGGCACCGGTGGTGAGACCGGCGGCGAGACCTCCGGCGGTGCGACGACCGGGCCGACCTCGAGCAGCGCCTCTGGCGGCTCGGAGACCGGGACCGAGACCGGAGGCTCCGCGACCACGGGATCGATGGACGGGGACACCTCGGGCTGCGGCTGTACGAGCGGGGGCGGGGACGGGGGCGCCGGCTGGGGCTTGCTTAGCCTCTTCGGCCTCCTCGGGCTTCGTCGCCGAAGCCGGTGACCTAGCTGCCCGCGGCAGAAGGCCCGCGCGCTCTCCAGCCCTCGTCGCCCCTCGCGGACCCGCCGAAGCTTGCGGTACGGCCCAGTACAGCGGCGTTTCGTCGAAGCCGAGAGGGCCAACGATTGCAGCGCGAGAGCACACGGGCCTTTTGCCACGGTCTGCTAGCAGCCCGCGGCAGAAGGCCCGCGCGCTCTCGCTTGCGCTCGTCCCTCACGGCCCCGCCGAAGCTTGCGGTACGGGCCAGTGCTGCCACAGCCCCTCCCAGAACGCCCCCAGCGCGCCGAAGGGCCGCAATCCCACGAATTGGGGCGTTTCTGTGGGGGGCTTGGGCTGCTCGGGTAGTACCGGGCACGACGTCATGCGACTCGTCTTTGCAGAGCTCGGTCAAGGCGCCTGCTCCCCGTCGAGGTGCGAGGTGAGACAGCGCGGACTCCAGGGCTCCGTCAACCCGGTCCTTCGCAGCTCAGATCGCGCCACGCCAGTGTCGCGGTCGAGGGGCGCTCCAAGATAATTCAACGGTCGCTGTAAGGTTCGCTCGCGGTCCGGGAACACTCAGGGGAAGCAGCTTCGCGAGACTCGCGAAGGGCCCCCGGAGACCACCCATGAAGAAGATCTGCTCTGCACATGGCCTGAGGTGTGCCCTCGCCCTTGCTCTCCTCTCGACCGCGTGTGGTGGCGATGATGTAGAGACCTCGGCGACGAGCGACCCCTTCGCGGTCTTTCCTTTCGAAGATGAGTGGCGCGAGGTGGTCAACACGTCGTTCCCGCTCGACACGGTGAAGTCGCTCACCGTCGGTCGTCGCGAGTTCAACGACAACTTCGCGAGCCGCGGAGACATCGAGGTGCTCTTTGATCAGGACGGCGAGACGATCGTCGTCGAGATGCGCAGGTACGCGATGCAGGGCGACCAGGCGGAGGCCGACGAGGCGTTCGGCAAGCTCTCGCTGTGGGCCTACTCCTCCTCTGGTAACCCGGAGCAGCCGGGAAAGATGAATCCCGCTGAGGACTGCACGGCGGCTTGGCAGGACGGCTGCAGGATCTACGTCTACTACGACGGCTTGACCCAGCCGGTGCGCTCCGGCGCCGACCTCCGGGTCCACCTGCCGAGGGGGTACCGAAACCTGCTCAACGTCGAGACCGAGGACAACACTGCCGAGGACGCCTACAAGAAGCGCGGTGACATCACGATCAAGGACCTCTGCGGGAGCGCGACGCTCCAGCTGGAGAGCGGCGTCGCCAAGGTCCGGATGTGCTCCGATCTCGAAGAGGGACCGACCTGCAGCGCCGAGCAGATCACGGCTTGCGAGGCGATGAACTGGGACGCGGCCTGTCCCTGCACAAGCTTCGGTCAGCTCAAGATCACGGCGCTTGATCCCTTCGCTGGCAACATCATGGTCGACTTCCCCGCGGGGCTTTGGGCCAACGTGTCGATGGAGAACACGGTCGCCGGCAGCGAGTGTCTCGCGAGCTTCGACAACTGCAGCGATGCCGACGAGAGTGCCGGAACCTGTGTCAAGGACCAGTCGACGGAGAACCTCGCAAAGGGCAAGGCCGAGTACAGCTACCCGGGGGAGCCGGCGACCCCGGGCGTCGGCTACGCCTTTAACCTCGAAGCGAGCGGCTGCGAGACCGTCTTCTACGTCGACGAGCCAGAGGATTACGTGCTCGGTGAGATGGAGTCGTCAAAGAGCGAGCAACGCGGCAACCTCAGCGTTTGCACGGGCTGCCTCGCCGACCTCTAGCAGGCCCTGGCAAAAGTCCCGCGCACTCTCCAGCCCTCGTCGGCCCTCTCGGCCCCGCCGAAACTTGCGGTACGGTCCTGCACAGCGGCGTTTGGTCGAAGCCGAGAGGGCCAACGATTGCGGCGCGAGAGCACACGGGACTTTCGCCACGGGCTGCTAGCCCTAAAATAAGCGCTGGTGTGAAACCGCCCCCCAGTTCCGTGTAGAAGTGCGCTCACGCGGACTTTTGCCGCCCGAGTGCTCGGGCGCGGGTGAAGGCTCACCTCCTGCTTGACGACGGGCGGAGCTCGGAGGCTGAAGGCGGGCGGGCGAGGGGCAACGAGACGGGTCCCTCGCGGACGCGGGTCCCCCCATGCCACGTGCTCGCCACGGGTGAGGCTGAGCTGCTTGAAGAGACAGGTACGCGTGTCTCCGCGCGAGGCACGGGTCCTCCCACTGCGTCCCACCCGTCGCCCCTCGCTCGCCCGAGCGAGTCTGTCGGCGCTCCGCTTGCGGGTACGTGGATCGCTTGCTCCCGTATGTCTTCGCTCGGTACGTGCTCGTCGAGACTCTCGACGATGATGAGAAACAACGCGCATCGTCGGCCGAACTTCGGTCCGTGTCGAAGTCCAGGCGAGCGCGAGCCTCCGAGGCCCCAGTGAGAACACCGAGCGGGACAACTCGCGCGAGTCATCTCAAGGCCGAACCTCGACGAGAACGGAGCCCACAGGCAAGCGCTCGACCGAAGTGCAAGAGCCTCGAGCCTCCGCCGGTAGAGTTGGTCGTCGACCCGGCTCCTGTGACCCCCTTCGCTGGGCTCACGCTCGCGGCCCGATCGATCGCCTCAAGCTCCGGCGCTCGATCAACGGCCGCGTGAAGGTCTTCGAGAACAAGCGCGGCTACGACGAAGCGACGCATGTCCTGAGCCACGTCTACAACCTCTTCCTCGGCGGTAGCTTCGTGCTCGGTGTTCTCACAGGCGTTTCGGAGGCTCTGGATGGCTCTGGCTTCGGTACGGACCGAAGCTCGACCGGCGATGCGCGTTGTCGCTCATCAGGTGCGCGAGAGACTCGACGAGCATGTGTCGAGAGAAGGTCTGCGCTCGCGAGCCCTCTACGCACCCGGTAGCGGAGCCCAGGAAGACCTGCTTGGGCGAGCGAGGGGCGACGGATGGGACGCAGCGGGAGGACCCGTGCCTCGCGCGGAGACACGCGTACCCTGTCTCTTCAAGCAGACCAGCCTATCCCGTGGCGAGCACGTGGCATGGGAGGACCCGCGTCCGCGAGGGACCCGCCTCGTCGCCCCTCGCCCGCCCGCCTACAGCCCCCCAAGCTCCGCCCCTCGCGAATCACGAGGTGAGCGCTCACCCACACGAATACAGCGCGAAGCGCAAACCCCGTGTCACTGACGGTTCTACGCGGGCTGTCTAGGACACCTCACAGCAGCGTTTGTTTCAGGGCTAGGCCTGAAATAGGCGCTGATGGTAGAACCGCGTAGAACCGCGTAGAACCGCGTAGAACCGCAGGTAACGCGGCTAGGAGGCGGTGGTGATAGTCCCGTAGGCACTGGGGGGTCGCTATGCAGAGCGAGCAGTGACGCTCTCCTTGGCCCCGTCGGCGTCGACAAAGCTCAGCAGCACAGTGCCCCGTTTTCGCCCCGATGCGACCCGTGCATGGGCGGCCGAGCCCTCGGCCCATGGAAGTCGAGCGTCGATCACCGGGGTCCACTCGCCGTCTTGCAGCCAATCCAGGAGGCGTTGCGCGTACGTCGGGGACTCCGCCGAGGGTCCGACGAGCAACCGCTGGCCGCTGGTCAACGCGACCCAGGGGACGAGCCCCATCTGCGGCAGGCCGGCGGCGATGAGGCCGATACGGCCGCGCGGGGTGGCGAGGCGACGACAGGCGCGCACCGAGAGAGCTCCGACGGTGTCGAGCACGACATCCCACGGCTCCCCCCATTGGTCGCGCTCTGTGGTGGTGTAGTCGACGACGCGCTCGGCACCGAGGTCCCGGACCAACGCCGCGTTGCGTGCGCTGCAGACGGCGGTCACACGCGCGCCGAGGAGGCGCCCCACCTGCACACAGGCCGAGCCCACCGCGCCCGACGCACCAATGACGAGCACACGCTCCCCCGGCTGGATCTGGGCCTTGGCCTCGAGGAAGGTCAGCGCCGTCTGGCCGCCGAACATCGCCGAGACTGCGTGATCCAGCGGCACCGCGTCCGCGACGCGGACCAGGCAGTGGTCCATCGACACCGCGCAGAGCTCCGCGTGCGCGCCCATACGCATGCCCGTCATCCCAACGACCCGATCGCCCGGTGCGAGCTCGGTGACCTCGCCTCCCACCGACTCGACGACCCCCGCCAAGTCCGCCCCCAGGACGGGATTTCGCGGGCGAAAGAGCCCCGCGGCGAGGCGCCCGAGCAGCCCCATGCCGGGGGGGAAGTCGGCCGCGCGCAGGCGCTGGTCGCCCGAGTTGACCGCCGTGGCGTGCACGCGCACGACGACCTCGCGCGGTCGCGCCACCGGCTCCGGCAGGGTCGTGGGCTCGATGACTTCGGGGGCTCCATAGCGGCGGTAGACGAGGGCATGCATGGCTGGTTCCTGCGGGGTGGGTCGGTGCGAGAAACCTAGGCGGTCGCTGACCCCGACGGAAGAGACAGCTTCGTGCTCCAGCCGTGCAAGGATGCACGCATGGACTGGGACGACCTTCGCTTCGTGCTCGCGGTGCATCGGCAGGGCACCCTCGCCCGCGCCGCTGCGGGCCTGGGCGTCACCCACACCACCGTCGGGCGCCGGCTCAAGGCCTTGGAGAGCGGGCTCGGCGTGCGGCTCTTCGACCGCACCCCCGACGGCTTCGTCGCCACGCCTTCGGGTCAGGATCTCGCGGACGTCGCCGCGCAGATCGAGGGCGATGTGCTCGCCGCCGAGGGTCGAGTGCTCGGCCAGGACACCAAGCTCCCCGGCCCCCTGCGGGTGTCGACGATGGACATCTTCTTCTGCGGGTTCCCCGAGATCTTCGGATCGTTCGTGACCCGCTACCCGAGCATCGACCTGACCGTGACCACCGAGCTCGAGCGGGTGTCGTTGACCCGGCGCGAGGCTGACGTCGCGCTGCGCCTCACCAACTCGCCGCCCGAATACCTCGTGGGCCGACGGCTCGGGCGAGTCCACTTCGCCGCGTACGCAGCCCGTTCATTGGTGGAGCGAGTCGGCGAGGATGCGCCCCTCAGCGCGTTTCCGTGGCTCGGGTTGGAGGATCCGCAGGCGAGGCGCTGGCTCGACGCGTGGCTCGTCGAGCATGCGCCCGGGGCTCGGACCGTGCTCTCTCTCGACGAGAACTCGCGGGTGCGCATGAGCGCGATGTGTGCGGGGATCGGAGCCTCGTTCGCAGCGTGCTTTGAGGCCGACGCACACCCCGACCTCGTCCGCGTCAGCGCCATTCAGAGGTCGTTCGCGCACGATGTGTGGCTGCTGACCCTCCGCGAGCTGCGGAGCACGAGCCGGATCCGCGCGTTCATGGACCACGTGACCGAGGGGTTTGTGGCCCGCCGAGGCGCGCTCGAGGGCGAGCGGAGCCCCTAGCAGACCGTGGCAAGAGCCGCCTCGTCACCCCTCGCCCGCCCGCCCGCCGACAGCCCCCAAGCTCCGCCCCTCGCGAAGCACGAGGGGAGCGCTCACCCACAGGGATGGAGGTCGAAGCGCGAAACCCGTGTCACTGACGGTTCTACGCGGGCTATCGAGGGCGCGCGGGCACTCTTGCCACGCGCTGCTAGAGCAGCGGAGCGCGGGCGGCAGCGGAGCGCTCATCGCGGGTCGCCGGGGGCCGCGGCTCCTCGGCTGCATGATGCTCGCCATCACGGCGAGTCCTCAGGGGATCGTGCATCGCCCGAAGCCGGGCGGCGCACTCCTGCAGGCTGAGCCGGTCGCCGTCGCGGCTGGCGGGGGTCTCGATCCAGGTCGTCGCGGCGCTCCCACCCAGGATGTCGCAGAGCGGATAGACGACGAAGGGACGCGCGGCGATCCGAGGGTGGGGCAGCCGTAGATCGTCCTCGTCGAGGCTGAGCCCGTTCCACAGGAGCAGATCGATGTCGATCGTCCGCGGGCTCCAGACCGCATGCTCGCCGCGGCCGAGCCTGCGCTCGATGGCGTGGATCTCCTGCATCGCGCTGCGGGGGCTCCAGGCGGAGCGACCGACGACGACGAGGTTGACGAAGGGCAGGTCCCACTCCGGGGGGGAGTCCGGGGGCAGGAGGGCGTCCGAGCGGTAGAGCGGGGAGACCTGCAGGTCGCGGATCATCGATCCAAAGCGCGGGTCGCTGGCCTCGGCGAGCGCAGCGAGAGCGCGCCGGAGGTTCTGCAGCGGCTCACCGACGTTGCTCCCGAGCCCCAGCGCGATCATCGATCCCGAGTCCACGAGCCCCGGAATATACAGAGGCGATCCTAGGATGGCCAGGCGAGCGGCCCATCGTCGCATGCCCGCGCGAGCCCCGAGGGTCGCTCGGATCCCGCCCGCAGGCTCTGGGAGGCGGCGCAGCGGCGTTGTGGAGGCGAGGCGCCGCTAGCAGAACGTGGCAAAAGTCCCGCGCACTCTCGCGTGCCCTCGTCGGCCCTCTCGGCACCGCCGAAACTTGCGGTACGGCCCAGTACAGCGGCGTTTCGTCGAAGCCGAGAGGCCAACGATTGCGGCGCGAGAGGACACGAGACTTTCGCCACGGGCCGCTAGGGATCGAAGATCGTCCCGAGCTCCTCGGCGAAGCGTTCTTCGACCACGGGACCATGATCGAAGACTGCGCTGAGGATTGCACAGCGCTCGGGCTCGAGGTCGGGGGCGCAGGCCGCGTGCTCTGCGCGCAGGTCGTCCAGGTCGACGAGGCGGTCGTCGACCGGCCGGAGGGCGCGGGAGATGAGGGCGTTGGGGTGGTCCTGATCGACCGCGAGACGCTCGTCTCGATGGCAGAAGCCGCAGACCGTGAGCTGCTCGTTGTAGCGGAGGTGATCGAAGGGCTTGCCCGCCGGGATCGGCTGGAGGGCGGGCATCTCGAGCTCTCCCTTGAGGGACTCGAGCTCGCCGCGGGGTTCGCCGAACTCCAGGAGGTCGCGGCCCGTGCCGCCGGGGACGATCGACAGGATCAGCGGGCCCGAGAAGATAAAGATCCGCGGGCTGCCGGCGTCGACGGCCGGCTGGGCGCTGATCGTGCTGGTGGTCGCGGTGATCGCCAGCGGTCGGTCGAGGCTCTGAACGACGCAGGGGACGGTGATCGGCGGGGGAAGGGCGTTCAGCAGCGCCAGCGCCTCGGCGATCGTCTGGGGTGCGCCGAGCCCCGGGGGGGCTTCGCAGCGGGCTGGGAGGACAGGGAGGGTGCCAGTGTCGGCGTCGGCGTCGGCGTCGGCGTCCGTGTCGGTGTCCGTGTCGGTGGTCGAGCTCCCGTCGGAGGTCACCTCGCTCTCGCTCGTCGGGCCCTGACTCGCCGGGTCGTCGTCGGCACAGCCCGCGGCGAGGAGGGCGAGCGCCGTCATGAGGCCGAGCGCGCCGGGGCAGCCGCGGGATGGCGTGGAGGGGCCCATGTCGATCAGGGGGCGGGCTCGTAGAGCTCCCGCAGGGCGTAGAGCGAGCCGCCACGGGTCCCGAGGTAGAGGTCGTCGTTGAGGAGGGCCATCGAGACGATGTCGTCACCCTCCAGCGGCTCGATCGTCGCCAGCTCCTCCCAGGCCGTGGCACCTTCGCTCAGGTCGTCGGTGCGGTGGAGGCTGGCCGTGCCGTCGGCGGTCTCCATCAGCACCAGGAGGCGCTCGGGATCGGCGTCGGCGGCCCAGGTGACGAGCTCGGCGCTCTCGTCGGCGAGCGTCGGCCAGGGGCTGTCGACGATGAACTCCGGGCCCTTGACGCGGTAGCTCGCGAGGTACTTGCTGCGGCCGGGGTTGCCCGAGAAGGCCGCGATCACCATCGCCTCGCCGAGCACCACCGGCACGAGCGAGCCCGGGGGAGGGTCGCTGAGAACGTGAAACTCGCCGTCGCCGGCGTCGTCGCGGACGCTGGCGAAGTCATGGCTGCCGCTGACGAAGATCCGCGTCGGCGTCGCGCCGACGAAGTAAAAGCGCGAGAACTCGTCGGCCGCGCTCTCGCGGCGGTGGACCTCGGTCCAGCTCTCGCCGAGGTCGGTCGAGGCCATCAAGAGCGCCGGAGCGCCGGTGACAGAGCCGGTCCCGGCGTAGATCGTGTCGCCCTGGACGGCGACGTCGTAGACGTGGACCGCACCGTCGATCGGCGTGCCGACCGTCCAGGCCTCGGCGCCGCAGTCGAGGCGGTAGATCCCGCCGATGCCCAAGTGGGCGTCGGGATCGATCGCGGGGGTGTAGAGCCGACCGGCGGCCGCCCGAAACCACAGCACCTCCTCGGTCGGCAGGATCCCGAGGTCGACGAACGACCCCTCGACGGGGTCCCAGGCGTGCATCGCGATGGGCCCGGTGTTGTCGCTGTAGTCGCCGTAGCCGAAGTGGAGGCGACCGTCGAAGGCGAAGAGGCTGCCTAGGATCTGTCCGCGGGTGGTGGGTTGGTCGGCGAGGCCTGGGATCATCGATCGAGGGGCGACGAGCTCGAAGCGCTGCTCTCCGGGGGCGTCCGTGACGGGGACCGTGATGGGCTCGCACTCGAGTGGCAGATCGCCGGCGTCGGTGTTGGTCCCGCTGCCCGTCTCGGTGTCGGTGGCCGAGTCGCCGCCGCTGGTCCCTTGGCCTTCGCTCTGGCCTTCGCTCATCCCCGCCGGGTCGCCGCAGGCGATGAGCGCCAGGAGTGCGAGCGAGGACGGTCGGAGTTGCCGCTGTCCGGTCGAGGGCGAAGCCGAGGCCATGATCGTTGATAGCAGGGGTCGGCCTCGGCGTGCGAGCCAAGGGCGCGCAGCGATTGCACGCGCGAGCCGGTCGTCACAGGCTCGCCCCCTGGTCTCGCTGCGGCCTTCAAGGCGCCGCCGAGCACACCCGCTCAGGGCGGCTGCAGTGGGGGGCCCCTCACGATCCGCGGGGACATACGGCGCGCGTTGAGCCGCTGCCGCCTGGGGCAAACGGGATGATCGTCTCTGGTCGCCGCGGGCTCGGGAGTTTCACCACAGGGAGCCGGGTGCCACGCCCCTGTCTGCTCCGGCTACACTGGAGCGGAGGTTCTCGCCCATGCGCTCTCGCCCCTTCGTAATGTCTCGCTCGGCAGGACTGGCGCTCGCGTCCGTCCTCGCGGTCGCCTGCGGCGACGCTGCTCTCGCGCCCTCGACCTCGGGGACAGGTTCGAGCACAGGCTCGGACACCGGCTTCGACACCGACGGGATGGACCTGGCGCTCGAGACGATCTTCTCGCTCGATCAGCTGCCGCGCTTCGACATCCGCATCAGCGACGGGGCCTACGCGGCGCTCCTCGCCGAGCCCAAGGAGTGGGTCAAGGGGACCTTTGAGTACGACGGGCAAGTCTACGACAACGTCGGGGTTCGGCTTAAGGGTAACCACTCGTTTCGGCCCCTCGGCGAGAAGGCCTCCTTCAAGGTCAAGTTCAACAAGTACATCGGCGGCGCGCGCTTCCTCGGCCTCGAGGCCCTGACCTTCAACAGCATGGTCGTCGACTCGTCGATGCTCCGCGAGTGGATCTCCTACCGCATCTTCCGCGAGCTCGGCGTCCCGGCGCCGCGGGTCGGCTATTCGCAGATCTACCTCAACGGCGAGGAGTACGGCCTCTACCTGACCATCGAGCCCTACGACGACGAGTTCCTGGAGCGGGTCTACGACGATGCCAGCGGCAACCTCTACGAGTCCGACAAGAGCGCCGATCTCGACACCAGCATCGACGCCTGGGATCAGGACGAGGGCGAGGACGAGAGCCGCGAGGATCTCAAGGCCTTCGCCGAGCTCGCGTTGGAGCCGGGGACCGCGGTCTTCTACGGCGAGAAGGCCCTCGTCGACATGCCGCGCTTCCTCGACTTCATGGCGGTCGAGACGATCGTCGGCCACTTCGACGGTCACATCGGCGGCCACAACTTCTTCATCTATCACGAGCCGACGCTGGACCTCTGGACCTACCAGCCCTGGAGCCTGGATCAGGCGCTCGCCCGTCACGTCACCCCGTACGAGCACGCTGGCTACCTCGGCTACAAGTGTCTCCACGAGGAGGTGTGCCTGATCGACTACGTCAAGGCCTCCCAGGCCGCGCTCGTCCGCTTCGCCGGGATCGACCTCATCACCGAGATCCAAAAGGCGATCCTGCTGACCGACGCGGCGATGCGCTCGGACCCGCTCAAGCCCTACAGCGCCGAGGCGGTGGAGTCCGGGCGCACGCGCTCGATCGACTACATCAGCGGTCGCGCGACCGAGCTCGCGCCGCAGCTCGACTGCCTCGTCGACGGCGAGCAGCCCGACGCCGATGACGACGGCTTCGGCCCCTGCTTTCAGGACTGCGACGAGGGAGACCCGAAGATCAACCCCGACGCGGCCGAGCTCTGCGACGGGGTCGACAACGACTGCAGCGGCTACGTCGACGACGTCCCGGCCTGCGAGTGCCCGTCGATCACCAGCGGCGGGCAGACCTTCTACCTCTGCCACAACCGGATCACCTGGCTCGACGCCCGGGACTTCTGCGCCGAGCAGGGGCACGTGCTCGCCCACTTCCAGAGCGCCGAGCAGAGCGACGAGGTCTGGGCCGCGGCTAAGGAGATCGACGGCGGCCGCTGGGCGATCGGCCTCAACGATCGGATCACCGAGAACGACTACCGCTGGCTCGACGCCAGCGAGCCGAGCTTCACGATCTGGGCCAGCGGACAGCCCGCCCACCAGCTCGACTGGTTCGACTGCGTCTTCCTCGTGGGCGGCAAGTGGTACGAGAGCAACTGTATCGAGCGGGGCTCCTTCATCTGTACGGACGCGCCCTAGCAGCCTGTGGCAAGAGCCGCGCTCTCCAGCCCTCGTCGGCCTGCTACGCCGAAGCTCGCGGGACGGCCCAGCACAGCGGCGTCTCGTCGAAGCCAAGAGGGCCAACGAGGGCCGCGCGAGAGCACTCAGGACGCGCGCTGTGGGCGAGGTAGTCGCTGCCCGTGGCGGAAGGACCGAGCGCGCGCGCGCGAGTATGCGCCGCGAATTATCAGCGCATCTCCGGCGCACTGCGTATCCTCTCAGGATGTCCCAGACCCGACGACCCTCGAAGCCATGGATCCTCAGCCTCGCCCTCGGGGCCGGGGCCTCCTTTAGCATCGCCGCCTGCGGCGCGAAGGAGGCGAGCGAGATGAGCAAGTTCGCCGACCGGATGTGCGCGTGCACCGACGTCGCCTGCGCTGACAAGCTCTTCCCGGAGATCGAGAAGCTCGCGACGGCCAATGAGGGCAAAGAGGTGGTCGCCGCGGCGGCCGATCACTACAACAGCGAGATGGACAGGACCCAGAAGTGCTACGAAAAGATCTACGCGGACGCTGAGAAGGTTGAGGGGGAGAAGGCCGAGGCCGAGTAGGCTCGGTGCGCTGGGCACCCTCGTCGGCCGCCGGCCGCGAGGGCGCCGGCTGGCCCGCGGATCGGGAGGGCGCGGCTCAATACCTCCACCGCGCCGTCCAAATGCTGCTGTAGGTGTCCGAAAATTCGCCGCAGCAGATTCCATCTTCATGCCAGGCCGCCATGACGTGTCCGAGCCCGTCGGCGCCGAACCTGGGCCACGCCTTGTAGTCCTTCCCCAGGTCGAGGGCCTGCGGCGCGCTGAAGCCTCCGGTCTTGGGGGTAAAGCGGCTCCAAAAGAGGTAGTAGTCCCAGAGAGAGTTGTCTGTCAGCTCTACGCCCACCCAAAGGACCACGGCAACGCCATCCGCCGTGACCAAGAGTTGGTGGTCCCTCGCACGTTGTCCGTACTGCGACTCGAACGCCACGGGAGGCGTCCACTCGCCGCTGTCGACGAGGAACTGGCTCGAGTAGAGGGTATCGTCCAACGTCCATACCACGAAGGCGTTGCCATCGTTGTCGAGAACGACGCGTACACCAGGCCACGGGCTGTCGCCAGCGCCTTCGAGGGCGACTGAAGCTCCCCACTCGTCGGCGCTCGCGTCGTAACGTTTCGCCCAGATCGTCGACACCTCTTCATCCTCCAGGCCGAACGCCCAGACAAACATCGCGTCGCCCGCAGGGTCTACGGCGAGGTCAGGCGCTCCATGTTCGCCCTGCACGGGCGACTCCATGGCGACCGCCGCCCCCCAGGTGCGCGCTTTCACGTCGTAGCGCCGAACCTGGACTCCGGAGTAGTCGTTGAGGTAGTTCCAGCCCGCAAACACGTTGCCCTCAGCATCGACCGCCAAGACACCGTACCTGGTGTCCGTATCGCCTTCTAGCTCCTGAAGCCACGTGGTGTCGCCCCACCTCTGCGTCTCCGCATCGAAACGACGTACTCCAACACCATAGCCGAGGGAGCTCCACATCACGTACGCGTTCGACTCGTGGTCGATCGCAATGTCGTCCACCCGCTCGTGTTCCGCGTACTCGCTTCCCAGGCGTACGTGGGGCTCCCAGCCCCCCTCGTTTGGATTGTAGTAGCTGGCAAAGGCCCGCTCTGCTCCCTCCTCCCGGTGGATCCACGCCGCCAGCGAGCGCCCATCGTCTCCAATTTCCACCATGGGCCGGTACACTCCGAGAGCGGGCCCAATGGCGCCTGGCTCACCCCAGTCGCCCATCACCGGGTCGTAGTGGCGAGCGTAGGCCTTGTTGGTTGACGTGGACCCCTGCGCCCAGACCACAGTGGCGCGGCCGTCCGGGTGGACAGCGATGTCGGGGTTGAAGGCGTCGCCGGAGCCGTGATCGAGCCGCGTTGAGTCACCGTTGTCGGTGCGGGGGGCTGCGGGGCTACAGGCCAGGGCGCCGACGACCGTGGCCAGCGAGAGCGCCAGCGCTACGGTGGTTTTGTGCTGGTGGGCGCGCAGCGTTGAGCTCGGCGGGGTCATCGCTGGGTAGTCTATCAGGTCAGATGGCGCGGAGTAGCCGCTTGAGCGGGCGACTCCGGCGCAAACCCTCGGCCAGGTCGTCGGATGAGGCCGCGAGCCAGCCGAGGGTCGGCGGGGGACGGCCGACCCGATCCGAGCGCACAAAGAGCTCGCCTTGTCCGTGTGGGGCCGGCCCGGGATCGCCAGGGGCGCCGAGAAGGCCAGCTGAGCTCGTCGGCTGTCGTGGTTCAACGACGGCGACGGCGGCGGAGTAGGCCGAGGAGGGGGAGCGCGAGCAGGTGGAGGAGAGCGCCTCGGTCACCGGTCGCGGTGCAGCCGCAGCCGTCTTCTTCACTGGCGCCGGCCGTGCTGGTCGCAGTGTCCGAGAGCCCTTCGGTGTCGCCTGTGGAGGCTCCTCCGGTGGTGCCTGTGGTCTCGCCGCCCGAGCCTGAGCCGCTGTCTGAGGTGCCGGCGCTCTCGCTGTCGTCGCCGGTAGTGGTCATGTCGCCGGTCGTGTCACCTGTGGTCTCGCCGCCCGTGGTGGTGCCCATGGTGTCGGTGGTCGTCGTATCGGCCTCCAAGACGCAGTCGACGCACATCGGATCGTCGGGGTCATCGCACTCCTCACCGGCCTGGACGATACCGTCGCCGCAGATCGGCAGCGCGCAGGTGTTGCTGCACTCGTCGTCGTCGACGTCGTTGCCGTCGTCGCACTCCTCGACGCCCTCCTGGAGCACCCCGTCGCCGCAAGCGGCCTCTGTGCACGTGTTTGTGCAGGCGTCGCCGTCGACGTCATTGCCGTCGTCGCAGGCCTCGCCCTCGTGGAGGATCCCGTCGCCGCAGGCCGGGCTCGCGCAGGCGTTGGTGCACTCATCGTCGTCGACGTCGTTGCCATCGTCGCACTCCTCGACGCTTAGTGCGACGTGCTCAGAATCGCGATAGCTGTCCAAATTCTTGAATTTGCAGGCCAATTTGGCTACCGTATTCGGGCTTGAGTTGGTTCGATTTTGGTTCGATTTTGAGTGCATGCCGATGGTTCGACTGACGGAGAGAGCGGTGGCACGCGCAAAGGCGCGAAAAGCCAAGTACGAGGTCTCGTGTTCGCTCCTTACGGGGTTCATGCTGCGGGTGCTTCCGAGCGGCAAGAAGGTCTACTACGTTCGCTATCGCGACGATCGGGGGAAGGATCTGCGCGTCCGACTCGGAGGGACGACGGAGCTCAGCTTTGCTGAGGCGAAGCGGCTCGCGGCGGCGAAGCTCGGGCACGCGGGGACGAGGGCGCCTACAGATACGCCGACGGATAAGCAGAGCGGGACGGATACGCAGGTCGCGAAGAAGCAACCCGCGCCGCGAGCCCCCCTCTTCCGGGATTTTGCGAGCCGATTTCTCCGTGAGTACGCAAAGACGCGGCTAAAGCCGAACACCCAGCAGCACTACCGCCGTTGCCTGAGCGCACGCCTGGTCCCCCACTTCGGCGATTACCGTCTCGATCAGATCGGCTTCGCGGATGTCGCCGGGTTCCACGCAGAGATGTCCGAGAAGCCGTACATGGCGAACAACTCTCTCGTGATCATCAGCTCGATCTACTCCCGCGCGATCGAGTGGGGCGTTCTCCCTCGGGGCTTCATGCCGCCGACGCGCGGAGTGAAGAAGTTCAAGGAGAAGTCACGAGAGCGCTTTCTGACCCCAAAGGAGAGAGCCCAGCTCGATCGCTTTCTCGATGCGGCCCTCGAGATCCCGCGCGGTGCACCAGGACACATTGCCTGGGGAGCTGTAGGCGCGATTCGACTTCTGGCCATGACCGGAATGCGGCGCACCGAGATCTGCGATCTGACGTGGGAGATGATCGACTACCGTCACCGTTGCTTTCGGCTGCCCGAGTCGAAGACGGGTCAGAAGGTCGTGCCGGTCTCAAGCCGGGTCCTTGACCTCGTACGAGAGTGCCGGAGCAGGTGGCAGGCATGCCGCTTCAACCCGAAGCCACGTTTCGTCGTCTACTCGCGGAACGGCCGACGGTTGGAGCCGAGCTCGCTGTCTCGAACCTGGTGCACGGGCGTCCGGGACAGGATCCCGGGGCTTGAGGGGGTTCGGCTGCATGACCTGCGGCACTCGATGGCGAGCGATGCGATCATGTCCGGGGTTCCGCTGGCGGTGGTCGGCAAGATTCTCGGTCATCGCAAGCCTGAGACGACGGCTCGGTACGCTCACATCGCGGATACCGTCTTGAATGATGCCGTTGAGATGGTGGCTGAGACCATTCACCGCAGCACGAAGACCGGCAAACGGCGGAAGAAGTAGAGGTTCCCGACGGTCAGCTGCGTATTCCGGCCATCGTGAGCGGGCGGATCGGGCATCGTGGTTACTTGGTCGTGTGGGGTCGGAGCGAAGCGACGCTGTTCAGATACGCCCTGGCGGTTGCGAAGCTATCTTCCGTGGCAACGCTTGTACTTGTTACCACTTCCGCAGGGACAACGGTCATTGCGACGAACCTTCTGAGCCGTTCTGGGACGGAGTTCGTATCGCGTCCCTCCGCCGTGCTGTAGTCGCCAGATCTCCTTCGCACGCCGAATCTTCATAGCTGTAACGGACTCCGGCTGGCCTGGCATAGCGGTGGCCCGAATTATCGGCTCAACAGATGCTTCTCCAACGTCCTGGTCGGCGTCCCCGAGAGAGGGGAACATTGCCTTCACAAGATCTTTGGTGGAGGCGTACTTGGGGGATCCGTCTCGCTCAAGCTGGTTCCACAAAAAGCAGAGATCGAACTTGCGCTGAGGATCCGTCATTCCGGACGCAATATGCTTTTTGAGTCGGTCGAGGACCAGCACTCGCTGGCGCCGGATATCGTCCCCGCCCGAGTTCGCGAGGTCGCTCAGGACTCGGTTGTAGTCGACCTCGTTATCGGGCTTCTTGAGCTCTCGTGTGACACGCCACTGGAGAGCGCCCAAATCCCGAGCTCGACAAGCTGCACCGAGCAGTTCCTCGACATCTTCATCTCCGACAGCCCTGACAGTTCCAGAGTCGATGAGCTGAGCGAGGCTCAGCTGGGCCGGCGGCCACCGCTGACGAGCCGCTCGGCGTAGCCACATCACCCCGGCATGCCGATCTGCCTCACCACCATATCCCTCGAGAAGGCACCAGGCAAACTCGTACTGGCCTATCGGAAACCCAGCATTCGCAGATCTCTCTGCATACTGACGGGCAAGCTGTGAGTTCTCAGTAACGCCTTGCTCAGTCCTGTAGAGGACCGCCAGGGCGTTCAACGAGCGTGGGTCTTCATGGCCTACGCCACGCTTGAAGTACTCGACCGCCCGCTTGATATCAATCGAGATACCGTGGCCTCCTTCCAGGTACAGCACGCCCAAGTGAAAGAGCGCATCCGCGTCATCGTCCTCTGCAGCCCAGCTGAGGAGCTCAAGCGCATCCTTCCGTTCTTCGTCGGTGACCTCCTTCTTCTCGAGAAGGTATCGAGCATGAAGAGTCCGCGCCGCCGGGACCTGAAAGTGAGCACTACGCAGGAGTGCTAGAATCTCGTCCGTTCGCAATGTGACAAACGGGTGTTTGCCCTCATGGAGTTCGGCGAGCCGCACCTTGTCCTGGGCCTGGATCGCTCTGGCAACATGATACTTCGCAGTCGGGTCCCCGCGGCCCTCATATCCACCCAGGACCGCATCTCGGAAGATGCTCGTTCCCTCTGCTGGCGATGGAATCGCGAACGTCGGAACATCTCCCGGAGCTCCGCCGCTATGGGAGTGTAGCCACTCCGAGATTCGCCAGCTACGCCGTAACCCCTCAATGACATCGTTCAGCGAGAGCGGTTGACCTCCGTGCTGCTCAGGGTGCGCTCCGCGATTACCGAGCAGTCGGAGTTCGTTGATGTCATCGCATATTTCTTGACTGATGATTCCCTGGCTGCGGACCTCCCGAATTTCCTCGAAGAGCGTTCGACTCGCTCGCCTGCCCGAGGAAAGGTGTTTCCGCACAAGTCGCTCGACGAACTTGCGAAGGGCTACGGCTGCGGAGTCAAGGTCATCATGAAGCAGCTTTGCGGCCTGCTTGAGCTGGCCGGCGAGGTCTGAGTCGATTCGGTGGAGAAAATCGATGTTGCTGGCGAATGTCGGAGTTCTCTCCATTGGGTTCCTCTCGGATGCTCGTGAGTGTCGTCTAGAACGACGGCCCCAGAGCAACATGCACAAAACATGCCACTAGGAAGGGCTCATTGTTTCAGGTGGTCGATGAAGCCCCTCTTCGACATCACGATAGGCTGATATAGGTTCTGATATTCTGATATTGTCGTGGGATTCGCCGGACGTCCATGTGGCGTCGAGGCGAAAGCCCAGAGCGCTGCGGCTGACGAGCTGCACCGTCGCCCAGGCGTGGGCGCTCGGATCGCGGCGCTTGTCGGCGACGAGGGGCCTGCGCGCGTAGGCGACGGCCTCGGGGAGCACCGCTCCCTGGACAAGGTGGGCGAGGCGGGGTCCCGCGTCCGTGCGCAGGCCGTGGCTGCTGAGGACGACGACGTCATACGCATCCTTTTGCAGGCGCTCCCGCAGGGCCTCGAGGGTCCCGTCCTCGATGACGTCGAAGCGCACGCGCCCGTCATCGACGAAGGGCACGACCGCGGCCAACAGCTGCTCTTCCTCGTTCTCGAAGTCGAGGACTGGCTCGGTCGCCAACGGCGACGAGGCCATGAAGAGCACCCGGAGGCAGCGGGTCGGCGGCGCGGTCGCTTCGCTGAACTCTGCCGTTCCTAGCTGGAGAGTCAGCCGTGGTGAGGCGATCGCGGGATCGGCGAAGAGCGGACCGGAGTTTGGCGCGCAAAGGGTCACCCAGCGCCACCGCAGGGCCCGCGACCCGCTGTCGCTGCCAGCCGTATCGGTGCGCATGCGGATGATGAGATGCGGTGGCGTGTCCACCGCGCGGGCTTCCGCGAGCCCCCTTGCGAGCCGGCGGCCAGGACCGTCGAGGAGCGCGAAGAGCCGCTGCCCGAGCTCGAGGCGGAGCGCCCGGAGGTGGTCGCCCTTCGACTCCCAGATCTTCTCAGCTTCGCTGAGCTCACGCACCCGCGCCTCGATCGCCTCAACGTCTGCGGGTGGAATGACCCGCGGCTCCTCCGGCTCGTCGGGGTGGCGAACCGTGAGCTCGGTGATGTCGACGCGGATGACGTGTGCGGCCACAGCGTTCGCTTCCGTGGGAATTCCGCGCACGGTAGCACGGCGAGCAGAGCGGTTTGTGGTGGGTGTGTGGGGCATGACAGGTCTCCTCGAGCGACCGGGCCTGGGACCCAGTGGCGACGTTACCGATACCGACAGATCCGTGCCGACCGTGACAGCTCGACGCCATCTTTCTGCGGATGGATCGAGAAGTCTTGCGACCAGGAACGCAAGCGCTGTCTCGAATGGAGCAGCGCTTGCGTGCGCATCCCGACCTAGGGCTCGCGGATCATGGCCTCGATCTTGGCGAGCGCGGCGGCGACGTTCGGGGGGAGGGCCCGCGTTGTGTCGTCGGGCGAGTCATCGACCACGGCACCGCGAAGCAGGCGCTGGAGCCCGCGGACTAGGCCTGTTGTGCCGAGCTGGGCGTCGTCGTTCGCGTCGAGGGTCAGGTTCTGCTCGAAGTCATCGAGGACCACGACCACCCGGCGGCGCTTCCAGTGGCCGCGGAGGAGCCGGCGCAGGCGGACGTAGGCGGTGTCGTCAGCGCTCTCCAGGCGGGCGAGCGCCTCGTCGTCGTCCCATGTCTCGGCGAGGTGCTGGAACGCGGCGAGAACCCGCACCGCGTCGATGACCCCGTGGCGCGGATCCCCCGATCACCGAAGAGCGGGCCCTCCGGGCTGTGGAGGGTCTCCCAGCGCCACCGCAGGGCCCGCGGTGAGGTCGCCTCGCCGCTCGGCCTCGATGAGCTCATGCATCTTCCCCTCGATCGCGTCCACCGCATCACGGTCGATGACCCGCGGCTCCTCGGGAATGTCGGGGTAGCGAACGGTGAGGCCCGCTGCGGTCTCGGTGATGTCAACGCGGATGACGTGCGCGGTCATGGCTTGATCCTCGCTGCGGAATCCGCGCACCGTGGCACGGCGAAGGGGACGGGTTGTGGGGGGCGTGTGGGGCATGGCTGGTCTTCTCGGCGGGGGCGTGGGGCGTGGGGCGTGCGGCCCCGCGGTTACGTTCCCGATACCGACGAGTCCGATCCAACCGTGACAGCCTCCGGCAAGTTTCTTCGGATGGCTTCAGAGATAGCCCTTGCCTGGGTTGTATGTGGTCTCTGACAGACGCGGAGGGTCAACGCAGTCAGGCGCAGCGGCGAGGGCGACCACCGCCTCGACGACGACGGGTGGGAGCCCCCGAACCGATGCGGGAGATCCGGGCGAGCCCGCTGAGGAGTCGAAGGGGCCGAGGGCCGTGAGACTCTACTTATGCGCCTTCGCGATCCCCCGCCCGTGTGGGGGAGCGAGATCGAGCGCGAAGATGACCACGACGATGACCATGAGACGCATGTTGAGCGCGATGACCCCATCGATGTCCGTAACCGCCTCAGCAAAGGCCCCCGCGCTGGACGCCATGCAAGCGCCTCGAGCGATCCCAACATCCTCTCGGCTGGTGCGCCTCCGCCCCCTCGGCCGACCGCAAGCTCGTACAGCCCCGGCGACCGGCGACGGATCGAGGGCTTCCTGCAGCGGACGGGTATTCGCCACGGCGTCGGCGTCGGAGCGAACACCCTGCACGCGCTCGTCAGGGGATTACTCGCGCTCGATCGATCCGCGTGCGTGTCGATCGCCGGGGAGCAGCTCGTGCTTATCGAGCATCTGCACAACCACGGAATGCTCCGGGCGAGACCGTGCGAGCGCTCTGCCAGGGCGGCGCTGCGCAAGCTCGTGAAGCACACCCCGTTCGGTGAGCACATCTCGCGAACACGGTGGCGGTATCGCCTCGACCAGCTCTGGGCACCGACGCCCGAGTTTCTCGAGGCCCTCGCGGCGTACGATGCCGATCAACAAGGATGAGCTCGACCCGCATGACGGGGAGGCATGTCCCCGGAGACAGTCGGCCCGCTGGCGCTGGTGGGGGGGTTACCTACCGGGTCCTGAGCGCGACCGGTAAGGTCGAGACGGAGCTCTTCGTCGCCGACTCGATGCCGGGGCGCAGCTCTTCCGGTGCGCGGAGCAGGTCGCGTCGACATGCCGATGAGCTGCGCCAGCTGAGGATGTAGTCGGCGCTCGACGATTGAGTCGCGGTGCGAGATCAGACCGCGGCAGAAACTTTTCAGTGCCGCCGGATCTTTGCAGAGCGCAGCACTCCGGGCCAGGCCACGGCAATGGCCTCGGGATAAAGCTGTGAACGTTTGGATCTCGAGGTCTTCGATCTCGGGTGAACTTCAGCGCTCTGTGAACTCTGACAGAGAATCACAGAGGCCCCGTCCGCCGAGATCACGAACTCGGCCCAAGTTGACCGCGTCGTGCGCGGGGGAGCCTGCGCGATCGCGCCTGTGTTTGCTCCCCCGTCGGTGTGCTCCACCTTGGGCTGGGGCGCTCGACTCCACGCCGTGCGTCGAGCGTGTCATCGCTGACGAGTACCCGTCGATGCTCGGATCCTGCAGAGCCGATCGTGGGAGCCATGGGTTGTCCTCGCTCAACTTGCTCGCTGGATTTGTCGCGCCCGGTTGGGGTTGGCAAGCCGCGTAGTCCGCAACACCTCCGTGCGACAGCAGTCTCCTCGGCGACACAACAGCCGGGGACAACAGCCGGGGTAACAGCCGGGGCCGCCCGGCATCAACCCGCGCTGTCCGCCACTTTGACCACCGTGCCGTCGCGAAGTCGGACGAGAAACTCCCCCGGCTCGTCGCTCTCAAAGGAGATTCCTGCCTCTTCGAGCGCACGTGCGATGTCGCGATCGGTGCGTATGCGCAGCGACGCCTCGCCGTTCTCAAACCGCCGGATTGTCCGCGGGGCGACGAGGCTCGCTTGCGCGAGATCTGTTGCCGTCCATCCAAGAAGGAACCGGGCAGCGCGAACTTGCTCGGGTGTGAGCGCCAAAGCCTCGGCACGATACCGACGAACCCCGAGAAAGCCAGAATCGGGGACAGTGTAAGACTGCATTCGGACTTTTGTCACTTGACAGGACTTTTGTCCCCTTGGAGAATCTTCGCATGGAACTCGAGTCGAGAGGGTCTGCGCGAATCGCACGAAGGGCATGGAGTCGTCGGCAAGGGATCGGCACCGTCCTCTACGAGCGCCCCGACATCGTCGCCCCGCTGCTCATGCTCCTCGCGCTCACTCTGATCTTCGTCCGGATACCATCATGACTACGAGCGAGCCTAGGACCCCAACAGGGCCCGACCTGCGAGGTCGGACGCTTGCCGACCGCTTTCATCTCGATGTCTTGATCGGGCGAGGCGGTACCTCGAGCGTGTATGCCGCGACCGACACCCACATGCGCCGACGGGTGGCCATCAAGGTGATCCATCCGGAGCACGCCCGCACCGAGCCTCAGCGTCGGCGCATCCGACACGAGGCGCGGATCGCCGGTGCCCTCGACCACCCCAACCTTACGCCGATGCTGGACTTTGGCGTGGAGCTCACCGCCGATGGCGAGACTCTCTGCTTCCTCGTCATGCCGCTGCTCGAGGGCCGAACCCTCACCGAGCTCGTCGCCGGCGGCGAGATTCCCTGGCGGCGCTGCGTGAGCCTCACCCGCCAGGTCCTCGCCGCCGTCGCGGGGCTCCACGCCGCCGGGGTGCTCCATCGCGACCTCAAGGCGAGCAACTGCTTCGTCACGCCGTGCCGCGGGCGCGAGCTCCTCCGCGTCCTCGACTTCGGCCTCGCCAGGATCGACCGACCCGATCTGGTGTCGGCCTCCTCGCGATCGACCTCTGGCCCCTTCGTCGGCACGCTCGCCTACGCTGCTCCTGAGCAGGTCTTGGAGCGAGAGGTCGACACGCGGGCTGATCTCTACGCTGTCGGCATGATCCTCTACTACCTCCTCGCGCGGCGGCTGCCGTTTACGGGCTCCGACTACGAGGTCCAGCGCGCGGTCGTCGAGACGCCAGCGCCCCCTCCGCGAACCCTCGCGCCGTGGACCGAGGTCCCGAGCGACCTCGAGGGGTTGGTGCTGAGGGCGCTCGCCAAGGACCCCGAGGATCGCTTCGCCTGCGCCGAGGACTTCGATGCCGCGCTTGTCGAGATCCTCGCCGCGGAGGGCTGGGACTCCGCCGGCTCGCTGAGGCCGTGTCCGCCGGGGCACCGCGGCGCGGATGAGGCTCAGGCGGCTCTGGCTGCGTGGACCTGTTTCGAGTACGACAGGGCCCACGAGGCGGCGAGCAAGGCTGCTGCGGCGAACCGGGCTTGGTCGCCGCTCGCGTTGTTGATGAGCTTGCTGCCGGACGAGTAGGGCTGAGCCTCGCGATCAAGTAGGACGCATGGATTGGATAGAGTTCGGCTCACGGTGAGGCTCAACAGCGTGACCGACGGCACCTTCGCGGAGCGCACGAGCGACCTGCTCTTCCGAGCGACCTCACGGCCGACCCCAGAAACGGCGCGCCCACGCGAGCAAGGCTCAGCGGGTGCGTCGCCTCCTCGCGGTCGCCCCGGTCGTAGTAGATGTCGGCTATTTGACCCATGGTCACCGCGCGCGAGCGGATGTCCCCCAACTTCTCGTAGACCGGCAGAAGCAGAAGCTGGGTCGGGACGCCGATGACCTGCGCCGGCTGAAGATGTCGTCGGCGGTCGACGACAAGTAATTGTGAGTCGCGGTCCGAGATCAGACCGCGGCAGAAACTTTTCAGCGCCGCCGGATCTTTTGCAGAGCGCAGCACCCCGCGGCGGGTTGCGGCAACGGCCTCGGGATAAAGTTGTGAACGTTTGGATCTCGAGATCTTCGATCTCGGTGAACTTCAGCGCTCTGTGAACTCTGACAGAGAATCACAGAGGCTCCGTCCGCCGAGATCTGGAACTCGGCCCAAGTTGACGACGTCGTGCCCGGGTGAGCCTGCGCGCTCGCGCCTGTGTTCGCTCCCCCGTCGGTGTGCTCCACCTTGGGCTGAGGCGCTCGACTCCACGCGGTGCGTCGAGCGTGTCATCGCTGACGAGCGCCCATCGATGAGCGGATCCTGTCGAGCCGGTCGTGGGAGCAGTGGGTTGTCCTCGCTCGACTTGCTCGCTCGATCTGTCGCGCCCGGGTGGGGTTGGCAAGCCGCGTCGTCCGCAGCGCCTCCGCGCGACGGCAGTCTCCTCGGCGACACGAGCAGATAGCGCGACGACGATACGCCTGGCTCGTCCGTGCGCGTGCGCGTGCCGCTGTTGCCCGAGGAGCTCGCCGCCCACGCCCGAGCGCGCGCTACCGGCCTCGCGCCGTACGATGCCCGCTTGCGTCGCCGCAGGGAGCTCTCGGTAGCTCTCTCGCCGACGCTTGTTGTCCCGAGCGGAGCCGAATGCTCCGGAGGTCGGCGCTTGGGGGAGCAACAGCCGAGGGCAACAGCCGAGGGCAACAAGCGGGGGGCAACAGCCAGGGGGCCAACAGCCAGGGCAACAGCCGGGGCCAACAGCCGGGGACAACAGCCGGGGCAACAGCCGGGGCAACAGCCAGGGGCAACGTCCGGGGGGGAGCAACGGCCTGGATCGCTCACCACCCGAGCAACAGCAATGGGAGAAACGCCCGCGGGATCGCCGGCCACCGAGCGACAGCCGTCGGAGCAACAGCCGTCGACGCAGACGAAAAAACGCCGAACGAAGAAACTAAAAGGCCGCGGCAGGACAATGCGATCAACTTCTGGAGTTTTCGGATTTTTTTCTGGGTCTCGGAGAACCGTGACCTCGGCGTGATCTGGAGAGGCGAGGTCACGCGTGAGACGGCCCAGGTCACGGACCCAAAACCCCCCGAGGTCACGCCGGAGGTCGCCGAGGTCACGCTGGGAGCCCCCGAGGTCACGCGGCGGCCGAGGGGCGAGATCACGCGCAGGGCCCCCGAGGCCAAGCTGGAGGCGGGCCACGAGGGCGCGGGCACGCCCACTCCATTCATGACCGTGGAGTGCCGAGAGGAAGACCCGTCGCCAGAGCTTGGCGCGCTCTTGAGCAGGATCGCTGAGGAAGCGCCCTACCCGATGTCGGCCTCGCGCGTGGCCGAGATGCGCGAGGATTGGGCGCGCAGGGCGAACGAGCGCAGGGCACATAAGCGCGGCGCGAACGAGCGCAGGGCACGAACAAGCGCGGCGCGAACGAGCGTGGTCAGGCGCGAAGCGGCGTCGGCCCGCGATCCGCGACCGCCCGCGATGCAAGGGCTGAGCGCCCGCTGGCGAGCGGCGGCCGGGCGGCTGGTGCCGTGGGCGATACGGCCAAAATGCCCTCGAGTTCAGAAACAATCCCCATGGTCTTCCGCGGAGTGTATGGCGTCTTGCGCTTAAGACGTTCTATCTGGGAATTCGGGCCAGCGACCGAGTAGCGGGGCTCGGGAGGAGGAAGGCGTGAATGCCGCCCACCTGCTCGGTCACGGGTCTGTCGTCCCTGAAGTGTCCCGCGCGGC
>JAUHWG010000010.1 GCA_030424595.1 Polyangia bacterium
AAGAGTTCTTGTCCTTGAGCAGGAGCTCAGCGTCAGTCATGATCCCGTCACAGCCTGGGCCTGGAGGATCGAGCGCGCAGTCTGGCTCCGTCCCTGGGTAAATCCGGAGGAAGACCTCATCGTTGTAGACAACCTCGTTTCGGCCGTCGCCGTCGAAGTCAAACACGGAGGAGCCGGTGACCTGCGATGAGCCGTCTTGCGTGACGGCGTACCAGAGCTGCTCGAAGGTGTCGTTCTGACCGTCGAATTTGAGGACGACGTAGCGGGTGGAGCCGGCGGCGGCGATGTCGGGGACACCGTCACCGTCGAAGTCGGCGATGTTGGGCGGGCCTCCGCGGCCTCCCCCTGGGATCTGGATCTGCGCTCGAATCGCGCCGGTTTGGCCGTTGAGGACGTAGATCCGCGTACTAGCGACGAGAACGACCTCGGGCTTCTTGTCGAGATCGAGGTCGGCGATGCCGCAGAAGCCGTCGGGCGCGGGGGATGTCCACAGGGTCGAGCCGCCGAAGTTCCCCTCCGAGACCGTCCCGGTGAAGGTGTAGGCCGTGTTGCCGCCGATGAGCTCCTGCCGTCCGTCTCCGTCGAGGTCCGCGATGCAGGAGATCGGGCCCTGACTGTTGCGGCCCACGCCGCCGTTACCCTCGTAGAGCTTCTTTCCGGAGGAGTCGTACACCGCGCGACCGAAGGTGATCTCAGGATCGCCCTCATTGTCGAGGTTGGCGATGGCGACGGCGCCGCTGTTCTCCGCGCCGGTGAAGGGGTCGGACTTCCAAAGGGGCGTTCCGTCAGAGTCAAACGCGACGAGATACTTTCCCTCCCCCTGGACGACCACCTCGGCGTTGCCGTCGCTGTCGATGTCCCCCACCGCGGGGTTCGCGGTAGAGTCCGTCTCGTAGGCCGGATCCGTGACGGTCCAGACCTTCTCGCCTGTATCACCGCGGATGGCCCGCAGCACGCCGTTGGAGGTGAAGGTCGAGCCGGCATAGGTGTTGAAGATGATCTCCGGGACACAGTCGAGGTCAAGATCGGCGACGACGGGGGTCGACGACACCTGGTAGTGGTTCGGCTTATCATCATTCGCAGGTTCGACGTGCGACCAGCCAACAGTGCACACGTTGTCGGTGCAGGTCTCAGCGATCTGGCAGTCGCTGTCCTGGTTGCAGCTAAAGACCCGACGCTTGCCCCAGCTGAATTGCGGGCTCGGCTGGATGACGCCGATCTCAGGGACATACTGGCAGTCGAAGTCCGCTTGCGTAGGCAGGCAGAGGCCGAGCTCAACGTCGCAGACGTACCCGTCGTCGCAAGAGCTCTCCTGCTGGGTCGCGCAGGTGATCCCCGCACAGGCAGGACCGGGGGTAATGCACTCGTCGAGGTGACAGATGTCGCCCTCGCCGCAGCACTCCTGCTGAGGACCGCAGGGGGCGTCCTCGCCGCAGTCCTTGAGGCATTGGCCTTCGCTGCAGAGCTGATCCGGCGCGCAGCACTCGTCACCGCAGGTGTTCTCCGGATCGCACGTATCGGTGTCACTTTCACCGGTCGTGATAGGCCCGGTGTCCGTATCCGTGTCCGTGTCCGTCGCCGACGCCGACGCGGACGCCGACGCCGACACCGACGCCGAGGCGCTGGCCGAGTCGGTGTCCGTCGCCGACATCGTCCCCATCGTCGCCGAGGCTGACGCGGTGCCAGAGTCGCTCTCGGTCGCAGACGCGGACGCAGAGGCCGACGCAGAGGCCGACGCGGATGCCGAGGCTGACGCGGTGTCGGTCCCCTGAGTACCGCTCGCGGTGTCACTTCCGCTCGCATTGTCATCGCCGTTGCAGGCGCCCAGACCGACGACGCTGAGCACGCCGACACTAGAGACGATCGTTTTCCACCTATTTCTCATTCCATCCTCCACTGATAGCCTGAATGTGTATCACTACGGCCATAGACGATGAAGTGAATTGCGCCAGCCCGCGGGCTGGACCGACGACGCGCACGCTACATCCGCGAAAGCCTCGCAGCCCGCGCGGTGGAGCCCACGGCAGGCGAGCCTCGCAAGGGCGACGATGCCCGCAGCTGGCGAACACAGGTCATCGACCAGGGGCGGCTCGCTCAACCTGCGGACATGTGATCCAGGATGCGACAGCTCAGGAGTGCACCGCTCTCCGCCGATGTCCTGTGGTCAGTCCGACGGCGAGCGGCGCCCTCCCCTTCGCAAGGGCACGCCGGCTCGTCCGGCGACGAGGACCTATGGGCCTCGTCTTCGCGCGCGCCGGCTCCGCTGGTACATTCCAAGCCCGTGTCCTTGCTCGTCCCGATCCTCGCGGCGGTCCTCCTCCTGCTCGCGGTCGGGGCCACGATCGGTACCCTCGGCTACCGTCGAGCGCGGCCGCGCCGGAGCCTGCGAGGACGCCAGGATCTCCTCGCGCTGGACGCCAGCCCCGAGCTCCAGCGCCGGGCCTTTGTCGCGGAGACCAGGGCGCTCCGTCATCTCCTCGGAGAGCTCGCCACGGCTGGGCGGACGCTGCTCGGGCTCGACGAGCTGGTCGACGTCGGCGCCCGGCGACCGCTCTGGCGTCGGCTCAGCGACGCCGGCTACGTCCACAACGCAGGGGCGCTGCGCCAGCCCGTCGAGGCGTGGCTCCTCGCCGAGGAGCGAGTCCGAGGTGATCTACAGGGGCTCACGTCCCCTGCTCGCGCGCAGCTCGTCGAGATCAGCGAGCGACTCGGCCGCAACCTCGAGGACACCCGACGACTCACGGCGCTTCACGGGTCGATCATCGCCGCTGCGGAGGCGCTGGAGCAGCTCGCAGGGGAGCTTGCGAGCCACAACCCCAGAGCCTACCGCTGAGGACGGTGCGGCCTGGGGAGCTCGTGCGGATCGTCTCATGCCTGCGGATCGCCGATCCGCGCGCACAACATCGCGCCGCTGAGATTCTCCGACGCGGGTCGGCGTCGCCCCTTATACTCCGGCCGCGGCCAGACGCTGAGGCGGTGGCCGTACACAACCCAAGACGACATCAGGAGCAATCCCGTGAAGACCCCCGTTCGAGTCGCAGTCACCGGCGCCGCTGGCCAAATCGGCTACGCCCTCCTCTTCCGTATCGCCGCTGGCGACATGCTCGGAGCCGATCAGCCCGTGATCCTCCACCTCCTCGAGATCCCGCCGGCGATGAACGCCCTCCAGGGCGTGGTCATGGAGCTCAACGACTGCGCGTTCCCCCTCCTCCACGGGATCGTCGCCACCGACGACGCGAACGTCGCCTTCAAGGACGCGGACTTCGCCCTCCTCGTCGGCGCCCGCCCGCGCGGCCCCGGCATGGAGCGCAAGGACCTCCTCGCCGCGAACGGCAAGATCTTTGGACCGCAGGGCAAGGCGATCGGCGAGCACGCCTCGCGTGACGTCAAGGTCCTCGTCGTCGGCAACCCGGCGAACACCAACGCGCTCATCGCTCAGCAGAGCGCCCCGAGCCTGGATCCGCGCTGTTTCACGGCGATGACCCGCCTCGACCACAACCGGGCGATCTCCCAGCTCGCGAGCAAGAGCGGCGCCCTCAACACGGCGATCCGTGGTGTCACGATCTGGGGCAATCACTCGTCGACGCAGTACCCCGACATCCACCACACGACCATCGACGGCGCGCCGGCGATCGAGCAGGTCTCGGACGAGTGGTACAAGGGCACCTTCATCCCGACCGTGCAAAAGCGCGGCGCGGCGATCATCGCGGCCCGTGGCGCCTCCTCGGCGGCTTCGGCCGCCTCGGCCGCGATCGACCACATGCGCAGCTGGGCCCTCGGCACCGCCGAGGGGGAGTGGGTGTCGATGGCGATCCCGAGCGATGGCTCCTACGGGGTCGCCCCAGGGATCATCTTCTCCTTCCCCTGCACCTGCGCTGACGGTTCCTACAGCATCGTCCAGGGCCTCGAGATCAACGAGTTCTCGCAGGCGAAGATCGACGCGACCGACAGGGAGCTCCGCGAGGAGCGCGAGGCGGTCGCGCACCTCCTCGGGGTCGACGCGTCCTCCTAGCTCCTCCCTAGAGCGAGCTCCAGAGGGACGGAGGGGCGACGTGCGGACGCACGCCGCCCCTCTTCAGTCTTTCCGAGCGAGCGCCGACCGGGCTCGACGTGGCTCCCCGGCGATGACAGCTCGGTCGAGAGCGAGCGCAGAAGGCCGAAGGGCAGGCAGACGATGACGACGTCCCCTTCGAGGCGACGCGAGCGATAGACTCCTGCGGTGACCCTCGACCCGCGTATCGCGTACGGAGCTCTCCTACTCACGCTCGCCGCCTCCGGGTGCTCGCCCGCCGGAGAGGACGAGAGCGCGAGCGAGACAGCTTCGCCGACCTCCACCTCCTCGACGATCTCCTCGAGCGACCCCTCGACCGGCGAGGCGACAACATCCTCGACCGGTGGCACCGGTGACACCGCTCCGAGCTGCGCGGGCTCGCTCGCGCTGTGTGCAGGCTCCTGCGTCGATCTCGACCACGACCCCGAGCACTGCGGTGCATGTGACCAAGGCTGCGACGACGGGCTCACCTGCGCGGAGGGGCTGTGCAGCGTCGCCTGTGGCCCGACGGCGACCGCCTGTGGGGAGTCCTGCGCTGATCTGGAGATCGATCCGCAGAACTGCGGAGAATGTGGCAACTCCTGCGATCCAGGGGAGCGCTGCATCGCCGGCGGCTGCACGCCGGAGTGCGCCGCGGAGGCGCTGCTCTGCGCTGGAGAGTGCGTGTCACCGAGCAACGATGAGGCTCACTGCGGCGCCTGCGACGTGAGCTGCTCCGAGGGGCAGGTCTGCGCCTACGGCCTCTGCGTCGACTCGGCCGTCAACTATGTGCTCATCGGCGGCCAGAGCCTCTCCGTCGGTCACGGCGCTGTGGTTCTCTCGACGGAGCAGCCCTACGCCAACCGCATGCTCAGCCCAGGGGTGCGGGCCGGGAACGCCGGCCTCGACGCCTTCGCCCCGCTGGTCGAGAGTCAGCAAGGGCCCGTCGGCGAGACGATCGCCTCCGGGCTCGCCAACCTCGTCGCCGAGCTCGAGCTCGCCGCGGGGCGCGAGCATGTGATGGCGGCCTCCTCCCACGGCGTCAGCGGTCAGCCCTACAGCGCCCTCAAGAAGGGCAGCGCCTCCTTCGCCACCGGGATGGCTCAGGTCGCGGCGGCGGCCGCCCTCGCCGAGACAGCCGGCGAGAGCTTCGCCCTGCGCGCGGTGACGCTGATCCACGGCGAGAGTGATCATATCGGCAACAACCAAAACTACGACGAGAGCTTGCTCGAGTGGCAGTCCGACTACGAGACCGACGCTGTCGCGATCACCGGCCAGGCCCACCCGGTCCCGCTCTTCCTCTGCCAGATGTCGAGCTTTACCAAGCTCGGCAGCGCCACCTCGCGGATCCCGATAGATCAGCTCGCGGCCGCCGACGCCCGCCCCGAGCGGATCTACGTCGTCGGTCCCAAGTACTTCCTCCCCTACGTCGACGGCGTCCACCTGAGCGGCGACGGCGAGCGCTGGCTCGGCGAGCATTACGCGAAGGCCTACCGGCGGGTGCTCGTCGACGGTGCTCCGTGGATCCCGCTGCGGCCCCGCGCGCTCAGCCGAGATGGCGCGACGATCACGATCGACTTCGCGGTCCCCGCTCCGCCGCTGGTCCTCGACGAGGAGCTGGTCAGCAACCCCGGGAACTACGGCTTTGAGTTCGTCGATACCAGCGGCGCGACGCCGGCGATCGTCGACGTCAGCCTGGTAGGCGACACCGAAGTTCAGATCACCCTGGACGCGCCCCCCGTCGGCGGCAACAAGCGGGTCCGCTACGCCTACACCGGGATCGCCGGTCAAGCAGGCGGGCCGATGACGGGCGCCCGCGGCAACCTCCGCGACTCCGACTCGACCCCGAGCCGTCACGACTACCCGCTCTACAACTGGGCCGTGCACTTCGACGTCCCGGTCGACTAGCAGCGGCTGCGACGAGCTCGCTCGTCGCGATCCGGGCGATCGACGCCCACGCTCGCGCCGCCGCTCGAGGTCGCCGCCTCGGTGTCGGTCCCCGACGCTTCGCCATCAGCGCCTGCACAGCCTGCTCCGAGGCCGAGGAGCCACCGCCTACTTCTTTGACTGCTCAGACGGGACCTCCTGGAGGCCGCAGAATGGGGTCTCGATCTCAGGGAGCTGAGGGACGATGCAGAGGCCGTAGGGATTCCCATCACCGACAAAGACGTCGACGCAACGGCCAGCTCCGGGACAGGCGTCGAAGGAGTCGTCGGCGTCACAGACCAAGGTGCAACAGCTCGACGACGAACATCCCGCGACAAGATCACCCTCGACACAGAGGAGACCGGCGGAGCAGTCGTCCGCAGCGCTGCAGGGATCCGCGTGATCCCCGTTGCCCGCGTCGGCGCAGGCCCAGTCCTCGTCGGTCCACTGGCATGACTCGCCAGCGCTGCAGTTCTGGAGCAGCGGGGTGCATGCATCATCACAGAGCGGACCCAGGCCGCGCTGCTCGATCACGTCCTCGCTCCCCCCGCGGTGCGGCTGATCGCAGGCGGTCGCGGAGAAGGTGAACAAGAGGGCTGCGCTGAGGTTCCATAGTGATCGCATCGATGATCGCTCCCGGGGAGGACGAGATGGTACCAACCACGCGATCCAGCTCCGGAGTTCTCTGCCGAGAAACACGAACAGTTGTCGCGGAGCCCATGACGGAATCACAGCGCGCCCCCTCTGATGCGGACCAGGCCGCGACGGACGCGAGCGCACCTCCGCATGACAGCTGCGAACGTCGGCCCTTCACGTGGTATTTAGCATCCGCGACGATGCTCCCGCGCATGCTCAAATACCCGCGCACCCACCACCTGGTCGGCTCACGGCTCCAACACGGCGACCACGATCTCGCCGCTATCCCCTTCGCGGAGATCCGCGGCCGCCACCTCGTCGTCGAGGAGAAGATGGACGGCGCCAACGCGGGGCTCTCCTTCACGACCGGCGGCGAGCTGCTCCTACAGAGCCGCGGCCACTACCTGCAGGGCGGGCCCCGGGAGCGCCACTTTGACCTCTATAAACAATGGGCGAACACCCACGCGAAAGTGCTCTACGAAGCCCTGGGCGCACGTTTTGTCATGTACGGGGAGTGGCTCTACGCCAAGCACACCTGCTACTACGACGCCCTGCCCCACTATTTCATGGAGTTCGACCTCTACGACCGGGAGACTGAGACCTTCCTGTCGACGCAGCGCCGCGCCGAGCTCCTCGCCGGGCTGCCGGTGGTCTCCGTCGCCGTCCTCTGGGAGGGCGAGCCGCAGCGACTCCGCGACCTGACCGACCACGTCGGCCCCTCACGCTTCAAGACCTCGCAATGGCGCGAGCGCCTGCTCAGCGCCGGCGCCGACGCGGGCGTCAGCGCCGAGCAGGTCCTCCGCGAGACCGATCACGAGGAGACTATGGAGGGCCTCTACCTCAAGGTCGAGGAGGAGGGCCAGGTCATCCAACGGCTGAAGTGGGTCCGCCCATCGTTCTTGAGCGCGATCCTCGACTCCGGGAGTCATTGGCTCGCGCGGCCGATCATCCACAATCAGCTCGCCGACGGCGTCGACCTCTGGGCGACCTCATCCTCGCCCTAGCAGCCCTCCGCGAGAGTCGCCCCGATCGAGCGGCGGACTTGTTCGCACGGGCGCCAAGTATCCTCTCCGCCGCGGAATCACCGGATTCTGGGCCGGCGAAACATTTGCGGAAGAGCCTGCACAAGATAGCACGTCCGCATCTTTGGATTCGCGTATAGTCGGCGACAATGAGCGCAGACAAGGCCCGGCCGGATCAGGGCATCCCACCGGTCATCGGGCTCGGCGCCTCTGCGGGCGGCCTAGAGGCCCTAACGAGCTTCTTCTCAGCCGTCTCGCCCGAGAGCGGTGCGGTCTACGTCGTCGTCCAACACCTCGACCCGACCCACGCGGCGATGCTCGCCGAGCTGCTCCAGCGGGTGACCGCGCTGCCGGTGGTCGAGGCCGCGGAGTCGATGACGATCGCGCCCGACCGGGTCTACGTGATCCCGCCGAACCGCGACCTCTCGATCCAGGGCGACCAGCTCCATATTGGCGAGCCGACCGTGGCCCGCGGCTTTCGCCTGCCGATCGACCTCTTCCTCCGCTCCCTCGCCGCCCGCGAGCAGCTCGCGGTCGCGGTGATCCTCTCGGGGATGGGCTCCGACGGGACCGCCGGCGCCCGTGAGGTCAAGACGGCGGGCGGCCTGGTTCTCGTCCAGGATCCGACCACCGCGGCCTATAGCAGCATGCCGCGGAGCGCTATCGACGCGGAGGTGGCCGACCTCGTCCTCCCGCCGGGGGCGATGCCGGCGAAGATCCTCGCCTGGCTGCAGCGGCCCCCGAGCTCGGCGCGGCTCCTGCAGCAGCCGCCCATCCGCAGCTCGATCGACGACGTGGTCCAGCTCCTCCGGGCGCAGACCGGCCACGACTTCGCGCTCTACCGGGCGACGACGCTCTACCGCCGCATCGAGCGACGGATGCGTATCCATCAGATGCCGACGAGCGAGGACTACGTCACCTTCCTCCGGGGCAACCGGGCGGAGGTCGAGCTCCTCTTCAAGGAGATGCTGATCGGCGTGACCAGCTTCTTCCGCGACCCCGAGGCGTGGGCGATGCTCGCGGGCGAGGCGTTGCCGACGCTCGTCGGCCGCCTGGCGACGGGAGGAACCCTGCGGGCCTGGGTCGCCGGCTGCTCGACCGGCGAGGAGGCCTACTCCCTCGCGATCGCCTTCGCCGAGGAGGTCGCCCAAAGCGGCCTCTCCTGCCGCCTCCAGCTCTTCGCCACGGACCTCGACCCGGACGCGATCGACCGCGCTCGCCGGGGCGTCTTCCGGGCGAACATCGCGGCTGACGTCTCCGCCGAGCGTCTCGCCCGTTTCTTCATCGCCGAGGGCTCCTCCTTTCGGATCCGCAAGGAGATCCGCGACACGGTGATCTTCGCCCCCCAGAGCGTCACCAAGGACCCGCCCTTCACCCGGCTCGACCTGGTCTGCTGCCGCAACCTCCTGATCTACTTGGAGCCCCTGCTCCAGCGCCGGCTCATCCGCCTCTTCCACTACAGCCTGAACTCCGGCGGTCTCCTCTTCCTCGGCGGCGCCGAGGCTGTGGCTTCGGCCTCGGACCTCTTCTCCCCGCTCCGCGGCCCGGCCAAGATCTACCGACGGCGCGACGTGAGGACGCCGAAGGAGCCGATCTCCTTTACGGCCGCCGATGACACATCGCGGGACAGTCCGCGGGCGACGATCAACCTCGAGGGGGAGGTCGAGAAGCTCCTCGTCCGCCGCTATGCGCCGACGGTGGTGCTGGTCTCGGAGGGCGGCGACATCCTCTACTGCAGCGGTCAGACCGGGCGCTACCTCGAGCCCGCGGCGGGCAAGGCCAATTGGAACGTCGTCGCGATGGCCCGCCCCGGCCTCGCCACCCCGCTCGCCCAGGCGCTCCACCAGGTCCGCAGTCGGCGCGACGCGGTCACCCTCCAGGCGGTCCGCATCGCCACCGAGGTCGGCGAGCGAGCCGTCGACATCGCCCTAGAGCCGCTCGATCGACCGGCCGCCCTGGAGGGCTCGGTCCTGATCGACTTCAGCGAGCCCGACAGCGCGCCGAACCCCCTCGCCGATGGCAGCCCACGGCCGCCCCCGAGCGAGAGCCTCCTCCTCGTCCGCGCCCACGAAGAGGCCGAATTCCTCCGTAATGAGCTCCAGACCATGCGCGAGGATCGACAGACGGCGCAGGAGGAGATGATGTCGTCGAACGAGGAGCTGCAGTCGATCAACGAGGAGCTGCAGTCGACCAACGAAGAGCTGACGACCTCGCGGGAGGAGATGCAGTCGATCAACGAGGAGCTGCAGCTGGTCAACGACGAGCTCGCCTCGAAGGTCGACGAGCTCTCGCGGGCGAGCGACGACATGCACAACCTGCTCGAGAGCACCGCCATCGCCACGGTCTTCCTCGACGAGGCGCTCAACGTCCGCAGCTTCACGGCCCAGGCGACCAAGCACGTCCGCCTGATCCCGAGCGACGTCGGCCGCCCCTTCAGCGACATCGCCTCGACGCTGGTCTACCCGGACCTTGTCGACGACGCGCGGGCCGTTCTCCGCACTCTGGTCGTGAGCGAGCGCGAGGTGAAGACTAGCGATGAGCGGTGGTTCGCGGTGAAGATCATCCCCTACAGAACGCTCGACAACCGGATCGCCGGCGTCGTCATCACCTTCGCGGAGATCACCGCGGACAAGCGTGTGCGCGCTGAGCTGGCGGCCGCCTACGCCGAGCTCGCCGCCCGGCCCTCGAGGTCGCCTGACAACCCCAACGGTGCTCCCGTCGACGATAAGGGATCAAGTTGACCGGCTCGGGTGATCTGCCTGCGAAGGGGAAGACGCCCGACCCGCTCCGCGCCCGCGCGGAGGAGCAAGTCCTGACGACGCCGCCGGACCGGGGTGAGCTCGAGCGGGCGCTCCACGAGCTCCAGGTCCACCGGATCGAGCTCGAGATTCAAAACGAGGAGCTCCGCGCCGCCGAGGCGGCGCACGAGGCCACCGCGCGGCGCTACCGTGACCTCCACGATCTAGCGCCGAGCGCCTACCTCACCCTCGACCGCGGCGGTGTGATCATCGACGTCAACCGAGCCGCCTGCGCGCTCCTCGGGGCTGAGCGCCGCGACCTCCTCGGCCGACCGCTCGCCCGCTTCACCGACGCCGCGTCGAGCCCGCTCCTGCGGCGCTGCCTCGCCGCGGTCCAGGCCCGCGACGGCCGTCAAAGCTGCCCCCTCGGCCTCCTCCCGGTCGTCGGGGCGCCGCTCGAGGCCCACCTCGAGGCCGTCGCATTAACGGGTGTAGACGGCGCCCGCGCCTCGCTGTGCGCCCTCAACGACCTCTCCGCCGAGCGCCGAGCCGAGCGGGCGAGCGCGGCCAAGCTCGCGGCAGAGCAGGCGAGCGCGGCCAAGAGCGACTTCCTCGCGCAGATGAGCCACGAGCTGCGGACCCCGCTGAGCGGCGTCTATTCGGCGATCGAACTCGCGCTGCTGGAGGAGCTCCCGGCGAAGGCGACGCGCTACCTCGAGGTCGCCCAGACGGCGGCCAGCGATCTCCTCGCGCTGGTCGGCGACGTCCTCGACTTCGCCGCGATCGAGGCCCGCCGGATCGAGCTCACCGACAGGCCCTTCGCCCTCGCGGAGGCGCTCGAGGGGAGCTTGGCGATGGTCCGCGAGGCGGCTCTTCGCAAGGGCCTGGGATTGACCCTGGAGCTCGACCCGCGAGCGCCTCAGCAGGTCCGCGGTGATCGTCGGCGCTTCAAGCAGATCATCATCAACCTCCTCAGCAACGCGATCAAGTTCACCGAGGAGGGGACGATCAACGTCGCCTTCGGGCCCGCTGACGAGGCCTCCTCGGACCCCGGGCGGCTGTCGTTCGTCGCCGTGATCACAGACAGCGGCACCGGCTTCGACCCGGCCTTGGCTGAGGCGATCTTCGCCCCTTACACCCAGGGGAGCACGGACCACTACATCCGCCACGGCGGCACCGGCCTCGGCCTGGCGATCGTCCGCCAGCTCGTCGAGCTGATGCACGGCCGGATCTGGGCCGAGAGCCAGGTCGGGATCGGCAGCGTCTTCCGCTTCATCATCGAACTCGGGCGCGTAGACGGGGTCTGCGCCGGCGAGCGGGTCGAGAGCGCGACCGAGGCGACCGTCGAGAGCGCGACCGTCGAGGGCGTGACAGGGCCGCTGCGGATCCTCCTCGTCGAGGACGATCCCGTGAGCCAGCTCGTCGCCGCCGAGCTCCTCCGCGACGACGGTCACGAGGTCATCGTCGCCGACAACGGCGAGGTGGCCCTCCCCATCCTCGAGCGGAGCAGCGCGCAGGGGGGCTTCGACCTCGTGCTCGTCGACCATCAGATGCCGCGGCTCGACGGGCCCGGCCTCGCTCGGATCATCCGCGCGGGGACCCTGGCGCAGGTCCCCCCCGACCTGCCGATCATCGGCCTCTCGGCGCTCGCCCTCCGCGATGATCGCGACGAGCGCGACGTCTGCATCGACGCCGGGATGGACGAGTGCCTCGCCAAGCCGCTCGATCGCCAGCGCCTCTACCAGACGCTCGCCGCGCTCGCCAAGGCCCGCAGCGACAGGGCCTAGCAGCCCGACTTCGACGACCGCCCTTGAACTCGCGGGCGGCCACGCCCTGCGCCGCGTCGAGGTCGACCTTGTCTGGGCGCCGTATCACGCTCTACACGACGACCCCTCGCGGAGCAGATCCTGATGGAGGCGCGTCGCCCCCTCAATTAGGATGGCAGCATGAGCTCCACCCCTCTCGGCGAACCTCTCCGTGCGCTGCATGAGTTTCTCCGCGCGAAGGCCCCCGACACCCAGACCCGCGCCGACCTCTACGCGCGCTTGGCCGACCTGCGCAGACAGGACCCCGAGGCGTACGACACGGTGTGCCTCCCGGCCATCGAGCCCTACGGGTCTTGGTGGTCCGAGCCGCTGGTGTGGAGCACGCTGAGCTGCTGGACAGCCTACGGCCAGGGACTACGGTCATCGCGCGTGCCCGCCCTGGACACCTACCGTGGGGTCATGCCTTTCGGGCCCTATCAGCTGGAGATCGAGTCGCTCTCGTACTACGGCTTCAACCAGGGCAGGCTGCTCGAGGGTGACGACGTCCCCGAGTCCTTCGCGGGCTGCTGTGGGCTGAAGATCGACGGGACGACGGTCTACGACGGCTCCACCTCGCAGGAGTTCTTCGAGGCCACCGTCGACTCCAACGCCCTGGTCTCGCCCCTCCTCGCGCTCATCGAGCAGCTCCCGGACCTCCGTCGCTTCGAGTTCCAGATGCCCTCCTATGCCGAGCAGTACAGCTTCCAGGAGACGTACTTGCGGCCCCGCAAGGTCGAGCTGACGAGGGCCAAGCGTCAGGCGCTCTTCAAGGCGCTGCGAGACCGCGACGCGCTGACATCCCTGACGTTCTCGCACAATCTCCAGGTGAAGGGATTCTACGGGTTTCGGCAAAAGCGCTGGTCTCGGCTCGAAGAGCTCGACTTGAACCGCAATGAGCTCGGGAGCGTCGATCCGCCGGACGCGTCGATCACGAAGCTCTTCCCGGAGACCATGCCTCACCTCCGACGACTCTCGCTCGACCGCTGTGCATACCTCACGGACGCGTCGGTAGCCGCGCTCGAGGCCGAGTCGAGCTTCCCCGCGCTGGAGGTCCTCGACGTCCGCGCTACGAAGATCACGGCCGCCAGCCGCAGGCTTCTCGAGTCCTCCCCGAGCTTTCCATCGCTGCGAGAGGTGCTCATCTCGGAAGAGCAGGACCCCAGGGCGTAGGCATGCCATACCCCTTCCCTACCCCGACGAGCGCCGATCCGAGCGACTTCGAGTGGCGGGCGATCGCCGACGCGCCGTGGGCCGTGGCGATGTCCGAGTGTCCGCAGGACCCGGAGCACCACGCAGAGGGAGACGTCTGGACCCACACCAAGATGGTCTGCGAGGAGCTCTTCAAGCTCCCGGAGTGGCGCGCCCTACCGCCCGCGGAGCGCGATCTAGTCTTCGCCGCCTGCCTCCTCCACGACATCGCCAAGCCCCCCTGCACGACGATCGTCGACGGTCGGATCCGGCAGCCGGGGCACTCGGTGAAGGGCGCCTTGATGGCCCGCAACCTGCTGTGGCGCGCGGGCCTCGACCCCGCGACCCGCGAGGCGATCGCCGGCCTCATCCGCTACCACCAGGTCCCCTTCTTCTGCATCGACGAGCCAGACCCCGTAAGGCGGATCGCTCAGGTCAGCCTCCGCGCCCGCTGTGATCACCTCGCCCTGGTCAACCGCGCGGACGGCCTCGGCCGGATCTGCGCGGACAAGGCGAGCCTGCTCGACAACGTCGACCTCTTCCTCGAGCTCGCCCGCGATCAGGGCTGCCTTCGCGCGCCCTTCGCCTTCCCCTCCGACTACACCCGCTACTCGTACTTCCACTCGCCGAGCCGGGATCCGCGGGCGCTCGCCTATGATGATAGTCGCTGCGAGGTCGTCGTGATGTGCGCGCTCCCGGGAACCGGCAAGGACACCTGGATCGCCGAGAACCTCGACATGCCGGCGGTCTCGCTCGACGCCATCCGCCGCGAGCTCGGACAGGGGCCGACCGGCGATCAGGGGGCCGTTCTCCAGCTCGCCCGCGAGCGCGCCCGCGAACACCTCCGCGCAGGTCAGCCCTTCGTCTGGAACGCGACCAACCTGACCAAGCGGATCCGCGACCGGGTCGTCGACCTCATCGTCAACTACCGGGCGCGGGTGCGGATGGTCTACCTCGAGGTCCCCTATGAGCGGCTCCTCCGGCAAAACCGCGAGCGGGAGACGGCGGTCCCGGAGCCGGTGATCGAGCGGATGACGAGGCTATGGGAGCCGCCGGACGCGACCGAGGCCCACCGCGTCGACTGGATCTTCGACGCCTAACCGCCGCCGACCGCCAGCCCCCCGACCGCCAGCCCAATGATGGCAAGGGAGCCGCGTTCACCTCGCTCGGTCGGCGGGCAGACGATCTTCGCCCCGCCGCCCGCGCTCGGGTCAAGCCGCTCCTGGACGCCCCGCATCCCCGACCTGCGCGCGGTCGGTCGCCTCGGCGGCGTCGAAGGACCAGGAGCCCGAGCGCCAGGGCGTCGCGACGCCGCGACGGAGCTGCTCCAAGAACGTGTCGAGGTCGACGGTCGAGCCGCCAAAGCGCCGCATGTGCTCGGTCTCCTGCTGGCAGTCGATCATCGTGAAGCCCCAGCGCTGAAGCTGGCGGACGAGGGCGACAAAGGCGATCTTCGAGGCGTTGGGTCGGCGGGTGAACATGCTCTCGCCGCAGAAGACAGAGCCCAGGGCGAGGCCGTAGAGCCCCGCGACGAGCTCGCCCGCAGCCCACGCCTCGACGCTGTGGACGATCCCGCGGCGATGGAGCTCCGTCATCCCGGCGAGCAGCTCGGAGGTGATCCAGGTCCCGTCCTGGCCCGGTCGCGGGGTCTCGGCGCAGCCCCGCATCACCCCCGCGAAGTCCTGATCCATGGTCAGCTGGAGCTTCCCCTGCTCGCGGCGGATCGCCTTCGCCAGCGAGCGGCCGATGTGCAGCTCCTCTGGGAAGAGGACCATCCGCGGCGAGGGACACCACCACAGCACGGGCTCCCCCTCGCTCGACCAGGGGAAGATGCCCTGGGTGTAGGCGTCGAGGAGCCGCTGCGGCCCGACGTCCCCGCCGGCCGCGAGCAGACCGTCCTTCTCCGCGAGGTGCGGGTCAGGAAAGCCGATGCTCTCGTTGAGGAGGAAGACGGACATCCCCGCAGCGGCGAGGGTAGCAGAGCGCCGCCGCGATCCGCACGCGTCATCCCCGGGAGGGGGGCGACGCGCGGCTGGATCGACGGCCGCAGACATCCCGCGCAGAGAGCACAGAGGCGAGCGCGAGCTACCCCACGCTCGCCTACGATCTTCTCGGCCAGGACTAGCGGCGCCGCTCGGTCGCCTGACGGACGACCAGCGCGCGACCCTCGAGCTCGCGCCCGTTGAGCTCCTCGATCGCCTTCGCAGCCTCGCGGTGGTTCGCCATCGTCACGAAGCCGAAGCCGCGGGAGTCACCGGTGTCGCGGTCGAGGACGACGGCGGCGTCGATGACGTCGCCCATCGCCTCGAAGGCCTTGCGCAACATGTCGGTGTTGACGGCCCAGTCGAGGCTGCCGACGAAGAGGCGGGTCGGGACGCCGCCGCTCGAACGGCCGCCGACCGGGGCGACCGCAGCGGGCCCGGTGTGCACGTTGGCTACGACCTCTTCAATCGAGAGGAGACCGCCCTGGATCTCGTCGACTGTGGTGACCTGAATGGTGCCGCTTCCGCTCGCTCGATTCTGCGCCTGCCTGTCAGCCTTGCGTTTCTTCTTGCGTTGCTTCTCAAGCTCACGTTGCCGTTTACCGGCCGAGTAGCTGCTTCTTGCCATGGATCCTTTGTGGTAGAGGGTTGTCGGTTCTCGGGCTTGCGGATGGGCCTCGTGGAGGTTCTCCGCCGCGGGGGCTGGAGGCCCAGCGGTCGCCTGAGGACGGCCGCGAGTCAACGGGAATTCGGACTCGGCTGAGGCCCTGTGAGTGCCGATGTCTCGTCCGTAGACGAATCCCGCGACGATGGGTTTGATACAGAACCACGCCGGACGGGCCCGAAGACGCGGCGATGTCATACCTCATGCTCCCCACCCGCCGCAAGCCGTCCCCCGGACATCGCGCACTCCCGGGCATCGCCGCTCATGACGGCCGGCCGGGGCGCCCTCCAACGGAGTAGAGAGCGCCCGCCGCGGGCCGACCCGTGAAGCGCGGCAGGCGCGACGCAGACCCAGCGGACCCAGGCTCGAGGCGCTGACCGCAGCCCGCGACCCGCCTGCGAGGGCGCCGCCTCGGCGCTGCTACCCTGGGGCCCGTGCTCGCGAATCTCCTCCTCGCTGCGGTTCTCGCGGCCTCTTCGGCCCTCTCTGGAGCGACGGACGAGGCCGAGCTCCAGCCCTCCAACCTCGCGGACGACGAGGAGCTCCGGCTCTTCCCTGCGCTCGCCTACCCGCACACGCAGGGTTGGGAGGTCCACATGCGGGTCTGGGTGTTCGAGCCTGAGCTCCACTCCTGGTGGCGATCGATCGCCCTGCGCGGCCTCCGACGGGCGTTGGAGCTGCCCCAGGGCTCCGAGGGCAACGCGATCTTCAACGCCCGGGCGCAGCCCTTCCTCGCCGACAACGAGCGGAACAAGCGGATCGTCCTCGAGATCGCCGGGGAGCGCTACGCCCTGCCCCGGACCGGCGCCAACGGCCACACCCAGGCCACGCTTCGGCTGCCGAAGGAGGCCCTGGCCGCGCCGCTGACCCCGACCCGGGCGGTCCTCCGCCCCGACGACCCGCGCAGCTTCGCCGGCAGCGTCCTCCGCCTCGACGCCGGCGGGGTCTCAGTGATCTCGGACATCGACGACACCGTCAAGATCTCCGAGGTCCGCGATCTCCACGCCCTCCTCGCCAACACCTTCCTCCGGCCCTTCGCGCCGGTCCCGGAGATCGCCGTGACCTACCGCCGCTGGGCGGATCAAGGGGCCGCCTTTCACTACGTCTCGGCGAGCCCCTGGCACCTCTACGATCCCCTGCGGCGCTTCTTCGCCGACGCCGACCTGCCCCCGGGGTCCTTCCACCTCAAGGACTTTCGCTGGCTCGATCGGAGCTTTCTCTCGCTCCTCCAGGATCCCCTCGACTACAAGCTCCGGGCGATCGAGCCGCTCCTCGTCGCCGCCCCGGACCGAACCGTCGTCCTCGTCGGCGACTCGGGCGAGGCCGACCCCGAGGCCTACGCCGAGCTCTACCGGCGCCACCCGGCGCAGGTGCTCCACATCTTCATCCGCGATGTCAGCGGTGAGGCGCCAGAGGCCGCCCGCTACGTCAGCACCTTCGACGGCGTGCCGCCGGAGCGCTGGACGATCTTTCGCGACGCCGAGGCGCTCCCGAAGACGCTCCCGAAGGCGGCCGCCACTCCCTCGTAGTCCCTGCGGGGGCGCACGCTCCTGTGGACCGCGCAGCCGGAGCGGCGCCGTCGTGCGCCCCGAGGTTCGAGCCCGCCCGAGCGTATGGACGACGCTCGTGACCCGCTCCGCCCTGCTCCGGTCGCCGGGTGAATTGAAACCTCGACGTTCTCTACCTAGGGATCTGAGGGGCGCCGCCGATGCGGATGGTCCCTCGTCGATCACCCTCCACCCAAGAGACCAACAATGACCCGCTATACCTTCTCCCTGTTGACCTGCGCGGGCGCCCTCGCCTGGAGCAGCGCGGCCGCAGCCTACCCCCTGCCCTTCCCGGCACGCGGCAATTCAATCGCGGATGACGAGCACTTCGTCACCGATGGCCACGGCAGCTCCTACGCCGGCAAGGGCGGCACCTCGTGGGCGATGGACATCGTCGTCCGACGATTCAACGGCACCCAGTGGACGGGTGTCACCGACGGCGCGACGGCTCCCTATAGCTTCGAAGAGGATGTCAGCTACGGTACGCCGCTCTTCTCGTCCACCGACGGGGTTGTCATCGGCTGCTGGAACGGTCTGCCGGACGGCCCCGACCGCTCGACCAACAACTGCGATCCCTCGTGTCCGACCGGACACACCCTGGCCGGTAATCACCTGGTCATCGAGACACCCTCCGGCGATCACGCGATCCTCTACGCCCACCTGGCGCAGGGCAGCATCCCGCCCGAGCTGTGCCCGATAGTCGACGCCGACGGGCTCATCGACGACATGGGAACCTCATGTTCTGACGGCGGGAGCGGGCTGCGCAACAGCACCCGCCTGGACAGCTTCTTCGAGCACGACGATCTGCCGGTGATCCACAGGGGAGACTATATCGGCGAGATGGGTCACTCGGGCAATTCCTGGAACCCGCACCTCCACCTCCAGGTCTACCCCTTCAATTACGACGACCAAGACAACCCATGTCTGGGCCCCTCGGAGCCGATCGAGTTCGTCGAGACCTGGACCCAGCCGGCCGTCTCCGGCGAGGACGCAGATCCCTACGCCTGGGATCCCCTCACACGCGAAGTCTTGCCGGTCACCCCGGAGACGGGCAACTTCCTGGTGAGTCCTGACCCGATCGGCGCGGCCAAGGGCACCCTGTACCTCGGAGCAGGGGACATGATCGACGTCGAGACCGACACCCAGGGCGGAGTCGTCGCCTATCGAAACGCGGGGGGAGAGCTGCGGCTCCGATCTTTCTACATTGGGATCGGCGATCCCCTCGACGATGATACCGGCGACCTCACCTATCAAGACACCCGGAGCGAGGGGGCGGTGCTCAGCCTCGACCTCGTCAAGCTGCCGGTCAACGAGCGCGACTACGTCGCGGTCGTGCGGACGCAGTCGGGAAACCTCAAGGTGATCCCCTACAGTGCGGACTACACGACCGGCGAGATCGTGCGGATGCCCGGCGCTCGTCAGGACGGGGTGGTCAGGGCCCTCGCGGCGAGCCCAAGCCCGACCCATAACGGTGCCGTCGTCGCCGTGCGCACCAACACCGACACGCTCAAGGTCATCGACTACGCGTCCGCCCCGGGCACCCTCGCCATCACCCGGCCAGGGAGCGCGGCCTCCTCGCCGTCGCAGATCCTCGACGTTGCGATCACCACGGTCGACGCAGGCTTTAAGGGGGTCGTCACCGCGGAAGTCGGACCCTTCTGGGGCGGGATCACCCTGCGCAGCTTCGCTGTCAGCGCGGCTGGCGATGTCACCGCGGTCGACTCCGTCCTCGCCGACGCTCTCATGACCGACGTCGAGCTCGCGACCGTCGACGGACTGCTCTTCCCGATCATGGGCGCGGTCGCGGTCGCGATGCGCGACGCCTCTGGCAACCTCCGGCTCCAGACCTGGTCGGTCTCCCCCGGCGGGATCCTAGAGCTCGTCGACGAGGGGGGCGCCGGTCAGATCGACGACCTCAGCGTCGCACCGACGGGAGGCCGAGACTTCGTGACGGGCGTCAGCGCCAGCGGGGATGATCTCTATATGATCTCATGGGGCACAGACTGGGCGGCTGACACGCTTCGCCGCAGCGGCACCCGCACCGGCATCGACATCAACGAGGTCGATCTGGCCTCGTTCCACCGCGCCCCGGGCACGAACACGATCCACCCGCGCTACAGACATCTCCTGGCCGGCGTCCAGACGAGCGCGGGATATCTGCGGGTGCTCAGCTACGCGACCAACTACGACAACTGGTACTGAGGTCGGGCGCGGCCTCGCCGACAGCGAGGCCGCGCGCCGTATCGGCGGCCGCCCCCGGCGTGGGGCAGCCTCCTAGGCCGCGCTCTCCCGGCACAATTCCTCGATCTCCCGCGGGCTGCGCTGCTCGCCGCGGATCCAGGCCTCGAGGCGATCGAGCGCCTCCGTCAGGAGAGCCCGCGAGGTCGCCAGCGAGAGGCGCAGGTGACCGGCGGCGCCGGGGCCGAAGAAGGCGGGCGAGCCAGGGACGAGGGCGACCTCGGCCTCGCGCTGGATCCTCTCGGCGAGGGCGGCCTCGTCGATGTCCAGGTCTCGGCAGAGGCTCGTCACCTCGGGGAAGACGACGAAGGTCCCCTCGGGGCGCTTACAGCGGAGGCCGGGCATCGTATTGAGGCGGTCGACGGCGAAGTCCCGCTGCGCCCGAAGGTGGGCGACGAAGCGGCGCTGCCAGGCGTCGGCGCGGCTGAGCGCCGCGGCGCCGGCGATCTGGGAGAGCGTCGAGACTCCATAGGCGGTCGCGTCCGCGTGACTCACCGAGGCGAGTCGAGAGGCCGCCTCGGGTGAGGGACAGAGGACGACCCCGAGGCGGAGACCGGCGAGCCCGTAGCCCTTGGAGAAGCCGTAGACCGTGTGGGTGCGCGCCGCGATCGCGGGGCCGAGCGACGCGACCGAGACCATCGCCCCCTCCTCGAAGACGATGTCGGACCAGACCTCGTCCGAGAGGATCTCGAGGTCGTGCCGGACGGCGAGCTCGGCGAGACCGGCGAGCTCCTCACGGGTCCAGACGCGGCCGGTGGGGTTGTGCGGGTTGCAGATCGCGATCATCCGCGTGCGCGGTCCGACCAGCGCCTCGACCTCGCGGAGATCGACGGTCAGCGTCTCGGGGTCGAGCGCGAAGCGACGGACGACCCCGCCCGCGGCGACGACGGAGCGCTCGAAGAGGAAGTCGACCGGGTCGGCGATCAGCACCTCATCGCCGGGCTGGAGGAGGGACTTGGCGACCAAGAACATCGCCGAAGCGGCGCTGTTAGTGGCGAAGACAGCGTCCGCGGAGCAGGGGATCTGGCGCCGGCGCGCGAGGGTGTCGACAACGGTCGCGCGGAAGCTCGGCAGCCCGCGATCGGTGCCGTAGGAGAGGTACCCCGACTCGACATAGTCGACCATGGCTGTGCGGATCTCGTCGGCGATCGGGAAGTCCGAGTCGGCCGCGGTCAGCGGGATCACCCCGGGCTCGACCTCGGCCCAGCGGTAGTTGTGGGCGCGCTGGCGGAGGACCTCGAGGTCGACGCGGTCGTCGGCGAAGAGCGGATCGTGCGGTGACATTAGAGCCTCCCCTCGGTGAGCGTGGTGTGACCTTCGAGGCGGCTGTTCTCGCGACCGAGCGCGCTGCTGACCGCGCTGCCGAGCGCGCCGAGCAGGCTGCTGATCCCGCGAGGAGAGAGGCGCCCGCGGACCCGGAAGAGGCCGCTCGAGCTGGGGTCAGCCTCGCCGCGGATCCCCTGTCGGACCTCGCCGAGGTCGAGGCCGCCGCTGCCGTCACGATCGAGCTCTCGGAACGTCCGCTCAGCGTCGCCGGCCAGGCCGAGGCGCGCGAGCGCCTGCCCGTACTCGTCGCGGTCGAGGCGGCCGTCGCCGTTGACGTCGAGCGCCACAAAGAGGCCGCTCAAGCTCGCCGCCGGGAGGGCCAGGTGCTCGCCGAGCTTCGACGCGCCGCCGTCGATGAAGGGGAGGGTCGACGGCTCGCAGGTCTCGACGAAGTCCTCGAGGATCCGCCGCCCCTGGTCGATGTAGACGGCGACGTCCTCCCGGCGATCGGCGGCGAAGCCCGCCAGCGCGGCCGGCAGCTCGCCGACATGAGCGAGCACCGCGAGGGTGTCCGCCAGCATGACGCTGTCCTCGAGCGCCGCGCTCACGCCCTGGCTGGTGAAGGGGAGGAGCGGATGGGCGGCGTCGCCGATCATCACCGCGTTGTCGCAGTGGACGGCCAGGGGGATGTCGGCGTCGACCGGGTGCCAGACGTGCGCCGTCGACAGATCCGCCCCGTCCAGGTACTCGCGCACGAGCGCCGGGGCGTCGCCGAGCAGCCCGTGGAGGAAGTCGCGGAGGGCCTCCTCGCTCGCGCCGCGGGACGGCGGCGAGATCCGCTCGGAGTCGAACTGGAGGAAGCCGATGACACGATCCGGGGTCGGCGAGAGGAGGCCGAAGGCGATCCCGCGGCCGGGGAAGACCGTCTTGACGAAGGCGTCGCCCAGGCGCTCGGCGAGCGCGGGTATGGGGGTCGAGGTGACCAGCTCCTTGACCCGGCTCGGCTTCCGCGAGAAGTCGGGGTTGAGCGCGGCGCACAGCGGCGAGCGCCAGCCCGAGGCGTCGACGACGAGCTCGCCCTCGGCGATGAGCTCGCGGGCGCCGTCGGCGAAGACGAGCGCGGTGACCCGGCAGCGCCCGGCGCTCGTCGCTGCCGTCTCGATCGCGACGCAGCGGCGCGACAGCTTGAGCACGCCGGCTCCGAGGCGGGCGCGCAGGCCCTCGACGATCGCCGCCCGCGTGACCGAGAAGACCTCGCCCATGGCCTCGTCGCGGAGCGGGGCGCTCGGCGTCTGCATCACCGTCCGACGCAGCGACTTGCTGCCGCCGAGCACATCTTCGCAGCCGATCGAGGCGAGGGCCGAGACGCCGTTCTCCATGAGGATGAGCCCGTGGCCGAGCTTCTGCGGCAGGCTCTCGCTGGTCTCGCGCTCGTAGATGACGACCTCATCCACGCCCGCCCGCTCCTGCAGCGCCAACGCCAAGCTCAACCCCGCGACACCGCCGCCGATAATCCGTACTCGCATAGCACCCCTCCTGTCCGCGCTCGGGCGACCGGCGTCCCGTGACTCCGGCCCGCTCTGGGCGGTTCATGGGGGTAGACCCGGGGCTCGGCGGATCGATCACGCCGAGGCGGAAAAAATCCAAAAAAACCGCTAGGGGCAGCGTAGGGCCACTTTAGGTGGCCTCGGGGCAGAGCGCGCGATAGAGCGCGACAGTCTCGGAGCTGACGGCGACCTGGCTCAGGAAGCTCTCGCGGACCTCCGGCTCGTCGATCGTCTCGGCCCGGTCGAGCAAGGCTCGGTAGGCGCGCTCGATGACCGTCCGCGCCTCATCCTCGTGCCCCGCGTCGAGGACGGGAGAGCGGCCGGTGCTGAAGCTCGGTCACGCCGCGGCCGGCCCAGAGGCGCGGGAAGGTCTCGTGGATCTCCGCCTGGAGCACCTTGACCGCGACCGGCTCGCCGGAGAAATGATCGCGCGCGCAGTAGACCGTCCCCATCCCGCCTGCGCCCGCCTCCGCCTCGATCGCAAAGCGTTCGGCGATCCGATCTCCAACCCGCATCGGCGCCCAGTATCCCCTCCGGGGCCGGCAGGGTCCACTCTCCGCCCCGCTCGGAGATGCCCACAGGACTCGGGCGCGGGTCGACGTCGACCCCGGGAACGCCTCCCTCGCCGGCTGACTGTGAGCGCTCGATTGTCGACCGCGGGGCGCCGTGCTACCTCGAGAGACCGCTGCCCGGCGGGAGCGTGATCATGACGGAGCTGCTCCGACGCCGACGATTCATCTCCAGGACTGTCAAGGGCAGCGCCGCGCTGACCCTGGGCGGGACTCTCCTCTACCTCTCGGGGATCGGCCGCCCAGGGCCGCGCCCGCTGGAGAACCTCGAGATCGACGCGGATGGGATCTGCGACCTACCGCCGGGTTTTCGCTACACGATCCTCTCCGCCCAGGGCGAGACGATGTCCGACGGACACAGCGTCCCGGACTTCCACGACGGCATGGCCTGCTTCGCCGGGCCTGCGGGCGAGCTCATCCTCGTCCGCAATCACGAGGTGCCGATCTACTTCCCGAGCGACCCCGCATCCCCCGCCCCCGACTACGCCTACGATCCGGCGGCCAGCGGCGGGACGACGACGATCTGGCTAAACGAGCAGATGGAGGTGACAAAGCACCACCTCAGCCTGACCGGGACGATCCGCAACTGCAGCGGCGGGAGCACCCCCTGGGGCACCTGGATAAGCTGCGAAGAGGCGGCCAGCCAGGGCTGGCAGATGGGCGAGCGCCACGGCTACTGCTTTGAGGTCGACCCGCGGCAGCCCCTGCGCCTGGCGGAGCCCTTACGGGCGATGGGCCGCTTCAACCACGAGGCCATCGCTGTCGATCCCCACAGCGGCGTCGTCTACCAGACCGAGGACGACACCCGCGGCTGCTTCTACCGCTTCGTCCCCGACGAGCCCGGACACCTGGAGCGCGGCGGGTTGCTCCAAGCGCTCAAGCTCGCCGACGACGACGCCCGCCATACCAGCGAGAACCCGCCCGCGCTCGGCGAGGCGCTGCGCTGCACCTGGGTGAGCGTCGACGAGCCCGACCCCGAGGAGAACACGGTCCGGGCCCAAGCCCAGGCCAAGGGCGCGGCGATCTTCGTCCGCGGCGAGGGGATCATCGCCGACGACGACGGGATCTACTTCGCCTGCACCTCCGGCGGTGCCTCCGGCGTCGGTCAGATCTTCTGCTTCAGGCCAGACCCCGACGGCGAGGGCGGCGAGCTCGAGCTGGTCTACGAGGCCCAGCGCGGCGGGCTCCTGGAGAAGCCCGATAACATCACCCGCAGCCCCTGGGGCGACCTCATCCTCTGCGAAGACAACGGCCTGCGCCGGCAATGCCTGGTCGGGCTCACGCCCCGCGGACAGCTCTACACGATCGCCGCCCAGGGGCGATCGGAGTGGAGCGGCGCCTGCTTCTCGCCCGACGGCGAGACCCTCTTCGCGAACATCCACCGCGGGCCGGGGATGACCGTCGCGATCCAGGGCCCCTGGGAGTCCCTGCGGAGGACGACCTAGCCCGAAAACCGAAAACCGAAAACCGAAAACCAAAAGCCGAAAAAGAATAGGCGATGGTGTGAGGTTCCATCACAAGCCCGCGTAGAGCCCCTGATGACGCAGGTTTCGCGCTTCGACCGTATCTGCCTGGGTGAGCGCTCACCTCTCGCTTCTCGAAGGGCGGAGCGCGGAGGCTGTAGGCGGGCGGGCGAGGGGCGACGAGGCAGGTCCCTCGCGGACGCGGGTCCTCCCATGCCACGTGCTCGCCACGGGATAGGATGAGCTGCTTGAAGAGACAGGGTACGCGTGTCTCCGCGCGAGGCACGGGTCCTCCCGCTGCGTCCCACCCGTCGCCCCTCGCTCGCCCGAGCGAGTCGTCCTGGGCTCCGCTTGCGGCGCCCCAGACTTCACACCTTCGCGGCTCTATAGCCCTGCCTGTACGTGCCCCTGCCAACGCTTGGCCCTCGCCCTCGCGGACGATCCCCATGACTCGGGGCCCCGGTGCTGCGCGACTCCTTTCTCGTACGGCTCTTCTATTCGCTAGGTCTCCTCAGCTTCTTGCCAGCTCCGCCGGGCACACGATCCTCTTCGGCGACCGTGAGTTCGGCGTGATCCCCAGCGACGGCCTGGTCTTTCGCGTCGACTACCGCAAGGGCCCCGGCGCGGCCTCCAACGTCGCCGCCGACGCGATCCGCAACTTTGTATCGGGCGATCTGACGAACGTCACGGCCATCACCAACCCGATGGCGGTCACCGACGGGGTCGACCCCGAGGACGCCGAGACCATCCGCCAGCTCGCGCCGGCGGCCTTCCGCCAGCAGACCTACCGCGCAGTCCGGACCAAAGACTACTGCGCGACCGCCGATGAGCTGCCCTGGGTCGAGCGCGCCGGCGCCCGCTCACGCTGGACCGGGAGCTGGCACAGCGTCTTTGTCACGCCCGACCCCGAGGGCACCTTCACCGTCTCGCAGGCCCGCCGCGAGGAGCTCGAGGACCTCCTGGATTGTCGCCGCCTCGCCGGCCGCGAGGTCCACGTGCTCGACCCGCGCTACCGCCCGGTCGACGTCGAGATCACGGTCTGCGTCGAGGCCGGACACATCCCCAGCGAGGTCCGCGACCGGGTGCTGCGTCGCATCCGCGGCGATGCCGAGCGGCCTGGCTTGTACGACGCGGACAGCCTGACCTTTGGCACGCCGATCTACCGGCTCACGTTGGAGGCTGCTCTACGGGAGCTCCGGGGCGTTCGTGCGGTCAAGCAAGTGGAGATCGCAGCCCGCGGCCGGCATAGCCTGCGCGAGATGGAGCTGGTCTACCGCGTGCCCGATAACGAGATTATTCGACTTGCGAGCGACCCGCGCTTTCCAGAGCGCGGGTCGGTCAAGGTCTTTACGGTGGGTGGGTGATGCGGGTGGGGGGTTTAGGTGCTGTCGGTGCAGCAGCAACGGATCACCAACTGGGTGGGGCCCCATGTGTTAATGTGATCACAGGGGTTACTGTGGGACGTGGCTGCCACATCATTCATGCAAAAATTGGTATCATTATACCCTTTGTAGGTCGATCCTTCGCACCCATTCTCAACACATTGTTCACCTTTCCCCTGACAATATTCCGAACAGGAGGCGAACCCCTTGGACATATTTATACACTCGCCCAGCACGGGACCACACATCGCACTCTCACCCCCCCCTCACAGGCTTTGCCGCAAGCTCCGCAGTTGCCTCCATCCTTCTGAAAGTCCTTGCAGGAGCCATCGCAGGCACCGCCTCCTGGGCAGCTCAGAGTGATCTTCGTATCCTTCGATGCGCTATTGCCCTTCGTGTCGAAAAACTCGGCGCGAAAAGTCCGATCTATCTCGACGTCCTCAAACTCAACGGCCTCGACTTGATCGATGGCGTCCCACGACACGCTGATCGAATAGGTGCCCTCTTGCCCTGCCGCTACAAACGGCCCATACGAGAACGCACCATCCCCCGTAAAGAGAGTCCCCCCTGCGATGTCATCCAACCCGTCCGGGTCGCTCACAGTCGCGGTGAACACAACCGACTCACCGTCAGTAATCGTACCCACGTTCGTCGAGAACGAGAGAAAGAAGGGAGCTCCGTCGGCAGCCGTCGTTGTACTGCTACTGCTCGTTGAAGTAACTCCGGACGTCTCCGTCGTGTTCACGGTCGTCGATGTGGGGCTTGCCGTGGTCGGAGCCGTCGTCATCGACACGAGCGTGTCCGAAGACTCTGTCGTCGCCGTATCGTCTCCTCCGCAACCCGAGAGCCACACAAAACTAGCGATCAGAAGTCTTCCGCGCATGCCTGGAGCCTGGCAAAACGTCAACGCTCTGACAAGCGAAAAGCCGGCCAAGGCCGCAGGATCGCCGCATTGACCCCCTTCGACCGCACCTCAACCCATCCCCCAGGAGAGCGACTCCCAGTCCTTGAGAGGTTCGTTCTTGCGCCCGTCCCCGGAGCGCACCGTATCGCGGCGGGAACGGTCTCGCCCGGATCTTTTTTCAGCACATCACCGTGCCAGGCCCTGAGCCATTCGCTCTTGTTCACCCACACCTTGGCGTTTGTCCACACCTCGCGAAAGCGCTCTCCACATACACGGGCGGCGTGGCCCTGATCGGGCGCCTCCGGCGTGTAGCGGATCCAGGCTCCGAGGCCGCTGCCGCGGTGGTTCACGGTCAGGTACCAAACCTCGTAGCGACCGCGCGACGCACGATCCCAGCGCACCTGGTTGGCGACCTCTCCGGGCGTGGGCTCAGAGCCAGAGCCGGAGCCCGAACCGTCGATGACGGCCGAGTCGCGGCCGCGAGGTCCGCGACCGGGTGCTGCGCCGCATCCGCGGCGATGCCGAGCGGCCCGGGTTGTACGACGCGGACAGCCTGACCTTTGGCACGCCGATCTACCGGCTCACGCTGGAGGCTGCTCTGCGGGATCACGCTAGAGGCTGCTCTACGGGAGTTCCAGGGCGTGCGCGCGGTCAAGCGGGTGGGGATCGCAGCCCGCGGCCGTCATAGCCTGCGCGAGATGGAGATGGTCTACCGCGTGCCCGACAACGAGATTCTTCGTCTCGCGAACGACCTGCGCTTGCCAGAGCGGGGGTCGGTCAAGGTCTTTACGGAGGGTGGGTGATGCCGGTGGGATGTTTAGGTGCTGTCGGTGCAGCAACAGCGGACCGCTACTTCCTTTGCATCCCACTTATTAACGTGGCCGCAAGAGGTGCTGTAGGACGCGGAGGCTACATCTTCGGCACAGAGCTGACTGTCATCGTACCCTTTGTATGTTATATCATCACACCCACCTTCGACACATTGTTCACCGCTCCCCTGGCAATACTCCGCGCAAGAAGCGAAACCACTAGCCATCGTAATACACTCGCCCAGCCTTGGGCTACATATCGCATCATCGCACGCGGCAATGCACACCTTACCGCAAGCCCCGCAGTTGTCAGCATCGGCCTGAAGGTCCTTGCAAGCACCATCGCAAGCACCGCCTCCTGGGCAGCTCAGGGTAATCATCGTGTCTCGAGAAGCACTCTTCCCCTTCGTGTCGTAGAACTCGGCGCGAAATGTCCGATCCATATCGAAGTTCTCGAACTCAATAGCCTCGACCTGATCGATGGCCTCCCACGAGACCGTAATCGAATACGTCCCCTCCTGCCCCGCGGCCACAAATGGCCCATACGAAAACGCACCGTCCCCCGTGAAGAGGGTCCCCCCGGCGATGTCATCAAGCCCATCCGGGTCACTCACGGTCGCGGTAAACGTAACGGATTCACCGTCGGTGATCGTCCCCACGTTCGTCGAGAACGAGAGGAAGAAGGGGCCCCCGTCAGTGGACGTCGTTGTACTTCCATTGCTCGTGGAGCCGACTCCAGACGTCTCCATCGTATCCATGGTCGTCGAAGTAGGGCTTGCCGTGGTCGGAGCCGTCGTCATCGACACGAGCGTGTCCGAAGACTCTGTCGTCGCCGTATCGTCTCCTCCGCAACCCGAGAGCCACACAAAACTAGCGATCAGAAGTCTTCCGCGCATGCCTGGAGCCTGGCAAAACGTCAACGCTCTGACAAGCGAAAAGCCGGCCAACGCCGCTGGATCGACGCATTGACCCCCTTCGACCGCACCTCAACCAACCCCCCAGGAGACCGACTCCCAGCCCTTGAGAAGTTCGTTCTTGCGCCCGTCCCCGGAGCGCACCGTATCGCGGCGGGAACGGTCTCGCCCGGATCTTTTTCCAGCACATCACCGTGCCAGGCCCTGAGCCACTCGCCCTTGTTCACCCACACCTTGGCGTTTGTCCACACCTCGCGAAAGTGCTCTCCACCTACACGGGCGGCGTGGCCCTGATCGGGCGCCTCCGGCGTGTAGCGGATCCAGGCTCCGAGGCCGCTGCCGCGGTGGTTCACGGTCAGGTACCAGACCTCGGAGCGACCGCGCGACGCACGATCCCAGCGCACCTGGTTGGCGACCACTCCGGGCGTAGGCTCAGAGCCAGAGCCGGAACCCGAACCGTCGATGACGGCCGAGTCGAGGCCGCGAGGTCCGCGACCGGGTGCTGCGGCGCATCCGCGGCGATGCCGAGCGCCCTGGCTTGTACGACGCGGACAGCCTGACCTTTGGCACGCCGATCTGCCGGCTCACGCTGGAGGCTGCCCTCAAGGAGCTCCAGGGGGTGCGCGCGGTCAAGCTGGTGGAGATCGCGGCCCGTGGCCGTCATAGCCTCCGCGAGATGGAGATGGTCTACCGCGTGCCCGACAACGAGATTCTTCGTCTCGCGAACGATCCGCGCTTTCCGGAGCGTGGGTCGGTCAAGGTCTATACGGAGGGTGGATGATGCGGGTGGGGGGTTTAGGTGCTGTCGGTGCAGCAGCAGCGGACTGCGACTTCATTCCCGCCCCATGTGTTGACGTCGTCGCAGGCGTCAGTGTACGGCGAGTCCCCGAGGTCCATCATACAAAGGCCACTATTACCGTACCCCTTGTACGTCAACCCGCCGCACCCACTTTCCACACACACCTCCCCCTCCTCTTGACAATACTCTGCACAGGAGGCGAAACCGCTGGCCATGTTTATGCACTCTCCAAGAATCGGGGCGCACTGTGCACTTTCACACCCTCCCTCGCACACTTTGCCGCAGGCTCCGCAGTTTCCGGCATCGCTCTGAAAATCTATACAAGCCCCCCCACAGGCCCCGCCTCCTGGACAGCTCAGAGTGATCGTTGTGTCCTGCGAAGCGCTCCCTCCTTTCATGTCAAAGAACTCAGCGCGAAATAATCGCTCCACACTTCCGTTCTCGAACTCAATCACCTCGACCTGATCGATCGCATCCCACGAGACCGTAATCGAATAGGTCCCCTCCTGCCCCGCGGCCACAAATGGCCCGTACGAGAACGCACCGTCCCCCGTAAAGAGGGTCCCCCCGGCGATGTCATCCAGCCCATCGGGGTCACTCACGGTCGCGGTGAACACAACGGACTCACCGTCCGTAATCGTCCCCACGTTCGTCGAGAACGAGAGAAAGAAGGGGCCCCCGTCAGTGGACGTCGTTGTACTTCCATTACTCGTGGAGCCCACTCCAGACGTCTCCGTCGTGTCCATGGTCGTCGAAGTAGGGCTTGCCGTGGTCGGAGCCGTCGTCATCGACACGAGCGTGTCCGAAGACTCTGTCGTGGCCGTATCGTCTCCTCCGCAACCCGAGAGCCACACAAAGCTAGCGATCAGAAGTCTTCCGCGCATGCCTGGAGCCTGGCAAAACGTCAACGCTCTGACAAGCGAAAAGCCGGCCAAGGCCGCAGGATCGCCGCATTGACCCCCTTCGACCGCACCTCAACCCATCCCCCAGGAGAGCGACTCCCAGTCCTTGAGAGGTTCGTTCTTGCGCCCGTCCCCGGAGCGCACCGTATCGCGGCGGGAACGGTCTCGCCCGGATCTTTTTTCAGTGCATCACCGTGCCAGGCCCTGAGCCACTCGCCCTTGTTCACCCACACCTTGGCGTTTGTCCACACCTCGCGAAAGTGCTCTCCACCTACACGGGCGGCGCTCAATGCAGAGAGCGACGTTACAGAATATTGGTCACCCGAGCGCACATCGAGCACCCTTGACATCCGCGGCAATCCGTCATTGTCCCCATTTCGGCCCCGGGTACGGCGCTCGTCCAGATCGCACGATCGCACGATGAGCCCACGCTCGATGCCGCTGGTGGAGCCGCTCCGTTCGCTCAACGAGTAGAGTCGATCGAAGACGTGCGCCTGCACGAGACCTCACAGCGGGGCCGAGCGCGGCGACGAGGGCTGGAGAGCGCGCGGGACCTCTCCCGCGCTGCTAACGCCCGTCGACCGGGCGGTGCTCGCGTACGATCCGCCGATCCCGCTCGCGGCCGCCGATCTCGAAGTGCGCCGTACCGTCGGCCCGCAGCCTCGCGTGCTCGATCCAGCCGGTCCCCTCGCGGCGCTCGACGATCAGCTCGAGATCGCCGACGACGGTGTTCGAGCAGTAGCTCGGCGTCCCGTCGGGATCGACGTAGGGGGCGACGATCATGTCCTGCGGCCGACAGGAGAAGAGCCCCCGCAGTCGCAGCCCGCCGCTGCGCGCCGAGACGGTGTAGCAGCAGCCGGCGATCGTCCCCTCCGCCCGCCGCCCGAGCACGTCGCGCAGAGTGTTGAAGTGATGGACCGCGCCGTCGAGGTGGAGCGTCAACATGGTCATCCACGGGAGCAAGCGGCCCATCCGCTCGAGGCGGACGGTCAGGCACTCGAGCGCCGCCGACTCTCCCCCCATGAAGGTCGTGCAGTGGGCCCAGGCCCAGGTGTACGCGTGCCTCCGCCCCCACAGGTGGGTCTGCCCCAGCTTCTCCCCCGAGAGCTCGTAGCGGCGACCGTCGACGACGATCGCCCCCTCGGCGGGGACCGAGAGGTTCGGCGAGAGCACGGTCGTCTCCCCGAGACCGCCCCGCCGGTACATCACCGCGGGCATGTGGCGATGGACCGTGCTCGCGGGCTCCCAGCGCAGGTCCCAGCGCAGCTCGTGGCCGTCACCGCGGAGCACCCCTCGCGCGCCGTCGTTGCGCAGCTCGCTGTCGCCTACCCGGACGGCGAAGGGGTGAGCCTTCGCGCCTAGCTCGGCGATCGGGAAGCGGCGGTGGATGGCGACGTTGGCCGCGGGATCCGCAGGATCCGTGACGGCGCACCAGAGCTGAGCGTAGGGCTCGCCGTGGCCCGGATCGGGCGCCTCCAGCGTGTAGCGGATCCAGGCTCCGAGGCCGCTGCCGCGGTGGTTTAGGGTCAGGTACCAGACCTCGTAGCGACCGCGCGACGCACGATCCCAGCGCATCTGGTTGGCGACCTCTCCAGCCGAAGGCTTGGAGCCGGAACCAGAACCAGAACGGTCGATGACGGCCGAGTCGCGGCCGCGGAGCGAGGAGAGGCGACGGCGGAGGCTTAGACGCGACATGCTCGGCCGCATCCTAGCAGAAGTGCCTCGGAACCCTTGCGCCGGCGAGGGCTTCGCATCGCGGCGAGAATCAACTACAACGACGGCGCCGCCATGCCCGACTTCCTCGACCGCGCGCACGACCTGCCGAAGCTCGGCCTCGGGATCAGCACCGAGTACGGAGCGCGTCGCCGCGACGGCGCGCTCGACCCCGCGGCCCTGCGCCGCCGCGAGCCGAGCTACGCCGGCTTCCTCGAGGTCGGGGTCGAGCTGGCGAAGGGCCTCGACGACGACGCGCTGGCCTGGGCCGCCGCCGGCCTGCCGACGACCTATCACTTCCTCGACATCAACCTCGACGAGCCCGAGGACTTCGACGACGCCTGGCTCGCGCAGATGGGCGAGGCCGTCGCGACCCTGCGGCCCGCCTGGCTCTGCGGTGACGCGGGCCTGTGGCACTTCGGCGCCCGCGACCGCGGCCACATGCTCCTCCTGCCGCCGGTGCTCGTCGACGAGTCGGTCGCGCCGATGGCCGAGGGGATCCGCCGCCTGCGCGACTACACCGGCCTCGAGGTGCTGCCGGAGAATCCCCCGGGGAGCGCCTTCGTCGGCGAGCTCCACCTCCTCGAGTTCTTCGCCAAGCTCGCCGAGGCCGGCGACACCGGGCTGGTTCTCGACTGCGCTCACCTGGCGATGTTCCAGCGCAGTCGCGGCCTGCCGCCGCTTACCGCCTTCGACGGATTTCCCTGGGAGCGGGTGATCGAGCTCCACATCGCCGGCGGTCGCGAGGGGCAGGTCGACGGTCTCGGCTGGGTCGAGGACGATCACGGCGTCGATGTCCTCGAGGACACCTGGACGATCACGCAGGCGGCGATCGAGCGCGCCGTCAACCTCCGGGCGGTGGTCGTCGAGTGCGAGCGCAACCCGCTCGACGCGGTGCTGCCGATCTTCGCCGCCGCCCGCGAGCGCCTGCCCGTGGCGTTTACGTCCGCTGCCGCGACCAGCCCCTCGACCCCCGCACAGGCCCGCCGATGAGCCCCACCGACAGGCAGACGCTCGACCCCCAGCGGGTGCAGCAGGCCCTCGTCTGCATGCTCTTCGACCCGAGCTACGAGGCCCGGATCCGCGGTGAGGAGGCGGTCGCAGAGATCGCGGCGGCCGAGCGCGAGCTCCTCCGCAAGCTCGATCCCCGGGCGCTGCGCACCGATCCGATGCGTCGGCCCCGAGCGGTCCAGGCGATCCTCGAGGAGTACCCGGTGAGCGCCGCCCTCCTCGGCGTCCCGACCGTCGACGCCTACTTCGCCTCGACCCACTTCCGCGAGGCCGTGTTCAAGCGCGGCTCGATGGCCCTGGCCTTCGCCGACTACCTCGGCGATCGAGCCCGCGGCGTCGGCAGGATCGAGGCGGCGATGGCCCGGGTCCGTCGACCCCGCGACGCCGTCCGCTCTGGGATCGGCTGCGGCCCCCGGGTCGCCCCGCTCATCGTCCCGCGCGGCAGCCTCGCCTGGTACCAAGAGGGGCGCGCCCGCCTCGGCGCCGACCCCCTGCAGGCGCTCGCGGAGCAGAGCCGTCCGTGGCGTCGCAGACCTCCGCGCGGCGGCGCTGAGCACCTCCTCGTCGAGGGCGGTGAGGACGGGTCGATCGCGATCGGCGGCGCCTCCGAAGCGCTCGTCCGCCTGCTCCTCGCCGCGGTCGATCCCGGGCCGAAGAGCGCGCTCATCGACGCGGCCTGTCGCCTCGGCGCTGAGCCTGCGGAGGCAGAGGAGCTGCTGGGCGATCTGCTCGGCGACTCGCTCCTTATGATCTATCGATAACTCTGCCGATGAGCTACCGATGACCTGTCGATGACCTGCCGCGCGGCGTCCTGATCGACGCACGGTGAAACCCAAGCCCCCCGGGCTGAGTCGTAGGAGGCGTATGTTGCACCTCCAGCGACTCGGTCGGTCTTTGCTGCTCACCCTCGCGGCGACGCTCGCCGCCTGCTCCGCCGAGGATGACGACTACGTCGCCAGCGACGGCGACGCCCAGGACACGAGCGACGAGCTCCGCGACCAGCCCCCGGAGGAGTCTCAACTCTGCGCAGAGCTCGCGTGTCCGAGCGACCAGGTCTGCGTCGTCCCCCCGCTCCACTGCGATGACTCCGGCGATGAGCCGATCCTCCGCCGGGACGACGCGTTCTGCCGACCCCTCGCCACGGGCGATGTCCTCGCCCTGGACGCGAACCCAGACGCGAACCTAGACGCGAGCCTGGACCTCACCATCGCCGTCGTCGCCTCCCAGCTCTGCCATGACCCGACGCCGATCAGCTCTGATGAAGGCGCCGACGGGCCGCCGATCGGCCTTCGCTGCCCCGACCTCGACCTCACCTGCGAGCAATTGGAACGCGGTTAGGGTAGGAGCAGCGCCGCTCCCGAGGCGCGACTCCTGCGCTTGTGCTCTGCCGACGCAGGGGTCACACTCTCGCCGATGGGCACCACGGGTCGTGGGCCTCCGACCGAGATGGAGTGGTCAGGCGAAGGGCCAGGAAGGCCGAGACGAGGGGGCGAGGATCCGCGGGGCGATGGATCCACGCAGCGCATCGCGATCGATCCCCGCGTGACCGTCGTCTCTCCCGAGTGCTCTTCCGCCGACAACTCCCTCGAGGGCACGCTCGAGCCCGGCGAGATCGTCGGCCGCTACGTCATCCTCAACCTCGTCGGCCAAGGCGGGATGGGGGTCGTCTACACCGCGTACGATCCCGAGCTCGACCGCAAGATCGCGCTCAAGCTCCTGCTGACGACCGACCCGGACTCCGGCGCTCGCCTCCAGCGCGAGGCCCAGGCGATGGCCAAGCTCTCGCACCCCAACGTCGTCACGATCCACGACGTCGGCGCGCACGAAGACCAGGTCTACCTGGCGATGGAGTTCGTCAACGGCCTCACCCTCGACGCCTGGCTCAAGAGACACACGCCGCCGTGGACGACGATCCTCGAGATCTTCCTCGCCGTCGGTGAGGGCCTCGCGGCCGCCCACGCTGCCGGCCTGGTCCACCGCGACGTCAAGCCAGAGAACATCATGATCGGCGACGACGGTCGGGTCCGGGTGATGGACTTCGGCCTCGCCCGCGCGGACCAGCCCGCGCCCCTCGCCTTCACCGGCAAACACCCGAGCCTCGCCCTCCTGACCCGGTCGAGCATCCTCAGCAGCGAGCTCACCCAAGAGGGGCACCTCGTCGGCACGCCCCTCTACATGGCGCCCGAGCAGTGGCTCGGCCTGCCGACCGACGCCCGCAGCGACCTCTTCTCCTTCGCCATCGCCCTGTGGGAGGCGATCTACGGCGTCCACCCCTTCCCGAGCGAGAGCACCGCCGGGGTCGCGGTCGCGATCACCGAGGGCCTGCTCCGCCCACCGCCGCCGCGGAGCACCGTCCCCCCGTGGCTGCGCCGGGTCCTCACCCGCGGCCTCGCCAACAAGCCCGAGGATCGCTGGCCGACGATGCGGGCGTTCGTCGACGCGCTCCGCGACGACCCCGCCCCGCGGGTCCGCAAGCTCCTCTTCGGCGGCCTCGCCCTGGCGACGGCCCTCGCCTTCTTCGTCAGCTGGCACCTCGACAGGAGCCGTCAGGCCCGCGAGTGCGAGCGCACAGGCGCGTCGATCGCCTCGGTCTGGTCGCCGACGATCGCCGAGGACGCGAAACGATCGATGCTCAAGACCGAGGTCGGCTTCGCCCCCGCGACCACCACGTCGACGCTCGGGATGCTCGACGACTACGCCTCGGCCTGGTCCACGACCCGCGAGGAGACCTGCGTCGCCGGCATCCGCGGCGGTCCGAGCCCTGAGCTTCAGCGCCGCGTCGACGCCTGCCTCGACGATCGTCGCGACGCCCTCGAGGCCCTGGTCGCCTCGCTCCGCGACGCCGACGCGGGCACGGTCGAGGGGGCCGTCAACGCCGTCGCCTCGCTGCAGCAGCCGGAGACCTGCGCCGACGAGGGCCGCCTCGGCGCCTACGAAGAGCTCCCCGAGCACCTCGAGGCCGACGCCCGCGCGCTCCTCCAACAGCTCGCGACGATCCACGCCTTGACCCGCGCGAGCCGCTTTGACGAGGCGACCGACGCCGCCGAAGCCGCCAAGATCGACGCCGCCGAGACCCGCCTCGCCCTCCTCGAGATCCGCGCAGGGATGACCGCGGGCGAGGTCGCGGAGAGCCGCGGCGACTACCCGGCCGCGCGGCAGGAGTACGAGACAGCCCTCTTCGCCGCCGGTCGCAGCGGCGCCGACGAGCTGGCGGCCGACGCCTCCCTCTCGCTCGCGTGGATCAGCGGCGTCCGCCTCGCGGAGTACGATCTCGGCCGCTCCTACGCACGCCTCGGCCAGATGTGGCTGGAGCGGCTGGGCGCCCCGCCGACCGATCTCCGCTGGCACCGATACCACCACGTCCTCGGCTCGCTCTTCGACGAGCAGGCGGACTACGAGCAGGCCCGCGATCATCAGGAGAAGGCGATCGCGATCGCGGAGGCGGCGCTCGGGCCCAGCCACCCCCAGGTCTCGACCTCGGTCAACAACCTCGGCCTCATCTTCCGCTCCCTCGGCGAGCCCAAGGTCGCCCGCGGCCACTTCCGCCGGGCGGTCGAGATCCGCGAGAAGACCTACGGCCCAGACCACCCCGACGTCGCCGCGGTCCTCGCCAACCTCGGCAACGCCGAGACCGACCTCGGCAACTTCGACGCGGCGATGAAGCACCTCACCCGGACCCTCGAGATCCGCGAGCGCTGCTTCGGCCCCGATCACCTCGAGGTCGCGTCGACCCTCCTCAACATCGCCCGCGTCACCTACGAGCGCGGCGACCACGACGCGGCGCTCCGCGACAACAGCCGCGCCCTCGCGATCCAGGAGCGGGAGCTCGGACCGGATCACCCGCGGGTGACGACCAACCTCTTCAACATCGGCGTGCTCAAGGGCGAGCTCGGCGACTACGACGGCGCCGAGGCGGCCCTCTCCCAGACCCTCGCCCGCCAGCTCTCGACCCTCGACGCCGATCACCCGCGGATCGGCATCAGCTACGTCGCCCTCGCGGAGGTCGCCATCGAGCGCCGCGACTACGGGGCCGCCCGGGCCCAGGTCGAGCGGGCTCTGCCGATCCTCGCCGCCCTCGGCCCTGAGCACCCCCACTACGGCTCGGCCCTGACCGTCTTCAGCGACGCGCTCCTCGGCCTCGGCGAGGCTCAGGCCGCGGCCGACGAGGGCCGGCGCGCCCTCACGATCTTCGAGGGCAAGCTCGGCGAGCATCATCATCGCCTCCGCGGACCGCTGATCACCCTCGCCGCGGCCCAGCTCGCCCTCGGCGACTACGACGGAGCGATCAAGGGGGCCGAGCGGGCGCTCGCGCTAGTCCAGGAGAGCCCCGGCAGCGCCCGCGTCGAGGCTCGCGCCCGCTTCGTCCTCGCCAAGGGCCGCTGGAGAGACCCCGCGACCCGACCCGAGGCGCTGACCTCCGCCCTCGAGGCCCAGCGCCTCGCGCAGAGCGTCGGCGAAGGCGCGGCGACGCTCTGCGCCGACATCGACGCCTGGCTTGAGGGCCACTCGAAGGTCTAGCGGTCTAGCGGTCTAGCAGCCCGTGGCGAAAGTCCCGTGTGCTCTCGCGCCGCAATCGTTGGCCCTCTCGGCTTCGACGAAACGCCGCTGTACTGGGCCGTACCGCAAGCTTCGGCGAGGCCGAGAGGGCCGACGGGGGCAAGCGAGAGTGCGCGGGACTCTTGCCACGGTCTGCTAGACCGCTGCTGGTCTACGGAGCAGCTCGCCCGACACGCCGGAGGAGCGCCGCCGCCAGACGCCCCGCAGCCGCCGGGTCATGGCGGAAGAAGAGCGAAGGCTCGACGGCCTCGAGCTCGCCGAGCACCCACTCCCCCTCGTCGTCGCGCATCATGTCGACGCGGGCGTAGAGCAGCGGCGCGTGCTCTCCCCCGGCGGCCTCGACGAGCGCACCGGCCGCGGCGATCTGCTCAGCGCTCACCTCGGCCGGGCGATCGCTCGCGCCGAAGTCGTCCTGGACCCGGTAGTCCCCCGGCACGGGGATCTTCTGCACCGCGTGGGAGAAAGCCCCGTCAAAGAAGATCAAGCTCGTCTCCCCCTCCGTCTCGACCAGGCGCAGATAGGGCTGAAGGAGCATGTCCTCCTGCGCGAGGTAGCTGTCGAGGTGGGCCTGCGCCGCCGCCGTGCCGGCCTCGTCCGCCTTAAAGCGGAGGGTCCCGCGGGCGCAGGCGCCGACCTGGGGCTTGATGAAGGCGTCGCCCCAGCCGCGCTCTCGGAGGGTCTCGGCGAGATCGATCCGGCTCCCCTGGGCGAGCCAGAGGGTCGGCGCGAGGCGGGCCCCAGCCCGCTCCAGCTCCCTCAGATAGCGCTTGTGGGTGTTCCAGCGGATGATCGGCGCGGGATTAAAGAGCCGGGTCGCGGCGCCGACACGCTCGGTCCAGGCGACAAATTCCTCGCGCCGGTCGCCCCCCTCGCCGTCGTCCCAGTAGTCCCAGGTCGTACGGATAAGGCAGGCGTCAAACACTCCCCAGCGGACCCCCTCGTCGTCCCAGGCGACGACCTCGACCTCCGCCCCGCCGTCGCGGAGCGCCTGGAGAAGCGGCAGATCATCCTTCTCCCAGGCAGGGAGCGAGCGGCAGGAGGCGATCGCGAGGCGCATGTCAGGGACGATACTCGCACCGACCTCGCCTGTGCAGCCTCCGACGAGGGCCCTCCGCGGCTGAGCCGCATACACCGCACTCGGGCCCCCCTCGCGCCGCTCTCTCGGGGTTTGGGCCCGGCACCTCAGCCAGAGGACACCTGCCCAGGTGCCCGCGAAACTCTGAGCGGCGAGGGGCCGAGCGTGGAATATACTGCGCGCCCTGTGTCCTGGATCTCCCGCGTTCTCATCGGCATCGTCGTCATCATCCTCCTGGTGATCGGCGCCCTCGCCTGGCTCTTCCGCTCGCAGGCCGAGGAGATCCCCGAGGAGCTCCCGGCGATCGACGTCTCCGAGGCGGACCCGATGGCGATCACGATCCCCGGCGGGGACATCGACGACCTCGTCCTCGCCGACCTCAAGGAGCAGCGCGCCTACTTCCTCCTCGAGGATCGCGAGAGCATGGAGGCCGGCGAGAGCAAGGCCCTCAACCGCGCCCTCGCCCGCTGGACGATCCCTGAGGGGACCGAGAGCACCGTCGGCTTCATGGTCGGCGACGCCCAGGGCTTCGGCCTCTTCCGCTCCAAGGTCTCCGAGTTCATGGGGATGATGCGGCCGGAGATGCGCCTCCCGCTCTACATCGACTACGAGGGGATCTTTTACGACAGCTTCAAGCTGCCCCGCGGCCACAGCGGCTTCGTCCTGATCGACCACGGCGAGGTCAAGTTCCGCCACAGCGGCCCGGCGGAGGACGACGACCTCGAGACCGTCCGCGGGCTCCTAGAGGCGACCGAGCCCGTCTACCCGGAGGCGCCGAGCTTCACCGTCGGTCCCCTGAGCAAGGAGAGCTGCAGCGGCAAGGTCTGCCTCTTCGCCTTCCTCGACGAGCCGATCACCCGCGCCGACGTCCCCGGGGTCGAAGGCGGCTGGGAGGGCGAGCGTGAGGAGGGCTTTGAGCGCTTCTCCAGGCCCAGCATCCGCCTCGTCGGCTCCCTCGTCGGCGCCGACGAGAAGATCGACGAGGACAAGGTCGAAGGCGCGCTCATCGGCTCCCTCGAGGGCTTTGAGTTCCGCCGCTGGAAGATCGTCGACCCCGAGGCCGCGACCGGGGCCCGCGAGGCCTTCGGGCTCGGCGAGGGCGCCGGCCTGGTCGTCGTCGACCCCGACGGGAAGATCGCGTTTCAGGCCGAGGGCAAGGTCGCCTTTTGGCAGCTCGGACTGGTCGCGGATCTGATCGGCGTCGAGCTCGGCGAGCGCGGCGGCGACAAGGACTGAGCCGACGCTCGATCAGCCGAGCCGACTCGGCCGACTCTTTCCCTGCGGTCCCTGCGGTCCCTGCGGTCCCTGCGGCCCCTGCGATCCCTGCGATCCCTGCGATCCCTGCGGTCCCTGCGGCCCCTGCGGCCCCTGCGGTCCCTGCGGCGCGGCCCCTGCGGTCCCTGCGGTCCCTGCGGCCCCTGCGATCGCTCTTTCGCTCGACACAGAGGCCGCTCGCCTCAATTGCGGGGAGAGGGACTCGAACCCTCAACGCCTCTCGGCCTCCCAGGTTTGAGCTGGGCAGCTTTTCCAGTTTGCACACCCCCGCCTGCTCTCGTCTCATATTGCCGGAGAGGGGACTCGAACCCCTACCCTCTCGCGAGCTCTCGGCCCTCAACCGAGCGGCTTTACCAATGTTTGCCCACTCCGGCAGATCCCGATCCTGGTCGGGTCCTCTCGCACCATGTCGGCTCTCGCCGCATCGTCTCTCTTCGCCTCCTCGCCTCCCTCCTCCCTCCGCCTCTCTTCGCCTCTTCGCCTCTTCGCCTCTTCGTATGCGGGGAGAGGGACTCGAACCCTCAACGCCTTTCGGGCTCCCAAGTTTAAAACGGGCGGCTTTTCCACTTTGCCCACCCCCGCGCGGAGCACAGCGCTCCTCTCGACTCTCTTCACTCCAATGCCGGAGGGGGGATTCGAACCCCCAACCTCTTGCGAGCTCTCGGACCTCAACCGAGCGGCTTTGCCGTATTTTGCCCACTCCGGCGTCTACCGAGCCTGGAAGCTCGGACTTCTCGCCCTCTTGCATCCTTACGTCATCGCTTCACCTCGGCTCTCGTCGTGGTTCGTCTCGTTGCGGGAGGAGGGGATCGAACCCTCAACGCCTTGCGGCCTCTCGGGCCTGAACCGAGCGGCTTTACCAATATTTGCCCACTCCCGCGGACTCTCAGCTCTGAACAACTCTCTCGATTCGGGACGGCGGGGTTCGAACCCGCGACCTCCGGTCCCCCAGACCGGCGCGCTACCAGGCTGCGCTACGTCCCGTGATCATGCTCCAGAGGCCTACGTAAGGCATCCTTAGCGCTATGTTCCGCCCTCGCGCTCAGCGATAGGCGTCGACAGGGATAGGGCTGGGGGGATTCGAACCCCCGACCTCTCGCTCCCGAAGCGAGCGCGCTAACCAGACTGCGCTACAGCCCTGTATCGAACGACCGCCCGCCCCGACAGCGCCGTGAACCCTACGACTCAAGGCAAAGTGTCGCCATAGAGACCCCACTCGGAGGCGCAGCAATGCAGGGACATGGCCCAGGCACCGTCCTTAACGGTGCCCGAGACCGCAGAGGTCTTAGCATTGCCCTCTGGTGAGATCCCTCCATGAGCGAGGGGGCACACCGTCGGCGCACATCTCCGTGGGATCCGCGGGGGGATCCTCCTCTGCGCTGCGAACGGACGAATCACGTCCTAGGGGCCCGCAGACGCAAAAATGGGCGGTCTTGCGCCCCGCCCTCCTCCGTCACCTCTGGGTGCGTTAGCTACGCAGGGAGGTGAACCGGACGACGGGGCGAAGTAAGAGGTGGTAGCAAGCATGGCAGCTGCGACAAGCCCAGCGGCAGCCCAGCCGACATGGGCGAGCTGCGGTAGGAGTCCTGTGCTTTGGTGCTTCGCGACATCTTCAACCTCGTGTGAAGGGGATGTACCCCAGGGAATCTACACAGTCAAGACTATATGTATACTTTTTTTTCGGGCTCGGAGGCCGCTCCAAAGCGCGCAGCTCTCCGACGTGAGCGCGCGGGGACGTGAGCCGGGGCCGCGTCGGACGCGTCGGACGCGTCGGACGTGTCGAGGGATCCGCCGCTCTCCGCGGGGGCGCCGACCAAGATCGATGAAGGAGCGCCGGACCGCGCCGCTCTCCAGGCGTGACCGAGTGACCTCGTCGCCTCCGTAGGCGATACCCTTGAGGGAGATGGACCTCGCGACGCGACTCTACCTGCTAGTGGGAGGACGCCCAGGACTGCGCCCGGTGATCGAGCGCTTCTACGGCAAGGTCTACGCGGATCCGTGGATCGGGCAGTTCTTTCGCGATGTCGACCAGTCGCGGCAGGAGCAGCGCCTCGAGGACTTTCTCTGCTCCGGAGCCCCAGGCGAGGCCGTGTTTGACGGTCCTCTCCCCTCGCAGGCCCACGCCCACATGTTCATCACCCAGGCGATGATCAAGCGTCGGACCGAGCTGCTCCGCTCCGCCATCATCGAGCACGGTCATCCCGAGGAGGTCGTGCATCTCTGGCTGCGGGCCGACGCGCTCTGGCACGGCGCGGTGCGCAAGCGGTCGATCGCGGAGTGTCGCCCTGGTCATGCAGGGAAGGCGCTGAAGGTCATCGACGACCCGTCATGAGCTCCCGGAGCTCCGCCTCAGCGCCTCTGAGACAGGCCTCTCGGGGATCACTCGGGCTTTGCTTCTGACGACAGCCCTCTAGGCCTCGATCCGCGCGAGATAGAAGCCGTCACAGCCCTGCTCTTCGGGGGTCCATGTCGCCTCAGAGTGGAGGCGCAGCGACCTCTCGGCGACGAAGCTCGCGACCAAGGCCTCGCCCTCCTCAGGCTCCAGCGAGCACACGGCATAGACCAGTCGTCCGCCCCTGCGCACTCGCCCCCAGCACGCCTCGAGCAGACGCCGCTGGAGCGCCGCGCAGGCGGCGATGCTCCCGTACTCGGAGCTCCAGCGCAGCTCCGGGTGGCGGCCGAGGTTGCCGAGCCCAGTGCAGGGCGCGTCGAGGAGCACGCCGTCGAAGGGGGCGAGCTCGTCGACGCCCTCGACCCGCGCCGTCAGGTCACCGCCGACGACCCGAAGATCCAGGCCTTCACCGCTCAGCCGGCCGCGCCCGCCCAGGTCGGAGTGCTCGCGCAGCCGTGTCTCGCTCAGGTCCGCGGCGACGAGGGTGCCGCGGCGGCCCATGAGCTCGGCGATCTGGAGCGTCTTGGTGCCCATCCCGGCGCAGGCGTCGAGGATCCGCTCGCCCCCCTCCGGGGACAGGAGGATCGCCGGCTGCTGCGAGCCGAGCGCTTGGATCGAGATCAGCCCCTCGGCGAAGAGACGATGGCGGGTCAGGTCACCGCCGCCGCGGACCCTCAGCGCCTGCGCCTGTCCTTCGACGGCGGTCACCGTGCACCCCTCGGCCTCGAGGATCCCCCGGACCTCGGCGGTGTCCGCCCGGCCGAGGTCGATCCGCAGGTCGAGCGACGGAGGTTCGACCAACGCCTCCGCGCGGAGCAGCGCTCGCTCCGGGCCGAGGCGTTGGATCCAGCGCCCCGCGAGCCAGCGCGGCACAGACCAGCGGCGGGCGAGGACGTCCAGCGGCTTGCCCCCTCCGAGCGCCAGATCCAGCGCCTCGCCGTCGCTCGCGATCGTCGACAGGATCGCCTGCGCCACCGAGACCAGGCCCCCTCCGCGATCAAACCCGGCGATCATCCGCGTCGCCTCCGAGATCGCCGCGTGCGGCGGATGCCCGAGCTCCCGCAGCTCGTAGGCGCCGACCCGGAGGATCTCCCGCGCGCGGCCGCGGATCCCAGCGGGGCGCCGGGCGACCGCGTCGATGAGCGCGTCGAGGCGGGCGCGATGGCGGAGGACGCCGTAGACCAGCGTCGTCACGAGGCCCCGATCGCGACGATCGAGCTCCCCGTCCCCGAGGTGCTCGGCGAGGATCCGGTTCGAGAAGCCGCGGCGCTGCTCGACCTGACGGAGAACACGAACCGCGACCTCGCGGGCCGATGGTGTGCGGCGTGACATCGCCCGCGTTGTACCCCGGATCTCGCCGAGCTGCTGACGCAGCCTGAGCCGACACGAGCCGACACGAGCCGGCACGAGCCGGCACGAGCCGAGCCAGATGACGTCGCGAGCCCGCCCTTGCTACCCTCGCCGCCCATGCTCCGCGCCGCCGCCCATCTGCTCCCTCTGGCTCTCTTCGCCCCGCTCGTCCTCGGGGGGGCAGCCTGCGACGGAGGCGACGGCGACGACGCGAGCGGCTCGGCGACCGCCGGCACGTCAACCCTCCTGGACGAGGTCGACGGCTACCGCGGCTGGGCCCGCGCCCCCGGCGACTACGAGACCCCGCTCGTCCCCTCCCAGGGGGTGCACGGCGGATTCGTCGACATCTACGTCAACGACGTGGTCGCCGAGGCGCTCCTCGCCGAGGCCGGCACGCTCAGCGAGTGGCCGACCGGATCGGTCGTCGTCAAAGACGGCTTTAGCGACGCCGAGGGGAGCTCGCTCAGCCTCCTCGCGATCATGGAGAAGCGGGCGAACGGCTGGTACTGGGAGGAGTACAGCGCCGACGATCTAGAGGCGCCGATCTTCTCCGGGAGCCCCGACATCTGCGTCGACTGCCACGCCTCCGGCAGCGACTTCGTCCGCGCCTTCAAGCTCCCCTGAGCGCGGACGGGCGGCGTTCTCCAGAGTCTCCCGCGCCTCGCCCACACCGGCGGTTTCCCGCCCCTCTCGCCACCTCGCGCGCTACGCTGCCGGGGTGGCGTCCCCTTGGCATGCCCGGGCAGGCCTCGCGCTCGCCCTGCTGACCTTCGCGCTCGTGGTCGCGACCGTCCTCATGCTCCTGCGCCGCGAGCCGCCCGAGGCGAGCCGCTCCGCCGCCCAGCGAAGCGCGCGCTCGCGGCCGATCCTCCGCGAGGTCCAGCGCGAGGCCCGGAGGATCCGCAGGGTCGCGCCCACCTGCGACCCCAAGGGCGCCGCCTGCCACGACGGTGATGTCTGGCTCATCGACACATGCGGAGCCGCGACGGAGCTGCTGGAGACCTGCGAGGGCGGATGCGAGGGCAGCTCCTGCCGCGACCCAGCCTCGCCCGATCAGAGCGCGGCCGAGCGCTGCATCGGCCTCTCTGAGCACGGGGTCTGCGAGGGCGACGTGGCCGTCGGCTGCGTCGGCGGCCAGCCCTTCCGCGTCGACTGCGGCGCCGCTAGCAAGCGCTGCGTGATGACCGATGAGGGCGCGATCTGCCGCGACCGCTCGGACGACGAGTGCCGCGACGGGCCGCCCCAGTGCGACGCCGACACCCTCCGCTACTGCCGAGATGGACGTTGGCAGAGCCTCGACTGTCGCAGCCAAGGGGCGCGCTGCGACGAAGCCTCGGGCCGCTGCCTGCTCGAAGAGACAGCATCATCGAACGACGAGTGTGGCCCCTGCGGCTGCACCTCCGGGCCCGTCGGCGACGAGGTCTGTGACGGCCGCGACAACGACGGTGACGGCGAGATCGACGAGGACGTCGACTGCCCGTCGGTGCCGATCATCTTCTTTGTCGCCGGCGATCGTCCGGGATCCAGCCGGGCCGAGCTCGAAGGCGAGATCGACCGCCTCAACCGCACCTTCGCCGATCGCGGGAACGGTGCGAGCGACCTCGAGGGGGGCGACGCCGATCCCGGCGATGGCCTGCGATTCTCCCTGCTCGACGTCATCCCGGTCGAGCGCCTCGACTGGATCGAGCCCGACGAGGCGACGTTCTTGACCATGGCGCGGGCGGCGAGGCTCCACCCAGAGCGCGACGCCTTCTACATCCCGATCATCCTCGTCGCCTCGCTCGGCATGGGCGACGTGCCCAAGGCCGGGGTCGCGACGATCCCCAACGGGGTCTGCGGCGGAGTTCGCCGCGCGAGCACAGCTCAGCTCCCGGTCGGCTTGGTCGCGGTGGCGGACCGCCGCTCGCCGACCACCCTCGCCCACGAGGTCGGCCACTTCCTCGGCCTCTGCCACACCCACCAGGAGGACGCCGACGTCGTCCGCACGATCACCCTCAGCGGCGACGGCGAGCCGATCGAGTGCGCCGAAGCCTGCGCCGCCGAGGGCGACGGGATCTGCGACACGCCCCCCGATCCAGGGATCCAGTCCTGCCGCCCGAGCCGCAGCTGTGAGGTCACCTGCGCGGACGAGGCGAGGCCGGATCCGCGCAACATCATGAGCTACTACACCTGGTGCCGGCGCACCTTCAGCGCCGAGCAGCTCGCCCTCATGCGCACCTCGCTGTGGCTGCGACGGGGCTGGCATCGATGCGTCACCGCCAGCGCGGACGCGACCTGCACCTGCACCCCTGGGCTGCGACAGTGCCCCGAGGGGATGAGCTGCTCGCCCCATGTCAGCGGATCGACCTGTGAGCTCGACGGCCCCCTCATCCCCGGCGCCGGCCCCTGCTCCTCCCACATCGAATGCTCACAAGAGTCGATGTGCATCAGCGGTCCCGGCGGTCCGACCTGCGCCCGCGCTTGCCTCCGAAACGGCCCCGGCTGCACCTGCGTCGAGGTCAACGCGGAGCTCCGCGCCTGCCACGAGGACCTGCGGACCGAGCCCGCCAGCTAGCCGCCGTAGGAGGGCCGGCCCTGGCCCGCGGCTCTCGGCTAGAAGCGCAGCACGGCGGAGGCGCCCGTGTAGCTCAGCGCGAGCTGAGGCTGCACCGAAAACTCGAACGCAGTCGTACTCCCGCGGCCGTAGACCTCCTGGATCGTCTTGCGCTCGCTCTTGTAGACGAGCCCGTAGGTGAGCATTCCAGCGCCAGCGCCGATCGCCGAGGAGGTCAGCTGATGCATGCCGTAGAGCAGCGAGTTGCGATCGGCGTAGCAGTCGAAGAACTCACTGCTCGCCACCTCACCGTTGACGCACCCCGCCGCCACCCCGTTGAGCGGGTTTAGGCCGCGGATCCGCACCGTCGCGACGATGACCCGACCGACAGCGCCGATGCTGAGGAGCGCCGCCCCTGCGCCGATCCACGCCCCTGGGCTCCGATCGACCTCGCCGGTCTTCACCGACAGCGCGGCGTCGTACTTGGCGCGGCGCATCGCCCCCGCCGGCGCGAGGCCGTAGGTCGCGGCGTTGGGCGCCGCCTGAAACACCCAGAGCGCCGCGTTCGCGCCCCGCCCGGCGATGAAGCACTCTGCGCTGCTGCTGATGAACATGTCGAGGTTCTCCTCCGTGACGTTCATCCCTTCGAGTCCCTCAGCGGTGCAGGAGCGCTGGATTCGAGCGACACGCGCGCCCATCACACCGGCCGCGAGCCCTCCGAGGAGGCCCGCGGCGATCAGCATGCCCGTGCCTTGGTACGGGGGGATCGTGATCTCCCCGGGGCCCTCGTCTCCGGTCTCCTCGTCCCCCCTCTCCTCTTCGCCCTCGCTCGCCGCCGGCTCGGCGAGCTCGTCCTCCGACGCTAGAGGCTCATCCTCAGGCTCCGACTCGCCCGGCTGCGGACCCTCTTCGCTCGCCGCCTCCTCACCATCATCGACGAGAAAGGCGGCCCCCTGCACCCTTGGGAGCGCGAGCGGTGCGGGCACCGAGGAGCCGGAGAGGATCACGCAGGCTGCGAGGAGTGATACGGGTAGCACCCGGCGACGATAGCAAGCGTCGACCGCCTCGGTACATCGATGAACCGCGCAAAGGGGGGCGTTGTCGCACGAACATGCAGATACCCACGATCGCGCGCTCCGAGGGGCGAGCGATGAGCAAGCCGCGCCACTGCCGGCCGACCGCATCCCGCCGACGCTCGCGGCCCCTGGCAAGCGGCGCGTTGGTCCTACCGAGGTCCCGAGGTCCCCGATCGCAACAAATCCCGACCGCCGGGGAATATCAGGCACACTCCATACGTCTTGGGCACCTCCATGGGCTGGCTACACCACGAAGTCTCTTGGGCGCGCGGTCGAAGCGTCCACGAGCTCTTGCTCATCGGCGCCGGCGTCACGCTCTGCACCGTCCACTTCGCCGAGCCGGGCCCCCCCGACGTCGGCAACACGATCGTCTACATCGCGGCCACCCTCCTCTTCACGCTGCGCTTTTACCTCGCCAGGGCGATCGGCGTCGGCACCTGCATCGCCGCCATCGCCCAGCAGTGGCCCCACCTCCGCTACGGCCTCGACCACGCGGACGTGATGACCCTGGGCGTCCTCCCCCTCCTCGGGATCCTCGCCCTCGCCAGCCCGCACCTCGCCGCTCGCTTTGAGGGCGCCCCCTCCAACCTCCGCGTTCTCCCCAACCCGTGGAGCAGCTTCACCACCGCGCAGACCCGGACCCTGCGCTGGTCCTGCTACGCCGCCGGGGCGCTCGCCGGGCTCCTCGACCACTCCGTCCAGGTCTCCCACCTCGCCGACCCGCCGCTTTGGCCCCGCATCGCCATGGTCGCCATCATCTGCTCGATCGGCGCCCTCAGCCTGGGCCGGAGCGTCGGCCTCCTCAGCCTCTGGATCACCGGGATCACCGTCGCCCTCCTCACGGCCCCCCAGCTCCTCGCAGCGGAGGCCGCCATCGCCGGTGACACCGCGGGCGCCCACGCGCTCGTCTTCACTGGGGGGCCACACTACATCCTCCCGATCGTTCTCCTCGCCCTCGCCTCCGCCATCATCGCCACCCCCTACACCGCTCGTCTCCTGCGGCGGACCATCGCCGGCTAGCGAGCCTCCACCTGCGGCCCGGCTGACCTCGCACCCCGCCTCCGCTCTTCGGCGCCGATCCGCCCGAGCGCCACGGGGGCTTCTCCTGGACCGACTCCCGGACCTGGCCAGGCGCCGCCCGGCCCTGCTCGCGCGCGGACGATCATCCTCCGGCTAGGGAGCCGGCGGGGAAGTCAGTGCAGCCATCGCGATCTTCGCTAAGGTCAGCGCATGGCCCTCTCCCCTGGTCGTCGCGCCCTCGTCCTCGCCGCTGCAACCCTCGCTCCCGGCTGCATCATCATCGACGGCGGCGGTGACGATGCCACTGTTGGCGATACATCACCGGAGTCCAACAGCGCGCCGACGAGCCCCAGCGAGAGCGACAGCTACGGGACGGACTCTGGCTACGATTCTGGCTACGATACTGGCTACGACTCCGGCTACGACTCAAGCGACTCCGCGGAGACCAACGACACGTCGATCGAGCCCACGGGCGCCGACAATGACCCCGAGGCCGGCTGCCCCTGCGCCCCTGGGACCGACCTCATCTACGTTCTCTCCGACGTCGGCGAGATCTGGAGCTTTGATCCCCAGGACCTCTTCTTCAAGCGGATCGCCTCGATCTCCTGCGGAGGTTTTAGCAGCACCTTCTCGATGGGCGTCAGCCGCAAGGCGCGAGCGTGGGTCCAATACCAACACGGTGATCTCTACACCGTCGACCTCAACGACCCTAGCGATCCCATCGAGTGTCTCGACCCCGGATTTGAGCACGGCCATCCCAAGTTCCCCAACTTTGGCATGGCCTTCGTCGCCAACTCCCTCTTTGACACCTGCGACAAGCTCCACGCCCACACAGCCATCGGCCCCGGCGTCATCGGCCCCAACTCTGGCGCCCTCGGGGTCATCGACCCCTATACTCTAAAGCTCGACGAGATCGCCCCCATCGACTACGGCTGGGGCGAGCTCACCGGCACCTCAACCGGCCGACTCTTCGCCTACCAAGGCTCCGCCCCCCCGCTGCTCAACGAATACGACAAGGAGTCCGGCGAACTCCTCGACACGCTCGCCCTCCCCGGCCTCACCAGCGACAGCGCCTTCGCCTTTGCCTGGTGGGGCGGCGACTTCTACCTCTTCCACGACCCCAACGATTTCGGTCAGTCGAGCGATGTCTGGCACCTCGACTACGATGAGAGTGACGGGAGCGGTCAGGCTTTGAAGAAGATCGTCTCGCCTGCGCCGATCCGAATAGTCGGGGCTGGGGTCTCGACCTGTGTCCCCGCCGGGCCCGTGTGAGCGTCTACACCAGCTCCCGTGGATCGCGTCGGAATGGGCCGCAGGGTGCGTCCTAGGATGCCCGAGCAGTACCGGGCGTGGCTCACGCGTCGGCGGCAACCATGCAGCGGATCGTATTCCCCGCGTGGATCACCCCTACTACCGGCTCGACGGGCTGGAGATCGCGATGACCGACGACGATCTGCTCGACGGCGCTCTTCTCCTGCCTCCGAACATCACGGAGAAGAACAAGAGCATCGGCTCGGTCCCCGTCTGGACCAACACCGCGACCGACGGCTCGATGAGCAACGGGGAGAACTGCCAGTCGTACACGATCAGCGACGGAAAGAAGTACGGATACGGCGGCTTGTCCGGAGCGACGGACAAATACTGGACGGATGCGGGGCTCGGGTCGAGCTGCTCGGACGATCTCCACCTCTACTGCTTCAGCGCAGCGTTGTAGCTGCCCCCGCGTTCAACATATCGAGCGCTCGCTGATACTCTGCTCGTACCTCCGCCTCAACGGCCCTCAGCGCCCGGGTCTTCGTCACCACGAGCTTGTGCGGGCTCCCCGTTCGACGGGTCGTGTGACTCACGGGGAGTCCGCCCCCATCGATCTCATAGTGAATGTGCTTGCGACGAGCCTTCGCGAGCGGCCAGATCCTTTGAACATCGTGGGATTCGAGGAACTCGTAGAGCGTACGGCAGTCAGCGCACTTGCATCCTCGGGGGAGGGTCATGGCCCAATCATCGGCGCCCCGGATCGGCTTCGCCAGCTCCGCCTCGAGCTGACGCCTCGCATGGTCGACGAGCTTCTTGAGGCCCCAGAGGCGCCGCTCGCTCGGATCGATCTGCTCGCAGATCGCGATGCTCACCACGGCCAGCTCGACAGGTGACAGCCATGAGTCCGCTCCGAGCGCGTGGCCGACAATCGAGCGGTGTAGGGCCTTGGCGCCCGCGATCTGAGCCGACCGCAAAACATCCGTCATTCCCTCGATACGTCCCTCGATACGTGGGGCGACATACGGCGAGCGTAGGCGGGCAGCCTCCATTGACTCGGCCTGCAGCGCGCTCCACTTCCTCTGGGCGATGAAGCGAGCAAGCTCAAGCCCGAGCTTTGCGTCCTCGTCGACAAGCGCTGAGAGCCAGCGAGGAGGATGGCACGCCTGCCAGGACCTCCCAGCGCGGCGTCGACCGAAGGGACCCTGATGCCATGAGTCGACCACACGCTCCCCCCAGGGCGCTCCGTGCCGCTGTGCAGCCCTCATCAGCGGTTCAACGGACACAGAGTCCATGACCCCAGGCGAGAACGGAGAGAGGAGCCTCTCCGCTTGTTCCGCATCACTGATGACGGCCGCGAGTCGAAGGGTCTCGATCACGAGCCCGGCGCTCGGCTCTCTCCCAACGCACTCGGGCCAGACCTCGAGGAGCGCCTCGATCCGCTCGGGCGCGGGCCCCTCGATGAGCTGGACAATGGCACCGCGTGGGTCGAGCCTCGCCTCGACGATGAAGGCCCGAGCCCGAGGCCACAGGACAAACGCCGCACGATGGTACCAACGCTCCAAGGTGTCTCCCCAATTGCCCATGTACCCCTCATACTCAGACTCAAAGGGCTCGTGCTTGTCGTTGGCGGTCGTGAAGACGAGCTCAGACTCTCCCACGGGTAGATCATCGTACTCGACACGACCCCCGGACGAACTCAGCCAGTGTCGCAGCTCGACCTTCGAGTCGATGAGGGAGTCCAGCTCGTAGTCTCCGTCGTTCTCGTCCTCATCGTCGTCGTCGTCGTCGCGCCAACGGCCCCAGCGAGAACGATAGCTCGACATCGAGGGCTGGCACTGCCACGACTCGTGAATATCGGCGAGCGCCACATGGAGGTCCAGGTCCAGCTTTGAGGCGACCGCACGTAGGGCCGCCGCCCGCAGGTTGTCTGCGTGCTTGAGCTTGGACCAGCCAAGGTTGCGCGGGGTGTATTGATGGTCGAGCAGGACGACGAGCTTCTCGGGTACGGAAGTCTCCCCGCTGAAGCTGTGGGGTCGTGGCACCGGCGACGAGAAATGATCGGCGACAGCACGCTCGAGCGCGTTGATGTGATCTGCGGGCACATCGGCGACCGCCAGCTCGCCCGCCTGCGCATCACGCTTGAAACCGAGACGATAGACTAGGGCGACCCGGTGCCCTGTCTTGATCGGACGGACTTCATGCTGGCAGTCGGCATAGAACGCGAACGCTTCGATCTGCTCGGCGCTCCGCGCTGTGCGCCGAAACTCGCTCACCTCCCCGTGCCGTCGCACCCGCATCGTCCCGCCGGTGAAGCGCGACGGGAGCACGACGATGAGCGTGCCGATCATGTCGTCGTCCTTCTCCGTGTCTTGATGGGCTGCAAAGAACTCCCCAGGCCCGTAGATCGTGAGCTTGTCGAGGCTCGCGGTCAGACAACCGTCCTTCGGCAGGCCAAGCTCCTCGCGTAGCTCCACCAGCCGCTCGCGGAGGACGGGGTTCCAGCGGCGCCCGTCGATCCTGAGCCGCGACCTCGGGACCTCCCAGGAGCTGCGAACCTCGGGATCGACGATCGTGTGCTCACCCCAGCCGAAGGGCGAACGCGTGGCGAGCGAGAGCATGTGCCCAGCCGCGGCCGGCGATACGGGGAACTCGACCCGACCGAGCTTCTCGAGCGAGAGCACGAGCTTGTCGGCGGGGATCTTGAGCCGCGCAGCGAAGGAGCCGGGGGCATCGAGTGCGAGCAAGGCTTCGGCGATCGTCACGCCAAGAGTATCCCGCGTGCCTCCTGCGCCTGTACCGTAGACAGGCTCACGGCTGATGCTGTTTCTGTTGCTGTCGGTGCCTGCATGGCCCGAGTCGTCCCGCCCGTCGACTCCGTAGCGCTCGCCGCTGAGCTCACGACCGGATCATTGAAGCAGCCCGACACGACCTCCTGGCCACGGAGACCGACGATGCTGCGTAGATCGCGAAGACGCAACGGACCAACGTTGAGGTCGCTCGCGCCTGGATCAAGCGCGCGGCGGAGCGAGCTGCGAGCCCTGGGGATCCTTCCTAGGTTTGTTCTGTGTCGGCCCATGGTCCTCGCCCGCTCTAGGCCTCGCCCGCAAAGCCGCGAATAACGCGCGGCTTCTTCTACTCCCGGGCTGCCCACGGCTTCGCCCGCCGTGGAGCAACACGGCGCCCCAGCAGGATGATGCTGGCGCCCCGAGTGCGCCCTTGGCCTCCGCGAGCTGTTGGCTACCCCACGCCTTCCCCGAATTCGCGCTTCAAACCCGTTAACCGCCCACGAGATTCGAGAGCACCGCTCGCACGACCATGAATCGCGCGATGATGACGATGTTGTTCGTCATGCAGGTGCGAAGCCACGACGGAAAGGCGTCGAGGTCCTCGAATTCGAGCAGGTGAACGCGTTTCATAGCCGGCCCCGAGCGAGACTAGCAGCCACGGGACCGCCCCCGAAGCGTGATCCCCCTGATCAGAGGAATAGCGCCGCGGCAGCGCGGGCGCGGTGCAGGAGCGACGCGATGGCGGCGGGATCCGTGACGACCTCGAGGAGGCCGCGAGACCCGAGCGGCCGTGGCGAGGCTCGGGCCGCGGAGGGATTGCTGGACACAGGTCGCGAGCGCGGGGTCGTGGTCGTCCTCATCGTTCACGGCGGCGACAAAGACCTCATCTACTCGATCGAGGATGGCGGTCACGCGCTCGGGGGTCGGTGCCGCCTACTCCGCGCACATCCGGAAGACGAACACGTCGCTCCCGCCGCCGAACTCATTGCCGAACAGGCCCGCGGAGGTCGTGCCGACGCCGTAGAAGTTGTCGGCGCTGTCGACCGCGGCGCCGTAGAGGTTGTCGACCTTGGACGAGCCAAACTGATCGCTCGAGAGCACGACTCCGTCGGCGTCATAGCGTGCGACGTACACGTCCAGGAGGCCGGCGTTTGGCTCGCCCCTGAAGCTCCCGAGGGTCGACCCGGCGAGCCAGAAGCCCCCGTCGGACGTGGTCGAGATCGCGTACGGGAACTCGTCGTACTCCGAGCCGTACTGCCGAGTCCACTCCTTGGTCCCGTCGGCGGCGAACCGGCTGGCGAAGGGGTCACGATCGCCGAACGCGACGTTGCCGTCGATCGGCGCGCGGGTCATCCCCGAGAGGAGGATGTCGCCGGCGCTGTTGATCGACACGTCGAAGCCCTGGTCGTACTCCGGCGTGCCAAACTGGTGGATCCACTGGATATCGCCGTCGGTGTCGAGCTGGGCGATGAACACGTCGTCGTTCCCGAGGGAGCCGCCGGCGAGGGCGCCAGCGGTCGAAGCGACGAGGATGATGTTGTCATCGGCGTCGATCGCCGCGCCCCCCTCCCCCTTCAACGAGGAGGAGGAGCCGTCGGACTCCGGTGTCCCGAAGAGCTTGGTCCACAGCTTGTCGCCGCCAGGCGTGAACTTGCTGATGAAGACGTCGCTCTTGCCCGCGGAGACGTTACCATCGAGCGCCCCCCCGGTATTGCCGGCGAGGTAGACGCTGCCCTCGGAGTCGACGACAATCCCGAAGGGGGTATCGCCTTCCTCGGAGCCGTACTGATATGTCCACAGGATCTCGCCGTCGGCGCTGAGCTTGGTGAGGAAGGCATCGCGAAAGCCCGCCTGTTCGTAGCCCTCGAAGGAGCCGAGGGTGTTGCCAGCGACGTAGATCGCGCCGGTGCTATCCGTAACGAGCTCCGTCGCCTGGTCGTGGCCTGAGGTCCCGAAGACGCGCGTCCACTGCCTCGCCCCGTCGGCCGCGAACTTGATCACGTAGGCGTCGCGCATGGCCGTCCAGTCGCCGTCGAAGAAGCCCTCGGCCCTGCCTGCGACGTAGAGGTTCGCGGCGTCGTCGACAGCGATCTCGACGCCGTTGTCGGAGCTCGGCTCGCTGATCTGATAGAACCAGTCCTGGCACGCAGCGCAGCCGCTGACGTCGAGCGTGCAGGTATCAGTACACGACATCTCGCCGCCGTCGACGAAGCCCTCGGACGCGCAGCTGTGCCCTCCGAGGTCATCGCCATCACAGACCTCCTCACCCTCACGGAGGCCGTCCCCGCACACGGCCTCGCCTGCGCCTGTCGTCTCGGTCGCCGCGGTGTCGGTCGCGGCGGTGTCGGTCCCGGCGGTGTCGGTCTCGGCGGTGTCGGTCCCGTCAGTGTCAGTCACTGTAGCGTCGGTGCCAGTCGCTCCGGGCTCCGTGTCCCCGCTGGAAACACCTCCTTCACAGGCACAGAGGGACAGGGCGAGCGCAGGGATGCTCCGAAAGATCGAAGATTGAGCCATCACATCATCTCCTGAGAGGCGAGCGTACCGTTGGTGTGCGCGAATCGCCTCCCGTATCGACATGTAGAGCCCGGCCCGCGATCAATTCACGATCCGTCGAGAATTCGTGCAGGTGCGGCACTGAGCCGCGCGAGACCGGCCCTCGGCCGGACGCGAGCGCGGACGCGCGAGGACCCCAGGTCGAAGGCGCGCGACCGGCGTGGTGACACCTGCAGCCGCTCCGGTGTTCAAGGGGCATGACCACGGAAGCTGCCCCCTTGGGAGGGGTCCAAAGGACGCTGAGGCGGCGAGCCCTCGCGGGATCCCTGCTCCTCCTCAGCCTCGCGCCGCTCATGGCCTGCGAGGAGTCGCCACCCTGCCCCGGCCTCCCGGAGACCATCCCCTCCGACTGGGGGACGATCCCGGAGGGTAGTAGAAGACTCCCGTCACAGGAGAGCGCAGATAGCTGATATCCCAGCTGTAGACCTGATCGGGCCCTGTCATCGTGAGCGCCTTCGGACGCGGCGCTGGCGGCTTCGACGACTCTCTGTGGTGTTGGAGCTTATCCTTCGCCATCGTTCGGTAGAAGCTCGACTCCGAGGCCACGTACTCCCCCTGATCCGCCAGCAATGGCACGATCTGCTTCGGTGAGAGGTCGCAGTACTTTTTCGACGTGACGATGTTCAAGATCCGCTCCTCCTCGGTCGAGGTCAGCTTGTCGCTCAGCGCCTCATTCGGCCCGCGCCGCTGCTCTTCGCCGCCCTCGTCAGCCCGCCAGCGTTGTGTCGTCCGAGCCGAGATACCCAGCACCTCGCAGGAGCGCCCCAGCGTCGCTCCTGACGAGAGTGCTTCGTCCAGGTGCCCGAGGATCACCTGTCGCTCTTCGGCGTCATGTCGTCGTCCTCGTCCCCCCAGATCGCATCGACTTTTTTCAGCACCAGCAGCGATCTCGCCGCCGCGCTTGGATGGTGTCCATCGGGATCTCCTAGCATCTTTTCGATTGCCTGCTGGTGACGACCCGGCCCAGGAAATTTGTCGTGCGCCTAGTCCAAGTGCGGCGGCAAGATGAGGATCCTCGAGTTCTCACCGATCCCGCGGCCATCCCCGAGCTCCTTCACGGCGCCCGCGCCCCGCCGCGACCCTCTCCTCCTGGGCAGTTGGGGTTGTTCGGCTGAGCGCGCGCGGAGGTGTCGCGGTCAGCGTCGCGGGAGCCGGCGAGAGCGGTGAGGTGGCCCACCACGGCTTCGCCCGCCGTGGAGGAACACGGCGCCCCAGCAGGATGATGCTGGCGCCCCGAGTGCGCCCTTGGTCTCCGCGAGCTGTTGGCGACCCCACGCCCTCCCCGAATTCGCGCTTCAACCCCGTTAGCCGCTATCCGCCCGCGAGCGCGCGCGACGCAGTCGCCATGACAAGTACCTCGGCAAGGGATGGCTCGTGGATGTTGAGCTTCTCCCCAACGGGGACATAGCTCAGGGCTAATCCGCAAGGTCCGGATCAAACAGGACATAGATTCGTCCAGACTGCTTTTCACCGCGGACCTTCGCGTCTGGATCCGAGATCACCAGGTCTTTGGACCCATCACCACGGATCGCCCCGACCCCCGAGACTACACCGAGATGCTTGCCAAGCGGTAGGTCGTCAAGAGAGCGTCCCTCGTCGCGAAGAACCAAAGTCTTCGTGTCCTTCTTGCCAAGGGCGAGATACGATCCGTCCTTGCTGTTGATGATGAGGTCTTCCAGGCCGTCGCCATTCGCGTCACCGGCGAGGACGATCTGCTCTTGCCCTAGCTCATCCTGCGAGCCATCCAAGATTGGATCTCCGATGTCGATCACGTAGCCTCGCTCGCCCAGGTCGGCGTCTACTGCGACCTCAAACAAGCCCTTGTCCACCCCTCCAAAGACAACGTAGGCGACATTCCCCGTCCTGACACCAAAGACAAGGTCATCAAAGCCATCACCGTTCACATCTCCTGCATCAAACGCTGAGACGACCCATTGATAGTAGAACGATATCCCCGAGTCGATGGGCAGCGGCAGCCCAAAAGATGGACCGCCGACGACGATGTCTGCCTGCCCGCCACCAGAGTAGGTGTAGCCAGAGGAGAACGAGACGAAGTCATCAAAGCCGTCACCGTTGACGTCGCCCCCTCGACGCAGCCAATCGCTCTCGAAGCTACCAACATCCGCGTCGAGCTGCTCGAAGGTCGGCGAGGGAGGCTCCGAGTCACCGAAGAGGAAGTAGTGCACTTCGGAGCTGTCATTACTGTGGCTGATAACAAGTTCATCAAAACCATCGCCGTTCATGTCGCCGACGGCGTTGGCGCTGACTACGGTGCGGGGCGGTGCCTCCACCCCAAATCCTCCATCTCCTGTCGTGATCTCCGCGGGCCGCAAGGGGCTTGGGAGTGCAGGTCCCCCGTAGATCACATGGATCATGGAGACTGACGATGATGACAGGAGTTCGGCCCTGGAAGGCTCGCTCAACGCGACCAGATCGGCGAAGCCATCCCCGTTAATATCGCCGCTCGCGATCACGTCAAACGAAGACACCTCCAGCAAGCCTGGCTCAATCACGCGACCGAGCGCTTCGCTCCCCGCCCCACCGCTGGCGATCGCCGCCACGTCGACCGGCTCCTCGTCGCTCTTTCCGAAGACGAGGAACGCTCCCAGCCCCGGCCTCGCCTGCTCGAGGTTGACGAGAATATCCTCCAAGCCGTCGCCGTTCACGTCACCGCAAGGGGTTCCGTGCATCCGACTGCCCTCCTCGGCGCCGGAGATGACGTAGCCTGGACCGCGGACCCGCTCGCCGCAAGCCGAGCCCCACATCATTCCGGCGAGCGCAGGGAGCCAGATCATGCACGGACGCATGGGATGAGGCTAGCATGACCGGATGCCAGCGCCCTCGTTCTCCTCGATCCACAGGCCGATGGCCTCCTTGGTGCCGTCGAGGTTGACGCCGATCGCGAGGTACACCGACTTGCGCGTCACGACGCCCTCGTGGCGTACGCGGACCACCAGGGCGTCGAGGCACACGATCGGCCACACCGCCTGCAACGGCCGGTTGCGCCACGCCTGGATGTCCACCCAGACAGCACGGGTCGCCTGCGAGATCAGGTCCGGCGAGACCTCGACCTGGTAGAGTTCCTCGAGGTGCCCCTGGATCTCCAGCGGCCCGCATTCGACACGACCTACCGCGCCTCGCTCTCCTCGGCTACCCTGCCCCCGTGACCCCGCTCAACGCCAGCACGGACGCCTCAGCCTGGGCTCAGGCGATCGAGCTCGGCATCGACGTAACGCTCCTCGAGGCGACCTCGCCCGCGCTCCGGCGGAGCGGCTCGCGGAGCTGGTCGCCGTGAACCGAGCCCAAGCCCCGACCGGAGACACCGCCATGCACACCCTCCACCGCCGCCCCGCGCTCCTCCTCTTTGCTAGCCTCGCCTGCGCTCCGTCTGCGAACGAGCACATCACAGCGAGCGCGGGCAAGACGAGCGGCACAACTTCGACGAGCGACACGGACGAAACGAGCGGCACCACTTCGACGAGCGGTGCGACCTCAACGTCAGCAGGGGACCCCTCGCAGGGAACGAGCACCGCCTGCGACACCGCCTGCGATACAGCCTGTGAGGGCGACGAGTGCTGCCCCTACGCCGAGTGCGATGTTCTGGCCCAGGACTGTCCCCGAGGGGAAAAGTGCAGCCCCGACGCCCACACCGGAAACTGGGAGAGCGCTCACTGTGTGCCTGTAGTCAGCGACGGAACTCCAGGCGAGCTCTGCCACGTCGAGGAGTATCGATGCGGTACGCTCGACGACTGCGCGCTCGGTACGGTGTGTTGGGACATCGACGCCGAGACCGACCAGGGGGTATGCATCTCGATCTGCTCGCCGGAGCTGGGCTGCGATCCGGGTCTTGGCTGCCTCGCCGAATTTGAAGGACTCCCCCCTCTCTGCGAACCGTGGTGCGATCCGCTACTCCAGGATTGCCCGGAGGGCGCTGCCTGTCGTCACCTAGAGGATATCGATTTCGTCTGCACTCCGGATGGCCGACAGAGCATCGGTGACGCCTGCGGTCCCCTCCTCTGTGCCGCCGGCCTCCATTGCGCCGACGCGATCCAGTTGCCCTCGTGCGACCACGACCGTTGCTGCACTCCGTTCTGTGACCTCTCAGAGCCCGACAGCTGCGCCACAGTCGAATCGGCAGAGTGCGCTCCATTCGCGACCGGAGACATACCGGGGATCTATCTTCAGGGTTACTGCGGGCTCCCCGAGTAGCGCCCCGGCCACCGGCTACCGCCAGTGGCCTCGACCCGCGCCGGAGCGACTGGGCGGGTCTGGGCGACCCAGGGCAAGGCCGAATCGGAAGAAGCCGAAGAAGCCGAAGAAGCCGAAGCGATAGGCAGCCTGCGATCTACCGCCGCGCACCCGGGGACGTCGCTAGCGAGAGGTCGATCGACGCCCGCGAGGCCGCGCCTGGCTCGTCGATGGAGACCAAGAAGCTAGCCGCTGCGGGTGGCCCCGGAAATGGAGACTTCACCAGCGCGCCCCCGCGCCCCCGCGCCCCCGCGCCTCCGCACCCCCGCGCCCCGCAAACTCGGTACGATGTCGGCGAGATGGTGGAGCTGGAGCACGCGAACACTCGCTCGGCACTTCTCCCTTGTCCGCGGCCGCGTCGGTCGGCGACGCTGGGGCGCGGAGGCCAGAGGATCGGTGCCGCGACCCGTCGATGAACCGCGCGACCCGACGATCGCGGGCCCCGAGCTCCCCCCGCGCTCGCCGTGGTCGTCGATCGCCTCGATGCGCGACTGGCTGGTCGGTCCAGCGGTCAGCGCCGCCGAGGCCGAGGACTTCGCCGCGCACACCCGCGAGCTGACCGCCCGCTTGTGGCCGGGGCTCGGCTTCGTCATCGGCTTCGCGGCGCTCCTCTGGTGGCCGGTCGATCGCCTCGTCTACGCCGAGAGCGCGACGATCCAGGGCGCCTTCGCCGACTTTCGCATCCGTATCTTTATCGTCGATGTCACCGTCTCCTTGGTCATGCCCTGGAGCGCCTTCGCCCGGCGCCACGCCCACTTCTTCGCCGCACTCGCGGCGATCTCGAACCTGCTCCTCGCCGGCTGGCTCCTCGGTGCGGCGGGCCAAGGCGACGTCCAGTGGCTCTACTACGCGTTCATGACCCCGGTCTTCTCGGTCCTCTTGGTCCTGCCCCTGCGGATCCGGGTGTGGGTGGCGAGCGCCTTCACGACCGCGATCTTCGCCGCCTGGCTCGCCCACCCGCTGACCCGCTGGAGCGACGAGGGCGTCGCCGCCGGCCTCAGCTACCTCGTCTTCTGCACCGGCCTCGGGATCTTCATCGGCCACCTGCTCTACGTCCAGGTCCAGCGCTCGTTCCTCCTCGCCCGCCGGGTCGATCGCCAGCGCCTCGAGCTCGAGACCCTCGCCGCCCGCCTCGAGGAGCGGGTCAGCGAGCAGACCGAGGTGATCCGCGATCTCAGCGCGCGGGCCCAGGAGATCCGGGCCGAGCAGCGCCTCGAGATCGGCCGCGAGCTCCACGACGGCCTCGGTCAGGAGCTGACGTCGATGCGCCTCCTCGTCGACCTCGGCGTCCGCATCCACGACGACCCCGAGGTCGTCGACGCCTTCTCGAGCCTCGGCGAGCAGATCCTCCGGATCCAGGGGAGCCTCCGCCAGGTGCTCGAGTCGTTGCGGCCCCAGCTCCTAGAGGAGCGCTCGCTGGTCGAGTCGCTGGCGATCCTGACCGGCGAGCTCGAGCGGCGCTCCGGCCTCGAGTGTCGCTTCGTCCGCGACGGCCCCCTCGGCGACCTGCCCTCGGCGCAGAGCCTCGCCCTCTACCGGATCGCCCAGGAGGGGCTGACCAACGCGATCCGCCACGCCCGCGCCCATCGCCTGGAGCTCCGCCTCGAGGCCCGCCCCGGCGAGGTCACCCTCGAGGTCCGCGACGACGGTATGGGCATCGCCGCCGAGCACGTCGGCCATGGCTTCGGCACCCGCGGGATCTCGGAGCGGACGCTCGCCCTCGGCGGCCGCGCGACCTGGGAGGTCGACGGCGGTACGTGCCTGACGGTCACCCTGCCGATCCGGAGGGGTCCATGAAGAGCACCAGCGCGCCGATCCGCGTCATCATCGCCGACGACCACCCGATCATCCGCCACGGCCTCGGCCGCCTGATCGCCCTCGAGAGCGACATGGAGGTCGTCGCCTCATCCAAGGACGGCGCCGATCTCCTCCACGACCTCGCGGCCCACCCCTGCGATGTCCTGGTCCTCGACCTCTCGCTCCCGCATATCCGCGGCCTCGAGCTCCTCACATTGGTCAAGGAGCGCTGGCCGGAGCTCGCGGTCCTGATCTTCTCGGTCCACCCCGAGGACAGCTTCAGCCTCCACCTGATGGACGCGGGCGCGGCCGGCTACCTGTCGAAGGACCGCGGGATCGACCTGGTGCTCGCGGCGATCCGCACGGTCGCCGCCGGCCGCCCCTTCATCACCGAGCGCCTCGCCGAGCTCCGCCGCGAGCGCGGCCGCGACTCCCTCGCCCCGCACCAGCGCCTCAGCGCCCGCGAGCACCAGGTCTTTATCCGCATGATCCAGGGGATGAGCGTGTCGACGATCGCCGCCGAGCTCGAGATCTCGGCGTCGACGGCGAGCAACCACGTCTCCCGGGTCCGCGAGAAGCTCGGCGTCGAGCACAACGGCGAGATCCTGGTCTACGCCGCCCGAGCGGGGCTCATCTGATCCGCGGGCCGGGATCACGGGTCGTTGACAGTGACGACGAGCTCGACCCTCGTCGGCCCCATCAGCCCGTCGGCGCGTAGGCGTAGGCGTCGAGGTTGGAGAAGGCCATGGCCAGCCAAGGGCAAGCCCGCGCAGATCCACCTTTGGAGGATCCGTCGAGTAGAGCCTAAGAAGCGTGGTCTATTAGCCATCTCTCGCGGCGGTATACAGTCCGGCGATGATCCGCGTCGCTGGTCTTCCTCTACGGGCTGAGCGCTGGGGACCGATCGGAGCGCTCGTTTGCCTCCGAATGGGCGCTTCCCGCTATTCGCTCGGGGCCTATCGTCTTGGGGCACTCAACCCCCAATGCAACGAAGTGTAATTGGTGTAGTGGCCGCGGATCGCGAAGCGTCGTGACTCCGTGTTGACGCAGGCGCAAGCGAGTGCGAAAATGAACATCCTGTGTCCATTGTCGTGCCCGTCCTCGGCCTCGCTCTCCTCTCAACTTCGCGTCAAGGCGTGGCGACGACCGCGACCCAGGACTCCAAGGCTCTTGAGGCTCCCAAGGTTCGCCGCCGCCGCTCGCTCCGGTCTCTGATGGCGATGGTGACCCTCGGCGACCTTCGTCCCCGAGCTCGGCGGCCTACGGATCGAGCCTGGCGACCAGGAGAAGCCCTCCGAGTGGGCAGAAGCCCTCGAGTCGATGGTCGTGGTCCCCCACCCGGACTGCGACGAAAGCCTGAGCGTGACCGCCACCTTCGGGACGAACACGAACACCTACTCCCACCGTCCAGGCCGTCTCTGCGCCGAGTTCTCCGACCTTGAGAGGTGCCGCTACACCCTCCACTGGTGTGGTGACGGCGAGCCCGGCCCCCTCTGCCCCGAGCAGTAAAGCTTCTCCCGTCGACCGACGGTCGATGGGATGTGCGGATCGCCGCGCCCTCCCGCGACCGGCCAAACGCGCGCCGCGACCAACTCCGCGCAGATCCGCCCACGCAGGATCCGTCGAGTCGCCCCTAGAAAACATGGCGGATCAGCCATATCCGGCGCCCATTGTATACAGACGGCGGGGTCCGTGCTTCCCTGGCTCACTCGCCACGCCGATGCCGGCGGCCCTGGCGAAGACCGAGGAGAACAAGAGCCTATGCCCGCTCCGCCGGCCCCTCATCGCGCCCGTGTCACCGACATAGGCGAGTTCATCCGCCATCGCTCCTGCCAGCGGCGTTTTCGCCTGGCCGACTCCAAGCGCGCCGTCTACCGCGAGCTGCCCTTCGCCGACAGGCCCTTTCACCTGATCGATCCGGTGCTGATCGAGGCCGGGCGCCAGCGCGAAGAGGCCTGGGCGGAGAGCCTGGTCAAGGCGGAGCTGCGGGATCTGAGCGACATCACCGACGGGTCGATCCCCTGGGAGGACCTGCGCGACAAGCTCGCCCGCCTTCCGCCGGGCCAGGACGCCTTCGCCCGCGAGGTCGCGATCGAGGGCAGCGTCGGCGCCTTTGAGCTCCGGGGTCAGATCGACTTTGTCCTCCTCCAGTGGACGGACGAGGGGCCGCGCCTGCGCTTGGTGGAGTGCAAGGCGAGCCGCCGCGATCGCACCTATCACCGGGTCCAGGTCGCGCTCTACCGCCGGCTTCTCCTCGGCCTTCTCCAGCCGGGGAGCGAGGCGGGGGGCGAGGCCGAGCCGCTGATCATCGGCGGCGCACCGCTCGATCCTGCGCGGATCGACGCGGTGGTCGCCCGGATCGACGAGAACTCCGGAGAGCTCCAGGCGATCCTCGGCCTCGATCCTTTTCCCGAGGTCACCGCGATCACCCGCGACCTCGACGAGCTGCTCGCGACGGGCGGGCTCCTGGACGGGGTGCTGCGCGAGCCGGTCGAGGCGCTGCCCTTCCAGATCGACGACAAGTGTGATGATTGCGCGTTTTCGGCCCATTGCTTCGCCGAGGGGGCGCGGCTGCGGCGGCTGGAGCTGCTCGGGATCCCCCCCTCGTGCGCCCGGGCGCTCCGCGACGCGGGGCTCGGCGATCTCGACGCGGTCGCCGAGCTCGACCCGACATCCGAGCAGGCGATCGCGATCGCGGACGATCCCGGACTGACCGAGGGGATCGAGTCGCTGCGGGTGCGGGCGAAGGCGAGGCGCTCGACCCTCCCCGGCGGCGTGGAGCTGCGCGAGTTCAACATCCAGGATCTGCCCTGCTCCGGCGACGGGCACCTCCCCGCGCATGAGCACGACGGCCGCCGCCTCCTCCGGGTCTACCTCTCCGTCTCCTACGACTATGTGGAGAACCGGGTCGGCGCATTGGCGGCGCATGTGACCGACAGCGAGGGCGAGCTCTCGACGCCCTTCGCCAAGGATGAGGACGCGCGCAAGCGGCCGCTCGCCGGGCTCGGCGAGGAGGTGGTCCGCTACAACAGAAAGGCCGAGCGCTCGGCGGTCAGCGACGACGAGGCGCCCAAGGCCTGGCGCGAGGTGAGGGAGCGTCGCGAGCTCCGGGGGGTCGACCTCTGCCGGGTCCAGGAGGTCCCCTGGTCCGGCGAGTACAGCCATGACAACGGCGCCGAGCAGGCGCTGCTGGTGGGATTTTTGCGGGAGCTGGTCGAGACGATCGCCGACCTCGCCGAGGGCGACTCGGTGCCGATCCATTTTTATGTGTGGACGCGGGCGGAGATGCGCCGGCTCCTGGAGGCGGCGTCGCGGGTCGGCTCCGATCTCCTCGGCCACCTGCGCCAGCTCTTCGGCTGCCGCGAGTCCCTGGAGCAGCTGATCTACTCGTGCATGCAGGACGAGGTCTACAGCCGCTACGCGCTCGGCTGGACCAGCCGCGGCCTGGCGGTCGCGACCTCCCTCGCCTGGTACGGCCAGCGCTACCACTGGCGGCGAAGCGTCGGCCACCGCGGCCGCGAGGTCGACCTCGGCCGGGTCTTCTACCGCGACCTCTTCGACTTCCGCGAGCGCCTGGACTACCACGAGGGGGATCCTGAGCGTCGCTGGGCCCGCGACGACGAGCGCGGCCAGCCCGGGGTGGTCGACCACCGCTTTGAGGTCCGGGCGCGCTCCTTTGACAACCTCTCGGCGCCCTACTGGCGCGCCTACTGGGGGACGCTTCCGCGGCCCGAGTCGCTCAAGGGCAAGCAGGCGGGGCTCAAGGAGGCGATGCGGGACTACGGCCTGGCGAAGACGCCGGGCGTGCTCAAGGCGTACCTCGTCGCCCGCGTCCACGGCCTGCGCTGGCTCGACGAGCGGATCCTCAGGAAGAACAGATCGATCAAGAAGCCGCCGATCGACGCCGCCGACCTGCCGACCTTTGAGCTCGGCACTCGCGACGTCGGCGATGCGGCGGCGGACTTTCTCCGCCTCGATCACCACGTCAAGGCGCAGGACTGGCTGCGGGTCCACCTCGCGCCTGCGCGGCCGCGGATCACCGCCGGGCGCTCGCTGCCGATCGCGAACCTGCGGATGACCAACGACAAGACGGTCGTCGGCACGATCGAGCGCAGCCCAGGCCACGGCGAGGCCGAGCTGCGAGCGCTCTCCAGCCGCTTTTCCAAGGGCGAGGGGGACTTTGTAAGGCTCCTGCCGCGGCCTCAGGCCGAGGGCGAAGGGCCGAGCTGGTTCGACCTCATCTACCGCGGCAAGACCTGCGTGATCGAGCGAATGGACTGGCGCAAGGGAGAGGTGGAGCTGAGCGTGATCCCGGCCTTCTCCAAGGGCGGGCCCGACCCCTACATCCTGCCGAGCTTCGACTTTAAGCCGGACTCCGACGACGCCAAAGATCACCCCTTCGCGCGGGCGACCCTCGACGAGAGCCTCAGCGACTTCGTCGCCGGCAAGGTCGAGCGCCGCCTCGGGAGCAAGCGAGGTCGACACGCCCTGCGATGGTTCGATCCGGTCGAGCCGCGGATCCCCGAGCAAGGGGCGATCGAGCCGGGAAAGCGGCAGCGTCTCTCCGACTTTCTAAGCGGCCTCGGCTTCGGTCCCGAGCGCGCACATCGGCTCGAGGCCAACCGCGTCGAGGCGATCCTCGCGGGTATCGAGGCCCGGGTGCAGCTCATCCAGGGGCCGCCGGGGACCGGCAAGACGACGACGACCTCGCTCGCGCTCCTCGCCCGCCTCCTCGCCGGCGCTGCGCGCAGCGGCGAGATCGTGATGATCGCCGCCAACACCCACACCGCGATCGACACCCTCCTCGATCGGATCCGCAGCTATTACTCGGACTTCGCCAAGCAGGCCCATGGGGCCGGCCTGCGGATGCCCAAGCTCGGCATGCGCAAGGTGACCTCCGGCGATGACCTGGAGCCGACCACCGGCGGCGTGCCGACGCTCAAGGCGACGAGCTCGATCACCCCCGTCAAGGCGCTCCGCGCCCAGGGCGTGGTCCTCCTCGGCTCGACCACCAGCACCCTGCTCAAGCTCGTCGGCGCCCTCAACAGGGCGGCCGAGTTCAAGAAGACCACTGAGGGCCTGCAGACGCCGCTGCTGATCGTCGACGAGGCGAGCATGATGGTCACGCCGCACTTCCTCGCCCTCGCCTCCCTCGTCAGGGAGAACGGGTCGATCATGGTCGCCGGTGATCACCGCCAGCTCGCGCCGATCGTCGCCCACGACTGGGAGAGCGAGGACCGCCCGCCGACCGTCCTCTACAAGCCCTATGTCAGCGCCTACGAGGCGATCTGGCGGCTCCGCGAGCATACCCGCGTGACCCCTGCCGCGATCCGCATCGACCAGCTCGAGCACACCCACCGCCTGCCGCCGGTGATCCGGGCGCTTATCCAGCCGCTCTACACCCGCGACGACATCCAGCTCCGCGGCAATGCCAGTCCTCGGCTCCCCGTGAGCTGGGACGGCGAGGATCCGTGGGCCGCGATCTGGCAGGCCGGGCACCGGCTCCTCCTGGTGGTCCACGACGAGGACCGATCGGCCCACCACAACCCGACCGAGGCCGCGATCATCGACGCGATCCTCGGCGCCGCAGGCGAGCTTCCGCCCGCCTCGGTGGCCGTCGTCACCCCGCACCGGGCCCAGCGCGCGCTCCTCCAGGAGCGCCTCGCCGCCCGCTCCGAGGCCGTCGACATGATCGACACCGTCGAGCGCCTCCAGGGCGGCGAGCGGCCGACGATCCTCTTCTCGGCGACCGAGTCCGATCCGCTGGTGATCGCTCAGCGCGTCGAGTTCATCCTCGACCTCAACCGATCCAACGTCGCCTTCTCGCGGACCCAGGAGCGGCTCGTCGTGATCTGTGCGCGCAGCCTGCTGGACTACATTCCCCCCGAGGTCGAGCACTACGCCTCGGCGCTGCTCTGGAAGCACCTCCGCGAGCTCTGCGACGGCGAGGTCGCGCGAGCCGAGATCGAGGGGGCGACCGTGATCATTCGCGCGCCTACGCAGCGCAGCCTGAACTCCGCAGACTAGACCGAGAGGGCGCGCTACGAATGCCCGGACACCTCAACCTCTACGAGCCCTACGAGCGCAAAGAAGCCCACCACGAGGACGCGCGATTCGTCTCACAAGTCAGCGACCCCGATGCTCGTCGCCGCAGCGACAGCACGCCGTCCGCACGAAGCCCTGCGAGAAGTCGCCACCGACCTGAAGATCGAGCCCGGCCCTATCCGACCTCCACGCGCTCCCGACCTAGTTCGTCGATGGCCTCGAGCACCAAGGTGAACCGTTCCCCGAAGGGCGTGAGGTGGTACTCTACCCGCGGCGGAACCTCTGCAAAGCTCGTCTTGACCAGGATGCCGTAGTCGAGGTGCCGACGCAGACACTGGTTGAGCACCTTAGTGCTCAGTCCCTCGTGTGCGCGCACGAGGGCGCCAGGACGGACCGTGCCGGCGAGAATGCTCCGGAAGATCGAGAGGGACCATTTGCAGCCGACGAGAATGCGCACCATCTCCTGAATGGCGGGCGGCGAGGGAGGCGACTCCGGCACGGGTCGAGGGTACACCAGCGATGGGCATCGGCCGCGAAAGAAAAAACTTCGCCGTGAGAGCCGTAAGTGATCTAGCCAAGATGTACCGCTTGGTACCCACCCCACCGAGCGGTGCGTACTTGGCATCGTTCCGCGGCCCCCCCATGGTTCGCACATGAACTCCAGCAAAGAGGTCCTCATCATCGGCGGCAGCAGTGGCATGGGACTGGCCACCGCTCACCGCCTCGCCGCCCGCAATGTTCCGGTCACTCTGGTTGCGCACGACGCCGACAAGCTCGCGGCAGCGGTCTCGCAGCTGCGCTCCGCGAGGCCCGACTCGGCGGTGAGGTCGAGGGCGGTCGACTTGTTGGATGCACAGCAGCTCGACGCCTTCATCGCGTCCCTGCGTGATCAGAGCTTCGGCGGCTTGGTCAACGCGGCGGGCATCTTTCAGCCCAAGCCCTTCTTGGAGCACAGCTTGGAGGACTACGATCGCTACCACGGGCTCAATCGAGCCTTCTTCCGTACCACGCAGGTCGTGGCGGGCTCGATGGTTTCAGCGGGGGCCGGGGCCATCGTCAACATTGGCTCGATGTGGGCCAAGCAGGCGATCAAAGCGACGCCTTCATCGGCCTACTCGATGGCCAAGGCCGGCCTCCACGCGCTGACCCAGCACCTCGCAATGGAGCTCGGGGACCATGGCGTGCGCGTGAACGCGGTGTCACCCGCTGTCGTTCGCACCCCGATCTACGAGTCCTTCATCGCCAAGGACAAGGTGAACGAGACGCTCGACGGCTTCGACCCCTTTCACCCCATCGGGCGTAGCGGTCGCCCGGAAGATGTCGCCGCAGTCGTCGACTTCCTCTTGGATGATGCCCGTTCGGGTTGGGTGACGGGGGCGATCTGGGATGTCGACGGAGGCGTGATGGCCGGGCGCAACTAGGCGTGGAGGCATGGGAGGCACGACGAGACGCCGCGAACGGTCGAATCGCCCCGCCAAATCGTCTGTCTCTTCGTCTACCTCTTCGTCTGCCTCTTCGGCTGTCCACGGCTGTTACGTTGGGGGCGCAGCCGCCTCACCACGGCCACGGCACCGTCAGGTCGCCCAGGCGCTCGCCGCTCTCCAGGCGGCTACGGAACCGTAGGCGTCGCCGCCCCCGGGACCATCATGTCGACCCTATAGACCACACCGGGGTTGCCCGCCACATAGAGCGACTCCGCCTCAAAGCCAGCCCCGGCGCCAAAGCTCGCGTTGGCCACATTGGTCGCGAACTCGGCCACCAGCGTCGCCTCGCCGAGCGGCTCCCCCGCGGAGTCGAGCGCCCAACGGAAGAGACGGGATCCGCCCTGATCGATGACGTAGAGGTTGCCGCAGGCGTCGAGCACAAGACCGTCAGGCTTGCCGTCGATCATGCCGATAACGACCGGCGCCTGGGCGACACCGCCCTCGAAGTCGACCCTCCGGACCGCTCCGGCCTGGTAGTTCGTGTAGAAGAGCGCGTCTCGATCGGGATCGTAGATGATCCCGTTCGCGGCCTCGGCCTCCACCCCGGAGGCGATCGACGTGATCGAGCGATCACTCTCGATGCGGATCACCCTGCTGCCGCCGAACTCCGTGACCCAGATCCTATCCATGAGGTCGACGTAGACGCCGTTGGGTCCCAGCAGGCCGAGCGCGACATCGCTCACCTGCCCCTCCGGACTGACAGCGATCACCTTGCCGTCGTTTGGCAGGGCGACGACGAGATCCCCGTCGCTGCGGTAGCGCAGCCCGTAGGCCTTCGGAATCCCGCCTGCGAGGACCGTCATGCCCCCCTCGCCGTCGATCTCCAGGAGTTCGTCGCCCCGCTTGCCGACCAACACCCCCTGACCGTCGAAGGCGATGTCCTCGCTGCCGTCGAAGGGGCTGGCGATCTCGACGGGCGCGAAGGGACCGTCAAAGAGCGCGTCACACTCGAGACCCGGCACCTCCGTGTCTGTCGCCTCAGTGTCTGTCTCTTCGGTCATCCCGCTCCCCTCCGTCGTGGTGCTCCCCATCGACGTGCTCGACGTGCTCGACGCGCTCGACGTGCTCACGCTGGTCGAGGCCGCCGTCGTCGACAAAGTCCCATCTGTTGACGTAGAGGCGTCCGTCACCGTGGAGGAGCCGGTCGTCGCCGTGGATGTCACCCCCTCATCGCCTGCGCAGGCGGGCAAAAGAGACGCGACGAAGACCCATGAAGAGAAACGCATGCGGCAAGCTACGTCATCGCAATAACGGTCACAACCCAAGCTCGCGAACGCGGCCGAGGACGAGGCGCTCCAGCGCCGGCGCCACAGACGGGGTCGGCGGAATCAAGGGTCGCCGCGCCGCGTTGGGGGAGGTGCGCCGCCGCGGCCCTCGGCCGGCGCCGCCCCCCAGGATCGGAGCGCCGATGTCACGCCAGATCACCTCCCCACGCACGCCTCGGCCCCTCGCGCGGCTCCTGGCCGCGCTCGCGCTGGTCGCCGGCTGTGATCGCGAGCCGCCGCGCCCCGCCGATCCCCGCGCCCCGTCGGAGTTGCCGACGACCGTCACCCCGTCGACCCCCGGGCCGCCGGCGGCCCCTCGAATCGCCTATATCGCCTCGCTGAGGGGCGAGGCGCTCTACCTCCCGGAGGAGGGCGAGGCCTGGGTGGCCGCGGGGGAGCGCGCGCTGGCGACGTCGTTACGCTCGCCGGTGCCGCTCCATGAGTCGATCGACGTCACGCCCGGCGACGGCGGGCTGGCGCTGCGTCTCGACGCCCGCCGCGGTCAGCGGCTGGTGATCGCGGTGCGCCCGGAGGACGGCGCCGCCGGCCCGATCTTCGTCGACCTCTACGCGATCGACGAGGCCCGCCATGACGCTCGCCGGCACCTCGCCAGCGGCGACGCCAACGCCCCGCTGACCCACGACGTCGCCGGCGGCGAGCTCCTCCTCCGGATCCAGCCCGGGCTGGCGACCGCGGGCCGCTTCGAGGTCAGCGTCGACGTCGATCCGAGCCTCGACTTCCCGGTGGTCGGCAAAGACGCTCGGGCGATGCAGTCGCCCTTCGGCGCACCGCGGAGCGGCGGACGACGGCGTCACCACGGCGTCGACATCTTCGCTCCGCAGGGGACCTCGACGGTCGCGGTGATCGACGGCGTGGTCGAGCGCGGTCGAGGACGCCGCGGCGGAGACTACGTGTGGATCCGCGACGAGACGCGCGGGATCAGCCTCTATTACGCGCACCTCTCCCAGGTCTTCGTCAACTCCGGCCAGCGCGTACGCCGTGGCGAGGTGATCGGCAGGGTGGGCAAGACGGGCAACGCCGAGACCACCGCGCCGCACCTCCACTTCGGCGTCTACCAGCGGCGCGCGGTCGACCCGGCGCCCTTCCTCGTCGACGCGCCGGCGGTGCGCGCCGCCGGTCGTCAGGACGAGCTCGGCGCGTGGATGCGCGCGGGTCGCTCCGGCGCCGCCTTGCGGAGCATGCCCTCGCGCGAGGCCCCGGCCGCGCGGAGGATCGAGCGCGGCGTCCCGGCCCGGGTGCTCGGCGTCCGCCGCGGGTTCTATCGGGTCGCCCTCGAGGACGGCGCCGAGGGCTACGTCAAGGCCACCGCGCTGACGTCGACGAGGCAGCGGCCCTCGCGTCTCCGGTGAGAATCCTTCGCTCGCGAGCGCGAGCGCGAGCGGAGCGGCGACGCGACTGTGGTGGACGGGGCATCGCCGGGACTTCGGCTGGCTCGTCGCCCGCCGCTGATAGGGTCGGCGAGCGACTATCAGCGCGGAGGTGCGGGTCGCAGCTTCGAGGTGCAGGTCGGCGTCGAGGCCCTCTGTGGCGACCCGGTCCCGTACCTCCAGGTGGCGACAGCTCAAAAGTGCGGGCACTCGGGCTCGACCACGTCTGGAGAGCGGGGCGCGGCCTCCGAGAAGATCGACGGCCGCGTCGTGCAGGCCCCCGGGCTCTTGTACGACCCGTCGCCGTTGGGGCAGAGAGCCGTAAACTTTAGAAACTCCGAGCGAGCCGCGACGGACTCCTCAATCTTCGGGTAGCTGCTCCCAGGCCCGTTCTCCGGCTCATCCGCCGTCCAAGTGTAGGGAAAGACCACGCAGCCAGACCCGGGCATGTATGTGCCGAGGGTGTCGATGCCCCACCCCCCCCTCTCCAAGACCACCGGGTCGTGGAGGAGCTCTCCGTCTTTGTCCACCTCGACCGCGTGAAATTCGCCCGCCTTCGTGTGCCCTCGGGTCGGCGCGTAGCCCATGAGGATGCGACCGCTGTCCTCCCCGCCGAGCCCCCAGTTGTGGAGCTGTACGATCCCGGCCAAGCGCTCGCCTCCCTTCGTAGGCGCGCACACCTCTTCTCGATCAATCCACGTCCAGGGGTAGTCGGCCTCGTTGTCCTTCAGCTCGCTCATGGTCCCCGGCAACCTGCGAATCCCGATCTGTTGGTCGGTGAGCTTGGGCTTCTGCTCCTCCGTCGCCAGGCCCTCCCAGAGGTCAAAGGGGCCGGTGGCGGCGACCAACCAACCATCGTCGCCCAGGCTGATCCCGTTGTGGAGACCGCCCGGCGTGTCCGGGAGCGAGGTCACGACGTAATCCCCGATCGTCTCGATCGATCCGCCGTTGTCACCGTTGCCGGCGTAGAGCCAGTTGATATTGTCGGTGTCCATGCGGCAGAACACCGACCATGTGTCGTCCGCCCTATTGTGGACGATACGATTGGAGGTGGGGTGTCCACCTCCGCAGCCCCCTGTGGCGGTCTTCTCGTGGTCTTGGCGGTCCAACGCGAAGCGCGTCATGCCTTGGTGTGCGCCGTCATCGGTGACCGTCTTTGCCGTGACGTAATAGTGGGTGAGATCGTTGTTCAGCGACAGATCCCAGTGTCCATAGCTCCACCCACCGGCGGAGCTGACGATGACCTTCCTGACGTCCGGGGTCTGCGTGATCTCCCCGCCTGTCCACTCGTAGAGGATCACGTTGTTCTGGTGATCGTGGTCGGGTCGGTCAGAGATGCAGAGCGCGCCGATGACGGATCCATCTGGCGAGACCGCGACCGACCCCATGTCGTAGTCGCACTCATCGTAGACAAAGTCGTTCACCTTCGCAAAGCCGTCCTCCTCTGTGAAGGAGAACGTCGAGAGGTGCCCGAACCTGCGCTTGTTGGGCTCCTCTGAATCACCATAGGCTGCCGAGGCGACCCAGCTCACGAGCAGGTTGTCGTCAAAGGCTGCAGAGCTGATCCGGGAGGGGATTCCGCACCCTGCGCAGCGCCCGGTGTAGAACACGCTCCAGCGCCTCACGCTGTGGGGGCGGTGGAGGGTTGTGCAGCCGTCGCGCTCGATCGGCATCCTGAAGCGGTCGAAGTACTCCCTGATCGGGGCCTCATCCGTCGGTGTGCTCGTGTCGCACGTCGTACACGAACCTTCGCTGCCTTCGTCCCCCTCGTCACCACTGCTGGAGGAGGGGTCGCCGCAGGCTGAGAACAGACAGAGCGAGGCCGCGGCGACCGCGAGCGCGACGGGCCGCGGAAACAGGCGACGCCTGCCCGGTGCTGCGAGTGCTGTGAAGGGAGAGCGCATCGTGAACCACCTTTTGAGCGCGGGCCGATCCACCAGCGCCGTAGAGAGCAAGGCTACGCCGCACGACGCAGCTTGGCAAAGGCACTGTTGAAGCGCAGACCGCAGCCCTGGCGGGTCGCAGGCGCTAGCGTGACGGGAGATTAAGTCGTGTGAGATGTGGCAATCGTCTCGACTGGTCTGCGTCCGCGCTCGGCGTCCAGACTCTGTTCATCATCCGGCCTACGAGTCGGTCCATCACAGGGGGCTCTGCCCCCCGCCTCCTTCGCCTCGCGACTCGACTCTATGTAGAGTTCCTGTGTGGATAGCGGGCCCCTGGTCCTTCGAGCACCCGACTCAACGCCGGGAGCAGCTCGTCCACGGCACGACACGCGCGGCCTGCAACAATCTCCCGCTGGCTAAGATGAATCTGGAGGCTCACGGAAGCTGCTGCGCGGTTCTCCTCCGCGCTTGTCCACCTCGCCTCGAGGCAACGCCAGGACCGCGCCTTCCTACGCTCCGGAGCGGCCTCCCGGAGAGAGCACAGGCAAGGGAACGAGGGGCCGGGCCGGGCCGGGCCGGGCAGGTCGTCGGAGCGCGGCACATCGACGGCGAACCTGCGCCGACATCGTGGGTCCCGCTCCGGTCGGGGTAGACCCGACCGAGCCGGCCACCGTCGGCGACCGCGTTCGCCCCGCAGAGAGGACCGAGGATTCAGCCCCCCGCACTCACATGGATCGGCCCGGAGATGCTCGTCGTCACGCCCGAGAGGTCAACGAGCGCGCTTCACCCCCACGCGCGATACGTGCGGCCCTTCGTATGAGGAATGATCCAACGGCTCGACAATAGACATTCCCATGGGCCGGCGAATAAAGGGAATTAACCCGGGAACCAATCTCAGAGAGCCCCTACTTCAGGGAGGGAGCACGACGATGAGGTCGTGCCCCGCATCACCTCGCGCTGCGCATCGGCCACCAGAACACCTTCGAAGTCACTCATGACCCCACGGGACGCTCTGTCGCGCGGGGTCGCACTAGCCGCGCCTAACCCCGACAGCCTCGTTATCCCCAGGCGCGGGGACAGCCATTGGCGCCGAACTGAACACACTTGAACCTGCCATGCATCTCCGCCGCACACTCCGGCGGAGGTCGACTCGCCGCGCGGTGAGCCCTGCCCGAACACTCTCGCAGCCCGAAGACAAACACAGGAGATAAAAGACATGCCGACAATTGACCTCACATCGTCAGACCTATGGGACAAGATCACAGCAAGCCTCGACAGCGACAACGAGCACGTATGCGTGATGCCCATGGCCACATTCATCAAGCCTGTACGCGTCATGACGCTCGTCCAGATGGACTCGACCGTCAGCGGCTCACGAGCCCAATGTCCCCCAGGCGCCGTTGACCTGTCCATGGCGGGCGCGGGTGCTGGTACCGGTGCTGGTGCTGGTGCCGGTGCCGGTGCCGGTGCCGGTGCTGGTGCTGGTGCCGGTGCCGGTGCCGGTGCTGGTGCCGGTGCTGGTGCGGGCGCCGGTGCTGGTGCTGGTGCGGGCGCCGGTGCTGGTGCTGGTGCTGGTGCTGGCGCCGGTGCTGGTGCTGGTGCTGGCGCTGGCGCTGGCGCTGGTGCGGGCGCCGGCGCCGGGGAAGCCGAAGCGGGCGCTGAAGCGGGCGCGGGTGCGGGCGCCGGGGAAGCCGAAGCGGGTGCTGGTCCGGGCGCCGGCGCTGGTGCGGGCGCCGGCGCCGGGGAAGCCGAAGCTGGCGTCAACCCACAGGAGCTCGTCCCCCTCTACCGCTCATACAACCTCCTCGCGACCGACCACTTCTACACGATCGATCGTGCGGAGCATCTGCGCGCGGTCACAGCCCTCGGCTACGCCGACGAGGGAGTCGCGGCCTGGGTCTATCCGAACCAGCTGGCGGCGGGACATGGGCTCAGCGCCGAGCTGACCCCGCTCTTTCGCAGCTACAACGGCATCGCGACGGACCACTTCTATACGATCGACCAGGCCGAGCATAACCGGGCCCCGTCGCTCGGATGGGGTCATGAGAGGAACGAAGGTCACGTCTTCAGCGCCCCGAGCCAGCCTGGCCTTGTGCCGCTCTACCGGCTCTACAACGGCATCGGCGACCACTTCTACACAACCGATGCCGGCGAGCGCAACAACGCGATCGCCACCCTCGGCTACGCGGATGAGAAGCTCGAGGGCTACGTCTTCCCGCCGAACTTCCGCGACGCGTAGTCGCGCAGCGACCAACCTCCGGCGAGGGCCGGGGGGACGCCGCCCGCGTTGACGCGGGCGTCGATGAGCCGCGGTGCGAAGCCCGACACGCTACGCACCTCGCGGATCCAAGCCCTCCCATGAAGGGCCGAACCTCAGAGAGGACAAGAGGTCAACCGACGACCGAGATGTGTCGACCACGGCGGACCCAGCGGCCCCTTCGTCGTTGAAGACGGGGGGGGGCCGGATGCTCGTCAGCTGCCCGGGACCGCCGGCCCCGACACACCACGGCGACCTGCGGGTGAGACTCACCTCAATTGAGCGACCGCTCAGCGCTCCGCTCCGCGGCAAGACTAGGAGGGCGCGGCAAGAGTCCCGCACCCTCTCGCTGGCCTTCGTCGCCCCCTCTAGGCTCCGGCGAAACTTGCACTACAGCCCGGTAAAGCGGCGTTTCGTCGGAGCCGAGAGGGCCAACGATTGCGGCGCGAGACCGCGCGGGGCTTTCACCACGGCCTCCTAGACGAACGAACGAACGAACGCACCCAGCCAAAGCCCCTATGTCTCTCTCCGACACCGACTCGAAAGATCTCTGGGACGAGATTCACAGGCGCCTCGGGATCGAAGACGCCGCCGCGCCGGGGAAGATCACGCCGCTGCTCACCGTGGTCAAGCCTATCCGGCTGGTGACGCTGATCAAGCAGGACACGGTCATGATAGGTCAGGACACATGCCCGCCCGGGAGCGTCGACATGTCCTCCAGCCCAGGAGCCAGCCCCACAAGCACGGGACTCCACGCGATCCTGGACCGACGGCTCGCCGCCTACGACCGAGAGCGTGAGACCGCCGAGCGCGTCAGGCATCAGGAGCTCCTCGCAGCGGTCGACCAGCGCCTCAACTCCACCCTGCGCAAAGCCCCTGACCGACGAGGGAGCCCCTCTCCTCCGACCTTGGAGGACTCCCGTCGACCGGAGCTAGAGGCCCTCGTCGATCGCCTCGAAGCACGCCTACGAGATGTCTCTGAGGACATAAAAATATCTCAAGATCGGATGCAGACCGCCGCCGATCTTACCCCTGCAGCCCACAGAGAGGCCCGTACCGACAGGATCCCGGAGGAGGCGATCGACAGCGTGCGAGCAGAGCTGCGAGCGATCCACGACCTGCTCACGCGGCCCTCTGGACGGCTCGCCAAGACAGAGAGCCCTCCCCTCCCCCCTTCGAGCGCCGAGCCCCGGCCCACGAAGGGCGACCGCCCTCCGTCTCCGAGGCCTAGCGCGCCAAGCTCCGCGCACCCCAGAGACCCCCAGAGCGAGCGCTCCGCGGTCCATCTCAGCGGTCCCGCAGAGGTGCCATCCGCGGGCTCCGCACGCCCGTGGGTCACGCTCTTCCCCTGGTCCGCCCTCCTCCTCGTCACGCTCGCCGCTCTCTTCTTCACCTGCGGAGTCGTTGTCCACGCGCTCCTACCCGGAGCGCCCCCTATCCCCACCTCCGAGGTCACTCCCCCCCTCGATCCCACTCCCGCTCCCACTCCCGCTCCCACTCACGCTCCCACTCCCGTGGGCCCGAGCCCGGCGGACCCCGCTGCCGCAGTGGCATCTCCCGGACCCACCGACAGTGCCGCTAGCAGGCCCTTCCCCGACACCGCAACGCCCGACCGAAGCTCGCTCCTCGACAGCGATGGAGACGGCCTCTTCGACCCTGGCCAGCGGGGCCTCCAGGCTGCCGCCATCGATCGCTGCCCGAACACCCCTGGCCCCGCCGAGGGCCAGGGCTGCCCGACGAGCATCGGCGAGGACGCAGCCCCGGACCCCTTGAGAGCGATCGACGGCGTCATCGAAGGGGTCCACTTCGACACCGATCGGGCCACGCTCCGAGCGGACTCCATCGAGATTCTCGACCGTGCCCTCGCCGTGCTCCGCCAACACCCGGCGACCCGAATCGAGATCAGCGGGCACACGGACTCCGCCGGCGGCTACCAGCACAACATCGAGCTCTCGAAGGCCCGTGCCGAGGCCGTCCGGGACTACCTCGTCGACGGAGGCCTCGCGGCCGACCGCCTCGAGACAGCCGGATACGGTCCGGATCGCCCCATCGATGACAACCGCACCCGAGCCGGACGGCTGCGCAACCGTAGGATCGAATTCAAGCTGCTGAAGTAGCCGCAACTCTCGCACCCGTAGTCGCGAAGCGGGGAGCACCGGCAAGGGCGGGCGGAGCAGGCAGAGAGCGGCAGCCCGACGAGTGCTCGCCGCGGTGCTCGCACCCGGCTCCTCACCGAGGCTCGTCCCTGCGATCGGCTGGCGCGGCCGACCGCGCGGCCTCCTCCTCGCGCCAGCGAGGCAGCACAGCCTCGACCTCCCGCCGACGGGCCTCCCAGTCGATCGCCGGACTCTCGGGATCGAAGCCGCCCGGGTACTCGTCGCCCCGCGCTGTCACCACCCCGCGCTCGATCGCCAGGGTGTGGGTCGGCAAGGTCTTGTCGGTGGGCTTCATCAACAGGTACTCGCCCTCCTGGAGACGCGCGGCGACCCCGAGCTCGATCGATTCGATCGACACCTCGGCGACCTCGGCTAGCGGGTCGCCGTGGAGGCGGATCACGCCCAGGTCGAGCGAGAGGAAGGCATCCGGGTTCGGCGGAGCCTCGCCGATGATCTCGACGACCCCTGAGGGTCGGTCGACGATCGGGAACCAGCGCCGCAGCTCGTGGAGCGCGGCCCCCTCTTCCCGGCTGAAGGTGAAGCGGCAGCCGTCGATCGTCAGCGTGCCGACCGTCGCCAGCCCCGGCGGCTTCTGTCCGCGGCGGAAGTGGGTGTGGCGGACCTTCCATGTCCCCTGGATCCGCTTGAAGAGGGCCGGCGCGCGATCGACCCCCGGGCACGACGCGCCTTCGCTGCCCTCGGGCTCGGGGTAGGCCCTCGTGCAGGCGGCGGCAGAGAGCACCGCGACAGAGAGTGCCCCCGCGAGGCGGAGCGCGAGCAGGCGCGAGGTGTCCACCCGCGTGAGCGTAGCACGCAGGAGAGGCGGGGCGGTCACCGAACGGGCGAGTCCCCCTAGCCAGTCCACACGTATCCACGGGGAGTTCAGTTGTCGATGCAGTTGAGGGTCAGCAGCGGTCCGCTGCCGGTATTTGCGTTGACCGGAATAATGCCGATCGGCACCGGCACAAAGCTCTCACAGGCCTCGGGGAAGGGGCCGATATGCACGTCGTACGCGTCGAGCTGTCCTGGCTTGTCGACCTGGGTCCCGTAGGCGACGGAGCTCTCGGCGAGATCGAGGACCTGTTGCACGCACCCCTCGACCTTCTTGTAGATCTTGGGGTTCGAGTCGCCGGGCTTGATACCGCAGGCGTTCATCGCGTTCTCAGCGGTGTCCTGCCAGCCGTCGCCGATGATCAGGAAGTGATTGAAGCTCGGGTCCTCGTGAAAGCCCGAGCCGCCGAATTTGGCGTCGTATCCCTCGAGCGCGAAGGCGAGGCTCGCGCTAGCGTAGGGCGTAAAGATCTCGGGGGCGGCGGCGTCAGGGTCGTGGAAGTAGTCGATCACGTCGAGGAGGATCAGATTGTTGATCATCCTGTCGAGCGCCTTGAAGGCGTCGCCGTACATCTTGTTCATCATCTGCACTTGGATGTTTGACGTGTTGACGAAGCCGAGGGCGAGGCTGACGAAGCCGAAGCGTGGATCGAGGCCGTCGTCTGCGTCTGCCAGCCAACCCCCCGGCTTGTAGGGCGCGCCGTAGAGGCCGCTCTGATCCTGGACGTAGGTGTAGGTCCACTCGGCGACCGCGTGCATCGTCGGCGCGATCGCCTCACGCGAGAGGTCGGCGAGCTTGGCCGAGTTCGCGAGGTAGCCGTGGACCGTGAGATCGAGCGCAGCGTAGGCGTCGACCGCCGCCTGAAGCTCGCTCGTCACCGCCTCCAGCGCGTCGAGGTCCTCTTGGACCGCGCTCAACGGATCGATCGTCGCGAGGGTCGCTTGGACCTCGAGGAGCGCGAGACTCACGTCGTCGAGAGCGCCGCTCATCGCCGGGTCGTCGGCGCTCGCGGTGATCCCGAGCTGATCGAGCTCAGCCGGCGTCGGGTAGCCGAAGGCGACCGGGATCAGGCTGTCATCGACCGCAGCGAGGTTCGCCGGGTCGAGCAGGGCGAAGCTCGCCTCGAGATCGCCGGCCGCGTCGATCAGCCCCTGGTCCTCCTGGCCGTCGGCGCGGAGCATGTGGAAGAGGCCGTAGCGCGCCTGACCGAGGCCACGGGCCAAGAGCGCGAGCTCGGGGGTGATCGCGTCATTGAGCACCCCAACATCGCGCTCGGCGGAGACCATCGTCCCGTCGACGTCGACGTCGCAGGTGACGGTCCAGACCCCGAACGTCGCGAACTCGAACTTCCCCTCGCCGTCGTCGACGACGTCCTCGACCGGGGAGACGCTCGCGAGCGCCGTGTACTCGCCAGCATAGGGGATACCGTCCTTGCGCAGACCGCAGGTGACGTCGAGCGCGTCCCCGTCAGCGCTGGACAGGAGGACCTCGGCGGAGAGGAGGAGCTCGACCTCGTACTCGGCGATCCCGCCGGTGGTGTCGGTGTCGCTGGTTGTGGAGTCGCTGTCGCCGGTCGTGCTGTCGCTGCCGCCGGTCGTGCTATCGGTACCGCCGGTCGTGCTGTCGGTGCTGGATTCAGTGGAGTCGCTATCGCCGGTCGTAGAGTCGCTGCCACCAGAGGTGGAGTCGCCACCGCTAGCACTAGAGTCGGTGTCGTCCGTGTCGTCCGTGGTGCCGGCGGTCTCGCTCGCGCTGCTCTCGGATGCGCCCGTAGACATCGAGTCCGAGGCCGCGGAGGCGTCAGTGTCACTCGCGGTCCCGGAGGTCGCACTATCGCCGCCGCTGCAGGCGACGATCGACGCAGAGAGAAGGCTTATGCTGAATGGACGCCACAATGAATACATAGTTTGTTCGCTCCCTCGCGCCGCTGCGACGATGAACCCCGCGCGAAATAATGACAGGACTCCCCGACTTGCGAGGGAGCATCGTATCATGGCCGCGACGGTAGAGCGCGCGGCTGTGCGCCGCTGCGACGTAAGCCCACACGCGCGCAGAGCCGGCCGACCGGGGTGTCGGCCGGCTAGCAGACGCGGTTCGTCCCGGACCACCAGCCGGACCACCAGCCGGACCACCAGCCGGACCACCAGGGGAGCAGCCCTCGGCCTCAGGACCGCCTTCGCCCCAGGCGTTTCGGAAGGCCCTGGACTCCACTCCCGTCGGGTAGGTCGACAGCATACCGGGCCAAGGGGTCAAGCAGTCCAGACCGCTGGCGTCGCCGCCGAGGGTGTCCGAATAGGACGCTAGCGGACCTGCCTCTACACGGGGCGAGCGCCCGCCACGGAGGGGAGAAGCCTGCTCGCGGACGATGGACCCTGAACGCCTCAGCCCGGCGGATGGCAACGCTCACCGACCAGTGCGGACCGAGCTTCGCCGACCCCGACGATTGTGCAGAACGTGCCCAACGTGCCCAACGTGCCCAACGTGCCCGGGCCTGTGATTCGGGAGCACCTCGCCCTGGACCCGCCTTCCGAACGATCGTCGAGCTCTTGACGCTCACGGGGTTCTCCGGACGCAACGAGGATCCCGACGAGGACCTCTAGCCCCCCAGCGGCCTGCCCGTTGGTGGTACTGTGGACGCTGATGGACCCTTCATTCGCCCGGGCACTGTTGAGTACCACTGCGCTCTTCGCCTGCGCCTGCCAACTCCTCAACCCGAAGTGGGACGACGACGCCGGCGAGGACGCCGACAGCGGCTCTGCGAGCGGCGCGGTCTCCGACGTGACCTCCGACGCGACCTCGGGGGTCTCCAGCGGGGACAGCGAGACCGTCGCAGGGTCGTCGACGTCGACGGGGACGAGCACCTCCGACAGCGCGACGACGACCATCACCGCGGGGACGTCCGCCACGGACACCTCGACCTCCGGCGCGACAGGCACGAGCACGACGGGCGACGCGGAGTGCAAGCCGATCGGCGCCCAGTGCATCGACCCGGGCGACTGCTGCGGGTGCTCAGAGTGCGTCGGCGGGACCTGCCAAGCCGACGAGGGTGCCTCCTGCGGTGAGTGCCAGGTATGCGACGGGGGCGGCGAGTGTGTGCTCGAGCCGGTCGACGCCCCCTGCGGCGATGCGATCGACTGCGCGACGCTCTCCTGCGGACCCGCGAATGACGGCCGATGCCGAGCATGCGCGGGCGAGGAGTTCGGGCGCTGCGATGGAGGCGGAGCCTGCACTCCAGCAGCGCCCTCGGGCTGCCTTGACAATGGCCTTGGCGAGATCGCGGTCCCATGCACCACGAGCTGCATCAAGGACTCGGACGCCTGCCCGCAGCTCGTCGCTGTCGATACGCTCGTCGCCGATGACTACTGCCTCAACGACGGCTCTATCACCGCCGGCTGCCACGACCAGTGCGCGAACGAAGCCCTCTATTCGGAGGTCCGACAGTTTCGCTGCTGGGAGGGCGGCTGCAAGACCAAGGGTAACGCAATCTCCTGCGACAAGTACCGGTGCGACCTCGAGGCCGACGTCTGCTTCGACTCATGCCAGAGCGGTCAGCAGTGCATCTTCGCCTTCACGTGCATGAATAGCGAGTGCACCTGAGCTCTGTCTCCACCCTGTCGTCTTCGACCCCGAAGGCGAGCGGAGGCGCCCTCGACGGGGCAGCTGCGCTCCGTCGTAACGAGAGGGTCGACGACTGCGGCGCGAGAGCACACGGGACTCTCACCATAGCGGCCCAGAAGATCCGCGGCGAGCTCCCGCGCCACCACGCACCATCGGCGGTGGTGGATCGCGAGAGCCTCCGTGAGTGAGCCGCGGGCGCGGCGGCGTTGACGAGGTCAGCCGGGGATCTGGGCCTTGAGCGCCCAGAAGCCGCGCATGTTCAGGGTCGCGAGATCCTGTCCTGGGAGCCAGAAGGCCGCGTGGCTCGGGTCTTGGCCCGGCTCTGGGTTCTGCTCGATCGCGACGACCCAGAGCTGCTTGACCGCGTTTGAACCACCGACGAGGCGATTGCCGTAGGTCCGCCGAGAGGTGAAGACGGCCCAGGTGTAGCCGCCCGAGGCGAGCGGCGCGAAGGTGGGCTCGTAGTTGTAGCTGTGATCGCGCTCCCCCGCGGGGAAGGGGTAGAGGTCCCCGTTCGCCTCGGAGAGCCGATACTCCACGCCGGGCTCGTCGATGCTGGCGAGGTAGAGGTCGGCCCGCGAGAGTCGGGTGTCCAGCGAATTGGGGTACTGGCCGCGGTGGTAGATGACCCACTTGCCGTCCGGCGTGACGCTCGGGAAGGTGATCCCGTTGAGCGCAGGATCTTCGCCAGCCTGGACGAGGACCGTCGGCCCGACCGCGAAGACCGCGTTCGCGTCGTACTCGTACATCACGAGGTCGAGGGTGTTGTGATCGACGGCGACGATGCTCGAGCCGTCGGGGGCGAAGGCCGGCATGTTGAGCTGGATCCCCTCCAGGCCTGTGTTCTCGCGCTTGACCCCGGTCAGCGCGTCCCACATCCCATCGCTGCCGCCGGGGGGACCTGGGAGCGGCGCCGCGTTCTCGATCACGACCTTGCCGTCCGGCGAGATCGCCGGCATCGCCCAGTTGCGCACCGGCTTGCCGACGCTCTGAATGTCGAGCACGGGGACGTTGTTTGACAGGTCCCAGGTCGACACCGCGATGTCACCCCCGAGGATCATCGTGTTGCCGTCGGCCGAGACCGAGTGGCACGTCGAACAACCATTCTGGCCGCCGGCGGCGAGGAAGTCCTCGGGCGCGTCGGCGCCGGGGTTGATCCGCAGGACCCGGCCGAGGCTGTTGGCCCAGTAGTAGACGCTGCCGTCGAGCGCTCCCCCGGCGATCGTCCAGGAGTGATCGATGACGACAGTCGCGACCTGCTCGCCCGCCTTGAGGCGTGTGACCCGGAGGCCGACGTCGCCGCCGGCGACCGTCTGGGTCACCTTCTGCCACAGCGCGGGATCGATGAGGTACCGCGAGGGAGGATCGGCGGTCAGGAAGATCTGGACGTCGAGGTACTCGCTCTCCAGGCGGATCATGTACTTGTCACCCGCCGTGCCGCCGTCCCACATCATCTCCGGCGCCCGGAGGTCGAGCGGGTAGACCATCCGATCGTAGGGGTAGAGCCAGGCGATCTCGAGGTCGAGATCGACCGCGTCGAGGAGGAGCTCCTTGTCGGCCGGATCGATCGGCACGACCGGCTCGGCGATCTCCTTGAGGATCACGTTGAGGACGCCATCCGCCGCCTCGCCCATGTACTGCGCCGAGACCCCTGTCTGACCGCCCTTGACCCCGAGCCCGCCGGCGAGCCCGTTCGGGTCGATGTCGGCGATTCCGGGGGTATCTAGGCCCCAGGACGCCTTGACCGACTCACCGCCGTAGAGCGCCTCGAAGTCCACAGTCTCCGAGATCCCGTTGGCGACGATGATGGTCGCCTCCGCCGGTGAGATCTCGAAGGGGATCGCCGGCTCCTCGGTCGTCGTCCCGTCGCTCTCCGTCTCGCCCGAGCTCGACGACGAGGTCTGGGAGCCCGAGCTCGACGACGTCGTCTCATCGGCCGAGGTGGTCGCATCGCTCGCCCCGGTGCCCTCGGTCACGGTGAGCGCCGAGTCGCTGGACCCTGTCTCGCTGCTCGCACGGCCCGAGTCATCGCCGCAGGCGACGAGCCCCAGCACGCAGAGCGAGAGGGAGCCAGAGAAGGACAAGGACAAGGACAAGGACAAGCGAGAGCGGGAATGATGAGCCATACGGAGACCTCGTGATCGCGACGGCGAGCAGAGTTCGCCGCCATCAGCATCGACGATATGAGCATCCCCTGGAAAGCGTGAACGACCCCCGTAAACAGACAGGGGATCCGCCGGTGTCACCCGACCGGGAGCGTGCGTTTCCCCGGGGGGAGCTCTCGTCGTCAGCCGGTCATCCCCCTGCGAGTCGTCGCATATCACCATGTTCGCCCGAGGATCGGGGCACCGTCCCCCCAGAGGTGTCGCCACGCGGTCGACGGCGACGACGATGACGGCGAGCACCTGTCGCCAAGGCTCGCTGTCGCCGATCTCAGCGAGCGCCCCTCGGGCCGAGGTTGTCGGAGTAGAGCGCAGAAGCGAGCAGAAGCGAGCGAAACGACCGAACACCATCGCTCTAGAGCGCGCCGATCGGCGACAACCTCCACAGGCGTGGGCACTGTGGGCCCTGCGGGGGCGCTGAGGTTGACGCGACCCGCGTCGCTTGGGAAACCACGGCTGATGCCTCGGCTCTCCGGACCCCGCCTCGCCTCTCTCGCCCTCTGCTTGGCGGCGTGCAGGCCCAGCAAGCCGAGCGCCGACCCCTCCGCCGCGGATCCGCCCGCGAGGGCCGAGGAGGGCCCCGAGGGGCCCGCTCCGGCGGTCGAAGCACCGGCACCCGAGCGACCCGACGAGGAGCCTGAGGCGCTCGCCGAAGGGAGCGAGACGCCGCCCGCCGGACAGCCCGCGCAACCCCCTGAGCAGGAGGCGGAGCTCGCATGCCGGAGAACGGGGGACGAGCGCTTTGTCTACGGGATCGGCTCCTCGTCGATGGGCAGCCTCCTCGGGCCGATGCTCGGGAGGCAGATCAAGGAGCGCTTCGCCGAGGTCACCTTTCGCAAGTGGGGCAAGTCTGCGAGCGGCCTCGCCCGCCCCGACTTTCACGACTGGATAGCGGAGGTCCCCTCGATCAACAGCGACTACGATCCCGACGTCTACGTCGTCAGCATTGGCACCAACGACGCCCAGCCCCTCTACTCCCGCCGCTACAAGTGGGTGCGGATGAACGACCCCCGCTGGGAAGAGCTCTACGCCGAGCGGATCGACACCCTCCTCGATCTCATGGCCGGTGAGGATCGTCGCCGGAGGATCATCTGGATCGGCCCGAACGCCTTCCCCAAGGCGAACTCGCGCAAGATCGGGCCGACCATCGACCGCCTCCTCGGCGAGCGGCTCGCCGCCTTTGAGGGCGACGCCCACTACATCCCACTCTATGACGCGACCAGCCCCTCGCCGGGGGAGTATATCGAGACGGTGACGCTCGCGGGCAGCAGGAAGCCGCTGCGCGCCTGGACCGAGGATGGGATCCATCTCAGTCGCTTCGCCGTCCGAGCCCTGATGATCGACCCGGCGTTGGAGCTCCTCGCGGCCTGCTTTGACCCCGCCTGAGGGCGCGAGGAGACCAAGACCTCCGCCGCTCAGCGCCCAGACAGGAATCCCAGGCGCTGAAAGATCGCCTCTGGCAGGTTGCGGACGACCGCCAAGATCGGCCGCCAATACCAGGGGATAAACGCCTCTCGGGCGCCGCGCTCGACCGCTCGGACGAGGTCACGGGCCGCACGCTCCGCGCCGACGAAGAGCGGGTTTTTTGGGTGCTCCTCCGTCATCGGCGTGTCGACCGGGCCTAGCTTGAGCGTCGTGACCTTGACGCCCGCCGGGACCAGGCGGCTGCGCACCCCCTGGAGATAGAGGCTCAGGCCCCCCTTGGCGGCCCCGTAGGTGTAGTTTCGCGGACGCCCGCGCTCGCCCGCGACGGAGGTGATCACCGCGAGCGTACCGGAGCGCTGGTCCTCCAGGGCGGTCGCGAGGGGGACGATGAGGGCGACCGCGGAGAGCAGGTTGACCTCGAAGATCCGCGCGGCCTCGGAGAACTCGCGCTCGCTGAGGAGCTGAAGGCCGAGATCCCCGTGGGCGATGAGAACCACATCGACCGGGCCCCCGAGCGCCGCGAGCGACGCAGAGACCAGCTCCGACGCCGCAGACATGTCCTGGAGATCGGCGATCGCGGTCGTCACCGAGGGCCCCGCCTCGCAGGACGCGGCGACGGCCTCGAGCTTCACCGCGGAGCGGCCGACGAGGTGGAGGCGAGCCCCTTGCGCGGCCCAACGCCTACAGGCAGCGGCGGCGATCGCCGAGGTCGCGCCGAAGACGAGGATCCTTTGCACGGGGCGAATGTAGCCGGCGAGGCCTCCCCTCCGCCACCGCCGTAGCGGCTGCGTTGGCCGCCCATCGCGCGAGGATTTCGGCGGGGCCGACTTTTGCCACGGGCTGCTAGCCCTAAAGTAAGCGCTGGTGTGAAACCGACCCCCAGTTCCGTGTAGAAGTGCACTCACGCGGACTTTTGCCGCCCGAGTTCTCGGGCGCGGGTGAAGGCTCACCTCCTGCTTGGCGACGGGCGGAGCTCGGAGGCTGAAGGCGGGCGGGCGAGGGGCGACGAGCTCCGCCCCTCGCGAATCACGAGGTGAGCGCTCACCCACACGGATACAGCGCGAAGCGCAAACCCCCTGTCACTGACGAATTCCCCGCGGGCTGTCTAGGACGCCTCACAGCAGCGCTATTTCAGGGCTAGCTCCGCTTGGGCGCGCCGCCCTCGACCATCCCCGAGAAATTCCCGAGATACCCGAGGAGCCGCTCGCTCACGTCTTTCGAGCGGAGGAGGTCACGGCTCCAGGTCGGTCGCACCGGTTCCCACTCCGGACCCTCAAAGACCCTCGGCCACTCCGGATGGGCGATCGCTGCTCGCCCGACGACGACGACGTCGACGCCCGCATCGATCGCCCGCGCCGCGTCCTCGCGGGTCCAGACCCCGCCGGCGGCGAAGATCGGGACCTCGGCGGGGAGCGCCTCCCGGACCGCGCGAGCGACCGGTCCGCGGTCGGGCTCATGGGCGGGAGCACCTCCGGCGTCCCCCAGCGAGAGGTGGACAAAGTCGGCGCCGTCCTCGGCCATCCAGCGGGCGACCTCAACACCGTCGTCGAGCACCAGACCTCGCTTGGCCCAGACATCGACGGGCGAGAGGCGAACCCCGACCGCGAAGCCGGGCGAGACCGCGGCTCGGACCGCGCACATCGTCTCCCGCAGGAGGCGAGCACGTCCCGCCAGATCGCCGCCGTACCCGTCCGTTCTCGGGTTGTCCTCCGGGGCGAGGAACTGGGTGAAGAGGTAGCCGTTCGCCCCGTGGATCTCCACCCCGTCAAAGCCGGCCCGCTCCGCTCGGGTCGCCGCCGCGACGAAGTCGGCGATCACCCGGTCGATGTCCGCCTGGGTCGCCCCGCGGGAGTTCGCCGGCCCCCCGTCGGCCGTGCTCAGCGGCTGTCCCGGCGCGAGCTCTGCCTTCGCTCCGCCGTGATGCAGCTGAAGAATGCTGACCGCGCCGTTGTCCCTCAGCCCCGCCGCGAGCCGCCGTAGACCGGCGTCATGGGCATCGCTGGCGACCCCGAGCTGCCCGGCCCATGCCTTGCCCTCTTCGCTGACAAACGCAGCGCAGGTGCTGACGACGCGGAACCCGTCACGGGCGCGGCGAACAAGCCACCGATACTCATCCTCGTGGAGCGTCCCGTCCAGGTTGCTCTGGATGTTGGTCATGGGCGCTAGCCCGATCCGCTCCGGTAGCTCAAGACCGCAACGAAGCTCGAGCGATCGATGAAGTCCCCTGTCCGATACTGCCGCGCTTTCGCTCATCACTTGCTCCTCGTGAAGTGTCGGCCACAGCCTAGTCCTAAAGTCGGCAGATCTGTCAACGACCGGACCTGTCCGCGCGCGAGAGCACGCGAGTCTCGCCACAGCCGGACCGGCCCGTGGCGAAGGTCCAGTGTGCTCTCGCGCCGCAACCATCGGCCCTCTTGGCGTCGACAAGACCCCGCGGCGCCGGGCCGCAATGCAAGTGTTCACGGAGCCGAGGGGGACGATGAGGGCGAGCGCGCGGGGCTTTCGCCTCGCGCTGCTAGGCCCGGGTCTCGGCTGCCGGTTCCTCGACCGACGGAGTCGCTGTGTCGATCCCCGCGCTCGCAGCCAGACCGTCGATCGAGCGGAGCACAGCGCTGAGCTGGGCCTGGACGTGCGGGTCCCCGACCCCACCGCGCCGAAGAGCGCGGACGAGCTCCTCGGTCTGATTGAGCGCAGAGTCCATCGTCTGCTTGCCTGCGACCTCTCCTGCGCTGCGCTCAGGATCTGGGAAGAGATCGATCCAGTCGTCGAGCCCCCGCCCCAGCGAATAGATCCCCCGCCACATTGACCGGGCGCGCCCCGGCGCGATCAGACCGACCACCAAGACGACCATCGACAACGGCGAGAGGAGGAGATCCTTGAGACCGTCGACGATGAGCTTGACCTGGAAGAGGGCGAACTCACGGGCAACCTTGCCCCGCGTCGGCAAGGGCTCCTCGCCCGCCGAGGCGACGGGCACCAGCGCCTCTGTCGTGTCCGCGCCTCGCGGGTACGGTGCGTCCGTCATCGACCGGAGTGTACACGGAGGACCTCTCACCGACGAGAACCGGCGCGAGGACGTCTCTGCGGCGACGAGGCCCCGTGCGGCCCACCTAGGCTCGCCCGGGGACGCGGCAGGGGGACACCTCTCGGATGTGACCTGCCCCCATCTAGCGGACACCTCTCAAAGGAGAGTCCGTGCAGAGGCGAGAACGGGAGAGGGAGGCGCTGCGGCGGAAGATCGAGGCGACCCACGCGGGGCTCACCGTCAGCATGAGCCGCCGTGGTGATTGCTGTGACAACGCGGTCGTCGAGAGCCCATAACAGCACGCTGAAGACCGGGCTGGTCTACCGAACGATCATCCTCACGCGAGACTCTGCTCGGATCGCAATTGCGGAATGGATCGAGAGTTCGCTTGAAGGGCGTTTCTACGGGGAGATGCAGACTTTGGCTGCATAAGTACGGGGTCTACGTTTTGGGGGCATGCCACTCGGAGGTCGGCTCTTGGCGGCACCCAAAGCTGCGCAATCCTCGCGGGGGGTTGGTGCGCTGCAGGGGGGATGGCTTGGCATCCTCGGGAGGGGAGAGCAACATCGGGGGCGCTCGTGGCTCGCAGCTCCAGGAAGTCCCCGCCCGCGGCCCGTTGAGAAGAAATTTAACTGTCCTGAAGACATTTTATGCTGTAAAACAGAAAGATGCTGCCATTCTTGAGAACCTCGGGTGGTCGAGCGCTCTTCACACTTGGGCGAGCGCTCGCCCTCGCGATTCTGGCCTCGGCGTGCGCTTCGAACCAGGGGCTCTCCCCGCAGGTCTTCGGCGACGGGCCGCTCGAGTTTCACGAGTGCCCGGCCGAGCTGGCGGCGGCCGAGCTGGGAGAGTGCGCGCTTGCGCGGGTTCCCCTCAACTGGGAGGAGGCGGAGCGCTCGGAGCAGATCACGCTCTTTGTCCGACGCTTTCGAAGCTCTGCCAACACATCCTCCGGCGATCAGCTCTGGGCGCTCGACGGTGGCCCTGGGTTCGCCGGTGAGATCTTTGCGGACCCAGCCTTTCGCGAGGTCGTGCTCTCCGCGGGGTACGACCTCTACATTCCGACCCACCGCGGCACGGTCTTCGGCACGGGCCTCGCCTGCGCTGAGCAGCAGGTGCCAGAGTCGGCCGGAGGCGGCCAGGTCACGCCCGACGAGTTCCCCGCCTGTGTAGCCTCTCTGCGATCGCGCTGGGGCGAGGGCTTGCGCCACTTCGACTCGCTCTCCGCGGCCCACGATGTACGGCACATGATGGAGAGGTCGCGCCCTGACATCGGTGGGAGGGTCGTCCTCTACGGCGGATCGTACGGGACCTATTGGGCCCAGCGTGTTCTCCAGGTAGCCCCCGTCGGCATCGCCGGAGTTTGGCTCGATAGCATCGTCGATCTGGAGGCGACGTTCGAGCGAGCTGACGAAAACTCTCACGCCGCTGGGATGCGTCTCCTTCGGGCCTGTGCTGAGGTGGAGCCTTGTGGGGTCCGGTTCGCAGACGGGGTCGATGCGACGGTTGACCGCGTGCTCGCGGAGTACGCGGCCAACGACGGGTGCGGGCAAGGCTCCCGCCCACAGGCGGCCGTACAGGCGCTCTTTAATCGGCTGCTCTCGAACCATCCGTCCGAGCAAGCGCTGGTTGCACCGCTGCTGGTGCGCGCCGATCGGTGCTCCGAGGCGGACAAGATCGCGATCGACCACGCTCTCTCGCACCTCCTGGAGGGCGAGCCCGGAGCGGCCGCCACACCAGGTCAGCGAGCGCTCGCCTACAACCCTTTGCTGAACAAGCACATCATGCTCACAGAGCTCTTCCGCTACGATCGACGCTACGAGGACGTGGTCGAGGAGTCCAAGCGACACCTCTTCGCCGCTGGGGCGGATCTGCCCATGGCCTCGATCGCCCCGACCTACGGGCGCGAGCATCGGCTCTCACTCCCGCCAGGGCCGACTGCGACCGATGCACACCTCGTACTCTGGCAGGGCGGCCTGGACCCGCTCGATCGCCCCGAGTGGGCTGCGACGACGGCGCAACGGTGGGCGGCCGGGACCGTGACCCTGATCGAGCTGCCGATGGCGGGGCACAGCGTCGTTCGCTACACGACGACGAGCGACGGGAGGCGCTGCGCGACCGAGATGTTGCACGCGTTTCTCGACGATCCGTCCGCTCTCCTGGATGAGTCGTGCCTCGACGGGATCCCGGCCTTTGACTTTTCCGCGACCTCTGCGCAGACTGCCGAGGCCGCCATCCGGTGGTTTGGCGTGCCCGAACCTTGGGGCGACGAGGGCCGTGGCGATGACTCCGGGGAGAACGGGCAATGACCAACTCTAGAGAGAGTCGCCGCATTCGTCCCATTGCGCTGGCTGGCGCGTGGGCGTGTGGGCTCTTCGCCGTCGCGCTCAGCGTGTCGACCTGCGCCTACGTGTGGACGCGCCCCTTCCCGGAGCTCGTCGCCCCGCTTGGCTTTCACTCTGTGGGGCACGCGGGCGACTGGCAGATCGTAGGTGTCCGCGCGCTCGCCTGCGGGCCGACACTGGCGGCAGCCGCAGCACTCCTCGCGGCGGTGGCTGGTTTTCGCGCGATCGCTGCGGGCCGCTACTTTGGCGAGACCACGACGCGCTCGCTGATCCGTCTCTCGATCCTGTGTGCCGCAGCGATCGTCGTGTCCGTCGCGACGCCGCCCGCGTCGAGCATCCTGATGAGCATGGGCGGGTCCGAGGGCCACGTCGTGCTGAGCGTCGGCTCCGGTCATGGGATCGCCCTGGTGTTCACGCTCACCGTGTACCTTCTCGCATGGCTCCTACGCGAGGCGGCTCGCATCGAGCGTGAGAACAATGAGATTGTGTAGCTCGCGGAATGCCGATTGTCGTCGATCTCGCAGTAATCATGGCCCAGCGCCGCGTCCGATCGAAAGATCTGGCCGCGTTCGTCGGCATCACGCAGTCGAACCTGTCGCTGCTCAAGAACGGCCGGGTGCGCGGCGTACGATTCGAGACTCTCAGCAAGATATGCCAGCGCCTGAACTGTCAGCCCGGCGATATCCTGCGCTTCGAACCGGACGCGGAGGATGCCCCGACTGTCAATGATGAGTGAGACACGAGCGCAGGAATTTACTGAGCCGATCGGGGCAGGGACCGAGCACGGGATGAACCACCATCCTCCCCATCAGCACCCCAAGGGGAGTCCCCCCGAAGACACCCCGAAGACACCCCGAAGAAGATCAGCCCTCCGACGCTCGGGGCGCGTGCGGAGGTCCTCTCCGCGAAATCCGCGCAAGCCCCCACGATGAGACGTCGGCGGGAGAGGCTCGATTCCTGCGCCGGCAAGCCAAGACGGATGTCATCATCAGCTCCATGGACCGCCCAGCCTGCCGCACTCGGATGATCTTCTCCCGTGCATAAGTGCTCGAAGCTCGCCTGTATCATCCTCGGCTCGCTCTGCGGCATCGCCACGGTGATCCCGATGTTGGACGACAAGGGGTGGTGGATTCAAAGCTTGGAGTTCTTTCGCCTCCAGCTCGCGGCCCTCCTACTCCTCACCGCGCTGATCTACGGATTTATCCTCCGCCGCCGACGGTCGCGTCTTGAGCTCGTCTTCTTGCTGCTCCTGCTCGCGGCGATCGTCCCCCACGCGCTAAGGCTCTACCCCTACACCCCGCTCGTCCAGCCGCAGGTCAAATCGAGCGTCGATCATGATGAAGACCGGATGAGCCTCCTCATCGCCAACGTTCTCCAGGAGAACGATGACTATGATGCCCTCCTCCGCACCGTCGAGCTGCACAGCCCCGACCTTATCCTCCTCCTAGAGGTCGATCAGCGCTGGCGTGACGGCCTTCGCCCGCTCGAGGGCGACTTCGAGCACACGGTTCTTCACCCCCTCGACAACGCCTACGGGATCGCCCTCTACTCGAAATTCGAGCTCCGCGACCCGCGCGTAGTCGAGCGAGTCCAGGAGGACGTGCCCTCGATATATACCCGCGTCGTCCTCCCGAGCGGCGCCCAACTCTGTCTCTTCGGTGTCCACCCAAAACCGCCGTCGCCGACGGAGAACACCAATTCCACCAACCGCGACGCCGAGCTGATCCTGATCGGTCGCGATGCGGAGAGCTCCAAGCTGCCGTGCGTCGTCGCTGGGGATTTGAACGACGTGGTCTGGTCACCGACGATCCGGCGCTTCCAGGAGGCCAGCGGCCTCCTGGACCCGCGCGTCGGCCGAGGGTTCTACCCGACCTACAACGCCAAGCTCCCGCTGATCCGATGGCCGCTCGATCATGCCTTCCTCTCGGACGAGCTTCGACTGGTAGAGTTTCGCAGGCTCGACTCGATAGGCTCCGATCACTTCCCCATCCTGCTCACCGTAAGCCGCGCGCCGGAGCACAGCGCGGCGCAGGCGGACATCGCCCCGCCCAGCGACGAGGGTCAGGCGAAGAACCGTGAGGTCATCGACGAGGCGATGGACTCCGACAAGTGACCCTCTGTCTGGGTCCGGTTGAGGCGCGTCCCTTGCGCAGACTCCACCAAGACGAGACACGCCCTGGCAGGATCGGAGCATGTGGGCACCAGACCCCTGGGCGCGTAGCGAGTCGTCGGCGGAGCACATCGACGAGCTCCGCCGCGGCCTCGTCGCCAAGGCCACCGACCCGGCGCAGAAGGCCCTCCTTCTGACGTCCGAGCCGGGCCCCTCCCTCCACGAGCAGAAGGCCGCGCCCTCCCCCGCCGCATACGCAGCGGCCCTCCTCCCCCTCCTCGGTGGGCGGATCTTGGAGGGACGCGCTCCTCCAGGCCCGCGCCGTCGAGGCCTCGCCGTCGCACCTCGCGTGACCTACGCAGCTAACGTAGGCTGCTGCTGCCCGATCGGGAGTGTTCTCACGGACGAGGGTTGGCTGGACGCCTGAGAGGCCTCGTCACCGAGCCAACGCCCAACCTTTGTTGAAGAGTACCGCTCGCGGACAAACGCAGGATACTCTCTAGTCTCCGCTCAACCCCTGGAGCCCTAAGGGCCTCCCTGCGAAACACCACGATTTATGCGCGCACCATCGACACTCGCCCTCCTCGCCCTCCTCTCCGTCCCTTCACTCGCGGTAAACGCGGGCTGTGATACTGGAACGGAAGCCGCTGCTGAGGGAAAGGACAAGGACAAGGACAAGGCCGCGAAGGACGGAGACGGGGCTGACGCCAAGGATCCGAAGGACGCCAAGGATCCAAAGGCGGACGGCGCGGCTGAGGCCGACAAGAACGCTGGCCCCGAGGGGGGGGCAGCTCCGACAAAGCCCGACGATCCTGCGGGCGCGAAGGACGTCGGCCTCGGCGTCGACGCGGCCTCCGATCGCGACATCAAGGCGGGCACCGAGGAGATGACCGCCGCCCTGAACAACTACAGCTCCTGCACGATGAAGTGCGGGGTCGACCCCGACACCCCGGCGACCGACGTCGACTCGTGCCTCCTGACCTGCCGCAACGCCGCGGAGTCGGCCGGCATCGCCCCCAAGACGCCGCAACACGGCCTGATCATCGAGCTCGATGCCTGCATGGATCGCTGCAATGACAAGGAGAACATCAAGCCGACCAACCGCTCGACCTGTCGCCTGAACTGCGAGAACTCCTTCAAGGCGCAGCAGGCAGAGCTCCACCGCGAGTCCAAGTAGACGGCTCCTCATCGCCGGCGACACCGGCGACTCCACGTGCAGGGATCTGCGTAGATCTCGCGGCTCAGTACCGTGCCCGCACATGCCCCTGTCAACGCTTCCCCCCTCGCGTGGGACGGCGCATGACCCGGCGCATGACCCGGGGACACAGGTGGGTCGCGACTCCTCCATCGACCCTCGCGCATGGGACTTCTCTACTGGCGCCAAGGGCGCTATTGTGGCCTCGATGAGCGATCATGCGAGCTGTCTCGTCGCGAAACTCTCAAACTTCGCCGAACTGACTGAGGACGACCAGCGCCTCCTCGCCAGGCTCGAGGAGGACACCCGCTCCTACCCGGCAAACCATACGGTGTTTCGCGGGGGGGAGGGCGTAGACAACCTCTACGTGGTCAAGCGCGGCTGGCTCTTCTCGAGCTCTGCCCTCGAGGACGGGCGACGGCAGGTGATGATGATCCACAACCCGGGCGACATCATCGGCCTCCCACACCTGCCCTTCAGGCGCTCGCTCCACGACCTCAGCACCAGCACCCCGGTCGAGCTCTGTCCCTTCCCCAAGGACTCGCTCGACACGATCCTGAGCCGCTCACCGCGGCTGACGGCCTTGCTCTTCGCGTTCTCGATGGTCGAGCAGGCGGTGCTCTTCGATCGTCTGCAGGCGATCGGCAGGATGCGGGCCCGCGAGCGGGTGTGCCACCTCCTCCTCTCGCTGCGATCGCGGCTCAGGTTGACCAATGACGTGGAGAAGGGCTTCTCGATGCCGCTCAACCAGACCGTTATCGGCGACGCCCTCGGCCTGACCAACGTCTCGGTGAGCCGAGTGATGACCGGCCTCGAGCAGGAAGGGGTGCTGACCCGCGGGTCGAGCTGGCTGTGGATCCACTCCCCCGAGGAGCTCTCGCAACACGTCGAGTTTGAGGAGCGATACGCCCACCTCGACACCTCCTGGTTCCCCAGCGAGACCAGCGCATCCACCTGACCCGTCGGGCCTCGGGCCGAGCAGGGCCCGTGCCTGCCGGACTCTGCGCGGCTTAGACCTAGATTAAGGTCCGGAATGTTCAGGGCTGCTAGCGTCGCCGAGTGGAGCTGCGAACGTCCCCCTCCGAGCGTCCGCCCGGGTTCCTTGCCCATCATCACGGACGGGGACACGCCGATCGCTGTCTCGCACACCTCCGCCACCTAGCACCGCGCCCGAGCGAGCTCCTCCGGGCGGATCCCGAGCTCCTCCCACCCTCGCGCGCGGGTCGTCGAGCGCCCGCACGTCACGGTGACGGCCCTCCCCAACCCGTGCGCCGAGCGCAGCCGCACGCTGTGGAGCGACGAAGCGCTTCGCACCCCCTCGCAAGGCCCGTCGCTGGCGAGCCTCTGACGACGCCTATGGCCGGGGCGACAGCGCTCGGCGCTCAAACCTTCCCCACCCATGAAGCCTCGCTCGCGGACGCACGCGGGGTTCTCTCATGCTCGCCGCCCAACACCAGGAGCCCCGGACGGGCCTCCCTGCGAAACACCACGAATTATGCGCACACCATCGACAATCGCCCTCCTCGCCCTCCTCACCGCCCCTTGGGCAGCGCTTAGCACGGTCGGCTGCGACACCAGCACCGACACCGCCGCCGAGACCAAAGACAAGGCCAACGACAAGGCCAACGACAAGGCCAACGCAGCGAAGGACGGGGCCGGATCCGACGCCGAGGCGAAGGACACGAAAGACCCAAGAGTGAGCGCCGACACGGCGAAGGCCCGCGAGAGCGCTGCTCCCTCGGGCGGGGCTCCGACCAAGGCCGACGATCCGGAGGGCGCAAGAGATGTCGGCCTCGGCGTCGACGCGGCCTCCGACCGCGACATCCAGGCGGGCACCGAGAAGATGACCGCCACGCTCAACAACTACGGCTCCTGCACGATGAAGTGCGGGGTGGACCCTGACACCCGACCGACCGACGTCGAGTCGTGCCTCCTGACCTGCCGCAACACCGCAGAGTCGGCCGGCGTCGCCCCCGGGACGCCGCAACACGGCCTCATCGTCGAGCTCGACGGCTGCATGGAGCGCTGCAATGACAAAGAGAACATCAAGCCGACCAACCGCTCGACCTGCAGGCTGAACTGCGAGAACGCCTTCAAGGCGCAGCAGGCAGAGCTCCACCGCAAGGCCAAGTAGTCGCGAGCGCCCGCTCAGCCCGAGCGCCCGCTTAGCCCGAGCGCCCGCTTAGGGTGATCTCCGCGGCCCCCTACGCCCGTGCTCCGCGGGAGACCGAACACCCGCGGCCTGCGAGCTCTGCTCCCAGGTCTCGGGCATCAATCTTCACGTGCAGCCCTAGCAGCCCGCGGCGAACGTCCCGTGCGCGAAGTCTGCATGCGCCCTTTCGCCTGAGCTCGCAGCACACTGCTCGTCGTACGCCGACAAGCACGCAAACTATTAACATGGATGAATCCCAAGAGCGCCCCCGCCACCACGGCTCAACACAGGTCAAAGACGCCATGAGCCATCCAGAACGTGCACATAAATGGTTGCGCACACCCGACCAATCACGTACATGCAGGGCATGAAAAAGCCCTTCTTCGCCCTCGCGACTCTCTTCATCGGCGCCCTCCTCGGACTCACCCCCGGGTGTGAGTCCGGCGAGCTCGAGACTGCGATCGACTGCTTTCAATACTGCAGCAAGGCCGCCGAGTGTGACGGCGACATCGACCGTGATGAGTGCGAGCAGAGCTGCAAGGACAACCTCAACGACTGCATGGGTGATGAGCGTGACCAGGCCCAGGAGCAGCTCGACAGCTGCGCTGACGAGACCTGCGATGACTTCACGGCCTGCACCATCGAGGCCGGCGCGCAGTGCTACTTCGGGCTCTAATCGTCCTCTAGCAGGCAGCCATCGTCGCCTCGACGCAACGCCGCGGCACCGAGCCGTGCCGCGCATCTGTCGGGGCGTTTCCCGTCTATGACGGGAGACGACTACGTCCGCGCACCTGATAAACCCAGATTAAAATATGGGGATGATCGGTGGAGATGTTCGACGGTTTGGACAAGATGCGTACGACCTTGTCCAAACCGTCGACTTGCGTTTTTAGAGATCATGGTGTAACCTTAGCGGCGTAAAAGGACCCCCGCGGAAGAACATTCGGGGACACAATGTATGAACAAAGACCAGATCCAAGGAAACTTTGAACAGATTAAGGGACGAGCCAAGAGCGTCTGGGGTGAGCTCACCGACGACGACGTGCGCCGGGCCGAAGGCGACGCTGACAGGCTCTACGGCATTATCCAGGAACGATTCGGCGATACGAAGGAGGCGATCAAGAAGAAGATCGACTCCGTCCAGATGGGGAGCTCCAGCTAGGCCACTGAGTCGGTGAGGCCCACGGCCTGAGTCCCGGTGACGTCGGCGACTACGCCACCGCCGGGACGAGGCTCCCATCGCCCTAGGTCGACCTCACCCACACAGCGACCTCGTCGGAGGTCATCCGCGTCCGGTGTGCGAGTTCTTTGGACTGCCACCCGCGATACGCCAACTGCTCCACCCGAACGGGCTCCAAGCTCGCGAGGGGGATGACGCTCAGTGACGCGGCGTTCCTCCATCATTGGGCCCTTGTGGCGCGACCGCTGCAACACAACGCCCTGCTTCCACCCCATCAACAAAGAATCGAACACAAATGCTTCACTACACCGTTGTCTTCATCATCCTCGCGATCATTGCCGGCGTTCTCGGCTTCGGAGGTATCGCCGCCGGAGCTGCGACCATCGCCAAGTTCCTCTTCGTCGGCTTCCTCGTGGTCGCCATCATTACGGGGATCAAGCACATGAGCCGCTAGGCGGCCCGCCCCGCCCGGATGAGAGCGCGACGGTCTTGCGGCGCGCGGAAGCTCTCCTAAGAGCGCCGGAACCCCCGGTCTCAGCAGAGCCCGGCGCAGAGACTTGAGCACGAGGCCCCTACCGCGCTGCGGTAGGGGCCTCTTCGCGTGGTTGGGTCGTCCCTCGCGACCCTTATCCAGACCCACCCGCAGGGCTACCTAGCAGACCGTGGCAAGAGTCTCCGCAAGACGCGCAGAGCTCTCACCAGGACGCCAGTTTCCAGCAAGACGCCACTCCCCGCCGGGCCGCCGATTTTCCGCAGGGCGCGCCAATCTCCCGCAGAGCCGTCGATCGTTTGCAGGTTAGACCCTGGGCTAAGGGCCTTCGAGGTCCGCAAGATGCGCGTTGTCAAAACCCGCACCTGAGCTTGATCGCGGCGACCACCCCCAAACCGAGACAGTTCAACTTCGACCCAGACTTCTTCGACAGGAGCTCGGCGATGCCCAAACCTGTGCGGCGATCTCCTCGCCGAGCGCTCGGAGGTTGCTCCCCGCCGCCCGAGCGCCTCACGGTCCAGGTCTGCCCGAACCTGGTCGCCACCGGGTGCACTGACTCGCTGACCCCGGCGGGGACAAGAGCGCAATTTGGCTTGGCGGTTCAGCGACGACCGAGCTCGTCGCGACGGTCTCAGGTCGCCACGGAGGAGCCGGATCGACAAAACCGCGGAGGTCTCCAGCCCCGCTACCTGGCTCTTCGCCGGTAACGTAGGTTGGATGACCGCCGCGGTGCTCTTGATCGGCGAGAGCATGGCGCATGCGCCGAGGGTCGACCGAAGCCCGAGCTAGAGCCCGTGTCGGTCGCCTAGCCAGGAGATGTCGCTAGTCGACCGTCGGCACGGCTTCTCGGGCCTCCGCCGCTGAGGTGAAGTCGATGTTCATGCACGCGTCGATCATCACCTGCAGGGACTCCTCAGAGCTCGCCCCGTCGCCGAGCGATCGACACGAGTACGACCTGCCGCCGACCTTGCCGCGGGCGACAAAGTGAAAGCGCTCACCGGATCCACCTGCGACGGTGTACCGGAGCCTGGTCGGTACATTCTCGATGAACCTCACAAGCTCCCTGCTGCGCTCCGAAGCGATCGTGCAGCGGAGGGCCCAGAGGTCCACGACGCCGCGGCGGACGACCATGTCGAAGTCGTCACCGCCGGTGATGCGAAGCGCCTCTCCGTCGTCCTCAGCTTCGACAGCGGCCTGCCCAGGGGCGCGGATGGTCCCGCCGAGGCCGGTCGGCGTGAGGTCAATGGCCACCGAATCGACCCCGGCAGGGGGACCTGCCGGGGCGTTCGGGTGACAGGCAAGCCCAGCGCCGAGGAGGATCGCTCGCGCGCACCTACCTGCAGAGCCAGGCCTTGCCGTGATCACGAGGACTCTTCGTCAGTGTCATCCTCTGCGCTCGCGGAGGCCTCTGCGCCCTCCCCCTCGACGGCAGCCGCGGCGGCTCCGTCCTCATCCGCCGCGTAGGCCGAGGCCTCGTCCTCGTCGCTGTAGGCAGCCGCAGCCGCGTCGTCGCCCTCGGCGGAGGCATCGGCCTCACCGGGGACCGCGGTGGCTTCTGTGGTCTTGTTGGCGCAGCCCGTGAGGGCGAAGGCGAGGGCGAGAGGTGCGATGATCGTCTTGTAGGACATTTTGGTTCTCCTGGTTGGATTGTGCGTCAATACGCCGAGTCGCGAGGGGAGCTGCCCGCGAACAGAACCTTGCCTGCTCACCTATCGGACATCTCCGCCCGGTTTGTGCAGTCGCTGTAGAGTGCGGCGCCGTCAGGATTGACAGGCCAGGATGGCCGCGACCCACGGCGACGTACCGCCTTCCTGCGCCCTTGTCCCGCCCCTGGGAGACTTGGCCGCGCAGCCTCGGTGTCGACGGAAGAATAGTCACCGGCCACAACGAGGGGCATTAAAGTAGATCAAAACGCCTCTGTATGGGGATCCAGGTAGCCTCCGATGAGGACCGATGTCGTACGTCGAAGCGGCCGCACCTGAGTCGATCTCATCAGTTTAAGCCATTACACTACACCTGCGGACTATGCGCATTCTACATCAACAACGTTCTACCTGAACTCGGGCCAGCGACCGACCCCGTCGAGAGTCCCCGCGCCGTTGCTCAGGATCCGCATCGGGTCGTCGCGCGTAACCGCCCGCCTGAAGTATCCTCCGCGGCATGAAGAACGGCCCAAGCCTCTTCTCGATCCTCACCGTATCTACGCTCACGCTCGGGTGTACCCCCGACGACGGGGCCTCGACCGGGACCAACACCGAGTCGAGCGCGACCACCATCGCCTCCGCGAGCGCCAGCTCGAGCGGAGATCCCAGCGCCAGCGCCAGCGCCAGCGCCAGCTCGAGCTCCGGCGCCACGTCGGACGCCACCGAGGCGACCTCTGACACGACGGGGACGGAGGAGACGATGACCACCACCGGCTTCGCGCCGACCGTCGGCGACGGCGTCTTCCTCTACACGGGCTCCGGCGGAGACAACTACGACACGGACGCCGCCGCCCTCGAGTCCCTCTACACGAACGCGGGGATCCCAGTCACCCGCAGCGACGTCATCGACGGGGACGTGTCGGCGGAGCACGGCTGCCTCGTTCTCCTAAACCCCAGGGACTCCCTCCCCGCGCAGGTCGTCGACGCGGCCCAGGCGATGGTCGACGGCGGCGGCCGAGTGGTCTTCCAGACCGAGCACAGCGGCTACGGAGGCCACGAGATCGCCAACGCCGTGCTCGAAGGGCTGGGGAGCTCGCTTCGCTCCCTGCCAGAGAGCCGAAGCGGCTGGGCGATGGTCGACATCGCCGCCGCGCCGCCGCTGACCGACGGCGTCGGCGAGCTCTCCCCCTTCTTCGTCGCGCGGGTCGAGGTCGGCGCCGGCGAGGCGATCGCGACCCTGACCGGCGAGGACTGGGTCGTCATCGCCCGCGAGAGCGTCAGCGAAGGCGAGGTCGTCGTCGTCACCGACGGGTCGATGTTCGGCTACTCCCTCGACTCCGGGGACAACGAGCGGTTCATCCTCAACTTCGCTGAGCTTTGATCGCCGATATCTCGCAGACCACCGTCGCGGCTGGCGACACCGGGTTCGCGGTCTGCTTGGCGCGGGCGCTCACCGATAGTCATGCAACGAGATCCATGGATGTTGGGTTGCATGAACCCGTCGGACGCCGGCCCTCAGCTCGAATCGCAACTTGAGCCCTGGCGAGGGCAGCGACAGGCCGAGCCCTCGAAGGAGCCCCAGCTCAGCCGCGGAGCCCCTGACCGAGCCCCTGACCGACGCCCGGAGAGAAACGACCAGTCCTCCGGGCGTAGTCGCGATAGCTCGCGCCGTGCACCCGCAGGAGATAGGGCTCCTCGACGACGCGGACCTGAAGCTCGATCCCGACAACGAGCGCGATCCAGGCGGGGAGCGCCAACGGCACCCAGGCGACCATCGCCAGGCCGGCGAGGATCATCCCCGAGAAGACCGGGTTGCGAGACCAGGCGAAGAGACCGGAGGTCCGCAGGGTCGTCCGTTCGCCCGCGTCGACGCCGATCCGCCAGGCGTCGCCCATCTGCGCCTGGGCGACCACGGTGATCGCCGATCCGACGGCGAAGAGCAGCGCGCCTGCGCCGAGGAGCAGAGGGCTCAGGGATCCAGGCGCGATGCTCATCGCCAGCAGCGGCGCGACGACAAAGCCCGCGCAGGAGAGCCCGAGGAGAACGCCTCCCCACCAGGAGGCGCTGCCGGGTCGACCGTGGACGCCGCGCCAGCCGGTGGAGCCGGTGCGTCGACGGTGGAGGAGGCTGCGACCTACGATCGCGACGAGGGCGTACAGGACGAGCGCGCCGAATGCTACGCTCGCGGCGATGTCAGTGTTCATGCGCCAAGCATGACCGACGGATCACCTGCCTACGACTCGGATACTCAGCTCCCATGCCGGCCGCCCGAAAACCCTCCACACGCCGTCGTAGGCCGGTCCAGGCCCGTGCTCAAGAGACTGTCGCGGCGATCCTCGAGGCGGCAGCTCGGCTCTACGAGCGCGGCAGCACGACGACCAACCGCATCGCTCAGCTCGCGGGCGTCTCGATCGGCTCGCTCTACGAGTACTTCCCGAACAAGGACGCGATCATCCATGCGCTCCTCGACAAGCACATGCGGGCGGCTACAGAGCAGCTGCTCGCCGAGCTCGCGGCGCTCGATCCAGAGACGACGCCGCTCGAGCTCGGGATCCGCCGCCTCGTCGACCTCATGCTCGACCTGCACGCCGACCGTCCGGGGCTCCACCGCCTCTTCGTCGCTCGGGTGATGGGCCTGCCGGCGGTCCGTCAGCGCCTGAACGGGATCGAGCTCGAGCTGCGCCGTGAGGTCACCGCCTGGCTCAGGTCCCACCCGGAGGTCTCGGTCACCGACGCCGCCCTGGCCGCTCGCGTCGTCGTCCAGAGCACCGACGCCCTCGTCCACCGCTACGTCGAAGACGACGAGGGCGTGAGCCCGGAGGACTTCGCAGCGGCGCTGACAGGGCTGTGGATGGCCTATCTCAGCGATGCGTGATCGCCCGCCCGATCGTCACTCTCCGACGATGCTCGCCCGGCAATCCGATCGGCCTCGTCAGCGTCGGCGACCCTGCGCTCTGCGCTCGCGTCGCTTCAGCGACCACGCGGTGAGGAGCATACAGATCGCCGTGTAGAGCAGGAGCACGCCCCAGGTCAGGACGATGTGGCCGACCGAGGGGTCGTAGTTGACCGTCCAATAGGGCTCACAGGTCAGGACGAGCCCCGGGATGTCGCAGGTCGTCATGTCCCGCGGCTCGACGATGTGGGCGATCGATCCCAGCGCCTCCATGCCCCAGCGCGCGCCGGTGAGGTACGAGATCGGCGCGATCACCTTGGGCAGCGGCATCAGGGCCAAGGCGAAGACGAGCTGAGGGATGAGCGCGAGGGGGACGACGCTCATCGCCTTGTCCGAGTTCGAGACGAGCGTAGAGATCAGGAGGCCGAGGCCGACCCCGGTCAACGAGGTCAGGAAGACAGTGACGAAGGTCGCGCCCCAGAGGCCGAAGGGGGGGCTGCGGATCACCTCGACGAAGCCCTCGTCGGTCAGGGCCGAGACCGCCGCGGAGAAGTCGACCTTGAGCGCGATCACCAGGACCAGGACCAGGCTCTGGACGAGGCAGAGCCCGGCCAACACGCCGAGCTTGGAGAGGAGGTAGGAGCTGGTCCGGAGGTTCGCCAGGCGCTCGCGCCGGAAGATCCGCGCCTCCTTGGTGATCTCGCGGACGGAGTTCAGCACGCCGAACCACACCGCGACGACGGCGAGGAGGAAGAGCATCAGCCGACCGTTGGAGGAGACCACGTTTTGCAGGGCCGCGGGACGGGCGGCGAGGAGGAGGACAAAGCCGATCACCGGCGCCTGGAGGAGGAGGATCCACAGGTTCTTCCGGTCCGAGATGATCAGCCGGAGATAGCGGTGCATCAGGATCCGCAGCTGCAGGGCGACCGAGACCTTGGCCTCGCTCGGCTGTCGCGGACGGCCAGACGCGGCGTTGGGCGGGGCCGAGACGCGGTAGCGGTAGATCCCCGGGGCGACCGCCTGGAGGTCGACCGGCACCGGCACGAGCGAGCTCTCCTGACCGCTGTCGGCCCGGCGCTGGCGCTCGTAGACATAGCGCCGGTACTCCTCGGTCGTCCGGTAGCGGATCTCCCAGAGCTCCGCGTTGGACGGCGGCCTCGTCGACGTCGCGTTGTGCTCGCGCCAGACCGCGAACTCCGCGGCGAGCTCGCCGTGGGCGACGTCCTGGGCCGCGCTCGCCTGTCCGTCGAGCTTTGTGTAGATGTCGGCGAAGTCGCCGCTTTGGACCCGAAACATCGCCAGCGCCCCGGCGGGCGGGCCGAAGTAGACCATCCGCCCCTCAGCCATGAAGACGACGAGGTCGCACTGCATGATGTTCGCGGTCGCGTGGGTGACCAGCACCACCGTCCGCCCGGAGTCGGCGAGGTAGCGCAGCGTGTACATCATCCGCTTCTCGAGGCCGGGGTCGAGGCCCGACGTCGGCTCGTCGAGGAAGAAGAGGCTCGGCTCGGAGATCAGCTCGGAGGCGATCGAGACCCGCTTGCGCTGCCCGCCGGAGAGGTCGTGGATGTACTTGTCACCGTGCTCGCTCATCCGCACGTCGGCGAGAACACGGCTGATCCGCCCCTCGAGCTCCGCCGCGGAAGTGTCGGGCGGCAGGCGCAGCTTGGCGGTGAAGTAGAGCGCCTCGCGGACCCGCAGGTTCGGGTGGACGATGTCGTCCTGAGGCACGTAGCCGATGACCGGCCGGTAGGCGTCGAAGTTCGCGTAGAAGTCATCGGAGTTGACGAGGACCATCCCCTCGTCCGCCCGCTGATAGCCCGAGAGGGCGCCCATCAAGGTCGACTTGCCCGCCCCCGAAGGCCCGACGATGCCGACGAACTCGCAGGGCTCCGCGACCAGCGAGACATGGTCGAGGATCATCCGTCCGCCGGCGGCGCGGGAGAGGCCGCGAGCGTCGAGCCGCATCGCCCCCTGCTGGTCAAAGTGCTCCAGCGACTCGCCGTCGTAGCTGAGCTTGAAGGGGCCGAGCTGGACGATGTCGCCGACCCGGAGCACATGCTCGTCGATCCGCTTGCCGTTGACGAAGGAGCCGTTGATGCTGCCGCGGTCGCGGAGCACATGTTCGCCGCCTGTCCGCGAGACCTCGGCGTGCAGCCGCGAGACCTGCAGGTTCGGCAGATCGATGTCACACCCCTCGCGGCCGAGCGTCGTCACCTTCGCCGTGAGCGCCCGCCGCGACACCGGCTCCGAGGGCTGCACCTGCGCCTGCTTGCCGATGTCCTGATAGGTCAGGCTGATGAAGTTCCCGGTCGCGGGCTCGGCGATCCGGACGACATCACCGTCGACCAGATCATGGGCCGCGACCCGCTGGCCGCGGACGAGGATCCCGTTGGCGCTCTCGAGATCGACGATCCGATGGCCGACGCCGTCGGGCTCGATCCGAGCGTGATACGGCGCGAGACAGCGCGAGCTGATGACAATGTCATTGTCCGCCGCGCTGCCGATCGTCAGCGGCTCCAGGGCTATCCGCAGCTCCTGCAGCTTGTGGCCCCGCTCCTCGATCAGGAGGTAGGTCGTCGCTGACCGGACGAAGACGGTCTCTTCGTTCCGCGACCCGGTCAGCGACGGCGACACACGCCTATCATGCGAACACGGGGCCGCGGACCGCAAGCCGGCAGCGTCCTTGACGCAGAGCCCTCACCGGCCGAGGGCAGGCGTCCGCAGCGTCGCAAAATGACACCACAAGCGCGCCCCCCGGCGACTGGGCGCGATCCTGCCCGCCCAGACCTGCCGATGTCACCGCAGCGGTGACGCCGAAGCGGAGACCTCGAGGCGGACCAAGGCCTGGGGAGATCGCCGCGAGGGTGGTACCCTCGCGGTCGGATGACTGGTGTAATTCGACCTGCTGCACACGCCGGGCCGCTCCGGCTGGCTTCGCTTGGCGCTCTCGGACTCGCGTTTGCATTCGCCACCGCGTGCGACCTCGACGAGGTCGAGGTCAAGGACCAGGACGGAGCCGCCTATCAGGTCGAAGGCAAGGCCGGCAAGAAGGTCCTCACCGCCCCGGACGGCACCCAATACACGGTCAAGCCTGGCGGGACGATCATCGACTCTGAGGGCAATAAGACCAAGATCAAGCGCGACGGGACGATCGTCCAGCCCGACGGATCACGGGTCAATATCTACGGTGACGGCACCAAGACCACGCTCAAGGTCGACGGCGTAGAGCTCGCGGAGGACGGCACCAAGACCCTCCAACACGATGATGGCTCGAAGACCATCATCAAGGCCGACGGCTCGGTCGAGCGCGTCTACAAGGACGGCACCAAGACCAAGCTGCAGACGAGCGACGGTACCAAGCCCGCCGACAAGCCCGCCGACAAGCCCGCAGACAGGCCCGCAGACAGGCCCGCCGACGCCCCGAGCGAAGGCTCGAAGTAGTCCGCCGAGGGTGAAGCTCGCTCCTCCGCCGTCGCTCGCGATCCCCTCTCGCCTGTGACACCAGGGGCTGACGCTCGCCTGCGAAGGCGAGCTTGCGACGCGGCTCCGACGCGGACACTCGTCGCGCCGCTCGGACACTCGTCGCGCCGCTCGGACACTCGTCGCGCCGCTCGGACACTCGTCGCGCCGCTCGGACACTCGTCGCGCCGCTCCGGGACCGAGCCAGCCGAGCCGCGCCAAGCTCAGATCAACCGAGCCCGGCCAAGCCGCGCAAGATGAGCCGAGACCGGCCGATCCAGGTCGAGCCGATCCAGGCCGAAGCGATCCAGGTCGAGCCGACCCTGCCCGTCGACCGACAGGCTAGCGGCTAGTCGAGCTCGACAGAGTAGTTCACGACCATCTGTTGGCCGTCGAAGGTCGGGAAGCGATGGTCATGGATCGCCGCCCGCGTGCAGGGGACGATCCCGTAGATGCTCAGCTCCTCAGGCGCCGTGACGTTGACGCCGTCGACCTGACCGGACTTGCCGAGGACCCTAAACTCGAAGTCGATGCGGCCGCTGCCGAGACCGTTGTTGTAGCAAGAGGCGATCCCCAGGCACTTGTTGAGCTCGTGCTCGATCGTCCGCATCTCGACCATCAGGCGCTCCTCGCTGAGGCGCTCGCTGCCGGCGTTCATGTCGAGCACGGTCGCCTTATTGGGATCGTAGGACGGGATCGAAGAGTCGTCGACGGGGACAAACGTCTCCGGCAGGTTCGCCGGGTCGATGTCACAGGTGCCCCATGAGGTCACCGGCGGCGGGCCCTCCATGGGCTGCTCGTCGATCCGGGTCGAGAGCCCCTCGCAGACAGCCGTCGAGTAGTCGACCACACACCGTCCCTCGTCGCAGCGGGTGTACTTGCCGCACATGCCGTTGCAGTCGACGGGCGAGCTCGTCTCGCCCTCCTGACGCTTGCACGAGGGCAAGGCGAGGGCGAAGCTCAAGAACACACCAACAGTGACCACCCGTTGTCGCATCGACCCGCAGCATATCAGCCGTCGGCAGCGAGGGCGCAGCCTGACATCGCGGAGGGCTATCGCGAATCCGCGCACTCTCGGGAGAGTACATCTACATTCGCGCGAGTCGGCGAAGCCGACGCGAGGCTCCGAAGAGCGCTCGGGCCCTGAGGGCCGCACGGGCACCACGAGCCGCCTCGTGCGGCGATCGTCGACCCTCGTCAGCGTGCGGAGGCGGAGGTGCGCTGAGGATGTCCGCCAGAGCTCCATCGTCTCCTCGCCGAGGACCTCTACTATCAACATTCGATCGCCCCGGTGAAGAGGAGGATGAAGTGACCCGCCGGATCAACTCTTCGCGACGACCTCGATCATCTCGCGAAAGCGCCCAGTGTAGCGATCGCGAGACAATCCCCGACGCCGACCACGGCCCGCCGATCGACCTCTGCTCCAGCGAGCGTCCGCGGGCGCGAGCGGCCGCTATCGACCGGAGGGGAGGGGATCGGCAGGCGATCTCCGCGACCGACAGCACCACCAGGACGCAGCTCCGCGCTGCACCTACGCCGAGTTCTGCTCGCACATCGCCACCACAGCCTCGAGCTCGACGGTGAAGCACGAGCCCCTCCCGACCTCGCTCTCGACGGTGATGTCACCGCCCATCGCCTGGGCGTAGCGGCGCGAGATGCTGAGCCCGAGCCCAGTCCCGCCGAAGTCGCGGACGCGGGTGTTGTGGGCCTGCGAGAACGCCTCGAAGAGGCTCGGCAGATCCTCCGCGGGGATACCGACGCCGGTGTCCGCGATCGCGATCGCGATCCGGCCGGAATCGTGGCGAACCCTCATCGACACCACGCCCCCCTTCGTGAACTTCGCCGCGTTGCCGAGGAGGTTGAAGAGGATCTGACGCAGGCGCATCGAATCGCCGCGCACCTGCGGCAGCTCCTCGGGGAGGTCGAGCTCCCAGCGGTTCTCGCCGCCAGCGACCAAGGGCGAGACGATCGCCTCGACGTCCCTCAGGAGGGGCCCGAGATCGAGGTCGCTCAGCTCCATCTCGATCTTGCCCGACTCGATCTTCGCCAGATCGAGCACCTCGCTGATCAGGCTGAGGAGGTGCCGCGACGACCGCTGGATCTGCCAGAGGTCGCTGCGTGACTGGAGGTCCTCGGTGTCCTCGAGGAGCAGCTCCGTGTAGCCGACGATCGCGTTGAGCGGGGTCCGGAACTCATGGCTGATATTCGCGAGGAAGGCGGACTTGGAGCGACTGGCGATCATCGCCAGCTCGTGCGCCTGACGGAGGTCCTGCTGAAAGCGGACCTGGCGGAGCGCCGCGCCGACGATCCGCGCGAGCTCCTGGGTCAGGGCGATGTGCTCCTTTGTGAAGTATCGACGCTCACGACTGCCGATGTTTACGGTCGCCACCAGAGCGCCCTCGTCGAGCACCGGGACGAGCAGCTGGGAGCGCAGCGGCGTCCCCTTCAGGCTGCCCACTGCGCGGGGGCACAGCTCGATGCCATTGACCAGGTCGGGCTCGCCGACCTTCAGCCGCTCGAGGTCGCCGCCGAACTCCGCGTGCGAGACGGTCGTGCCGCTGTCGAAGACGCCAGAGTCGTCGCCCGTGACCGCGTAGAGCGTGAAGGTCCCCTCGCCTACGTCGACGAGGCCGACACTGTGACGCCACGCCGGGATCAGCTTCGCCGCGCCGCGAAGGGCGATGCCTACCACCTCGCGGAAAGAGCGGACGAGCAGCGCCTCACGGCCACATCGTAGAGGGTGGGCCCGTACGCGCGGAGCAGGGCAGATGAGAGCGTTTGAGCCATCGGAGCGGCGCAGTCATGAAGTATAGGGTCGCCCTCGAGCTCCGACAACAGGCTCGCCCCCCAGCCCTCTCTCGCCGCTCCGGGCAAAGCTCGGCTTGACGCGGGCGCGCGCGCGGGACCAGCATCGACCGATGGTCCGGGTCTCCCTCGCAGCAGTCGCGAACCGCCTCACGAGCGCCTCCATGCCGCCCTCGCTCGCCCTCCTCGTCGCCTGCGGCGCACCCACGCAGCCCCTGCCCGATCCCCCCGTCATCCTCGCCTACGACGCCGAGGCGATCGCCGAGGGCAACCGCGGGCGCCTCTGCGATGAAGAGGCGATCGCCGCCCGGGTCGAGGCCATCCTCCAACAGATGACCCTGGAGCAGAAGGCGGCGCAGATGCACGGCGTCAGCCTCCTGCCGAACCAAGATCTCTACGACGCAGGCGGGATCCCTGAGCTCGGCGTGCCGACCCTGAAGATGGTCGACGGGCCCCGCGGCGTCCGAGCCGGCAACGCGACCGCCTTCCCCGTCGGCATCGCCCGCGGGGCGACGTGGGATCCCGCCCTCGAGAAGCGGGTCGGCGAGGCGATCGCCCTGGAGGCCCGGGCCAAGGGCGCCAACGTCATCCTCGCGCCGACGATCAACCTCCTCCGCCACCCCGGCTGGGGCCGCTCTCAGGAGACCTACTCCGAGGATCCGATGCACATGGGGGCGCTCGCCGTCGGCTTCACCAGCGGCGCGCAAAACCACCTGATCGCCTCGGCCAAGCATTTCGCCGTCAACAGCATCGAGGACACCCGCTTCGAGGTCGACGTCACGATCGACCCGCGGACCCTCCGCGAGCTCTACCTCCCCCACTTCCGCCGGGTCGTCGGCGAGGCCGCGGTCGGCTCGGTGATGAGCGCCTACAACCAGGTCAACGGCGCCTATTGCTCGGAGAACGCCCCGCTCCTCCGCGACATCCTCCGCGGCGAGTGGGGCTTTCGCGGCTTTGTCGAGTCAGACTGGGTGCTCGGCGTCCACAGCACGACCGCGGCCGCCCTCGCCGGCCTCGACATCGAGATGCCCGCCTCCTTTCACTTCGGCGACCCGCTCGTCGACGCGGTCAACGACGGCGACCTCCCGGCCTCGACCCTCGACGAGGCGGTAGGCCGGATCCTCCGCACCTCCCTCTGCTTCGGGCTCGACACCATGAGCGACGAGCTCGTCGATCCGACCCTCGTCGAGGGCCCTGAGCACATCGCCCTCGCCCGCGAGGTGGCCCTCGCCAGCGCTGTGCTCCTCAAGAACGAGGCCGCCGCCCTCCCGATCGTCGACGACGCAGGCGAGCCCCTCCCCTCGATCGCGATGATCGGCGCGCTCGCGGAGATCGCCAACCTCGGCGATCTCGGCAGCAGCGCGGTCACCCCGAGCGCGGCGACGACCCCCCTCGATGGGCTCGAGGCCGCAGCCCAAGCCCGCGGCGCAACGGTGGTCGCCATCCCCCGCGATGTGCTCAGCGAGGAGGATCGTGCGGCGATCGCCGGCGCCGACGCGGCGGTCGTCGTCGTCGGCCTGACCTGGGAGGACGAGGGCGAGGCTATCCCGATGCAGGAGGGAGGCGGCGACCGAGACGACCTCCGCCTCCGACCGGAGCAAGAGGCGCTGATCCTCGAGGTCGCCGCGATCCACCCGCGGACGATCGTCCTCCTCGAGGGAGGCGGTGCGATCCTCGTCCGACCGTGGATCGACGAGGTCGAGGCCGCCCTCCTCGCCTGGTATCCGGGGGTCGAGGGGGGCACGGCCGTGGCCGAGCTCCTCCTCGGCGACGCCTCCCCCTCGGGGAAGCTGCCGCTGACCATCCCGCGCTCACCGGACCAGCTGCCGCCCTTTGACCATGAGAGCCTCGCCGTCACCTACGACGCCGCACACGGCTACCGCCGCCTCGACAGCAACAGCGACGAGCCCGAGTTCCCCTTCGGCCACGGGCTCTCCTACACGACCTTCAGCCTCGACGCCCTGACGATCGAGACCCCCCAGGCCTCGATCGACGCGGACGCGAGCCTCAAGGTCACCGTCGACCTGGAGAACACCGGCGATCGAGCGGGCGCGGAGGTCGTCCAGCTCTACGTCGGAGCCCCCGGCGAGGCGGTGCCGCGACCGCTCCGGGAGCTCCGCGCCTTCGGCAAGGTCGCGCTCGATCCCGGCGAGCGGATCCGCCTTGAGATGTCCCTACGAACAGACGACCTCGCCTACTACGACGCCCTGGGATCCGCCTGGCGGGTCGAGCCCGGCCGCTACAGGATCGAGGTCGGCACCTCCTCTCGGGACCTGCCGCTCAGCGGTGAGATCGAGCTCACCTCCCCCTGAGCACCCCGGACTCCCTCCCCCGGCGTGGTAGCCTAGCGACGGCCTCTCTCGGAGCGCGTGTGGACCCTGGGGGTCCAGAGGAGCCCAACGATGATCTACGGCCTCGCGATCGCCCTCTCCTTCGCCCTCTCAGGGGACCCTGGTAGCTGCTACTCCGACTCCGAGTGTGGCGGCGGTGCCTGCCGCTCCGGCACGTGCACCACCGCTGGCGGCAAGTGCTACTCCGACTCCGAGTGCCCGGGCGGCGCCTGTCGCTCGGGACAGTGCACCACCGCTGGCGGAAGATGCTACTCCGACTCCGAGTGTGGCGGCGGTGCCTGCCGCTCCGGCAAGTGCACCACCGCTGGCGGCGGCTGCTACTCCGACTCCGAGTGCCCAGGCGGAAGCTGCCGCTCCGGCAAGTGCACCACCGCCGGTGGTCAGTGCTACTCCGACTCGGAGTGCGGCGGCGGTGCCTGCCGCTCAGGCAAGTGCACCACCGCTGGCGGCAGTTGCTACTCCGACTCCGAGTGCCCCGGCGGGAGCTGCCGCAGCGGTCGCTGCACCTCGGGGAGCTACACCCCCGAGCCCGAGCCCGAGCCCGAGCCCGAGCCCAGCGCCACGAGCCACAGGACCCAGCCCGCTAGAGTTGAGCACGGTCGGCCAGATCAGAGCCCCGCAGACGGCTCCTCGCAGGGATCACGTCACCGTTCTCCAGAGGGATCACGCGACGGATCCCCGCGCGCCTCCGAGGCGAGCGAGCCGCCCTACGCGATCCACACGCCCGACCAAGGACCACCGCCGATTCAACAGGGCTGGTGCAGCGTCGCCCCCCGTGCGCCCCTGGGGCTGAGCCTCCTCGTCCTCGCCCTACCGATGCTCGGCCGCCGACGCAGACGCGCGATGCCAACGCGCTGAGGCGCCGCCGCAGCGACCGTGGGGACCTCCGGCATCCCGACGTCGCCACCATCGGCCGCGCCGAGGAGGGCGGCTCCCTCCGCTCTGGGCGCCCCATCTTCCTCCGCAGAGGACTCCGCCCCCGAGCCGCGCAGGTCTGCGCCTCCCCTGCGCGCGCTCTCGCGAGAGAGCGGGCGAATCCGCGGAGACCCCCCACAGGACCGCGCGTAGAGGCCATCTCTCCCCATTTGTCCGTTCCCCGCGCAGGCCGCTAGGGGTATCAATTGAGGTGCGCCGCTGTGCTTCGCGGCGCGCTGACCATGCCCGCGCCCTCCGAGTCTCAGAAGTCTCCGCGAATCACCAAGATCGCGGGGATCGATGAGCTCATCCAGGGGCCTATCGGCCGTTCTCTCGCCGCCCAGGCCGAGCGCCAGGCGGTCGCAGGTGAGGGAGGCCGAGCGCACACAGGCAGCGACCCGCAGGACAGCAGCTCCAGCGGCACAGACTACAACGCTCGCGCCGGCGAGTCCGATGACGACGCGCCCAGCGACCACGACAGCAGCGAGAGCGACCGCGAGAGAGCCAGAGGAGACGAGGCCGACGACGACGAGGCCGACAGCGACGAGCGCGAGACGAGCCCCGACGACGCTCGCAATACGAACCCCTGCGATGCTCGCAATACGAACCCCGACGACGCTCACAATACGAGCCCCAGCGACGCGCACAATACGAGCACCAGAAGTGCTCACAATACGAGCATCCTCGATGCGCACAGTTCGAGCCCCAGCGATGCTCGAGACACGAGCCCCAGCGTCACTCACGCCGAGACCTCCAGCGAGCTAGGCGGCCACGGGCGGGACGACGAGCCGAGCGACGAATTCGTCGTCGACGTCGAGGGGCTCGGCCCGAAGGAGGCGAGCGGAGCGATCCGCCGCTCCTGGCTCAACGTCGCCGCTGCCGGTCGCGCCCAGCGTCGCTCAGACGCGCTCCACCTGAGCCCCGGCTCGGTGATCCCCTCGACCCGCTATCGGATCGTCCGCTGGATCGGCGACGGCGGCATGGGCGTGGTCTACGAGGCGGAGAACATGGACATCGGCCGTCACTTCGCGGTCAAGCTCCTGCGCCAGGAGGTCTGCACGATCCCGCGGGCGACCCAGCTCTTCCGCGATGAGGCCCGCGCCGCCGCCCGGATCGGCTCGGCGAACATCGTCGAGATCTTCGACTTCGCCGAGCTCCCCGACGGCCGCCTGCTCTACGCGATGGAGCTCCTGGACGGCCGCCCGCTCGCCCACGAGGTCGTCGACACATCGCTGCCGCCGGGCCGCGTCATCGCCATCCTCCGCCAGGTCTGCAAGGGGCTCGCCGCCGCCCATGCGGTGCAGATCATCCACCGCGACATCAAGCCCGACAACATCTTCCTCTGCGAGTCGAACGGGCGGGCCGACGCGGTCAAGCTCCTCGACTTCGGGATCGCGGTCTTCATGGTCGGGGCGACGGTCACCGACTCCAACGTCACCGGCACGCCTCACTACCTCGCCCCCGAGATCATCACCGGCAAGCCCTACGACGCCCGCGTCGACATCTACGCCCTCGGCTGCACCGCCTTCGAGATGTTGACCGGAGAGGCCCCCTTCGAGGGCAGCATCAAGGAGCTGCTCGACGCCCATGTCCACCGCGAGCCCCCGTCGATGGCCTCGGTCCGCGGCGACTCTGCGGTGCCTGCCGAGCTCGAGGCGGTGATCCAGCGCTGTATCAGCAAGGATCCGGCCGAGCGCTACGCCGACATGGATGACCTCGAGGCCGCGCTCTGCGAGGCCCAGGTCGCCGCCAAGATCGAGACCTACTGGGACGACCTGCCCCTCCCGAACGTCGACGTCGATCGCCGCGACTGGCTCCTGCGACGGATGCCGGATCCGACGTCGAACCGGGTCGCCCCGCGGAGCCGCCGACGCCCCGCGATCGTCATCCTCGCCCTCGGCGCGCTCCTCCTCATCGGCGCCCTGATCGCCGGTCGAGCGCTCCTCGGCGCGCCGGTCACGGACGATCCCCAGCTCGTCCGCCTGGAGGAGGAGGCGCGCGAGCTGGCGGCCCAGGTGCTCTTCGTCTACCCGCCGCTCGATGAGCCCGACACCCGGACCGCCTACCAGGTGATCCTCGATCTCGAGCAGATCCAAGGCCCCCAGCGCCCCGCCGCGCTCAAGCTCTCCCGCGGCCTTCGGCGGGAATTCGGCGGCACTCTGGCGGCGTTTGGCGAGCGCCTCTGGGACCGACCGGGGGGCCGCGAGTTCGCGATCGACGTCTACGCCCAGGCGCTGATCTTCGACCCTGACATCGAGCCCGCCGCCTCCAGGGCCCAGCTCACGCCGGGGCAGCTCGCCCGCCTCGCCGGTCGCGCCGAGTCCCGTGACTTCAGCGCGAGCGAGCTCCTCGCGACCGAGCCCCTCGTGGTGCTCGCCGAGACCGGTGACCTGAACACAGAGTCACCCGCGCTCGAGCGAGCTCGCGAGCGCCTCGCCGAGCAGGCCCTCGACCGCGAGAATCGCCTCGCTCAGCTCACACGACCCTCCGCGCCCGGCGCCCCTCCGCTGAGGGACGAGCCGAAGGCGAGCCCGGTCCCGAGCCCGAAGCCGACCGTAGCGAAGACCGCGACGAAGAGCGGTCAGATCGAGACGACGACCGAGAGCGACGGGACCGGGAACGATGGAGATCCGGAGACCGCGGGCATGAAGCCCGCGGACACCCCCGAGCCCGCGGCCCGCAAGCGCGACCCGATCGCCGCCGCAGCCCTCGTCGACCAGGCGAAGGCCGCCGCCCGCCGCGGTGCTGACCGAGAGGCAGAGCGGCTCTTCGAGCAGGCGCTCGCCCAGGACAGTCGCTGCGCCGAGGCGCTCGCCGGCTTGACCGAGATCCACTTCAACCGAGGCAGCTATTCGCGGGCCTTCACCTTCGGCAAGAGGGCGATCAAGCTCGCCAAGGACGACCCCGACCTGCGGGTGCTCGTCGGCGACGCGGCGTTCAAGGTGTTCCGCTACGACGAGGCGCGGATCCAGTACGAGCGCGCCGAGGAGCTCGGCCATCCGCAGGCGACCCGGCGCCTCGTCAAGGTCTCGGCCAAGCTCGGCGACTAGCGCCGAAGATCCCCGCGAAGCCCGCTCCCTCGGACCCGAGGTGTCGAACGATCGCCCCGCGCCGCTCCGACCTCAGAAGCGGAGCACGACCCCAGCGCCGCCGGGGCGGAGCGACGCCCTCGCCGTGCTCGTGCGACCGCGACGGCGGGCCCTCGCCACCAGCAACGCCCCCACCGTCAGCGCACCCACCCCGCCCACGAGCATCGCCACACCGCCGGCGAGGGTGTTGTAGCGGTAGAGGCAGTTGCCGAACATGTCGACGTTCTCACCGCTGCAGTCGCTGCGGATCGGCCGCTCGTCGAGGGCGAGGAGAGCGATCCCGCTGGCGGTCGCGCCGACCCCGATGGCGACCGCAGACCAGCCGAAGGCGACCTTCGACCGGGTGCTCGGGCTCTTCGTGACCGGAGCTGGGGCCTCCTCTGCGACGGGGAGGAGCTCGGTGCTGATCGTCTCTGTGACCCCGTCGATGAGCGCGAGTCGGCTGCGGTGCGCGACGTAGCCCTGACGGCGGACGACCACGTCATGCTCGCCCGGGGTGAGCGTCACCTCGACCGGCGTCACCCCGACCACCTCGCCGTCGACCAAGACCGTGCTCCCCTCCGGCTCGGCGAGGACGCGGAGCATCGGCGGAGGCTCGACCGCCGCGCTGAGCTTGCGCCGCAGGGTCGCCGCGAGATCTCCGACGAGCGACGCGAGCTCCTCATGGCCGCAGATCTCGCAGACGTCGCTGCTCGTGGCGCTCAGCTCCCCGCTCTCTGCGTCGAAGAGGTCGACCCTGACGTTGTAGTCGCGCCCCTCGACGACCACGCTGGCCCGGACGAGGTGGGTCACGCCCGTGCCGGCGACGACCTCCTTGACGCACTCCGGGTCACAGGCGCCGATCGGGATCGGCGCGTTCACATCCGTCGCCTCGATGACGCTGAACCGACCCCGCTGGAGCCCCTCGATCATCCGCGCCACGAGCGACGCGGGCACGTGCGGCGCGATGTCACCCCAAGACTCGACCGGCAGGACCATCACCGGGCTCGAGGGCAAGTCCTCGAGGATCCCCGCCCCCTCCCCGCCCAGCTCCTCCGCTTCGACGTTCGCGCTCCTCTCCGCTGCGCCCGGCTCCCCTGCCTGGGTCGAGCCGCTGACGAAGGTGCTGAGCGCGACGAGCGTCGCCGCGCCCAGGAGCGAGCGCAGAGGATCCCTCACTCGCACTCGCCCTCCTGACAGCTCGTCCCAGGCCCGCAGACGATCCCGCAGTCACCACAGTGCTCCGGGTTGAGCTGCGTGTTGACGCATTGTCCCCCGCACAGCGTCGCCTCCGGGAGGCACTCACAGCTCCCGCCGTTGCACGCCTGGCTCTGAGCGCAGGGCTGGTCACAGCCGCCGCAGTGATCGTCGTCATCCCCCAGCGAGGTGCAGATCTTTCCGCACTGTTGGGTGCCAGGCGCACAGCTCTCCCCGCAGACCCCTTCGACACAGAGCTCCGCGAAGTCGCAGGGCTCACCGCAGCCCCCACAGTGGTCGCCATCCACGTCGGTGTTGACGCAGCCCCCTTGGCAGACGATCTCATCCCCGGCGCAGAGGAGCGAGCACTCTCCGCCGACGCAGGACTCGACGTCCGAGCAGGGAACACCACAATCACCACAGTTCTTCGGATCATCGTCGATCGACACACAGTCCGCACCGCACACGGAGTATGTGCCCGGACAGGCCGCCCCACAGAGCCCTTCGACACAGGAGAAGCCGACGTCGCAGACCCGGCCGCAGGCGCCGCAATGCTGCTCGTCTGTGAGCGGATTGACACAGGCTCCGGCGCACTCGATCGCGTCGAGCGGACAATCCAAGACACAGTCGCCTGCGCTGCAGACCTCCCCCGAAGCGCACTCCTTGCCGCACTCGCCACAGTGTCGGACGTTGCGATCGGTGTCGACGCAGTCCCCCCCGCAAAGCGAGGGCTGGGGCGGATCACAGACCTTCTCACCGGTCGTCCCCTCGGTCGTCGTCCCCTCGGTCGTCGTCCCCTCAGTCGTCGTCCCCTCAGTCGTCGCCCCCTCGGTCGTCGTCGTCGTCGCCGTCTCCGTCGCGTTCGTCGTCGGCGTCGTCGTCCCGCTGCCCTCGGTCGAGCCCGTGGGCTGGCTCGTCGACACGCTCGACATCGTCGTCGACATGCCCCCGCCGGTCGTCGCCTCGACATGGACGAAGTCGGGGTTCAGCTCCCGGCAGCCTGTTCCGGCGATGAGGAGACCAAAGAGCGCCACAAGCTCCGCCCGCCGAGCCGACGGCCTCGAGCCTATCCTGCGCGCTATCGCGGCGCCGCCTGCCCCTATGCCCACCACCGAGTCCGAGAATACCGCAACCGCCGAGGCGCAATCGCGACAAGAGCTCTGTAGGATCCCGCGCCTTCGGGCGCAAGAGCTGACGAGAACGCGCCCAGAGAGCCCCCGACGTCGACACGGTGCAGTCCGCCGAGTGACAGTCTCCATCGGCAGAATCACGCGCTTGGGGCCCCCTCCGTGTTCTCGCCAGGACGGCCCCAAGCCCTGCTCTCGCGGTCTTTGACCTGAGCTCGCGGCTCACCGCTCGCGACGCCCCCTCCCTCCACTCTCCCCCTCCACTCTCCCCCTCCACGCTCCCCCTCACCGCGACCGAGCGCTCGACGCTCGCGCCCGCGCGAGCCCATCCCCCCGGCCGGGGACACCCGCTCGTCAGAGCTAGGGGACGGCACCAGCCAGCGATCTCCCCTGTCGCCAAGGGCAGGCAGCGCGCTCGTCGCTGTGTCTCCGGTGGCCGACCCCCGAGCAGGCCCGCTCCTCTCCGCCTGGATCGGTCGGCCTCGGCGCGACACCCCGGCCTTCGCCACCCCGGACTCTATACATTTCGCTCTCTTTCGCCCGCCGATGGAGGCGGCAATGTGCTCACCTACATGAGCCACACTCAGCATCGAACCACCGCGATCACTCGGTGAGATTCTCTCTTCGCAGAGAGCGACAACCGGCCCGCAGCCCCGCCCCTTCGCCCTTGCTCTCCACGAACGTGAGTGCGACGCTATCGTATGTCTGATGCACGGGTATTATCGATAGGTCTCGCAGCGCTCCTCATGGCCACAGGATGCTCCGGCTCGGATGAGGAGACCTCCGAGACGACGCAGACCTCCATGGCGACGACGACGGAGACCTCTGGGTTCACCACCGTCGCCGAGACCACCACCGGCACCGACGGAATCACCACTGCCGAGCCGACCGACACGATGGCGGATCCCGAGTGTGGCAATGGGATCGTCGAGAACGGCGAGGACTGTGACGACGGCAACGCCGACAACACCGACGCCTGCACCGACATCTGCACCGCGGCGGCCTGCGGCGACGGCTATGTTCAGGAGGGCGAGGCCTGCGATGACGGCAACGCCGACAACACCGACGAGTGCACAGACGCCTGCGCGCTCGCGTCCTGCGGAGACGGCTTCGTCCAGGGCGATGAGGCCTGCGATGACGGCAATGCCGACAACACCGACGCCTGCACCGATCTCTGCATGCCCCCCGCGTGCGGCGACGGCTACGTCCAAGACGGCGAAGACTGCGACGACGGCAATGATCTCGACGACGACGCCTGTATCGCCTGTGTCGCCGCGGCCTGCGGCGACGGCTACGTCCAGGAGGGGATCGAGGGCTGCGACGACGGCAATGACGTCGACGACGACGCATGCAGCAACACCTGCGCCTCCGCATCCTGCGGCGACGGGGTCGTCCAGGCCGGCGAGGGCGAGAGCTGCGACGATGCCAACGACGTCGACACCGACATGTGCACCTCCGCCTGCCAAGAGGCGGCCTGCGGCGACGGCTTCGTCTACGAGGGGGTCGAGGACTGTGATGCCGCCGGGGAGAGCGCAGAGTGCAACGACGACTGCACGCCCGCGGCCTGCGGCGACGGGATCCTCAACCAGAGCGCGGGCGAGGAGTGCGACGACGGCGACGACGACGACACCGACGAGTGCACCGGCCTGTGCACGCTCCCTGTCTGCGGCGACGGCTTCGTCCAAGAGGGCGAGCAGTGTGACGACGGCAACCTCGACCCAGGCGACGGCTGCGATGACAAGTGCATCGCCGAGAACTGTTTCCAGTTCTCCAACGATGGCGCCGAGAACCTGCTCGACAACACGTGGTTCGACGCCTGCATCGACGCCGTCGGCACCAAGGTCCACGTCATCCTCCGCGACAACAATAACAACGTCGTCTACGAGGCCTCAGGCGCGAAGGTCGGCGACTGGACCTACGATCAGATCACCTCGACGACCGCCGTCAACTCGCAGTATCACTCGTCAAACCACAACCGCCTGGTCTCGCTCGACAACGGCGACAAGCTGATGATCGCCGGTCGGAACGCCGCGAACTCCGGCTGCGGAGGCTCGTTCGGCAATGGCTACGGGATCGTCATCTACCCCGCGAACCCCAACTACTACAGCAACGTCAAGCTGATGGCGATGCCCTACAAGCAGTACGTCGCGCCCTACCAGGGCAACCGCGGCTTCTCTGGCTGGTCGCAGGCCGCGGAGATCTCGTACAACGGCGGCTCGACGTTCAACACCTGCAACGGAGTCGTCCCCTTCACGGGCTCCTTTGAGGTGCGCATCGAGCCCTAGGAGGCCGTGGCAGGAGTCCCGCGCGCTCTCCAGCCCTCGTCGGCCCTCTCGGCTCCGCCAAGACTCGCGGTACGGCCCAGCGGCGTTTCGTCGAAGCCAAGAGGACCAACGATGGCTGCGCGAGAGCCCACGGGACGTTCACCACGGCCTCCTAAGAGTCCGTGGCAAAGTCCCGCTCGCCCTCGCTGACCGCCCGCTTGACCGCGCGGTGGCTGGCGACGCGGGTCACCCCTCCGCGCCCGGATGACCGCAGGCCCCGAGACGACGCGCGACTTCCTCGCGATGGGGCGTCCGCAAAGCGCCTGTCGACCGAGGCGACATCGCGCTCGCCAGGGTGGATCTACAGCGCTCGCCACAAGCCCAGAGGAGCGGTGGACGAGGAGGTCCCAGGGTGTGCAGAGGTCCTCAGGGAGACGCTCAGGGAGACGCTCAGGGAGGTCGCGGCGGACCTTCGACCCTCTCTTCGGTCAGTCTTCACGGCCTCCGCTGAGCGAAGTCGCCAAGGCCCAGGCCGTCGCGCGCACGCCTTCCCCACGGGACCCCAGCGTGCGAACATAGCCTGCGGTCGTTGACCGGGAAAGTGCTGAGTACACGGTGGTAAAGCGGATCTTTCGCGGTCTCCTCGCAACGATCATGGTCCTGGCCGGAGTCTCGCACTTCACCATGACGGCCTCCTATGTGCAGATCGTCCCGGACTACCTGCCAGCCGCAGAGATGCTGGTCTACCTGTCGGGGGTCTTCGAGATCTTGCTCGGCGTCGGCCTGCTCATCCCCGCGACGAGACGAGCGGCGGCCTGGGGCCTCATCGCCCTCTTCATCGCCGTCCTCCCAGCCAACATCTTTCAGGCCATGAGCGGCGTTCAACCGCCGGGGCTCGAGATGTCGGAGACCGTCCGCTGGGCCCGCCTCCCGCTCCAGCTCGTGCCGATCCTCTGGGCCTGGTGGATGACACGACCTGATCCTCAACGGACATGAACTCACCGCCCGGATACACGACCACTGCTGTGCTCCACCTGGGCGCCCGCACACGGGTGCTCCGGGCGGTTCGCGACAGCGACGATCGTCCGGTGATCATCAAGGCGCTGCGCGCCGAACACCCCACGCCGCGCGAGCACGCCCGGCTCCGCCACGAGTTTGAGCTCCTGGGGCGCTTTGACGACGACCGGGTCACCCGCGTCGTCGAGCTCGTCGAGCGCGGTCCAGCGGCCGCGCTCGTCCTCGAGGACATCGGCGGCGAGCCCCTCCGCTCGCGGATCCCGGACGACGGCTTCGGCCTCGGCGAGTTCCTAGGGCTCGCCCTCCGCATCGCCGAGGCGCTCGAGGTGGTCCACGCCCAGCGGGTGCTCCACAAGGACATCAAGCCCGACAACATCATCGTCACCGAGGACATGAAGCGGGTCGCGATCACCGACTTCAGCATCGCCTCGCTGCTCACGGAAGAGCGCCCGCTCGCGCCGGAGGTGCTCGAGGGGAGCCTCTCGTACCTGTCGCCCGAGCAGACCGGACGGATGAACCGACCGGTCGACTACCGCAGCGACTTCTACTCCCTCGGCGTCACCTTCTACGAGCTGCTCACCGGCACGCTCCCCTTCCGGGCCCAGGACCCGCTAGAGCTGGTCCACGCCCACATCGCCCGTCGACCTGTCCCTCCGGACTTGCTCAGCGACGCGGTCCCGCCGCTCCTCTCCAAGCTCGTGATGCGGCTGCTCGAGAAGAACGCGGAGGACCGCTACCAAAGCCTGGTCGGGCTCCTCGGCGACCTCCGCCGCGCCCGCGAAGCCCACCGCGAAGGCGGAGAGATCGTCGACTTCCCGCTCGGCCTCCTCGACCGGAGCGAGCGCTTCTCCCTGAGCACGACCCTCGTCGGCCGCGAGGCGGAGACCGCCCTCGTGATGGGCGCCTTTGACCGAGCCTGCGCCGGCGGGAATGAGCTCATCCTCATCGGCGGACCCGGAGGGATCGGCAAGTCAGCGCTGGTCCGCGAGCTCAAGCGGCCGCTCGCCGAGCGCCGCGGCGCCTTCGTCACCGGCAAGTTCGACGCCCTCGATCACGGCGCCCCCTACTCGGCGCTCGCGCGGGCGCTACGCGAGCTGGTTCTCCGGCTCCTCGGCGCCCCTGAGGATCGACTGCGGGAGTGGCGGCGCGACCTGACCGACGCGCTCGGGCAAAACGCCCAGCTTGTCATCCAGATGATCCCGGAGCTTGGCACCCTCCTCGGCCCGCAACCGCCGGTGCCCAGGATGCCGCCGGCTGAGACCGCCAACCGCTTCCACGCCGCGCTGCGCCAGCTCATCGGCGCCTTCGCCCGCGACGATCACCCCCTCGCGATCTTCCTCGACGATCTCCAGTGGGCCGACCTCGCGACGCTGGCCCTGATCGAGGACCTGGTCGGCGATCTGAACCTCGCCCACGTCCTCTGGATCGGCACCTACCGCGACTCTGAGGTCTTCACCCATCACCCGCTGACACGGATGCGCGCAGCCCTTCTCGAGACAGGCGCATCTCTCACCGAGGAGCAGCTCGCGCCCCTCTCGGAGGCCGACGTCGGCCAGATCATCGCCGGAACCCTGCACATGGAGGTCGACGCGGTCGCGCCCCTGACCCGCGCGATCCATCAGAGCAGCGAGGGCAACCCCTTCTTCGTCCGAGCGCTCCTCCAGATGCTCCACGAGGAGTCGGCGCTGCGCTTCGACCGAGCGCTCAGCGCCTGGACCTGGGACATGTCGCAGATCGAGGCGGCGGCGCTCCCCGACGACGTCGTCGCCCTCGTCACCCAACGGATCAAGCGCCTCGCGCCGTCCGCCCGGGAGCTCCTCCGCCTCGCCGCTGGGGTCGGCGCTCGCTTCGAGCTCCACCTCCTCTGCCACCTCGCGGGCCTCGCTCCGAAGGCCGCCATGACCGATCTCTGGGGCGCGCTCCAAGCCGGCCTCGTCCGCCCGATCGGCGATGACTACAAATTCGTCGGCGACGAGGCCCACATCGTCGAGTTTGAGTTCACCCACGATCGGGTCCAGCAGGCGGCCTACGGCCTCCTCGACGACGAGGCCCGCCTCGACCTCCACCTGAGGATCGGCTGGAGAATGCTCGCCGACCAGGACGCGAGCGAGGAGCCGGTCGCCGACGCCGAGCTCTTCAGCCTCGCGGGGCACTTCAGCCAGGCGACCGCCCGGATCACCGCGCGCGCCGATCGCAAGAGGATCGCGACGATGATGATCCGCGCGGCCGAGCGGGCGAAGCTCTCGACCGCCTACGAGGCCGCCTGCGGGTTTCTCGACGCCGGCGCTCGCCTCCTCCCGGCCTCGGCGTGGCTCGAAGAGCCAGCCCTGACCGCCCAGCTCATGCGCGAGCAGGTCGAGTGTGAGTACCTCGCCGGCCGGCCTGAGCGCGCGGTGACGATCTTCGGCCCGCTCTTGGTCAACACCCGCTCGACCGTCGGCAAGGCGAACCTCTACGCGCTGCGGGCTGTCCTCGAGACCAACCGAGGCGACCTCGCCGCGGCCATCGACGCCGGGCGTAAGGGCCTGGCGCTCTTCGGCTATCGACCGCCGGCCAAGGCGACCCCCCTCTCGGTGCTCCGCGCCTTCACCCGCTTTCAGCTCCTGCGCGGCCGGACCCCGGCGACGAGGATCCTCAGCCTGCCCCTCCTGGAGGACGACGAGCGCCGAGCTGAGCTCCAGGTCACCATGGCGATGACCGCCGCCGCGTACTTCACCGACACCAACCTCGCGTCGGTGCTCCTGCTGCGGATCGCGAACATCTCGCTCCGCTACGGCATCAGCGATGTCACGGCCTACGGCCTGATCGGCGCCGGCCTGGTGATGGCCGGCGCGTTCGGCCGCTATGAAGCGGCCTACGAGCTGTCTGAGGTCGCCCGCCAGCTCGACGCGCGCTTTGAAAATGTCGAGATCGCGGCGAAGATCAAGCTCTTCACCGCCTGCTTCACGCTGCCCTGGGTGCGCCCTTTCCCCGAGGTCAAGCGCGCCCTGCGTGAGACCGTCGAGGCGGGGGAGGCTAGCGGAGACATCATCTCCGGCATCTACGCCGCCGTCACCGAGATCTTCGTGATGGTGCTCGACGGCAGCCCGATGGATCTCTTGAACGAGCGGGCCCTCGCCCTCATGCCGCTCATCCGACGCCGGGGCCTCGAGGATCAGGCGGCGACGCTCACCTTCATGACCGAGCTCTTCGGCGGGCTCCTGCAGGACCCCGAGGGCGCCGTCGACGACGCCGGGCTGCGCCGCCTCATCGCCCAGCTCGACGAGCAGCGCACGCCGCTGGCGCTCTTCTATCAGCACCTCTACCTTGCGCTCCTCCGCTACATGGAGGCCGACTACGAGCGAGCCTACGCTGCGATCACCGAGGCCGTCGCGCGCTCGAAGGCCGCCTTCGGCTCGCCCTTCATCGCCGACCTCCACTTCTACGAGTGCCTGATCCTCTGCCGCCTGGCGCCGGCCGCAAGGGCTCGCCAGCGCCGCGCTGACGAGGGTCGGATCAGGGCGGGGATCAAGGCCCTGACGAAGTGGTCCCGCACCGCGCCGGGAAACTTCGGCGCCCGCCTTGCCCTCGTCCGCGGCGAGGCTGCGCGGCGCGATGGTGACGACGCGGCCGCGCTCAAGCTCTACAACGAGGCGATTGAGCTCGCCCGCGAGCAGCGAGCCCCCCACGTCGAGGCCTTCGCCGCCGAGTGTGCGCTCCGCTCCGCGGTCGACCGCGGCCTCCCGATCGTCGCCCGGGCGTTCTTCCGCGAGGCTGTCGCCGCCTATCGCCGCTGGGGCGCGGCGGCGAAGATCGCCTGGCTCGCCGCCGAGTTCGGCGAGCTCGGGGTCGAGTCGACGGCCTACGACCCCACCGACACCTCCCCGTCGTCCTCCTCGTCATCATCGTCGATGACCCGCGCGACCTCCGTCGTCGCCCTCGACCTCGAGACCGTCAACCGCGCGGCCCGGGCGATCTCGAGCGAGCTGGAGATGGACCGGCTCCTCACCCGCCTCATCACGCTCCTCATCGAGAACGCCGCCGCCCGCCGCGGCGTCCTCCTCCTCAACGTCGACGGTCAGCTCCGGGTCGAGGCCGAGGCAGTCTGCGACGACGCGGGGATCCGGGTCGAGGTCGGACAGGCGCAGAGCCCCGAAGACTTCGCCTCCCTGCCGGCCTCGGTCATCAACCTCGTCATCCGCACGGGCTCCGACGTCATCATCGCCGACGCCGCTCAGGATCCGCTGCACAGCGCCGATCCGGTCCTCCGCGCCCGCAAGGTCCGCTCCCTCCTCTGCACGCCGATCTTCCACCAGGGCGCCCTGAGCTGCGTCCTCTACCTCGAAAACGAGCTGAGCCCGGGGGTCTTCACCCACCGACGCCTGAACCTCATCCGCCAGCTCGCGGCCCAGGTCGCCATCTCCCTGACCAACGCCCGCCTCTACGACAGCCTCAACGACGCGAGGGTCGCCGCGCTCGCGGCCGACCGGGTCAAGACCCGCTTCCTCATGAACATGTCCCATGAGCTCAGGACCCCGCTCAACGCGATCCTCGGCTTCACCGAGCTCATCGCCGAGAACTTCGCGGCCGGTGACACCTCGACCATCGAGGCCGATCTGCACTCGGTCCACCGCGCCGGGATGCGGCTGCTCCGCTCGGTCTCGTCGATCCTCGAGCTGACGCAGATAGAGACCGACGCCCGCGAGATCTGCCCGGTCCGGATCGAGCTCGACGTGCTCCTGCCGAAGCTCGTCGCGGCCTTCCAGGACGCCGCCGCCGTCCACGACAACACGCTGACGCTCGAGGGCGAGGGGCCGCTGCCGTCGCTGACGACCGATGAGAGCATGCTCCGATACGTGCTCACCTCGCTCCTCGACAACGCCTGTCGCTTCACCGACGGGGGGTCGGTCTCGGTCCAGGCCCGCGAAGTGTCCGTCGACGGCGCGCCCTGGGTCGAGCTCTCGGTCGCAGACACCGGCCCCGGGATCCCCGAGGAGACGCTGCCCAAGCTCTTCACCGCCTTCAGCCAGGCCGACGACTCGCCGACCCGCCGCTACGACGGCACTGGGGTGAGCCTCGCCGTCGCCGCCCACTTCTGCGAGCGCCTCGGCGGATCGGTGCGGGTCACGAGCGAGCCCGGCCAAGGCTCGGTGTTCACGGTCCGCCTCCCACGCCAGCGCTAGCCGCCGTCGCACCGCAGCATCTTCGCAGGATGAACGCCGAGCACCGGCCGCGGGCGCGGCCTGCTCGACGTATAGTCCGCGTCACGACCGGAGCGCCGCCCCATGGATCTGCCGAACACGCCCTCTCATCGCTGCCGTATCGTCGTCACCGGAGGCCCTGGCGGCGGCAAGACCACGGCCGCCGACATGTTCCGCCGCGAGATCGGCGACCGCGTGGTCGTCGTCCCCGAGGCCGCGACGATGATGTTCGGCGGCGGCTTCCCCCGCTACGAGCAGCCGCACGCGCGCAAGGCTGCTCAGCGCGCGATCTTCCACGTCCAGCGCAACCTCGAGGACGTCCAGGCCGCGCGCTACCCCGATCGCATCCTCCTCTGCGACCGCGGCACGATCGACGGCGCGGCCTACTGGCCTGAGACCCCGGAGGACTTCTTCCAGGCGATGGGCACCTCGTTGGAGCAGGAGCTCGCCCGCTACGACGGCGTGATCTTCTTTGAGAGCGCCGCCGTCGGCGGCATGGGGATCGAGGGCGGGAACCCGGTCCGCCGCGAGACCCTCGGCCAAGCGGCTGCGCTCGACGCCAGCCTCCGGACGATCTGGTCGGGCCACCCGAACTTCGTCATCGTCCACCACGCGCCCTCGTTCCTGCGCAAGATCTCCTACGGCCTCGCGATCCTCGAGGAGATGGTCGGCGACCTGCGCGAGCGTATCGAGGGCTCCGAGCCCTCCGAACCGGGGGCCTAGCAGGACTACCGAGTCTCGCCCTCTCGCCCTCTCGCGCAGACGGTCGGCGTCGGTCACCCCGTTGCAGTCGTGATCGATCGATCCACGGGGGCCCGTCCGCGCAGCCCCGCGAGCCGAAGTGCTCGTCGACTCGCCGTATCCTACGAGCACGAGCAACGCGACGACTCACCGAGCTGAGCGAGAGACCGAGAACGAACCGTAGCGGCCGAGCGCCGCGCCTCGGGGAGGCCGTCCAGTCCATAGGACGCAGCCTGCACAGGAGGACAGGCGCGAGGAGACGCCTCCTCCGTGCTAACCTCGGCCCGATGCGCCGATGGCCTCGCACGAACAACGCAGCGCTCGTCACCATCGCCATCGCCTTCTCGGGGCTCCCCCTCTCTGGATGCGGCGACGAGCCCTGCATGGACCCGCTGGGCCAGCTCTGCTCGATCACCTGGGAGTCTCGGCGGGTGTCCGGGGCACCCCAGGCCGGCGCACGGATCGACCTCGACGGCGACGGCGACGATGAGGTCGCGCTCATCTCCAAGTCCAGCGACCAGCTCTGGCTCTTCTACGACAACAGAGGCCCCACGACCATCCACGACGTGGGCACGCCGACAGCGCTCGTCCGCGTCGACATCAACCGCGACGGCCGCGACGACCTCTTCGTCGCCGGCAGCGTGCCGGCCCAGCTCCTCCCCTTCTACAGCGCCGGTGACGATACGCTGATCCGAGGCGCGCCCCTCCCCCTAGAACGCCCCATCCTCGTGGTCGTCGCCCGTGACCTCGACGGCGACCTCGAGCCTGAGCTCATCGCTGTCGACGGCGAGCATCTCCTGCTCATGGACACCGAGGGCGTGACCCGGACCCTCACGGCGGGCTCCAGCCCGATCGAGCTGGAGCTCGGCGACCTCGACGGCGACGGACACCTCGACGCGGTGGTGCTGGATCTCGACGGCTCGCTCGTGTCGCTCCGGGGCGACGGCGCGGGCAGCTTCACCGCCAGCGCCACAGCGCCGACATCGCCCGGAACCCGTGACCTTGAGCTCCGCGATCTCGACGGCGACGATAGGCTCGACGCGGTCGTCCGGGATCGCCTGCAGGGCGGGATCCTCTTCGCCGCCGGTGACGGAGCGGGCGGCTTCGCCCAGGCCCGCGCGATCGAGTTCGACGGCGACTCCGGGGACAGCGCGGGGCTGCTCGGCGGAGCGTTCAACGCAGGCTCGGGCCTCTCGAGCCTGACCATGGCCCTCGGCAGCCTGCACACCCGCTTCTACGACCCTGACTTCACCCAGGCTGGCTACGTCGAACGGCCCGCGAAGGACGACGCGCGCTTCGATCTGCTCGGCGAAGGGTTTGCCGCGGGCGAGGGCGCGGTCGTTCTCATCGAGCCCCAGACCGGGCCGATCCCGATCATCGTCGGAGAGACCGCGCTCCCGCGCAAGGGCTTCGACGTGCTCAGCGCGGACTTCAACGGCGACGCCCGTGTCGACCTCGCGGTCGCCCACCAAAACTGCAGCGTCTCGATCCTCAGCGGCCTAGGCGACGGCAGCTTCGCCGACGCGCAGCCAGGACCCGTCTTCGACCTCTGCGCGCACACGATCCGCGCCGCGGATGTCGATCACGATGGCAACGTGGATCTGATCGGCCACCAAGACAGCACCGCGGTCCAGCTCGCGCTCGGCGACGGGCTCGGGGGCTTCACCGTGTCCGCGCGATACTCGTCCGACAATCCGAGCCTCGCGCCGCTCGTCGACGGTGAGCCGCGTGCGCTCATCCTCTTGAAAACCTACGACGGTGCGCTGCTCCCCCTCGCCGTCGACGCAGCCGGAGAGCTCAAGCCCCAAACGACCTTCGCCACTCCCGAGGGCTGGCCGTCGGCCGCGGGAGACCTCGACGGCGACGGCACCGAAGAGCTGCTCCTCACCGGCAAGGGCGTCGTCACGGTCCTCGGACGGACGGGCGATGAGCTCCTCGCCCTTAATACACATGTCCTCACAGACATCTCACCTGAGTTCTCCGGAAAAGAACACCCGGAGCTGACCCTCGGAGACTACGACGGCGACGGCATCGACGAGGTTCTCCTGCGGGAAGACAACCTCCTCGTCGTCGTCGACGGGCTCCACAGCGCGACCCCGCAGGTGCGGAGCGTCGACAGGATCGACGGGTTTCCCACCAGGGCGAGCATCGAACTTGTCGCCGACTTCGACGGTGATGGGCACCTCGACCACGGAGTCTATAGGCTGGACGGGGACGTCACCTACGTCCGCGGCGATGGGCTCGGCTTCTCGGGCCCCCCCTACTCCGTCCGTCTCGGCAGGCCCCACTCCCTCGCCGACCTCGACGGCAACGGCCGCGCCGATCTCCTCGTCACGCCCGGTTTCAGCCCCGGCAACACGCTCTTTCGCGCAGAAGCGCGCACTGTGACGATGCCGCGCGTCGAGCCCGAGCGGCCGCTCCTCGCCAGCTCGGAGCCGGAGTTCCTGAGCATCGTCGACGGTGACCTCGACGGTGACGGTCTCGTCGACTTCGTCGTCAGCGATCGCGACTCGCACAGCACGCTCTGGGGCGACCTCGAGGGTCTGCGAACCCGCACCCGCAACGACAACTGGCGCGGAGGGCGCCCGATCCTCGCCGAGGACCTCAACGGCGACGGACGGGATGAGCTCGTCACCGTCACAAGCTCAGGAACGGCCATTCTCGGGTTGGGATGGGCGTGGGACGGCAGATCCTGGAGTTCAGGGTTCCAGGTCAACCTCGATCATGGCGCGCCGCAGGCCGCCGCCGCGGGGGACTTTGACGGCGACGACCTCGTCGACCTCGCGATCGCCTGGGGCCCGACCGCGAGCGACCCGACCATGGGGGTCGCTGTGTTCTACGCCGAGGGGCCAACGGGCGACGAGCCCAAATTTGGCCCGCCCCAGGTGCTCCTGAGCGTCATCCATCCCAAGGCGGCCCTGCTCTCGACGCCGGAGGCGGAGGGAGGCGAAGCGAACCAAGAGACCCCCGAGGAAGAGGAGGAGCTGGCCGAGCTCGCCCTCCGAGCCGCCGACCTCGACGGCGACGGACGCCCCGACCTGCTCCTCGACAGCGACATCGACGGAGCCCTGCGGATCCTCTGGAACGATGGCGGTCGCGAGTTCAAGAGCGCCGAGCTCCCCGGCCGCTCCGCGCTGGTCCTCGATCCAGGCGTCCTCCTCACGATCGTCGGCGACTCGCTCGCCCGGCACAACATCTTCGGACGAGAGCTCGGCCCGGCGATGAGGATCGCCGACGTCGGCGAACGACGGCTCGACGCGGTCACCGAGTGCAACGGCGACGGCGTCCCGGACCTCCGCCTGCGCGGCGGCACGACCGACGACGCGAGGTTTATGCTCGGCGTCGACAGCACCTTCGTCGACTACGCGCTCGCCTCCAGCCCCGAGGAGCTCACCCGCTGCGTCGACGTCAACGGCGACGGCGTCCCCGATCTCCTCCGCATCAGCCGTGACTATGTGACCATCGGACTCGTGGGGGATGACAAGGAGTGATGCGAAGCCCTCACGCCCTAGCAGCCCGTGGCAAAAGTCCCGTGTGCTGTCGCGCCGCGATCGTTGGCCCTCTTGGCTTCGACGAAACGCCGCTGTACTGGGCTGTACTGCAAGTTTCGGCGGGGCCGAGAGGGGCGACGAGGGCAAGCGAGAGCGCGCGGGACTTTTGCCACGGGCTGCTAGGCATCGCTCCGGGCATGACCGCCGCCCTCGCCGCAGCGTCGACCCTGTCCGCGTGCGGGCTACTCGACGACGAAGGGCGGCGAAAAGCCCGAGATCGGTGAGATCACCGCGAGCAGCGAGCGCGCGTCCCCGCGGTAGACGAGCCGGTACTTCCCCGGCTCCGCCGACTTTGGGACTAGCCATTCGACGTCGACCTCCGACATCGGGCTCAGCGGTCCCCCCGTGCGCCGCCAGCGAAAGCGGGTCTCCGGATCCCAGTCGTGGGCGACGATCGTCCACTCGCCGCCGACCTCCCGCTCGACCTCGACAAAGCCCTTCCCTAGGCGAGGGTTGTTGCGCGGGTGGGCGCCGCGGAAGGTGGCCTTGATCCGCTCGCCCGCGGAAGCCTTGGCCGGCGGGGCGACGAGCACGTCGCCGAACTTCTCAAAGGGGCAGAGGTTGGCGTCCGGGAGGAGACAGGGGGAGTCGGCGACGACGCCCGGGACGTTGATCACCTGGGCGTCGCTGAGGTCGAGCGGCTCGCCGGTGTCGACCGCCGGGACGCCCTCCCGCAGCGCGTCTGCGACCCCGGAGAAGCTCTGCTGCCAGGCGGCGAGGGTCCACGGGCCGAACTGGGTAAACGCCCCCTCGTAGTGCTGAGCGGCGTACTCCTCGCGGGTCGTCACATAGCTCGAGTAGCCGTTGGAGAGGCCGGCGATCACGGCCCGTGTGACCCCTGCCGGCGCTAGCGCGGCGACGACGGTCTCCCGCAGACGACGCCCCGAGATCGTCGTGATCTCGAAGGGCACCGGCGCTACCGCCAGGTCGCCGATTCGCAGCACCTGCGCCGGCAGGATCGTCGGCGACCAGGGGTGCGGGAGCATCCGCCCGACGGGCAGGAGGATCGTCTTCTCCTCGTGGCACGCCTGATCCTCCGGGACGATCGTCACCTTCGGCAGATCGCCGTAGACGATCCCCTCGTTGATGAACTCGACGGCGACGCCGTCCTCGGCCCCGGCGGCGATCGAGAAGCCGATCGCCGCCCTGCAGGTGGTGTGCTCCGCCTCGCCGGTGAACTCGGGCGCGACGGTCACGTTCTCCATGTCGATAAACGCGAGGCGCCCGCCCGTCGGTCCGGCGAGGCGCTCCTGCGCCCCCTCGAAGAGCTCCAACGCCCGCTCATACTGCCAAAGTCCGTGGATCTCGGCGTTCGCGAGGTCATCGCACTCGGGGTCGGGATCGCCGTCGCAGGGCCGGCTGACCGTGTTCTTGGGATCGCCGACGATCACCTCGTTGGGCGACGCGTCGCCGGCGTCGCTCTGGGCGAAGGCGGCGACGAAGGGCGCGTCCCCCTGGTAGTCGGCGCCGAAGTGGCGCTCCATCCGGTAGGAGGCGAGCCCCTTGTGATCGCCGCTGATCAGGCGGTTGCCGTTGGAGACGCTGGTCGGGTGGCTCGAAAACCAGGTGATCATGCCGATCGGATCGCCGTCGAGTCCGCCCTCCTCGGTCTTCTCGAAGCGGAGCACCGTCATATGGGTGTTGGTGTCGCGCATCATCTCCGCCTCGTGGGCCGCCCGCTCCTCCTCGGGGTTGCCGGCGTAGGCCTGGGGGCTGCGGTTCCAGTTGGCGTCGTGGAGGGGGCCCTGGGCGATCTTGACGACCCCGTGATCGAGGGAGGCGTCGGCGGCGACGATCGAGTCGACGATCCCGCTGACGATCACCTCAAAGTTGTCGGGGTCGTAGCCGCCGACGGCGAGGTTGAAGAGCGTGTAGTGGGAGAAGCCGCCGAGCCCGGAGTGGGTGTGGGTCGACGAGAGGGCGACGTTGTCGAAGGTGTAGCGATCGGGGCCGAACTTCTCCTGGAGGCGGTGGACGACCTCGAGGTGGACGCTCTGGAAGACCTGGCCGAGATCGGCGCTGACGAAGACGACGCGGCGGTCGCTGCAGGGATGCTCGACGACGAAGGCGCGCGACCAGAGGCGGGTGCTGATCCCCTCGGCCTTCTGCTCGGGCATCGAGTAGCCCATCATCACCAGCTCCGCGGCGGGCCCGGTGATGTCGCGGATCGCCGCGCCGACGCGGTAGTGCGGCGAGCTCTCGCAGCTGTCGGCGCCGGTGGTCTCCCCCGTAGTCGGGCCTGTCGTCGGGCCCGTCGTCGGGCCTGCGCTCGTCGTCGCGGTCCCGGTCGCGCTCTCGCTCTCGCCCGAGGTCGCCGAGGTCGTGGCCGTCCCCGCCGACGCGCTCGCGCCGGTCGTCGCCGACATGCCGCCCTCGGTGGGCGCCGTCGCCGACGCTCCGGTCGTCGCCCCCGTCGCGCCATCATCACCGCCGCAGGCGAGGACCGGGACGAAGAGGACGAGCGAGAGGGGCCACGGAAGACTACGCATAGCGGGATGGTACTCCCTCGTTCGAAGACCGACGCCCCCGCGCAGGTTCTCGCCAGCCACAAGTTGGGGGCTGAGCCCCTCGCCCCCCCTCACGATATCGGGGCGAAAGCGCCCGAGGAGCCGGGCGACCTCGAACAACCTTGCCACCTCGCGGTAACAATCGCTCGCTATTCTCCGCGACGTGCGAACCCGAACGTCTGCCCTCTACCCCTGGACCTTCACTGGATTGCTCATGGTCGTCGCCTGTAACGGCGATGACGTGGCCACCTCGGCGACGACGAGCGCCACGGACACAGACACGGATACGGACACAAGCACCACCGGCTCCACCGGCTCCACCAGCTCCACCGGCTCGACCAGCTCGACCAGCTCGACCACCACCACCAGCACCACCGGCGAGACGACCGCGGTGACGGCCACCGAGAGCACGACGGACACGACGACGACCGGCGAGTCGACCTCGACCTCGACGACGACCGGCACCGACACCGACACCGGCACCGACACCGACACCGACACCGACACCGACACCGACACGGGCGGCACCGGCGGTGACCTCGACTGCGGCGGCGAGCCGCTCCTCCCCCCGGACGAGGGGCTCTGTCAGGTCAGCATCCCCGGGACCGAGGGCCTGCTCCTCCGCGGCACGGTTCTCGGCCCCGACGGCGTCCTCACCAACGGTCAGGTGCTCGTCGTCGACGAGACGATCGTCTGCGTCGGCTGCGACTGTGACACCGACCCGCAGGCGATGGACGCGAGCTGGGTCGACTGCGCCGACGGGGTGATCTCGCCGGGGCTCATCAACACCCACGACCACCTCGGCTTCGCCAACAACGTCCCCATCGGTCAGGGCCCCGACCGCTATGAGCACCGCCACGACTGGCGGAAGGGGCAAAACGGCCACGTCAAGCTGACCACCAACGGCAGCGCCAACAAGCGCCAGATCGAGGCGGGCGAGCTCCGCTTCCTCCTCGGCGGCGCGACCTCGACGATCGGCGGCGGCGCGGGCCGGCCCGGCCTCGTCCGCAACCTCGACGACGCCAACGACAAGGAGGGTCTGCCGATCCAGACCGTCGACAGCGACACCTTCCCGCTCGACGACTCGGTCGGCCTCCAGGTCGAGATGGGCTGCATGTACGGCGCCAACCCGACCACCGCCGCCGACATCGCCGAGCTCGACTCCTACCTCGGCCATATCGGCGAGGGGATCAACACCGCGGCGAAGAACGAGTTCCTCTGCACCTCGACCGGCGAAGGCGACGTGATCGCCCAGCAGACCGGGATCGTCCACGCGATCGCGGTCGACGTCGCCGACATCGTCGAGACCGTCAGCGAGCGGGCCAAGATCGTCTGGTCGCCGCGCTCCAACGTCGTCCTCTACGGCAACACCGCCTCGGTCACGGCGATGGATCAGCTCGGGGCGACGATCGCCCTCGGCACCGACTGGGTGATGACCGGATCGATGAACATGCTCCGCGAGCTCCAGTGCGCGGACTACCTCAACGCCAACTACTACGATCACCACTTCGACGACGAGGAGCTGTGGCGGATGGCGACCCTCAACGCCGCCCTGGTCCTGAGCACCGAGCACGCGGTCGGCATGCTCAAGCCGGGCTACCTCGCCGACATCGCCATCTTCGACGGGTCGCAAAACCCGAGCTATCGGGCGATCATCGACGGCGAGCCGGCCGGCGTCGGCCTCGTCCTCCGCGGCGGCAAGCCGCTCTACGGCGACGCCGCGCTGATGAGCGACCCGGCGCTCGATCAGGCCGACTGCGAGGACATCGACGTCTGCGGCAACGCCAAGAAGGTCTGCGTGCTCAAGGAGATCGGCGAGGCGGGCCTCCAGGACCTGCGCGACGCGATCGAGCCGGTCTACCCGCTCTTCTTCTGCGGCGAGCCCGAGTTCGAGCCGACCTGCACCCCCTTCCGCGACGCCTACGCCGACGGGATCACCAACGACGACGGCGACGGCGACGGGATCATCGACGGCCTCGACAACTGCCCGCTGGTCTTCAACCCGGTCCGCGACTTTGAGATGCTCCAGGCGGACTACGACGACGACGGGATCGGCGACGTCTGCGACCTCTGCCCCGCCGACCCCGGCGAGGACTGCACGCCGCCGCCGACCGACGACTACGACGGCGACGGGATCCCGAACGCCGCCGACAACTGCGTCCAGGACCCCAACCCGGACCAGGCCGACGACGACGACGACGGCCACGGCGACGCCTGCGACGAGTGCCCCGAGCCCAACCCGGGGGCCCAGCTCTGCCCCCTCTCGATCCCGGCGATCCGCGACCCTGATCACCCCAACCATCCCAGCGAGGGCTCGCCGGTGCTGGTCAGCGGGTACGTCACGGGGATCCGGCCAGACCTCGGCAACGCCCAGGGCTTCCACATCCAGGACGACTCGCTCGATCCCTTCTCGGGCATCTTCGTCTTCACCGGCGGCTCGCAGGCGGCGGTCAAGGTCGGCAACAAGGTCACCGTCGCCGGCACCTACGAGGAGTACTTCGGCTTTAGCGAGATCACCGGGGCGGACGTCACGGTCGACGACGCCGGCGAGGTCCTCCCCTTCGCGCCGCTCAAGGTCGCCGACCCGTCGACGATCGCGACGGGCGGCGCCCAGGCGGAGGCGTATGAGTCGATGCTCCTCTCGATCGCCGACGTGACGATCACCAAGCAAAACGCCGACAACCAAGACTACGACGAGTTCGAGGTCACCGGCGCCCTCCGGATCGACGACACGATCTACGACGCCGTGAACGACCAGGGGCTGAACAACGCCTGTCCGGTCGGATCGCAGTTCACCGAGATCGTCGGCGTGCTCGGCTTCGCCTTCTCGAACTCCAAGCTGTGGCCCCGGGTCAAGGCGGACATCAAGCACGTCATGTGCGACCCCGCCCCGTAGGCCCTCCCTGGGGGCGCCAGGCCTCGCCGGGGACGGAACCGCGGTCTGTCCCGCGCTCAGTCTCGCGACCTCTACCGGGGTCGCGAGGCGAGAGAGAGGGAGAGAGAGAGAAAGAGAGAAAGAGAGAGCGCGCGCGCGGCTGCGCTGCGCAGAGGCCCGTGACCCCGAGCGTGCCTGCGTGTGGGGAGCGTCGCGCTCGACCTCTCGCCGTGCTCATCACAACAGCTGTACTCCCTCAGGGGCTCGGCTCAGGGGCTCGGCTCAGGGGCTCGGCTCAGGGGCTCGGCTCAGGGGCTCGGCTCAGGGGCTCGGCTCAGGGGCTCGGCGCGCGAACATAGGCCGCTCACGACGCGTCGCGATCGGTCACCCGATCGTACTATCCGCCGATGTCCCGCGTCGGCATCCCCGCAGCCCTAGCCTATCTCTGCGCCCTCTGCGTGACCGCCTGTTCGGGCAGCGGCTCAGACTCTGAGAGCGAGAGCGTCGGCGCCACGCCGACCTCGAACGGCTCGACGACCGAGGCGACCAGCGGGAGCACCGAGTCCACCATCGGGACCGAGTCCACCACCGCCACGACGACCTCGACAGACCCGACAGACCCGACGACCTCGACGACCTCGACGACCTCCGCAGAGACCACCACAGGCGAAGAGACCACGACCGGCGGCGTCGATCCCTGCGCCGACACGCCGACCTTTGAGGACGGCAAGACCCCCCGCACAGTCCTCCACGTCGCGAAGGACGGCGTCGACGGCCCCGAGTGCGGCCCCGAGGAGAGCCCCTGCGCGACGATCTCGAGCGCCGCCGCCAAGCTCAGCCCCGGCGCGGCGCTCCGCCTCCACGCCGGCACCTACGGCGGCGACAACTACCTCTCCGATCTCTCCGGCACCGCCGAGGCGCCGATCTGGATCGGCGGCGCCCCGGACGAGGCGCGTCCGGTCCTCGAGGGCGGCGGCGAGGGGCTCCACCTGACCCGCGTCCGCTACGTCGTCGTCCACGACGTCGAGGTCCGCGGCGCGAGCCAGAACGGGATCAACGTCGACGACGGCGGCGCCTACGACGATCCCGAGGCGACCCGCCATCTCATCCTCCGCGACCTCCACGTCCACGATATCGGCCAGGGCGGCAACCAGGACTGCGTCAAGCTCTCCGGCGTCGACGACTACATCGTCCGCGACTCGGAGATCGATCACTGCGGCGAAGGGGGCTCTGGGATCGATCATGTCGGCTGTCACGCTGGCCTGATCCTCGGCAACCAGATCCACGACCTCGGCAACGGCGTCCAGGCGAAGGGCGGGAGCGTCAACATCGAGATCCGCGGCAACAGGATCGACCGCACGATCTCCCGCGCCCTCAACATGGGCGGCTCGACCGGCTTTGAGTTCTTCCGCCCGCCGCTGACCATGGACGGGGTCAACGCGGAGGCCCGGGACATCCGCGCGATCGCCAACGTGATGGTCGAGACGCAGGCGCCGCTCGCCTTCGTCGGCTGCGTCGACTGCCTCGCCGCCAACAACACCCTCATCGACCCGCAGCAGTGGATCCTGCGGATCCTCCAGGAGACGGTGTCGACGCCGGACTACGAGTTCGCCCCGAGCTCGGGCGGGATCGTCCGGCAAAACCTGGTGCTCTTCGCCCGCGGCGACCTCTCCACCTACGTCAACATCGGCTCGAACACCGCGCCTGAGACCTTCTCCTTCGCCCGCAACCTCTGGTACGCGAGCGATGATCCCGGACTCTCGAGCCCGGCCGCCGATCTCCCGACCGTCGAAGACGATCCGATCGTCGGCGTCGACCCCCAGCTCGTCGACCCTCAAGGGGACTATCACCTGAGCGCCGGGTCGCCGGCTGTCGGGACCGGGCTTGTCGACCCTTCGGTGCTCGTCGACTTTGACGGCGCCTGCTACGACGATCCGCCTAGCCGCGGAGCCTATGAGTTCAAGGGGTGATCCCGCCCTCCGATCCCGCCCTCCGCTGCTGCCTGCCCGCGACAGCGCCGCGACAGCGCCGCGAAGATCGCGGCCTCGCGGCCCGCGTGACCGCGACCACGCGCAGCTCCGGCGGGCGTCGACGGGACTTCGCGCTACACTGCCGGGCGTGACGTCCAAGCTCAAGAAGTACGAGCCGGCCGCCACCACGTTCGCCCTCCGCCGACGGGACGCTCACGACGACGCCTTCGTCCGCCAGTACATGGCCCCCGGCGAGGCGCTGCGGGTGGCGAAGAGGTACAGCCAGTCGACCGCCTCCGCGGCGCTGCAGCTCGCGGTCGTCGGCACGATCGTCGGCGTCGCCCTGACGATGGCGACCGGCTCGACCCTCGGCGCGGTCGCGGCTGCGGTCTCCTCGCTCGTGGTCGTCGCCCTCGCCCTCGCCCTCGAGACATCAGGGCGCCTCGTCATCACCGACCGCGCCCTCATCGTCCAGAGCAGCGTCCTCCTCACCCGCTACGAGCGCGCGTACATCGAGGATGCCCGCGTCGATCGCCTCGGTCCCCGCCACTGGCTGAGGGTCGACCTCAAGGTCTTCGACCCGCGCGACTGCTTTCGCGAGTCTGTCGGGCTTCGCTTCCGCTACGCGCCGCCCGGACGGCGCCCCTCGGACGTGTTCATCGCCACCGCCGACGCCCACGAGCATCTCCTCCAGCTCCAGGGCGGACCGCCGGCGCTCTCCGACGGCTAGGTGTCGGCGACGCCTACCTATGCTCATAGAGGTGCGCTAGCTCCGTTGCACGCCCAGCGCGCAGCGGCCGACTACGGCGTTTGACGATGCTCGCTGAGGCGGAGCTTGAACTTCCGGTCGGGCCGCCGTGAGGAGTCGAGGATGACCTTCAGCACATAGTTGGGGTCGGCATACTCGAGCCGCACGTAGCGGACGATGGTCGCAAGGAGCACCATGAGCTGGACCTCGGCCATGCCCGCCCCGAGGCAGATATGCGGCCCAACGCCGAACGGGGCGTAGACGCCGGGGCGCTGGTGTTCCCGACGCGGGAGGATGTAGCGGTCGATGTCGAAGGTCTCGGGCGAGGGGAAGTGCTCGGCGAGGAAATGAGGGACGACGGGCGCGAGCATGAGCTTGTCGCCGGCGTCGACGCGGTGGCCGGCGAACTCGAAGGTCTCCTTCGCCTCGCGCGTGACAAAGGCGAGGATCGGATACATGCGCAGCGTCTCGAGGATCGTCGCGTGGAGCGCGTGCATCCCCTTGAGGGCGTCGACGCTCAGGGTCGAGGATCCCGCGAAGGCTTCATCGACCTCGGCCTTGACGCGAGCGAGCACCTCCGGGTAGCGGAGGAGGTTGTAGAGAACGAAGCTCGTCGCGATCGCGACCGTGTCGAGCCCGGCGAGGAAGGTGCCGATCACCACCGCGACCGCGGCGTCCTCGGCGAAGGGCTCGCCCTCCATATCGACCGCCGCGAAGAGATCGTCGATGATATTCGGCTCCGTCGACGGCGGGCGCCGACGATGGTCCTCCGCGATCTCACGGCTGAGCGTACGCAGGCGGCGAATAGCGCCAGTGTAGCGCGGCATGCGGAGGAGGAACGCCGGGTGGCTCCGCGTCAGCTTGCACTTGACCGTCGTCGAGATAAAGATCTGGAGGTCCTCGACCGCCCCCCCAGGCTCTCGCCCCATCAACGCGATGCCGATCTGGCGGGTCACGAGCCGCTTGAGGATGGGGATGATGTCGATGACCTGACCGGGCCGCCACGACCCGACCTCGGCGCGGGTCGAGTCGACGAGCATGCCGATATGCGGACGTATCGCGGACTTCGAATAGCCACGCTTGAGCACTGCGCGCATATGCTTGTGCCGCGGACCGTCCATGCTGAGCACGAAATTGTCGGTCCCCATCCCCTCAGCGAATGCGTGGTACTCGGGCTCCGCCAGCAGGTTGTCGCCGAGCTTGATCACCATGCGGTTGGCCTCTGTGCCAGCGAGCACCGTGTAGCAGCGGCCGAGCGCCTTGATCCTGAAGATCGACCCGTGCTCATGGTAGCCGCGCATGACGACCTTTAGCGGACCGCGCAGGAGATCGAGGGTGCTCCCGAGGAGCGGCAGACCGGCCAGGACCGGGGCCGGTGGTGCGTCTGTCGGGCCCAGGGCCCAGCTCTGCGAACGCTCACGCTTGTCAGGGGCCGACATGTCCCCCGATAGGAGCACGCAGCACCCGACACCGCAAGACGCGCCCCGATGGCGCGACACGCGTCGCTCACGCGCACCCCGGAGCAGGCATCGGCCACCGCAATGACCCCATGTCCGACGTGTCATTCGAGCCGAGCGCCCGAGCGTGACGCACCTGTTGCCAGCACCGCGAGGCAGCCTCGCCAGCGACCCCGATGCCGGTCTCTGGCGAGCAGACCCCCCGGTCGCAGGGGTCGCTCCCGCAGGTCACCGCCTCGCCGAGGTGTAGACGGTGAAGGCAGGGAGACGTCGCCACAGGGCCGGTCGCGCGTCTTCGCTCGTCCTGGTAGTGTCGGGCCCTGGTCTCAAGGACGATCGCCATGCTTCGACTCCCTCCACTCCCCCTCGTCTCCTCCCTCTGCCTGCTCGCCGGACCCCTCGGCTGCAACGGCGACGAACCTGTCGACACGGCGGGTCAGAGCGCGACCGCAAGCGCGACCGCAAGCGCGACGGAGCCGACCACCGCGAGCCCGACCACCACCACCACGGGCGCAGGCACCGACACCGGGACTGCGAGCGCGGCCGGGACGACCGGGACCACCCGGACCAGCGATCCGAGCACCAGCGACAGTGACACCACCGGCGGGCCGCTCTTCGACGTCGGCGCCGACACCGAGACGGACACCAGCGACACCGGCGAAGAGGTCATCACCTGCCTCGACGCGGCCAACAAGCCCTCGAACATCGGCTGCGAGTTTTGGGCGGTCGACATGGATCAGCAGGACGCCTTCAACGACCCGGCGAGCGCCCCCTGGGGCGTCGCGATCTCGCCGATCGCCGGCGGTCAGACCAACGTGACGATCGAGATCAACCTCGCCGCGCCCGGAGAGCCGCTCGACCTCATGATCGTCGAGGAGCTGAGCATCGGCCCCGACGAGGTCGTGCCGGTCGAGCTGCCGACCCGCGAGCTCGACTGCGGCGAGATGCCCAATGACTACATGGCCCCCGGGACCTGCCTCTCGTCGAACGCGTTCCGGATCACCTCGACGTCGCCGGTCATCGTCTATCAGTTCAACGTCTTCGAGAACAACTTCTCGAACGACGCCTCCCTCCTCCTGCCGACGCCCGCGCTGGGCAAGAACTACCGCGTCGTCGGCTGGCCGGCGGGGCATCCGATCAAGCTCTTCGACATCATCGACAGATCGGCGCTGACGATCGTCGGCACGGAGCCCGACACCAAGGTCACGGTCAAGCCGAGCTTCCGGATCAAGGGCAACCCGCCAGTGCCGCCGATCCCCGGCGGCGGCCAGTATGTCGTCACCCTCGGGCCCTTCGACGTCCTCAACCTCGAGACCGCCGACGGCTCGCTCCAGGATGACTCGGCGACGATCGCCGATCTGACCGGCTCCGTCGTTCTCTCGGACAAGCCGGTCGCCGTATTCTCCGGCGTCGAGTCGACCGCGGCGCCCGGCGGCGTGGTCTCGATCCCGACCCATCCGGGGTGGACCGAGGGGGATAGCTGCTGCCTCGACCACCTGGAGGAGCAGCTCTTCCCGGTCGAGTCGATCGGCAAGGACTACGTGATCACCCGCAGCCCGATCCGCTCGACCGGCGCCTACCATGAGCCCGACGTGATCCGCTTCCTCGGCGTCGCCGAGGACGCGAAGGTGACGACCAACCTCCCGCCGCCCTACGACATGTTCACCCTGGCCCCTGGCGAGGTGAGGACCACATGGGCCGACGCTGACTTCGTCGCCACCGGCACCAAGCCCTTTATGGTCGCCCAGCTCTTGATCAGCCAAGAGTACGTCGACGGCCCCTACACCGGCGATCCCGCCCTCACCGTCTTCCCGCCGGTCGATCAGTACCGCGACGAGTACCGGATCCTGACGCCCGCCGACGACGGGCTTTGGGGATGGGCGAAGAACTACGTCGTCGTCTCGACCGCGCCGGACAATGTGGTGACGATCGACGACGCCGTGCCCGGCGACTGTGTGGTGTCGCCGGCCGGCAACGTGAACGGTGAGGCGTACGAGTCGCGGCGCTGTCCGGTCTCCGAGGGTGTCCACTCCCTCAAGGGCGACACCCCCTTCGGCGTGATCGCCTACGGCTACGGACCCGCGGGCTCCTACGCCTTCCCGGGCGGAGCCGACGCGGCGCAGATCTACCAGCCGCCGCAGTAAGCCGCGCGCTCGAGCTTCGCGCACGCCCCGGTCCGAACGCTTCGGTCCGGGGCGTTGTCGTGGCGACCCTTGCGGCCGCCCAGGGCAAGTGCCACGACCAGCGTCGGCGACGATGCGAGGGCGGCAGACGCGAGGCGCGTGGCGCTTCCGCAGCCCGTGGTGGAGGTCCGGTCTGCTCTCGCGCCGCGATCGTTGCCGCGTTTCGGTCGAGTCGAGAGAGGGATGACGCGGGCTGGAGAGCGCGGGACCCTTGCCGCGGGCTGCTAGGTCGGATCGACCAGGAGCTCGAGCAAATTGCCGACCCTGCGATCGCGCTCGAGGGGGTGGCGAAGCCTCCGCGTCCTGTCGATCTCGTAGTGGTTGCGTCGCCCCTCACGCCTCCGCGTGATCACGCCCGACTCCTCGAGCTCGCCGACGATCTTGAAGACCGCGCGCTCCGTGATACCGACCTGCTCCGCGACGTCGCGCAGGCGTGTGTCTGGATCACGCGCGAGGCACACGAGCACGTGAGCGTGGTTGCTCAGAAAGGTCCAGGTCCTCGCCTTCGCGTCGTCGGATAGCATCGCTTCGCGGCTTGCACTTCAGACTGAAGAACTGTACACGAATGGGTCAAACCTGAGAATTAATTCATGTTTGAGTGAGCATGCATTCTCTCTCAGGGAGTGCCCAGCGGGAGACCTCTGTGATGGCGGCCATACGAGACACCAAAGCAGACGAGCACCGCGAGCCTAGAGATCCCGCAGCGCCGCTGACGAAGCAAGAGACGTGGATCCGGGACTTCATGGCCTCCATGGTCGTGTTCCTGGTCGCTCTGCCGCTGTGCATCGGCATCGCCGTCGCCTGCGATGTGCCGGTCGAGCGCGGGCTGATCGCGGGCATCGTCGGCGGGGCCATCGGCGTGATCTCGGGCTCACCGCTGCTGGTCAGCGGTCCGGCCGCGAGCCTGATCGTCCCGTGCTACGCCCTGGTCTCGCAGTACGGCCTCGTCGCGCTCGGCCCCGTCGTCATGCTCACCGGCGCCTGGCAGCTCCTGGCCGGGTATCTGCACCTCGGCCAGTGGTTTCGCGCGGTCGCGCCCGCGGTCATCACGGGCATGCTGACGGGCATCGGCGTGCTGATCATCGGCTCCCAAGCCCTGGTCGCGCTGGACGAGGATCCCTACTCGAAGTTCGTCGACAACGTGGCCGCGATCCCCGGCGCGCTGCTCGAGACGGCGACCGCCGCCGCCGGCCACTCGTCGGCCCCTTTTTGGATCGCCCTCGCCACCGTCGCGCTGATCGTCGGCTGGAACAGGTATCGGCCCAAGCTCCTCTCCATCGTCCCCGGCCACCTCGTCGCCCTCTCGTCGGTCACAGCGGCGGCGTACTTCATGTCGCTCGACGTCCGCGCCCTCGACATCTCCTCCAACTTCTTCGCCGGGCTCGGGATCCCGTCGGCGATGGACCTCAAGATCCTCGGCGACCCGGTGCTTATCGGCCGATCGGCGATGTTCGCCTTCGTCGCCAGCGCGGCGACCTTGCTGACCGCCAGCGCGATCGATGAACGCCAGAGCATCACCAAGACCGACTACGACAAGGAGATGAAGGCTCAGGGGGTCGGCAACTTCTTCTCGGGCCTCCTCGGCGGCCTGCCGATGACGGGCGTCATCGTCCGCAGCTCAGCCAACGTCGAGGCCGGCGCGCAGACCCGTCGTTCGACCATCTTCCACGCCGTCTGGCTCCTGCTCTTCGTCAGCCTCGCGCCGCAGCTCCTGGAGCTGATCCCCAAGGCCTGCCTCGGCGCGATCCTGGTCTACACGGGGATCAAGCTCGTCGACGTCGGCGCGATGGGTCGCCTGTGGGAGCAGGGCCGGGCTGAGTTCGGGATCTTCGGCGTGACCATCGTCGGGGTCGTCTTCGTCGACCTCTTCATCGGCATCCTCGCGGGCTTGGTCGCCGCCGTGATCAAGCTGGTGTGGACCTTCTCGCACCTCGAGATCCACCAAGAGGAGGGCCCCGCCCACGGCGTCGTCCACATGCACCTCGTCGGCGCGGCGACCTTCGTCCAGCTTCCGCGCTTCGCTCGCGCCTTGGAGTCGATCCCGACCGACAAGGAGCTGCACGTGCACATCGAGCGCCTCGACCACATCGATCACGCCTGCCTGCAGCTGCTGTCGAGCATGCAGCGTCAGCGCGAGGGGGCGGGACTCCCGGGTGTTCACGTCGCCTGGCAGGAGCTCAGCGATCGCTACCGCAAGGCGCTGGTCGGCACCGGAGCGCTCGACTCGAAGCAGGCGTCGCCCAGCATCGTCCGCATGGTATGGGCCGAGTGGAAGCGCGCCCACGCGGAGGTCGAGTCCGACGGCAACGAGGAGTCCGCGCGCTGGAACGACTGGATCCCGACCGAGAGCATCAACCTCCGCACCGCGGCCAAGACGCTCGACGAGGTGGTCGAGCTCGCGGTGCCGCGCCTCGCCGCGCTGACGGGCCTCGAACCACGCCTCTTGCACGAGAAGCTGACCGCGACGAGCGACGGCCACGTCCCCCTCGGTGGCGGTGTGAGCCTGCCCCACGCCGCGATCGAGGGCATCGAGCGCAGTGAGGTCGTCGTCGTCACGACCGACGCGTCGATCATGGTCGGGAACGGAGAGGCGGACATCTTCTTCGTGCTCCTCTCGCCGCTATCGGACACCGCTGAGCACCTGCGGGTCCTGTCCCATATCGGTCGCATGTGTCACCGCTCGCCGCTGCTCGAGGAGCTGCGTCGCGCTCCTTCGGCCGAGAGCGCCGCCGACGTGCTCGACATGCTCAGTCGGGCGACGGCCCGCGGCGAGACCCTCAGCGGCGCGCGCCGTTGTCTCGCGCTGATCAGCACCGAGGACGCCGCCCATGCGTACGAGCTGCGCGCCGAGCTGTCGGAGGCCTTCGCCCACTGGGCGCTCTTCACCGAGAAAGATCTCGCGATCCTCGAGATACTCCGGCCGGTCGGAAGCAACGACGCGGGCGCCATCCTGGTCACCTCGATCAAGCTCCACGAGGAGCCGCTCCTGCGGGCGCTGCTCATCGAGGCGAACAAGCTAAACGACGCGCCAGCGCAGCTCGTGGTCTTGGGGGAGCAGAGCGCGGGGCGGGCTCGCGCCAGCCTCGGAGGATAGGCCCCACAGCGCGGCTCGAATATGAGCTAGGACCAGGGGCTCCTCCCCCACTCCGGCCAGGGAGAATTACCCGTGCGGGTCGTGCATGCGAGGGGAAACCCCGGCATATTCGAGGCCATGTCTAGGACTCTGAAGCTGGCCTCCGTCTCTCTTATCGCCTGCCTTGGCGTCGCCTGTAACGGCGACGATACGGCGAGCACTGAATCCGACGGAGCGACCTCGACCGCGTCGACCTCTCCGACGACGACGGCGAGCGCGAGCGCGACGATGACGGCGAGCGCGAGCGACTCGGGGACCGAGACCACCACCGCCGGCAGCGCCTCGGACTCGGACTCGACCTCGACCACAGACACCGACCCGACGGCGACCGACACCAACCCGACGACGTCCGACACCAACCCGACGACGACCGATCCGACGGCGACCGACACCGACCCGACCAGCGGCACCGACACCGACCCGACCAGCGGCACCGACACCGAGGCCTCGGCCTCGGACACCGACATGCCGATGCCGGTCTGCGGTGACGGCGTGGTCGAGGGCGACGAGGTCTGCGACGACGGAAACAACGAGAACGGCGACGGTTGTCAGGCAGACTGCACCCTCCCCTGCATGCCCGGCGACGGCGGCATGATGGGCGAGGCCGAGAAGAGCTATCTCTGGGTCGCGAACACCAGCCAGGGATCGATCTCCAAGGTCGACACGATGTCGGTCACCGAGCTCGCCCGCTACCGCTCGGGCCCGAACGCCGGCGGGGAGAGCCCGTCGCGTACGGCGGTCAGCCTCGACGGACGCTTCGTCGTCGTCAACAGCCGCGGCACGGGGCGGGTGACGATGATCGCCGCCAACGAGGAGGACTGCGACGGGCCCACGACCTCGCAAAACAAGGACGACCTCCTCGCCTGGGGCACCGACCAGTGCGTGCTCTGGTCGATCCTCCTGCCCTTCAACGGCACCAATCAGGGTGGGCCTCGAGCGGTCACCTGGACCCCCGGCGACTGGAACGACGATCCCGACGTCTGCGCCTTTGAGAACCCGAAGGTGTGGGTCGGCTACCGTCCGCCTGGCAACGGCGTCGCGGCGATGGCTCGGATCAACGGCGCCGACGGTACGGTCGAGGAGACGATCAGCATCGGCAACTGGGCGCCCGGCTGGGGCCCCTACGGCGCCGCTCTCGACAAGCTCGCCAACGTCTGGTTCACCGGCCTCCGCGGTGAGGTCTTCCGGATCAACACCTCCGAGGATCCGATCACCTTCGACCGCTGGCAGCCCCCGAACAACCTTCAGTTCTACGGGATGACCGTCGACCCCAACGGCAAGCCCTGGTTCGGCGGCTGCTCCGGCCCGGTCTCGACCTTCGACCCGGAGACCCAGCAGTTCACCGCCATCGCCGGGACCCAGGCCTGTCACCGCGGCGTCGCGGCCGACCAGGTCGGCAACGTCTGGGTCGCCTCCAACGGCCCCTGTGGTCTCGTCCAGATCGACTACGAGACCAACACGCTGATCAAGTTCCACACCCCGGCGCAGTGCAGCACTCCGGTCGGCGTCAGCGTCGACATCGAGGGCTACGTCTGGCTCGTCGACCAGGCCGGATGGACCTGGAAGATCGACCCCGAGAACCCCGACGTCAACAACTGGCAGCAGCTCGCCGTCCAGGGCAACCACTACACCTACTCCGACATGACGGGCGGACAGGGCAAGAGCGTCATCCTGCCGCAGTAGGTCCGCTCAGCGTCGACGACGAGGGGCCCCAGGGGCGGCGGAGAGCCGCTCCTCGGGCCCCTCCGTTCATCCGCCGACGCCGCCAGGAGATGTCGCGCCATCTCCGGGGCGAGGGAGGACGACACCGGCCGCCCCTCCGCCCCGGCTCTCGTCCGACGGCGCCTGCTGCTCAGGAATCGGAGCGTCGATCATGAAGATGTCTGGTCGGGTCGGCCGCTCAGCATGGCCGAGGTAGCTCGACCGGGCCGCCCCTCACTGCGGGATCAGGCAGGGGCACGCGTTCTTGTCACCGTCTTCGGGGACGAAGTCGAAGCAGGTCGCGTTGTAGGCCTCGCAGAGCCAGGCGTGGCCGTTGCCGCAGATCGTCAGGACCGCGTCGGGGAGCTCCGGCATCCCGCCGATCAGGGGGGCAACGTCTTGGCCTATCGGCGCGACGGGGACGACGACGTTGCCGAAGCCGTCGATGATCGCTGAGACCGCGGCCGGGGAGGTGCTCATGACCAGGAAGTTCTCCGAGCCCGCGATCAGCGTCACGCCGTCGAAGCCCTGAAGTCCGACCTTGTCGATCATGTTGAACCTGCGGACCACCTCGCCGCCGTCCCGCGAGACCACGACCATCTCCTCGGTGCCGTAGCTGGCGATGTAGAGGTTATTGTCGAGGCCGAGGGCGAGCCCGGCGCAGATCGACATACCAAAGCCGAGCGGCTTGCTCCCTAGCACCTCAAGGGTCTGGGGCTCGACCTCTGTGAGGACGCAGTCCTGGGTGATCAGGAGGCCGCGCCCGAGCACTGGATCGTAGGTCGCCCCGTCGAGCTTGGGCTGGGCCTCGGGCGGGACGTCGAAGACGTCCGAGAGGGGCGATCCGTCGAGGTCGAAGCGCCGCGCCTTGCCGCTGAAGGACATCACCATCACCTCGTCAGCCTCGGTGTTGTAGTAGGTGGCCTGAAGGACAGCGTCTGGGATCCCGGTGTCGAACTTCTTGGAGAAGGTGAAGCCGAGGGTGTCGGGGACCTGGCCGAGATCGCAGTCGAGCGGCTCCTCCGTCGTGCTCGACGTGCTCGACGTGCTCGACGTGTCGGTCGTCGACTCACCGGCGGTCGTCGACTCACCGGCGGTCGTCGTCGACTCGGTCGCCGTCGCGGAGCCCGTCGCGGTCATCTCCGTCGTGCTCGACGCCGTCGCGGTCACGCCGGTCCCTGCGCTCGCGCTCTCCGTGCCCGTGCCCGTGCTCGACGTCGCCGTCGCCGTCGCGCTCGCCGTCGCGCTCGCTGTCGCGCTGGCGCTGGCGCTCGCCGAGTCGCTACCGCGGCTCTCGCCGGCATCATCTCCGCACCCGCCAAGGGCCAGCGCAGCGCTCGCGAGCCACAACCGTCCACGCCCGACCCGATGAAGAAGATCCATGCCGACATAGTCGCAAGTCAGGCGCCCAACGACCACCGTCGCCCTCGACCAACCTCGGGGCCGAGCGACTCCTCGGCTGCGCCTGTGAGGCCGATAGGTCCTGCTCGGCCCAGGCGAGCGAGGACGCGCTCAGATGGTCGAGGGCGCCTTCCCGTCGTCACGCGCACGATCTCCCCACAAGCGAGCAGAACTTCCCCCGTCCGGTGGACACCTCTCAAGACCCGACGAGAGAAGAGGGAGCGAACGAGAACGAGAACGAGAACGAGAAGGGAGTCCCGCTAACTGCGGGGAGCGAGCCCGCGGATCGTAGTGAACAAGCGCGCAAGCCCCTGTTGAGCGCGTGGGCCGGCGGCCTGAGCTGAGGGCGCTCGCTCCCGATCGACGGCCAGCTCCCTACGGAGCGCAGCTCGCCGAGTACACCCGCCAGCTCGTCGTCCCCGGCTCGGTCGAGCCGTCGCAGACGTTGGTGACCACAAGCTCCTGCGACGGGCCGCCGCGCAGGGCGATCGTCGAGTGCCACGACGAGTCGCTCTCGTCGCACTTCGCCTGGCTCGGCGAGATGAAGTTTAGCGAGGCATACCCCGCCGGCAGCGTCCACTCGACCGGCGACTCGGCGAATCCGCCATCCTCACCGGGGTAGACCCGCCAGCTCTGCGTACCTGGCTCCTCCGAGCCGTCGCATACGTTGGTGACGACGAGGTCTGGGCGGCTGTCGCCGCTCAGCGTCATCAGCGAGTGCCACGACGAGTCGCTCTCGTCGCACTTCGCCTGGCTCGTGGCGATGAAGTTCAGGTCCGCGTAGCCCCCGGGCAAGCTCCACTCGACGGGATCGTCGGCGAAGCCCTCGCCCTCGGGCCCGTAGACCAGCCAATGATCCGTGCCCGGGTTGACGCTGCCATCGCAGATGTTGCCGACGACCAGCTCCAGGGCTCCGTCACCGCTGAGGTCGAGCAAGGAGTGCCAGGTCGAGTCGCTCTCGTCGCACTTCGCTTGGGTCGTCGAGATGAAGTTCAGGTCCGCGTAGCCCCCTGGCAGCGCCCACTCGACCGCCGAGCCGGCAAAGCCGCCCTCACCTCCGAAATAGACCTGCCAGTGATCGGTGCCCGGGTTAATGCTCCCATCACAGAGGTTCTGGACGAGGAGGTCCGGTCGCGCGTCACCGTCGAGATCGAGCACAGAGTGCCAGGAGGAGTTGCTCTCGTCGCACTTCGCCTGGCTCGTCCGGATGAAGTTGAGATCCGCGTAGCCCCCCGGCAGCGCCCACTCCTCGGCGTCCGCCGCGAAGCCTCCGTCGACGCCGCGGTAGACCAGCCAGTAGTCGGTCCCGGGGTTGCTGCTGCCGTCGCAGAGGTTGCGGACGATGAGGTCGGGGCGGGCGTCGCCGTCGACGTCGAACACGGAGTGCCAGGTCGAGTTGCTCTCGTCGCACTTCTCTTGGGTTGTGCTGACAAAGTTGAGGGCCGCGTAGCCGCCAGGCAACGACCACTTGGTCGGCGCCATGGTGAAGCCTCCGTCGATGCCCAGGTAGACCAGCCACTCGTCGGTGCCAGGGTCCTGGCTGCCGTCGCAGAGGTTCGTGACGACGAGGTCGAGGGCTCCGTCGCCGTCGACGTCGAGCAGCGAGTGCCAGGTCGAGTCGCTCTCGTCGCACTTCGCCTGGCCCGGGCCGACAAAGTTGAGCTCTGCGTAGCCCTCGGGGAGATCCCAGCTCTCCGGATCGTCGTCGAAGCCGTCACAGACGACCGGCGGGTCCTCCGTGGTGCTGCCGGTCTCGCTGTCGCTCTCGCCGGTCTCGCCGGTCGTGCTGGCGCTGCTCGTCGCCCCGGTGCTGCCCCCCGTAGAGCCGCTCGCCGAGCCGCTCTCGCTGCCCCCCGTGGTCGCGCTCGCCGAGCCGCTCGCCGAGGCCTCGGTCGCCTCCCCGGTCGAGTCACCGTCGGTGTCGGTCGCCGAGCCAGCGCTGCCGTCATCGCCGCTACAGGCGCTAAGTCCAGCCACGACGAGCGCGGAGAGGAGCGTCTGGATCCCCTTGAGCTGCAGATGCGATGAATTCCCTCGGGCGAAATTGAGCATGGGGCGGACTTATATAGATCCGTCCGGCTCCCGTCTAGCCCGCCGCTCTTGGCTCTAGAGCCAGCTTCCCGGGGCGAAGACCCCGCGGCTTGACGCCTCGATCTGCGAGCTCGCCGGAGGCGCGGACTCGTCGGAGGCCCAGGGCGAGCGGGGAGGATCGTGCGCGTGCCGGCGTGAAGGCGCCGGAACCCGCGCGCCGCCGAGTCTCTCGTCCTGGGCTCTTCGGGCTCTTCGGGCTCTTCGACTGGCTACGCGCGCGGCGTTAAAACGGCGTCGCCTCGATCCGATGCAGATCGATCTTCGAGGTCACCTGGAGCAGCACGTTGGTCCCGACCTGACCCGGCTGATAGTCGAAGCGGATCTTCGGGTCGAGGCGAAAGCTCGTCCGCATCCAGCGGACGACCCCGTCTGCGTCCTTCGTCGCCGGCAGGGCGGCGAGCGTATGATAGGAATCGCCGTCCCACTCCTGGACGATCCCGTCGGTCGCCGCGGCATAGGAGAGGGAGACGACGACCTGACGCGCGTCGTCCTCCTTGAGGTCGACGAGCATGTTCGCCGACTCGGTCATCGCCCGCCGCGCGGGCAGGCTCAGGCCGCCGACGCCGAGCTCCGCCGGCGCGGCCCAGTCGACGGTGTAGAAGCGCACGCCGCCGGGCATCTCCGGCAGGGCGTCGTCCCCTGGACCCGCGACGATCGACCACGACGAGTCCGGGAGGTGGGTCTGCGGCCTGTGCTCGAAGAGGCGGCCGAGGACCAGGGCCCGCGCAGAGTCGACGGTGCCGCCCATGAGCGGCCGCTCAAAGGGCGTCAGATAGCTCGAGACGAGGATCGAGCGCGCGAGGTCAAAGGCGACAGGATCCGCCCCGGGCGCGTCGCCGTGGACCGCGTAGCCGATCGCCGCCGCTCGGGTCCACTTCCAGTCGCTGTCGCCCCCCGACGAGCCGTCGACCCGGCCGTGGAGGCGGGCCGGATGTCCGCTCCAGATCTGGGCCCCGAGGGTCCTGCTGATCTTGGCCATGTCGTCGCCTGTCCACCAGCCGCGCTCGCCGGCGAAGCGGATGAGCTGGAGGGTGACGAGCGCGTGGCTCACGTCCTCGGCCTTACGCTTGTCGACCGGCCAACCATCGTCGACGTAGTTCCACGAGTAGCCGCCCTTCGCGGTCGTGGTCGCCCGCTCTCGCAGGAGGCGGGCGCAGGCCTCGGGCCTGTCGGCGAAGGCCGGATCCTCGGTGGCCTCATAGTGGAGCTGCGAGGCCATCGCCACCAGGGCGCTGGTGTTGTGGACAGCCTTGGCGTCGGCCGGCTCGGTCGAGTACCAGAAGTACCCCAAGGTCTCGCCGCCCTCCTCGATCTCCGTGTAGTGCTCATTCCACAGGAGCAACATCTCGCCGAGGAAGCCCCGCGCGGCGGCGATCCGCTCCGCCTCGGCGTCATGACGGCCGTCACTCATATCCACATAGGCGAGGAGCTCGGCGATGCCGAGGGCGACCATGCCGCTCTGCCAGCTGTAGGCGGTGAAGGCCGGGTTGGTCGTCCCGTCGCCGAAGGCGTCCCAGGCGTCGCTGAGGCCGAAGGCAGGGCCGCCGCCGACCACCTTGCCAGCCTCGGGGATCAGCTCCTCGATCTCGGTCAGGGCGAGGTCGACGAGGAGATCGCGGGTCTCCTCGCCGCCAGGGAGCTCGTGGCCCCAGGCCGCCGTCAAGAGCCCCGCGGTCGCCTGGAGCAGGTAGCCCTGGCCCGCGCTATGATCATAGTTTGCGCCGGTGTCGAGGCTCGCGCTGTTGCTGACGATGCTGTCTAGGAGGATCGTCAGGGCGCTCGGGTAGGGACCGAGCGACATGTCGGCGAGCGGCGAGAGCTCCTGGCCCCCGGTCGTCCCGCTCGTCCCGCTCGTCCCGCTCGTGCTCTCGGTCTCGCTCCCCGTCGCCTCCCCGGTGGTCCCGGAGGTCGTCGTCTCGCCGCTCTCGGTCGTCGCCTCCCCGGTCGACGCCGCAGTCCCCCCGGTGGAGCCGGTCCCCGTGCTCGTCCCGTCGGAGGCGGTCGACACCGTCACGTCTGGCTCATCCGTCGCGCTCGCGCTGGTCGCCTCCCCCTCGCCGACCGGACCGCAGCCGAGCAGCGAGAGGCCGAGGAGACAGGCGGAGGGTCTCAGGCTCGGTCGCACTCTCATGCCTGGGATACTAGCCCCGAGCGGCTCGGACTCGCCTGCCGCGCCTGAGCCACCCCCGCTCGGGAGCTCCGCGGCCCCGCGCCCGGCCGATCCGACCCGAGCCCACGATCGCGCCAGCAATCCTTTCGGTTGACACGATGACCGATAGGGAACAATCGTTCAATTGTGAGCCATGCTGCCATCACGGAGGCTGAGCGCCGCCTCTTGGACCTTGTCGGCGACATCGACCCGGCGACCCAGAAGGGTCGACGGCGCCGCCGGATCCTCGAGGTCGCGACCGAGACCTTCGCCCAGCTCGGCTACCGCAGGGCGAGCATCAGCGCGATCGCCTCGCAGGCGCAGATCGCCAAGGGGACGCTCTACCTCTACTTCGCCAACAAGAGCGAGCTCCTCCTCGCCGCGACCGCCTGGGAGAAGCTCAAGGTCACGGACTCGCTGCGGACGCTCTTCGACCACGAGCTGGACGCGCGGTCGCGGCTCCGCGGCTGGATCAAGACGGGGCTCCTCTTCACCGCCCGCTCGGCCCTCCTCTCCCGCCTCATCAGCGGCGACGAGGAGTTCAACGCGGTCCTGGCAGACCTCCCCGCCCCCTTCCTCGCGGAGTCGGCGAGCATCCAGCACCGGATCCTCGGCGATCTCGTCGCGGAGGCGACCGGCGAGGCGCCCCGCGATCCGGAGGCGCTGCGGCGCCGGGTCACGGCGATGACGATGATCTTCATGGTCGCCCCCTACCTCCGCTCGCCGCACCTCCGGCAAGAAATGCCGATCGAGCAGCTCGCGGAGCAGATAGCTACGCTGATCGTCGACGGGATAGACCCGCCTGCGCCGCCCCGAGGCGAGGAAGGACCATAGCCATGACCAAAGCCATGACCAACACCGACCGCCGGACCACGCTCCGCCTCCTCTTGGGCGGGGCCTTCGCCCTCTCGTTCGCCTTGGCCGCGCCGAGCCAGGCGCTGGCGAAGGAGCTGCCACCGCCGGAGGACCCTGGCTTCGTCAAGGCGCTCCTCGATCAGATCGACGACCTCCACCGCGGCGACTCGAGCCACGGGCTGATGCAGATGAAGGTCCAGACCAAGCACTGGACCCGGTCGATGGCGATGGAGACCTGGTCGCTCGGCGAGGAGCGCTCGCTGGTGCGGATCCTGGAGCCGAAGAAGGAGCGGGGCACCGCGACCCTCAAGGTCGAGGACGACCTCTTCACCTACCTCGCCAAGACCGGGCGGACGATCAAGATCACGGGGGCGATGATGGGCGGCTCGTGGATGGGGAGCCACTTCACCAACGACGACCTGGTCAAGGGGACGCGCCTCGCGGATGACTTTGAGACCTCCGTCAAGGACGGCCCCCTCACCGACGGCGAGGCGACCTACGCCCTGACCCTCGTCGCCAAGCCGGACGCCGCGGTGGTCTGGGGCAGGATCGAGATCATCGTCCGCAAGTCGGACCTGATGCCGGCGCGCGAGACCTTCTACGACGAGGACGGAGCGGCGCTGCGCCTCCTCGAGTTCTCCGAGTACCGGACCGTCGAGGGCCGCTCCTTCCCGGTCCGCATGCGGATGACCCCGCTCGACAAGCCCGGCGAGTTCACCGAGATCCGCTACGCGAAGATGGAGTTCAACGCCGGCCTGACGCCGGACTTCTTCAGCCTCCAGCGCCTCAAGTCGCTCTAGTCGTTCTCGTGGTTCTCGCCCCATCGCGCCCGCCGAGACCGCCGGGCTCCAAGACCGGATCACCAAGGAGGAGAGATGGACACGTTCAAGCTGGCCTGGCGCAATGTCTGGCGAAACCCGAGGCGGAGCGGCGTGACCATCGCCGCGACCAGCCTCGCGCTCTTCGTGATGATCTTCTACTCCGGGCTCATCACCGGCTACATGAACGGGATGGAGCGCAACATCATCGACCTCGAGGTCGGTGACGCGCAGGTCTTCGCCGAGGGCTACCGCAAGCTGCCCTCGCTCTACACCTCGATCGAGGCCCCGGACGAGCTGGTCGGCAAGCTCGACGCCGCGGGCTTTCGCGCCTCCGCCAGGCTCCACGGCAGCGGCCTCGCAGCGGCGGGCGACAACTCCTCCGGGATCATGCTCCGCGGCCTCGACCCCGAGCGCGACGCCCAGGTCTCGAGCGTCTACACCAAGGTCGCCGACGGCGCGTGGCTCGACGCCGCGGCGCCCGGCGAGGTCGTCATCGGTCGACGCCTGGCCAAGACCCTCGGCGTCGCCGTCGGCGCGGAGATCGTCGTCCTCTCCCAGGCCGCGGACGGCTCGACCGCCAACGACCTCTACACCGTCCGCGGAGTGCTCGGCTCGGTCTCCGACCCCGTCGATCGGGGGACGGTCTTCATGACCGAGGACGCCTTCCGCGAGCTGATGGTCTTCCCAGAGGGCGCCCACCAGCTCCTCGTCCGCAAGCCCGAGAAGCTCGAGCTCGCCCGTGCGACCGAGGAGCTCGTCGCCCTGACGCCGGGCCTCGAGGCCAAGAGCTGGAAGGAGATCATGCCGACGATGGCGTCGATGCTCGAGACCGGCCGCTCGGCGCAGATGATCATGTTTGTCATCGTCTACCTGGCGATCGGCATCATCGTCCTCAACGCGATGTTGATGGCGGTCTTCGAGCGGATCCGCGAGTTCGGCGTGCTCAAGGCGATCGGCGTCAGCCCGGGGATGGTGCTCCGCCTGATCTTCCTCGAGACCCTGATCCAGAGCGCGATCGCGGTGATCATCGGCGTCAGCCTCAGCGTCCCGGTCAACTACTACATGGTCCACACAGGCCTCGACATCGCCTCCCTCGGCAACCTCTCGGTGATGGGCATGGCCATGGACACGACCTGGCGCTCCGAGGTCGACCTCTCGACCTACACGGGCCCGGTCCAGACCCTGCTCGTCATCATCCTCCTCGCGGTCCTCTACCCGGCGATGCGCGCCGCGTTCATCCGCCCGCTCGACGCGATCCGCCACCAGTGAGCCCCCCCGGGAGAACCACGATGCACGGCCCGAGACTCTCGACCCTCGCCTGGCGCAACATCTGGCGAAACCGCCGGCGGACGCTGATCACCCTCTTTAGCATCGCCTTCGGCGTCTTCTTGGCGGTGATGTTTACCGGGATCGGCGACTCCACCTACGGCCAGATGATCGATCACTCGGCCCGCCTGGGCGGCGGTCATGTCGTCGTCCAGCACCCGGAGTACGCCGAGACCCCCTCGCTCAAGCGCAGCCTCCAGGACACCGACGCGCTCCGAGCCCGGGCCGAGGCGGACCCCGACGTGACGCGGGTCGTCCCCCGGGTCAGCGGCGCGGCGATGCTCTCGACCAGCACCGGCAGCGTCGGGGCGATGCTCCTCGGGATCGATCCCAAGGCCGAAGACCGCGACACCCTCGGGATCATCGACGCCCTCTCGGAGGGGGAGTTCTTCGCCGACGCCGACGACAAGGGGATCATCCTCGGCTCGACGCTCGCCGAGAACCTCGGGGTCAAGCTCGGCAAGAAGGTCGTCTTCACGGTCACCGACAAGCACGGCGAGATCTCCTCGGGCCTGGCCCGGGTCAAGGGGATCGTCAACACCGGCTCGCCGACGATCGACGGCGGGATCTGTCTCCTGCCGATCGACAGCCTGCGCAGGATCCTCGCCTACGACGCCGACGAGCTGACCCAGCTCGCGGTCTTCGTCGACGGCCATCGCAACTCCGCCGCGGTCGCCGGACGCCTCCGCGAAGGTCACCCAGAGAAGGAGAGTGCGGCGATCCTCACCTGGGACGAGGCTCAGCCCGATCTCGCCGGCTTCATCAGCATGAAGACGTCGAGCACGATGATCCTGGAGCTGATCATCACGGTGCTGATCGCCGCGGGGATCTTCAACACCCTCTTCGTCTCGGTGATGGAGCGGCTGCGGGAGTTCGGGATCATGGCCGCGATCGGCTTCTCCTCGGGGCAGCTCTTCGCCCTCGTCCTCTGGGAGAGCCTCTGGCTCGCCCTTTGCGGGCTCCTGGCCGGGGTGCTCGTCACCGCCTACCCCTACTACTATCTGAACACGACGGGCCTCGACTACTCGCAGATGGTGGGCAGCGGGGCCGAGGTCGCAGGTGTGTCGATGGAGCCGATCCTCTACGTCGAGCTCTACGGGCCGAACGCGATCTTCATCGCCCTCGCGATCTTCATCGCGACGATGAGCGCCGGCCTCTACCCCGCGTGGCGGGCCGGGCGGATCGCCCCGGTCGAGACCATCCGCATCGTCTAGCGCGCCGCGCCCCGCCCTCTCCTGCCCCCATCCTCCTCGCCGAGAAACGAAGACCCCATGGCCGCACCCGCCGCGAAGACCGACCCCCACGCCGACGCCGACGCTCGCACGAGCGCAGGGACGGCCCACAGCCCGCTCGTGGAGCTCGTCGACGTCACTCGCACCTACAAGCAGGGAAAGATCGAGGTCCACGCCCTCCGCGGCCTCAGCCTTACGGTCGAGCCCGGCGAGTTCCTCGCCCTCACGGGCCCCTCAGGCTCCGGAAAGACCACAGCGCTGAACCTGATCGGCGCCTTGGACACGCCGACCAGCGGCAAGGTCCTCCTCGAGGGCCAGGACCTCGCCACCCTCTCGCGCTCCGCCCAGAGCAAGATCCGCCGCGATCGGATCGGCTTCGTCTTCCAGGCCTACAACCTGATCCCGGTGCTCAGCGCCTACGAGAACGCCGAGCTCGTTCTCCGCCTCCAGGGCGTCCCCAAGGAGGAGCGGGCCCAGCGGGTCCACAAGCTCCTCGAAGATGTCGGCCTCGGCGGGATGGAGAAGCGGCGACCGAGCGAGATGTCCGGCGGTCAGCAGCAGCGGGTCGCGATCGCCCGGGCGATCGCCTCGAACCCGGCGGTGACCCTCGCCGACGAGCCGACCGCCAACGTCGACTCGGCGACCGCGGACCTGCTCCTCTCGCTGATGGAGAAGCTAAACCGCGAGCGCGGCGTGACCTTCATCTTCTCCACCCACGACCCGCGGGTCATGGCCAAGGCCCGGCGGATCGTCCACCTCGTCGACGGCCAGATCGACCACGACGAGCGGAGAGAGTAGTGCCCAGGACCCTCGCCATCGCGCTCGTGCTCGAGATCGCGGGGGCTCCTCCAGCGGCCCCGAGCGCCCGCGATACGGCGTTGATCGAGGTCCCGGCGAGCCCGGCGGAGGACGTCGACAGGGGGCCTCCCAGCGAGACCGAGGGCGCAGGCCCAGACGAGGGCGGGAGCGCGGGCGCGACCGGCGAGGAGCATGCCCAGGACCCGAGCACGGGCGCGACCGACGAGGACGACGGCTTCGACTTCGACTTCGACAGCCTCGGCAGCGGCTTCTCCGACAGCGCCACCGACCTGACCCCGGAGTCAGGCGAAGCGTCGGCGACGAAGACCCCCGGGACGAGCGGGACCTCCGACGGCAAGAGTGTGGCGGAGGGGGGCGACCCCGACGAGAGCCCGGAGGCGAAGAGGGAGCGAGAGCGCGCCAAACGTCGGGCGGAGCGCTCGGCGAAGCTCGACCGGATGCTCGGCGGCAGCCTCCGCCTCACCGGCGCCTACCTCCACTTCGACGACGAGCCCCTGCTCTTCCCGGACGGTGACGACGCGCTCGGCGTCGCCGTCGGCAGGGTCACGCTCGACGCCGACGCCGGCGAGCACGTCTCCTTCGAGCTCAACGGCTTCATCGATCTCTCGCGGGCGCCCGGGGCCGCGCTCGGGGGCGCCTTCGCCAGCGCCGGCGCGACCGACAGCGTCTACCGAACCCGCTATCTGAGCGCAGCCTTCTGGGACAACGGTGGGGTCCGCGGGACGCTCGGCGTCGATCGGGCGGCGACCAGCGTCGTCGCCGGGCCCGTCAAGATCGACCTCGGGCGGATGCCGATCAACTACAGCGTCACCGGGGCCTTCGCCGCCAACGACTTCTACGCGCCCTTCTCGGCGACCTCGGTCAACCGCCTCTACAAGCCGGGCGTCGACGCGCTGCGCCTCTCCTTCGCCGCTGGGGCCCTCGCCAGCGTCGACGTCGTCGGCGTCCTCGGCTACGACGCCGACGGTGTGCCGACCTGGGGACGCTCGTCGGTGCTGAGCCGCGCGGGTCTGGTCGCCGGCGGGTTTGAGTGGGGCGTGCTCGGGGGGAAGGTCGCCGAGCGCTGGGTCGTCGGCGGCTCCGCCCAGGGCGACGCCGGCCCCCTCGGCCTGCGGGCGGAGTTCCACGTCGGCTTCCCCGACGCGGACGGTGACGGGCGCCGCGGCGAGGACCTTCCGGTCTATGTCCGCGCCGCCGGCGGCCCCAACCTCGCCTTCACCTGGCACAACGCCAGCGTCAACGTCGACTACCAGCTCATCTCCGACGGCGCCAAGGGGCCGAGCGCCTACCTAGGCCGGGCCGCGGAGCTCTACCCCGACACGGTCCCCTTCCTCGCGCGCCACTACATCGCCCCGGCGATCGGCATGGACATCGTCCCGATCCTGCGGACGGCCGCCTACGCGATCGTCAACGCCAACGACGGATCCGGCCTCGCCGGCGCCTCGCTGCTCTACAACGTCGCCGACGAGTCCGACTTTATCCTCGGCCTCTTCGTCCCCTGGGGGAAGGGCTTTCAGGGCTTTGATCCGGTGACCAGCGTGCCCTCGCTCGGCAGCGAGTGGGGCCTGACGCCGCTGGTCCTCTACCTCGAATCACGCGTCTTCTTCTAGATCCGCCCCGTCTGCCGCCCGGCCCTCGAGGTTCGCGCGGGCCTTGGCCCCGAGCCGGCTCAGGCCGATGTTCTGATCGAGGAGGCGCTTGCAGGGGACCGCGATCTCCCCGTCCGCGGTCCGCAGGATCACGCTGACGCCGAAGTAGCGGATGACCGTGCCCTCGATCCCGTCGACCCGGATCGAGTCGCCAGGGCGGGCCAGGCGACGCATGAAGTGACCGGCGACCAGGTTGTGGAAGGAGTGGCGGCTGCCGAGCGCAAAAGCGAGAGCGATCGCCGCCCCGCTGATCGAGGCGAAGGTGACCAGGAGGGTCTCCAAGAGCTCGGTCTCGATCCCCGCCTGATCGGCGGCGACGACCGCCGCGAGGGTCATCACCGCGTAGTAGACCAGGTTGCCGAGGACCTCCGGCTGCTCGACGTCGCCGCGACGACGGCCGACCCCGGTGGCGATCCGGCGGAGGAAGCCGGCGAGCGCAGCTCCGCCGACGAGGATCACCCCCGCGGCGACGAGGCGCGGGACGAAGCCGATGACCACCGCGACGCCGTCGCCGACGACCGTCAGGCCGAGGATGTCGGCCGCGGCCGCGCCGGTGATCAGCAGACCGGCGGCCCAGACCAGCGAGCCCATGAGGTGAGCGACGCCCTTGCGGATCCCGACCGCGTAGAGGAGGCGCGACGCCCCAGCCTTCTCCGCGAGCCCGTCGAGGCCGCTCTTGTCGATCGCCCAGCGGACCAGCCTGCGGGCGATCGCCGAGAGGATCAGGCCGCCGATGACCACGCCCAAGAAGAGCGCGATCTGGGGCCAGATCTTCATGAATTCACTGCGGATTGCGTCCAGCATCTAGTCGTTCTCCTTGTCGCCATCCCCTGGGGGAGGCGCTGATCTCAGCTCATCGTCGCGCTCGGCCGCGTCGGCGTCCGAGCCTGAGCCCGAGTCCCCGTCCGACTCCCCCGCCGAGCCCGAGTCCGAGCCCCCGTCCGCCGGCCGTCGGCGCAGCAGCGACACCGCGACGTTGGTCGACTCGATCGCGACCGAGGTGAAGAGCGCCATCGCGCTCGGCGGCCGCACCTCGTGGCTCGCCGCGACCTGATCGAGCTCGCCCTTGACCCGATCCCCGAAGTCGGCCGCGATCGCGACGACCTCCTCGCGGAAGACCTCGAAGACGGAGTGGATCCAGTCTGACTCAAGCTCTTCCGTGTCCACTTGGATCCCCTCCCTTCTTCTCGTAGATCCGCTGGAACTCGGCCCGCGCCCTGGAGAGCCGCATCTTCGCCGCAGACTCGCCGATCTCTAAAACTCCGGCGATCTCCTTGACCGGCAGCTCCTCGACAAAGCGGAGGACCATGATCTCGCGGTAGGGGTAGGCGAGCTCCCCCAGCACCTGCTTGAGCAGGTCTCGCCCCTCGACCGCCCCGGAGATCGGCGCGACGTTGTGGGCTGCGAGCATCCCGCTGCGCTCCTCATAGCGCGCCCTCGTCTTCGCGTCGCGGCGATGGTTGAAGGCGAGGCGCCGGGCCAGGACCCGCAGCCAGCCGCGGAAGCGGCTGCCGTCGCCGCAGCTCTCGATCGCCAGGAAGGCCCGGATGAAGGCCTCTTGGGCGACGTCCTCGGCGTCGCTCTGGCTGCCGAGGAGATGCATGAGCAGGCGGACGAGCCATTGTTGATGACGATCGACGAGCTTCTCAAAGGCGAGCTGGCCGGCGAGGCCTCGTTTGCCGGCGACCCTCACGAGGGTCGCGTCGTCAGTGGTGGTGGTCATCGGCTCCGGCAAGACCGTCACCGAAGGCGACGTTCATCGCCCATTTCCCCCCACCGCCCGCAGGAGTCAAGAAAGCGCCACAAGCGGGCTATCCAGACCCCTCCTCCCGCGAGTCGCGCTCGCGAGAGAGGACCTCGAGCCCTCAGCCGACCGCCGAGTCCTGCGGGTGCTGAAGGCGGTAGACGGCGGCAGCAAGACCCGCCCCAGCGATCGGACCGACGGCGTAGAGCCAGACGTGGGCGATCTCTGCGCGACCGATCGCGACGAGGGCGGGGCCAAGGCCGACCGCGGGGTTGAACGCGCCGCCGGAGACAGATCCGCCGGCGAAGGCGGCGACGACGACGGTGAAGCCGATCGCGAGGCCGTAGAAGGAGTTGCCTGAGACCTTGTCGTCGGTGGCGACGTTGAGGACGACGAGGCAGAGGGCGAAGGTGAAGACAAGCTCGACGACGAGGGCGGAGAGGACGTCAACACCGGCACCGGGCGCGGCGACGAAGACCTGGCTGGTGATCGGCCCGGCGACCAGCGCTGCGAGCATCGCCCCGGCGATCTGGAAGGCGACGTACATCAGCCCGTCGGTGCCGCCGATGCTCCCGCGGAGGTAGACGGCGAGGGTGACCGCCGGGTTGTAATGGCCGCCGGAGATATGACCGCCCATGTAGACCACGCACATCAGCGCCGCGCCGATGACCAGGGGCGCGAGAGCCCCGGCGTTGGCGACCGCGAGCGCGATGCTGAAGACGAAGAGGAACGTGCCTACGAGCTCAGTGATGTAGTTCTTCATGTCGGGATTCCACTAGCCATGACACACCCCGAGCGACCAACGTCACAAACAAAATGTCCCCAGATGAACGGCCTCGTCCGACCCCCCGTTCGCGAGCGCTCGGGCGATCACCGTGCGGCGACGAGGGCTGCCCCCACCCGACGATGCCAGTGTAGGCTGGCGTCATGGATCTTCACGGCTCGGCCCGCAGAGCGGGACGGCGGCGCTTCGCGGCTGATCTGGCCCGCACGCTCCTGCTCGCGCCGCTCCTCGACCTCCTCGTCGACGCGCAGGCGCTCGCCGGCGACGCTCATCCCCGCGCCGAGGCGCTCCGGGAGCGGCTCGCCCGGCTCTCGACCGCGCTGCGGGCAGGCGAGCTCGATCCTCAGGGCTGGCAGCGGGCGAGCGCGACCCTCTGCGCCGACATCCGCGACTCTCCGCTCCTGCGCGAGCTAAGGGTCGAACGCCTCGTCGAACGCCTCGACGACGACCCCAGGCGCCCCCGCTCGTGGAACCTCGACCGCGAGCCCGGCCTCCCGGCGACCGCTGGGGTCCGCGATCGGCTCTTCATCTTCGGCCGTGGCGAGGCGATCGTCCCCCACGGGCACGACAACCTGGTCTCGCTCTTCATCGTCCTCCGCGGGCGCTTCCGCGCGCGTCACTACGACAGGCTCGCGGACACCCGCTCCCATATCGTCATTCGCCCGACGATCGACCGCGAGGTCGAGACCGGCGCCCTGACCTCGGTCTCCGAGGCCCAAGATAATGTTCATTGGTACACCTCGCGCTCGGAGGGCGCGCTCCTCTACAACCTCAGCGTCGACCTCAGCGCTCGCTCCCGTCGCCCGCAGGCCCGGCCCGGACGGGTCTATCTCGACCCTGAGGGTGTCCATCACCCAGACGGGACGATCCTCGCGCCCCGCAGCGATCGCCGGAGCCTGCAGGAGAAGTACGACGCGCCCGCCCCCGCGCAGTCCCACGCCGTCGATGTGAACGCGGGCCCGACCGACGACAAGCCCGATGACGAGCGCACCGAGCGGGGCCACACTGTCGATCGGACCCTGCGGTCAGGTTGAGCGAGGGGCCGAAGCGAAGGGGCGCCGCCGCCCACGACCACCACGGCCTCAACCTCGAGGCGCAGCGCTAGCTGCCCCTACTCGTTGTACCAGCGGCTGACGATGAGATCGCCCACGTCGTAGTCGCCGCTCCCGTCGAGCACCACATAGGCCGCGGGGAAGAGATAGAAGGGCCCCCAGACGTGCTCCGACTGCTCATAGAGATCCCGCTCATCGTGGGGGGCGACCGCGATAGCGCCGCGCGCCCGCCCCTCGCCCCGGAGCTGTCCGCCGCGCCCGGTCTTCCGCCAGCGCTCCCCCACCCTGACGTCAAAGCCCTGCACCTCGCGGCGGGGTATGCCCTCGTCCGGGACGAGTCGACCGCGGATCGTGTAGTCCTCGGCCGGCACCGGCTCGGGCGCGCGACCCATCAACCAAGTGCCGACATTGTCGCCCGTGACGACCAATAGCGGCCCTGCCTCCCCGCCCCCGCCGACGACCTCGACCGAGAATTCTCCGGCGACCGAGTACTCGACCGCAGGGTCGCCGGTCACAGCGTCGAGGGCGACCAAGATCTCGCCGCCGCGGGAGGTGTAGACCGCGTCCTCGTCGGCGACGAGAACGCCGACGTCGAGCTTGGCCCGCCGCCAACGCACCGCTCCGGTCTCGAGATCGATCGCGCTCAGCGTCGCGAGGCCCTCCTTCGTCGGCTTGCCAAACCCGTAGAGGACACCGCCGGCGATCGACCCCGCCGAGACCCCGCCGTCGTCGTGGCTGCGACCCCAACGGCAGCCCCTCTCCGCCTCAGGCCGGGCGATGCGGCCGACCTCCTCGCCGCTGCTCGGGTCGATCGCCCGGATCGCGCTCTCCCCCTCGACGACGAGCTGACCGTCGCCGTAGGCCACGCCGCAGCCCTCCGCGAGCGGCACCTGCGACCAGAGGATCGCCCCAGAGACCAGATCAAACGCCATCACCCCGCGATCGCCCTGGGCGTAGCCTCGCTCGCCGTCGGTCCACAGGCCGTCGAGGCGACGGATCTCTGCAGCGTCTCCGCCCTCGATCCGCCAGACCTCGGCGCCGTCGCCTAGGGCGAAGCCCACCAGGCTGTCGGCCTTGTCCCCGTAGATCGCGACGACGAAGGTCTGCCGGCCTGTGATGTCGAGGTAGGAGCTGCCGTAGGCGGAGAGGTCCTGCTCCCAGGCGATCTTGGTCCGGGCCCGATCGAGGGCGACGAGCTGACGGGAGCTCGACCATCCGCCCCGCCACAGGGTCTTCGCCCCGAGCGGCACCGCCGGGCTGAGGTGCTTGAGCGCCTCCGGCAGGGCGCTCGTCCGCAGCGGATCACGCAGGCCCAGCGCCGAGGCGGCGGCCGGCTCCGCCTCGATGTAGCGATCGCCGAGCGGCCACCAGCTCCCTCCCCCGCGGGAGAAGATCGCGAGGTTCGCGAGGGGCCGGCTCGGCTCCTGGGTCGCGGGCAGCTCCGCCAAGAGCGGCAGCTCCCGCGGCGTGGAGCCGAGCCGCCGCCAACGACCGAGCGCCGGCGTGAGCACCTGCGTCCGCGGGGCGACGGCGCAACGCACCCCACGGGCGACCGCGGGCGGGACCTCCCCGGAGCGGAGCGGCAGGAGCTCCCCCGCGGCCGGCAGCGCGGTCGACCAATCGCGCCCGAGGAGCGCGCCGCTCGCAGCCTCGCTCGCCGTCGCCTCGCGATCGACGACCCACTCCGCGACGTTGCCGACCAGATCGAGAACCCCCTGCGGGCTCGCCCCCGCGGGCGCCGAGCCGACCCTGCAGGTCCCCTGCTCCGCGCTCCGGCCGACGCAGGCGCGGCTCAGGTCGACGCGCTCCGTCCCCCACGGATAGGGGAACGCCCGCTCCCGCCCCCCGGCAGCCCAGGCCCACTCCGCCGCCTTGGGCAGGCGCTTGCCGAGCCATCCGCAGTAGGCCGTGGCCTGGGCGAAGTCGACGCAATTGACCGGATCTTCGCCGCTCTCGCTGCTCATCAGGGTGCAGGAGCTCGGCCGCTCGCCGAGCGCGGGCGTGCAGGAGCCGGCGTCGATGCAGGCGCTGTAGCCCGCGGCCGTGACCTCCTCGACGTCGAGGCAGAAGCCTCCGATCATCTTCCCGCTGAGGCGACCGCCCTCGACATGCACCATCCCTGAGGGACAGAGCTCCGCGGGCTCCCGCGCCGGCTCATGGGGAGCGCAGGCCAGGGCCGTCAAGAGCAGCAGAGGGGCACGACCGCGGATCATCCGCGGAGCCTACCAGGCTCAGGTAACCGCCGACAGCGAGGGAGCGCCCGTTCGGGCGACACGCCGCCAGCAAGAGGAGCACGGGCGAGAGGGCCGCTCCTCCGAGGAGCTGCAGCGACGCCCATGGACAGGCTCGCCGCGGTCTTGCGAGAGGCCTCGCGGGGGCTCGCCGCGACGAATCGCCGCCGCCGGTGGTAGCGTAGGAATGAGGCGCTCGGCTCAGACGTACCTCATCTCCGATCTCGTTCGGACCCCTGGTGTCACCGCAGCCGGCACCCTTCACCGCCGAACCATTCTCGAAGCCGAACCATTCTCGAAGCCGAACCACGCAGCACCGCGACGATGCCGACCCTGATCAGCCGCGACGAGGCCCTTCGCCGGATCCGATCCGAGGGAGGTCGCCCCGAGTGCCTCATGTGCTCGATCATCGACCGCCAGGTCGGCGAGGTCCACGTGATCTACGAGGACGCGACCTCGCTCGTCATGCTCCCCCGCTACGTCCGCCGCTGGGGCCACGTCATGATCGTCCCCAAGGCCCACGTCCTGAGCTTCGCCGACGCGAGCCCTGAGCTCTGGGCGGAGACCTCTGCCCTCGCCCACCGCGCGGCGCGGATCGTCGAAGCCGTGATGAGACCGCGGCGCTGCTACATGGCGTCGACCGGCAGCAGCGCGGGCGAGCTCACCCAGAGCTCGCGCCACCTCCACGTCCACGTCGTCCCCCTCTACAGCGCCGACGACCGGCCGAGCGACATCTTCTCCTGGACCGCCGGGGTCTACGTCGGCGATCCCCACGAGTGGGCGACGCTGCGGCAGCGCTACGTCGACGCATGGTCGCGCACCGCCTAGCGGCCGTCGGGGCGATCGCGCCCGAACCCCTCCGGCCCCCGAAACCGGAACCCGGAACCCGGAACCGGGGGGATCGCACGACAGCCCTGTCGTGCAGGGGACGGCGCTGCCGCCAGGCATCCCCCTAGACGACGAGACTCCGGCTTGTACCGGTCTCCGTGCGACCTCTCAGGACTGGCACGCATCCTGCTCTGTCACGACACCATGCGCCGCTCCTCGATCGCCCTCGCCCTCGCCTCCTCGCTCTCCCTCACCTTCGCCTGCACCCAGGACGAGGGCGACATCCAGGCCGAGCCCTGCGAGATGGAGGGGGAGCAGGACGAGTGCGACGGCGGCGTCTACTACTGCGCCCGCGATGCCGACACCTTCGACCTCGAGTGGAGCGCCTGCGTCGACCCCGACGAGGTCGAGTGTGTCCCGGGTGATAGCGACGCGTGCGTCCTCTTCAGCGGCGTCCCTGGCTGGCTGGAGGTCGAGGGGACGACCCCGCTGGTCCTCGTCTTCGACGATGCGCCGGTCACCTACGCCGCCGTCCCGGCGAGCGCCGCCAGCTTCGACATCGACACCACCGGCGTCTGCGGGGCGCCGGCCTGGCCGACCGCCAACACCCCCTGGCTCGCGCTCGACCGCGACCACAGCGGCTCGATCGAGGCCGGCCACGAGCTCTTCGGATCCGGCTCTCGGCTCGCCAACGGCGCCCGCGCGCCGCAGGGCTTCGCCGCCCTCGCCGAGCTCGACAGCGACGGCGACGGCCGGATCACCGGCGCCGACGCGAGCTTCGCCGACCTCACCCTCTGGGGCGATCACGACGCCGACCGTCGCTCGAGCCCCTGGGAGCTGACCGACATCGCGGCCGCCGGGATCCTCTCGATCGACCTCGACTACAGCTCCGACGCCCGCCGCTGCGACGCCCGGGGGAACTGCGAGATCGAGCGGGCCTCCTTCGAGTATCGCGACCGCTACGGCGTCGTCCGCAGCGGTGAGGTCGTCGACATCCACGTCATCTGCGAGGAGTAGAGCAGCAACTCGGACGACCCGCGGCTAGCACATCGAGGAGCGCCCCGCGGCGCTCTCCGTCGACGACGGAGAGCTGGCCGCGAGGCGCTCCAAGAGCGAGCAGAGCCCGTAGGCTCTACAGCTCCACCGAGAAGGCCGCCGGTCGCCGCGCAACCTCGCCGCGCTCCGCCTCTCCTCGCACCTTTGCGCCGCCGGCCGAGGTGTCATACCGGCCCGGCTCCACCTCTCCTCGCGCCGTCGCGCCGCCGGCCGAGGTGTCATCCCGGTCGAGCTTCACCTCCACATTCTCCAGCTCTTCGATCACCTCGACTTCGCGCCGGCTGTCGAAGAGCATGATATCGACCACGGTCTCGAGGTTGCCGGTGGGCGACAGCACGGTGTCGCTGATCTCGTCCTTCGCGAGCACGGCAGCGTCGAAGATCTTCGAGCCCGAGAATCGCTCGATGACCTTGTCCTCGGTCTCGGCGATAATTTCACCGACGAGGCCGAGGACAGGCGCCATCGCGCTACTGACCGCGGCCCCGATCGCCGCTGTGCCCGCGCTCGCCGCGACAAGCGCGACCTTGGCGACGACGAGGGCTGCCTTGAGCGCGTCCGAGCTGGCGATCTTCTCGAGGAGCTCGCCCGCGTTGCGAACCGACCTCCGATCGCGGACAAGAAGCACGTCGAAACGGACGAGATCGGGCACCTTGCCAACGCTCGAATAGATCGGAAAGCCATCAAAGCCGAAGTCAATTACGGCAGGGCGCCCCCCCCGAGGCCTGTGCAACACAGGGTATGTAAGCGGGGTGGTGTGAGCCGTGACTCGGCCTAGCGTGTCGCTCGTCACGACCACCAAATACGCGCCGAAGCGCCTCCGGTGAGCGTACTTGAAGGTGAGGGTGTCAATGCTGATCAGCGCAGAGTCGTGGATCGTGTCGGCCATCGATTATTCCTTGGCCGTCACAGTGGGGGTACTACGATCCATTCGCGAGCGAAGCGAGTGCAGGGTCCTCATCTCCTCGCCGCAGCTTTTTCACGGGCGAATACCACCGCACACGCAGTGGCGCCGACTCGCCGCCGAGCAGCGCATACATACGAGACGTCTTTTCAGCTGCCCGACCGTAAAGCACAGGCTGACCCTCGAGCTCGCGAGGCTCGACATCCACGCCGCTCCTGGAGGATGATCTCCTCGGCCGCCCTCACACCCATTCGCGGACTCAAGACGACCAAGAGAGCCGACCTCATGGACGAACTTCAGCTCCTCATCGACCTCCACAAGGACGCGCAACGCCAAGGACCTGGGGGCGACGAGCAGACCCGCCTCGCGGTCACGCTCTCGGGGCTGCGGGGATCGACGAAGCTCAAGATCGCGGATATCGGCTGTGGCACCGGCGCCTCGACGCTCGTCTTGGCCGGCGAGCTCGACGCGGAGATCACAGCCGTCGACCTCTTCCCCGAATTTCTCGCCGAGCTGGAGGTCGCCGCGAACCGGGCCGGGGTCGCCGATCGCATCACGACCCTCTCGGCCTCCATGGAGGCGCTTCCCTTCCGATCGGAGGAGTTCGACGCGATCTGGTCCGAGGGCGCGATCTACAGCATGGGGTTCGCGGCGGGGGTCGAAGCGTGGCGCGCGTACATCAAGCCAGGCGGGGTCCTCGCGGTGTCCGAGCTGACGTGGCTGACCGATCAGCGCCCGACGGAGCTCCAGGGCCATTGGCAGCGCGAGTATCCCGAGGTCGACACCGCCGCTGCGAAGATGGCGGTGCTGGAGCGCCTCGGGTTCTCGCCGCTCGGATACTTCGCGCTGCCCGAGCGCTGCTGGCTGGACAACTACTATCGACCGATGCAGCAGCGCTTCGCCGGGCTTGTCGAGCGACACGGGAGCTCCGAGGCCGTGAGGGCGCTCGTCGCCGCCGAGATGGGCGAGCTCTCGCTCTATGAGCGGTACAGGTCCTTCGTCAGCTACGGCTACTACATCGCCCGCAAGACGGACCGTGCCCCTGAGGAGCCGGAGAGCTCTCCCGAGTGAACTCAGGATTGAACCCCGACCGCGGGTCGAGTACCGTTCGCGTCCCGCGGAGATGATATGGGACACAGAATTAGTCGCGTGCAGAGCCTGTTTGACGGTGTTGTCTATCGACAGAAGAGCACAGCCGAGCTCCGCGTCGCGATGACGGCGAAGGTCGCGGAGCTGCGGCTGAGGATCGCGGATCGGGAGCTCCGCACCCAGAAGATCCGGACGGAGTACGCCATCGATGCCGAGCAGCTCGCGGTCCTCTTGATGCGCTTCCAACAGGAGAGCTCAGGCTCGATCTCGTACGCGAAGCAGGGAGCCAACGTGGTCCCGGCCGGGGTCATCGCCAACCTGGTGCGGGAGCGCGAGATGATCGACAACGAGCAAGAGCAGATCGACAAGCTCGAGCTGGTCCAGCGCAACCTGCTCGACGAGGTCCAGTTCGCCGTCCACGGTACGGGAGAGATCAAGACGCGACCCGCGGTCCACGAGCTCGACGACGAGGAGCTCGAGTACCTCGGGTTCTAGCGTGACGGGTCAGATTGTGGGCTGGACCGCGGCGGATCGACGCTGCTAGATCGATGGTCGATGTGGTTGCCGTGGGAGCGGGCTCGACTGCGATCCTGGGCCGACGAGCTCGAGGCGGCCGGAGATGTGCTCGGCGATCGGATCAAGCGCTCGCTCGATCCCCCGCGGGGGGCGTCGCCCGGGCTCCTCGCCAAGCGTTCGTTGGAGGCCAACCAGGCCTCTCAAGGAGGCGTCGGCGCAGGGGCCGTGGCGCTCCTGGAGGGGCTCACTGACTTTGAGGCGCGGTGGCAGCACGGGGTGCTCGTGAGCCTGCGGCCTCGCCTCTACGCAGAGGATCGGGCCCCGGAGCAGGGGACGCAGGAGCGTCTGCTCTCGCTCCTCCGCGAGCCGACCGCGCGCTTTCTCCAGGAGCTGGCGCTGCCCGGGCCCTGGAGCGCCGGCGAGCGCATGATCCATCCGCTCATCGCGGCGCTCGCGGGAGCGGGGATCGAGCTCCGTGTGCTCCGTCTAGGCTCCGCCGATGAGCTTCGCGCCCAAGGCGAGCGCGGCGGTCGGGAGCGACCTCAGGGGGTCGAGGCGCTGCGGCTGCTCCTGACCCCGGGTGATGGGACAGGCCTCGCGGGCGGAGCCCTGGATCCCCGCGCGGATGCGCTGCTCTGCCCGGCGCGGGGCCTTCACACCCTGTGTTGGCATCATCTCGCGATGCCGCTGTGGTCCGTCGGCCCAGCCGACAACCCCACGCGGCTCGCCAGGCTCACGGCGTGGCTCGAGCGACCTGAGCCGACCGCGACCGCCGTCGCCCTCGTCGGGCGGGGTCTCTGGGATCGTTCGTCCAGCGTCCGTCGCCGCGCGCTCGGGGGGCTTGGCGAGCTCGGCCTCGCCGCCGCGAGCCTGATCCCTGAGCTCCTCCGCGTCCGCCGGGGGACCAGCGGATGGTCGCGCGACCTGCATGCAACGATCGACGAGCTCTGCGAGGGTCCGGAGCTCATCGACGCCTTCGCTTCGCGTCTGCGGATCGACGAGCCGGCTCACCTGCGATGGCTGCGGCGCACTCGCTGCGCCGGGGCCAAGGCTGCGATCCCCGCCCTGAACCGAGCCCTGGCGATCGTCCCTCTCCCCACCCCTAGCGGCCTCGGCAAGGTGCCCCCGGAGTGGCAGCGCCGCGAGTGGCGGGAGCTCGTCCTCCACCTGCGCGCGCTCTAGCAGACCGACATGCGGGGGCGGGCCCGCACCACCTCGCGATGAGAGTCGCGCCTGGAGATCGACTACGTCGACAATCCTGCGTCCTATCGTCAATGACAGCCCGTGGCGAGAGTCCCGTGTGCTCTCGCGCCGCAATCGTCGGCCCGCCTACCTGGACACGCTGGCCTACGTGCACCTCAAGCGCGGCGAGCTGGACCAGGCCGAAGAGCAGCTCCGGCAGGCGCTCAAGTCGGAGCCGGACTCCGAGATGTACAAAAAACGGCTGGAGGAGATCCTGGCGGCCGGGCGGTGACTAGCAGCCCGTGGCAAAAGTCCCGCGCGCTCTCGCTTGCCCTCATCGCCCCTCTCGGCCCCGCCGAAACTTGCAGTACAGCCCAGTACAGCGGCGTTTCGTCGAAGCCAAGAGGGCCAACGATCGCGGCGCGACAGCACACGGGACTTTTGCCACGGGCTGCTAGGCGCGATGAGAGGTCTATAGTATAGATTCAACCCCCAACGGGCTGCGAAGTAGCCCCGTGCGCGCGCTAGCTCGCGCGCCGTTGTGAGCAGCTATGCAGCAATCATCCTACGTCCTCCTCCCGCTCCTCGCCCTGGGGCTCAACGCCTCCGGCTGCGGCGATGAGTTCCCCCCCGGCTCCTGTGAGGCGAGCGTCGCCCCGACCTGCGATATCCAAGAGGCTGAATGCGTAGAGCAGTACAGCGACCACGTCGCCTGTATCCGCGGAGTCGAGGCGGAGCCGCCCATGATCGCGGTGCTCTCCGAGGCAGAGATGGCCATGCGGTTCGAGAGCGAGCCGTCGGTGATCGACCCGTGTATGCGGCTTGCCCGGCTCGAAGCGCTCGACGATCCCCCGGAGAACGACGACCCTCAGGCGGTCTCGTCGTACTACGATTTTGACGAGAAGACCGTGTTTGCCGTGCTCCCCGCCGACTCTCGGTCGATCTTGCGAAACGTCGCGATGGCGCAGATCGACGCTGAGCGCAACATCATCGACGATATCACGAGCGCCGGGACCTTCGACGGACAGCTCGGCCGACGCAGCCGGCTCGTCGGCGAGGCGATCTTCTTCGGTGATGCTGCGTGGTGGAAGATCGAGCCGATGGAGAGAGACGACCTCCGCGACTACATCGAGGGCAATGTCTACTACGGGGACGAGCTGGCAACGGTGCTCCGGATCGGGCGATACTCGAATTTCGGCCTGGATGTGCTCATCGCTGCCTTTGACTTCTACGGCGCGCAGTACGTGCGTGAGCGGTGGCTGACGGATGAGCTGGTCCCGGCGACGGACGACCTTCGCAGCTCGGAGATCATCGGCGGGGAAGCGCAGGCGGAGGCCGGAGGCGAGTGGGTGGCTGAGCCGAGCGTGGAGGGCTACGCCGTGCGGTGGGCGGACTCCCTGGGCGCATTCTCGGCGCACGTTCACTTCACGCGGATGAAGCCGCCGAAGCCCGAGGAGAACGTCGTGATGGACGGGGAGCGTCTGTCCACGCTCGTCGGGCTCTTCGGCGGGGATCGGGCGACCTGCCTCTACAACTCAGAGCAAGAGAGCGCAGCGCTCGTCTGGGAGATCATGCTCGACGATCCGTCCGCTCTGCCCTACACCCTCACGGCTGAGGGGATCTTCAGCGCGAAGCATGTGGTCCTCGCCGACAGGATCGTGATCGCCGCGGCAGAGGACGTAACCCTTCTCGACGCTCTCTTAGCGGGGCTCTAGCTTCGCCGACGAGCTCGACGTCGATGGCTAGATCTCCCTCGATCTTGCGGACCGTGATCCGCTCGCGCGTCGTCGTCGAGCCCTGATCCCCGCTACCGAGCCCCGTGGTGCCCCTCACCGACGTCGGGGAGGCCACGTGCTTGCGTAGCGTGTTGTCTGCTTTTCCCGTGTATAAAGGTCTGCCGTGAATCGACTCAGCTCCTCCCTGGTATGCATCGTTGGCGCGATGGGGCTTGTCCTCTCGTGCTCTCCGCGCCCTCTCGACTCGAGCGCAGAGGGGAGCGAGAGCGCAAACTCCTCGACCGCGTCCACCTCAGCCGGGACGACATCGCTCAGCACGACCGGCACCACCTCCACCACCTCCACCACCTCCACCGCCTCCACCACCTCCACTGCCAGCACAGGGAGCAGCACGGGCTCGTCGAGCTCCGGTGAGGAGTGCGACTTCCTTCGTTGCCCGGAGACCGGCGACGACGAAGGGATGAAGTGCAGCGTGCAGGCCCAGGACTGCCCTGAGGGCGACAAATGCGTTTGGTGGGCGCCGGAGTTCGGCGGGGCACGGCGGGAAGCGGCCCGGTGCGTCCCTGTCTCCGGCAGCGTGAAGCCCTTCGAGTCCTGCACCCTGAACGAGGACTACTCCGACGATTGCGGGCCTGAGTCCTACTGCCTCGAGGTCTACGGGACGAGCAAGAGCGGGTTTTGTGCCCCGTTCCTCAACGGCGTGATGTCCGACTGCGAGGCGTTCCCCGGGAGCTACGGGGCGATCGAGAACGGCTCTTCCTTCCCGGAAGCATGTCTCTTCTACGAGTGCCAGCCCTTACTGCCGGAGAGCTGCCCTGATGGCATGCGCTGCACCTTCTATCCGGCGTGGCTCTACGGGTCGATGCACTGCTGGATCGTGCCTCCCGAGGCCGACCTGCCGGTGGGAGCGTCCTGTGACTTCGGCGCGTGCGGTGAGGGGAAGCTCTGCGCGCCCGCCGAGTGGCTCCCCGAGTGCGGGAGCGAGCGATGCTGCGCCGAGTGGTGTGATCTAGACGCTCCTGGGTGTGCGACAGAGGGCACCGTGTGCGAGTCCTTCCCCGTGTGGAACTTCCACGACGATCCCGGCTTCGAGAACCTCGGCGCGTGTCTGATTCCCGACGCGCTGCCCTGAGCCGGGGGAGCGAGAGTATGCGACGATGGGCCGGTGGATCCCGTGGGTGTCACTCGTGGTCAGCTCGATCCGGTGGAGCGCCGTAGACGGTCCGAGGGTCGGCCTCTGGGCGAGTCGTGGGTGAGCGCTCGTCCGACGCCGCGCCCTTGCACCTCGGGGTCGACCGCGAAGTTGTCGATGTAGAGCACCTCGTCGTCGCCCACCGGCACCCGCCGGCTCAACAGGCCCGCGAGATGCGTTCGTAGGCCAGTTGACCGCCCTTGCCGGGCCTCGCGACGTGGCGTCGGCGGTTGGGCGCTGGGCGTCCGGAAGCGCCGCAGCTGAATGGTCGACCCACGACCCCACACGACCACGAAGTAGGCGGAGGACCGGCATCTCGGCGCGGGATCTTGCTGCCACGCTCTGCTATGGTCGCGCGATGCTGCTCCCACCTCGCTCCGCGATCTTGCTCAGCTTGACCATGCTGGCGTGCGCGAAGCAGAGTCCACCGGAGCTCCCTGCGACCAGCCCTGACGCGGAGCCCGAGCCGCGCGAGGAGACGACGGAGCCAGGAGCGAGCGGCGGCGTGCCTGGGGGAATCGTTGGCGGCGTCGTGGCCAGCGGCCCTCGGCCGCCCCCACCCCTCCGCGAGCCGAGCTCCGGCTGGAGGGCGTTCGACGCCGAGGCGCTCGGGTTTCGGGCTCCGTTTCCGCATCCGCCCGTGGTCGAGGGCGCCATGGCTTGGTCCGCGGACGACGTGGCCCACGTGAGCGTGGAGGTGATGGAGCTGCCCGTCGACCAGAGGTTTCACGAGCCCGACGCGTGGCTGCGAAGCTGGGCCGAGACCGACGTCCGTATGTATGGACCCGCGCAGGCGAGGCTGCTCGACGTCGCCGGTCGACCCGGGCTGGACCTCGTCGCGCGCGAGCCGTACCTGCGGACGATGAGGGTCGTCCACGCCGAGGACCGCGTCTTCTTCATCAGGGCGATCGTCCCTGGGGGCGCCGACGCGGACGACCGGACCAAGCGCTTCCTCGACGGCTTCGTCGTCGTCGCCGACATCGTCGACCGTCCGCCGAGCGTCGACGACGCGCCGTGGACGCAATCCGAGTCGAAGCTCGGCGGCTATCGAGTCGAGCTCCCCGGTGCGGTCAAGGACGCAGAGGAGGATGCGCGGACCGGACAACGCGTCACGAACTTCGCGGGCATGTTCAGCGTGAGCTACGAGCCGCGACCGCCGGGCTTCGCCGCCAAGGCGCTCGCTCACGCCGCCGCGCAGCCGGGGGACGCCGACATCATCGACGAGCGCGAGGTCGAGGCCGCCGGGCTCCTCGGCGTCGAGGCCCGCTACGCGGTGTCGGGCCCGGACACCGGCGCTAAGGTGGGGGTGCAGCGCGTCCTCGTCGGAGACGAGCGCCTCTACCGGTTGCTCGTCGTCTACGACGGCGGTGACCGCCTCGCTCCGGTCATCGCCCGCTTCATGTCGAGCTTCTCGCCGACGAAGGGCGAGGGCTGACGTCTGGCGGACTGACCCGGCGCTCGCCGAAATTCCCGGCCTCAACGTCACTAACCGCTATCCGCTCCTGGAGCCGAGGACGACCGCCCGATCTCGGCGAAGGCGGCAGCTAAAGCCCTACTCGCACGGCAGGTGGACGTCGATGAGCTCGCCGCTGCGCACCATGCCCAGCTCGTCACGGAACTCGAACGTCGAGCGCTCAACTCCGCAATTCCCGCGAGGCGGAGGACCCCGACGTGATCGCGGTCGCCCCCGAGGTCCCGTAGCCCTGGGCTGGGCCTGTCGGCGTTCGCTGGGGCTGGGCTCGACCTCCGGCGCGGGTCGAGGTGGACTGCATGGGCGTCGCGTCGAGCGACCACATCAGCGCTCGAGCGAAGGCCCAGCCTCAGGCCGTGGTTCGCGTCCCAACTCTCGCTCATTCCCGAAGTTTGGCGGCCAGGGTTCGGTTGATGACCGCAAGGCCTGCCTGACGCTGGATCGCGCTCTTTGTCTCGTGATCCCACTCAAACGCCTTTGTATAAGCTCTGCGTCCCTGGCGATAAAACCCGAGCCTGTTCCAGTCGTCGCGGATCAAGAAGGAGAGAAAGCCGCTCTTCTGAATGATGGCGCTCCGATCTTTCGTCCTGTGACCGATCACCGCGGGGAGGTACTCCAGCAGAGCGGACGGCATCACAGCGCCTGGGGGGAACACCCCGTCGAAGTGGGGCCCAAAACCGTCATGGATAGCATAGAAGCGTTCGAGGTCATCCGGGAGCGACCAGTCGCCTTCACCGTCGACGCCGTTCTTCGGCGCCTTCGGTGCTGCATTGGGGGCACCTCCCACCCAAAGCGCGAGGTGGTAGTACTGGCGCGGACCTGTGCCCATCTCCAGGATGTACCCCATCTGCCAAGAGCCCCTCCAGCGGCGGGCCATAAGGCCTAGAGTGCGCTTTTTGAGCTGTGTGAGCAGGCCTTTGACCTGATCCGCGATCGGGGCCCAGAGGAGCTCGAGATCGGATGTCGGCCAGACTTCGCGAGCTGCGGTGAGGGGGAGCCAGTCATCGGTGCCGGCGTAGGTGTTCCATGCCCCCGCAGCGTCTAGGGAGAAAGCCTCAGCGAGCTTCTTTCTGAACGCGGGTGGCGGTCGGACGCCTTGAATGGCGCGAAGTACGTTCCAGAGGTCTTCGGTCATTGTGTGTCCGGAGACTAGAGGGTCGACTCTCGTCTGTCGAGACGCCACTGGTGGCCGACCCCAACACTCGGACATCCTCACGGGCGGCGCCCGTCACCAGGGTAATGCCGAAATCGCCGAGGGAGAGCGAGTCGCTCCGGCTATCTCGTCCCTTACCCGACGCGATCGAAGGCGAGCCCGTGCTCACGCTTGACGGCGCGCCGGATATCCCGAAGGACTGCTCGTCCGAGGCAACCCGAGACCGTAGCGAGGAGCTCTCGGTCGTAGCCGAGGCGTACGGCCAAGGGTCCCGAGAAGGAGAGCACCCACTGGCGGTCGCCGACCGCCGGCAAGACGTGGTCGACCAGGAGCGCGGCTCCGTCGAGGATCCGTCGCCGTCGCTGGACAACGAACAAGAGAGTGCGATAGGAGGAGAGGTGAACTCGAACCTTGTCGCCAAGACTGAGAAACACCTGGCCTCCAGTGCCCCTGGGACAGGCGTTTGGGACGCCTTTGTCGAGCGCGTGGAGGCGACCCCCCCCGAGGTGATTCGACAGTGTCTTGGCCAGCTCTCTGCGCTTTGGTCCGAGTCAACGGCGTCCTGGACCAACGCGCAATGTCGAATCGCACCGCCGGGCGCGTGGATGTCTGCGTGGCTCGCGGGGTCGGACCTGCACGGCGCGCTCCTCGATCTTGTCCCGCGGCCACCCCCCGACGGAAAAGCTCCGCTCCAGCGTTCCACGTACCTGCGCGTGATGACCTACAAGGCGCACTCGAGGTTCGCGAACTCCATAAAGATGGTGGCGTTCTACAACGACGAAGTCGACGCCCGAAGCCAGATGCGAGAGGCCGCTGAGGACTATCACCGACAAGTCCGCCGGTACGGGCTGGAGGACGTGGAGGACATCTTTCCCCGGCCCTACGACGAGCTCCTCCTCGAGGTCTTCTGGCGGGGATCCAAGGTCGGCTCGGTCCGTCGCAGTACGACCCTCGCGGAGCGACCGCTAGGCGAAGCTGAGCTCGCGAAGCTCGTCCCCTCGGTCGGGGGGCGTGACCGCCTGCCCGATCGATTCCCCGACCCACGCCTTCATAGAGCCCGGGCGCACCTGCTTTTCGAACTCCCCGCCAACATTCTCGCGGAGTTCGACGCCGGTGGCGTCTCCCCGCCTGAAATGGTGCCTCCTCCCAGGGACCTGGACTTCTGGGACGGTCATCTACAGACTGGCGTCTTCACACCGTACGAACTCCTCGCGAGGCTCGATGACTGCGACGAGGTGGGAGAGCCCGGGAGCTGGTCGGTGGCCAGGCCCGCCGACTTCGAAGAGCGCTATGAGACGGTGATCCTTCAGGTCTGCCGGGAGTTCGGGCTCATCCCGCTAAACCCGTCGGGCACGGCGCTCGAGTCCAGGGTTGATCTTCGCGCCCGCTGCCCGCTGCCCGGGCTTGAGTCCTGGGGCGAAGCGGCGTGGGAACAGTTGCACGAGACCCCCTGGAGCCCTCTGATCGCGAGGATCCTGAATTGGCAGCACTTCGTCATGATGGAGGTGCCATCCGAGCTTCCTGACCCCCTGCCACCCGCCTCTGCGAATATGTGGTGGAGCGGGTACTACCACGTCGGGATCATCATGCGCATAAGCGAAGGTACGATCCGGTTTGAGCCCTATGAGGGGTACGATCTCATGGACGACATGCCTCCCGGGTGGGTCTACGGGGTAGGCACTGCGATCTGTCGTCGACTCTGCGAGCTGTTCAATAAATTGGGGGCGGACGCACGAAGGGCGCGCTGACCGAGTCATGCATCCGCGATCCGATAGAGGTTGAACACCTGGTTGCCGACGTCGCGGTCATCGCGGTCATCGCGGTCATCGCGGTCATCGCGGTAGGGACAGCCCTTAGCACTCGCACATAGACACATGGACTGTTGTATCGTCGCGCCGTGCTCACCGGCCGGCTGACGCACTGGCCGCGAGAGTCGAGCGTGTTCTTTGCGAGCTCGAACGGTTCCGGGTACGAGCGCGGCGGCTGAGCGCGCGCCCCCCTGGGCGCTGCCCTCATTGCCGCGCGGACTCCCAGGTCGCCGGCGGGCAGGCGCTCGTGTTGGTCCGGACGTCGCCGTTGAAGGCCCCTGAACCCGCGTCGAAGGTGCCGTCGATGAAGAACGTCAGCTTGCTGTCGAACGACTCGAGCCAGAGCCCGGGGATCAGGGTCAGGCCGCCGGTGCTCGGGTTATGGACGCCGGTCACGGCGAAGGTCCCGAGCGGCGAGACGAAGTCGGGATCACCGAGCCGAAGCTCGCCCGAGACGCCGCCCGCGCCGTCGTAGACCAGCGTCGTCTCGGAGTCGCGCGCCGCCCCGGTGCAGGACATCGAGCCCACGAAGACCTGGCTCCCGTCAGCGAGCGCGGCCGCCTCATCGCCGACGACCGTCGGCTCGCCATCGCCGTCGACAAGCTCGATCGTGAGCGGACCCCCCGCGAGGGTGTTGTCCTCCCCGGCCGCGTAGTCGACGAGCATCCCGCTGATCACCTTGGCCTCCGGATCGTAGGCCGCGCTCACGCCGACCAGCTCGATCGCCACGTCGGGGGTCATGATCCAGTCGTCGGGCGCGAGCGCGATCAGCCCAGCGGAAGGCTCGTGGGTGCCGGTGAGCCTGTACTGACCGGCGCCGATCCCCGCGGGGTTGTCGGGGTCATCCTTCAGTGTGACCGTGGCCACGAGGTCCCCCGCGGTGTTGGTGATCCCCGCGTCGACGAGCACGGTGAGTCCGTTGATCTCGGCCTCGCCGGTCCAGTTGCTGACCCCCTCCGGGAGCCCGCGGCCCGACGCCTCCCCGCCGGTCCCCGTCTCCGTCGTGGTCTCGGTGTCCGCCTCGGTGTCCGCCTCGGTGTCCGTGCCCGTGCCCGTGGTGCTCGCCGTCGCCGACGCCCCCGAGGTCTCGGTCTCGGAGGTGGCGCCCACGTCATCCCCAGCGCAGGCGCACAGGGGTAGGCAAAGGCAGGTCGAGAGCACCCAAGATTGTCCGTATTTGCGCACTATCAAGTCCTCCACTCGTGGTCCGCCGTCCGCGTCCACGGGTTCAACACCGTCGGCGGCGCGCCTCACCTCGACACGCCGCCGCCGTCCATCGTCCCAGCGCGCGAGGGCGCCATCAATGGAGATATCTTGAACGCGCGAGGGCGCGGCGCCCCTCCGCCACCTGGCGCTGCACAGATCCCGACGTCCTCATGCCGAGGTGGAGCCATCCCCTCCTCGTACCAGGGGATGCACTCCTGGGTCGCACCAGGACACATCAGGGGCTTTGTTGTGTCGCAGAAGGGCGTGCAGCACCCGGCGGCCTGACAGCCCTCGACACATTCGGGGTTGAGGCAGGAGAGGCCCGACTTGCAGGCGTTGGCGTACTCCCATGGGTCGCCATAGAAGCCCTCTTCACCGGAGGCATCAAGGACGCATATGAAGTGATCACCGCTCGCGATGCAGAGTTCTTTGCCAGGACAGCCCGGCTCCAACCTCTTACCCGCATCGCTGCCGACCCCGCAACGCCGCGACCTTTAGCACCTGCTCAGGAAGTGCGCGTGATCGCATCACACGGGCCAAGAGGCCGCGCATCGACCGGCGTCACCCGGCGCCGACGGTCGATACGGCGCGCGACATCAGCCGCGGTCGCTCATCTCGAAGTGCTCCGATACGAACTCGATGAAGGCTGTGATGACCGCCCGCAGATGGGAGCGCTCTGGGTAGACGGCGAAGAGGGGGACCACGAGCGGGTTGTAGGCGTCCAGGACCGAGACCAACGCGCCGGCGCGGAGATCGGTCTCGAGCAGCGCGCGCGGGAGGATGGCGACGCCTAGGCCGCGACGACAGGCCGCGAGGGCGAGGCCGATGTCAGGACAGACGATGTGTCGATGCGGCGGATCGGGGTGATCGCGGTGCCCCGGCCGATGGCCCATCGCTCGGAGGAGAATGCAGGAGTGGAGGCGGAGCTCGGCGGGCTCGCTGAGGACCCCATAGGCCTCGACATACCCCGGCGCCGCCACAGCGATGAGCTCATACGCCCCGACCCGCCGGGCGATCACCGCCTCGTCATGACCACGCCCCCCCCGCAGCGCGAGATCAAAGCGCTCATCGACCAGATCGACGTGGCGGTTGGTGGGCTGAAGATCCAGCGCGACGAGCGGGTAGCGCTCTAGGAACTCTACCCATACATGATCGAAGCAGAGGAGGTCCTGGGGAATGGTCACCCTGAGGCGACCACGCGGGCTCTCATGATCAAGCGACGCAGCGTCGGCGATCCCCTGGAGACGATCCAGGACGTCCCGCACCTGCTCGAGCAGGGCCTCTCCCGAGCTTGTCAGCTGTAGACGCTGACGGGCGCGGACAAAGAGGCGAACGCCGAGGGCCGACTCGAGGTGGTTGAGCCTGCGGCTCAGGGTCGACTTCGGCAGGCGCAGGGCTGTGGCCGCACCGCTCATCGTCCCGATCTCGGTGATCATCGCGAAGGCCTGGAGCTCGTCGGTTGTTGGTAGCGTCGCGCCCTTGCCCACTAGAGCACCCCCTCCCACGACAGCTCAGGCATGATATCGAGCCTCGCGCCGTATCCCTTGGACTTGTTGCAGATCTGCTCCCCCGACGTCCAGCCTATGCGTCTGTTCCTCGCGGAACAAGGCGATTAGATCTGCTCTCATGGACAGTGACGACACGAAGAGGATCTACGAGATCGCGATTCAAGAGGTCAAGAGCGAGCACGAGGCGACGTACCCCGAGGCTCGCGCGGCCTTTCTCCGCCTCTTGGCGGAGCAGCCCGGGGTCGAGCGCGACTGGACGCTCCGCTCGTTCTTCACGATGCCCGAGCCAGACCGCGGGACGGTGCTGATCGGCCTCACCCGCTGGTCCTCGATCGAGGCGTTCAACCGCGCCGCTGCGACCCTCCAGGGGACCGAGGCCGCACAGGCGGTCTTCTCGAAGGTCAACATGCGCGCGTTTGTCCAGGCCCGCCCTGTCGGCGATGCGCCGCTCCTCCTGGAGGAGCACCTGACCGACCCCGACAGCGTCCTCGAGGTCGCTGTCCGCCGGCCCAAGGAGGGCGTTTCGGAGGAGGACTACGACGCTGCCTACGACGCCTTCTTCGCGCTCGTCGACGCTCAACCTGGGCTCAGGCACCGCCGCGAGCTCCGCGACGACGCAGGCGATCGGATCGTCCTGATCGTCTGGGAGAGCCGGGCGGCGTTCACGAGAGCGCTCGGCTTCCTCCAAGGTCGCCGAGAGATGGGCGATTTCTTCTCCATGATCGACGTGCAGGCATACCAGGCGGGACAGCTCACCTAAGCGTGAGAGGCTGGACCACACTGAGACGGGCTCGCTGGTGGTGGCCGAACCGCCACGCCGAGGCTCCACTCTACATGGCACAAACCTCACCACCGAGCGCCCCCCCGCTCAGCGATGACCTCCACAACATCGCGGAGGACCAGACCTTGGCAGCCCCGGCGCGCGTCTTTGGGGCGAGCGCGACGGGCGAGGCCGAGGCGCTCGCGCAGACACGCCTAGCCGGCGCAGAGCGACGAAGCGGGCCTCCTCCGGCCCCCGTGGCCGGAGGCGTTGAGCCCGACAGGGGGACGTCGGTCGGCCGCTATCTAGTCGTAAAGAAGGTCGGCGAAGGGGCGATGGGCGTCGTCTTCGCAGCCCACGATCCCGAGCTCGATCGCATGGTCGCGATCAAGCTCCTCCACGGCGCGAACCGAGGCGGTGATGCCCAGGCGCGGCTCCTGCGTGAGGCTCAGGTGCTCGCCCGCCTCAACCACAACAACGTCGTCGCCGTCCACGATATCGGCGTACACGGCGAGTCTGTCTTCATCGCCATGGAGTTCGTGTCGGGGGATACCCTGCACCACTGGGCGGCTGTGCACCTCCGCGAAGAAGGGACGCCTCCCCCGTGGCAGGAGGTCACACGAGTGTTCGAGGCCGCCGGCAGAGGCCTCGCCGCTGCCCATCACGAGGGGCTGATCCACCGCGACTTCAAGCCGGCCAACGTGATGATCGGCGACGATGGGCGGGTCCGGGTCATGGACTTCGGGCTCGCGAGGGCTGCGCTCGATAGACCTCACGAGGCGGACGAGCCCCTGCGACCGCCGGGCGACGTCGAGGAGCTGGGCGAGACGCTCGCGCAGAGCAGCGGGGAGGGACAACTGGCCACGCTGACACATCACGGCGCGCTCATCGGGACGCCGGCCTATATGGCGCCCGAGCAATTCACAGGCGCCCGTGTCACCGCCCATACCGATCAGTTCTCCTTCTGTACGGCCTTCTACGAGATCCTTTACGGCGAGCGTCCCTTTTCCGGCGAATCCATCGCCGAGCTCGCCGCCGCGATCCGCCGCGGACGAATCCCCGACCCGCCGAAGCGCACGACGATCCCAGGATGGCTGCGCCGAGTCCTACAGCGAGGCCTCGAGGTCGATCCCTCCCGGCGCTACCCCAGCATGGGCGCTCTGCTCTCGGCGATCGAGCAGGGTCGCGCTCGACGCAGGCGGCGACAGGTGGCGGCGCCGCTGCTGGCGCTCGCCGTAGTGTCCGCCGGTATCGTCGGTCTTCGCCAGCATGATGCGACCCAGCGCGAGCGCGCCTGCCAGCTCGAGGGCGAGGCGATCGGCGAGATCTGGGACGAGGAGATCGCCGAGTCGGTGCGCTCGAGCATCCTCGCCACGGGAGCGCCATACGCAGGCGCGGTCGCGGCGAAGGTGGTGCCGGCGCTCGATCAGCACACCCTGGAATGGAGCGCTCGGGCGACAGAGGCCTGTCAAGCCGCGCGCGTCGAAGGTCGCTGGCCGTCTCCGGCCTACGACAAGGCGGCCTGGTGTCTTGATCATGCTCGGAGCGAGCTTGTCAGCCTCATCGACCATCTCGGGGCAGCCGACACGGTCAGCGTCCAGGAGGCCCTCCCCTCGGTGATCGCCCTGTCGAAGCCTGAGGCGTGCGTTGATGAGGGGCGACTGGCGAGCCTTGGTGATCCACCTCCACACGCGCGCCGCCCTGCGGTCGCCGCCCTCTATGCGCAGATCTACCAGGCGCGCCGACGGGCGACCTCGGGCGACTACAGCGGTGCTCTGGCGGATATTCTCCGCGTCCGCGACGTCGCGGACACGGTCGGCTGGGAGCCCCTCAGGGCGGCGACGCGGGCAGCCCAAGCGCACCTCTACCACCTCAACGGCGACTACGACATCGCCGAGCGTACGGGCAGAGAGGCCTTCAAGAGCGCCCTCCGAGCCCGCTCCTGGACCGTCTCCTTCGCCGTCAGCGCGGAGCTCGCGGAGGTCGTCGGAGTCCGTCAAGACAGGCACCGTGAGGGGTTGCTATGGGCAGATCTGGCGGATACGCTGCGGGTCCTCGCCGGTGACCCGACAGGGATGTTAGCCGCGGACCTCTCCTTGATCCGCGGTCACATTGACCTAAAGGCGGGAGACTTCGCGAACGCGGCGTCCCGCTACCGGGAGGCCCTCGAGCTCGAGGAGACGATCCACGGCGCAGATCACCCGCTCCTCGCAGGCCCTCTCAACGCGCTCGGCTCGGCCCTCTCCAGCCTCGGCAAGTACAATGAGGCCCTCGAGCTCCACGAGCGAAGCCTGGTGCTCCGACGCGGGGGGCTCGCGGAGGATCATCCTGCGGTCGGAGACTCGCTCGTGGCCATGGGCTCCGTTCTCCGCGAGCTTGGCGCCCTCGAAGAGGCGAGGACGCGCTATCAGGAGGCGTTGCTCCTCTACCGCGGTGCGCTGGGGCCTAGGCACCCTCAGCTCGTGGAGACGCTCAATGCGCTCGCAGATCTCGCCCTTCGTCGCGACGCGACGGACCAGGCCGAGCAATACCTAGAGGAGGCGCTCGCGATCGCAGTCACCCTCCGGGGTGATGACCGTGTCGAGCTCGCCAACACCTACATCAACCTCGGCCTCCTCGCGCGCACCCGCAGCGAGTACACGGCCGCCAGGAACTACTATGAGAGCGCGCTAGCCGTCTACCACGCGCTCTACGGAGACGATAGTCTCGCGGTCTCCAATCTCTACAACAACCTCGGATCGGTGGACTATTTTCAGGGCGACATGGTGAGCGCCAAGCTGCTCTTCCAACGTGCATTCTCGATCCGCGAACGGCTCCTCGGCCCCGATCACCCGGAGCTGAGCACCATCCTCAACAACCTCGGCAAGGTCTCCGAGCGCCTAGGGGCGAGCGAGGAGGCCCGCGCTAACTACGAGCGAGCGCTGGAGATCGCGCAGTCAGGCGTCGGCGAGGAGAGCCCGGCGCTCGCCAGCTTTCTCTTTAACCTCGCGAGCGTCGAGGCCACCCTCGGCAGAGCTGAAGAGGCGATTCGCTACTATGAGCGAGCCGACGCGGCGCTCTCTGGGCCCGACGGCGCCGCGCGCCTGCGGACCCGAACACGCTTCCAGCTGGCCAAGCTCCTCTGGTCCACGCCCGTCGACGGCGGCCGCGATCGCGACCGCGCGATGCTCCTCGCGCGATCGGCCTACGAGGGGTCGAGCGAGGCGAGCGAGGCGAGCGACGCCGCAGATGCCGAGGAGATCGCGTCCTGGATAGCAGAGCGGAGCGAGCGTTGACGTGTCTGCCATCTGTTGGATCCGCATTGAGAAGACGGCAGAGGTAGAGGTCCACGTCCTCCACTCACGGGGGCGTGCGCACGGAGCCTGAGACCAGGGGCGCGCCGCCGACGGCCGCCCCTGCGAGCGTATCGCCGAGCTTGCGAAGGTTCCCGAGGCTCGGCCGGTAGCGATCATTGTCAAAGGCGAGGCTCGCCCGCCACAGCCCGACCAGGTCAGCGTCGGCCGGCGCGCGAGCCCACGCAGACGCGGAGGGCTCACGCAGCGCGCCCTCGGGCAACCGTGCGAAGGGATCCTCCGCCAACCAGCGGACGAGGCGTCGCTCGCGATCGAGCTGTGCGGCGAGCTCCGGGGTTCGCACGGACCAGCCGGCGACCATCGCCGGGTTGCAGATCACATACTCGCGAAAGGGGGTCGGCTCGCGATCGCGGACGTGGTAGACGGCGCCGATCCGGGCGGGCTCCGCCACCGCCTGCGCGAGCTCGACCGGCCGGCCCTCGAGATCCACGACCGAGAGGGGCTCGGCCCCCGCCGGCTCGAGCTTGACGATCCAAGCCCGCGCGGCGAGGTCGATCGCGATCAGCTCGTCGCCGTAGCCCCGGGGTCCCAGGCCCATGACGGTCGCGAAGCCGGAGACCCAGGCGTAGCGGTGGCGACGGAGGACAGGATCCTGTCGCAGGGCCCGGGCTAGCTCCGCCCCGGACGCGCCCCCCTCCGCGAGCTCGTCGAGCGCTCGAATGTAGGCGGTCGGCCGCCCGCCGCTCGTCGCCGTGGCGACCAGGAGGGGACCGCCGCTGCGGAGCGCCTGGACCTGCTCGGCGGAGGTCCAGGAGTAGAGGCGCTCGCGGGCGTAGTCGTCGTGATAGACGGCATAGGAGCGGAGCTCGGCGACAGACGACGCGCTCTCCTCGGCCGCGTCGACTGCCGCCTCCTGAGCATGGTCGTCGTCCGCGGCGCGGATCTCCGGCGGCCGCGCGAGCTCAGCTCCGACGCTCGGCGCCCGCCCACAGCCGACGAGAAAGCTCAGGAGGAGCCCCGGGGTCGCGTGCGCGAGCGCTGAGCGGACTCGTCCGTAGGCCACCTCGTACGTGTGTCTCCAGGCTATGCAGGCTGTCAAGCCGCATCCCCCGCGACCGCCCGTCGACGCCGGCCTGCGCTCGTCCCTTCGCCCCCTGCGTTGGGCCTAGCGTCGCGCCCCAGATCGCCCCAGGTCGCCCCCGGCCGCCCCAAGCCGCCCCAGGCCGCCCCAGGCCGCCCCAAGCCGCCCCAAGCCGCCCCAGGCCGCAAGGAGTCTCCTCGTGGGCGCCCCCCTGGCCTATACAGGATCACGACGATGCCTAGCCTCGACACGCTCCTCGATCGACTCTGGTCGGACTACCGCGGGTGCAACCCCCAGGTCGGCCAGATCCACCAGCTCCTCCGCGCTCGCGGCGAGCGTGTCGTCAACGACCACATCGCCCTGCGCACCTTCTCCGGGCCGCAGATCGGGCTTGAGGTGCTCGCTCACGCCTTCGTCGACCGCGGCTACCGGGCGGCGGGCGAGTACGAGTTCACGACGAAGAAGCTCCGCGCTCGTCACTACCTCCACCCGGATCCAGAGAGGCCCAAGCTCTTCATCTCGGAGCTGGTCCTCAGCCGCACCTCGCCTGCGCTGCGCGCTACTGTCGAAGGTCTCTTGGGCCAGGTGGACCCGGAGCTGGGTGGGCGCTGGGATCTGGCGGCGAGCGGTCGACCTTGGCCAGCGCCGAGCTCGGGGGTCTATCAGCGGCTGCTCGCCGAGAGCGAGTACGCGGCCTGGCTCGCGGTCTTCGGGCTGCGGGCCAATCACTTCACGATCTCTGTCAACGCCCTCACGACCATCGCCACCCTCGAAGAGCTCGGCGACCTCGTCGTCGGCGCAGGGATCCCGCTGAGCGCCGCGGGCGGGGTGATCAAGGGCTCGCCGGCGGAGCTGCTCGAGCAATCGTCGACGATCGCCGCGCCCGTCGAGCTCGAGCTCGCCGACGGCCCGGCGACGATCCCCGGCTGCTACTACGAGTTCGCCCGCCGCTACCGCGACAGCGCAGGTCGACTCTTCACCGGCTTTGTCACGAGCTCTGCGGATCGGATCTTTGAGTCGACCGACCGCCGCTCGGAGTGAGCTCGCCCCCCTCCGGCTCCGAGCCGGGAGGCTTCGCGAGGCCGCGGCGGACGACCACCGCCAGACCCGCCCAGGCGACGATCCCAGCCGCGAGGCCGAACCAAGCGGCGTCCTGCGCAGAGCCGCTGGCGTCCGCGATCAGGGCCCCGAGCAGGCCGGCGAGCCCCTGGCTGAGCAAGAGCCCGAGCTGGTCGATCGAGGCGACCCGGCCGAGGATCGGCCTCGGCGTCAGGATCTGGACGCGGGTCGCTGAGGTCACCCAACCAGCGCCGGTGCCAAAGCCCCAAAGCCCGACCGCGACGAAGACCCAGGTCGGCGCGGAGGCGAGGGCGAAGAGCGCGACCCCGGCGAAGGTCAACCACGTGCCGACGCTGAGGCCGAGCCGCGCGGAGGCGAGGCGAGAGGAGCGGGCCCAGACAAGCGGGCCTATTCCGGTCCCGATCCCGCGGGCGCTGTGGAGCGCGCCGAGGGCGAGCGCGACCGTCCCGAGCCCCCCTGCGACCCCGTGGAGGAGGATCCAGGCGCCGCCGCCGACGAGCATGATCGGCACCTTCGCCAGCGCCGCCTCGAGGACGAGCGGCCGCTGGAGAACGATCCGCCAGGCGTCGCGGAGACGGCCCTGATCGACCTCTGCTCGCCGCCCTTCGACGGCCCCGGCCGACGCCTCGCCGCTCACCTCGTCCCCGCCGATCGAGAGGAGCTCCCCGTGCCCGTCGCCCTCCTCGTCGACGTTGCCGACGACCCCCACGACCCCCACGACCCCCACTTGACCGCCGTCGACGTGCCAACTGAGCTCACCGCCGGCGATCGGCGATGGCGGCCGATCCTCAGGGCGCAGGCGGGGCAGCGTCGCCAGGATCCCTGCGGCGACGACGAAGGTCACGGCGTCGACCGCCAGGGCACCGACGACGCCGATCGCCGCGGTCACGAGGCCGCCGAGTCCGACGCCGATCGTGAAGACGAGGCTCCAGGTCGCGCCGAGGAGGGCGTTGGCCCGGCCGAGCAGGTGGAGCGGGAGAAGCTGCGGCAGGCTCGCTTGAGCTGCGGGATCCATGAACGCGCCGAGGGCCATCCGGACGAAGAGGAGCGCCTGGACCGCGAAGAGCTGGTCGAAGTAGGCGGCGATGACCATGCCTACGACGATGAGCGCCCGCAGCAGGCTGACGACCACCATGATCGCCCGACGATCGTAGCGATCGGCGAGACGACCGGCATAGGGCGCGAAGAGGGCTCGCGGCAAGGTGTGGGCGACCAGCACCATCGCCACCGAGGTGAGCCCTCCGCCGCTCTCCAAGGCGAGAATGCCGACGGCGACGTAGGTGAACCAGTCCCCCAGGAGCGAGATAGCGTCGCCGAGCCATAGACGGCGAAAGTCGCCGCAGCGCGCGAGGTCTCCCCACTGCACCGAAAGATGCTACTCGAGCGCGGCGGCCGCTGAGGGCCGATCTTCGGGGACTATCCGACCTCGGCAATTGCCGTCAGCGCGCCCTTGAACCTATGATGGCGCCCCATGACCGCGCCCGACGACGATCTCATCGCGCAGCTCAGCCTCCGACACCTCAGCGAGGTCGTCGCCGTCGACAGCCAGAGCGACGAGCGCTCGCAGACGATCCCGACGACGGAGGGGCAGCGGATCCTCGCCGACAAGATCGCCGATTTTCACCGCAAGCTCGGGGCTGAGGTCGAGCGCGACACCTCTGCGAATGTGCTCGCCGCTTACCCCGGCCGCGGGCGCGGGGTCGGTCGCGCCCCGGTCGCGCTGATGGTCCACCTCGACACCGCCCGCGGCACCGCGGCGATCCCCAAGCTCGAGCTCCACCGCGATTGGGCCGGCGGACCCGTGCCCTTCCCGAAGAACCCGGGGATCCAGGTGAGCCTCGCGACCTACCCGGCGATGCACGCCTTCGCCGGCCATGACCTCGTCCACGGCCCCGGCGATCGCCCCTTCGGCCTCGACGACAAGCTCGGCCTCGCCCACTGCATGACCCTGGCGACCCTCCTCGCCGAGCGCGGGGAGGTCGACGCCCCGCCGCTGGTCTTCGTCGGTCGCCCCGACGAGGAGGTCGGCCGTGACGAGGCGGTCATCGAGCTCTCGAAGCGGCTCGCCGAGCGCGGCGTCCGCTGGGGCTACACGATCGACGGCATCCTCCCCTTCGAGATCAACGTCGAGAACTTCAACGCCGCGACCGCCAGCGTGCTCTTCCCCGCTCGCCCCGCCCGCGTCCTGGCGACGGCGCCCAAGCCCTGGGTCGCGACGATCGGCGGCGTCAACACCCACGGGGCGACCGCCGCGGCCGAGGGGCACCGCCCCGCCACCCGCCTCGCCGCCCTCTGGCAGGCCGCGCTCGACCCCGCCGAGGTCGCGATCGTCCGCTTCACCTCCGACGCCCTGCGCGACTGCGACGCCAAGGTCCAGCTCTGGATCGCCGAGGGTGCCGAAGAGCGGGTCCGCGAGGCCCTCGCCGCGGTCATGGAGCCCCACCTCGTCCGCGGCGCCTCCTGGTCCATGGAGCCCGAGACCACCGACGCGGCCGGCGGCGCCTCCGAGGACATGCTCCGCTGGGTCCACCGCTTCCTCCGCTCCGATCCCGGCTTCACCCTCGCCGCCGAGGACTCCGCCGGCCGCGACGGCTACTCCCAGCCCTACCGCGCGGTGCCGACGGAGGAGGGCGTACGCCTCGACATCCGCCTCCGCGACTTCGACCCTGAGCGCCTCGAGCGACGGATCGCCCATGTCCGCGGCCTCGCCGGGGAGCGCCCCGTCGAGTCGCACCACCAATACGTCGACATGGGCCCCAAGCTCGCCGCCCATCCCGGCCTCGCCGAGGCCGCAGCGCGGGCGGGCGAGGCCGCCGGGGTCGCCACCGTCACCCAGCCGATCCGCGGCGGAACCGGCGTCGACCCCTTCATCGCGGTCGGCATCCCCGTCGCCAACCTCGGCACCGGCTACTTCGCCCCCGAGAGCGAGAAGGAGCTGACCTCGCTCCAGCTCATGGCCGGGCACGCCCGCTGGTTGCTCGCGCTGGTCGAGGATCTCGCGGAGAACGGGCCTGCTCTCCGCGAGGGTGCGTCCTGATCGCGCCAGCGTTCAATCACCAGACAAGCGGGTAGCTCTCGAGCCTCGCCATCGTCGCCCCCTCCAGCTCGTCGGTCCACAGCTCGGGTAGCAGGGCCAGCACCCAGTACATCAGGCAACACTGCGCGTCCGACCCTGGACTCAGCGTCCACGTGAGGTCCCACCGGCGACTGCGGAGAATCATCACTCGCGACGGTCGACTATATAGCGACCTTGGAGCGGCACGCGGTGTCCGCCTCGATATGCGCCCGCCCCTAGTATGATGATATGAACACCCACCGGGCTTCGCGGAGAGTGAACATCCCTCTTTATGGGCGCGTTATCGTGCCACCGACGGAGCTCCGAATCCGCCGCGGCCGAGGGGGCCTTGAGCTATCCTGCGGCATGATCTCGTGGCCTCATCCGTCCCTATCGCTCGGCCTCTTCGGCCTCCTCGTGACGCCGGCCTTCGCCTGCACGGGGGGCGACCCGGGGGAGAGCGGCGCCGAGGTCACGAGCGCGAGCAGTGACGCGTCGACCTCGAGCGCGACCAGCACCGGGACAAGCTCGGGCGGCGCGTCCCTGACCGGCTCGACCTCGGATCCCACCACCTCCACGACCTCGAGCACGGCGGGGCCGACGACCTCGCCCACGGGCTCCGGAGAGACCGACGCGACGGGATCGACGACCGACGGGATCACCGGCACGGAGAGCGGTACGACCGCCGACACCGGCACCACCGCCGACACCAGCACCACCTCCGACACCGGCACCACCTCTGACACCGGCACCACCACCGACGAGTGCATCCCCAGCGAGTCGCCCGAGGTCACCTGTGACCAGATCGACAACGACTGCGACGGAAACGTCGACAACGTCGACGTCGGCAAGGACGGGATCTGCGACTGCCTCTCGATCGGCATCATCGGCGCCACCGGCTTCGCCCCCAACGCGAACTTTGAGGCGTGGCTCGACCAGCAGGGCACGTCCGTGACCCGGACGCTGATCAAGGATCAGCCCGGGCTCGTCACCGCCGACTTCCTCGCCGAGTACGACATCCTGATCGTCGACCGGATCCAGCGAGGCCTGAGCGCCGACGAGGCCGCCGCGGTCGAGACCTTCGTCAAGGACGAGGGACGCGGCCTCCTGACCCTCATCGGCTACAACTTCGACAACAACAACCCGGGCCCCGAGCGGGATCGCGCCAACACCGTCCTGACCCCCTTCGGCCTCGCCTACCAAGGCGGCTACATCCACACCAACGGCGGCGTCACGCCGGTGTTCGACCAGAACCACCCGATCGGCACAGACATCGTCGACGTGAATTACATCGGCGGGATCGTGCCCGTCGACCTCGGCAAGCAGGGCACATCGGCGATCTTCGCCACCGTCCAGCAGGGCGACGCCGGCCTCGCCCACGAGACCGACATGGGCGGCCGCGTGATCGTCTTCGGCGACGAGTGGATCACCTTTGACAGCGACTGGCAGGGCTATCTCGACGTCGAGCCCCTGTGGTCGCATATGCTCAATTGGGTCACGCCGCAGGACTTCTGCGGGATCCCACAATAGCGGCGAGCGCGAGCTCGCTCCCGCCCGCGGCGGCGAGGGGAGCTCCGAGCGCTCAGCCGCGGATCATGTAGCGGATAAAGTCGCGGAAGAACCCGGGCTGGCCGCCGAAGAAGTCGCGGATCAGGACGAGGTGCTCGATCGGCCCGAGCTCGCAGACCCAGCCGAGGGCGCGGTGGAGCTGCGGGCTCTCGCCGGGCGCCGGGACGACCGGGCCGTGGGCGACGAGCACCCGCTCGACGTCGGCGAGGAGCAGGGCCCGGACGGTCCGCCGCACCGAGAGGAACTTGGTCCAGAGGATCACCTGATAGCTGAGCACGCCGACCCGCTCGTCGATCCCCCAGCAGAAGGAGTAGAGCCGGATCCAGAAGGTGTGCCCCTCGAGGCCGGCGCGGTTGCTGACCAAGAGGTCGTGGAGGATCGCGGTCCGCGTGTCGCGGTGGATCATCACGACCTCCTCGAACTCGTGGCCGCCGAAGGCGAACTCGTCGATCTCGCCGGGGAAGAGCGGCTCTCCCTCGCGCAGGAAGCCGTCGAAGTGAAGATCCTTGGAGGGCGGGTTCTTCAGGTGACCGCGGACGCCGTAGGTCTTCGCCCCGGGGAAGAGCTTCTGGGTCGCCGAGATGAAGTGGTTGTGGAACTTGGTCGCGATCACCAGGTGGGTGACCTCGCCGAGCTCCAGGATCTGATCGCGGATCTCGAGCGGGACGTCGACCGGGTTGTAGATCACGAGGCCGCCGTCGCGCCGGCGGACGATCGTCGCGTTGCTGACCTCGTGGAGCGGGGCCTTGCCGTGGACAAAGTAGGCGGGCACCCGCCAGACCACGCCGGGCACGACCACCTGGAGGCTGACCTTCGGCGGGATCCCAGCCCACTCGTCCTCGGTCGGCAAGAGGTGGCGGAGGGAGAGCTCCGGGGGGGTGTCGAGCTTCGCCTCGATCGCCCGCGCCCGCGCGAGCGCCTCGTCGGCGAGCTCGTCCTCGCCCTGCTCACGGCGGATGAAGGCGACCACCAGGTGGGCGACGAAGAAGTCCGGATACTCGCCGAGGAGCTCAGCGATCACCGCGTCGAGGTCGACGGTGAAGAGGTCGGGCTGGGTTTGCCCCCAGAGGAGACGCTGGCTGAGGATGAAGAAGCGCTCGAGATCGACGCCGGCCCGGACGCTGAGCGCCGCCTCGTCACGCCGGGTCTCGCCGAGGAGATAGCGCGAGCGGTCGCGCATCCGATAGCGAGCGCGCATCCAGAAGATCACGCACACGAGCGCGATCCCCCCGACGATAAGCCCACCGACCATGGACTCCGAGGGTAGACACTGCGGGCCAGAATCACTAGCGAGGTATTGGCCGGGCTGTAGACCTCTTCAACCCGTCCACTAGGGCAGACAAGCTGCCCTCGACCCGAGGTCGATGGTCTATCGTCGGAGTCGATGCCGACCTCTACCGCCCGCGACCGGATCTCCGCTCTGCCCCTCACCGCACTCCTCGCCTGGACGGCGGCCTGCGGCGGGTCCAACCCAGCCCAGGCGCCAGCGCCAGAGCAGGCGCCAGAGCGGGCGACGCCAGCGCAGGACGAGGGCCCGCCCCCGGCCGCGCCCCCGGCCGAAGCTGCGATGGAGGACGCTCCTGCAGATGCACCTCACCCTCTGCTCGGCAAGGCCGCCCCCCCGATCACCCTCGAGGGGACCGAGGGGCCCTATGATCTGGAGAAAGCCCGAGCCGAGGGCCCGGTGCTCGCCGTCTTCTACCGCGGCGATTGGTGACCCCATTGCCGCAAGCAGCTCGGTGAGCTGCAAGAGAAGCTGGACAGCTTCACCGGATCCAAGGCGACGATCGTCGCGATCGTCACCGATCCGACAGACAAGAGCGCAGCCCTTGCGGGGAGGCTCGGCCTGCGCTTCCCCATCCTCAGCGACCCTGAGCTCCTCACGATCCGGGCCTACGGCGCGGAGCATGTGGGCGAGGATATCGCCCGGCCCGCGAGCTTCGTGATCACCCAGGAGGGGAAGGTCGCCTACGGCTATGTCGGCGCCAACCCGGTCGATCGGCCGACCGTGGATGACCTGATCGAGCAGGTCAAGAGGGCCGCCTCCCCCTGATCCCAGGTCGCCGAGCGCTCTCCCGTCGCGCTCGTCGCTGCGCTCAGCCCCTACGCAGCCGCGCGCTGGCCCGCTCTAGCGCAGGTCTTGCGGAGCCGACGGAGGCCGCAGAGGGACGCTTGCCGCGGGCCGCGAGACTACGCCCCGCCGGCGAGCGTCTCGCGGATGAACGCTCGCCCTGCCGCCGCCGCGCGGACGAGCTCGGGTCCGACGCGGGCGCGAAGCTCCGCGGGGATCGCGGTGTTGGTGAGGTCGACGTCGAGGTAGCCCTCAGCGAGGCGGAGCGCGGCGGCCTGGCCCACCTCGGCGCGGAAGAGCTCGATCGTCGGGCCGCGGTAGCCGCGACGCTCGCAGAGCCCGAGGAGCACCCGCACCTCCTCGGCGCCGCCGATGCACTCGAAGGGCTGGCGCCCGCCCAGGCCCATCAGCTCGCGAAATCCCGGGACCAGGGCCTCCCGCGCGAGCAGATCGTCGGCGCCGAAGGTCTCGCGGAGGACCGTCCGCGGGAGGAAGGCGGCCATGCCGAGCCAGACGTAGAGGCACTTCGGGCACTCCAGGCACCAGGGCTTGCGGAGGTTGCAAGAGTGGGTGAAGGGGACGTCCGCGGGGCACTCGCGGAGCATCGAGAAGATCACCAGATCGTGGATCGGCTTGAGCAGGCTGAAGTAGGTGAAGTCCGCCAGCAAATGCTCGCGGATGTAGTCGGAGATCAGCCGCTCCGCCGCGAAGGACTTGCCCCATTGATGGTTGACGTCCTCACCCGTCCTCTCCCAGACGAGCTGCCCCGTGTCGGCGCTGCGCTCATGGCCGAGGCTGAAGCTCCTGTAGCCGCGGGCTAAGGCGTAGGGGAGCGCCGCGAAGACGCTGCTCGGGGTCTCCGCCGCGGTCAGGGTCTTGACCCCGAGCTCCGGGTGAAGCTCGAGCACGGGCGAGTCGAGAAAGTCGTCGTAGACCCACTGTCGCAGGGCCGTCCTCGGCCGACAGCGCTGGACGAGGCCGTCGATGAGGCGGTGCTGCGCCGCCGCCGGGCCGTAGATCGACGAGGCGTAGACGAGCACGTCGTAGTCGACCCCGGCGCGCTCGAGCAGGCGCATGGAGGCGAGGCTGTCCTTGCCGCCGCCGCAGAAGGCCAGGGTCTCCGCCGCCGGAGCCCGACGGACCCGCAGCGGCAAAGCCCCCCTCCCCTCGCCGCCGCGAACGCGCGGCCCCTCGTAGCTCGGGTCGTCGTTCTCGTAGCGCCACTGCGCCCAGATCTTGACGAAGACCTCGCGCCAGAGGGCCTCCAGCGCCGGGGTCCAGAGATCGGCGAAGGGGCCGAGCTCGACCGACTCTGGCCGGAGGCTGCACACCTTGTTGAGCTCGAAGACGGCGATGTGAAAGAGGAGGCGGCGCAGCGCCTCCGGGCCGTATTCGCCGGCGAGCTTGTCGAGATCGAGCTGGCGATACCAGAGGCTCGTGGTGAACGAGAGCCCGCCGACCCCGAAGCGGAGCACGACCTGATGGCGGCTGTGGGACACACCTTCGAGCGAAACGATCGGGCCGCGCTGCATCTCTGTTCTCCGGTCACCGTCGGCGACCGCGGGAGCCTACACCCGAGCTCACGAGCGCGCAGACTCGCGCGGCCCTGATCCTCTGTTCAGAGCGATGATCTCTTGTTCAACCTGATGAACAGATCCCCCGGGGGCTAGGCGAGGCCCCGGGTGCGCGATACTGGGAACCATCTAACTATTCGATATCTAACAAGGATTCGCGATCATCCGCCGGCCTTGACATGAATCGTGATTCATAACAATGAACACCGCGACAATCCTGGGGCTCGCATGGCAGACACCGTAAAAAAGAAGCGGACTCGGCGGATCCGCGAGACCGTGCGTGAAGAGACCCGCGCGGCCTACCGCCAGGCGATCCTCGACGCCGCCGCCAAGACCTTCGGTCGCCTCGGCTTTCACGAGGCGAAGATGGCGGACATCGCCGCCGAGGCCGGGGTCGCCGCGGGCACCCTCTACAACTACTTCGACTCGAAGGACGAGATCTTCGCGTCGATGCTCCAGCAGGCGCAGGAGCGCTTCATCGAGATGATCCAGGCGGTGAGCGAGGACGAGCCCGACCCGCTCCAGCGGGTCCTCGCGTTTCTCCAGACCTCCTACGCCTTCCTCGAAGAGGGAGGTCCGCTCTTCGCCATCTACCTCCGCCAAGGGGGGCTCGCGGAGTGGTCGCGGCAGCGCCTCCAGGAGAGCGACGACCGGCTCTTCAAGCACTACACGGCACTCCTCGAGGAGACCTTCGCCGAGGCGATCGACGCGGGGCTTCTCCGCGAGGACGTCTCTCCTCCCGACCTCGCGGCGATGCTCGCCGGCCTCTCGGACGCGCAAGTCTTCTCCTGGGTGAGGCGCGGCTGCCCTGCCGACCTGATCGCCCGGGCATCGCTCGTCTTCGACATCTTCCTCAACGGGGCCACCAAACGATGAAAAGCTCGCCCATGCGACGCACCCTCCCCTTCGCCCTCCTCTTCGCCCTCCTCTTCGCCCTCCAGGTCGCCTGCGGCGGCGGCGAGGAGGGGAGCACGACCCTCCCGTCCCCGGACAAGAGCTCGCCCGAGATCCCGGTGCCCGCCCCCGCCGATGACAAGCCCGGCGCCGGCAAGGCCGGCAAGGTCGCGACCGAGGGCCGCTACGTCGGCCGCGTTCTCCCCCGCGAGTCCGCCGAGCTCGGCCCCAAGATGAGCGGCACCCTGACCGCCGTCAGCGTCGACGAGGGCGACATGGTCAAGAAGGGCCAAGTGCTCTTCCGGGTCTCCCCGGGGACGATGCGCCTCCAGGTCGACTCGGCCGCGGCCGCCCTCGAAGGGGCGACCCTCGCCCGCGACGAGGCCCAGCGCGAGCTCGATCGCCAGCAGAAGCTCGCCGCCAAGGGCAGCGTCTCCAACGTCGTCGTCGAGCGCACCCAGGCCAACTACGACGCGGCCGTCAACGCGGTCGAGCGGGCCCAGGTCGGGGTGTCGATGAGCAAGCGGGCCCTCGGCGACACCTCCGTCACCTCGCCGATCAGCGGCGTGGTCGCGCAGAAGCTCAAGAACGTCGGCGAGACCGTGACGATGATGCCGCCGACGACGGTCCTCGTGATCCAGGACCAGAGCGCGCTCGAGCTGCGGGTCCGGGTCCCGGAGAACCAGCTCCGGGTCCTCCGCCCTGGCAGCGAGGTCGTCGCCCACTTCTCAGCGCTCGAGCTCAGCCGGCCGGCGCGGATCGACCGGATCATGCCGACCATCGATCCGATCACCCGGACGATCGAGGTCGTCGCCGAGGTCAACAACGACGACGACCTCCTCCGCCCGGGGATGTACGTCGAGGTCGAGGTAGGCGGCGAGGCGAGCAAGCCCGCCGCCGGGGCAGAGGCGGCCGCAAAAGACGGCGAGGAGGCAGAGGGATGAAGCTCGCAGAGCTCTCAGTCAAGCGACCGGTCCTCGCGACGATGCTGATCGCCGCGCTGATGGTCTTTGGTTTCTTCGCCCTCCCGCGGATCGGCGTCGAGCTCTTCCCCAACGTCGAGTTCCCGATCATCACCGCGACCGTCGTCTACCCCGGCGCCGACCCGGCGACGATGGAGTCGAAGGTCGCCGATCCGATCGAGGAGGCGCTCCAGGGCCTCGGCGGGGTCAAGCGGATGACCTCGCGCAACCTCGAGGGGGTCACCCAGGTGATCATGGAGTTCGAGCTCGAGGTGGACGGCAACCAAGCCCTCCAGGACGTCCGCGACAAGGTCTCGGCGATCGAGCGCAACCTCCCCTCGGGGATCGATCCGCCCGTCGTGCAGAAGTTCGACACCGGCGCGACGCCGGTCCTCTCGGTCGCCCTCGCCGGCGATCTCTCGGTCCAGGACCTGACCAAGATCGCCAAGGACACGGTCAAGCAGCGGATCCAGCAGGTCCCCGGCGTCGGCGAGGTCTCCCTCGTCGGCGGCCGCGAGCGCGAGATCAAGATCATCGTCGACCCGGCGCGCCTGGCCGGCTACGGCCTCACCGTCGAGGACGTCAGCCGCTCGATCCAGGCCCAGAGCCTGGAGATGCCCGCCGGCTACATCAAGCTCGGCTCCCGCGAGCTGACCGTGAAGACCCGCGGCGAGGCCAAGAGCGTCGCCGAGATCGGCGAGATCGCGCTCACGGCGGGCGGCGGGGCTGCGCTTCGGATCCGCGACATCGCCGAGATCGTCGACGGGGTCGAGGACGCCCGCTCGGCCTCGTTCCTCAACGGCGAGCCCGCGATCTCCCTGGTCGTCCGCAAGCAGAGCGGCGCGAACACGGTCGCGATCGCGGAGCGCGTCCGCGCCGAGATCGATCGCCTGAGGCCCGAGCTCGACAAGCGGGGGGTCCAGCTCGAGATCCCCTCCGACAGCTCGACCTTCGTCTCGATCGCGATCGACAACGTCCGCGACGACCTGCTGATCGGCGCCCTGCTGACGATCATCATCATCCTCCTCTTCCTCCACGACATCCGCGCGACCTTCATCGCCGCCCTCGCGATCCCGACCAGCATCGTCGGCACCTTCGCCTTCATGGAGGTGATGGGCTTCTCCTTCAACAACCTGACGATGCTGGCGCTCTCGCTCTCGATCGGCATCCTCGTCGACGACGCGATCGTCGTGATCGAGAACATCTACCGCCACCTGGAGATGGGGAAGTCGCGGCGCCGCGCCGCCCTCGACGCGACCAACGAGATCGGCTTTGCCGTGATCGCGACGACCCTCTCGATCGTCGCCGTCTTCGTCCCCGTCGCCTACATGCAGGGGATCATCGGCCGCTTCTTCTTCCAGTTCGGGATCACGGTCGCGACCGCGGTCCTGATCTCGATGCTCGTCTCCTTCACCCTGACGCCGATGCTCTCGTCGCGGCTGATGCGGCACGGCGGCCACGAGGAGGAGCCCGGGGTCTTCGCCAGCGCCTTCAACCGCGGCTTTGCCGTGATCGAGCGGGGCTACGCCGCGATCCTCGGCTGGTGCCTGAGCCACCCCTGGCTGACGGTCTTCGCCGCCATCGGCACCCTCGCCTTCTCCATCATCCTGGTCTCCCAGGTCCCCGGCGAGTTCGTCCCCCAGGATGATCGCTCGGAGTTCTCGATCGGCGTGGAGCTGCCGACCGGCACCAGCCTCGAGTCGACGATCGCCGCCACCACAGCGGTCGCCGCCGACGTCCGCGAGAACCTCCCGGGGATCCGCGGCACCTTCACGACCGTGGGCGAGGGCGCCCAGGGCCAGGTCAACCGCGGCAAGATCGCCATCTCCTTAGAGCGGCCGCACGACCGCACCTTCAGCCAGAAGCAGGCGATGTCGTGGGTCCGCGCGCGGATGGCCGACGTCGAGGGGGCGAACATCACCGTCCAGATCATCGACGCCATCGGCGGCGACTCGGGCTTTCGCTCGCAGCCGATCCAGTTCTCGATCCGCGGCTCAGACCTGGACGAGGTCGTCGCCGCCGCCGAGGCGCTCAAGGTCGAGCTCGAGGCGACGGGCTCCTTCGTCGACCTCGACACCACCTACCGCGGCGGCAAGCCGGAGGTCGGGATCGAGATCGACCGCAACAAGGCGGCCGACCTCGGCATCCCGGTCGTGACGATCGCCCAGACCATCCGCGCCCTCGTCGCGGGCGACGCGGTGTCGTCCCTCAAGGACGGCGCCGACATCTACGACGTCACCCTGCAGATGTCCGAGGAGGACAGGTCGGCCCTCGAGTCCCTGACCAACCTCAAGGTCCGCGCGCCGAACGGCAACCTCATCGACCTCGCCAACCTGGTCCGCCCGGTCCGCGATGAGGGACCGAGCGAGATCGAGCGCTCGAACCGCCTGCGTCAGGTGGTCGTCCTCGCCGACATCAAGGGGATCGCCCTCGGCGAGGCCCAGCAGATCGTCGAGGCCGCGGCGGCTCGGGTCGTCCCGGGGCACCTGAGCACCTCGTTCCTCGGCAACGCCGAGATGATGATCGACTCGTTCATCGCGATGCTCACCGCCCTGGGCCTCGCCGTGATCCTCGTCTACATGATCCTCGCCGCCCAGTTCGACTCGCTGATCCAGCCGGTGACGATCATGATCTCGCTGCCCCTGAGCGTGATCGGGGCCTTCGGCGGCCTCTTCCTCTCAGGCATGACCCTGAACCTCTTCTCCTTCATCGGCATCATCATGCTGATGGGGCTGGTGACGAAGACCGCGATCCTGCTGGTCGACTTCGCCAACGCGGAGCGGGCCAAGGGGATCGGCCTGCGCGAGGCGCTGATCAGCGCCGGTGTCATCCGCATCCGGCCGATCTTTATGACCTCGGCGGCGACCATCTTCGGCATGGTCCCGGTCGCGCTCGCCCTCGGCGAGGGCGGGGCCTCGCGGGCGCCGATGGCGGTCTGCGTGATCGGCGGGATGATCACCTCCACCGCCCTGACGCTGGTCGTGATCCCGGTCGTCTACCAGCTCTTCGATCGCCTGGTCACAGCCCGGGCGATCAAGACCATCGGCCGCAAGCTCTTCGGCGCCGACCTCGAGCCGGAGGAGACCGAGCTCGACGTCGACATCCGGATCGAGGACGCCTGGGCCCCTGCGCCCAAGGTCACCGCCCCGCCCGAGCCTGAGCCCGAGATCGTCGACGTCGAGTACGTCGCGATCGATCTCGGCGAGTTCGCGGCGACCAGCGCTGCAGATCTGCAGATGCCGAAGCTCGTCCGTGAGGACAAGCCCGAGGCCTGAGCCCACCTGAGGAAGCTATGCCCCTCCACTCTAGCGTTGTCCTCGTGTCCCTCGGGGCACTCCTCTTCGCGGCGCCGGCGAAGGATCCGAAGCCAGCCGCCGACGGGACCGCCGATCGGGCCGCCGACGCGAGCGCAGACCCGGCCGGCCCGATCGAGCCCGAGGGTCCGCCTCCGCCCGTCATCACCGCGCCCGCGCCGATCGACGAGACCGAGTACGAAGACCCGCTGCTCGACGCGCTCGCGCCGGTCAGCGGCGGGCTCAAGGCCGACGACGTCGCCCGCAACGCCCTCCGCGCAGCGCCGTCGATCGGGGTCTACACCGCCGAGCTGCAGCAGGCGGCGGCCCGGGTCGATCAGACGATGATCAACTTCCTGCCGCAGCTCCAGGGGAGCGCCGGCTACAGCCGCCTCTCCAAGGTCAATTCAGCCCTCGGCGGCGGCGCACTGGTGGGTGCGCAGAACGCAGGCCCGGTCGCGATCGGCCCCTGCCCCGGCGGCGCGGGCCAGTGCGTGGTCGACAGCGCGGGAGTGCCCATCGGCGCGGCGCCCTTCGCCTTCACCTTCCCGCTCAACTCCTACTCGCTCCAGGCCCAGCTCTCGATCCCCCTCTCGGACTACGTGCTCTCGCTGACGCCCGCCCGGCGCTCGTCGAAGGCGACCAAGGAGGCCGCCCGCCTCGCCCGCGAGGCGGAGATCATCAAGGTCGAGGTCGACGCGAGGATGGCCTACTACAACTGGCTGCGCACCATCGCCTCGGTGGTCGTCGCCCGCGCCTCGGTCGAGCGGAGCAAGGCGCGCCTCACCGACGCCGAGGCTGCCTTCGAGGCCGGCGTCATCTCCAAGGCCGACGTGCTCCGGCTCGACTCGCTCGTCGCCTCTACCGAGGCCGGCGTCGTCGAGGCGGAGGCGATGAGGTCGCTCGCCGCCCGCCACCTCGCGGTGATGATGAACCAAGACTCGGTCGACTTCGCGGTCGGCGAGGACGTCCTGAGCGCGCCAAAGCCCTCCTCCAAGTTCCGCGAGCTCGAGGGGGCGATCCAGACCGCCCACGACGGCCGCCGCGAGCTCCTCTCGCTCAAGGCCAACGGCACCGCCCTGCAGCAGGGGGTCAAGGCGACGCGGGCGAGCTACTACCCACGCCTCGACGGCTTCGCCGACGGCGTCTACGCCAACCCGAACCAGCGCTTCTTCCCGATGACCCAGGAGTGGAACGCCTCGTGGTCGGTCGGCGTCCGCCTCAGCTACTCGCTCAACCAGACCCTCCGGGCCCGGGCCGACATCGCCGTGCTCAAGGGCGATGTCCGCAAGCTCGCCCACCAAGAGGAGGCGCTGCGCCGGGCGATCACGATGGAGGTCACCCAGGCCTACCTCGATCGTCAGCGGGCCCTCGCGGCGATCGAGCTCAACACCCGCGCGGTCCGCTCGTCCGCCGAGGCCTACCGGGTCGCCGCCGACCTCTACCAGGCCGGTGAGGCGACCACGACGGACATCATCGACGCCGAGATCGCCCGCGTCAGCACCACGCTCCAGGACTTCAACGCCAAGATCGACCTCCGCGTCGCCGAGATGAAGCTGCGCTACGCGGTGGGGGAGCTGGAGCCTATCGAGCCCCTCACGGTCGACGATCGCGGTCGCCCCGGCTGAGCCCATACCGGCCCGACCCGCGGCGAGGCGGTCTGGGCCCTCCGCGAGGGGGCCTGTGAGCGTCCACGCCTTTCGCTGGGGCCGCGAAGATGCTAATTCGTGAGCCCCGTAGAGGCTCTAGCGATGAAAACACTCAAGCTCAACCATGTGATCAACTGCACCCCCGAGCGCTTCTGGCAGGTCTTCTTCGACCAGGAGTTCAACCGCTGGCTCTACCTCGACGGGATGCACTTCACCAAGTACGAGACCGTCCGCCAAAGCGAAGGCCCCAACGTCGAGCGGGTCGTCCGCGGCGAGCCCAAGGTCGATCTCCCCAAGCCGATCCAGAAGGTGCTCGGCGGTAACTTCGGCTACGAGGAGACCGGCACCTTTGACGCCGCGAGCAAGACCTGGCGGTGGAAGATGCGCCCCGGGGCGATGGCCGACAAGATGCGCATGGAGGGCACGGTGCGGTGTGAGGATGCGGGCGGCGGCAAGTGCCGACGGATCGCTGAGATCACGATCGAGGCGAAGATCTTCGGCATCGGCAAGATGGTCGAGAAGACCTCCGAGAAGGAGATGGAGAGCGGCTGGAACGACAGCGCGAGCTTGATGAACCGCTGGCTCGCGGATCATCCGGCCTAGGAGGCCGTCGAAGACCCGCGGAGGCGGCCGGCGACGAGCGCGGCCCGGCGGCCCGCGAGGCCCCTCGTCATCCTCGGATGGCTTGCCTCGCGCTCAGCGGGCGTGTAGGTTGTGCGCGATTCGCAGGGGACCACACTGGACCCCGCGACTCCAACCGGGGAGTTCCCGTTCACCGCGGGGCCTCCCCGTTGCCGCATCAACGCGGCCCATTCTTCTCCAGGCGTCCGGCAGCCAGAGATCTGTGCCCGCCGGACCGAGACCACTATGACATCGACCTCTTCCGCGCCCCTGCTGCGCAACGACCACGATACCCAGACGGCCGCCCCCGAGGGGGTGTTCGCCGCCCTCCGCCCCGAGCTCCAGCGCGCCATCGCTGACGCCGGCTACACCACACCGACGCCGATCCAAGAGCGGAGCATCGCCCACCTCCTGGAGGGCCGCGACCTCCTCGGCAGCGCCCAGACCGGCACCGGCAAGACCGCGGCCTTCACCCTGCCGCTCCTCCAGCGCCTCGCCGCTAGCAACAAGCGGCCGGGTCGCGGCGCCCCGCGGGCGCTGATCCTCGCCCCGACCCGCGAGCTCGCGGCCCAGATCGCCGACAGCATCAAGACCTACGGCCGCTACCTCCGGCTCAGCCACACCGTGATCTTCGGCGGGGTCAGCCAGTTCCACCAGGTCAAGGCCCTCGGCCGCGGCGTCGACATCCTCGTCGCCACCCCCGGGCGCCTCCTCGACCTGATGCAGCAGGGCTTCATCAACCTGGGCGAGGTCGAGGTCTTCATCCTCGACGAGGTCGACCGGATGCTCGACATGGGCTTCATCCCCGACATCAAGCGGGTGCTCGCGAAGATCCCCGCCAAGCGTCAGACCCTCTTCTTCTCAGCGACGATGGCCCCGAAGATGGTCGAGCTCGCGAGCACGATGGTCCGCGATCCTATCCAGGTGACGATCACCCCGGATCAGCCCGCGGTCGAGCGGATCGCCCAGAAGGTGCTCTTCCTCGACAAGCGCGACAAGGACACCGTCCTCGTCAACATCCTCAAGGAGTCGGGCCACAACAAGGCGATCATCTTCACGCAGATGAAGTACGCCGCCAACCGGGTCGTCGAGAAGCTCCAGGAGGTCGGCATCTCCTCCGCGGCGATCCACGGCAACAAGAGCCAGGCTGCGCGTACGCGGGCCCTCGACGGCTTCAAGCAGGGCCGCTTCCGGGTCCTCGTCGCCACCGACGTCGCCGCCCGCGGCCTCGACGTCGACGACATCACCCACGTGATCAACTACGATCTGCCGATGGAGGCCGAGACCTATGTGCATAGGATCGGCCGGACCGCCCGCGCGGGCGCCGAAGGTGACGCGATCTCGTTCTGCACCGCAGAGGATCGCGCCCTCCTCCGCTCGATCGAGCGGCTCCTCGGCGAGGAGGTCAACGCCGACCTCGAGCACGAGTTCCACTGCGAGGATGCCCGCCGATCCACCCTGCCCGCGCCGAAGAACTTCGGCCGCGGCGCGAGTCGCCAGGGCCGCGGCGGCGGCGGTGGCCGTGGTGGCGGCGGCGGTGGTCGTGGCGGCGGCGGCGGTGGCCGTGGTGGCAATCCGCGCCGCAGCAGCGGCCGCCGCTAGGCATCCCGCGAAGAGCAGACCTGCGCTCGCCCGTCGCCATGATTCGGGAGCCTCGACGGGCGATGCTGCGGGCGCGACCCTGCCCATTCTCGCGACCTATGCGGTGAGGATGATCTTGCCGAAGTTCTTCCGCTCCTGAATGTACCGGTGGGCCGCCGCCGCATCGGTGAAGGGGAAGGTCCGATCGACGACCGGATCAAGCTCGCCAGCGCTCACCCCCGCGAGCACGTCGCCGAGCATCGCCCGCAGGGCGCTCCGCTCCTCCCACAGGTGTCCTAGGTTTACGCCGAAGACCCCCCGGTTGTCGTTCATCAGCTCGACCGCGCCAAAGCGCGGCATCGACAGGAGACCGCGCAACGCGGGGATAAGCTTGCGCCGGGTGTTCGGCGCGAGGCTCGACGCGCCAAAGGCGAAGAGGCGGCCCATCGGCGCGAGGGAGCGATAGCTCTTGCGCAGCGACTTCCCGCCGACCGCGTCGAGGGCGATGTCGACCCCGCGACCGCCGGTGATCTGCGCGACCGCGGCCTCGAAGTCATCGTTGCGATAGTCGATGCAGTGGGCGACCCCGAGGCTGCGCAGCCGCTCATGCTTGCCAGCGCTCGCGGTGCCGATGACCTCCGCGCCGCGCGCGAGACAGATCTGGAGCGCCGCCTGCCCGACCCCGCCGGCCGCCGCCTGCACCAACACGCGATCGCCAGCGCGGACGTTGCCGAGTCGGACGAGCATCAGCCAGGCGGTGAGGTAGTTGACCGGGATCGCAGCGCCCTTCTCGTAGCTCAGCGTGTCGGGCATGGCCGCGACCTGCTCGCTCGGGACCACGACTGCGTCGCTGTAGCCGCCAAACCTCGTCAGCGCCAGCACCCGCTCGCCGACCTGGACGTCGGTGACCCCCTCGCCGAGCGCGTCGACATCCCCCGCGACCTCGTAGCCGACGACGCAGGGCATCGGCGGCGCGTCGGGGTAGAGCCCCATCCGGGCCATGATGTCGGCGAAATTGACGCCAGCGGTGCGGACCCGAACACGGACCTCACCGGGACCGGGCGTGGGCTCGGCGACCTCACGGATCGTCAGGACCTCGGGAGCACCACCCTTGGGGATCACGATCTCTCGCATCGGCGGAGTATGCCGGTCGCGATCGACCACGTCGATCACCACCTCGGCGCCGAGGCGAGCAGCGAGGCTCCGCCGAACCGGGCCCAGCTCAGCCGTCCAACGCCTCCTGAGCCCCCGCCGCTGCGACGCGGGCCCGGCGAGCGCCGGACCCCTCCCACCCCGCTACGTCGCCGACGCGCCCCTCTGGGTGAGGATGAGCGAGCAGCAGGTCACCGCCCCCTCCGCCTTGATCACCTCGGAGGCGTCGACGTAGAGCACGTCAAAGCCAGAGAGCCTCGCCGCAGTCTCGGGATAGGAGCTGGGATAGATCAGCCGCTCGCCGACCTTGAGAGCGTTCGCCGCAGAGGGCTCCCCCGGGGCGACGTCGATGATCGTCGCGTCGCCGAAGCGGCCCGTGTCGACCCACTCGCGGTTGGCGAGGAGCACCCCCTCGCCGATCTCCGTGATCGCGGACTTGAGGTGGAGACAGCCGAGCACGGGCACGCCGACGACCTCGTAGCCTAGGGGGGTGACGATCGCCCGGAGCTGGACCAGGGCGGCCTCGTCGCTCCGCCCTGAGCGGCCGACGTAGAGCGTCTTGCCGATCCGGAGCACATCGCCGCCGTCGAGGGTCGCCGGGGCCTCGATCTGCGCGAGGCGACGATAGGGCGCGAGCGCCCGCGCGAGCTCGGGGACCTCGCCCCTGCGCGAGGGAGCGCCGGGCCGGGTGAGGATCGCCAGCTCATCGAGGACGATCGCCGGATCCTCGACAAAGACCGAGTCCGGCAGCTCCGGCGCCTCCGCGAGGGTGACGACCTCGCACCCCGCGGCCCGGAGCGCGGCCGCATACTGACGATGCTGCGCGCGGGCGAGGTCGAGGTCGATCGCCTGCCGCTCCAGGTGGGTGAGCTCGCAGGCGCCGAGGCTCGGGCTCGGCTCACGCGTGATCGCGATCAGCATTGCAGCTCCACCGCCCGACGAACTCCCATGCGCGACATCGGCCGACGATAGCAGAGCGCAGCCATGCACCGACACACCAGGCTCAGTCGCAGCTCGATCGCAGCGTAGCCGAGACCCCCCCCGCGCCGTCGTGTCCGGCCCGGCGCCCTCGGAGGCCCTCAGGGTGCGTGCTAGCATCCGGCCATGGTCGTCCGTGGTCGTCGTCTCGCGCTCGTCGCAGCGCTGCTCAGCGTAGGTGTCGGGTCCAGTGCTTGTAAGAAGGGGAGCGACGCGCAGCCGCCCCCGACCGCGGAGGCGGAGCCGGGCGACGACGGCGACGACGACGACGACGAGGGCGAGCTCGAGGACCCGGAGGAGTCCCCCTACCTCGACTTCTCCAACTTCAACGACCGCGTCGACGAGCACATCAGCGAGATCGTCGCCTGCTACCAGGAGACCGCCGCCAAGGATCCCGACGCCCCCGACGGCCGGGTCAAGACCACCTTCGTGATCAACGGCGACGGCAAGGTCACCGAGATCAAGTTCGACGAGCAGCGCAGCACCCTCTTCCACCCGGCGCTGAACGAGTGCATCGACAAGGTCGCCTCGGAGTGGACCTTCAACATCAGCCTCACCGGCGGCGACACGACGATGCCCTATACCTTTGATCTCGAGCCCGGCGGGCTCCTGCCCTAGCAGCCCGCCGGCACCCGCCGGCACCCGCCGGATCAGCCCGGCTTGAGAATGAAGGGGTAGGTGACGAGCACCTCTTCGCCGGCGCGGGTCTTGGGGAAGCGCCAGCCCTGGATCGCGTCGGCGACGCAGGAGTCGACCTCAGCGTCACCGATCGACGTCCCGATCTTCGGCGCCGCGGCGACACGACCCTCACCGCTGACCTTGAACTCTGCGACGATCCTGCCCTCGAGGGCAGGATCGCGGCGCAGCCCCTCGTTGTAGCAGAAGCGGACCTCGTCGATATGGGCCCGGACGATCCGGCGGATGATGTCCTTGTCGAGGCCAGCGTCGCCCGAGCCGCTCGTGACGCTGACCTCCGCGACCTCCACAGCCGGGGTGTCGGCGCTCGACTCCCCCTGCTCGGGCGCGAGGGTGAAGACGAAGGGATAGCGGAGCGCGAGCGGGCCGACCTGCGGCGCCGGGAAGCTCCAGTCGCGGGCCGCCGCGATGAGGCACTCCGTGACCGCGGGACCGATCGTGTTCTCCTCGGAGAGGACGGCCTCGACGCCCCCCTCGGCGTCGAGGGTGAAGGCGAGGACGACGCGGCCCTCGAGGCTCCGATCACCGGCGAGCGCGGCCTTGTAGCAGCGGTTGGCCTCGCCCATGTGCTCCTCGACTGTGCGGGAGAAGGCGATGTAGTCCTTCGCTGCGGCCTTGCCCTGGGCGGCTGCCTCGGCCTCGTCAGCGGCGGCTACCTCTCCGGCGGGGACGGCCACCTCGTGGGTGTTCAGGACCTCCTGCGCGCCGACCTCGAGGTCGTCGTCGGCGCTGTCACAGCCGACGGCGAGGAGGGAGATCGCGGCGAGAGCGGCGAGAGAGAAGGACCAGGGGTGGGAAGATTGGCTCATCAGTGTGGTCTCCGGTTGGGTTCAAACCGTCCCACGGCGGCCCTCGCAGAAGGTTCCACGCGATCGCCAGTTTTTTCGATCCGTAGCTCCGGGTGAGGGCACCCGAGAGCGCGCGGGACGTCTACCTCGGCCCCCTTGACCGCGGCGGTCGAGGTACAGCGACGACGGCGACGCCGGGTCAAGAGGATCCGCGGCGCGGGGAGAGCCGCGAAGAGGAGCGAAAGGAGCGAAAGGAGCGGTTGCGAGCCCGTACGCGTGGGTAGGCTCCGCGGGCGCAGGCGCGCCTCATCGGCTGGAGCTCGGGGTCTCGCCTGGGGCCGAAGAACAAGGCCACGAAGATGCTCCCGCTACACCCCCAACTCGCGACCCAGACGATCTCCTGAAGCCCTTGTACGTTTTGATCCCGAACAGGGTGGGTCTGAATCGCATAGGATACCGTGGATGTCCTCTGGGCCTATCTCGCGTCACCAGAGCTCGCTCTGCGTCGCGCTCGTTGGCGCCCTGATCGCGGGCTCGAGCTGCGGCGACTACGACCCCTGTGAGGAGCACGTTGGGGCGCTCTGCGACGGGGTCTGGGCGTTGCGACCGGTCGACGTCAGCGTCGACCGGGCCGTGTCGATCGACGTCGACGGCGACGGTCGTCGGGAGTGGGCGCTCCTCGACCTCGACGCGAGGGCGGTGACGATCGCCTGGGCTGAGCGCGGGCGCAGTGAGACCTATCGGATCGGGGGACAAGCGCGGGAGCTCGCGGCGCTGGAGCTCGACGGAGACGGCGAGGAGGACCTCGCGATCCTCTGTGATCGGCCACCGCGCCTCGTGCCGCTCTACGTCCGCGGCGGTGAGCTTGTCGAGGGGGAGCCGCTCCTCCTCGCCGATACACCGCTCAGCGTCGTCACCGGCGATCTTGACGGCGACGATCGGCCAGAGCTCCTGATCGGTCACGACGGTGCGGTGTCGGTGCTCCGCGGCGCGGACCTGAGCGTCCGGGTCGTGGAGGTGGCGGGCGCACCGGTGGCGCTCGACCTCGCGGACTTCGACGGGGATGGGGCGCTGGACGTCGCGGCGCTCAACCTCGACGGGGCTAGCCTAGAGGTGCTCCGCGGCGACGGCGAAGGGGGGCTTTCGGCGATGGCCTCGGTCTCCCTCGGACCTGGATCCCTCGACCTGGACCTCGCCGACCTCAACGGCGACGGGGCTACCGACGTGGTCGTCCGCTCGCGGCTCGGCGAGCTGTGGATCGTCGAGGGGGACGGAGCCGGCGGCTTTGCTGAGCCGTGGACGCTCGCCACGGAGGGCGGGACTGGATACGGGTGGAGCTACGGGGCAGAGGCGGCGCGGGGCGTCCTCGCGATCCCCGGAGCAGGGGCCGGGGAGTTTGCCGTGGTCCTCCCGGACTCGCTCCTGCGGATGTCGGTGCGGGACTCGTCGGGCGGCGTTTTGGGGGATGCCGCGGTGTTTGCGGAGCGGACGGCGCGCGTCCTCCAGGAGGGGCTCGTCGCCGGGTACGGCTTCGCCTACGAGCTCACGGCCGGCGCTGGTCCGAGCCTCCTCGCGGGGGAGGGGCTGGAGATCGGGGAGACCCGGGGAGCGATCGCTGCGGGTGACCTCAACGGGGATGGCTTCGATGATCTCGTCGCCCTGACGAAGGAGTGTGAGATCGAGGTCTTCGCTGGGAGCTCGGAGGGGCTCGGCCCCGCGGAGCTCTCGGGGGCGTTCTTCGAGCGCTGCCCGACGAGCCTTCGAGTCGCTGAGGTCACCGGCGATGAGCATCCCGACCTCGTCGGCGGGGATCTCACCCCAGAGGGCTACGAGGTGTACCTCGCGATCGGGGCCGAGGACGGCGCCTTTGAGCTCTCGCCGCTGCTGACGATCCAGCACTATTTTCACGAGTCGCTGCAGGTCCTGCCCCGTCCCGAGGGCGCAGCGCTGGTCTTCCTGACCGAGCCCGAGATGAGCCCGTATCCTGTCCCGGTCATCATCGAGGTCGACGCGGCGGGTGTGATGAGCTTCGCCGAACCAGAGCTGCCGGAGCTGACCCAGATGGGGCACGGTGATGTCGACGGAGACGGACAGGAGGATCTTGTTCTCTCTCTCCCCTTCGTCTCGGAGGGGGCGCACATTCAGGTCTACTACGGGGTCGGCGACACGTATGTCCCGGGTCCTGTGCATGAATCGCTCATGCCGTCGCCTGACTGGAGCTTCGCGAACCGGGATGAGCTGCTGGTCCGCGACCTCGACGGCGACGACCGGGCCGAGCTGGTGCTGCTCTCCCCGGCGGGGGTCGCGACCATCACCGGTCTCGACTCGGATCTTGAGGTCGTCGACGCACACCCGGTGGAGGGCTCTTTCGAGCTGTTTTTGCTCTCCGGGGCCTCGCGTCTCGCAGATCTCGACGGCGACGGCTTTTTGGATCTTGTCCGCGTCCACCGCGACCGGATCTTCGCCGTCCGTGGCGCGTCGGGGGGGCGCTTCGCAGCCGAAGGCGCGCTCCTCGAGTTCCCGGAGAGCATCCGCGTCACCCAGTCGGACCTCGAGGGCGACGGCAGGAGCGAGCTCCTCGTCGAGAGCGTCGATCAACCGCTCCGGAGGGTCGAGAGCCATGAGATCGGGCTCCCGGCGCTCGGCCAGTCCTTTCTCCTCCCGGACCAAGGGATCGTGAGTCCGATCTTCAACGCGGTCTACGGGGACTTTGACGGCGACGGGCGTGGCGACGTCGCCGAGGTCGGGGTGCAGGTGCTGACAACGCTGTGGGGGGATGGGGGCGCCTTTCGTCGGAGCAGCTCGCGGGAGGTCCCCTCTGGACGCCGCTATTCGAACCAAGCAACCGGGGATCTCGACGGGGACGGTCGTGACGAGATCTTCGCGTATGAGGATCGTTACCCGTACCAAGTGTCGGACATCGATGTTCTTCGATGGAGCGGGGATACCTGGGAGATCGTCGACGCCATCTCCGTTCCGTCGGGGAAGAGCCCGGCGGGGATCCTCGCGGAGGACCTCGACGGAGACGGAGTCGTCGATCTCGCGGTCTCTCCCGGCGCGAGCCGGGACACGGGGGCGATCGCTGTCTACATCGCCTACGGCCGCCTTGGGGCCGACGGCGTCCACGAGCTAGAGGATCCTGTCGGTGTCCCGGTCGCTGTGGGCTCGGCGGCGGCCGAGCAGTACTGGCAATTGCCGGTCTCGCTGAGCAGCGGCGATCTCGACGGCGATGGTCGACCGGAGCTGCTCGTCGACGGCTCGGACCCCGATCCCTCCTACCTGCTCTGGAACGACGGAGAACGCCTCTGGAGCCATGTTGAGATACCCGCGACGTCAGCCGCGATCGGGGGGGTCGGCGAGCTCATGGTCGTAGCGCCCGACACGATCGGGAGGATCCCTGTCTACGGGCGGCGCCTCGGGGATACGGTGACGAGCGTCCACGGAGCCCCCCCGTGGCAGGAGCTCAAGATCGCTCGTCTCGACTGCAATGGCGATGGGCGCTCCGATCTCAGCATCTCTCAGGGGATCATTGGTCAGCTCTGGTTCGCCGTCAGCCAGACCTTTGTCCGCCCCGTGGGTCTGCCCAAAGGTGTGTTGATCCACTGCGAGGACATCGACGGAGACGGAGTCGTCGACCTCCTGGGGTTCGGCGAGAAAGGCCTATGGCGCTTGCTCAGCGGAGGTGCACCATGAGCGGGGTCGACGCTCTGTCCGGCTCGTGGGGGCACCTCGCGCGTCGACCCTCGGGGCTCGCCCCGGAGCTCTCGGTAGCGCTCTCGGTGGCGCTCTTCGTCTTCGGGCTCGGCTGCGGAGACGCAGAGATCATCGACGCGCCCGGCGAGCACATCGACATCCACTATGCGGACGAGTACGTCCTCTGCGATGGCACCACCGCCCACTTTGACCGAGGTGTGGCCTCGGTCGCAGAGCAGCTCGGCCTCGACCTCGAGACCTTTGAGCATCTCACCTACACCTGGCTAGACGCTCAGGAGTTTAACGAGGCCTCGCGCTTCTACTTTGACGACCAGGGCGGCTGGGCGTGGGGCTCGAAGTCCTACGGGAGGCATCCGCTCTTCTTCCACGAAGTCGTCCATATGGTCGTCCATCAGGACAAGTACGACTCGATCACCTTCCTCACCGAGGGAATCGCCACGGCCTTTGAGGGCCCGGACATCCGGATCACCGGGGCTGTGGACCCGCCGGTGCGCGTCGACCCCAGGCCGATCCTCGGCGCGCGCTACCGGAAGATCGACTACCGGACCGCGGCCGCCTTTGTCAGCTATCTCTTCGCCCGCTTCGGACCTGAGCCGCTGATGGAGCTGAACCGGGAGCTCCGCTTCCTCTCCACGGGCGGCAAGCTCCGCCGGCGATTCGAGAAGGTCTACGGGGTTCCGCTAGACAGCGTGGTCGACGAATACCTGAGCGATGAGAGCTGCCCCGAGCTGATGACACCGCCCCTACCGCTCTCGTGCCTCGGCGAGCTGATCCCGTGGGCGGAGGAGGGGCGCTGGGTCTACAGCCGGGTGATGTCGTGCGGCGATGATGACGTCGCCGGGGGGATCGGTGGGCCCTATGATATCGCGAACATCTCGGTGACCCTGGAGGTCGAGCAGGCAGGCTCCTACGACCTCACCCTCATCAGCGATCACGGGCTCAAGGGGGTGCTCGCCCGCTGCGGAGGGTGTCCGTGGATCGAAGGGCACGAGCAAACTTTCGAGGTCGGGTTGACGTGGATCGAGCTCGAGGAGGGGTCCTATGCGATGACCCTGAGCGGCCGGGCCAGCGAGGACATCCCGCTGGTGGTCCAGCTTCGGCGCCGGGGGTGACGTCGACCGACGATGCCCGTCGACGAGCTCCCACGAGGGCGACGATTACTGCGCGAGAGCCCGCGGGGCTTTCGCCACGGCCTCCTAGAGCGCCGAACGCTTGATCGGAGGCGCGTCCCAGACAGCCTCTTCGTCATAGGCGTGGACGATGCTCAGCCGGATCTCTGGGTCTGGGAGGAGGGTGTCCACCTCGAGGGCGACGGAGTGTTTTGTCCCGTCGTAGCAGCTCACCGCCGCGCCCGTGCAGGCGCCGACACCCGACGAGAGGGGCGACGAGATCACCTCGTACCATGTCCTGCCGGCCGCCTCGAAGGTCCGTAGCTCGCTCACGTGCGGCCCCCCGGAGAGGAAGACGACCCCTTCGACCCCCGCCGCGTCGATCGCCTGCAGGAGCGCGTCACGATGGGCGAGGAAGGGCGTCCACGCCTTCGCGCCGCCGCCGTACCAGCGTGTCCCGGCGGCGACAAATTTGAAGGTCGCCGAGCTCGACGTCAGGCCGTCGAGGAGCCAGGCGGTCTGCGTGTCGCCGAGGGGATCATCCTCCGGCTCGCAGGCGACGCCGCCCCCCTCGGCCGTACACAGGCGCGGCCGATGCCAGCGGGCGTCGACGACGAAGAACTCGGAGTCCCCCCGTGTGAACTGAAAGTAGGTCCCCGGATCCTCCGGCTGGGTGGAGCGTGGCGGGTTCGCGAAGGACTCGAGCATCGCCCGCCGCGAGTGCTCCTTCCCCTCCGCCTCACGATCGGCGAAGAGCTGACCACCGCCGTAGTCGTGGTCATCCCAGGTGTTGATCGTCGGCACCAGCGCCAGCATGCGCGAGCGCTCCCACTGGGCGCTGCGATACCACCAGCGCATGTCATTGAGGGCCACAAGGTGCTTATCGTACGGTTCGTCCTTGTTCTCAGAGAAATGGTGCTCGAGGACGTTGCCGTAGTGATAGTCCCCGACCGAGAGCAGGAAGTCGGGGCTGAGGGAGGCGACGGCGTCGTAGTTGCCGTGCTTGAACATCCGCGCGCACGAGCCCAAGACGAACGTGAAGACGCCGGGCTCCCCCTCCTTGGGCGGCATCCGCAGCGGATACACGCCGCCGGGGCTCCACGCCTGACCGTCGTCATGGACAACGCCGTCGATCAGGAGCTGATAGAAGTAGGTTGAGCCCGCGGTGAGCCCGGTCGCGACGAGCTCCACGGTGAAGTCGTCGGTCGCCGCCGGCACCTCGCTCGCGACGACCCAGGAGTCGTTCATCTCAGGGTTGTCCGCGATCCTGAGCTGGACCTCCCGCGACGCGTAGGCCCGCGCCCAGATCCGGGCTTCGCCCGAAGCCGCGTCACGCTGACCGACCATCGGTCCGTGGGTGACCCGTAGGTCGAGTGAGTCGCCGCGCTCAAAGCAGCTCACGCACTCCCCAGGATCGTCCGCGGCGCGAGACCAGCGGGGGTTCGACGGCTCCTCGGGAGCTGCGAACTCCCGCGTGCAATGCACGGGCTCCCCGTCGAGGTGGACGGAGAGACAGCGCGGGCTCCAGGGCTCCGTCAACCCCGTCGCTCGCAGCTCAAACCGCTCGACGTCGGCGTCGCGGTCGAGGCCGAGGTTCTCGTAGGCGTGGACGTCAAAGTGGAGGGGACCAGCCTCCTTCTTTCCGCTGATATCGCGGGCCGGCCGGCGCATCGGGAAGCAGAGGTCATCCCGAAGACAGAGCTCGATCGCCGCGAGGTTCGCACTCGCTTCGGCGCTCGCCGGGAGGACGAGCGTCACCGTGAGGGTCTCGGCATCTTCGGGCGGCCTCTCGGTCTCGCTGGGCGGCAAGTCCGGCGGGGCTCCTGTGGCTGATGAGGTCGGCCCGCTCATCCCAGCCGTGACGCCCGTGACCGCGCTGCTCCCCCCCGCCGTCGTCCCCGTCATCCCCGTCGTCCCCGTCGTCCCCGTCATCAGGGTCCCACTATCGCCGCTCGTCTCGCTCGCGGCCGGAGGTGTCGACCCCGAGCAGGCCCAGAGAGCAGCGCCCAACACGGGGCCAAACACATGGGCGGAGGGGCGGTGCAGGCTCATCGCGCGCGATACTAGCACCCGAAGCCCGCGCTCTCTGGCGGGCCTCTACACCCTGCGCGGAGGCGCCGAGCGTCCCGCCGGCTGATCTCGGCCCACTCCTCCCGCACCTGCGACGCTGGGAAGAATTGCGCTGGCCTTGGTAGGGTGACGCGAGATGGCGGGCCGCACCCTCTTCAACTTCCGCGTGCTGCGCTGCCCCTCCTGCAACGCGACGTTGCCGGTCGGCGCGCAGGACGTGATGGTGACCTGCGAGTACTGCGACGCGCGGGTCCAGGTCTCCCGCTCGAAGTCCCCAGCACCAAGACCAAAACCAAAGCCAAGACGTCCGAGCGCTGCGCCGTCGACAGGGGAGCCCGAGCCTGCTCAGGTCTTCGTCGCCAAGCCCCATGCGTCCGTCTTCACCTGGGTCATGCTCGCTCTCGTGCTCGCCCTCTCGTTCAGCGGAGCTATCTTCGCGAGCGTCGCGGGCTCCTTCGACAAGACGGACGTCTGGGGGCTGCTCTCGTCGTACGTGGAGGAGGGGCCGCGCCCGTCGTCGTCCGAGACAAATGCGGCGGGGCAACACAGCGAGACCGAGGGCGAGCCGAGCACGGCCACCAAGTCCAAGTCCAAGTCCAAGTCCAAGTCCAAGTCCAAGTCCAAGTCCAAGTCCAAGCCCAAGCCCAAGTCCAAGCCCAAGCCCCAGCCCCAGCCCGAGACCCAGCCCGAGACCCAGCCCGAGACCCAGCCCGAGCCCACCTCCAAGATCAAAGTCGCAGGCTCCAGAATCCCCAAGCAGCCCGAGCCGACAGGCCCCGTGCTCACCGTGCCCGACGCCCAAAAGGCGATCAAGGACGAGATCCTAGGCTGCATGCGGGAGCACAAGACTCACGACATCTTGGCCTACATGGGCAACTCCAAGGTGGGCGCCGTTCGTGTGCTCGGCGACTCACGCACCCGAGTGGACGGCGTGCGCGAGAAGATCAAGGGCAGCGAGCTCGGCGCCTGCATGGACAAGGCGGGCGCTACGGTCCGCGTACGGGCGTTCAAGTCGAACTACCTGCGCTTCGCCCTGGTCAACGACTCGGTGCCCGATCCGCTCGCTCACCTGCCCGAGAAGGCCGACCGCGCCGAGGTCGAGCGCATCATCGCGACCGCCGACCCGCAGGTGCTCGAGTGCGCCAAGAGGCACGGTGAAGAGGGCGCCAAGGAGATCTTCATGTTCACCATCGACGGCCCGAGCGGGAAGCCGACCTCCGTCAACGCAGGATACCGGGGCCGCGCCTTTAAGCGGTGCGCCGAGCCGATCTACAAGAAGCTCAGGTTCCCCGAGGTGCGCGAGTCGACCGTCAAGCTGACCAAGCACCTCCAGATGTAGAGACGAGAGTCGGCGGCTCACGACCGAGCGTCATCGACCCGGCGATACGTGGCGCTCCGGTCCGGGTGCGCCTAGATCTCCGCCGAGCGCAGGCGCAGGGCGTTGCCGATCACCGAGACCGAGCTCAGGCTCATCGCCGCCGCCGCCAGCATCGGCGAGAGGAGCACGCCGAAGAACGGGAAGAGGATCCCGGCGGCGATCGGCACCCCCGCGGCGTTGTAGGCGAAGGCGAAGAAGAGGTTTTGGCGGATGTTCGCCATCGTCTTCGCCGAGAGGCGGCGGGCCCGGACGATCCCGCGGAGATCGCCGCGGACGAGGGTCACCCCCGCGCTCTCCATCGCCACGTCCGTGCCGGTGCCCATGGCGAAGCCGACGTCGGCCTGGGCGAGCGCGGGCGCGTCGTTGATCCCGTCGCCGGCCATCGCGACGACGTGGCCGGCGGCCTGGAGCGCCTGCACCCGCGCGAGCTTGCCGTCCGGGAGCACACCGGCGAAGACCTCGCCTATCCCGAGCTTGGCGGCGACGACCCGCGCGGTCGTCTCGCTGTCGCCGGTCACCATGACGATCCGCAGGCCCTCTTGCTGGAGCTCGCGCAGCGCCGCCGGCGTGCTCTCCTTGATCGGATCCTCGACGCCGAGGAGGCCGGCGCAGGCACCGTCGACGGCGACGAAGACGACGGTCTGCCCCTCGCCGCGGAGCGCCTCGGCCCGCGCCCCGAGCTCCCCCGTCGTGATCCCCAGGGCGTCCATATGCGCCGCGTTGCCGAGGGCCACAGCCCGCCCCGTGACCCGCCCCTCGACGCCGCGCCCGACCGTCGACGCGAAGTCCTGCGCGGGCGGGAGCGCGAGCCCACGCTCCTCCGCGGCCCGGACGATCGCCTCGCCCAGGGGGTGCTCGCTCCCGCGCTCGAGGGCGCCGGCGAGCCGCACGAGCTCCTCCTCGTCCATCCCCGCCCGGGCCTCGACCGCGACCAGCGTCGGTCGTCCCTCGGTCAGGGTCCCGGTCTTGTCGACGATCAGGGTGTCGACCCCGCGCAGCACCTCGATCGCCTCGGCGTTGCGGAAGAGCACCCCGACCGACGCGCCCTTGCCGGTGGCGACGACGATCGACATCGGCGTCGCCAGGCCGAGCGCGCAGGGACAGGCGATGATCAGCACCGCCACCGCGTTGAGGAGGGCGTAGGCCATCGCCGGCTCGGGGCCGACGGCCGCCCAGACGATGAAGGTGATCACAGAAGAGAGGATCACCGCCGGCACGAAGTACTTGGCGACCTGGTCCGCGAGGCGCTGGATCGGCGCCCGACTGCGCTGGGCCTCGGCGACCATCGCCACGATCCGCGAGAGGAGGGTGTCGGCGCCGACCCGCTCCGCGCGGATCACGAGGCCGCCGCCGCCGAGAACGGTCGCGCCGATGACCTGGTCTCCGGGCCCCTTCGCCGCAGGGACGGGCTCGCCTGTGACCATCGACTCGTCGACGAGGCTCGAGCCCTCGACCACGACCCCGTCGACCGGGACCTTCTCCCCCGGCCGCACCCGCAGACGCTCGCCGACCTTCACCTCCTCGAGGGGCACGTCGACCTCGGAGCCGTCGTCGGCGATCCGACGGGCGCTGGTCGCCGCCATCCCGAGGAGCCGCTTGAGCGCCGCCCCGGTCTGGCTCCGCGCCCGCAGCTCCAGCACCTGACCCAAGAGGATCAGGGTCACGATCATCGCCGCGGCCTCAAAGTAGACCGCGACCTCGCCGTCGGCCCCGCGAAAGGAGTCGGGGAAGAGCCCCGGCGCGAGGATGGCGACCAGGCTGTAGACATAGGCGACCGTCACCCCGAGGCCTATCAGGGTGAACATGTTGAGGCTGGCGTTCTTCACCGAGCGCAGCGCCCGAACGTAGAAGGGCCAGGCCGACCAGAGGCACACAGGGGTCGCGAGGGCGAGCTCGATGAAGCCCAGGCTCCCCGCCGGGAGAACGCTGGAGACCGGCCGTCCGGGGAGCATGTCGACCATGACCATCGCCACGAGGGGCACCGAGAGCGCCGCTGAGGCCCAGAAGCGTCGCGACATGTCCACAAGCTCAGGGTTCGCCTCATCGCTGACCGTGACCCGCCGCGACTCCAGGGCCATGCCGCACATCGGGCAATCGCCCGGGCGCTCGGAGGCCACCTCGGGGTGCATCGGACAGATCCACTCGGTCTTGGTCTTCGCCGCCGGGATCCCCTTCGGATCGAGGGCCATGCCGCACTTGGGGCAATCACCGGGGCCTATCTGCTCGACCTCCGGGTGCATCGGGCAGGTGAACTCGGTGCCCTCCGGGACCTCCTCATGGCGGTCTCCATCGCCCTCGAGATAGCGCGCAGGATCGGCCGTGAACTTGCGCAGGCAGCCCGCCCCGCAAAAGCGGTAGGTCTCGCCGTCGTGCTCGCAGTGGTGCGGGCTCGCCTCCGTGACCCGCATCCCGCAGACGGGATCCTTCTCCGCCTGGGTCCCCGCGTCGTCGTCCTCGAGATAGCGGGCAGGATCGGCCGTGAACTTGCGCAGACAGCCCGCGCCGCAGAAGCGGTAGGTCTGCCCCTCGTGCTCGCACTGGTGCGGGCTCGCCTCCGTGACCCGCATCCCGCAGACAGGATCCTTGCCCTCGCGGGAGGCCGCGTCCTCGCCCCCCGCGGAGCTCGCCTCGCTGTGGCAACACTCGGATCGATCGTTGGTTCCGCTCATGGGCTCCCTCTCCTTGGCAGCGTCACTTCCCGGCGATCCTCGGCGGGGCCAGGCACCCCGCCGAAGGCGCGGCGACCTGCCCGAGCGTGGCCGGGCGACGCCGTGCTGCGACACTACCCCTGTTCTCAAGCATCGCCATGGTCATCGCCCAGCTCATCGCCGTCCGGGGTCGAGCCCCCCCGCCACAGCTCCAGCTCCCGCGCGGCGCTGAAGAGCACAGGGACCGTCAGGAGGGTCAAGAGGGTCAGGGCGATCCCGCCGACGGTCGGCAGGGCCATCGGCATCATCAGGTCCGCGCCGCGTCCGCGTGAGGTCACGACCGGCAAGAGCGCCAGCAGCGTCGTCGCCGTCGTCATCAGGCAGGGGCGGAGGCGACGGTGGCCGGCCTCGACCACCTTCGCCCGGATCTCGGCGACCGTCCGCGCCTTCGCCCCGCGAAACGATTGCGTCAGATAGGTCGCGACGATCACCCCGTTGTCGGTCGAGACCCCGAAGAGGGCGACAAAGCCGACCCAGACCGCGACCGTCATCCGCGTCTCACCGACCTGGAAGAGCTCGCGGAGGTCGACGCCTAGGGGGGTGATCGCGAGGAATGAAGGCTGGCCGTAGAGCCAGATCAGGAGAAAGCCGCCCGAGGCCGCCAGGGCCATCCCCGAGAAGACCATCAGCGCCGTGCCCACCCGGCGAAACTGGAGGTAGAGGAGCAGGAAGATCACCGCGAGGGCGAGCGGCATCAGGACCATCAGCCGCGCCTGGCTCCGCTGCTGGTTCTCAAAGGTGCCGGCGAAGCGATAGCTGACCCCCGCCGGGACGACGAGCTCCCCCGAGGCGATCTTGTCCATCAGGAGCGCGCGCGCGGCCTCGACCGACTCGACCTCGCCTGTCCCCGCCGCCGGGTCCCAGGTGACGTAGCCGTTGAGGAAGGTGTCCTCCGAGCGGATCATCTGCGGGCCGCGGACGTAGCGGAGCTCGACGAGCTGGCCGAGCGGGATCTGCTCGCCGCCGACGCCCGGGACCAGCGCCCGCTCGAGCGCCTCGACCTCGTCGCGCTCCTCTCGCATGTAGCGGACGCGCACCGGGTAGCGCTCGCGGCCCTCGACCGTCCGCGTCAGGGTCCGGCCGCCGATCGCGATCTGGATCACGTCCTGGACGTCCGTGATCGTCAGGCCGTAGTGGCTGATCGCGTCGCGATCGATGTCCAGCTCAAGGTAGGGCTTGCCGACGATCCGATCGGCGAGCACCGTGCTCTCCTCGGCCTCCGGCATCTCCCGCAGCAGCGACTCGACCTCGAGGCCGAAGGCCTCGATCGTCGCCAGATCGGGGCCCTTGATCTTCATGCCCACCGACGAGCGCATGCCCGTCTGCAGCATCACGACCCGGGTCTTGATCGGCATCAGCTTCGGCGCGCCGGTCAGCCCAGGGTGCTCGCCGGCGGCCGTGATCTCGCGCCAGATGTCGTCGGCTGTGCGGATGTGGTCGCGCCACTGACGGAAGGGCCGGCCGTCCTCGTCGGCGATGAGCTCCCCCTCCCCGTCGCGGACGTGCTCCCCCGCCGCCTCGTCGTAGCGGTAGCGGACGACCTCGCCGGCCCCGTTCTCGCGGTACTCCGGGCGGTAGTTGACCACCGTCTCGAACATCATCACCGGCGCCGGATCGAGCGGGGTCTCGGCCCGGCCGAGCTTGCCGACGACCTCCTCGACCTCGGGGATCTCGGCGATCGCCGCGTCGACCGCCTGGAGGATGTCGAGCGACTGTCCGATCGACGCGTGCGGCGTCGTCGTCGGCATGAAGAGGAACGTGCCCTCGTCAAAGGGCGGCATGAAGTCGCTCGTGAGCCCCGGCATGTCCGCCTCTAGGGAGGCCACGGCCCGCGTGTCGCGGAGCGACTCGGGGAGCCACGCGAGGGTCTTCGGGACGCCGAGCCAGGCGCTCAGGCCGAGGCCGACGAAGAGCAGGTTCGCCCCCAAGAAGACCGCCTTGTGCCCCAAACACCAGCGCAGGAGCGGACGATAGCTGACCTGGAAGAGGCCGAAGGCGCCGAGCAGCGCCGCGACCATCGCGACGACGAAGCCGAGGTTCATCGCCAGGCTGCGATCGAGCCCGAGCGGCATCCAGTAGTCGGTCAGCCAGATCGTCAGGGCGACGACGGTGATCGTGTTGGCCACCAGCGGTCCGACGAAGCGCGCGCGGCGAGGCAGGAGCGGCATCGCCAGGCGGAGCGCCGCGACCCCGGCGACCACCGCCCCGCCGAGGCGCAGGCCCGTGGCGATGAGGCCGACGCCGACGGCGAGGAGAACGAGGTCGAAGGCGGCGTGGCGCAAGGTGACCCGTCGCCACCAGGGGAGCGCGTCGCCCCGCGCGTCCTCGGGCAGTCCCCGCCCCCGTCCCCTCTCTCGCCCCCGCAAGATCGCGTGGGCGACCGGCGGGAGGACGACCACCGCGATCAGGAACGCGGCGATCAGCGCGAACGTCTTGGTGTAGGCGAGCGGCGTGAAGAGCTTCCCCTCGGCGCCGGTGAGGCCGAAGATCGGGAGAAAGCCGAGCAGCGTCGTCAACAGCGAGGTCAGGACCGCCGGCGCGACCTCGCCCGCGCCCTGGCAGACCGAGTCCATCCGGCTCTTCCCCGCCGGCGCGTCGTCGAGGTGACGGACGATGTTCTCGGTGAAGACGATGCCCATGTCGACCATCGTGCCGATGGCGATGGCGATCCCGGCGAGGGCCATCACGTTGGCGCCGACCCCCCCGAGCTTCATCAGGACAAAGGTGCCGAGCACGCCGAGCGGGAGGAGCCCCGAGACCAGGAGCGAGCTCCGCAGGTGACGCATGATCAGGAGGACGATCACAACCGTGATCAGCACCTGCTGAATCAGCGCCAGCGAGAGCGTCTCCAGGGTCTCGAGGATCAGCTTGGTCCGGTCGTAGAAGGGGACGAGGCGGACCTTGGCGACCGTACCGTCGGCCATCGTCCGCTCCGGCAGGCCCGGGCTGATCTCGGCGATCTGGGCCTTGAGGCGGTCGATCACCGCGAGCGGGTTGTCGCCGTAGCGGACCGTGACGACCCCGCCGACCGCCTCCGCCCCGCCGACGTCGAGCGCCCCGCGGCGCAGCGCCGGGCCAAAGCTGACCTTCGCGACATCCCTGACCCGCACCGGCGTGTGCATCCGGCTGGTGATGACGACCTTCTCCAGGTCCTCTAGGGCCTCGATAAAGCCGAGCCCGCGGATCAGGTACTCGGCCCGGTTGATCTCGATCGTCCGCGCGCCGACGTCGAGGTTGGCGCCCCGGACCGCGCCGGCGATCTGGCCGATCGTCACGTCGTAGGCGAGCATCGCCTCGGGGTCGACGTCGACCTGGTACTCGCGGACAAAGCCGCCGATCGAGGCGACCTCGGAGACCCCTGCCACCGCCTGCAGCGAGTAGCGGACCGACCAGTCCTGGATCGAGCGCAGCTCGTCGAGGCCGAAGGCCGCCGGGACCACCTCGCCCTCGGCGTCGACCGCCTCGAGCGTGTACCAGAAGACCTGACCGAGCGCGGTCGCGTCGGGGCCGAGCGCCGGCGCGACCCCCTCCGGCAGGGTCCCCGCCGGTAAGGAGGCCAGCTTCTCCAGCACCCGCGAGCGCGACCAGTAGAACTCGACGTCGTCCTCGAAGATCACGTAGATGCTCGAGAAGCCCAGCACCGACGACGAGCGGACCGAGCGGACCCCAGGCAGGCCGAGGAGCGCGGTCGTCAGCGGGTAGGTGACCTGATCCTCGACGTCACGCGGCGAGCGTCCCGGCCACTTCGTGAAGACGATCTGCTGGTTCTCGCTGATGTCTGGGAGGGCGTCGACCGGCACCGGATCCCGCGGCAGGTCGCCGAGCTCCCAGCGGAAGGGGGCGAACGCGAGGCCGGCGAGGATCAGCATCCCCGCGAGCAGGAGGACCACCAGCTTGTTGTCGACGAAGAAGCGGATGAAGCCCGCCCAGCGCTCCTCGGCGCCGCCGTCCGCCCTGCGCTCGCCCGCCCTGCCCTGGTCTGGCCTGCCCTGGTCTGGCATCGTCGTCGTCCCTCCGCGGCTCAGGGCCGCGGCGCTCCTGCGATCGCGGCCTCGGGGCTCGCCCCGTCGTCGTTCGTCGCCGGCGCTCGATCCCCGGGCAGGACGCTCGCCCGGAACTCACCGCAGCGGAGCATGGCGTCGCCGTAGTAGGGGTTTTGCACCGCCTCGTCGCGCTGGATCCAGCGGGCGCCGCGGGAGTCGAAGGCCATCGGGCAAAAGGCGATCCGCAGGGTCTCGTCGGTCGGGTTGCCGAATCGCTCGAGCACCCCCTGGGCCGCCAGGCTGACCTGCTCAAAGGCGCTGCGGCTCGCCCCGAGCGTCTCGGCGCTGGCGGCCTTGCGCGCGTTCCCGCTGAGGACGGATGCCGTCTCCCGCCAGGCCTCGCGGACCGGCCTCGCCCCCGGCGGCTCGATCTCGTTGACCGCCTCCGCGAGCCGTGAGAGCGCCTCTTGGGCGCCGGCGAGGTCGTCGGCGACAAACCTCTCCTGTCCCTCGAGATAGGCGATCATCACCGGGGCGATGGTCTCGAGGAAGGCCGGGGTGACGGGCAGCGCGGGCTCCTCCTCCGGCGAGCGATCATCGGCGAGCGTCATCATGCTCCGGCCGCCGGAGAGCTGGAGGTCGGCGTCGAGGAGGAAGGCGCCGCGGGTGACCACGCGCTCCCCCTCGCGCAGGCCCGAGAGCACCGGGTAGACCGGCCCCGCCTTCGGCCCGACGCGGATCTCCCGCAGCTCGTAGGTCGGCCGCGACTGCCCCGGCACCTCGACGTAGACGACCGAGCGCCGACCGGTGAAGAGCGGCGCCGAGCTGGCGACGACGAGCTGAGCGTTCGCCCGCTCCTCGCCGGCGAAGATCACCGCCGAGGCGAACATCCCGGGGCTGAGCTGCCCGTCGCGGTTGCTCACCTCGACCCGGACCCGCGCGGTCCGGTTGCGCTTGTCGAGCACCGGATCGATGAAGCCGACCTTGCCGACGAAGACCTCCCCCGGGACCGCCTCGACCGTCAGCTCGACCTCTTGGCCGACGCTCAGGTAGGGGAGGTCCGACTCGTAGGCGTCGATCTGGACCCAGACCTCGGAGAGATCGGCGATGCTGAAGAAGGCTGCGCCGGCCGCCACGTACTGCCCCTCCTCGACGTGACGCTCGAGCACCGTGCCGCCGTAGGGGGAGCGGATGTCGACGCTCTTCGGCGCCTCGCCGGATCGCTCGATCTCGGCGATCACCGCGTCTGTGACCCCGAGGAGGCGGAGCCGGGTCCGCGCGGCCTCGAGGGTCGAGGCGCTGAACCTGCCTATGCCCCCGGACCCGCCGCGCATCGTCATCGCCTGCTCGCTGGCGAGGGCGAGCTCGCGGGTCGCGGTGTAGATCTCGGGGCTGTAGAGCTTAGCGACGACCCGCCCCTTGCCGATCCGGGTGCCTGTCGCCCGGACCAGCAGGCGATCGATCCGTCCTGCGGTCCACGAGGTCACGGTCCGCAGCCGCGACTCGTCGTGATCGACGCGGCCGAGGAGGCGGATCTCCGCCCGCGACTCGGTCCGGAGCACGGGCTCGGTCTGGACCGCCGCGAGGGCCTGGGCCCGCCGCGAGAGGGTCACGCGCCCGGGATGTTCATCCTCTGCGTCCCCGTCCCCGCGCTCCTTGCCCGCGACAGGGATCAGGTCCATCCCGCAGATCGGGCAGGAGCCCGCCTCCTGCATGCGGATCTGCGGGTGCATCGAGCAGGTCCAGATCTGCGCGGGCGAGGCCTCCGCGCCGTGCTCATGACCCGGCTCAGCCCCCGTCTGCGCTTCGCCGTTCTCTCCGCCGCGACAACCCCCACAGCGAGCGCCGAGGACGATCCCGACGATCAGGGTCAGAGCCAGGCTGATGAGCCGCGCCGCCGGGCTGCCGCGCGCCCCCGAGAGAACCGCCGCGCCAGCGCTGCCCTCCCCTGTTCTTGGCGACGACGCGACGGGGGGCGTCCCGCTGGAGCCCGTCGTACCTTCACGCTCCGACGGTCGCCCTACGGCGTGTTCGTGTCCGGCCCCGGGCGGCGAAGCCTGCGACCCGACGGACGCCGAGCCACGCTCTGCGCTTGAACCCTGCGCAGGACGGGCGACCTGCTCAGGCAACCCCGCGCCGATCGACGTGGCCGACGTGGCCGAACTCTCCGGCGTGCCCAACGTGGCCGAGCTCTCCGGCGTGCCCAACGTGGCCGAACTCTCCGGCGCGCCCGAGCCACCGGACGTCTCCAGCGCGCCCGACACCGGCTCCTGGGGGGCAGAGGATCCCGCGCCTGTCCCGGACTCGCCTGTCGTCATCGTCGCTCCTCCGCGGGGCTCACCGGGTGTCCAACGAGCTCTTCGAGCGCCGCCCAAGCGGTCGCCGCGTCGACCCGCGCGCGGATCGTCTGGAGCTGAAGCTCGAGCAGCTCGCGCTCCGCCATCAGGATCTCGGCGACGCTCGCCCCTCCGCTCTGATAGCTCGACTGCACCGCTTGAAATGAGGTCTCCGCCATCGGGATCATCGTCGTCTCGTAGAGCGAGAGCCGGCGCTCCGCGTCACGGAGTTCGGCCATCACCCGCTCGAACTCGGCGATCGCGTAGTTTCGCAGGGCGAGCGCCCGCGCCCGATACATCCGCCCCTTCGCCCGCGCCTCGTTCTCGCCGGCAGCGTAGGCGCCGACCGAGAGCGGGACCTTGAGCGCCGCCATGCCGATGAGCGCGTCCTTGCCCGAGTCGGTCATCATGGGATCCAACGCCGGACCCGTGATGATCCAGTCGACGCCCACGCCGACGCTCGGGTAGCGATCGGCCCGCGACGCCCGAGCGCGCTCTCCCTCGGATCCCGAGAGGAGCGCGAGGGCCTCGATCCGAGGGTGCGCCGCCACCTCGTCGCGGAGGAGCTGAGGATCGGTCGCGGGCACGGCCACCCGCGGCGGGTCGCCCCTCACCGGCGTCGCCGTCCCGGCCGGAGCGCCGAGCGCCCGCACCAGCGCAGCCGAGGCCGCTCGCTCGTCCTCGCCGAGGCTCGCGAGGCGATCCTCCGCCTGCGTCAGGCGGAGGCCTAGCTGGGTGAGATCGGAGAGCCCCGCCGCGCTCGCCTCGACGCGCACCCGCACGAGCTCCGTCAGGGTCCGCAAGAGCTCGACCTCCTCCGCCTCGATCTCCTGGGTCCGCGCGATCATCCACAGGCGCCAGTAGGCGTTCGACACCTCGGCGCCGATCCGCAGGGCGTGGGCCTCAAACTCGCGCTGCGCCGACCGTGCGGCGAGGGCCTCCGCCTCGCCCGCGGCCTTGAGCTTGGTCGGCCAGGGGAACCACTGCTGGATCCCGAGCTTGTGCCGCTGCGGCCCGACACGGGTCTCGACCCCCTGGATGAACCCGGAGTAGGAGATCATCATCTCGGGCATCCGCCGGACCTTGTCCGGGCGATAGGTCGCGGCCCGCCACGCCTCGAAGCTCGCCCGGAGATCAGGGCTGTGGGCGAAGGCGTAGGCCTGATACCCCGCGAGGCTGCCGTCAAAGCTGGCCTCCTCCTGCGCTGGCGGAGAACCGGCGGTGTCCTCCTCCTCCGCCGGCAGCGGGGCCAAGAGCGCGTCGACCTCGGCGAGCTCGCGGCGGGTCTCCAGCTCCGTCGTGCCCGCGCAGCCGAGCCCCGAGAGGAGCGCGCAGCCCAGGGCGAAGCCCGCACCCCGCCCGACGATCCTCGCGAGCGAGGGCCCCTGGGGCGTCGCGGTCGTGGGTCGTGGAGCGGACGTCATCGGCGGAGGTCAGCGCCCGCAAAGCGGCGCTGTCGAGCCTGTCTTTAGCACGCGTGACGCCGACACAGACCGGCTAATTCCGGCGTACATGGACATTGACACTATTCTCAGGCCGCCTTGAGAATATTCTCAAGGCGGAGGCTGTGGACGCGCGGCGCTCGACCTCCGAGGAGCCGACGAGCTCGACTCCGACACCTGCCAACACAGACCGCTAGAAGCGCCCCTGAAGGGAGAGCCCGCCGAGCCCGCGCCCGATCACCGGGCCGATCATCGGTCGGCTCATCGGTCGGCTCATCGGTCGGCTCATCGGTCGGCTCATCGGCGCAGCCGCGAGGTTTCGCCGCCTCTTGAGTCGATCAAGGGTCAGGATCAGCGCCGACCCGATCACCATCCCGCTGCCAAGACCAGTCAGCATCCCGGCCCCCAGGCGGTGGCCGACGAGGCCGCTGAGCGCGTTGACGCCGACCCGATCCTCGGGCAGGTCTGAGCCCAACAGCGCTCGCTCCTCGCTGGCGTAGACCGCCATCCAGCTGGCGCCGCCGGCCAGGACAGCCCCCCCGACGCCGAGGATGATGTAGGAGCTCCGCTTCTTCCCGGCGGTCAACATCGGCAGGGTCGAGACGATGAACCCGAGGCTGTGCATGGCCATCGTCACGCCCGCCGTCTGCAGCCTCGTGTCCACACGAAGCCCGCGGTGATACTCGGCGGTGGGGATCGCAGCCTCCGCAGCCTCGACGATCTCTGGGCTCAGCGGCGCTCCGTCCTCAGGATCGACGCCGGCCTCGGTCAAGAAGTCCTCGTACTCCGACTCGCGATCCCTCTGGCCAAACGTGCCGCCGAGGAGCAGCCCCACCCCGCCCGCGTAGTTCACGGCGAAGTAGCCGGCGATGGGCCCTGCCGACTTGCGCGGCGGTCGGCTGAACTTCGCACCGTCACTCTTGCGCTTGTTCATCCAGATGTCGGCGCCGCGGCTCGACGGCACGACGGTGATCGTGCGCTGGCCGGAGTAGCGCGGGGCCTTGGCCTCGGCGCTCCACGTGCCGACCGGGAGAGCGACCGTCGTCGTCGGCTCGATCGCCTCGAAGACGAGCGGGTCGTCGCCGGCGCGATCAGTACGTCGCAAGCTGAGGCTCCCCCGACCGCGGCGCAGCGCCTTCTCCGGCAGGACTCGGAGGTCCAAGAGCACCTTGTGCGGCTCGACGGCGAAGTCCCAGCGCTGCGCATCGGCACCGGCGTCGACGACCCGGCGCAGGCGCAGCGGATAGTAGCCGGGGATCTCGAGGTCGACCATGTAGGCGCCCGGATCGAGGCAGACCTCGGGGCTCCCCAGCCCCAGGGTCCAGCGGTAGGGCCCCCCACCGGCGAGCGTCGATGGCAGCTCGAGCGAGAGCGTCCCCCGCTCGAGCTCCGACGAAGTCACGACCTCTGCGCTCGTGCTCTCTGTTATCTGGACCCGGACCCGCGACGCCTTCCCGCAGGAGGCCTCCATGAGCGCCGTCAGCTCCTGGTGGAGCGACGCTGGCAATGCCCCGTCTCTGAGGATGAGCCGTAGGTGCTCCGCGGCGAGCCCGTGCTGACCCGCCAGCGCCCGGGCGAGGCTCGCGTGATAGAGAAAGCGCCGGTCTGGCGGCGCGCTGTTGGCCGCCTGCGCCTCGAAGATGAGCGCCGCCTCGGCGTAGCGGCGGACCCCGAGCAGGCTCCGCGCCCGCGCGACCTCCGGGCCCTCGGGGAGGGTGAGCTCCGGCGCGAGGGTGCTCACCGGCGCCGGTGCGGCGACCGGCCCCCGATCCCGGTCGACCGGGTCGAGTCGCTCCGGCTCTCGCTCGAGGGCCGGCCCCGGGTCCTGCGCGAGGGCGCTCATCGGCGCCACCATGGCGAGCGCCGCTCCGACCACGACGCGAGCGCTCGCCCCGATCCGGCGCACCCCCTTGGCCCGCCCGGCTGGCCTCCGACTCCGCGCTCGATCCTCTGACGGCATCATCCTCTGCCCGCTCCGAACGCCGAGGATACCCAGAGATGCCCGGCTCCCGCCATCCTTCTCGCTCCTCTCGCTCCTCTCGCTCTTCTCGCTCTTCTCGCTCTTCTCGCTCTGCTCGCTCTCCTCGCCCCTCTCCGCTCGGCGTCTCGTCGACCGCGGGCCGCGGCCTGGGTCCGTCGAGCCGCCACGTCCGCTCCAGGCCCTCGCGCCACAGCGCAGGCGTGGCAGCATCGGCGGATGCTTGAGATCGAGCTAGAGTTCGAGATCGAGATCGAAGCCGAGCGCAGCGCTGCCTCGCGGCCGCCGCTATCCTCGAGCCGGAGACTCGATCGATGGAAACACGCCCGATCACCGTTTCGCTCCTCTGCCTGACCTTCGCAGCCTGCGGCGACATCGACACCACGGGCGCCGCCGGCTCGCTGCGGGCCAAGCTCAAGCCCGGCGCGAGCATCAAGGCGCCGCCTGTACACCTCCGCGAGAGCGCCAAGAAGCTCCAGCGCGCCGAGCTCGTCCGCGACCACGCCACGCCCCCCAAGGACGCGCAGCCGAGCGACGAGGAGGCCGCCCCCCCCGAAGCTGCCGAGCCCCCGCCGCCGCCCCCTCGCGAGGAGAAGGGCAAGCTCGCCGGAGTCACCGACGCCCACAACGCGGTCCGCACCCCGCTCAACATCCCCAAGCTCGAGTGGAGCGACGCGATCGGCGGCTTCGCTCAGCAGTGGGCCGACTACCTGGCGATCGAGAACGGCTGCAAGCTCCAGCACCGCCCGAGCAGCGGGCCGTGGGGCCAAAAGTACGGCGAGAACATCTTCTGGAGGTCGGCGCCGACGACCGTGGATGAGGCGGTCAACGCCTGGTCCGCGGAGGCGGCAGACTACGATCACGCGACCAACACCTGCGCCGGGATCTGCGGCCACTACACGCAGATGGTCTGGGCCAAGACCCGCTACCTCGGCTGTGGCGTCGCGGCCTGCCCGGGCGGCGGCGAGATGTGGGTCTGCAACTACGATCCCCGCGGCAACTACTTCGGGCAAGCGCCCTACTGAGGCGGTGTCCGCGACGGGCGTCCGCGGCGAGCCGCCGACGGTAGGTCCGGCATCCGCGCTCGCCCCCGTCGGCGGGGAGAGCTCCGCGCACACGAGCGCGCGCGGGACTCTTGCCACAGGCTGCTAGGCCCCGCGGCCGCCTGGCCTCGGCTGAATCCGAGCGAGAAGATCGTCGACCCGCGGTGGCGCCCACAGGGGATAATCCCAGCTCTTGGATGGGTGGATGCGGACGATGATGAAGCTTTGGGAACCACGAATTCTTGTCTTGAGCGCCGGCCTCGCGCTCGCCAGCGGCTGCGGTGATGACAGCGGAGTCGGCAGCGACAGCGCGACCGAAGGGGCTACGACGACCGACACGACGACCGACACGACGACCAACACGACGACCGACACGACGACCAGCGGGACGACCATGGGGGGAAGCGCAGGCGAGAGCGAGGGCACCTCGTCGACCTCGTCGACCAGCGAGACCACCGGGGCCTCCGACAGCGACACCTCGACCACCGACGCGCCCATGGGGGTCTGCGGCGATGGGGTCGTCGATCCCGGAGAGGAGTGCGACGACGGCAACACCGACAACGACGACGCCTGCGTCGAAGGCTGCGTGATGGCGATCTGCGGCGACGGCTTCGTCGGCGCGGGCGAGGCCTGCGACGACGGCAACACCGACGACGACGACGCCTGCACCAACAGCTGCGCCCTCGCGAGCTGCGGCGACGGGGTGCTCCAGGAGGGCGAGGCCTGCGACGACGGCAACGCCGACGACACCGACGATTGTCTGAACACCTGCGTCGTCGCGAGCTGCGGCGACGGCTCGGTCCAGGCCGGCGTCGAGACCTGCGACGACGGCAACGACGACAACAGCGACGAGTGCACCTCGCTCTGCGCAGCGCCGGCCTGCGACGACGGGATCCAGAGCGGCGCCGAGACCGACGTCGACTGCGGCGGAGGTACCTGCGCCAAGTGCCAGATCGACGAGGCCTGCCTCGCCCCCGACGACTGCGAGAGCGGCACCTGCTCCGGCGATGTCTGCGCCTTGGCCCCCAGCTGCAAGGCGATCAAAGACGCGCTCCCCGAGGCCGAGGACGGCCTCTACGACCTCGACCCCGACGGCGATGGCCCGCTAGAGCCGATCTCGGCCTACTGCGACATGACCACCGATGAGGGCGGCTGGACCCTCGTCATGCGCTTCGCGCCGAGCGACGGCGCCTTTCACTTCTACTCGCCGCACTGGACGATGGAGTCGCTGGTCAACGAGGACACGCCCGATCCGACGGACCCCTCCGACGGCAAGTTTCCTGCCTACAACCACGTCATCGGCGGCGAGCTCCGGGGCTGCCTCCAGCACCCGAACACCAAGGTCTACGGCTGCCGCGACTACACGCTGCCCGATCCGACGACGCCGCTCAGCCTCTTCAAGGACACCCCCGTGGGCTCCGACATCTCGATGAAGGGGATCTTCTTCGACGAGCCCAAGGCCGACAAGCTGCAGTGGCTGACGATCCAAGGCAGGACGACGAGCGACGCGTCGACCACCGCCAACTACGTCGCCGTCGGCATCAACATCGACGACGACCAGTCCTGCTACGACGCGCGGGTGCGCTTTGGCATGGTGCTCAACAACGAGGCCAACATCGCGACCCTCAACGACGCAGCAGGCTTCGGGGCGCAGTCGTACTACACCTCCCAATGCGACCTCGCGCCGGGGGTCGACACCCCGTGGAAGTCCGCCTGTGGCTTCGCCGCGGGGCCGAACGAGTACACCACCGCCGGTAACATCTGGATCCGTTGATAGGGACCCCCTGGACGGGGAGCGCCGCCGCGAGAAGTCGTGGACGCCCCGGCGCTCCGCCGGCATGGTTGCGTCGCCATGATCCGCATCTACGGGACCACGACCTCCCCCTACGTCCGCCGCGTCCGCATCGTCGCCCATGAGCTCGGGCTGCCGATCACCCTCGTCGACACCAGCGGCGACCAGGGGCAGGCGGAGCTGCGCGACTGCTCGCCCATCTGGAAGGTTCCGGCGGCGAGCGTCGACGGCGAGCTCGTTCTCGACTCGCGAGTCATCACCGAGGTGCTCCTCGGCCGCGCCCCGGACGCTCCGCTCGCGCGTCCCCTCTCGATCGCCGAGCGCAACGCGATCACGGTCATCGACGGCGCCCTCGACTCGCTGATCAACCGCTTCTACCTCGCCCGTGACGGCGTCGACGCCCAGCGGGCCCCCTACCTCCACAAGCAGCGAGAGCGGGCCGAGAGCGCGATGCGGTGGATCGAGGAGCAGCTGGGCGATGGTCGGCTGGGCGGGGACGAGCGCTTTGGCCTCGCCGAGCTCGCCCTGGCGACCACCGCCGACTGGATGCGCTTTCGCGGCACCTACCCCGTGGACGATCACCCGGGGATCATCGCCTGCCTGGAGCGCTGTCATCAGCGCGAGAGCTTCGCGTCGACCCGGCCCCAGGCCTGAGCCTAGGCCCGCCCGCGAGCGACCCCGCCGGTGCGCCCACGCCCCTGGCGACCTTGGCAATTCCCTGGCCGCCGCCCCGGAGCCGCGGCGGCTCGATCGGCGAGCGAAGTCCGGAGGCGAGGCCGCCGAGGACGCCCCGCGATCATCGCGGAGAATCCTCGCCTCTCGGTCGAGCCCGGACCCGAAGCGGTCGCTCGACCGCCTCGCCGGCCCGGACGGCCTGCGTCTCGGGTGAGGCCGCGGCGCAAGAAGAGCGCAGACCGCTCAGCCCGCGCTCGGCGAGCGCCGACGAAGGAGCCCCAGGAGGCCGAGGGCGACGAGCCAGCCCGCGCCCCTGCGCTCTCCGCTCGCAGAACAGCCACAACCGGTGCCGTCGTCATCGCCCGCGCCCGCAGAGCCGGCCCCGCCCGTCACCTCGGTCGCTCCGCTCTCACCGGTGGTGTCTACAGCGCCCGAGCCCCCGGTCGTACCAGCGCTCGCGGACCCCGTCTCGCTCGCCGTCGTCTCATCGGTCTCACCGCCGGTCGTGTCGCCCCCGGTCGCCGCGTCGGGGATGATCGTCGCCTGCTGCTCCGACGAGCAGGCCTCATTCCCCGCGGCATCGACCGCGCAGACGCGGTAGAGCAGGGTCCCGGGCGCCAGCGCAGGGAGCTCGGCCCGCCACAGGAGCCCGCCGTACCAGCGCATCGCGACCTCCTCCTCCGCGTCGTCGAGCGAGTAGCGGAGCTGCGCCGAGGTGAGGTCGTGGGCCGCGAGCGGGGTCTTGTTGTCGTGGACCCGGGCGCGGATCGTCAGCCCCTCGCCGTCGCTCATCCCCACAGCCTCGACGCGATCGATCACCGGCGGGGCGCTGTCGGGCGCGACGTCGACCCCGAGGAGCACGTAGTCGGGATCCGCCGCCTCGCCCTCGGCCAAGACCACGTCGATCCGGTCATCACCGTCGAGATCGGCCACCGCGATCCCCAACGTCCCCGGGCTATCGGCGGGGGCGAAGGCGTCCTCCGCGAGGGTGAGGTTGCCATCGCCGTCGTTGAGGATGAGCCGATCGACCTGGCCGAAGAGACCGGCGATCAGAAAGTCCGGATCACCGTCGGACTCGACGTCGAGGAAGCAGACCATGTTGTCGTCACCGCCGGGGTTCTCCGAGTCCGGCCAGCGGAGCTCCGTCTCGTCGACGAAAGCGCCTTCGCCGTCCCCCATGAGCAGATGCTCGCGATTTCCGGGCATCCGATCGTTGATCGTCAGGCCGTCGAGATCACCGTCGCCGTCGATGTCGAGAAACTCAAACTCGTAATTGTTCGGGAACTGGGGGAGCTTCTCGGAGCCGTCGCTGAACACCCCAGCCCCGTCGTTCAGGAGGAGGAGCGAGCCGGTGCACGACTTGCACGAGACGGCGATGTCGAGGTCGTAGTCGTCGTCGACGTCGGCCAGCTCCAGCTCCCACGACCAGCGGACCGCGATCTCCGGCATCTGCCCGGCGGGCGCCTCAGAGAAGCGGCCGAGGCCGTCATTGAGCCAGATCCGCGTCACGCCGCCGCCGTTGCTCGCCGGGTTGCCGGGGCCCCACTCCGCGAGGACCAGGTCGAGGTCGCCGTCGCCGTCGATGTCGCCGAGCTCCGCGTCGCCGATGTTGGCGTCGATCTGCGGCAGGTGGCTCGACGTCACCTCCTCAAAGGCGCCGGCCCCCTCGCCGAGGAAGAGCCGGCTCTGGGTCCCCCAGGTGTTGCCGACGAAGAGGTCGACCTCGCCGTCGCCGTCGACGTCTCGGGCCTTGATCACCCGGGTCGAGTCCGCCTCACCGAAGAGCTCCGGGCCCACGTCGACAAAGGGCTTCCCAGGGCCCTGGTTGAGGAACGCCGCGTTGACCTCCGGCCCCTCGTCGCTCGCGTAGCCCCGACCGTTCGCGAAGAGGATGTCGACCCGCCCGTCGCCGTTGATGTCGGCGAGCTCGACCTTGTTCGACCAGGTGTCGGTGACCCCGATCGTCACCATCGTCGCGTCCTCCCACAGCGACGCCTCAGCGACCGCCGGAGCCGCGAGGAGGAGCGAAAGCGCGATAGTCGGCCGCGACGCGGCGAGTAAGCCCTGCACTCCGCGGTACTACCCAGGTTCTCCGCCGCCGCGCAAGGGACCCCATCGGCGGCCCCACCCGCGCCGGCTCAGAGAGACCGCACCGAGCGGACGATAAACCCGGCGTTGCGGCGCATCGGCTGACCGTCGGCGCCGGTCGGATGGGACTCACGCGGATCCGGGAGGGTCCCCTCGGTCTCTTCGGCCTCGATCTCGACGCGAACACCGTCGAGGGCCCGGAGCGACTCCTCGCTGTGGGCCTCGCTCGGCTGGAGCACGACCTTGCGTCCCTCCTCGGTCTCGAGGAAGAGCTCGTCGCCGGTGTAGGCGGCCACGCTCTTCACTCCGCGCTTGACCGGCTTGTAGATCAGGGTGCCGACGAGCTTGACGGTCGCCTCCGCAGCCGGCTCTGCCTCGGCCGTCGGCGGAGCCTCTGCCGCTGGCTCGGCCGCTGCCTCGTCCGCTGGTGTCGGCGTAGGAGCTTCCGCCTCGGGCTTGTCCGACTGGACCGCGTCCTTCTCCGGAGGCTGCGAGGACGAGTCGCAACCAAGGACGAGGAGCAGGGGGAGAAACGCTATTCCGAGGGGGGTTCGCACGGTCTCAGGGTGCCCGCCTCCGTCCGACCATGACAAGCTGTAAACCGGCCTTTGGGGCAGCTCTTGGGACCGCCCCGTGCCCGCTCCGTGCGCCTGCGCTCCCCGTGATGACCGCCCAGCCGAGGACACTGCTACGATCTGGCCGATGTGCCGACCGTCCATCCCGCTCGTCGTCCTCCTGGTCGTCGCCTGCTCGATCGAGGGAGCGCCCGCGGACGTCACCGAGACGAGCGGCCCGCAGTCGACGACCGCAGCGGCGACCGCCGCCCCGCCGACGTCCGACTCCGCGACCACGACCACGACCGCCTCGGCGAGCGCCGGCCCGGGGACGTCCGAGGCGACGACGACGGCGAGCACCGGCGGCCCCGACTCCGACTCCGACAGCACCTCCCCAGGCAGCACCTCCCCAGGCAGCACCTCCGAAGCTCCAGGCACCGACACGGCCTCCGACTCCGACAGCGACTCCGACAGCGACTCCGGCGAAAGCGCGCCTGCGATCGCGCTCATCACCGACGAGAACCGACACCATGAGACGATGTTCGGCGGCTGGGGTCCGCACCTCCGGGGGATCATGCGCGCCCCTGAGGACACCCTCTGGTTCACCGTCGACGCCGGCCCCGACGTCCTGACCAACCAGGCGATCCGCTACTTCCGGCGAGATCCCGACGCCTGGGCGGAGGTCGCCTCGCAGCCGCACACCGCTGGGATCCAGCAAAACGCCGCGAGCGTCATGCTCGGCGGGACGATCTACACCTACGGGGTCAACATCGCCCAGAGCTTCCTGGAGGAGTGCAGGCTCAACACCGACGACCTCGCCGACAGGGCCTGCAACGCGGTCCTCATCAGCGGCAATGTCTACACGACGCCGCCCTCCTCCAACTACGTCGGCGCCGCCGCCCACACCGACGCGACGAGGGTCGTGTGGTTTACCCGCGTCGGCCCAGGAGGCGCCGCCGGTGACTGGATCTACACCTACAACTTCGGCGGCGGCTGGAACGGCCCGGTCGTCACCCCCGTCCTCGGCGCCAACGACTTCGCCTACGTCCACGCCTCCTTCGTCGACGCCGGCACGCTCGCGCTCGTCGGCCAGCTCTACTTCGGAAAATACCCCGACGGCAGCTACGGAGCCGCCGTCGCCGAGCTCAAGCTCGGCGAGCTTCCGACCTTCGTCCCGCTCCTCTCCGGCGAGCCAGGCGTCGCGATCCTCTCGAGCTCCGATCTCTGGGTCGATCCGGAGAGCGGCGCTCAGCATGTCCTCGCGCGCGACGATCAGGGCGGCGTCCGCTACTACTTCAAGCCGCCAGGGGAGCCCTGGGCCGCCCACGCCGAGCCGCTGACGACGATCGGCCAGACCTATCGCGCCCGCCTCCTCAGGGCCCCCGGGGGCCCCTTGATGATCGCCCGCGGCGACGCCGGGATCGGCAGTGTGCTCCTCCTTGAGGCCCCCACGGGCGACGCCAGCCTCGCCGTCGACTGGGCCGCGGCGACCTCGATCCCCGTGCCGAGCCCCGGTCCGGGGTTCGCCCCGCCCTCGGCGATCTACGTCGAGAGCGAGGCCTACCAGACGAGCCCGGTCAAGGCGGTCAACCTCGGCTTCTGCGGCGAGTACAAGGTCGCCGATCACGAGATCTGGGGGGCGACGCTCGCCGCCCCGTGAGCCCATCGCCGGGCGGCGGTGAGGAGGCCCCAGCCTCCCCGATCGACCCGCCCTGCCCGCTCAGCCAGCCTTGATCACCAAGGTGAACAGCTGCTGATCGCTGCCCCCCTGGCCGTCGTCGACCTCGACGATGATCTCGTAGGAGCCGAGCTCCTTCGACGTGACCCACCACTCGATGAGCCCGGTCTCAGCGTCGATCACCATCCCCGGCGGTCCTTTGATCAGCGAGTAGGTCAGGGTGTCACCGTCAGGGTCCGAAGCCTCGACCTGGTAGGCGTAGAGCACCGGCGGATCGCTGGCGAGGACCACCCCGGAGATCGCCAGGCCGAAGGGCCCGAAGAGCGCGGGGTCGTTGATCGCGAGCGGCTCCTGTCCCTCGGAGTTGAAGCGGACGATATCGGCGGAGAGCGAGCCGTTGCCGTTCTCAAAGTCCGACGTGTAGATATTTCCCAGGTTGTCGACGCTGACGGGGACGGGCCAAGCGTCTTGCGGCACGTCGAAGGAGCCGACGATCTTCTCGCTCTCGAGGTCGTAGCGGAGGAGATCGGCCTGGGCGACCACGAGCTCGCCGTTGCGGTTGAAGACCAACCCCTCGAGCCGGACCGCGGGGCCCGATCCCGGCAGCGACTTGATCCAGGTGAAGCTCTGGAAGTCCTCGTCGGCCTGGGCGATGTGGATCTTGTTGTCGGACTGGCTGGCGAGGAAGAGCCGGCTCTTGTCGTCGAACGTGATCCCCGTGTACTGACCCGCGCCGACCGGACCGGCGATGGTCTGGACAAACGCGTAGTCGGCCGCCGCGTACTGGTTGAGCCGATCCGTGCCCCCGGTCGCGGTCGTCGTGTAGAGGTTGCCCGCCGCGTCGAAGATCACGTTCTCCGTCGCCTCGGCGTTCTTCTTCGGATAAGTGTCGTAGACGACGCCGTAGTCGCTGAACTCGACGAAGGTCGTGAAGGTCGCGACCACCAGGTTGCCCCGCTCGTTGAAGGCCATCCCCCGCGGGTTGTAGGTCGTCTCGTTGAAGAGCGGGTGGGTGAAGCTCTGGACAAAGTTCAGGGTGTCGGCCTCGTAGACCCGGATCTCGCGGGTGACGGACGAGGCCAAGAAGAGCTGATCCGGCTCGAAGTCGCCGCCGAGCAGCTCCTGGAGGAGGAGCTCGACGGGCGCCTCGCTGTCGATCATCGGCGCCTGGTTGCCCTCAGTCGTCCCCTCGCTCGTCCCCTCGCTCGTCCCCTCGCTCGTCGTCCCCTCGCTCGTCCCGGCGGTCTCCGTCGCGCCGGACTCGCTCTCGCTCGCGCTGCTCGTGTCGCTCGCCGCGGTCGCCTCGGAGCTCGCCGTCGTCGCCGTCGTCGACGTGCTCGACCCCTCGCTCTCGCCCGATCCGGTCGTCGCCTCGGTCTCGCCGGCGCTCTGCGTGCCTGCGGTCTCCGTGGCCGTCGTCGTCGCTGTCGCCGAGCCCTCGCTCGCGCTGCTCGTCGCCGACTCGTCGTCCCCGCTGCCGCCGCTACAGGCGACGACGAGGGCGAAGAGCGTCACAAGAGGATGTTTTGACGACGAGCGAACGAGGCGCATCGTCCCAGTGTATGGGCGTCGTCCCGCCCAGGGAACGCGCAATAGGGAGCCTCGGCGCGGCTGAGCGCGGGCTCCATGCACTGCACCCGCGGGCCGACGACGGCTCTTCGCGGGGGTCGCGAGGCTGGACCAGCCGAGGCGCGCCGCGTCGGGCCGCTACGGATAGGGGTGACCGTTCGGGAAGAGCGTCTCCATCTTCCGCTTGTGGAAGGCCTCCTCCTCGCGGTGGAGCGCGATCAGCTTGTCGACATACGCGCCGTCGACCCCGAGCACGCTGGCCATCGCCCGGATCGTCATCTCCTCGCGCGGGTCAAAGACCCCGTCGGCGTCTGACGCCTTGATCGCGTGGAAGATCAAGATATGGGTGAAGAGCCCCGGCCGCTCGGTCATGTTCATCAGGGCGGCGATGTCGAGATCGGCGGGGTCGAGCGCTCGCAGCTCCTCGACGAGCTCGTAGGTGCCGCCCGCCGAGGCGCAGAGGCCGAGGATCCATTGCCGCTCAGGGTCGGACAGTTCGCCGTCGCCGGCCGCACAGATCACCAGCGCCTTGACGTACCCCTCCAGGACCGGCAAGAGCTTGCGCATCTCGTCGAGATTTTCGGTGGGCGGCAGGGAGTTGCAGCCGAGCTCATGCTGGCAAAAGCGGACCTGCGAGCGCAGGAGAACAGCGCGGTCTCCCGTGTCGGGCGCGGCGTTGACGTCGATCGAGTTGTGCAGGCGATCTGATTCTTCCATGCAGCTCCTAGCGCTCCCGTGGCGAGGGCCCAAGGCGGCCCGAGAGAACACCGCAGGAGCCTATCAGGATGAGCGAGGGGGACAAAGCCCGCGCTCACGCACGGTATCGCGCGGGGCCTCGCGAGTGAGGCCTCGCCGCCGTTGAACATGCACATTCAGGCAGGGTGCGAGCGCCGACCTCGGCGCTCCTATGGACGCGGGTCGATCGCCGGAGCGGACGCCTCAGCCTCCACCGCAGGCGGATGATCTTCGAGCCACGACTCGACCTCACCTCGCTCACGGGCGTAGGCGAGGCCCGCCGCGGCGAAGCCGTCGCGCGCCGCCGTCGCGAGCTCGATCGCGCGCCCGCGGGCGTCCTCCACGAGCGCGCGCCCGAGGGCGAAGCGAGTCCTCGCGAGCTCTGCGGGGTCGCCCTCGTCCCGGAGCGCCAACGCTCGCTCGAGATAGGCCGTAGCCGCCGCGATCTCCCCCTCGGCGAGCGCCGCCTCGCCGAGGCCGGTCAGCGGATAGGCGAGCGGAGGACTCTCGGCCCCGAAGCTCGTCTCAAAGATCTCGCCCGCCCGAGCGAAGCGCTTCGACGCCTCCGCGGGCTCGCGAAGCTCGAGCGCGACGTCGCCGAGGTTCACCTCGGTGACGCCGACGTTGGGGTGGTCCCGACCGAGCGCGGCGAGGAGCACGGAGTGGGCCTCGCCAAAGCGCGCGCGAGCCTCCTCCCACGCGGCCCGCCGCATCGCATGGACGCCGAGGTTGTTGAGCGCGATCGCGAAGCTCGGATGCTTCGGCCCGTAGAGCTCCTGGTAGATCGCCGCGGAGCGCTCGAGCTCCTCCGCCGCTCGGTCGAACTCGCCGCGCCGGACCAGGACGTTGCCGAGGTTGTTGTGGAGAGCGGCGAGGCGGAGCTCGTCCTCATGGGGCAGGGTCTCGAAGATCTCGAGCGCCCGGCGGTAGTCCGCCTCCGCCTCCTCGAGCTGGTCTTCTTGGGCCCGGAGGTTGCCGAGCATCGCCGAGAGCTCCAGCTCGAGCGAGCGCCGATCGACCGCGTTCGAGTCGTCGATCCGATCGATCAAGGCCCGCGCGTGTCGAGACCAGCGCTTCGCCTCCGCGAGCTCCAGACCGACGGTAGCCTGGTGCATCAGGGCGAGGCTCAGACGGGCGGTGAACTCCGCGTCGTCGGTCGACTCGGCGAGGAAGAACGCGTCGACGAGGGACCCTCCCGCGCTCGGATCCCCGCTGTTCTCCAGGATCTCCGCCTGGGCGAGGCGGGCCTCCGCCATCAGGCGGCGATCGCCGAGCCGCTCCGCGTCGGCGAGGGCCCCCTCGACCAGCTCCAAGCCGTCGTCGTAGCGGGAGATCAGCATCCCCGCCCGGGCCTGGGCGAGACGGTCGTGGATCCGCTCGACCAGCGCCGCCTCGGCGGGGCTCACCCGCCGCTCGCCCGCCGAGAGGAGCGCCCCGGTGTCGCCGCAGGCGTCGAGCCCCTCGAGCTCGGCGACCGCCTCCACGGCCTTCTCCACCACCCCCCCGTCGGCCTCGACCAGGACGTCGACCAGGAGGCGAGTCTCGACGAGGCGGCGTTGCAGGCAGGCCATCCGCAGGTCGAGGAGCGCAGGCGACTGCTCGCCGCTGAGGTGCGTCGCTTCGCAGGCCTCGGTGTGCATCTCCACCCACGCCTGCGCATGCCGGCCCAGGCGGGCCTCGACCCGTGACCAGACATCGTCGGCGTAGGGCAAGCCCGTCGCCGAGAACGCGGCCTCGGCCGCGGCCCGACGCTCCTCATCCCAGACCCCGACCAGCTCCTTCGCCGCGCCCGTGCACAGCCCTTGCCGCTCCTCGATCCCGCGGACGAGCACCCAGCGGTAGACCAGCGCGGCGGCGACGAGGGCGACGAGCACCACCGCCCACAGCGCGAGGACGTTGCGACGACGGCTCGGGTCCCGCTTGAGCGCGGCGAGGAGCGCCTCCATGTCGCGGAAGCGTTCGTCAGGATCACGGCTGAGACCGCGGAGGAGGACCCGGCGCAGCCACGCGGGCAGCTGACGCGAGCGCGGCTCCGGCGGGACGCCGCGCTCGATCGCAGCCCGGACCGCGTCGATGTCCTCGCCGAGGAAGGGCCGCTCGCCGTAGAGCCCCTCGTAGAGGCTGACGCAGAAGGAGAACTGATCGGTCTTGGCCGAGCCGCGCGCTCCGGCGAACTGCTCCGGCGAGAGATAGGCGGGTGTGCCCGTCAGGGCGCTCGTGCGGGTGATCGAGGTCCGCAGGTCGAGGTCTGACGGCACCTGCAGCTGTACGGGATTGAGCTGACCCTCCTCGGTCTCCGCCGCCGACGCGAGGCCGAAGTCGACGACCCGGACCCGCCCCTCGAGGTCGACGAGGACGTTGTCGGGCTTAAAATCACCGTGGACCAGCCCCTCGCGGTGCGCCGCCGCCAACCCCCGCCCCGCCTCCTGGAACACGCCCAGGATCTCGTGACGGCTCCGGGGACGCTCGTGCAGCCACTGCGTCAGCGAGCTGCCCTCGATGAACTCCATCGCGATGAAGACCTGACCGCGATAGGTCCCGACGTCGTAGACCGAGACGACGTTGGGGTGCGAGAGGCGGGCCAACGCCTTCGCCTCGCGGAGCAGACGCGTCGCCGCGAGGCTCTCCCGCTCGCTGCCGCTGATGTTCGGGTGGAGGAGCTTGACGGCGACCTTGCGATCGAGCTCGGGATCGTAGGCGACGTAGACGATCCCCATACCGCCGGCGCCGACCTGCCACAGCACGAGGAAGCGACCGAGCTCCGCGGGTACAGAACCCCCCGGTCGACCGTCCGGGCTCGCCGCTCGCTCGGCCCCGGGATCGCCACGCACAGCCATCTCCCCCCAGCATCCCGCCCTTGCCCGCCGATGTCAGCAACGATCCGCGACGAAGGCCGCGCGCTCGAACCCCCGCTCCACCACCGTCGCCAAAGCCCGCGAAGACCCCCTCACGAGGAGCCCTGCGGGGCCGATCAGACCGCCGACGCCCGCCGAGCGCCACCGAAGATCGAGCCGGACAAGGCCGATCGACCCCGCGATCTCGACCCGCCGATCGCCGTCGGCCTCCATCCACGAGCCCCAACGCGATGAGCGCCGGGATCGCGGGGAGCAAAGGCTCAATGAACGTAGTTCCGATAGTGATGACAGCGGCCGCGGAGGTGTCGGCGGCGGGCTCCGCAGACAGACGCTATCGCGCGTCCCTCTCGCGCCCCTCTGCCCCGCCTCGAAACACGCCCCGTCGCCGCAAATCCGCTTGACCGAGATCATGGGCGGTGTTCCCTTGAGCCAGAGGCGAGCGAGGCTCCAACATGGTTCTAGACAAACTACGGACGAAGATCGACGGCAAACGCGAGGCTGCGGGCGAGGCCAGCCGGGACAAGATGGACGCCGCCAAGGAGTCCGCCTCCAACCTCCGCATGAAGGTCGAAGAGAAGCTCGACGAGTCGGTCGAGAAGCTGCTCATCCGCCTCGATGAGGCGCGCCCGATCCTCGACGACGCCGGCTACACGATCTTCGACATCCGCATGACACCCCACGTCCCGCCCAAGCTCGGCATCGTCCTGATGCCCAAAGAGCCCGGGGTGTGCCGCGCCGCCGAGGTGATCGAGCGCGGGACCCTGACCAAGCCGCAACGGGCGTTGCTGGAGGGCCTGGTCCAGATCCAGCGGATGCACGGGACCTTCACCCGCAACGGCTACGCGGTCCGCGGGATCGAGATCGACATCGGCCTCCCGCCCTCGGTCTGCGCCCACCTGGTGAAGATCGGCGGGGCCGAGCAGAGCGGGTCTGAGTAGCCCGAGCCCCGAGCGAACGCTGTGGTGTGTGGAGACAACGACCGGCGCCCACGATCCCGGCACGGAGCGCGCCTGGGGGCGCCGCCTGTCGGGGCCGCCTCGGCGATACCTCGCGCGGCGGGGACAGGGACGCGCGAGCGGACTCAGGAGCCCCACCGCCTCGGCTCGAGCGCGCAGCCCCTGGCGCGGGCCCTCCTCGCCGCCTGCCTGGCGCTGCCCCTGAGCGCCTGCCGAGCGGCCCCGAGCGACCCGGCGCAGGGTCGCACCCGCGTCATTCTCCTGGGCAGCGGCACCCCCAACCCGGAGCCCGAGCGCCATGGTCCGGCGACGGCGATCGTCGTCGACGACGTGGTCTACCTGGTCGACGTTGGCCCCGGGGTGGTCAGGCGAGCCGCCGCGGCCGGGCTGCCGATGCCGGCGCTGAACCGGGCCTTCGTCACCCACCTCCACAGCGATCACACCGCAGGCCTCGCCGATCTCCTGCTGACGCCGTGGGTCCTGGGCCGCAGCGCTCCCCTCGACGTCATCGGCCCGCCGGGGAGCGCGGCTATGGGCGAACATCTCCAGGCGGCCTACGCCGAGGACGTGCGCATACGCCTCGACGGCCTCGAACCCGCCAACCCGACCGGTTGGGAGCTGCGCGCCCACGAGGTCGGCCCCGGCGAGGTCTACCGCGACGAGCGGGTCACGGTGGAGGCCTTCACCGTCGACCACGGCTCCTGGGAGCACGCCTACGGCTACCGCTTTGAGACCCCGGATCGGGTGATCGTCGTCGCCGGCGACACCCGCCCGAGCGACGCGGTTCTCGGGGCGGCCCGCGGCGCTGACGTCCTGATCCACGAGGTGATCTGCGAGGCCGGCCTCGCCGAGCGGACGCCGGAGTGGCAGGCCTACCACCGCGCGTTTCATACGACAGGTCCGCAGCTCGGCGCCCTCGCGGCCAAGGCCCGCCCCGGCAAGCTCGTGCTCCACCACGTCCTCCTCTCGGGCTGCACCGAGGACCAGCTCCGGGCGGAGATCACCGACGCCTACCGAGGCGAGCTCGTCTTCGGCCGCGACCTGCAGGTGTTCTAGCCCCGCGCTCGCGGCGACGCCCCGTGGCTCTCGATGGTCCACCGCAGGCGCCTCCCCGGACCCCTGCGAATACGCGAACGCCTGCGACCCCGGGCTCTATTGTATGAACCCGGAGCACGTCCCTGAGTGCAAGGCCGCGGGCTGCTGCAGCCCGTGGTGCAATATCGAGGCGCCGAACACCTGCCCAGACGCGACCCACATATGCGTACCTTAGTACGAAGAGGGGTACGCTCCGCCGGGATATGATCATATAGAAATCTGCGGCACGCAGCCCTAGGCCTGTGGCGAAAGTCGACACGACCTCTCGCTAGCCCTCGCCGCCGCTGATGGTCCCGTCGAAACTTGCAGTACGCCCAGTACAACGGCGTTTCGCCGAGCCCATCAGCGACGTCGCCGCCTGCTCGAGCTCCTGCCTGGCCTTGACCGCCGTAGCCTGCCGCTTGAGCAGGGCCCTGCGGTTGTCGATCGCCTCGACCGGCGGGATCTCGCCGCGCTCCGCCCGGGTCCGGACCTGAACATCACGGGCGGACGCCAGCTCGAGCTGCACCTCGGCGACGAGCCCCGCCCGGATCTCGCCGGCGCTCAGGGTCGCCCGCTCATAGTAGTCGGGGAAGGTCCCGCGGCCGAGGCTATAGCCGGCGATCAGGCGGGTCCCCCAAAACGGGGTGGCCTGGGCGACCTGGGTGTCGAGCCGACCGTTGATGTCGTAGCCGAGGGGCCGCAGGTAGGCGCCGGTCCGCCACTTGAGGTCGAAGTGGCCGCGAGCGGACATCGCCGACCCAGACGCCGCCATCACTCTAGTGAACGGTGTGTATGAAGTTGACAGTGACTTCATTGATGAGGTTCGCAGCGATTTCAACATGGTCACCCAAGAAGACAGTTCTCGGCTTGAGTTCCAGCGCACCTGGGGTCCTCGACGGTCACGCTCGACTACGATATCATCTAGTTCCATGCGACGGCCTGGGGCGACCATCCTAGCTCTAGCCTGCACCCTCCCGGGGTGCGGGCGTAACTTTGATGGACCTAGGTATAAAACAAGTCACACGACCATCACGACCTCATTTGAAGAACCGCTCTGTGCCGGGGACCTTGCCAACATCGAGCGTCACATCGAGCAAGTAGAACAACTCCTTGGAACCTCTTTAGAGAAAGACATCGAGATCTTTCTATGGTCAGGGCTTGATGCTCCAAGAACTCCGTGTCCCTATGGGAGAGATGCGTGCTTCGTCCGCGCCACCAACCGAGTCTACTCCGACTTCGGCTCGCTTGAACACGAGCTCACACACGCCGTCGTTGAAGAGCTTGGCACTCCAAGACCCTTCTTCGATGAAGGCGTCGCTGTTGCCACAGAGCCACGCACTCTCAGGTTCCCTGAGATTTCCCCCTCCTCTCAGATCGACCTACCACGTGACGAAATCTCCTACCAAGCAGGGGGGTTCTTCGTACGGTGGCTCCTCGAAACCCACGGCGTCGACAAGTGGCAATCCCTCCACTCAGGACGAGGGAACCGAGCGGCGTTTCAAGATATCTACGGTGCAAGCTTCGATGGGATGACAGAAGAGTACCTACTCTCTGCCCCCTGGGTATATGCCCCTCTCTTGAAGAGCCCCGCCCCAGGCCTGACAGAGAACGAAGAGGGGTGGCGAGAAATTGTGACGCTGGACTGTAGCCAAGAGGACACCTTCGGACGCCTGGACCGTCGCTCGACACTACGCCGCCTAGAGATCTCCGAAAGCGGCTTCTTTGACTTCTGGACCACAGCCGACGGCCTTTCACTGCGTCGTTTATTGGGAACCAACCTCACCTCGGAGAGCGAAACAAGAGCTGCGCTCTCCGGAGATGTCCCCCTGTGGGATGAGCTCTCCCCCGCAGGCTCGACGAAGGGTATTCCCGGCGGGGCAATACAAACAGTTTGGCTGACCACCGGAGAGTACGAAGTTGCCATCATCGATATTGATCGCGATGATGACGAAGTCGTTGTCACGGTGCTACCGCACCGGGGCCCAGTCCTATTTCCCCCGACAAACTCAGACTTGTGACTCCAAGAACTACGTCTAGCTGGAGTATCGTAGTCCTCTTCATGACGGCATGCTCCGGGATGCCCGAACTCCTCACCGAAGAAGGGCAAGCTTGCCGCTCCCTGGCCACGCCATGCCTCGAAGAGAGCGAGGCTCTCGTGTGCGATGAGGGAGTATGGACTTCGAGGACGTGTAGTGAGATCTGCTTCGGAGAGGAGCTGATGCCCGTGTCTTGCAACGACGGGCGCTGCGACTGCCCAGAAGATGCCAGCGGCTGTACGCCGGGAGCTTCCACGTGCGTGCAAGAGGACGAGATCCGCTGGTGTGGTGCTGACGAAGTCTGGAGCCAGTCTTCCTGCAGCGACATATGTGGCACCCTCCCAGAGCAACCAATCTCGCTGGGCTGTGTTGAAGGCTCGGCGGACGGGAGCGGCCCACAGGGAGCTGTCTGCCACTGCTCCGGGGAGGGTCTTCCCTGTGAAGAGGAAAGCCCATACTGCACAAGCGCGACCGAACTAGGGAGGTGTGTCCAAGGAGTTTGGGTAGAAGAGTCTTGTATTGAGATGTGTAGCACTCCAACTGGGGTCTGTGATCCGGGGGCTGGTGCAGCATCATGTGCCTGCCTGGATGACAACTCTCAGTAGAGAGCTGCCTGAACGGTAGGCACAGGCAAACCTCCCGCTAGTGCACGACCATCACCAAGCGCTTGACCGAAGTGCAAGAGCTTCGAGCCTCCGCCGGTAGAGTTGGTCGTCGACCCGGCTCCTGTGACTCCCTTCGCTGGGCTCACGCTCGCGGCTCCCTCGCTCGCCTCAAGCTCCGGCGCTCGATCAGCGGCCGCGTGAAGGTCTTCGAGAACAAGCGCGGCTACTAGGAATCGACGCATGTCCTGAGCCACGTCTACAACCTCTTCCTAGGCGGCAGCTTCGTGCTCGGTGTTCTCACAGGCGTTTCGGAGGCTCTCGATCGCTCTGGCTTCGGCACGGCCCGAAGTTCGACCGGCAATGCGCGTTGTTGCTCATCATCGTCGAGAGACTCGACGAGCATGTGTCGAGAGAAGGTCTGAAACCACGAGTCCTCTACACACCCGGTAGCGGAGCCCAGGAAGACTTGCTCGGGCGAGCGAGGGGCGATGGGTGGGACGCAGCGGGAGGACCCGTGCCTCGCGCGGAGACACGAGTACCCTGTCTCTTCAAGCAGATCAGTTCTACCCGTGGCGAGCACGTGGCATGGGAGGACCCGCGTCCGCGAGGGACCCGCCTCGTCGCCCCTCGCCCGCCCGCCTACAGCCCCCAAGCTCCGCCCCTCGCCAAGCACGAGGTGAGCGCTCACCCACACGAATGCAGCCGAAGCGCAAGCCCCGTGTCACTGACGGTTCTACGCGGGCTGGCTAGGACGCCTCATGCCAGCGCTTACTTTAGGCCTAGGCGGCCCGCTCACGGGGTCGGCGAGGGATCCGCTGCTTCGAGGGTCGCGAGGGCCGCGGCTGTCGTCGCCCCGAGCTCCGCCAGCGCCTTCTGGTAGGCGAGCCGGGCCGCGATCTCCTCCAGCGCCGCGTCCGCGACCTGCTGCTCGCGGAGGTTGACGAAGAGCAGCGTCGTCGCCCCGAGATCGAAGCGCCGACGCTCTGCGCTCGCCAGCTCGCGGGCGACGCTGACCGCCTCACCGGCGACCTCCGCCCGCTCATGCGCGCCGATCACCGCGACCATCGCCCGCTCGACCTCGACGGCGATCGTGTCGCGCAGCAGATCGGCCTCGGCGCTCAGGCCCGCGGCCTCGGCCTCGGCCTTGCGGATCTTGCCGCGGGCCTCGCGGGCCTGGATCGGGATCTCGACCACCAGGCTGACCTGAAGCTCGGTCGGCGCGAGGTACTCGGGGCCCCGTCCGAAGTCGCGGAGCACCATCGCCCCGACGTCGATCGCCGGCGCCCGCTGGTTCTTCGCCAGGCGCCGATCGATCTCCGCCTGAGAGCGCTTCAGGAGGATGCTCCGCAGCTCGGGCCGGCGATCCAGCGCGGCTTGGACCAGCGCCTCGACCTCGTCGGTCAGCGAACGCTCGCCCAGCGGCAACGACTCCGGGAGCATCGACTCCGAGACGTCGACCGGAACCCCCTCGCGGTCGCGGACGAAGAGCCGGAGGCTGATCGCCGCCTGCTCGAGCTCCTGCCTGGCCTTGACCGCCGTAGCCTGCCGCTTGAGCAGGGCCCTGCGGTTGTCGATCGCCTCGACCGGCGGGATCTCGCCGCGCTCCGCCCGGGTCCGGACCTGAACATCACGGGCGGACGCCAGCTCGAGCTGCTCCTCGGCGACGCCGCGTCGGAGACCGGCGGCGACCCACTCCCAGTAGTGCGTCGTCGTCTCCTTGATCAGCTTGATCGTCTCCTTGTCGCGATCCAGGAGGGTGATATCGCGATAGATGTCGGCCTGCTGGATCCCGGCCCGTCCCTTGTCGATAGGCCCGTCCCGCCAGAGCGGGACGACGAGCCCCGCCCGGATCTCGCCGGCGCTCAGGGTCGCCCGCTCGCCGTAGTAGTCGGGGAAGGTCCCGCGGCCGAGGCTATAGCCGGCGATCAGGCGGGTCCCCCAAAACGGGGTGGCCTGGGCGACCTGGGTGTCGAGCCGACCGTTGATGTAGTAGCCGAGGGGCCGCAGGTAGGCGCCGGTCCGCCACTTAAGGTCGAAGTGGCCGCGAGCGGACATCGCCGCGCCGTCCGCGGCGTCGATCTTGCGGGCCGCGGCGACCATAAGCGGGTGCCTCTCGACCACCGACGCGAGCACCTCCTCGAGCGAGAGGCTGCGGCGGGCCGCCCCCTGGGCGGCGCCCGTGCTCACCTCCAGCGCGCCGAAGCTCATCGGCGACGGCGCGGCGGTGGTCAGGCTCAGGGCGAAGAACGCTCCGACGAGCCCGGTCATTTCTTGCCCACTCCGCGGATGCTCGGCTCATCGACCGCGACGACCGGCGGGAAGCCGTTGAAGAGCCGCCAAAGCTCGTAGCCGAGGCGGACCCGGTTCAGCAGGACCCAGCCGTTGGCGCGGACGCCCTGGCGGAGGTAGTGCCCCGAGGGCCAGGGCTCATCGCCGTCCGGGACGACGACCACGCGGAAGTGTCCCTTGCCGTCGTCCGCCGAGTCGACGAAGGCCACCTTGCCGGCGAAGGTCCCGACCGCCACGGAGGGCCAGCCGGAGAACTGGATCGCGGGCCAGCCCTCGAAGTGGAGGCGGACGTGACGGCCGGGATCGATCAACGCCGCGTCGTTGCCGTCGACGAGGATCTCGACCGCTCGCGAGTCGGTGTCGGGCACCAAGATCGCCAGGGGCTCGCCAGACTTGACCAGCTCGCCGCCCTCGCGGGTGATCACCCGCAGGATCGTCCCCGCCCGCGGCGCTGTCACCTGCTGGGTCGACTGCCGCGAGAGCTGGACCTCGATCTTGCTCAGCGACTCGCGCTCGTCGGCCTGGCTCGAGAGCGCCGACTCGAGCTTCGCCTGGGCGTCCGCCAGACCGGCGTCCGTGTCCCCCTCGACCTTGCGCAGATCGGCGAGGGCCTCGGTCAGCTCGGAGCGCTCCGAGCCCAGGTTCGCCTTCGCTGACTTGACCTCAGCCTCGGCCTTGGCGACGTCGAGCTCGGCGAGCTCGAGGCTCCGGGTCGAGGTCAGCCCCTCCGCCGCCAGGTCTCGCTGACGACGAATGTTGAGGAGCGCGGTGTCGCGGTGGGCCTCGGCGGCCTCGAGCTTCTGTTGGGCGATCCGCACCCCTTCGCGGTCCATCCGCACCCGCGCCTCCGCGCCGTCGATGCTCGCCAGCCGCGAGGTCTGGAGCGCCGTGATCCGGGTCTCGTAGGCGAGCACCTGGTTTTGCGCGGCGGAGAGGCGGTCCATGATCGCCTCTCGCTGATCCTTGAGGCGGTCGACCAGGTCCTCGGCGTTGTCGCGGATCTCCGCGATCAGCTCCCCCTTCTCGACCTTCTGCCCCTCCTGGACCATCATCGACACCAGGCGACCGTCGATCGGCGCCTCCAGGGGCTGCTCGCGCTCGAGCGGAGAGTAGGCGATCACCCGGCCGTGACCGCGGACGCTCTGCTGCCACGGCGCGAGGATCAGCGCGGCGATGATCAGCGACAGCGAGGCCAAGAGGACCTTGGCGATGGTCCGGGTGACGCGGGTCGTGTGCCGGACGAGGCGGAGGCTGGGGAGCTCTCCGAGCCCCGTCGGCAGGCCCGCCTCCACTTGCTTCTGCGATCGGTCGTGGGCTGGCATCGTCATCTCAGCGGGTGTAGGGGCGGCTCTGCGCGCCCGTCTGGGTGGAGCGGATTCCGCCGTCCTCGAGCGCGACGACACGTCGACAGAGGGCGGCGACCGCCGGCTCGCGGGTCAGGACCAGCAGCGTCCAGGGCGGGTCTTCTGGGACGAGCACCGGCCGCAGCTCCGCGCGGGTCGTCTCGTCGAGCCCGTCCAGGAGCCCGTCTAGGACCAGCAGGCGCGGCTTGGCGACGATGGCCCGGGCGAGGCCGATCCGCAGGGCCTCGCCCTCCGAGAGCCCCCGACCGTCGGTGCTGAGCTCAGCCTCGACATCGCCGCCGAAACGCTCGAGCATCGGCCCGAGGCCGACGTCGATGAGCGCCTTGCGGACCGCGGCCCGCGGGATCTCGACCTGGTCGAGGCAGACGTTGTCGACCACGGTGCCGGCGAAGATCTCGACGCTGCCGACGACGATCACCGCCCGCCGGAGATCGTCGAGGGCGCGATCCCGAAGGTCGACGTCGTCGAGCTCGAGCACGCCGCCCGCCGGCGCGACCTGACCGTCGAGGACCCCGGCCAAGACGCTCTTGCCGCTCGCCGAGCGGCCGATGATCGCGACCGACTCGCCCCTGCCGACCTCGAGGTTGACCCCCTTGAGCATCATCCGCCCCGAGGGGTCGGCGACGGCGATGTTCGAGAGGCGCAGCGAGGCCGGACGGACGCTCGGCGGCAAGCTCTCGCCGGCGCTCCGCTCGAGGGGCAGATCGGCGAGGGCCCCGAGCTTGTCGATCGCGGCGACGAGGTCGTAGTAGGTCTCCAGGTGCTTGCCGAACTTGGCGAAGGCGGCGACGACGACGGAGACGATCAGCTCGGCGGCGACGAGCTGGCCGAGGGTGAGCTGCCGATCGATCACCAGCCAACCACCGAGGCCGAGGAGCGCCGCGCTGGCGATCGCCTGGAGGCCGAGGGCCCCGACGATCTGGCGAAAGAGCGCCCGAAAGTGGGTGCGCCGGGCCCCGAGGTAGGCGCGGGCGAGCTCGTCGGAGCGGCTCGCGGCGAGCTCCGGGCCGCCGGCCCCCTTGAAGGTCCGCGGGTGCCGAGCGATCTCCTCCAGCCAAGCCGCGACCGCGTACTTGGCCTTCGACTCCTTGATCGCGCTCTTGGTCGCGGCCCGGCCGAAGCCGAAGACGATCCCAGCGACGGCCGTCAGGAGGACGACATCAAAGGCGAGGAGCAGCGGGTGGTAGAAGCCGAGCACCAGCATCCCGATCGCGGCCTGGAGGACCACCGAGAGGCCGTCCAGGAGGAGCGAGGAGGCGGCCTTCTGCACCGTCACCACGTCGAAGAAGCGGTTGACCACCTCGGGCACGTAGGCCTGCCCGGAGGCGACGCGGGGCAGTCGGTGCGCCAGATCGCCGATCACCCGGACCATCCACCGCTGCTGGATGACCTCGACCACCCAGGCCTGCATCGCCTGGAGCGCGCCGGCGAAGCTCAGGCCCACGAGGAGGAGGATCGAGAGGACCAGCAGCGGCTGGAGCAGCGCCCCGAAGGCGACCGTGTTGACCAGGGCCTGGACCGCGATCGGCGTCGCGAGGGTGAAGATGCCGACCCCGAGCGCGTAGGTGACGACGACCCAGAGGTCCTGGGCCTCGACGCGCATCAGCCCCCGCAGCCGCTGCGTCGGTGTCAGGCTCTGCGGCGCTCCGGGCTCGCCGCTGAAGTTGGCCGCGAGCGCAGGCTCGGCGATGATCCACGAGAGCGGCGCGTCGACCTGGACCCCGAACCGCTCCGCCAACGCCTCGCCGCTCAGCCACCCGACCTCCGCCTCGTCCTCGCCGGCGCCGACGAGCAAGCGGACCTTCCGGCCGCGCCAGCCGATGAGCGTCACCGCCGTGAGCACGCCGTCGAGCTCGGCGATGGTCGTCAGCGGGCCCTGCTGCGGCCCGTCGGCGATGACCTCCTCGATCGGTCGGACGAGCTCGACGACGATCAGGCCCAGGCGCTCACCCGCGCCGATCGCCCGCTGCGGCCAGGAGCGCTGCTCGGGGTGCGCACGGCCGACATCGGCGAGCGCCGCGAGGATCCGATGATCGGCGTGGGCCAGCTCCGCGCCCGCGTGCTCCATGAGCGAGAGCATGAGGTCGAGCTCCACGGAGGCCGGGGTCATCGGCTTGGTTGAAGGCGATGGATGCGCGTTCGTCGCCATGCGTGAGTTCGGGTCCATTGGCTCGTGGCTGCCGTATCGACGGCAGCCGGGAAATCATGGGCGGATCACCGCATTTCGGCCACCCAGATAATATCAGCCGCGATGCTTCGGGAAAACCGAAGTATCGTGCCCGCGATGGAATGGCTCAACTACCATCATCTCTACTACTTCTGGATGGTAGTCCGCGCCGGCAGCATCACCAGCGCCGCGAGCCGGCTAAACCTCGCTCAGGCGACCATCTCAGGCCAGCTCAAGATCCTCGAAGAGTCCCTGGGAGAGCCCCTCTTCGTCCGCGTCGGCCGACGCCTCAAGCCGACCGAGAGCGGCGAGCTGGTGTTCCGCTACGCGGACGAGATCTTTACCCTCGGCCGCGGGCTCCGGGACGCCCTCGCAGGTCGCGCAACCCGGCCCCGCCGCCTGGTCGTCGGGATCGCCGACGTCCTGCCGAAGATGCTCGCCCATCACCTGCTCGCGCCGGTCCTGTTGATGGAGCCCCGGATCCACCTCGTCTGCCACGAAGACAAGCATGACCGCCTGCTCGCCGAGCTGGCGATCCACGGCGTCGACCTGGTCCTCTCGGACGCGCCCCTCGACCGGACCATCAACGTCCGCGCCTTCAACCACCTCCTGGGCGCCTGCGATGTGGCCCTGATGGCCAGCCCGAAGCTCGGTCTCGACCCCGCCGACTTCCCGGCCTGCCTCCACGGCGCGCCCTTCCTCCTCCCGAGCCAGGGGACGGTGATCCGGGCCTCCCTCGAGCAGTGGTTTGAGGAGGTCGGGATCCGCCCCGAGCTGGTGGGGGTCTTCGACGACAGCGCCCTCATCAAGTTCTTCGGCCGCGGCGGCAGCGGGGTCTTCGCGGTCCCCACCGTCGTCGCCGACGAGGTGGAGAGCGACTTCGGCGTCGTCTGCCTCGGCACCTCCTCCGTCCGCGAGCGGGTCTACGCGATCAACCTCGAGCGTCGGCTCAAGGAGCCCGCTGTCGTCGCGATCTCCACCGCCGCCCGCCAGATCTTCGGCGCCGCCGATGCTCAGCGCCCCCTCGGCCGCGGGCGCTAGGAGCCCGATCGCGGGGGAGCACACGCGCCTTTCACCACGGACTCGCAGCGGCGAGCCGCTCGAAGACCAGGACAGAGCGGTCGGCCTGACCGCGGACGCTCGGCTGGAAGACCGAGCACGTGAGCTCCTTTCGGCCGATCGCCGATCGCCGAGCCGCGCGTCGCTGCTGTCGACGACCCTGGCCCTGGTTCACCGCGGGCTCGCTCCGCTCGACCGTGCGAAGAGCGTCCGCGGACGATAGAATCGCGGAGTTGTCGGCGAGAGGCCCCATGATCCCCATCCTCGAGACCCCTCGCCTGCGGATGCGTGGCCACCGGAGCGACGACCTGGGCGCCTCGCTGGCGATATGGAGCGCCCCCGCGGTCTACCGCTACACCAGCGGCAAGCCTGCCACCCGCGAAGATTGCCGCGCCCGCCTCCTCCGCTTCGCCGGTCACTGGGCGCTCGAGGGCTATGGCTATTGGTTGGTCGAGGAGCGCGCGAGCGGTGCGTTCGTCGGCGAGGTCGGCTTCAGCGACTTCATGCGGGACATGACGCCGTCCATCGAAGGGACGATGGAGGCCGGCTGGGTGCTCAGCCCGGCTCACCACCGCAAGGGCTACGGTCACGAGGCGGTCACAGCCGCGATCGCCTGGGCTCGGATCGAGCGCCCTCAGCTGCCGTTGACCTGCCTCATTCACCCCGACAACGCCGCCTCGATCGGCCTCGCTCGGAAGTGTGGGTTCGTCCCACGATGTCGCGCGGTGTACCGAGGTGACGAAGAGCTCCTGATGGACTGGGCCGGGGCCTGAGGGCTCGCTGAGAACTCGCCGAGGGCCCGGCTCTACGGATGGTGCGTCCATGAACCGCGCGCGCTGATCCATGCGGCGCGTTCTCGCCCCGGCCGCAAGAGGACGTCACCGGTGGGACTCCGCTATCATCCGCGCCTGGCATAACGATCATGTACAAGCAGCACCTCTTCGTCTCCGCAGTCGTCTCCCTCGCACTCCCCTTCACCGTTGTCGGCTGCAGCGGCGACGACGCAAGCAGCGGCAGCGCGACCGCCTCGGGCACCAGCCTCTCCGGCGCCAGCGCTAGCGAATCGGAGGTGACCTCCGCCTCTGGGGCCTCCGACTCCGCGACCACGACAGGCGACAGCGGCACCGCGAGCAACTCCGCCGGCGTCACCTCGCAGACGACCTCCGACGCGACCTCCGCCAGCGGCACCGAGACCCTCGGCTCGACCACCAGCGATGATGTCCCCGTCTGCGGCGATGACCCGCCGAAGGGCTACATGGGGATGGTCAACCAGGCCTGCGAGAACGAGCCCCAGCTCGGCATGTTCAACCCGGTCGTCGAGTGGCAGAAGACCGCGTGGACCGTCGCGCCCGCCTACAACCAGGTGATGATGGCGCCGATCGTCGCCGAGATCGACGGCGACGACATCCCCGACATCCTCTACGTCACCTACACCGGCAACGCCTACCTCAGCGCGGGGGTGCTCCGCGCCATCTCGGGCGACGGCCAGAAGGAGGTCCTTTCGATCGCCGATCAGGGCGTCCTCGGCTCCTCGGGCCTCTCCGCCGGCGACATCGACGGGGACGGCATCGTCGAGATCATCGCCTTCGCCGCGGGCGACGTCGTCAAGGCCTTCGAGCACGACGGCACCCTCAAGTGGACGAGCCCGAGCATCGCCGCGCATGTCGCCTTCCCCGGCATGGCCGCCCCGTCGATCGCCGATCTCGAGGGCGACGGCGATCCCGAGATCATCGCCGGCCGCGCGATCCTCAACAGTGACGGCACCCTCCGCGGCGCCGGAGCCTATGGGACAGGCGCGCCCACCTACGGCAGCACCTCCTTCGCCGCCGACATCCTCAACGAGGACGGGATCCAAGAGGTCATCGTCGGCAACGCGATCTACAACCCCGACGGCGAGGCCTATTGGTACAACATGCAGTCGGACGGATACCCGGCGATCGCGGACTTTGATCTCGACGGTCAAGCCGAGATCATCGTCGTCGGTGCGGGTACCGTGAGGCTACAGGACGCCGCCGGGATCGTCCTCTGGGACGTCACCAACCCCGCGGGGATCGGCGGTCCGCCGACGATCGCCGACTACGACGGCGACGGTCTCCCCGAGGTCGGCGTCGCCGGCAGCGCGGGATATGTCGTCTTCGACACCGACGGCTCGATCCTCTGGCAGGTCGCGACCCAGGACGCGAGCTCGGCGGTCACCGGCTCCTCTGTCTACGACTTTGAGGGCGACGGCATCGCCGACGTCGTCTACGCCGACGAGATCAACCTCTACGTCTATTCAGGCATCGACGGCTCGGTCAAGCTCAAGTACGAGCCCCACAATAGCGGCACCCTGATCGAGTACCCGATCGTCGTCGACGTCGACAACGACGGCCAGGTCGAGATCGTCGTCGGCCACAACAACCTCATCGAGAGCTCCTTCGGCCTGACGGTGATCGGCGACATGGACAAGTCGTGGCGGCCAGGTCGCAAGATCTGGAACCAGCACGCCTACAACATCACAAACGTCAACGACGACGGGACCATCCCCGCAGCTCCGCCGCCCAACTGGCTCTCCTACAACAACTTCCGCTCTGGCGACCTCTCCGAGCCCGACGGCCTCAAGGCCCCCGACCTCGTCATGCTCTCGCCCGAGAGCTGCCTCAACGAGTGCTCCGGCGCCGATCAGGTGACCGTCTGGGTCCAGCTCGGCAACGAGGGCGCCGTGCCCCTCACCGCTGGCGTCACCATCAAGGTCTACGGCTCCTCCATGGGCGTCGAGTCGCTGATCCAGGAGGTCCCCGTCGACATCATCCTCCAGCCCGGCGAGTTCGCCGACGCGATCTCGATCGACGTCGACACCACCGACGTCGACGAGCTCCGCCTTGAAGCCGTGCCGAACGAGGCGGAGTGCATCGTCGATCCTGCCAACGAGATCGTCCTGGAGGCGCCCTTCTGCAAGATCCCGGGATAGGCCTTCGTCAGCGGATGACGGCGCGAGCGCAGGACGGTCCAGGTGTACCCTAACGCCCGACACTATCTATCAAGCTCGCCCGCCTCCTTGGCCAACGCGAGCATCGATCTCTCCGCGAAGACGAGGAGTCAAAGTGACCATTCCAAGCTCAAGACAGTACTTGGCGGCTCGAGGAACGGAGGTCCTCCCCCTGCGGGAGCAGATTATCACAACAATGTTCGCACAGGTACGCCTGGCCCGCGACTTCGAGGGCTTGGGTGACCGTATGGGACACTTCATCGCCGCGATGGGGGAGTCCGGATATGAGTTCGAGTTGATGGATGAGGATGGTGAGTCCATGATCGCATACGGAGTTGCCTTTGCAGACAGGCGCTCCATCACGGCTGAAGCATACTGGGATGAGGACGAGGGAGCATCAGCAGCTTGTGCATTTCATGATGACGGTACGGTTTTCGTCCTCGCACAGTCGCGCGTCGGTGGGATCGTTGAGGTCGAGCGCACTCCATCGTCGGGACAGATCACAAGCAGCACCAGTCCATCAGGGACTCCCGGTGGTGACAGATGACGCTAATTTGGGGCTTGGCACGGGCTTCACGTCTCCCACGAGGGGCGTGAAGAAATTCCGCACTCGCTCGCGAGAGCGCTTCTTGACCCCAAAGGAGCGCGCGCGGCTCGACTGCTTCCTCGAGGCCGCGCTGGAGAAGGAGGGCGGCTACGGGAGCATCCGGTTCCATGCCGTGGCCGCGATCCACGGTCGACCAGCCTCAGTCTAGCCGCCGTCGGTGCAGACACTCGCGGGGAGACACTCGCTGTCGGTGGCGTTGATGCTCGCGCAGAACCATCCCTCGGCGCAGTCGGCGTTGGTCGAGCAACCGCCGTCGGTGCAGACCCCAGGGGTGACCTTCGACGCGTCGGGGCAGGTCACCTCCCACTCGACGCAGGTCGACTCGCAGGGGTCGCGGCGGGTGAAGCCGTCGCCGGCGACCTCACAGGGCTCTCCCGGGCCAGGAGAGGGGCAGCCGGTCAGGGCGAGGGCTAGAGCGAGGAGGCGGCTGGGCATATCGACGGGACGTTCAGCGCGACGTGTCGTCGACGGTAGCACGAAGGTGGGGCGGCGGCATCATGGTCGTTCCCTGTCCGGGAGTCGAACGGTCGTGCTCGACTGCGCCCCCTTCGGCCTGCAGGTTGTGCTTCGCCGTATAGGCTCTCCTTTGATCGCCGCGTTTCGAGATGCTGTCAGCGAGTCCATGGGTCAAACGCCGCAGACGGCCTCATGCATCGGTGGCATAGTAGAGAGGTGCGTCTTCGGCGTGCACCCGTCCAACAGGAGTGTTTCATGCCAAGCAAAGCCCTCAAGGTGCTGAGAGAGACGTGGAGGAACGCCTGCCACACGATATGGGTCGAGCTCCGTTGCCTTCGATCCTCGAGGCGAAGATGTCCAACCACCTCGGGTACGAGCGGGGCCCACGTGCGGATCGTCTTCGATCTCTTCCACGTCCAGCGCAGGATGGACCCCTCATCCTGTCGACAGCTTGCGCTTCTCATCGTGCTCAGCGGCATCCCCCTCGCTTGCGCCGGTGATGACACGTCGAGCTCGTCCAACACCGACGCCGGCGCCACGACGACGAGGGGTACGGATGGCGCCGCCACCAAGGGCGCCGCCACCAAGGGCACCGACGCCACCGGCACCGACGCCACCAGCACGGAGAGCAGCAACACGGACGCGACGAGCGATCCCACGACGACATCCGGCCCGACCGAGACGAGCGGCGACACCGGCCAGACCACGGGCGGCACGACTGACGGCACGGTCTGCCAGATATTCGCAGACTTCTACGTCGACTGCGGCGGTGACGAGACCTACCGCGAAGCCCTTGAGGAGTGCGAAGAATTCTTAAAATACGCGCTCTTGACCAACAGCGGGGCGCAATGCATCTTCGCCTCCGTGGATCTCATAGAGTGTCAGATTGAGCATACATGCCGAGACCTTGAGCAGGGCCTAGGCTGCGAGCCCGAACACACCGAAGTCGAGCTCGCTTGTATCCCGAAGCCCGAGGAGACGTGTACGATCTACCGCGCCAAGTACGAGGAGTGCGGCGGCACGGACGAGAACGTCGACATCGAGTGCCAGATAGAGATCAACGACGGCATCTACTTCAAGACCTTGGAGTGCGGCCTTGCCGTCGGGGACTACTACGCCTGCCTCGGGGGGCTCGACTGCGCCGATCTCCTAGGGAACACGGGCTGTGAGCAGGAGTCGAGCGCCGTCGACGATCTCTGTTGGAGGTAGCTCGCCCGGCCGTCGACCCCGACGGCCCAGTGGGACGTGGGGGAGCTGATATTCGCGCGAAGGAGTCTCTCTGGCCGGCGAGGGCGTCGTCACCGTGGTCCAGCGCTTCGGCAGCGACCTGGGCCTCTACTCTCATCTCCATTGTCTCGTGACCGACGGCGCCTTCGAGGAGCGCGGCTGTGAGCTTCCCTTCCTCGCCGCGCCGCCGCCGACCGATATGTCGTCAAAGATCGTATGGGCATTACCGGCGCGCGATGGAGCCTCGCCGGCGGTGAGGCGGTCCTGCGCCTACGCGCCCTCAAGGCCAGCGGCGTCTCATCGAGCGCGCTCCGGGGTCAGCCGCTCATTGGCGGACGATGCCATGAACGCGGTAGGCCGGCACCTCCTCCGGGACGAGGGTACCGCGCTTGCGGTAGTCCTCAGCCATCACCCGATATCGGTGCCCCTCCGCCTCGAGGGTCGGCCACGCGCCCGCGCCGACCGTCACCTCGGCGCCCCCGTGGCGGACATGCACCTCACGCCAGGTCGCGCGGCCGCCCTCGACCCTCGCCCGGGTCGCGACGCCGCCGGGCTCGAAGCTCCAGCCCGGGATGACGAGCCCCCCAGAGGCCGAAGCTGCGACCAGGAGCTCGCCGACAGGATCGACGATCGCCCCGTCGGAGACCGTGAAGAAGGGCGACTCAAAGCGACGAACGATCAGCCCGCAGAGCGAATCGCCGGTCGCGATAGGGATGACGAGCTCGGGGTCCAGGTAGAGATCGATGCGGTCGACCGCCTCGCCGTCGACGCCGACGCGGAGGGGCGCGGACGCGCCGACCTGTACCTCCACCTGACAAGCCTTCGGCGCCTCCCCAGCCGTCAGACTGACCCGATAGGTGCCCGGACCGCGCTCTTCAAGCATCTCGATCGCCGCGACCTCCCCGGCAAAGACAAAGACCCCCTCGGGCCCACGCCCGTCGTCCGGGCTCACGGCGATGTCGAGCCAAGGCATCGCCGGCCGATCGCGCGGCCCCTTGCTGCAGCCGAGAGCGAAGAGAAGGAGCATGACCACGACCGCAGGTCGCGGCCGGCGACAATACTGGCTGTGGTAGGCCATGGAAGGCCATACTAGCAGCCCCCGTCAGTCCCTGAGCGCCCCCGCGAGGTCCGCAGCCAAGCGTGAGCTTCGGCCCCCGTGCGGCGTGTGGAGCTGCAAGGCAGCGCTGCTGCTGCGCTGCACGCTCTCGACGCTGTCAAGCGAGCGGGCGGATCAGCACGATCCCAACATCGTCCTGCAGGCTTCCGCCGGGCAGGCGCACGGACTCGACGAGCAGCCGCAGGCTCACAGCCGCGTCCCCGGCCGTGAGAGCCCGGTGTGCATCGCCGCGCCTCCAGTACTTGTGTAGGCCGTCGGTCGCGAGAATGAGGGTCCGACCTCGGAGCTCCGCGCCAAACTCGACAGGGACCGCCTCACCGCTCCCAAGCAAGGGCTTTCTTGGCTGCGCCCCGGTCAAATCGTGGAGCTCGCGGGTACCCACAAGCAGGGCGACAGAGTCGCCAACACTGGCACCTTGAATGACCCCGTTCGAGACCACGGCCAGCACCGCGGTTGACTCGCCGATCTGGGGAGCGTGTTGCATCGCGCGGTCCAAGGTCCGAAGAACCGAGGCGCACGCTGCCGCCCCCCGTGGTTCGCAGCTCCTCGCACGATCGACGACCGCGTCCGCTGCTTCGGCGCCTCCAGCTAGGCCGCCCGCCCCGTCTGCTACGACGACGAGCAGGCCGGACTCAGTCTGTCGGACTCGGCATCGATCCTGACCCGCTCCCCGCTGTCCAACGACGAGCGAAGCGTACTCAAAGCCCGGCGTCATCGGCATGGCTTCAACCCTGGGTGCTCCGAGGCTTCGACTCTCATGCCAGCGAAGTGTGCAATGGCCGTGCCGCTGCGAATCCGAGTGCCGATGGCGCCTGAGCCCTGCCCATCTGCAGGCGGCGGTCAGCTTGTCACTCTTGGTCGGAGGGAGGTGACATGTCGACGTCGGACGGGACTGTCGAGCAGCGCTCGACCAGTGGGTGTGGGCGCTTTTGCTCGCGACGCCCCAGCGGAAGAACTAGCAGCCCGTGGCAAAGGTCCCGTGTGCTGTCGCGCCGCAATCGTTGCCCCTCTTGGCTTCGACGAAACGCCGCTGTACTGGGCTGTACTGCGAGTTTCGGCGGAACCGAGAGGGCCGACGAGGGCTGGAGAGCGCGCGGGACTTTTGCCGCGGCCTCCTAGGGTCGAACCCGGAGCGCAAGCTCCGTGAGCTCTGCGCCATCGCTGAGGTCGAGCCACGCGCAGCCCGTGCCGCCGTCGGGCGTCTCCGCGTAGAACATCCACGGCCCTGGCGCGAGCGGAGCCAGGGTGAAGTCCCCCTCCGCGTGGGTCGCCGCCTTGCGAGCGCCGCCGAGGCCGGGGCGCTGACAGCCCCGCCCCCTCGGGTAGCCTGCAGCCGCGAGGACGAGGGCATCTGCGACAGTGTCGCCGTTCGCATCGCGAACCTCGCCGTCCACGACGAGGCGGCGCGCGTCGACGAGGAGCTCAACACGCATGGGCGCGTCACCGAGGCGTACGCTGTACTCCCCCGATCTTTGCTCATTGTCCCCTCGCCGCGAGAGCACAAGAGGTCCCGAGGGTCCGACGACGCGGAGCGAGAGCGCTTGGCCTGGGATGAGACCGCAGATCATGAACTCCCCTGAGGCGTCGAGGATGATCTGTCCCTCGTCGTGATAGAGCGTCATCGCCCCGTCCACTCCCCCGGACTGGAGCACGCGCCCCGCGAGGCAAAGGCCGCGCTCGACGACGATGAGCTGCTCCTCGGGGACGCTCCCCTCGGTGAGGTGGACAACGCGAGTCTCGCTCGGCCGGTGGCCCTGAGCGGCGACGCGAACCCGCTGCTCCCCCCACGCCAACCCGCCGAGAGCGAAGGCGCCTGACTCATCGGTCGTCGCGTAGCGATGCTCCGCCCCGACTAGGTTCACAGAGGCGCGCGACACCCCCTCACCCTCGGGATCGACCACCCGCCCGTAGATCACGGCGCCTTCGTCGTACCGGCACTCCACGACGGTGTCCCCGGAGATCACGAGCGGCGCTGGGGGGCCCTCCCCAGGGGTCCCGTTCAGGCACTTGCATTGGACCTCGTAGCCGCCGCTGGCGACGCCTGCGAGCTGCAAGCTTCCACCGTCGACCAGGCTGGCGATCAGGGGCACCGCCGGCCCTGCGCCGCTCTCGGCGACTGGCTGTAAGGCGACGATAGGCCCAGTACAAAGGGCGTTCGGGTCCTGGACTCGCACCTCCACTCGATGCCCCTGGCGAACGACGAGTCGGACCTCCTCACTCTCGCTGGCGTAGCCGACGCGTACACGCGGTGGTTCATCGGCGCTCCGATAGTGACCGTCCTCGACGAGCGGCCGGTACATCCCCGGCTCAAGGCCCGCGAAGATAAAACGCCCCTTCGGATCGGTACTCGCGACCGACGGGTCAAAACGCCCCTCCATGAGCGCCATTCGAAGCCTGACCTGAACGTCTCGGACCGGGGCGCCGTTCTCATCGACGACGACCCCGCGGAGCTTCGACTCGCGCAGGAGGGCGAGTCGAAGCTCGCGCGCCGGCAAAGACACGATCTCTGAGAGGCTCGCGTAGCCGCTGGCCTCTACCTCGATAGTCCCCGCGGATGCGCCCATCGGTGCGGTGCAGGTGAACGCTCCTTCGTCGACGCTGGTGCAGAGACCGGGCGGCTCGCCGCGGACACGGAGGCGGAGCTGAGCTCCGTCGATGCTCCCCCCGCTCGCGTCGACCACAACTCCGGAGGCGATCGCATCCGTCGACACCAGCTCGACGACGTTGGGGTTCGGGCCGCGGTCGCCGGGCGCGTAGGGCGGAGAGCCGAACTCGGGGAGCACTTTCGGACCGTGATGAGCAGTAGCAGCCCAGATTCGCAGATCGATCGCCGGAAGATCCCGCAGGACCACCCTCCCCTCCCCGTCGGTCACGCCGCAGAGGAGCGGGAGGATGCGCTCGCCGCTGGTCACGAGACAGACGCTGGCGCCGGCGATCCATGCCCCGTCCACATCACGGACGAGCACGTGCACGCCGCTCACCTCCGGACTTCGCGGACGCTCCCGCGTCTCCCTCAACTCGCCGAGCGACGGCTCCATCGCGCGCCCCGCGTGCACAGGAGAGAGAGCTCTGCCATCCGTCGGGGCCTCCGTGGGAGCCACGGCTCGCGTCGCACCATAGGCGATGAGCGTGCCGATGACGGCGATCGCGATAAGACGTCCCAACCGGCTCAAGGTCCCGCTCCCGCCAAGCTCCACGAGTATACGGTTTGCGGATGAGCTCGACCCAGGCGATCGCAGGAGCATGCTCCGCGGCGCCGCTTCTCAAGCCCGTCGCTCTCATGACCCTCGCCGCCGCGCCCGACCGCCGTTTAGCTGACGAGATCTGACGAGATTCGTCCAAATCCCACGCCCACTCCGACCCCCGCACCGCTAGGATCCTCGACGATGGCCCCACGTCTGCCTAGCGCCTGGGCGCTCCTCTTCGCGGCGGCGTCCTGCACCTGGAGCGACGACAACGGGACGAGCGAGACCACCGGAGCGACGATGTCGACCTCGTCGTCGATCTCTTCCTCGTCGACCGCATCCTCGCCGACGGGCGCCTCCTCGGCCGCATCTTCGAGCGAGACATCCGCGGAAGCGACGACCGACACGGACTCCTCCACAGGCTCCTCCGCCGGCTCCTCCACCGGCCCCGCGACCCCGCCGACTCCGCTCGATCTCTTGCCGCCGTCAGCGTACGAGTGCGGCGCCAGCGGGCCCTTTGTCCCCCCGCCGCGACCCTACGAGGGCATGTGTCACACCGACCCCGAGTGCACGTCGGCGCTGGTGGTCAGCCACCGGATAGCTCCCCTCTTCGCCCCGGAGAACTCGCTCGCAGGGCTGCGCGCCGCGATACTGCTCGGGATCGACGTCGCTGAGAGCGACATCCGTCAGACCGCCGATGGACATGTCGTCCTTCTCCACGACCCCACCGTCGACCGCACGACCGACGGCGTCGGCGCGGTCGCATCGCTCACGCTCGCGGAGCTGCAGGCGCTGCGACTCGAGGGGATGAGCGCGCATGCGCCCGGGAACTTCGAGTGCGAGCGAGTGCCGACCCTCGCCGAGGCGGCCGCGCTCGCCGAGGGGTCGATCGCCCTCGAGCTCGACGTCAAGGTCGTGACCGCTGGCGTCGCAGCGGCGGAGTACATCCGCGATCACGACCTCTACGAGACGGTCTATCTCCGCTGCGACCCCGGCGAGTGCGCTGCGATCCGAGCTGCGGTCGCCGACGCGCCGATCATGACCGTGCCCAGCCCCGGAGAAGAGACCGGGAGCACCGACCTCGCTCCGCCTCCGCTGGTCGCCCGCGTCGCCCCTGACCTGGTCGACGAGGCGACGCTCGCGAGCCTCAAAGCCCAGGGGATCAAGAGCTCGCGGAGCGTCCTCGAGGATGCAGACCTGGTCGCGCTGGGCGGCGACCCGAGCGTGTACCTGAGCCTCTACGAGGCTGGGATCGACATGTTGCTCACCGAGCACCCGCACCTGGTGCTGCATGTGCTCGGCGACAGCCGAGACTGAGCGCCCAGACGATGCCCCGTCGGCTCATCGTTCGTCCCGTCCCCATCCGACAGAGAGGACGGAGGTGTCGCCCTCGCTGTGGGTTTCACCCCGGCGACGGTCGAGGTCGACTCTTCGACGGTGCTACTCTCCGACCGTGGGACAGCTGCTCACGCAGGAGTGCCTCGAGGCCTCCCTCGGACCAGAGGGCGCACGTTCGCGCGAGGAGCTCCGCTTCTTCCGGCCCGACCTCGCTGAGGCCCTGTCGCGGTCGAGCCCGGCCGCCCCCTATGTCCTCTTCGGACCGCTCGCGCTCTACGTGCTCTACCGCGCGTTCACCCTGAGCTTCGCGGCCGAGGGCTCGGCGGTCCCGCTCACCGCCCTCCTCGTCGCCGCGGGGTGGCTGAGCTGGACCCTGATCGAGTACGGGCTCCACCGCTTCATCTTTCACCTCGCGCCGACCTCCGATCCCCGCCGAGTCGCCCGCTTTCTCCTGCACTTCCATCACCACCGCACCCCCGGCGCTCGCCAGCGGCTGGTGGCGACGCCGCTGCAGGCGGGCTCGCTTGTCGCCCTCCTGGCCGGCCTCAACACGCTCTTCGGCGATGCATTGATCGCGCTGCCGCTCCTCGCCGGACAGCTCCTCGGCTACCTCGCCTATGAGTGGAGCCACTACTGCGCGCACCATCGCCGGCCGCGGACCAAGCTCGCCCGTCTCCTCCGACGTCATCACCTCCGCCACCACGCCGCCGACTCAGGCAACTACGGGGTCTCGTCGCCGCTGTGGGACTGGGTCTTTCGGACGCGCCTCAAGCAAGGCGGCGAGAGCGACGATCCCCGAGCCGACGACCCGCCCGGCTCAAGGACGAGCGGCGCTGGAGATCCCCACCGCGGCGAGAGCCGCGACCAAGGGCTGGAGCTCCTCGGGGCTCCCCTTGCCCAGTCGATAGCGGCGACCGCCAGACTCGACGACCAGCCACCGCGGGGACCTGCCCATCCCGTCGGTGTAGTCGCGGATCATCCATGGCCCGCGGACCAGGGACAGGCTCTCGACGTCGCCTCCGGGTCCGCGGACGAAGGAACCCTCGCGATGATCGAGGACAAACGTCCCGTGCGCCCGGATCCGTCGATACGCCAAGAGGCCGAGAGCGCCGCCAAAAAGCACGGGCATGATGAGCCCCGCGAGGGCGACCTGCGTCGGGAGGAGGACCATCGCGGTGACCGGTCCTCCGAGCATGAACACGCTGCCGACGAGGAGGAGCACGGTGACCACCACGCCGCGACACTCGCAGACGATGACGCCCTCCTCCGAGCGCGTCACGCAGCCGTACATGTTGCTGAGGAGCACTTCGCCAGGCACGCGATCAACCTCGCACGGTCCGGCGGTGACATCAACGTCGGGGCGCTTTAGCGGCTCGCGATCCCGCGCGCGCACCGACCGTACCCGCCCCCCGACCGCACCCCGACCGCACCCCGACCGTACCCCGTAGTCCGGAGGCGACACAAACACCTGTCTACATAGACAGATCCCTCGCGGCCCGCCGGAGCACCCCGAGATCGCCGACGTGCGGGAGATCGCCTGGGTCCGAGCAGGGCTGGACGAAGCGCAGGCGCCCGTTCTCCGTGATGTAGGTCGTCAGACCGGTCGAGCGGTTCCCTCGCATCATCACGAGCGCCCGATCGAGCACCCGACCCTGCTCCTCCGGCGTCGCCGCTTCGCCAGGATCTCCCCAGATCGTGATCCCGAGCTCGAGAGCAGCGTCGCTCAGGAGCCCGGAGGCCTCCCGGCACAGGCGATCCCAGACCCGCCGCGCGCCGGCGCGATCCCCCTCCGCCAGGAAGACCAGGCCGAGGTTCAGCCAGGCGCCGAGGCGCTTGTCGCTGATCGCCAGGGCTCGCTCGAGATCCTGTCGGGCCTCGCTCAGTCGGCCGAGACAGCGCAGGGCCTCGCCGCGGTAGACGAAGACCGCCGGCCCCTCCGTCCCGTACATCACCTCGACGCCGTGGGCCGAGGTCTCGAGCGCTCGCTCGTAGTTCCCCTCGAGGATGTCGACCCCCGTCAGGCCGATGTAGGCCCACCGCGTGAAGGCCCAGCGCTCGATCGCCTCCTCGAGGTCACGCCGCGCGCCCTCGAGATCTCCGAGCCAGAGGCGGAGCTCCCCGCGATGACAGACCGGCAGGGCGGAGCCAGGGAAGCGGGCGACGACCTCGTCGAGCGCCGCGAGAACCCGCTCCGGCGGCCGCCCCCGGATCTGACGCAGCGCCTTGCGCGAGGCGAAGCGGACCCCGGTGCGCGCGAGCACCCGGACGATCTGCCCGTCCGCGCGGCGGTAGGTCGTCCGCGTGCTGCGGTTGCCCCCCATCGCCTCCAACGCCCCCAGCAGGAGCGCGACGAGCTCGCCCCGGGTCCCGCTCGCGATCACCGAGGCGGCCGCGGGCACCATCTCGCAGACCACCGCCCGGAGCTCCGCGACGCCGACCGGCGAGAGTCGATCCTCGCTGGACTTGCGGGGATCACTCTCGGCGACCGAGAGGAAGCGGAGGATCCAGGCCGCCGCGTGAAAGCCTGGCGCGCTCATCGTCGCGCCGTTGAGCAGACCCGAGACCCGCTCGTGATCGCCGAGGCGGTAGGCAACCTCCGCCCGCCAGGTCAGGGCGATGTGGTCGTCGGGGCTCGCGGCGAGGGCCTCCTCGAGGTGCCCCTGCGCCGCCCTGTAGTCCCCGCCTAGCGCCGCGACGGCGCCTCGAGTCCGCGCCGCGATGGCGCCGTCCCCCACCTCCTCGCTCCGCGCCGCGGACTCCAGCGCGCCCGCTAGATCCCCCCTCCACAGCGCGAGCTCGGCGAGCTCGGCGTGGATCTCGGCGCGCCCCGGATCGATCTCCCGCGCGCGCTCATAGGCGTCCCGCGCCGCGTCGACCCAGCCGGCCTCGGCGAGGATCGATCCGGCGCCGAGCCAGTAGATCACCTCTCCCGCCGGCGCGACCTCGAGGGCCTCGGCGACCATCCGCCGGGCCCCCTCGATCTCGCCGACCTGGGCCATCAAGTTGGCGACCTCGAGCCGCATCCGCGGCGAGCGACCGTCGATCTCGAGGGAGCGCGAGGCCCACCGCAGCGCCTCCTCGAGGGCGCCCGAGCGGACCATCAGGCGCGTCATGTAGGCGGGCCAGCGGGGATCCTCGGGCTCGGCCTCGATCGCCCCCTCGAGCACGGCGCGGGCCTCCTGATCCCACCCCAGGGCGACGGCGAACGCGAGCTGGAGCTCGGCGGCCCGTGTGCGCCGCCGCGGATCGAGCCGTCCCGCCAGCGCGGCCTGGTCGAGCGCGCGCTGGTAGTCCCGGGTGACGAAGAGAACGCTCGCCGCGGCGAGGTGGATCCGAGCGTCACCGTCGGCGATCGCCAGGGCCTCGTCGACCCTTCTCCTCGCGGTTCGGAGGCGACCCTTGGAGGCCGCCCCGATGGCGCCGAGGAGACGACGCTTCGCCGAACGATCGCTTGCGCCCGTGGCCACCGAGGCGATGATCGGCGCAAGCGAAGATCGACGCAAGCCGAACCTCGTCGAGCCTCCAGCACCGTCCTTCACCCCGATCGTTCGTCGTAGTGTCGCGTGTCCTCGGTATCGCGGTCCCAATCCGCCCGCGATCCGCAGAAGATGTGGACCTTCACCCCGACCCCGATCGGATCGTCCAGGGTCCCCGCCGTCAGGTAGACGTTGGTCTCATCCTCCTCGGCCGGCAGGGGCGTGCCACAGGTCTTGCAGCGGGTGATCGTGTAGGTCGGCCGCAGCTCGTAGGTGACCCGATGATCCTCTCCCGACAACCAGTGGAAGCGCTCCCGCTTGACTATCAGGATCGCGTTTCCAGTCCCGCCGCTGGCCTTGCGGCAATTGGAGCAGTGACACATCCAGACGCCGTCCAGCTCGCCCTCGATCGCGTAGGTGAGCGCGCCGCACAGGCAGCTTCCTCTTCGTCGCACCATCGCCGGAGTCTACAACGGACCGTGACCTCGCCAGAGACCGGAGGCCTGTGCTCCGAGGCCTGTGCTCCGAGCACCTGTCGCCGCCCGGGGGCGACCCGCTCCGAGCTCGGGCGCCTTGTCAGCAGGCGTCATCCCCTCTCGTCACCGCGACGAGCCCCCCGATCATCGTCCTAGCGCAGCTCTCGGGCCCTCTGAGGCGAAGAAGAGAGCACGCGGGCCGCGGCTTCCACCGAGCCCCGCCGCCGACTACACTCGCTGCCGATGTACCCGGTGCTCTTCTACCTCCCCGGCGGTCTCCCGGTCTTCGGCTACGGCCTCGTCCTCGGCTGTGGTCTCGCCCTGGCCGCCCATATCGGGGCGTACCTCGCCGAGCGCAGCGGGATCCCGCGATCGAAGATCTGGACCTTCGCGCTGATCGTGATCGCCGTCGGCTTCCTCGGCGGCAGGATCCACGAGCTCATCATCCAGGACGCCTTCACACCCGCCGAGCTGCTCCAGCTCCAACACTCCGGGCGCACCGCCTACGGCGGCTTCCTCTTCGCCACCGCCAGCGCGGTGATCGCGTCCTACGCCCTCAAGATCCCCTTTTGGAAGATCGCGGACGCGGCCGCCCCGGGGATGGCGATCGGCCTCGGCGTCGCCCGGATCGGCTGCTTCCTCTTCGGCTGCGACTACGGCTTTATCAGCGAGCGCTGGGGCCTCGAGTTCCCCTACGGCAGCCCTGCCTGGTACGACCAGGTCCAAGCGGGCCTGATCCCCGCCGAGGCCAGCACGTCGCTGCCGGTCTTCCCGGCGCAGCTCCTCGCCTCGCTCGTCGGCTTTGTCCTCTTCGGCGTCCTCCTCCGCGTCTGGTACCAGCGACCGCGACGCGCGGGGACCGTGCTGCTCCTCTTCTTCGTCCTCTACGGCCTCGCCCGCTCGGGCCTGGAGCAGCTGCGTATCGACGCTGGCCGCGGCGAGCTCCTCGGCCTCTCGACCTCGACCGCCATCGGCCTGACGACCGCGGCGATCGCCGCGGCGTTCCTCCTGGTGCCCCAGCTGGCGAAGCTCCGCGGGGACGCCGGGAAGATCGTCGAGCCGCCGCCGGAGGACAAGGCCGCGTCCAAGGGCTAGCAGTCCGTCGTGAGAGCTCCGCGGTCAGGGGGGCAGCGCCGTCGGCGGTGCGACATCGAGCGGGGTCGACCCCGCAGGGTCCGAGGGACCTCCGATCACGACGGGTTCGGCGGACAGTCGAGGAGCAGCGTGCAACCGTAGGAGTCGTCGTCCACCGCAAAGCTCGCCGCTCCGTCGACGAAGAACCACGGCGAGCCGGTGTACCAGCTCGAGAGCCGCACAGGGCCCGCACGCCGTGGTAATTCAGGATCCGCATGGCCAACCGCCCGCGGATCCGCGTCGCAGTCGCCCAGCTCGACTATCACCCGGCGAACGATGTCGACGATCGCGGGCCCCGCGAAGACCCCCTCTTCTCGGCGCTCCATGAGCCGTCCTCACTGCGACCGCCGGGGGTCCCGCTGCAGGGCGAGCAGGAGTCGATGCTGCGACGCCTGGAGCAGAGGATCGCCGCGGTCCACGACCGTCACCTCGCGCTCAAGATCGAGGCGATCATCCGCCACTGCCGGCGCTGGGGGGTCGATCTCCTGGTCCTCCCGGAGTACAGCGTGCCCCCGGCGACGCTCAGCACGATCGCCCGCCTCACCGGCGATCTGCTCGTCGTCGCCGGCACCCACCGCTGCGCCCAGGACCCTGGGCCCTACAGCGCGCTCGGCTGGCGAGGAGAGCACGCAGACCTGCGCGGTCGCGAGGTCGCGCCGGTGCTCCACCGCGGTCGCCTGATCCAGCTCCAGGTCGAGCTCACCGGAGCTCCCGGGGACGAACGCAGCGCCCCCCCAAAGCTCGACCGAGGGGGCCCGATCGCCCTGCGCGGAGCTCCCGACACATGGCTCCTCGGCCTGCTCTTCGGGCGCGACCTCGCGTCGCTGGGCGGCGGCGATCCGCGGCCGTCGATCGCGGCCGAGCTCGGCCGCTGCGATCTCCTCGCCCTCCTCGGCTCCAGCGCGGAAAACCGTCGAGCCCTGGGCGCCCTCACCACGGAAAACCGTCGAGCCCTGGGCGCCCTCACCACGGCGAGCCTCAACGCTCAACCACCGCCGCCGACCTTGCTGGCGATGAGCGCGGCCGTCGGCGGGAGTCGAACGAGCGGCCCCGCGTCGACAGAGGAGGAGCCGCTCCTCGGCGAGCCTGAGGAGGGGCTCCGGCGCGGGGAGGAGAGCCTCCTCATCCACGATCTTGACCCGGTCGACGGAGAACCTCCGCGGCTCGTCGCCCTCCCTTCGCTGGTCTACCGCTCGCACCCGATCACCGACGAGTACGCCGAGTGGTGCGCGCGCTTCGAGGTGCAGCTCGCGGAGGCGACCCGCGACGACATCGACGCGCTCCTCACCGCCTGCGTCGAAGCCAAGAGCCTGCTCATGGGGGCAGGTGCGCTGGCGCAGGGACAGAGCCGCGATCGACGGCTGCGGACGCTGCTCGACGCGGAGGCGCCGATCGCCGAACTCGACCACATCCGCGCCCTCACCTGGGAGGTCGTGCTCCCCGCCGAGGCCCTGCCGATGGAGCCCCTGCGCGGGGCCATGGGCCAGTCGGCGCTGCGCACCCTGAGATCCTGGGTCCGCGCGGAGCCGCGCCGCGACGTCGAGCGGGCGAAGCGTTGGCTCGCCTGCGCCGAGCACCTCGAGGCTCGCCTCGCCCGCGCGGACTTCGGCGCGCTCGATGTGCCGACCCCGGGCATGTGGAGTCAAGCGGGCCTGGACGCGTTCGCCACGGTCGCCGCCGAGCTCACCGCGCTCTCGGTCCGGGCTCCGAAGGAGCTCCGGCGCCGCTCCGACGGCGCTGTCGAGGGCGCCCCCAGAGCGGACGAGCCGCGAGGCGAGCTCGCCAAGGCCGCCCAAGCGGCCGACGACAAGCGCACCCGAGCCGTCGGAGACGACGCGCCCGAGCCCGAGCCAAGCGAGCGAGTCGCGACGAGCGACGAGGAGTTCCACGACGACGACGACGCCGCCATCGATCCACTCCTCGGCGGCGAACCTGACGACGACGACGACGATGACGAGCTCCCGGAGCTCCGCGTAGCCCACGCTCAGCGCGCGACCGACGATGCAAGCGCGACGAGGGCCGGAGCCGAGCCGCGCGCCCCCCTCTCCGAGGCCGCCGTCGAAGACTTCGAGCGCCGCCTTGACCACCTCGCGGAGCTCTGGCCCCGCCTGCGAAGCGCCTCGCTCCACGACACCGACGAGCGCTTTGAGCCCCCGAGCGCGCTCACGGAGGACGGTCGCACGCTCCGGCCGGCGCTCGCTCTCCTCGAGGAGTCCGTCGTCGCCCCCGCGAAGATCTGCCTCCTCCTCGGCCCGGCAGGCTCGGGGAAGTCGACCCTGCTGCTCGAGTGGGCCGACCGTCGCTGGCGCTCCGGGGCGCGGCCGCTGCCGCTCGTCGTCCGCCTCGGGCGTGGAGCGAGCGAGCGCAGCCCGATCGAGCGCCTGCTCGAGGTGGCTGCCGTCGACGCACACCTCGACGACGCGGGCGCGCTCCTCCAGGCGCTGATCGACCGTCGCCGCCTCCTCCCGTGCTTCGACGGCCTGGACGCAGTGCCGCCCAGCGAGCGGGCTCAACTCCTCGCGCAGCTCGTGACGCTGACCGAGGGCGGCGGGCAGCTCCTCATCGCCTCGAGGCAGCCGATCTTCGCCGAGGGATCCGCGGCCCAAATCGCCGTCGATGCGACGACAACGGCGACGCGCGTCCTCCTCCAGCCCTTCTCCTCCGCCCAGGTCGCGAGCCTCGTCGCCCAGATCGCCAGCTCCGAGCGGGAGCGCAGCGCGATCCTCGGGCGCCTCGCGTCCGTCTACGATCTCGACCTCCTGACCGAGCGGCCGCTGCTCCTGGGGATGGTCCTCCAGGCGCTCGAGCGGCTCGACCCTGCGACCCGGGTCAACGCCGCGGATCTCTACGAGGCGTACCTCAGCGCCTGGCAGGCGAAGGCCGACGCTCTCCCCGACGTGACACTCGGCGCCGAGGCGCGAGCGACCCTCCTGGAGGCTATCGCCCTCGCGCTGTGGGACGGCCGCGCGACCCAGTGCACCATCGACGGCCTCCGCCTCGGCTTCCTCCGCGACCTCTCGCCCGATCTCGCCGGGCTCGACGACGCGGCCCTGGCAGCGTCGATCCGGACCAGCCTCCCGGGCGGCTTTGTCGAGGGCGATCCCGCCGAGGGGCTCCGCTTCACCCACCGCTCGCACGTCGACTTTTTTGTCGCCCGAGCGCTCACCCGCCACCTCCGTCGCTGCCACGAGCGCCTCCTCGCGATCCGCCCGCTCAGCCCCGCGATCACCAATTTTGTCCTGCTCCTGCTCCGCCGCCGCGGCGGCGACTCGCTCACCCAAGAGTGGACCCAGACCCTCGACGGGTGGGTGAGCTACATGCCCGGCGCGCCCTCTCCGTGGCGACGAAACGCCCGCAGAGTGCTCGACGGCCTGCGGCGGACCGAGATGGGCGGCAGGGCGGCGCAGCAGAGCGACCTCGACGATCCCGTCGTCGAGCAGCCCGAGGCCGAGGAGGCCACGCCCGCGGAGGCCACGCCCGCGGAGGACGGCCTCGAGGCCGCGGTCGAGGCCGAGAAGACCGACGTGATCGACGCAGAGGAGGTCGAGGCGATCGACGAGGCCGAGAAGACCGACGAGGTCGAGACCGAGGCTGAAGCTGAAGCTGAGGAGGCCGATCCCGAGGTCGAGGAGGCCGCCCTCGAAGAGCGCAGGCGCGAGGCGAACGCGGCGAGAGCCCCCCTAGGCGAGGCGCTGGCTCCGAGGAGCTTCGACCTCGCGGAGCTCCCCAGCGAGGGATCACTCCCTGAGACCAACTCTGACCGCTTCAGCGCTATCCCCGACGCCGCGACGGAGGCATCCGCCCCGGAGCCGCTGTCCTCAGCTCCGTCCGAGGACGCCCCATCGTCTCCCCCGGGCCCGCGCGCGCAGCCCCAAGAGCCGACGGCGAACCGCCAACGACAGAGCCCATCCGCCCCGCCGCCCGGCTCTGTCCCGCTCCCCTCACCTCCCCAGGAGCGCTCCGCGGGGCGCCGCGACGACGCCGAGGGCGAGGCGCTCCCGTGGGCGACGCGTAGGCCGAGCTCCAAGAAGGAGCATCTCCTCGCCAAGGCGCGCCTCCTGAGCAAGCGCGCCGCGCCACAGCTCGCCCCGAACCGCTTCCTCCCCGGCCGCCCCCTCGCCGATCCAAACCTACCTGGCCGAGAGAACATCCTCCGCGAGCTCTCGACCCTGCTCTCGCTGCCCTCCCCCGCCCTCCTCAAGGGGCCGCGCCGCTCGGGCAAGACCTCGATCTTCCACGCCCTGGAGGGCCGTGAGAGAGGACGCCGCCGGGTGCTGCGGACGAGCCTCGAGCGCGGCGGGAGGCTGCGCGAGCCCGACGATCTCGCCCGACTCCTCGCGCCCGATCTGCGTGACCATGCCGCCCCCGCCGAGGCGCTCTGGCGTCGCCTCGAGGAGGAGCGCGATCGGGGCCCGCCGCCGGCCTTCCTCCTCGACGAGCTCGCGTGGCTCCGCGAGGGGAGCGACGAGCTCTTCGCCTGGCTCCGCGCGCTCGGCCAGGAGGGGCTGGCCGCGGTGGTGCTCGCGGGGTCGCACAGCGACTGGGTGGAGCTCATCAAGCGCGCCAACCGAACGCCCGGCTCCAGCTTCGGCAACGACTACACGGTGATCGAGCTCGGCCCGCTGCGCGACGAGGAGGCGATCCGTTTCCTCGTCGTCACCGCCCCCGATGACGTCGAGCTCCACCCCGATCGCACCGCGCGGTGGATCGTCGAGTACTGCGGCTGCTGGCCCTTCTACCTCCAGGTGATGGGCTACGCCGTGGTCGAGGAGGTTCGCAGCGGCCGTCACGGGTCCCTCGTCCGCAAGCAGGATCTGCACGATCTCTACCAGCGGCGCCTCCTCCTCGAGCGCGGCGACGCGGTCTTCCGCTCGCGCTGGGGGGACCTGCGGGCGCCGGCCCAGGAGCTGCTCCAAGCCGAGCTCGAGCGCGCTCGAGCGGCCGGTCGGCTCCAGCTCACCGCCTACCGCGATCTCCCCCGCAGGGCGCGGACGCTCCTCAGCGACGCCGACTTGATCGACGCCGTCGCCGGCTGGAAGATCGATCGTCCCTTCACCGACTGGCTCTACCGCAACCTCGACGAACTCGAGCTCTCGAATGGCTAGGCCCTACAACCCGACGCAGAGCTACCGCCCCGAGCTCGACGTCCGCGCCTGGGACGATCTCGCCGAGCTGATCGCCGACAGCGACCCTGAGGGCCTCCTCTGGCCCCTCGTCGGCCCCCGCCGCTCAGGCAAGACCTGGGCCCTGCGCGGCCTCCTCCACGATCTCAGCGAAGACCGGGCCGAGTACATCGACCTCGGACGACAGCGCGAGCTGAGCACGATCCGCCCCAAGCGAGAGGTGCTCCTCATCGATGAGCCGGGGAAGTTCCTCTTCGCCGCCGGTGAGGTCGGTCGCGATCGACCGCGATCGCCGGAGCCCCAGCGGATCGACGAGTTCCTTCGCTGGTGCGAGCGCACCCGGGATAGGCACCGCCTCTTGATCGCGATGACGCCGGCGGAGTGGTCGGCGCTGTGCGTCGTCGGTCGGGCTGAGCGTCGGGTCTCGGACAAGGATCTTCAGCCGCACCTCCGCCCGCTGAGCCCCGCGCAGGCGGTGCGGATCGCCCGCGACCAGCGAGCCCGGGCCCTCCTCGAGCAGGTCGCCGAGCAGGAGCCCGACTGGCTGCGAAACCCCTTCCTCGTCCGGCTCCTCCTCGACACCGCCGACACCGGCGGCAAGCTCCAACGCGAGCTCGACCCCGTCGAGCTCGGCGACCTCCTCGGTGCGGTCCGCGACCTCGCCAACGGCCAGGGGACCGCCAACTACGTGCGAATGGTCCTCTACGAAGGGCTCGGCCAGCTCCACCAGGACGCGCTCCGGGCCGTCGCCCGCGGCGATCATCAGCGCGCCGATCCGGACGCCATAGAGCTCCTCCGCGCGGCCGGTCTCGTCGGCCCCCGCGGCGAGCCTGAGACAGAGACCATCCGCGATCCGATCGTCGCCGCCCACCTGCCGCCGCCGCTGCGGATCCACCACATCTCGGACCTGCACGCCGGCCCCAAGAGCGGCCAACGGGTCAATCAAGGCGGGCTCGGGCCCGTCGCCGATCGACTCGCTGAAGGGGCAGGTCGGGGGACGATCCTCGACAGCTACCGCGAACATGTCGAGCAGCGCGCGGCGCTCGGCCTCGGACCCCACCTCGTGATCGTCTCCGGCGACCTCAGCGAGACCGGCCGCGACGAGGAGTACGCCGAGATCCGCGCGCTCCTCGACAACCTCCTCCACACCCTGAGCGCGAGCCCCCACCCGGACCTCGACCCGGGCTCGCCGCGGGTCCTGATCGTCGGCGGCAACCACGACGTCGACTGGTCGAAGACCCGGGGCGAGGCCGGGGCGCGAGACCGTCATCGTCGCTTCGCCGCCGCCTTCGACGACTTCCCGCGCCCGCGCCTCGAAGAGCCCCCCGAGACCCGCCCGCTGACGACGGTCGCCTATGTCGACGCCGGGATCGAGGTCGCGCTCCTCGGCTCGGCGGAGTTCGGCGGCGAGATCGATGAGCTCCTGGTCGAGCTTGTCGACCACCTGACAGGCAAGCTCGCCGAGGCGACGCGACCTCCGTCGGCCGGCGGGTTGGCGACGGTCACGGCACAGCTCGCGGGCCTGGCAGACAGCGGCGACCCCAGCCGCGATCCAGAGGCCCTCGCAAAGCTCCGCGATCGGCTCAGCCGGCTCGACCCCGGGCTCGTCCACCGGGATGACCTCAGCCGCCTCAGGGCCCACCCGTGGCGCGCACCGGTGCGGCTCGCCGTCCTCCACCATCCCCTCTCGCCGATCCCGACGACCACCGACGTCGCCCCCTACGCCGGCCTCATCAACGCTGGCGCGGTCAAGGACGCGATGCTGGCGAGCGGGGTCACCCTCGCCCTTCACGGCCATATGCACAGCAGCTTCCTCGCAGTCGAGCATTGGGCGGGTCATCCTCAGCCGCTGCGGATCGCCGCCGCCCCGTCGCTGAGCAGCCGCGAGACGAGCGAGCACCACGGCTACAACGAGCTCCTCGTCTACCGCGAGGGCGACGGTCATGAGCTCGAGGTCCGCGCCATCGCCCGCGTCGGCGAGAGCTGGTCGGCCTCCGGCAAGCGCATCGAGCCCTTCGTCGTCCCGAGCTGACCGCTCTCGCCCCTGAGCCGACGAGCCCGCGGGCAGGTCAGCCGCGAGCGCGCTCCAACGGCCGCCTTACATCGCTTTACGGTCGCCTTACCGGCCACCTGCGGCGCCTTGATACAGCCCTTCCATCATGGTCCCTGTCACCGGCGACGACCGCTCGGTACCAAGGAAGAATCACCATGACCCGCTGGATCGCCACCCTCTCCCTCCCCCTCTGTCTCCTCTTCGTCGGCTGCGACAGCGAGCCTGTCGACGAGCGTGCGGGCGAGTCCGCCCTCGTCGACGACGGCGAGGACCTCGAGGCCGCTGACGAGGCCGACGCCAACAACGACGCCGACCGCCGCTCCGCCAAGCGCGGTCGCAAGAGCCCCCCGGCCGAGCGCCTCTGCGCCGACATCGGCTGCACCGCGGAGCAGACCGACGCCATCACCCAGCTCTTCGCCAAGAACCGCCGCGCCAAGGGCGACCGCGGGGCCGCCAAGGAGAAGGGCGCTGAGCGGCGGACCGCCCTCGCTGAGGCCTTCCGCTCCGGCACCCTCAGCGCCGACGCCATCGGCCAACACCGGCCGGCGAAGTCCGGCAGTGGCCGCGCTGACATGCTCGTCGAGCTCCACGCCCTCCTCACCCCCGACCAGCGCGAACGGGTCGCGGACATGATCGCCGAGCGCGGCCCCCGGCTCCTCAGCGGCAAGGACAAGCGCGGCGGCAAGGGTAAGCGCGGCGGCAAGGGTAAGCGCGGCGGCAAGGGCAAGCACAGCAAGCACCATGACGGTGACGAGAGCGGCGCCCACGAGGGTCGGCTCACCGCCAAGTCTGGGCCCAAGTCCGGCAAGCGGATCGAGCGGCTCTGCTCCAAGGTCGAGTGCACAGAGGAGCAGCGGAGCGTCCTCCTCGCCCAGGCTGCGGAGCTTCACCCGGCCCCGAAGGGCGATCGCGAGGCGATGAGGGCCGACCGCGAGGCTCGCAAGGCCGACCGCAAGGCGGCCAACGCCACCCTCGCCACCGCCTTCCGCGGGGACAGCTTCAGCGCCGCGGATCTCCAGGGCTTCAGCGCCGACGCCGACGCCAAGCGCGAGGCCAAGCGCGAGGCCAAGCGCGAGGCCAAGACGGCGATGGTCATCGCCCTCCAGGAGGTCCTCACCGACGAGCAGCGTGCGGTCGTCGCCGACATGATCGCCGAGCGCGGCCTCGGCAGCATCACGGGCGGCAAGCACGGCAAGCACGGCAAGCACGGCAAGCACGGCAAGCGCCACGGCAAGCACGGCAAGCGCCACGGAAAGCACCAGGGCGAGAGTGCGAGCGACCACGCCTAGGCTTCAGGCTACATAGCACCACTGCGGCGCGATCCTTCGGGGGTCGCGCCGCTTCCTGTTCGTTGCAGGTATTCACAGCCAGCGTCGACGCGCCGAAGACCCGCCTGGATCGCGGCTCGACTGGCCGCGACGCCTTGGCACCAACACATCCCGACGCCTCTCGCGCAGCGCCACAGGAGCGCGCTCCTCGTCCCCCACGGGCGGCTACTATGCCAAGAGGTTCGCCTCACCCGATGACGAGACCAGCAAGGTCGTCGGCAACCTCGCCGTGAGCCGCTCAAAGGATGCATGGAACGCCTCTGCACCTTCGTCGCTAGGGGGGCGGAAGCCCAGCAAGACCACCGAGGCGTCGGACGAGTGCCGCCGGAGAGCGTCGATGATGTTCGGCTCGTGGACGATCTGGATCTCAGCGCTGATCCGCGCGGCCTCGATCAAGGTCTGGATCTCCTCGTAGGCTGCCGCCTCTGGCTCATCGCCGCGGGCCAGCCGCAGGACCCGCAGCTTCGCCTGAGACCACTCCCAGTTCAGCGTTAGGAGATAGGCCAGGATCACCATCAATGATCCGTTCTCCTGGCCGCGCCACCAGATGTCGATCCGCATGTCCGCGGTCTTCGCAGGCTGGCCCCGATCGACGACCACGATCTGGCTCATGTTGAGCGCCGACGAGAGCCGCAGGAGCCGCGCGAAGGGCACAACGCGCGTGGTATCGCCTGGCCACCCCATCATCACCAGGTTGGGCTTGAGCGGCCCTATCGACTGGGTCTGCAGGAGTGAGGCGACGCCATCGTCGAAGGAGCGGGCGACGAGCACCTCGGAGAAGGCCTGGAGACGGTTCGTATCGATATAGTGGTTCAGCCGCCGGAGGGCCTCGTCGCGGGTCTTTAGGAGCTCGTCGAAGTCTCCGATCAGGACCTGCGCCAAGGTGACAATCCCCCGCCGCGCCTCCAGCCAGAGCGCAAACGCGGCGAGCGTACGCCGATTTTGCGGGTCCCCCGAGAGAACGAGCGTGGTCGGCCGCCAGTTCTTCGGGTGAGGCGGTTGGCCCGAGAGCTTGAAGAGGTTCGTCCGCGCCCGCGAGTAGAAGAAGCCGCGACGTGCGTCGCCGAAGGTCGTGGTCAGGACTCGGCGCTCTGTGTAGACAAAGACGAGCACGATCGCGATCGCGGCGGCGAGCGCTGCGAGCGGATTGATCAGTACGGCAGCGATCATACAACCGGCCGCCCCTGCGAGCGCCGTGACCCAATGAAACGCCCGAAACCGCGGCCGAAACGACGGGTTTCCGCCGAATTGCTCGATGAACGCCGCCATGTTGGTCATCCCATACGTGTACAGGAAGAACATCGTCAGGACCGCTGCGACAGCGTTGAGGGCGCCCCCCTCGGAGTTGCCGCTGGCGATCAGGAGCACGACCAGCGTCATCACATAGGTCAGGATGTAGCCGCGGATCGGCTCGTCGCCGCGCTTCGAGCCCTTCGCGAAGGGTCGCAGGAAGGGGAAGATATCGTCCCGAGCCAAGGCCTGGAGGATCCGCGGCGCGCCGAGGAACGAGCCGAGCGCGCTCGAGAGCGTCGCCGCGAAGACCCCTGGGACGACGAGATAGTCCAGGTGAAAGGCGGCATGATCCAACAGGGATTGATAGGGTCGACCCGTCAGCTCCGCGCGGTCGAAGGCGCCGCCGGTGATGATGATCTGCGCAGCGTAGATCAACGCGCCGACCCCCAGCGCGAGCAAGGTGCCCTTCGGGATCGATCGCGCGGGGCTCTTGAGATCCCCAGACATATTGACACCGGCCATGATCCCGGTGACCGCGGGGAAGAAGATCGCGAAGATCACCCAGAAGTCATTGCCCTCGGTGTACTCCGGCGCCCAGTTCGCGCTGACACCCGCGAGCGAAAAATCGCCGAGCGCTCCGCCGAGGAAGACGACGATCGAGAGCATCAACACCGCGAGGATGAAGTACTGCGCCTTGATCGCCAGGTTGGCGCCGAAGTAGTTGATGACGAGGAGCAGCGTCGCCGTGACGAACCCGACCGAGATAAACTCGCCTGACATGCTCGGGAACGCCGCGACTACGGCCATCGCGAAGCCGATCACATAGAAGGGCACCGAGAGCGCCTGTGCGAGGAAGAGCGCGAGGCCGATCGCACCGCCGTAGCTCGGCCCCAGCGAGCGCGAGATCAGGAAGTAGGCGCCGCCGCCCTCGACCTGGGTGTTGGTCGCGATCGCGCTGATCGAGAGGCTTGTCAGCAGCGTGATCGCCTTCGCCGCGAGGAGGATGAGGAGCGCAGAGCCGATCCCCGCCTGGCCGTTGACGAAGCCGATCCCCATAAACATGATCACGCCCAGGATCGTCAGGATCGAGGGCGTGAAGACCCCGCCAAAGGTGCCAAGCTGGTTGCGCTCTGGCGGGGCGCGGTCGTTGTCAGGGCTCACTTCGGTCACGAGTCTTGATGCAGGCCGGTCCCGCATGCTCTCCGGGTAGGTATCACATCGCCGGTCGGCTCAACAGACACGCCTCCACGCGAGCCACGCACACCACGCGAGCCACGCACACTACGCGAGCCACGCACACCAGCAGCGCACTCAGGGCACGCGAGATCCGCAAGGCACGCCCCACTCTGGCCCCGTCGTCTCTCCGCGAGCCCTGTGCCGTCAGTACGAAGAACGAGGCAGACGTCGCCCCTTGATGACGCCACAGACCTCACAAGTCGATGCGGACAGCGAGGAGACCGTGGCAAAAGTCCCGCGCGCTCTCACCGGCCCCATCGACCCCTCGGCTCCGCCGAAACCTGCGATACGACCGGCGCTGGCCCCCGACCACATCCGGGCGTCAGGGACGAGCTCGCCGAAGCCCAGGTTCTGAGTCCGCGATCTGCGCGGCTGGAGTCGCCTCTCGAGCAGTCGCGAGCTCCCGCCCACTACTGGAGCATGGCGAAGAGCAGTACGACCAAGGCGGGAACAATGATGAAGGTGACGACGACGGGTACGAGCCACGGGAGACGTTGACGTGTGGCCTGGAATCGAGGTGAGTCCCATCGAGTCCCTAGCAGGTAACAGCCTACGCCGAAGCCGACCAAGAGACCCACACTGGGCCATGATGACGGGAAGGGGATGCCGCCGCGCGTGCCTGGAGAACCAAACTCGAGCTTCATGCCGGAGAGCAAGGAGAACAGTGCCAAGGCCCCGTAGAGCACCGCTATCCCACCTCCGTACATCAAGAACATGGACCCGAAGGACGCAGATTGTTTCGATTCGGCCATCATTGGTCATCCTACGCTTCCCGGGGTGGAGCGACAATAGAGCGTCGGTCGAGACCCTCAGCGTTGCGCGCTCCGCACGGCTGCTGACTCTCTCCTTGTCCAGCAATCCCGGGCACTTTCCGCGGAGGTTTCTCGCGGTGAAGCACCTAATCACGCCGGGACAGGCGCTCCTGAGCACGGCTTCGTCCGACGCAATCTTGATGTTCTGTCGGCTCGGCTCGACGAGTGGACTCTCGCCGACTCTCCTCCAGTCGTCAGCGCGGCCGCCCGCAGCTCATCGGCGTGGTCCTCCCGCACGGGGCCCAGCGGAACTACTCGACCATCCGCGGACCGCCGATGATCTTCGGCGCGAAGGGGCTCTGCCGCGGCGGAGGGGCGACCGCCCAGTCCGAGCTGACAAACTTCGCCCCCTCGTAGAAGAACACCAGCGGCACTTGGATGCGGATCGCGGAGGAGGCCTCGGTGCGCATGCCCTCGAGGGCGTCGACGACACAGAGATCGCCGACGATGTCGACCAAACCGCCGGCGACGACGTCGGCCGCCTCGACCCGGCCGTCCTCCGCGATCGAGAGCTCGACCGTGCTGCGGGCGACCATCACCGGCTTGCGGACAAAGGCGCTCTCGTAGCAGGAGCGGAGCTCGGGACGAGCCGCTCGCACGAGCCCGGCACCGATCCGGTAGGCACCGCGACGGCGATCGAGCGGCGCAGCGCCAGCCTCGACGAGGCGTGCTCCCTCCATCCGCACGAGCGGGCGAGGACCGCTCACCATCACCGGCCCCGGCGCCGAGAGGACAAGCCCCGCCTCGGAGTCTGCGGCCGGGCTCAGGAGCTTCTGCAGCATCTCCGGATCGTCGACGGACGGACCCCTGGCGTGGACGTTGACCGAGCGGCGAAACTCTCCGCCCTGGACGTACTCCCCGTCGCCCGACCCCTCAGACGTCTCGCCTGTGTCGCCTACCTCGCCTGCGTCGCCTACCTCGCCTGCGTCGCCTTCCTCGCCTGCGTCGCCTGCATCGCCCGCATCGCCCCCACCGCTCGCATAGCCCTCAGACGCCCCCTCCGGGATCTTCTCAGCCTCGCCAGCCCCCTCATCTCGAACCGCGACGACGATGGCCGAGTCTCCCGGCGCGGAGACCTCAGGCGGCGAGGCCTTCCCCGCCTCGAGCCGCGCCTCGACCTCGTAGAGGATCTCGTAGACCTCACCGCGCTGCGCCCGAGCGTTCTCGCCGTCGCCGAACGCCGCCTCATGCTCCTCGAGATAGACCTCGAGATTCCGCTTGGAGCGCTCGAGATACGCGCGCTCACCCGTCGCCTGACAGGCCGTGAGCTGACCGAAGGCGAGGCGCAACATCAGCTTGTGCCGCAGCTCAGCGTTCGCGGGGTCCTCGGGGAGCGTCGCGATCGCCCGCTCGATGAGCGCAACCGCCTGCGGGTAATCCCCCGCCGCGAACCGCTCCTCACCGACCGTATAGATGCGCGAGGCCGTCGTGAACGGATCCTGCTGCCCGGGCGCGGGCGTCGTCGTCGTCGTCGGACGCCCCGCACAGCCCGCGGCAACGATCATCAAGAGCAGCCATCGAACGCTCATACACACTTTTGCAGCTCGAATCACAGTATCACACACTGGACACCTCGCGGTTCGCGGCTAAATGAAGGTTCACCTGGGAGCTTCGGCGAGACGCAGGGTGCTCGGCGGCCCTCGATCCAGGATGCTGCCGCCGGGGGAGAAGCGTACCCGATGTCACATCGTCGACGACAAGGGGGGACCCCGCGGGGAGTACGCGAACCCGCTCTACGGGCATCGCGCACCTCGATCGGACGGATTGACACGCCCCCTCGATCCTCGCTAGCACCCCCCGATGCAAAGCATGTCCCTTCGCCAGATCTTCCTGGGCCTCTTCGCCACCACAGCTCTCCTGATGCCGGCCTGCGCTGGCGACGACGGCGACGACAGCGACGGCAGCGACAGCTCCGCGACGACGTCTGGGGGCGGCAGCGGCGGCAGCTCGACCGGTGGCGCCGAGGGCGACGGCGTGACCGACTGCACGCCTCCGGCGCTCGAGAAGGTCGTCTGCCAGGCAGGTCAGTACTGCGCCGATCAAGTCCTCGGCGACTGTCAGAACGGCTGCCTCAGCAACGACAACTGCACCTCCGAGCAGACCTGCGAGAAGGCGGCCGGCGAGGACGTCGGCTCGTGCCAGAACACGGGCCCGGGCGGCCCCAGCCTCGACGAGGTCTGCATGAAGCTCCTCACCTGCGATCAGAGCGGCACGATGGACCAGTGCACGACGTTCTACAACGCCACGAACGAGGGCTGCCACCAGTGCATCGTCGACGGGAACTGCGGCGACATCAACGACGGCTCGTGCGACTCGAGCTGCGGCCTCTGATCCCGCGGGCGCGCAAGCCCAGGGCGTGATGGACGAGGGGAGCCCTCGTCCATCCTGACGACCCTTGGCGGTAGTCCCGTGTCGCGTCAACGGTGTCCGAAGTCCCGCGCACTCTCGCTCGCCCTCGTCGCCGCTCGCGACCCCGCGAGAACTCGCCCTTAGGGGAACGAGCGCCGCGCGGGAAAGAACGCTCGCGACGCTCGCGACGTCTGCCCTGCTAGGGTTGCTCAGCCGCGCCGTGTGACGATCGTGAACCACTTTGGCGAGGTATCGCAGGTCTGGGGCGGGTTGGTGTACTCCCTCGACGCGCCGAGCCATACCTCAAAGGGCGAGCCGCCGATGTCCTCGAGTCGATGTGTGCCGTGCCATGCGGTGACCGTCTCTCCGTCGACCTCAAAGCCCACTTCGTAGCCGAGCTGCTCGCCGCAGCCGTCCTCGCCGAACATGTCCTCTAGGAGGAAGGGCCCGCACTCCGACGCTGTGCGTTGGGGATCCCAGGGCACCGTGTAGTCGCCCTGGTAGGGCTGAAGGATGGAGCTCGACCCGAACGCCCACGCGTCGCCCTTCTCCACGTCGACGCTGATCCAGAGGTCAGGCCAGTTGAGCCAGCCGGGCTCGTGGTGGAGGCCGACCGTGGCCTTGGCCCCCGGCGCCGGCAGGGCCGGCATCGGCATCGCCGTCAGGAGGATCTCGAACTCCACTGAGGGACAGTCCAGGCGGAGGCCCTGCCCCTCGACGACCTCGCAGGTCTCGCTGAGATCTTCGGGGACATCGTTAGGAAACACCCCGTCGATCACGTTTATGTACCACCACGCGGACTCTTTCCCCTCACCTTCGCAGATAGGGTCGCCGTCTGTCGTGCCCTCGGTGTCGGTACCGGTCCCGTCCGTGGCGGTGGTGGTGTTGCCAGTGGTTGTGCCCGTGGTTGTGCCAGTAGTTACACCGGTGGTCTCTGCGGTGTCCATAGCGGCGGAGGAGCCGCCCGTGCTCGATTCTCCGCCGCTGCTCATGCCCGAGGTATCGCCGCTCGATCCGGTCGTCGTCGTGGCGCTCTCAGACCCGGTCGAGCCGGCGGTCACCGAGCTGTCCCCGGTCTCGCTGGCGCTCGCACCGGTCGCGCCTGTGTCATCGCCACAGGCGAGAGCGAGCGTTGAGAGGACGAGGAGCGCGAGGGCTCGGGGTGTGTCTTGAAGATAGGTCATGCGTATCATAGCGTCTGTTCCCTGCATTGCAGGGCGGACCTGGCATCGGGCCGTCCGTGACAAAAGGGGGCGCTCCGGAGCACCTGCGAAGCGATCGAACAGACCGCGAACCGCAGCCCGTCAGGGCGCGCTAGAAGACGTACTCGATGCTCTGCTCCCAACCCTCGAGGTTGATGAAGATCACGCCGTGCTCCTGCTGGTATGCCTCTTGCCACGCGGTCTTGAGGTCGGTGAGATCAAAGCTCAGCCCCTCCCCCAGGTAGGCATCGCAGTCGTCATTGCCATAATGGGGAATGATGACGTTCACCTGGACGGGATCGGACTCCAGGAACGCGTTGTCCCAACACAGACCAAACTGGTGCGCGTCACAACCGCTGTAGCCGACGTTGAGCAGGAGCGTGTCGAGCTCGATCTGGGGCCCCGGATCGATGATGTCGTAGGCCTCCTGACTCAGCGGTTCGCCGCACATCTGCACGCCTTTGTCCGACGGATCAAAGCCGGGGTCGACGTCGCCTGTGGTCCCCTCAGTGGCGGTTCCCCCACTCGTCGAGCCTTCGGTCGTATCCCCCGTCGTCCCCTCGGTCGTATCCCCCGTCGTCCCCTCGGTCGTATCCCCCGTCGTCCCCTCGGTCGTATCCCCCGTCGTCCCCTCGGTCGTATCCCCCGTCGTCCCCTCGGTCGTACCCCCCTGGCAGACCTTGTCCGTGCAGGCCCAGGCTCCCTCCTCGGTGCACACGCAGGTGTTGCAATCGTCGTCCGCCGGCATCTCCTGGCCTGGCGTGCAGGCCTGACCGTCGGACTCATCGCCGACATTCTTCGGCTCGGTGTCACAGGCTCCGCCCGCCAGTAGAAGGGCGAACGCTGCGCCTACGGTCATCAGGAGAGGCCTCGTCGAGCCGGGGTCAGAGTGGTCGAGTCGGGTGGAACGGTTGCTTTGATTCATCATGGGTCGTCTATAAACGCCGCACTTTGGGCGTCCTCATCTCGATATAGTCCGCAGGCTTCGCGCTCCGTGTCGACTATCGCGGTGACGGACATGCGTCACGCACACGGGCCCTGAGCGCGGACTGGGGGTAGTCCCGCACGAAGTCTCGCGCCGCCGCCCGCCCGGCGACGAGGTCCTCCGAGCGACACAGCGCGACGCTTCGGAGCGCCGCAGCTTCCTCCCGGAGAAATCCCGTCGGGAACGCGAGCGAGTGGCGAGCGAGGAGGCTGAGAGCGCGCTCAGGGTCGCCTCCGTCGAGCGCCCTGCGGGCCGCCGCCAACGATCGGGTCTCAGCCGCGAGAGATAACGCTGGCGCGGTCGGCTCGCGCAGCACGACCTCTTCGCGCTCCCCCCGGGGCGCGTCCTGGGGGGTCGAGCCCGGTGTCGTCTCGCCGCTCTCCATCGCCGGTCCGGGGCGCGGGCGCGCTCGGAGCAGCTCCCTCCCCGCGCCCGGCACGGGCAGCGCGACCTGCGGTGTAGGAGCCGCCGAGGCTGTCGACCCAGCGCTCGTCGTCGACGGCGTCGTCCCCTCTAGCCCAACCCGCGCGGCGGGACGCCGCACGATAGCTGCGCTCTCCTCGACCAACACCTTGGCCCGATACACCGCAGCGGCGACCTGTGAACCTCCCGGAGACCCGACCCCCGCCCCCGGCGAGAGCCTCAACGCGAGGATCAACGCGGCCGCGAGGCTTGCTGCGACGCTCGCTGCCACCCACCAGCGGCGCTTGGAGAACCCGTCGTGCATGACCGGTGCGCCGACGACAAGCCCCTCCTCCGCGCTGTCCTCTGCGCTGTCCTCTGCGCTGTCCTCCGCAGCTCGGGCACTGCGCTCGATACGGGCCCAGATCGCCTCCGACACCTCTGACGGCATCGACTCGAGCGCCCGCGTCGCGTCGAGGTAGGCCGTCGCAAGGCTTAACGAGTCGGCGTCCCGACGATCCTGATCGGTCTTCGGCATGGGACCTCCGTGGGTGAAGAGCGCTCGGCCAAGCGTTCGCTGACAGCCTCGCGAAAAGCCGCCCTCGCGGCGCGGAGCCGAGCATGGGCGGTGTTGATGTTGACGTCGAGGCACTCCGCGGCCTCCGTGACCCGGAGCCCGTCGAGCTCGACGAGCTCGAAGACCGCCCGCCTCGTAGGGCCAAGCGCGGCGAGGAATCGGCGAACGAACTCCGCCGCCTGAACCCGCTCTACGTGGGTCTCAGGGCTCTCTCTTTGGACCTCGCCCCCCCGCGTCACGAGCTGGAGCTCCGCGCTGCGCTCGAGGAGCTGGAGCCGACGCGTCTCCCGTCGCTGGCCCCGTCGGCGATTGCTCACGATCCCGCGGGTCTGGTGGTAGAGCCAGGTTCGCATCGACGCCCGCCCGTCGTACTCCCCCAAGCGTCGGAGGACGACCAGGAACACGTCATGGACAACATCGGCGAGCTCAGCCTCGGCGACGCCGAGATGCCTGGCGATCCGCCAGACATAGTCCGCGTGCTGACGATAGATCTCGGCGAGCCGCGCGGTCGAGGTCGGTCGCCCGGCCCCCGCGGCCGTCCTCCCCCGATCCCTAGACAGGCGCTTCGATCCCAGCACGGCTCAAGGCGCTCCAAGCCGGGGCACGCGCTTTCGCGGGCGATCCGTCGTCGCGACGTCGCCCGTCGGCCCCTCGTGGGGGGACGCGACCGCGCAGAGAGTGGGGCGTAGGGCCATTTGGGGGGTTGTAGTCCGCCGGCTGATGGATTCGTGCCTCACCCGCGAGATCGCTGCGGGAGGCGAAGCTCGACCCCCGCGGTCACATGCCCACCGAACCCTCCGGCCCGGAACACCAGCGGCGTCTGGAGGGTGCGAAACGCCGGCCGCGTAAGGGCCGCAGTGCCGCTCAGCGCCAGCCAGAGGCCGAAGTTGCCGCGACGCCAGAGCACACCGGCGCTCAGTCGACCGGCGGACCAGAAGGACGAGGCCGTCTCCGGGCGAACAAGCGCTCCTGTGCCGCGCGCGCGCATCGCTCCGAGCTCCACACCGAGACAGACAGGAAAGGCCCATCCTCGGGTCCCGGGGAGGTGGCAGAGATCGGGCCTCAGCGACCAGAGGGACACCGCAGCGCCGACCGCCGGGTTGGTCGCTCCGCTGACCTCACGCGGCGGTGAACCAGAGAGGCCGAGGCTCACCCGCCAAGCGCGCCCTGATCTCCCCATGTCGATCCCCCCCTCGATCCCCATCACCGCGGCGACCGGGGGTAGATGCCCGACGCTCACCCCCCCGCCTGCGCGGAGAAACCCCGACATAGGAGGTCGCGACCGCGACCCCGACCCCGGCGGCCCGGGTGCAGGCGGCCCCCCCAGCGGCTCCTCCTCGATCATCGCGAGGGGCTCTGTGGAGCCCGGGCGGACCTCTCCCGGGGGCGCTTCGACGCCCCGCGGCGTCTCGGATCCTACCTCCGCAGCCCGACCGTCGATGCCTCTGGTCAGCTCCCCCGCACCGGGCCCAGGTGGCACCTCCCCTGGGTGCCCAGCGTCGCTCGGCCCCTCTGGGTGGCTGCTGGAGTCCTGGGGCGTTTGGGGCTCGGCCCTCTCCTCCCGCTGGACCGCGATGGCGATGACCAGAACCGCAGCGTCCGTGAGCTCCCGGCAATCTCGCCCGCGCAACGTCCGCTCCCCCGCCAACGCTCCGCGAAATGTGATGTCGAGGCGCAGGCCCCCAGCGCCGCCCTCGCCCATGCGACCGTCGATCTCCAGCGTCTCGGAGACCTCGACCGCCGGTCCCAACGCGGCCCCCAGCGCCGCCTGGACCTCAGCCTCCGCGGGACACCCGGCCGGAGCGCTCCAGTCGAGCGTCCAGCTCGGGGGCGTCAAGAGCAGCGCCACTGCGACCAGCGATCGGCCGAAGAGTGCAGAAACGAGCGTCGACAAGAGCACAATCCTCGTTGATTCCTCGGGGTCCTCACGAAGCCCAGGACCCCTCACGAAGCCCAGGACCCCTCACCGGCTTCCCATGGGACGGAGCCTTCGCCATCCGTGGCAAGGTGGCGCCGGGGTGTTAGCACAGATGCGTCGCCGACGGGGTCGTCGGAGGCTCGTGGAGGCTGCAGCAGCGCCGACGCACCGACGCTCCACGAGGTGCGCCAACCGCTCAGCAGGCGCGCGTGGTGCGTTAGTAGGCCGACTCACCGCCCTTGCTGGGCCTTGCGACGCGAGGGCGGCAGCTTGACGCGAAGCCAACCGCGACGCCTCGGCGCGGGCTCACTTGAGCGCATTGTCTGGCGAGGAGCTGGACCACCCCCACTTCTGAATAGCCGTGCCCCTATTGTCCGACGACTCGCCGAGCACTTCGCGAACCTTCGGCCACCCCCCGATCTTCTTCCAGCGCCTCCGCCGGCGCCAACAGGTCGTCGATCGGCCAAACTCCGCCGGCAGGTCCGCCCGATCGCTCGGACCCTCGACGGTCTCGACGTCGGCCTGACGCTGGTCTGGACCATCACCGCTCCCGACTGGACGACCCTCGGCGCTGACGACGAGGACTGCGAGGACTGGACGACGCTGGATCCCATCATGGGCTCCTATGTTGGGGTAAGCACCTCCACCGATGCCTTTTGGACGGCGCTCGATGAGATCACCGAGTGCTCGTACGGGGGGCAGCTCGATTGCTTTGAAAACAAAGCCTGTTGACCAGGCGTAAGGGGTGGGGAAAATGGATATAGGACGATCTGGCAAACCAGACAGAGCAGAGCTTCGACGACCTTTAATACTCTCGTGTGCGGTCCTCATTATCATCGGACTCACTGGCGGCCCCGACGCTAGCGAGCCGATCATACACTCGGCTACAGCCTCGACATCCGGCTCAACGACGGGGGGCACGACGGATCCTGGGTCAGGGGGGCAGCCCACGGACCCGATGACCGATGGTGAGCCGACGACGTTCAGCACAGGCGCCGCGCCCAGGCAGCGCGCGTAATCGCATCACGAGGCCCAGCGGAGGACCGGCACACCGCGTCCAACGACCGGCGCCGGAGGGCCGCCGCATCACGACTCGGGGCGAGCCGGGCTGGGCTACGATGAGCGGGACGATCTCCCAAAATTCGACCGGGATGAGGACGGGGTCTCCGCGATCGACGACCGCGAGGGGAACATGGTGACGCGGGCCCACGCGAGATCGAGGCGGCGCTCGACGGCGACCCGGCGTTCGTAAGGGCGGCGATGTTCGGCGTCCCGGGCGAGAACTCCGGCAGGTGGAGACCGTCGTCGCCCTCACGCCCGTTGAGCCCGACCGGGGGGTCCTGCGGGGGGTCGAGCTCATCGACGCCCTGCCGGAGGGCCCGACGTTCAAGAACTCCACGCGCGAGCTGCGGACTAGCGCGACCGTGGGGAGGATCCCGGGGACTCTCTTCGATCCCGCGGATCGGATCGTCGCCTCCGCTCCGAGCGGCGTCGGCGGCCAGAGCTGCCCCTCCCCCTGGAGGTCGCCGCCGGCCGTGGAGCCGCGCATCGGCGAGGCGCCCCGAAGAGCGACGAGGCGCGGTCTGCGATGTCTGTCCCGAGATCGATGGCCCCGAAGAGCCAAGACTCCGAGGCGAGGCTTGCCCCTATAGAGGTAGCAAATGACGAAGAGTCGCGGCTGGCCCGTCGCAGAGTTGCTCTACATTAATAACCGCAGAGCCTCACCTTTTAATGCAGGTTAATATCCTCGCTTGTTCTCACTGTGCACTCGCACAGTGGTGCGATTCTCGGCGGCGCTTATGCGGCCCTCTGCGGTCAGAGACCGCCTCGTATCTCACCCCCGAGGTCGCACCAATGACGGCACTATCCGCCCCCCGTAGGGGCGCGCCTACGAGCGGGCTCGCGGAGCGAGCGGGTCCGAGCTTCTCTGCTCGTCAGCGCCTTGCGATAGGAGGCTCCACACCGTACATTGAGGACGTCGCGGACCTGGATCCCGTGCGGTTGATCAGACGCTCGAGCAGGAAGCATGGGGTTGCCCGATGACAAGGTCCTGATCGACCGGGGAGCGGCGACGGTCGTCGGGGACGTCCCGCAGCCCGGGATGCTCGGCTGCGCAGACACGATGATGGCCGCCGGGGAGGCCGTCCCCGAGCCCTCTCCGCCAGGCTCTGCGCCAGACCGCGTCGGACGCTTCAAGATCATCGACAGGCTCGGGATCGGGGGCATGGGCGTCGTCTACTCGGCGTACGATAGCCAGCTCGACCGGAGGATCGCGATCAAGCTGGTCCGCGCGGGCGCCGGAGATGGCTTCGACTCGCGGCAGCAGCAGCTCCAGCGTGAGGCCCAGGCGATGGCCCGACTCGCCCATCCGAACGTCGTCGCGGTCTACGAGGTCGGGCTCCACCGGGGACAGATCTACGTCGCCATGGAGTTCGTCTCCGGATCGACGCTGCGCGGGTGGTTGGAGTCGACTCCTCGGAGTTGGGCGGAGATCCGGCGAGCGTTCACCCAGGCCGGGAGAGGTCTCGCGGCGGCCCACCGGGCGGGCATGGTGCATCGCGACTTTAAGCCCGAGAACGTGCTCATCGGCGCGGACCGTCGGGCCCGTGTCGCCGACTTCGGCCTCGTCTATCCGCTCGACGACGGGGTGCCGGAGGTGAGCGAGGAGGACGATACGGGCCGTCAAGCCGCGGCCGCAGCCCTTCGCGCGGAGCGACTCTCCAAAGAGGGGCGGATCGCCGGGACCCCCGCCTACATGTCCCCCGAGCAGTGGCGCGGTGGCGAGATTACGGCGTCGAGCGACCAATTTTCCTTCTGCGTCGCGCTCTTTGAGGCTTGTTACGGGGAGCTCCCCTTCGCGGGCACGAACGCGATCGAGATCTCGACCAACGTCCTGAACGGGGAGCTTCGGGTTCCCATGCGAACCTCGCGGATCCCCAACAGGGTGTACGCGGTGCTCGCTCGCGGTTTGGAGCGCGACCCCGAGGAGCGGTGGCCGTCGATGGAAGCGCTCCTGGGGGCTCTCTCGGCGAGCCCCGGGCGCTGGGGGCTGCGGATCGGCGCTGGGGCTGTGGCCGTCCTGGGCGTCGCGGGGATCACGACAATGATGCTCTCGGCCGTCGAGCGCGAAGCACGGGCGTGCGCGGGAGATGCGCTCTACGAGGCGGCCTGGGGGGACGCGCAGAGGGACGCCCTTCGCAGTGCTTTCGCCGACTCAGGCGCCCCGAACCCCGGCGAGCTATGGTTGCAGGTCGACGCGCGACTCGGCGCCTACGCAGAGGAGTGGAGAACGATCCGCTCCGCGACCTGCGAAGCACATCGCCAGGGGGTCGAGTCGGACTCTCTCTTCGATCGACGGATCCAATGTCTAGACGAGCGATACGCCGAGTTTGACGCCGCGGTCGACCTCTTGGTCGGCGGCCAAGTGGAGGCCGGCGCCATTAACCTGGTCACGAGTCTGGCGCCTCTCTCGGTCTGTGCTAACGACGAGGTGCTGGAGGCTGTAATCCCACCACCTGAAGACCCCGCGTCTGCGCGTCGCGTAAAAATTTTGCGCGACCTACTCGTGGAGGTGCAGGCCTACGAGAATGCAGGCGAGTACGCCGAGGCGAACGCTATCGCTGCGCCGATCGAGGGGCTCTTGCAGGAGATCGACTTTCCACCGGCACGAGCGCAGGCTCTGCTCCGCCGCGGAAGCCTGGAGATGGAGCTCGGCGGGATCGAGGAGGCGGAGCAAGACCTCTACGAGAGCCTCTGGGGCGCGCTCGATGTCGGCGACGTCGCCACGGCCTGTGAGGCGCTCGGAAAGTGGATCTTCGTCGTCGGCGCGGTCGACGGTCGCACCGAGGAGGCCCTCGCGCTCGAGCGCCTCGCGCTCGTTGTCGCTGAGAAGCCGGTCAGCGCGGAGAGCTGTAGCCATACAATTTACAACAATCTCGGCTCCGTGATCCACCGCAGCGGCGATGCGACCCGCGCGAGGACGTTCTACGAGCGCGCGCTCTCAGTCGCGGAGCCGTTCAAGGAGAGCGTTCCGCTCGACTACGCCGCGACCTTGAGCAACCTCGGCCTCGTAGAGATCGGCGAGGAGCGCTACGCAGAGGCGATCCCCTTCTTCCGCGAGGCGATCAATGTATACACGGTGACGATCGGCGAACGTCACCCTTACCTCGCCGCGACCCTCACCAACAGCGGCGAGGCGAAGGCGGGCGTGGGCGATCGCGGCGGCGCGCGAGCGGACTACCTGCAGGCGCTAGAGATCTTCCGCGAGGCCTTAGGACCGACCCACCCGCGCCTCGGCTACCCTCACCTGGGGCTGGCGAAGGTCGCGCTCGCCGGCGACGAGCGAGACCTCGCTCGGCGGCACTCACGTCTAGCCGTCGAGCTATGGCTACAGTCCGAAGAGCCGCCGCGGGAGCTCGCAGAGGCCCTTGACTTCCGCGCGAGCATGCATATTTCGGACGGAGAGCTCGACTCTGCACGCGTCGCACTGCGCAAATCGATCCGTTTGCGCTTGGAGGAGAATGATGATAGTGCAGAGCTACACTGGGCGATCGACGCTCTGCTCGCTGTAGCGGAGCGTGCCGGCATCGAACGGGCTGATGAGCCCGTGTTGAACGACTTCATCGAACATCAGCGCAAGGACCTATGTGGAGACTCGGCGTCGGACTCCGACACCGAGCGGCGTGACTCGCTACAGCGTGTCAATCGGGCTCAAGGCGTCCTCAAGGCCGCTGCGCGGCGCTGATGCGGCTGCCCGCCACTCTCCGCGGACGGCCTGAGCGGTCTCGACTCGTCGCTCAAGCAAGATTTCATACACGCGACAATCAGAGGCTAGCTCAGGCTCCCGGGGCGGCGTACTACGTGCGAGGGCGGGCGCGTGGGGTCTATCGACCCCGAGGAGTCCTCGCCGTCGACCGACGCGCAGCGGTCCGCTCTTCGCATCGCCCCCCGAAGCATGCATGCACAGTTATGCGCATTGTGGAACCCTTCTACCCGAAAGGCCAATTCGGTTGCACCCCAGCCTGAATAATGATAGCAAGGATGTGCATTGGACGACCAACGCTCCGCTTGATCTGGCGGATAGACTCGGCGTAGAGGTGACTAGATAGCCTATTTGCATGATCCTGCCCCGGAACAGTGTGACTCGACAGAGCGTCTTGGTCGGCCTCAGAGGGCTTGCCGAGCCGTTGCGCGGTGCAGAGACAGCCGTCTCCGCTCACTCGCGCCGGCGGACGCGATGAGAGGCGCCCCCTGAATTGTCGCTGGAGCAGGATCAGAGCCTCACGCTCAATATAGACCCCAAGAAACACACAAGGAACACACAAGAAATTATGACGACGACCTTCTCGAGTACGACTCTACTGATCTGCGCCGCGGCCCTCGTGGTCGCGCCCGCCTGCGACGACATGCCCGAGTGCGACGCGGACCCTGAAGAACGGGTCGAATTTCGCACATCCGTAGACAACAGCGCGACTGTGAACGGGATCTACCTCAACGGGATCTACCTCAACGGCATTTACCTCAACGGCATTTACCTCAACTCAGCGCTCCTCAGCGGCGCGACCATCGGAGGCGTCGACTTTCTCGGCGGGACCGACCCCGACGACAACGAGGTGACCTGCGTCGAGCTCGACGACAAGAAGGGCAAGCTCTCCGTGATCAGCGCGGAGGACGGCTGCGATGGTGATCCGAGTAAGGATGAGGAGGTGAAGGGCGACCATGTCGTCGGGACCGTGCTGACCTTCAGCAGCCCCGAGGGCGAGTATCGGCTCGTCATCCAGGCGGCGGACGAGGTCAATGACTACCCTCACCACTACGACCATCTCCACCTCTACCACTACGGGATCGAGTACGAGGTCAAGGGCGAGTCGGGGTGGACTGGGGAGACCAGCCCCCTCTGCTACGACGGCGCGGGGAACCCGACGGAGGCGCTCATGCTCCCCGGCGCCTGGGATCATTCGACCGGGACGAGAACCGACACGAGCAACAACACGGTCACTGCGGCCTGTCGTCATGCGGCCCTCGCAAAGTGTGCAGAGTGGGGGTACCGCCCGGGTGAGGAGGCGGACTACCATCAGGCCTGCGTTCGTCTCGTCCGCGCGGACTACGACGCGAGCGGCACCGCGCGCACTGCGAATGGGACGACCATCTACGTCAGCGACGATCTCGGCATCAACACCGAGGATGATGTTCCTGGCTTGGTCAAGGAGGCCGAGTGGGGTCCCGACGGGGCGCTCTGTGTGAACCGAGCAAACTTTCGGCGCAGTGATCTGACGGGGTGCTCGGACCCGACCGACGCGGCAGAGTGCCTGCCCGGCATCCCGGAGTGTACGGGCCCTGACTCCGACCTCAGCCTGAGCATGCCGGGGGCCCTGATCGTCACCGGCGTGGTGAACTCGTAGCGGCTCGGGGACGCTCAGGCTCAAGACCGCGAGCCTGAGCATCCCCAGCGCAGGCCGGAGGCCGTGGCAAAGGTCCCGCGCGCTCTCGGGGCGCCGCCAAGGTTGGGGCTTTTGCTAGGGCCCTTTGCGTGGCAACACCCGTGGCCCCCGAGCGGGCGACACCCGTGGTCCCGGCTCGGGTGACATGCGTGGTCCCGGCTCGGGCGACACCCGTGGTCCCGGCTCGGGCGACATGCGTGGTCCCGGCTCGGGCGATGCCCTTGGCTCCCTGTCGGGTGGTGCGCGTAGCCCTCGACCTCCAGTCACCGCCTCGCCGCCCTCGCAACGCGAGCACCAGACCGCGGGCCGGGCGACTAGTGATAAAGCCATTCTCGCGACCGCGCGAGGCGAGACGTCGGCGGCGATGGGAGAACCGAAACCGACACCAAGAGCCGCGCTCGTCTAGTTCCGCAACAGGACGCCGCTGCGCGAGATCGCGTACTCCCGAGCAGGCGAGGTTGCGGGAGATCGGCGGCGACGCTGGCCCATCGCGCTCTGCCACCTCCTCCTTCGTGATGTAGTTGAGAAAGTGCGGCCGTTCGCGGGCCGCTACGGGTCGGTCGAGCTGCGCTGCGAGTTGCGCGCTTCGCCGCGCTCGTGCTTCGATAGGTCGTGTCCACGAAGACCTCTCCTAAGGCCCGCCTCGTCGGCCTCGTCGGCCTCGTCGGCCTCGTCGGCCTCGTCGGTTTTCTCCTCATGCGAGGGCCGGCCGCCGACCCCGACGCAGCCAGGGAAATCGGTGTTGCCGAGCGGGGACTGGCTGCGAGTGATGACGAGCACGCCCCAGAACACGGGCTCGCCTCCGCCAGCACGCCACCGATCCGCGGGATCATCCGCGCAGCCGCGGGTCCGCCGATCGCCGGCGCGCTGGTCTGTGCGGCCCCGTGGACGCCCCCGCAAAGCGGCGGCCGCTGGAGATGGAGGCCGACACTCGCAGGGCTCCTCGCCACTATCTGCGGGCGCAGCGACGACGCCGGCCGCTTCGCCCTCGCCAGCGGCCGCGGCCGCTTCTCGGTCCGGGCGAGCGCTCGCGGCCACTTCACAGCTAGCCACGAGGCGCCGGTGCTGGTCGCCCCCGCGCAGGCGCCCCCCGAGCTCGAGTTGACGCTCGAGGCCGGCGGCCGGACCATCCGCGGCCGGGTCGTCGATCGCTTCGGCGGGTCGATCGACGGGGTGCTGATCGCGAGCGACGACGGCGGGTTTGCGATCGCCGATGACGAGGGCGGCTTCGAGTTGGTCGCCGTCGCCTCGCCGGCGATCCTGGTCCCCTGGTCCCCTGGCTACGTCTCGCGCGCGGTCCTCACCCCGGCGCCGGCCGCCGACATGGTGGTGACAATGACCCCCGAGGCGGTGATCGAGGGCCGTGTCGTCGACGCGACGGGCGATCCGGTCGCCGACATCGACGTCCGCACCGGTCGCCGCGATAGCGAGGAGCTCACGACCACCGACGCGCGCGGGCACTTCCGACTCACCGGCCTGCTCCCCGGGGTGATCCAGCTCCGCGCCCTTGATGACGATCACGACGGAGCTTCGTCGCCGCTCGAGCTCACGCTCGGGGCGACCCTCACCGGCGTCGAGATCCGTGTCGGCCCTAGCGACGTCGCCGTTTGGAAGATCATCGACGCTGCCACCCACGAGCCCTGCGACGGCGCGACCGTCGACTTGCACGGGCCAATCCGCCGCTTCAGCCCGCAGCTCAGCGGTGACGAGGACGGCGTTGTCCGCCTCGTCGACTTCCCTGCCGACGCGTACATGGCAACGATCCGATGCCCCGGGCACGCGACGCTGCGCGAGGAGATCGTCGTCGAGGCAGGTGAGCGCCGGACGATCGCCCTGGACATCGGCCTCGTGATCGCCGGGGTGATCCGTGATGCCGACGGTGCACCGGTCGGGGACGCCCACGTGGCCCTACGCGCCGCCGACGACGAGGAGGCGCAGACGGGCATCGCCACCTCCAGCGATCGCAGCGGCCGTTTCGTCCTCCGCGGAGCCCCCGCGGGCGCGGTGATCCTCGAGGCCCGCGGCGGGGCGACGATCGCCGCCACACCGACCACGCTCGCGCTCACCCTTACCGAAGACCGCGACGACATTGAGCTGACGCTGCCGGCGATCGGCGAGATCCGCGGGCGAGTCGTCGATGAGCACGATGCGCCGGTCGCCGGCGCGACGGTGGCTGTGCGAGCGACCGAGAACTTCGGCGGCCGTGCGCTCGTCAGCGGCGACGACGGGACCTTCGCCGTCCAGGCCGCGCCCGGACGCTACATCGTCGAGGCGAGTTGGCGGCAGGGCCTCCCGCCCGCCGACACGCCTGCGACCGGTGAGCCTATCGAGATCCCCGCAGACGGTCAGCCGGCGACGATCGTCCTGCGGGTCGCCGCGCGCCCGCGCTATCGCGCCCACGGACGGGTCGTCGATCAGGACGGCGATCCGATCGCCGACGTCGCGGTGAGCGTCCCCGGCGCGGGCCTCGACGCCCTCACCGACGCCGCCGGTCGCTTCGCCCTCGAAGGCCTGCCGAAGCCGGAGATCAGCCTCTCTCTGAGCGCCAGCGACGGCGCGCGGGCCCACCATCGCGACCTCGACATCACCGGCGACGACGAGCTCGAGCTGCTCCTCGCCAGCGTCGTCACCGTATGCGGCGAGGTCCGCGGGCTCGATCCCAGCGGCACCTTCACCGTCGGCGCCTACCGCTTCCCGGCCGACACCCCGGAGTTCTGCGCGCCAGGGATCCCGCTCGGGGCGCAGACTTTGGTCGCGACCCAGGGCCTGCGATCGGCGAGCGCGTCGATCGACGTCGGCGATCCGCCGCCTCGTGTCACCCTCACCCTGGCCGCGCCCGCCGGGCCGCTCGCCGGTCACGTCCGCGATCCCGAAGGTGCCCCTGCGAGCGGCCAGGTCTGGCTCCGCGGCGCCGACGGCAAGCTGCTCGCTACCGCCACGGTCGACGGCGCGGGAGCGTTCTCCTTCGCCAGCGCTCCGTCGGGGCCGGTGTCGCTGGTCTTTCGCTGGCCTTGGCAGTACGACGGCATGGACCGCTGGCCGCGGCTCGATCTCGAACTCGCGCCCGGAGCCGCGCGGGCGGAGCTCGAGATCGTCGCCAGCGGTCGGCGATTGGCGAATACGCCGTGAGCACCGGCAGGAGTGCACGAGCGGAGCCCCTACAGGCACGCACGTAGATCCGACGGTGCTCACCGCGACTTGGTGCGAGCGTGCGGTGCCGTATCCCAGGCTTTGAAAAAGTGCGGCGCCATGATCTCCGGGTGCGGATTCCGATTCGTCCACACGGATCGATGAGGCGATCAGGTGTGCGCTGCGAGCCGGCGACCGCAGCCCCGAAGTCGACCATCACTGGTGGGAGTACGAGCGACCTTGCCAGTGTCATCAATTGCGATTCAGACCGCAATCCCGGGTTCCGAGGCGATTCTTCCAGGTCCCCTCGATCCTGATTCACGACTACAGTAGTCCGAAAGCGAGAGTCGTACTGGCGGGTACAGGTCATCCGTGGTTCGACGCGTATACGGCGGTTTCTCGACCGTAGGACGCACTTGCAGCGGGATGCCCTGGCGCTGGAGCGCCAGCTCCTCAACGACCTCGACAGCATGAAAGGAGAAGGAGAAGGAGAAGGAGAAGGAGAAGGAGAAGGAGAAGGAGAAGGAGAAGGAGAAGGAGAAGGAGAAGGAGAAGGAGAAGGAGAAGGAGAAGCCCAGCCTGAGCGAGAGGCCGCTGGCCCGGCCCTGTACGAAATTTCGTGTACGAGACCGAACAGGCTGAAGTGAGGCTCCAAGAAGGCAGGAGCCGACATGAAGATTAAGGACGACATCATCGACGAGCTGCTTGAGCAGCACCAACCAGGCGCG
>JAUHWG010000048.1 GCA_030424595.1 Polyangia bacterium
TCTTCAAGCACCTCAGCCTCACCCGTGGCGAGCACGTGGCATGGGAGGACCCGCGTCCGCGAGGGACCCGCCTCGTCGCCCCTCGCCCGCCCGCCTACAGCCCCCAAGCTCCGCCCCTCGCCAAGCACGAGCAGAGCGCTCACCCACACGAATACAGCGCGAAGCGCAAAACCCGTGTCACTGACGATTCTACGCGGGTTGTCTAGGACGCCTCACAGCAGCGCCTATTTCAGGCCTAGCAGGCCCCTAGCAGGCCCCTAGCAGGCCCCCCCGAGAGAGCCTTACGCCGGAACCACTGGCTCCGCCAGCCGTACCCCGCGCTCGCGGAGCAGCTCCGCAGCCTCGACGATCGCCGGCCAGTCGACGAAGAGCCGGCCGAGGTCGCCGACGAGTCGTCGAGTCCGCAGGAGCGCCCGCTCGGGGTCCCCCTCGGCGATGAGGAACTCCCGCGGGATCATCGAGTCCGGTCCCTCGAGGGAGGCCGCGCACTGATCGATGTGGGCCGAGACATCCGCAGCCCAGACCGCCGGCCGCCGCCCGTAGCGGCGGAGGAGCCCGCAGAGGTGCTCGAGATAGCGGCTCTTCTGCTCCCACACCCGACGCTGCAAGAATCCGCGCAGCTCGCCGACGGGCGAGCGGGCGAGATCGATGAGCCCGCGGCCGAGCGCTCCGAGGGCGTCGCGGGGATCGCCCATCGACACGCGCTGGGCGAGGATGCACTGGTTTATCACCTCGCCTATCCGCACCCAGCTGCCGGTGCGATGGATGTCTTGCCGGTTGAAGCCGCGCGGATCCTGCGGGTCGTGGAGCAGCGCGTAGGGGAGATAGGCGAAGTAGCCGCGCTGAAAGCAGGTCCTCAGGGTCAGTCGAAAGACCCCGTCCTCGTAGCGACCGAGCGGGATAAAGGGCGGGAGGAGGTCGCGATTATCAAAGCCGATCACCGCCGTCTGACAGTAGCGACCGTCGTTGAGCGTCACGCGGTCGACCACGCGCAGGACCTCGCGCGAGGCGTCGCAGCTCCGGAGGTAGATCTCCGGCGAGGCGACCAGGCGCTCGCGGGAGCGTCCCTCGAGGAAGGCGAGCCACGTCGGCGAGTACCAGCCGATATCGCCATAGCTCCCGTAGAAGGAGGCGAGCACCCGGCCGCTCTGATCGTCGATGTGGTCGAGCATCGCCGGATCGAGCGCCTCGCCGAGGTCGAGCTCGCCGCCGGCGTCGGCGATGCACCCCGCCAACGAGCGCCCGAGCACCTGCTCGTGCGGCCGCAGCACGTCGAGGTCGACCGCGGGGTTGTCCGCGAGCGTCGCCGCCCGATCGCCGTAGAACCAAAACTCGGCCGGGTTGTAGTTCGTATACCCAGCTCCGACGCCCGAGAAGACCCGAGCGCCGGGCTGGTAGAGGGGCGAGCGCGCCGGGGTGCAGACGATGTCATCGTCGATCCCGAGGAGGCGGGCGCCGTGGGTCGCGAGGAGGATCGCGTTGCGGTTCGCCCCGGGACAGGCGGCCGCGTCGGGGCTCGTTCTCAGGGCGAAGCGGGCCGAGTCCGCGGGCGCGCCGATCCCCTCCAACGCCGCGATGAAGCGGGACTTCGTCCACGTGTCGCCGTAGTGCACCGGCAGGCCGTACTCGCTAGAGGCAGCGGCCAGGCCCTCGACACAGGTCGCGCGGACCCGAGGATCCTCGCTGTCGTCCATGACCAGCGCCTGGACCCGGCGCCCGTGCTCGCGGGCGTTGGCGAGGGCGCTGGCGGTCGCCCGGGCGGCGACCGCCGGCCGATCACGGGTCGGCATCGCGACCCAGGCGATCGGGCTTAGGGCTTGGGGCGGCGCCTCGGCGCAGGAGCGGACAAGGGCCCCCCGCTCGAGGAGCAGCCCCGCGGCGGCGAGCTCTGAGAGCTGACGGAGGAGCTCCGGCCCCGAGACCTCGACGACCTGCGAGCGAGCGAGCTGCGAAGCGCGGGGCAGATCGCTCCCGCCGACGACAGCGTGCTCGACCGCGTCGGCCGAGTTAGGCCCCTCCGTCCCTCCCCGAGCTTGCCGCTGCTCTTGCCCTTGCCCTTGCCCTCGCTCTTGTCCCCGCGCTTGTCCCCGCTCTTGTCCCCGCTCTGGCCCCCGCTCTTGTCCCCGCTCTGGCCCCCGCTCTTGTCCCTGCTCGTGCCCCCGCTCTTGTCCCCGCTCTTGTCCCTGCGCGTGCCCCCGCTCTGGCCCCCGCTCTGGCCCCCGCTCTTGTCCCCGCTCTTGTCCCTGCGCGTGCCCCCGCTCTGGCCCCCGCTCTTGTCCCTGCTCGTGCCCCCGCTCTTGCCCCCGCTCTTGCCCCTGCTCTTGCCCCGCCAGGGCCGCCGCCGTGTGCTCCGCGAGGGTCCGAAACCTGTCCGCGCCGACGAGCGCCCTAGCGATCTCCGGCGCCACACGTCGCGGCGCTCCGCCGCCCGCAGGCGCATAGACCAGCACCTGCCGAACGCCGTCGGAGCCCCCGAGCTCGGCCTGGATGATCCGCCGCGCCCGGTAGCGGCGCGGATCGTCGCCTCCCGAGCCGCTCAAGGCTTGATCCCCCCGACCAGGGTAAACGGGGGGTCCGCGGCGGCATGGAAGGTGTCGACGAAGCCGTGCTCCTCCATGCGTCGGCGCAGCTCCGTCGCCCGCCACGGTCGCGACCACCCCCACTGGTGCTTGTCGTCGTCGGCCGAGGTCGGCGGCTCGCGGGCGATCACATAGCGATCCTTCGCCATCCACTGGCTGACGACGAGGCTGACCAGGCGATCGTGGACAGGGTCGTCGCTCATCACCATGTCGACCATCGCCAGCACACCGCCGGGCTCCAGCGCGTCGAAGGCCCGCGACAGCCACGCGTCGGCGCCGTCCCGCGGGACCCCGGAGATCAGACGGTTGAAGGTGAGCAGGTCGATCCCCGCGGGCAGCGGATCAAAGAGCGCATTGTCGCCGCGAAAGGAGACCTCCAGCCCCTCCGCCGCCGCCATCGCATAGCTCCGCTCGCGGTACTCCGGGAAGCGGAAGCTTACGTCGACGGCGATGCTGTCGATCGCCGGGAAGCTCTTCTTCAGGAGGCAGGCGAAGGCCCCCGGCCCCGCGCCCACATCACAGGCCCGACGCCGACTCCCGAGCGCGTAGGCCGTGGAGAGCCCCATATGCCCGCGCAGGAGGAGATAGGCGGTGTCCGAGAAGTAGCCGCGACGGCTCTCATTGTAGGCCTGACGGGCGGCGAAGTAGCGCTCGTGCTCGGCTCGCTCGGCGCCCTGCCGCCACATCGTCCGCCGCGAGCGCGGCGTGCTGCGCAGCGCCTCGGGCAGGCTCGAGGCCGACGGCACGTAGGCACGGTAGTGCTCGACCAGGCCGAGGAGGCGCAGGCTCGAGGTCCGGCTGAGAAAGAGCCGCGAGAGCTCGCCGAGGCCGAAGCCGTCCCCCGCGCGGACGAAGAGGCCGAGCTCTGCGCCGAGCTCTAGGGTCATCTCCAGGGAGACAGAGTCCGCCGCCAGGCCGACCGCCTCCGCCAGCGAGCCGGGCGCGCGCGGGCCCGACGCGAGCGCCTCGATGATCCCGAGGTCGAGCGCGTGGCCGATGATCGCGAGGGACATCGGGTTGAGCGTCAGCTCGACGAAGTCGCGGATCGTCGCGCGCTCGACCCCGCAGGCCTCGGCGCGGGTCGGCAGGGGGGTCCCTCTAGTCGGTGCGTTCATCGGTCGTCCTTCTTCGGCCTTGAGTCCTCGCCGTCGCCTTCACCGTCGCCTACTCCGTAGTCGCCGCGATCAGGGGTGCGCCGCTTCGGCCGGCCTCGCCGATCGTGCAGGCCTTGCCAGCGCGAGGCTGCGCGAGGCTGCACGAGGCTGCACGAGGCTGCACGAGGCTGCACGAGGAGAGCACGGCGCCCACCGCTTCGAGAGGCGCCGACGATCGAGCTCCGAGCGGCTCCGCGAGAGCGTCCGGACGATCGCGCAGGAGCGCCGCGCCCGAGGCCCCGCGCCACACTCTCCCCGAGCTTCGATCCCTCCCCCAACCCAGGTTGAATTGCACGGCAGAGCGGCCGTGCGTGTCAACGCGCAGGGTCGCCCCCCGAGCGCAGCTCAAGGCGCGCAATAGGCCCCCCCCCACGGTGGCTCTCACCGAGGTCGCCAAGCCCCAAGGGACAGGAGAGACGAGAGCCCCTCCCCCAGCCTGGTAGACTCGCGCCGATGGTCGTCCGCCGGATCCCGTGGAGCCCCCCGAGACGACCGTGCACGGTCGCCCTTTGCCTGCTCATGAGCGCCTGCGGCCCGAGGGAGAGCCCGAACGCCGAGGCCTCCTCGGCCGCCGAACCCGAGATCGCGGCGGCGAACAAGACGACCCCTGCAGCGGGCGCTGGGGCGGTCGACGCCGCAAAGGTCGACGCCGCAGAGGTCGACGCGACAAGGGCCGCCCGTCATCAACAGGCCGCCCGGCGCCACAGCAAGGAGGGCCGCTGGCAGGAGGCGATCACCGAGTTTCAACAGGCGAGCGCCGCGAACCCGAGCGACGGTCGGCTCCTCTGCGAGCTCGGCTGGACGCAATTTCGCGGCTCCGAGAGAGGAGAGGCCGCCGCCACCCTGGGCCGCGGGATCGCCCTCCTCGAGGCGGCGATGGCCGTTGATGACGCGCTCCGCAAGCCCCTCGGCGCCTGCTTCTACAACCTCGGTCGCGTCGCCGAGGCGAGCGTCAGCCCCGACGCCAAGGTGACGGCCGCCGAGCACTACCGACGCTCCCTCGAGCTGCGGCCGGGCAACAGCGTCGTCGAGCGCCGGCTCGCCGCCCTGACCAGCGGAGCGGAGGACGGGCCTGCGCCCACGCCGACACAGGCGCTGGCGTCGATGGACTGTGCCGACGGGGCCGGCGCAAAGATCGATCTCGCGGCCTGGAGCGCGTCCGTTCGGGCGCACCAGGGGTTGCCCGAGAGCTTCGGCCCGGAGCTGACGAAGCTCGGCCTCACCGGCGTCGCCGACGAGTCCTTCATCAACTTCTTCGACGAGGAGCAGACCCCCGCCCAGGTCCGCGCCGAGGTCAAGCGGAGCGCGCTCCGCCTCGGCGAGCGTGAGGCATCGGTCGTCCACGTCTCGCTCCACGACGAGGATGAAGGCCGCGCCGAGCGTGTCGCCGTGCTCCTGACGCGCCCCTCAGGCGAGCTCTGCTTGGCCGGCGAGATCCTCTCGGGGAGCTCGGCGTGCGAGGCGAACTGTCTCAGCGACGGACCCCCGCTCAGCATGAGCCCGGTCAAGCTCATCGCCGCCGACGTCGACGCCCTCCAGGTCGACGTCTCCTCCGGCGCCTGCTGTGGCATCGAGCGCGGCGGCGTGATCGAGACCAGCTTCTACGGCATCGAGGGGGACAAGCTCGTCAAGTACGCCGAGTTCACGACGATGCAGACTTGGTACAACTCGCCGCACGTGCCCGTGAAGGACACTAGCGCGACCGTCGAGCTTATGGGCGAATTCCCCAAGCAGCTCGAGGTCAAGACCGACACGCGCTGCACCTTTGACTGCGATGAGGCGGCGCTCTTGGCCATGCGCACGCGCCTCACCGCCGCGTCTACGGATACGGAGAGGGCCGCGATCACCTCCGAGATCGACGAGGCCTGCGGCCCTGGGGCGGCAGAGTGCGAGGAGAGCAGCTCGCTCGAGCGCTACGTCTATCGTGACGGCGCCTACCATCCAGTGAAGTGACCCCGCGCAGACGCCTGCTGAGGCGCGGCGCGGGTAGCCAACGACCTCCCGGTCCACCTACTATCCCGCGCCCATGCTCCTCCGCTCCGCGCTCTCGACCATCGCCCTCTTGACCCCCTGCGCCCTCCTCTCGGCCTGCGCCGGGGATGACGTTGCCGCGAGCGAGGCGACCTCCGACGCGGCGACGATGACCGGCGGTGAGGCGACCTCGGGTGAGTCGGGCGCGAGCTCGACCGGGGCCACGACCGTCGCCGCCTCGGGCGAGGCGACCTCCGACGCGACAGGCACAACCGACGCGACAGGCACAACCGACGCGACCGACGCGACTGACGCGACAGGCACAACCGACGCGACCGACGCGACTGACACGACGACGCGAGGCGACGTCGTCCCGGTCACCGTGCTCAACGGCAGCTTTGAGGAGACCAACCTCGCCCCCGACTGCCACAGCAACCTCACCAACGAGGAGTTCACGGCGGCCGTCGCTCACGTCACCGCGTTTGGCGAGCTCGATCAGACGGACCTCTACAGCGACTGCTACGGCATGACCACCGACGGCTTGTTTCATGTCGGCCTCGGCGCGGACTCGCAAAATAGCGACGCTATCGCCCTCGAGCTCTCCGCGCCGCTAAACCTCGGCGCGGGCGAGGGCTACCGCCTGCGCTTCGTCGCCGACCACGGGGCCACCGGCGGGGCGACGAGCACCAACGTCCTCGTCGGTCTCTCCTCCGATCCCGAGACCTTCGGCGCGCAGGTGGGTCAGACCGGCCTGCTCACCGACGATCCGAGCGAGTACGAGCTCATCCTCAAGGAGGAGGGAGCGACCCACATCACCCTGCAGGTCGAGGTCGACGGGGACCTCGGCTGGGCGATGATCGACGACGTTCGGCTCGAGCTCATCGACTGACCGGAGCTCGCCGAGGGCGATCGCTCCGCGCCTCCGAACATCGGCCTCCTACAGCTTCGAGGCCCGCCCCCAGCTCGAGACCCGCGGCTCGCTCCGCGCAGAGGTCGAGGTCAACGCGAGCGCGCTGCGCTAGCTGGCGACGACGTAGCGCCGCCAGCTCTCGCTGAAGGCCGACGGTAGCTCCCAGGCCCAGGCCGCCTCCTCCACGCAGCGGGCGCTCACCGGGTCGAGGTCGCCGCTGGCCGCGGCCGTGACCGCGACGACCTCATCGAGGGTCGTCTCGAGGGTGAGGCGGAGACGCGGAGCCCCACAGGCGGCCTGCGCCCGCGCGAGCGCCCGACGGAGCCAAGCCGCGTGATCGAAGACGCCTCCGACGGAGCTCCCGCTGCCGCCGCCGCTCCCACGACCGATGAGACCGAGACCCCCGAGGCCTATCGTCTCGCCCTCCTCGAGCCCCTCCGTCGAGGGGCGGACGCCGGGCTCGATCGCGAGGTAGGAGGTGACCGGCGAGACCGCGCCGCCGTAGAGCGCGAGCGTCATCATCTCGGCCTCGCTGAGCTCGTCGAGGAGCGGCGAGCCGAAGACCAGCGCAGCCCAGAGGCGGCCGTGGTCCGCGTCGCGGGTGAAGACCTCGCGGACCGGCGTGGCCCACAGCTGCCCCTCAAGCCGAACCCAAGGGAGCGCCGCCGCGGCGATGCTGAGGTCGCGGATCCCCTCGCCCTCGTCGAGGGACACCGGCAGGTCGAGCGCCTCCGGATCGAGACCGGGGGCGACGACCCGGAGATGATCGATCCGCAGCGGCCGCGCCCACTCCTCATACACCCCGCGGCGCCTGTCCTCGGCGCGGGCGCTGCCGACGTCGGTCCGGAAGGAGTCGAGCGCCGCGCCCCAGACGAGACCACCCGTGCTCTGGACGGCCGCGCTCCAGGCGTGACCGTCGTCGCGGACGAGCTCGCTCTCGAAGGCGAGAGAGGGGATCCCGACGTGGACGAGGGCGCCGGTGGTCGCGAGGGCGCCGCGGAGGCGGGCGGGCGTCAACGACTCGCGGGTGAGGCTGTCGGTGAGGAGGATGATCCGGCGGGCAGCGCCGCGGGGCGCCTTGGCGAGGAGCTCCCCGGCGCGGGCTAGCGCGAGGTCGACGTCGCTGCCGTTGTGGCGGGCGGGGGCGAGGCCCGCGAGGCCCGCGAGCGCCGACTCGACAGGGATGAAGCGGCCGAAGAGCGTCTCGGGCCGGCGGGCGAAGGGGACGACCTCGACCCGCGCGTCGGGAAAGCCGGCGAGCGCCGCTCGGGCGGCGGCGATCTCGGCCGCGACCTCCCCGTCGGAGAGCGAGCGCGAGGTGTCGATGAGGACGACGACATGGGCGCCCCGCGGGGCCTTGCTGAGCTTCGGCGCAGCCTCGATCTCGAACTCGCGGAGGTGTCGATCATCGCGGACGGCGACGCTGGCGACCCGGCCGCGCAGGCGCGCCGGATCGCGGCGGGCGAGGCTGATCAGCACCTCGCCCTCGCCGGTGATCAAGCGCTCGTCCTGGTCGACGAGCGGGAGCTCGTCGTCACGGTCCTGGTCCTCGTCCTGGTCCTCGTCCCCGTTCTCGTGCCCCACCCCGCCGTCGTAGACGCCGTAATTGACGAGGTCGCCAGCGCCTGCGACCTCCGGCCAGCGGAGGCGGGCGCCGGGGGGGACCGGCGCCCCGTCGATCAGCACCTGGTCGCGACGCGAGGCCGGCCGGACCCGGACGTCGGCCGCCAGCCTCTCGGTGCCCAGGCGCGGGAGCCGGAGGACCGAACGACCCTGGACGTAGTCGACCGGCAGGGTGATCGTGTACTCGACGGTCTTGTCCTCGGCCGGCGGGCAGGGGAAGACCTGGAGGGCGAGCAGCCCCTGCGAGCGCCAGGAGAGGAGCGCCGGGTCCTTGGGGTAGTAGCCGCCGAGCCCGGTCAGCTCCTGGTACTTCTCGGCCGCGGCCTCCGCCTCCAAGAGCTCGCCCTCGTACCACACCGGCCGCCCCTTGACGGTCGCCAGCGTCCGCAGACCGGTCGCCACCGCGGTCTCCGGCAGGTCGATCCAGAACATCGCCTGATCATGGCGGGCGCCGCCGTTGTGGACGGTCCGGCGGACCGTCATCGTCGCCCGGTCGCCGGCCATCACGAGCTCCACCGCGTGCCCCCGCTCGACGAGCGCCGTCGAGCGCGTCGCCTGAAAGTCATCCGCAGCGCTCGCTCCGTCGGGGGCGAGGATCGCTGCGAGCGCGAGGACAGGGGCGAGCGCGGGGCCGAGAGAGCGGGAGCGGCGGGACATGGAGGCATAGACAAGCGGACTCGCCAGAGGTTCCCGGCGACGCGATCTCGCGGCGCAAGGGGTCCTGACGCCCGCATCTCAGCACCGCGGAAGATCGGGACGACATGGCGCGTAGGTGATCCGCTGACGGATGTCTCCCGAGCTCGTCGCGAGCGTCGAGCACGGCCCTCATTGCCGACCGACGTCTTGCGCCGTACCTGTGAGAGCTTGTGATGGCTGAGCGATGGCGTGGTGTCGGCGCTTCATTCACGTACGTGCCGGGGAAATTTTCCTGCGCAACACCAGCGCTGTGGGGTCGACCTGACCCGCATGACCCGACCCCACTCGGAAGACGAGACCCTCTCGGCCCCAGCTCCCGCCGCAGATGAGGCGCAGTCTCGCCTCTGGGCGATGCTCCTTCACCTGTCGATGCTCGGCGGTTGCTTCATCCCCCTCGCGGGCTTCCTAGCCCCGATCGTGATCTGGCGGATCAAGCGCGATGAACTCCCCCAGATCGACGCGCACGGTCGTGCTGCTGCCAACTGGATCCTCTCCTCGGCGCTCTACGGAGCGCTCTTCCTCGTTCTCTTCTATGTCTCCCTCTTCTTCTCCATAGGGGGACTTCTATGGCTCCCGATCCTGTCCGTCGCGTGGCTGATCTGCGCCGTGTGGATGATCCTCCCGGTCATCGCTGGCATCCGCGCGCACCAGGGCCACGCGTGGCGCTATCCCCTCGCGATCCCCTTCTTTCGCCAGACATCGACCGCACAGGACCTCTGAACAAGGACGGCGATCGGCCTCACGGGGGGACCGCGCAGAAGCCAACGTTCTCGTAGCCCTTGACCGCATCGCCTTCGTCGTACCAGGCGACGCAGGTCTGGCTCGCGCCCGGGCAGGTGTTCGGGCTGTCGAGGTCGCAGAAGGGCGAACAGCAGCCCTCGGCCCCACACTCGAGGAAGAGCTCGGGGCCGAGGCAGAGAAGCCCCCGATCGCAGGTGTTCGGCGCGTCGCAGGGATCGCCGTAGGCGCCCGCCTCACCAGAGGCGTCGAGCATGCATCCCCACCCGTAGTCCTCGCCCTGCGGCAGGCAGAGATCGTCGCCGGGGCAGTCTTGCGCGAGCGGGTCGCACCCCTTGAGACAGACGCCGATGCCGAGGCTGAGAAAGCCCGCGCACTGCAGCCCGTCGGGACAGATCGGCGCCCCCCAATCGCCGGTGCAAAAGGGCGTGCATGTGCCCATCTCCCCCTGCACGTCGTCGATCCAGCAGAGCAGCCCGCGGCCGCAATCGTCGTCGCCGCTCCCCGCCCCGCCGACCGACGAGCAAGGCTCGCCCTGCTGCTTGGGCTGCGCTGGACGCAGCGCGCAGGTGGTCGCGTTGTAGCCAATCCCCTGGCCGCCCGACCAGATCGTGCACTTGTACTCCTCGGGGCAGTTCTGCTCCCACGGGGAGCACGACTCCCCCTCCGGGCCGTACACGCAGCGGAGGACGGAGGGGTCGCCTTGGGGCTCGCAGTCCCAGAGGAAGCCGCACAGAGCCTCGCAGTGGTCGAGCTCGATCCACTCGTCGACATCGTCGCAGGTGACGGGATCACACCCGTAGGAGGCGTCGACACAGCGCGCATCAGCGCCACACTCACCGGACTCATCGACCCTGCACACGAGGATCTCGTCCTCCGCACAGACGACCGGATCCCCTGTCGTGCCGGTCGACGACTCGCCGCTCGCCGAGCTCGTCCCGGCGCTCTCCTCCGAAGTGCCGCCGCTGCTCGCGGTCGCGGTCGGATCGGCACCTGTGCCGCTGCCGGGTCGAAGGCAGCCGACGAGGAGACTCGCCCCCATGATCACGGCGCCGAGGCCCTGCCTCCGGCGATTTCTCAGCATCCTGCCGCCACCATCGATGGGAGCACCATAGCGCGATAGGCCGCTATCGGGCACCGAGCCCACAGAACGGCCTCGGCGCCGCGTGGAGCGGCTCGACCGAGGCAAGTCCCGCGCGAGGGCGCGTGGTACCGTCGCGCCGTCGCGGACCCCTGGGTCGCCATCCCTGGCAGCGTGAGCGGCCAAGGGCGCCGACATCGTCCACTTCGAGCACGGCTGACGACGCACCATGACCAAGACAATCTTGTTGACCGGCGCCAACCGGGGCCTCGGAGAGGCGACGGCGATCGAGCTCGCCCGCCAAGGCCACCGCCTCTTGCTCACGGCCCGGACCGCCGCCGCCGAGCCGCCGCGCGCGGGCTTCGCTGCGACGTGATCTCCCCGGGCTTCGTGCCCACGACCGCCGCGGAGAACGTCCGCGGCCTCTCCCGCTTCTTCCTCCGCCACGTGCTCTCGCACATGCCCTTCGCGACCTCCGTCGACGACTCCGCCTCGAACATGGCCCGACTCCTCGGCACCGACGCGCTCGAGCCCGGCGGTGGCCGCGACTTCGTCCGCTGGGTCGAGGCCAGCGCGAGCCCCGACGCCCGCGACCTCGAGCGGGCTGCTTCCTTGGCGGCGCTACTCGGCGCAGGCGATCTTCAGGGCGTTGCACATACCCCGATGTGTTCATACCCGGCGGGCGCCAGCCCCTCCTCATACCAGGGGATACACTCCTGTCCCTCCTCTGGACACATGTCCGGCATTGAGTCCGTATCACAATGTGGAGCGCAGCACCCCCCAGACTGGCACTCTGGCTGCCACAGGGCACTCAGACATGCAAGGCCGAATGCACATGCGTTTGCGTAGTTACAAGGATCTCCGTAGCCTGCCGGCATCCCTATCGAAGGAAAGCAGACGAAACCGTCAGGGGTGAGATCAATACACGTGTCACCATCCGCGCACTCCTCCTCTCCCAGAGGAGTGCACATTGGAAGGCAGAGCGCAAGTGCTGTATCCGGTGCAATCCAACACCCTTCATCTGCGTTGTTACATGTTGGTAAACCTGCACCACCGGTGCAGAGAGAATAGCAGATCCCATCCCCTGTTTCGGGGACGACCTTCCAGCATACACTTCCCCCCTCACAGCTATCGCCGAGAATAAGGCTTGGATCCACCGTATGACATGCACTCCCTGGTGGATCTGGCATGGGATCGATGGGAACACACTTTGTCGCATCCCAGTATCGACCATCACTCATGTAGGGGCTACACTTTTGCCCGGCAATACAGTCCTGTTGCCAGACATCGCAGGGGGGCGGCCCTGTACCAAGATCTATACAGTCCGAGAGACTGCAGCTAGATGTGGCTGTCGCAGAGTTTCCCGAGGTGGATGTCGTTGCGGTCCCCACTGTACCCATCAGTGTTGCCCCTGAGGTTGAAGCGGAGCCCCCCGATGTGGAGGTTTCAGAAACCGAGGCTGATATCGATATCAGGGAACTACTATTACCTCCGCTGCACCCTGCAAGTGTAACCACAACTACGAGAGCCTGCAGGCTCTCGAACTTCATTTGCGGCGAGCCTGGCTATCAGCAGTGAGCACCGGGGGCCGGCCGGACTCGACGTCAGGCAGTCCTCTGGCGAATGCAGAGTTCGTCAATGACTTGCGGACGGATTTTCCGCCAGAGGATCTCGAGACATGCTCCACGCTCGCGACTCTATCACACTCGAAGAATATGACTCGATAATGGCGGCGGTTGAGCGGTTCAGCCGGGGACTTCGACGAGGCGCCGGGTACTCGGAGGCTCGTCGAGGCTGAAGCGCTGGTGGCGCACGGACGCTCCACGGGGTGCACCAACCGCTCACTAGGCCCGCGCGGCCGGAGCAGGTAGCGGCAGACACGCTCGAGTCGCTTGCGGTCGCGGCCGTCGACGGTGGTCGCCGAGTGCAGGTGCATGCCGAAGGCCGAGACCGTCCCCGGCCGCGGCTCGGTGTCGGCAGCGGCGGCGGCGTGACGCGGGGCTGAGGACGATCGTCGGCGCCGATCGGCTCGCGCGAGTCGTCCCGCTCGGTGTTCTCACTGGCCCCCAAGCTCCACCCCTCGCCAAGCACGAGGTGAGCGCTCCCCCACGATCATTCAGTCAGCGTGAGCAATCCGCGTTACCTGCGGTTCTACGCGGTTCTTCGAGGACTCCTACCATCAGCGCTTGTTTCAGGGCTAGACGTCGTCGTCGAGGACGCAGATGTTCTTGACGCCGGTGAACATGCCGCAAAAGGGGCTGATATCAGAACACTCTCGGTCGGTGCAGCACCCCTTCAGGAGGATCGCACCGTCGACGCAGGGGAACTCCTGGTCGCAGCTCGGCTCTTGACCGCAAGCGATCCCCTGGCAGAGCTGACAGGTCTCAAGGGTCAGGTCTGGAGAGAACGCCGCCAACACCTCGCACTCGGTGAGGCCAACGATCGACTCGCAGCCGCTGGGGCCGGTGGTCATTCCCCCTGAGGCCGAAGTGCCGGTCTCGGTGGTCGCCTCAATGGTGGTCGAGCTCGAGCCGCTCGTCGTGGTGGTCGTGGTGGTCGTGGCGTCAGCGGTCGAGCTCCCACTGCTCGAGATCCCGGTCGAGCTCACGCTCACGCTCCCGCCACCGGAGCTGCTCGGGCCCGCGCTCCCAGTGCTAGCGCTCGAGCTGGAGTCGTCGCCGGTACAGCCGAGGGGCAGGCTCAGGGTAAGGAGCAAGGTCAGGCTCAGACCGAGGTCAGCGCGGACACAGGAGCGAAGGCGCCGTGTGATCGGTGAGTGTCGCATGCGGGCTAATGTCGCCGATCTCGGCCCGCTTGGGGCCTCCGAAAACGCCGCCGCGCCGTCATCCGCCGCCGCGCCGATACAGCCGCGCCGAGGCCGTCTCCTGGATCTCCCGCCCGCTCCTTGCACGCCTCCCGCCTCGGTGGATCTCTTCTTTCCCTCTTGGCCGACCGATGTCAGAGGCCGCGGCTAAACACCGAGCTTGTCGACGCTCCTTGCTGCGAGGTCGAGGAGCGCGGGCTTCTGGTCGCCGGCGCCCCTACCCCCGCGGTCGCTTGAGCGCCGCCGCGACTCCCTCGTCGACGGAGCGCAGGTGGAGGTCGCGCTGCGGGAACGGAATCTCGACCCCGCCCTCGGCGAAGGCGGCCTCGACCTTGCGGTAGAGGTCGCTGCGGACCCAGATCCGGTCCTCGGCGTTGGCGATCCAGGAGCGCAGCTCGAAGTCGAGGGAGGACTCGCCGAAGCCGATAAAGATGACCTGGATCGGCGGCTCGGCGATGGTCGCCGGGTGCTCGCGGCCGACCCGCTCGAGGATCTCGATCACCAGGCCGACGTCGCTGCCGTAGGCGACGCCCACCTTCGAGACCACCCGCGCGCACTTGTCGGAGAGGGTCCAGTTGGTCACCTTCTCGGAGACGAGATCGCTGTTGGGGACGATCAGCTCCGAGTTGTCGAAGGAGAGGACGATCGTCGAGCGCAGGCCGATCTTGCGGATGATCCCCCACTCGCCGGCGATGACGACGGTGTCGCCGACCCGGACCGGACGCTCAAAGAGGAGGATGAGCCCGCTGACGAAGTTGCTGACGATGTTCTGGAGGCCAAAGCCGATCCCGACCCCGAGGGCGCCGAAGACCAGGGCGAAGCTCTGGAGGCTGATCCCGAGGGCCGCGAGGGCCGCGAAGACCCCGAGCACCACCACCGAATAGTGGAAGATGACCTTGATCGACTCGCGGACCCCGGACTCGACGCCGCGACGCTCAAAGACGTGGATGTCGAGGAGGGTGCGCACCGCCCAGGAGAGGACAAACGCGAGGTAGATCGTCAAGCCGGCGACGACGAGGCTGCCGAGGCGGACGTGGAGCTCGCCGCCGCGCAGCTCGAGGGCGGCGAGGCGGCTGCCGAGCTCCGACGCCGAGTCGACCAGCCCCCAGATGCTGCCGGCGTAGAGCCCCGCCCCCACCAGCATCAACGCCCGGAAGACCCAGCGCAGCTGCGAGGCGAAGCGGGCCCCCGCGCGCTCGACGAAGGACGCGTCGTCGCGGGCCTCGACCCTGGTGAGCGCCGAGCCGACGCCGCTGCCGAGCTCGAAGAGAACGACGACGACGTAGACGACGAAGGCGGTCGCGACGAGCGACTCGACGAGCCAGCGAGAGAAGCGCTCGAAGCCGGCGACCTGGGCGGTCAGGGCGAAGAGGAGCTCGGCCGAGCCGAGGTAGAGCCCGGCGCGGAAGGCCCGGGTGCGGTTGTCCTGGCCGCGCTGCCGCCGGGCCGCCCGCAGCAGCAGCGGCGCGCCGAGGAGGCAGAGCCCGGCGAGGATGAGGCGAAAGAGCGGCGCAGGGAAGGCGGTGACGCCGAGGACGAAGAGCGGGGGATAGACCGCGGCGAGGAGGAAGGCGAGGCCACGCTCCCCCCGCGGCAGGAGCTGCGGCGCGAGGAGAGCCCCGGTGAGCGCCAGGATCCCCAGGATCGCGGCCTCCCAGAGGCCCGGCATCGGCTGGTAGAGGAAGCTGAGCATCGCCGTCGCGACGAACACCCCCGTCCGCCACGGGCCCATCAGGAGGCCGACGGTGCTCTGACCGGCGCCGATGTGCCGACGGACCCGGCGGAGAAAGAGGGCCAGACCGACCGCGAGCCCGAGGTGGGTCAGGAGCACCCAGCGGACCCGATCGAGGAAGGCCGGATCGACCCCCGGAGTGCCCGCGACCCCCTCCCGGATCTCGTCCACCGTCACCTCGCCGAGGCGCTCGAAGAAGCCGCCGGTGAAGAACGCAGGCGCGTCCCGGGTCCAGCGCAGACGATCGCCGCGGCGGATCAGCTCGTCGGCGTGGATCTCGAGGCTGAGCAGATCACGGCGGACCTCGGCCAGCGCTCGCTGGTGGCGGAGGAGCTCAGAGCTTATCGCGCTAGCCTCGTCGATCACCCGACCGATCGAGGTCAGGGCCCGGCGAAACTCCCGGCGCCCGGCGGCGGTGGGATCGGTCTCCCCGCCGAGCGACTTCTGCCAGGCGGTCCAAAAGCGCCGACGCTCGAGCCAGGCGGTGCGCAGCTCCTCCAGCGACTTGAGGCGGGTCCGCAGGCCGAGATCCTCGCGCTCGACCTCCAGGCGTTGGAGGTGGGCCTGCTCGCGGATCTGGGCGATCCGATCGAGGCGGAGGTAGGTCTCGTGCTCGAGCCCCGCGAGCTGATCGCGGATCGACGCCCGGCGAGTACGCGCGACCTTGAGCACCTCGTCCAGCGAGTCGTCGCCGCCCATCCGCTTCACCTGGGCGAGCGCGTCATCGACCTCAGACTCGAGCTCGCTGGCGCGGGGTACCAGATCGTAGCGCCCCGGAAGGGGATCCCGCGCGGCGCCCTCCCCCTCCGGCTTGGCCGCGGCCGCCTCCTCGGGGGGCGCCCCGGCGTGGGTGAGCGACGTCGGGACGACGCCCGCAAGGATCCCGAGAACGACGACGATACAGACCGCGAGCGCCTGGGGCATGCGCTCTACTATCGTCACCGACGATCGACAGCAAGGACGAATAGCCAACTTCGTCGCCGAGGGAGCTGGGACGGAGGCCCGGCGTGCTCTCGCGCCGCGCACGGGGCGTCGGCGCGGCAGCATCGGGCATGGACCCCCCCGAGCCCTTCGCGCGCTCCTATCCCCGCTTATGGTCGTCTGCGCCTGCGGCGGTGCAGCGACCGAGGCCACGCCCGAGCCGACGCCTGCGCCGACACCTGCGGCCGACGGTGACGGGGCCGAGAAGGGCGACGCGCCGGAGCCGGACGCGGCCACGCCCGAGGCCCCCGCGGCGAGCCGGATCATCGTCCTCAAGGAAGGCTGAACGAAGCGGCGCCGACAGACGGCGCCCGCCGGGTCGCGCTCGATCCAGGTCGTCGGCGGCGCCGGTCGGGACCTCTCGATGACGCCCGGGCGCCGGATCGTCCCGCGAGCGCGGCTGGACCTGGAGCTCGACGGGCCCGGCGAGGGCGCGGACCCCCGCGCCGCACAGCTTCCCCCGACCGTGCCTGTCCTCGCGGTCACATCCCTAGCCTAGAAGCCCGTCTCGCGGCGAAATCGCGCGGGCAGGCCCGCGGAGCGGGCGACGCTCCCCGTCCCCACAACACCAGCAGGCCCCCTCCCCTTTCGCCTATCCTTGGGGAATGCGAGCACCCCAGACGAGCGCTCCGCGGCGCCTCATCGGCGCTGGCCTGGTCGCCGGGGCCGCGACAGCCATCGCCCTCTCAGGAGCCACGGCCCAGGCGCTGAGCTGCGACGACTTTGATGTCTACGGCTCCGCCGGCCCCCTCGATGAGGGCGGCGCCGACGTCCCGATCGACGCGCAGCCGTGGTTCACGGTCGCCTGCGGCGACACGCCGATGTGCACCCTCTACACCGACAGGGAGCTGACGTCACCGCTCCCCAGCGAGACCACCTACAGGGAGTGCGTCGGCGACCGCGGGCTCGCCTTGATCGCGCCGGAGGGCCCCCTGAGCGCCGGCACGACCTACTACGTCGACTGCGAAGACTACGAGACGAGGACGTTCCGGGTCCGCGACAACACCGAGCCCGGACAGGCGCTCAGCCTCGACTCGGCCACCCCGCGCCGCGAGCTCGACGACGGTTGTTGCCGAAGTCGCTACCTCTCGATCGAGTTCGAGTTCGGCGGCGGCGAGCTCGAGACCTTCTTCGCGGAGGGTGGCCTCGTCGCGGTCGAATTCGCCGACGGTTCATCGTTTTTTGAGACCGCCGCGCCCTACGATCCCGACCTGTGGACCTTCCCCGACAGCGAAGAAGACGTCACGATCACCCTGGTCAACGCCAACGGCACCATCGAGACGCTCACGATCCCAAGCGAGGACTTTGACCGCGATCTTGCCTACATTCCATGTACGGTGAATGAGGTGAACCGCGGGATCTTCGGCCTCTGGCTCCTGATCCCGATCCTGTGGATCCGCCGGCACGGAGCGCGCCGATGATCGCCCTGACCACGGTCGCGCTCGCACTCGGCCTCGGAGCGGCCGTCGCCGAGCCCGCTCCGCCGACCCCCCCGACGCCGCCGACCGAGCCCGCTCCGCCGACCCCCCCGACGCCGCCCGGCGAGCCCGCCCCGCCCGCCCCGCCAGCGCCTGTCGACGCCGCTCCTGAGGACATGGTCGAGCCGAGCGAGAGCCCGCCGACCGCGGCTCTAGGGCCGGACGAGGTGCCCACAGAGGCCGAGATGAGGGGCGAAGACATCTCTCCAGCTCGCCCGCACTTTGTCTTCATCAACACCTACGGGCTCACCGCGGGGGTCAACTACTTCCCCTCCTGGGACTCGTCCTTCTTCTTCGGCGGAGCGCTGCGAAAGCGCGAAAAAACCCCGCGCCGCTGGGCCCTCGGCTACCAGCTGACGGCGTCGCTCGGCGGGGCCGATCGCTATTCCATCGGCGCCGCGACCCTGCGCCATCACCTCGCAGCCTACACCTACAGCGCCTCGGGCCGCCTCCTCGCGGCGGCGAGCATCGGCGGCGCGTTCTTCTTGGGCGTCCAACCGGCGGTGCTCGAGGGCGAAGGGCGTATCGCCTACGTGTTCGGCAAGCGCAGGCAGGAGCGACGCCTCGCGGGCATGGTCGGCGGGATGCTCCGGCTCGGCTGGAATTATTACTATAAAGAGCTGGTGCCGATGCCCCAGGTCGGCGCCTTCGTCGGCTTCGCGGTCCGGTGACCACGACCGAGACATCCGCGCGCACGGGAGCGCGCTCGCTCGCGTCCCTCGCCGGCGAGGGCCCCCGAGGGGGGACAGTCGCCCCTCCGCGGTGGTACCACTCTCGAGTGCTCCGCGCTCTGCCACGGCTCGTGCTCCTCGCCGGCACCCTGACGCTCGGCTCCGCCTGCGGTGACCCGCCCAAGCCCCAGGACGCCGCCTCGCTCGGCCTGCCGAGCGTCGACCGACCCGCGCAGGCGACCCACGGCGCGCCCAAGGCCTTCCTCGGCGCGGCGACCGGCGAGCTGACGATCACCGACGCCAAATCGACGCCGCTGCAGGCGATCGCCGGCGCCCCCCTCCTCGCCGACGACAAACTGTCCCTTGGAGCAGATGCGCTAGTGGTCCTGGTCTTCACCAACGGCAACGTGCTGCGGCTACAGGGGCCGCTCGAGCGGGAGCTGCGGGGCCTCGCCGGCTTTGACTCCAAGCCGGTCGACGCTGGCCTCGAGGCCCAGCTCGCCCTCGCCCTCAGCGATAGCGACCGCGAGCGGCTGGGCGCGGCCAACGAGCGGATCGGCGGCTGGCAGCTCCGCCTGAAGGCCCTCGAGGCGCCAGCGCCGGAGGCCGAGCCGAGGGGCATGGAAGAGGCCAAGGACGAGGACGAGGACGAGACCAAGAACGAGACAGAGATCGAGCTCCAGCCCGATCCAGACACCGCACTGCCGCCGCCTGCGGCCGGCGATGACAAGACCACGAAGACACCCAACCGACGCGAGTCCGGGTCCGCGTACGGCCGCGGCGGCCTGCAGTCAGGTGTGGGCAGCGACGCCCCCGAGGAGGACTCCGATCGCCGTGAGATCCCGTTCGGAGGCCTCGACCACGCCTCGTCCAAGAACGGTCGAACTCCGAAGAACGCGACGATGCCGATCGACGATCGGCCTTCGGCAGGCGATGGGGCCGAGCCCACGCCCGCGGAGCCCAGCAAGAGAGCCGAGGAGCAGAGCGAAGAGGCACCCCTCTCGCTCGCAGGCGCGACCTGGATCGCCTCGCAGGCTCGTATCACGGTCCCCGCCGAGCTCCGCGACGAGCTCGCGGCCTGTCTCCGGCCGATCGCCGGCAGCCACGTCATCGTCGATCTAGCCCTCAGCGCTGGCAGCATCACCTCGGTCAAGGTCCACAGCAACTCCTCGAAGTGCGCCGAAGGCCTCAAGGGCAGGCGCTTTGCGGGCATCTCCGACAGCGGCTCGGTCCGCCTCGTCTTTGAGCGCGACTGAGCCCGGCCAGCCGAGCACTTCCATGGCCCTGCGTATCGCCGATCGGATCGTCCTCGTCGGGCTCATCCTCGCCGCCCTCCTGACGGCCCTCGCCGCCCTCGACCGCCTCGGCGATCGCCTCCCGCCGGTCGAGAACCTCGAGCGCCTGACCCTCGATCTCCGCTTCAAGCTCCGGGGCTCGACGCCGCCCGGCGACGCGGTCGCCATCGTCGCCATCGACGACGCCACCCTTACCGGCTATCCCCGCCTCCTCGAGCGGCGGGCGGCCTTCGCCGAGCTGGTCGACACCATCGCCGCGGCCAAGCCCGCGGTGATCGGGATCGATGCGGTGCTCGCCGACCCTGAGCACCTCCTCGGCGAGGAGCTCGAGGCCGACATTCGCGGGCTGGTCGCCGCCGACCCCGACGCGAGCGACCCGGCCAACCGCCTGCTCCAGCGGATCGCCGCCGAGATCACAGGCGACGCGCGCCTCGTCGACTCCCTGCGCGCGGCCGGCAACGTCGTCCTCGGCTTCACCCTCGGCGCCCGCGGAGAGCCCCTCGCTGAGGAGCCCGCGCTCCGCAAGGGCCGCTACGATCAATCGCTCGTCGGCGCCAGGCCGCCCGCGGCGGCGAGCCGCGGGCTGGTCTCGCTCCCCGCCTTCAACGCGGCCGCCAGCGCCCTCGGAATGATCACCGTCACCGTCGATCAGGACCAGACCGCGCGCGAGCTGATCTTCGCCCGCCGCTACAACGACGCCGTCTACGCGCCGCTCGCCGTGCCCCTCCTCGCCGCCTACGACGGCGCCCCCGAGGGCTCGATCGCCTACCTCGGCGGCGAAGGCCAGGTGCGGATCGGCGACCGCAGGGCGCAGCTCCACGACGACGACCGGATGATCCTCAACTTCCGCGGCGTCGGGGCGACCTTCCCGACCTACAGCGCCGGCGACGTCCTGGACGGACGACTCGGCGCCGAGCTGGCCGGCAAGATCGTCCTCGTCGGCATCACCTACCTGGGCCACGACCGGGCGCGGACCCCCTTCGATCCCCAATTCCCGGCGATCGAGCTCCACGCGACGGCGATCGACAACCTCCTCGCCGGCGATCCGATCCGCCGCGCCTCGCCCTTCGTCGACGCCGGCCTCTGCGGCCTCTTCGGCCTCCTCGCGGCGCTCCTCTTCATCCGCCGCCTCGACGCCTGGCCGCTCCTCCGCTTCGGCGGGATCGCAGCCCTCGCGCTCACCCACGCGGGCGTCGCCCTCGTCGCCTTCACCGTCTACGACCTCTGGCTGAGCGTCGTCTGGCCCCTCGGCGCGGTCCTCATCCTCGGCGGCCTCGGCCTCGGGGCGGCCTACGCCGGCGAGGCCAAGCAGCGCCGCTGGCTGCGGCGCTCCTTCGGCCAGTACCTCGGCGGTGAGACCTTGGACCAGCTCCTCGCCGATCCCGGCGGCCTCGCCCTCGGCGGCGCGCGGCGGGAGCTCTCGGTCCTCTTCTCCGACATCCGCGACTTCACGACGATCTCCGAGCACCTCTCGCCAGAGGAGCTGGTCGAGCTCCTCAACCTCTACTTGACGCCGATGAGCGACGCCGTGCTCCGCCGCGGCGGCTACCTCGACAAGTACATCGGCGACGCGGTGATGGCCGTCTACGGCGCCCCCGTCCCCCACCGGGATCACGCGGACCGCTGCCTCGGCACAGCGATCGCGATGCAGCGGGCGGTCGACGAGCTCAACCCGACGCTCACCGCCCGCGGCCTCGCTCCGCTCGAGATCGGCGTCGGCGTCAACTCGGGCGAGGTCGTCGTCGGCAACATGGGCTCCGCGGAGCGCTTCGACTACACCGTCATCGGCGACGCGGTGAACCTCGCCTCCCGCCTCGAGGGCCTCACCAAGATCTACGGCGCCCGCTGCCTCGTCGGCGAGGCGACCCAGGCGCTGTGCTCCGACGACTTCGTCTTCCGCGAGGTCGACCGGGTCCGGGTCAAGGGCAAGGGCGAGGCCGTCGCCCTCTTCGAGCTCCTCCGCGGGCCGGAGGGCGAGCTCGCCCGCTACGACGCCCTGCCGACCTTCGCCGCCGCACTCTCTGCGTACCGCAGCGGCGACTTCCCCGAGGCCCGCCGGGCCTTCGCCGAGTACGCCGAGCAAAACCCCGACGACCGGACCGCGGCCCTCTACAGAGAGCGCCTCCACGGCCTCGGCGACACCCCGCCCGCCGACTGGGACGGGGTCACCACCTTCCGCAGCAAATAGCACGGGCCTCACCCAGCTCCGCTCGGACGCACCAGCGAGCGTCGGTCGCCGAGCGCCGGTCGCCGAGCGTCGGTCGCCGAGCGCCGGTCGCCGAGTGCCGGTCGCCGAGCGTCGGTCGCCGAGCGCCGAGCTGCGGTCGCCGCTCGCCGCTCGCCGCTCGCCGTCGCCGGTCGCCGAGCGCCGAGCACGAGGGCCCTCCCCAACGTTCTCGTCCCCCGCGGAGGTCGCCAGGAGGCGCCTCACCAAGGCCGAGTGAGCGTCGGCGGGGGGGCGTTCGCGGTCGACCCTCCGAGAGCCGCCTCGGGACCCTCCAACGGCCCCCTACGACCCGCGCCGATCCCCCCTCTGTCCCTCTGTTCCCCTCTGCAGGCGAGAGCCGCGAGCCACGGGCCGTCGCCGCGGTGGTATCCTGCGCCGCGAACCACACTAGCCAGGAGGAGCGGCCATGAGCGAAGACGCCAAGCGGATCAAGATGCAGGACGACGAGATCTTCACCGACGAGCACAGGGCGCTGCGAAAGACCGTCCGCGCCTTCGCCAAGGGGCTCTCGGAGCACGCGCTCGAGTGGGACGAGGCGGGGATCTTCCCCCGCGAGGTCTTCAAGCAGGCCGGCGACCTCGGCCTCCTGGGCATCCGCGCGGACCCCAACTTCGGCGGCCTCGGCCTCGACTGGTGGTACACGACCTGCTACGTCGAGGAGCTGGTCCAAAGCCGCAACGCCGGCCTCAACATGGCCCTGATGGTCCAGTCGGACATGGCGACGCCGATCATCAACGAGATCGGCTCCGACGAGCTCAAGCGCGAGTTTTTGGAGCCCGCGATCGCCGGCGACAAGATCGCCGCCCTCGGCGTCTCCGAGCCCGGCGGCGGCTCCGACGTCGCCGCGATCCGGACCACCGCGAAGCGCGACGGCGACGACTACATCATCAACGGCCAGAAGCTCTGGATCACCAACGGCACCCGCGCGGACTTCATCACCCTCGCGGTCCGCACCGGCGACGACGGCTTTGGCGGGATCTCGCTGCTGGTCTTCCCGACCGACGTCAAGGGCTTCCACGTCGGCAAGAGCCTGAAGAAGATCGGCAACAAGTCCTCCGACACCGCCGAGATCTTCTTCGAGGACTGCCGCGTCCCCGCCCGCTACCTCCTCGGCGAGGAGAACCAGGGCTTCTATCACATCATGACCAACTTCCAGGGCGAGCGCCTCGTCGCCGCCCAGGGCTGCGTCGCCGGCATGGACCTCGCGGTCCGCGACGCGATCCGCTACGGCACCGATCGCAAGGCCTTCGGCCGGCCGGTGATGAAGTTCCAGGTCTGGCGCCACAAGATGGTCGAGCACCTCACCTCGATCGAGGCCGCCCGCCGCCTGACCTACTTCGCCACCGACAAGGTCAACAAGGCGCCGATGGCCGCGACCAAGGAGATCACGATGGCCAAGCTCTTCGCCGGCGATCTGGCGCAGAAGGTCATCTACGACTGCATGCAGATCCACGGCGGCTTCGGCTACGTCACCGAGTACGACATCAGCCGGGCCTGGACCGACATCCGCCTGATCACGATCGGCGGCGGGACCTCGGAGATCATGAAGGAGATCCTGACCAAGCTCGAGGGGCTCTAGCAGCCCGTGGCAAGAGTCCCGCGCGCTCTCACTTGCCCTCGCCGTCCCTCTCGACTCGGCCAAAACTTGCAGTACGGCCCGGTACAGCGGCGTTTCATCCAAGCCAAGAGGACCAACGATTGCGGCGCGAGAGCACACGGGACTTTCACCACGGGCTGCTAGGCGCCGTGTCACGGGAGGAGAGCCCGCTCTTCGCCGACCGGGCGCTGGTCGCCCGGATCGAGGCGGCCGAGCGCGACCTCGTCCGCAGCTGCACCCTCACGGCCCTTGAGCACGATCCGACGCTCCGCGAGCGCGGCCTGTGCCGTGACATCGCCGGCGGCGTCGCGACCTTCAGCCGCGATGATTCGCCGCTGAACAAGGTCGCCGGCCTGGGGCTGCAGGGTCCGGTCGACCCGAGCGCCCTCGAAGCTGTCGAGCTCGCCTACGCGGAGCGCGGAGCGGCGACCGTCGTCGAGCTCTCGAGCCTCGCCGATCCCTCGCTCCCGAGGCTCCTCAGCGCCCGCGGCTACGTCGTCGTCGGCTTTGAGAACGTCCTCGGTCGCGCGCTGCGGGGGCGGGGCGACGCCGCCACGCCGACCACGATCACCACTCGACAGAGCCCGCCCGAGGAGTACGAGCGCTGGCTCGACATCCTCGTCTCCGGCTTCGTCGAACCATCCGCGGACGACCCTGAGACCCACGCGCCGATGACCCGCGAGAGCCTCCTGCCGGTGCTCCGCGGCATGGCCCAGGCCGACAGCTTTCGCCGCTACCTCGCCGAGGTCGACGGCGCGGCCGCCGGAGGTGCGTCGATCCGCGTCGATCGCCCGCGCCGCATCGCCCAGCTCTGCGGCGCCGCCACCCTCCCCGCCTATCGTCGCCGCGGGGTCCAGGGCGCGCTCCTCCGGGCCCGCCTCGCCGACGCCCGCGACCTTGGCTGCGAGCTCGTCGTCGTGACCACGCAGCCGGGCTCGACCTCCCAGCACAACGTCCAGCGTCAGGGCTTTCAGCTCCTCTACACCAGGGCCATCTTCGCCAAGGACGCTCCAGACCCGGCGGACCCCGCCGCCCGCTGAGCGGGCCCTCGCGAGCCCGCCGAGCTATCCTCACCTTCAGGCCTCACCTTCAGGCCTCATCTTCAAGCCTTCCTTCAAGCCAAGAGGGCCTGCACCGGACCGACACCGGACCTGCACCGGCCCCGCCCCTCTCTCCCGATCGAAAGCGACGACGACCATGCTCCCCCTGCGCCGACTCTCCCCCCTCACGCTCACCTTCGCCCTCCTCGGCGCCTCCGCGGCGGCGAGTGGCTGTCAGTCCGAGAGCCACGCGAAGCCCACCCAGGCCGCGGAGCCGACCCCGAGCGACGCCGCCACAGGCGAGCACCGCTGCACCGTGACGATCGCCGAGAAGAACGGCGGCGGCGTCTCAGGGGTCGCCAGCGGCGACGACGAAGGGGCCGTTCTCGACGCCGCGCTGGCCGACGCCTGCGCCCAGCTAGGCGAGGCCGAGCGCCCCTACTGCCGCGACGAGAGCCGCTACGAGGTGACCATCTCCGGCTCCTCCAGCGAGCTCAACGGGGTCAAGAGCTTCACCAAGACCGTCCGCCTGACGCCGACGAAGAAGCCCCAGGTCTTCACCGGCGAGGGCTCCTCCGAGGACTCGAGCCAAGCCGCCTGCAAGGCCGCGATCGTCGTCGCCTGCGAGGCCGCAGGGGCGACCGGAGACTGCGTCGCCGCCGGCACCCACGACAAGCGCAGCGAGGGGATCTCGAGCGTGAACACCTCGGTCACCCAGCGCTGAGACAACCGCCCCCCCCCCGCCGCACGACCGCTACGGCTCTCTCCGCTCGAGCTCGTCGAGCGCCTCCTCGAAGCGTCGCCTCGCCCGGTCGACACCCGCCGGATCGCCGGCCTTGTCCGCCTCGGACATCTCCTCCATAAGCGGATCGAAGATCTCCGGGAACTGGGTGAAGAGCCACAATCGGCGCCAGAACGCGAGGAGCTCCTGCTCTCTCACCTCTCTCTGTGTGTGCTCTCTCCGATGGGGCCTAGCGTCCCAGAGGGGCGAGCGGCCGTCGAGCGTGCGCGAGGTTCGTCCGTGAGCGCGCAGATCCGAGAGTTCGCAGCCCCTCGCGGATCTGCGCGCTCCGGCCCCACGCCCGACGTCGCCGCCGAGCTATCCTCGGCGCCCGCATGCCGCAGCTCTCCGCCGTTCGTCGCTTCGCCCTCTGGCTCTTCAGCGAGCCCGAGAGCCCCTACGTCTCGACCAACGTCCTCATCGACTTCGCGGCCGCGCGGGACTATCTCGCGGCGATCAACGCCGAGGACGAGACGCCCCGCGTGACCATCCAGCACCTCTTCACGGCGGCGGTCGCCCGGGTCTTCTCCGAGTTCCCGGAGGCCAACGGTCGCGTCATCGGCCGCCGGATCGAGCGCTTCGACCGGGTCGACGTCGCAGCGCCGGTCAACCTGCTCGACCACGACAGCTCCGGCGGGATGGAGCTCGGCCTGGTCCTCCTCCACGGCGTCGACCGGATGAGCCTGCGCGAGGTCGCGGCGAAGACCAGCAAGGTCGTCGCCCAGGAGCGGCAGGGGCGGCCGACCCATCCGCTGGTCCGCCTCGGCCTGCCGATCGCCGAGCACCTGCCGGGGGCCGTCTTCGACACCTTCCTCGACCTCAGCTCCTACCTCGCCCGCAGCCGCCTCGCGTCGCCGCTGATGCGCCGCTTCCTCGGCGTCTCGACCGTCATCACCAACCCAGGCGCCGCCTTCCGCGACATCAAGGGCGGAAAATTCATCGGCGGGTCGATGGTCCCGCCGACCCGCCTCATCCCCCTGGGCTCCGTCTTCGGGATCTCCGCGCTCCAGGACGAGGTCTTCGTCGTCGACGGCGCGCCCGTGGTCTCTCCGGGGCTGCCGGTGCTCTTCATCTTCGACCACCGCCTCTTCGACGGGGTAATGTGCAGCCGGATCCTGCGTCGCCTGATCGAGCTCCTCCAGGACCCGCAGAGCACCTTCGGCCCCGCCGGGCGGACCTGAGCACGCAGGCGTGAGCCGGTCGCGATCGCCCCCGCGTTCGCTGACCTCCCACCTCCGCGACCGGCGGCTTTCATGCGCCGCCTTCCCGAGCTATGTCACCCCTTCTATGAGCGAAGCCCTCCAGCCGATCTGCGGCGTCGACTTCGGCACGTCGAACAGCGTCGTCGCCCTCCTCGGCGCCGACGCCCGCCCCCGATTCGCGGAATTCTCGCTCCTCGGAGCGATGACCCGGAGCTTCCGCTCCCTCCTCTTCTTCGACCTGGAGGAGCAGCACCACCGCGAGCCGCTCCACTTCGAGGCGGGGCCGGAGGGGATCGAGGCCTACCTCGAGGCCTACGGCGAGGGTCGACTGATCCAGTCCTTCAAGACCCACCTGACCTCGCAGGGGCTGGGCCGCACCCAGATTGGCCCGCACAACGAGGACCTCGACGGGCTCATCGCCCACTTCCTCCGCCGCCTCTTCGAGCGCGCCGAGGCCAACCTCGGCCGTCCGGTGGAGCGCGCGGTCTTCGGCCGCCCGGTCCGCTTCGCCGGCGCCAAGGAGAGCGCGGACGACGAGCGCGCTGAGCAGCGGCTGCGCAAGGCCGCCGCCGCCGCGGGCGTCCGCGAGGTCCACGTCGAGCTCGAGCCGATCGCCGCCGCCTACCACTACGAGTCCCGCCTAGAGCGCGACGAGGTCGCGCTGATCGCCGACTTTGGCGCGGGCACGACCGACTTCTGCGTCATGCGGATAGGCCCCAGCCGCCGCGAGCACGAGGATCGCAGCGCTGATGTCCTCGCCACCGGCGGGATCGGGGTCGCCGGCGACAACCTCGACGCCGCTCTGATCCAAAACGTCATCGCCCCCAAGCTCGGCAAGGGCAGCCACTACCACGAGTTCGGCCGCACCCACATCATCCCAAACTCCTACTACAACAAGCTCTCGCGCTGGCATCAGCTCTCGTTCCTCCGCGGCGACCGGACCCGCAAGGACCTCGGCCGCCTACAACAGCACGCCGACGAGCCCGAGGCGATCGCCGCCCTCATCGAGATCATCGAGGACAACCAAGGCTTTCACCTCCACAAGTCGATCGAGCAGCTCAAGATCGGCCTCTCCCAGCGCGAGCGCGCCGACTTCCTCTACCGCCACGACGAGCTCGAGATCGTCAGCGAGGTCGCCCGCGCCGACTTCGAGTCGTGGATCGCCGAGGACGTCGAGAGCATCACGGAGAGCCTCGACGCCACCCTCGCCTCCGCCGGCCTCTCCCCCGCTGACGTCGACCGCGTCTTCATGACCGGCGGCACCGCCTTCGTCCCCTGCGTCCGCGAGCGCTTCGCCAGCCGCTTCGGCGAGGGCAAGCTGAGCCGGGGCGACGAGCTCTCGTCGATCGCCTCCGGCCTCGCCGCTCGGGGCGGGCGACTGAGCTAGGAGGCCGGCTCGGCCAAGGCTCCCGGCACAGCCCGGCACACCCGATAAGGCCCGGTACAGCCGAGACCGCGGTGTTTCGCCGAAGTCCGGCCCGCGCTGATTGTGCGCCTGGACGACCACGACGAACGGGCTTCTCGATCCCTCTACGGGGACCCTAAACGGCGTCCCTGATGATCTGGCGGAGATGGCCTCAGCCGCCGTGCGAGGCCGCGGAGGCGTGTTCGACCGACCGCAGAGGCTATGCTGCGAGCGTGCGCACCTATTATCGAAAGCTCGACTTTCGGACGACGAGCTACGCCGCAGCCGTCGACGCCCGCGAACGGGTCGACCGCCTCGTCGGCCTCACCGTCCTCCGCGCGCACGAGCGCAAGCTCGGCTTCCTCGAGCGGGAGCGGCTATGGGGCGAGGAGTACATGTGTCGGCTCCTCGTCGAGGTCCGGGTGGAGCGTCAGATCTCCGACCCCTATCGGATGGACGCCGACGCGTCGCTGCGGACGCTGCACGACGAGCTGGCGACGCTCATGGAGACGCTCGGCGCGACCGACGAGGTCGTGACCCACGCGATCGCCTTCTTTGAGTCCGTCGCGGTGGAGCCCGCGCTCATCGAGCGCCTGGTCGCCGAGCTGACCGACAAGTCGAGGGAGCTCAAGATTAAGGCCGAGTTCTCGCGGGTGTTGAAGGAGACCTTGATCGGCGACGAGGTCGCGCTGACAGGCCGGCTCCGCGGGCCCGTTCACGCCGTCAACGAGCTGGCAAAGCTCGTCCAACGGAGCCACATCGTCCCGGCTCAGGCGGTCCGGGTCGACTACGGCTAGGCCGCGCGAATACGACACCGAGACGGGTCCCCGTGCAGACCCTACGCCCGCTGCGGAGGTCCGTCGCGCCTCGTGCCGGACGGGCACAGGCACAGGCACAGGACCCCCCGAGGTGCGACAATCATCGGCGATGGCGGCCGTGGTGGATGTGGACATGCTCATCGTCGGTGGAGGTCCCGCGGGGGTGTCGACGGCCCTCTTCGCCGCCGCCGAGGATCCGACGAACGTCGATCGGATCCTCGTCGTCGAGCGCGGCCGCTACCCTCGAGAGAAGATCTGTGCGGGAGCGCTGGGGGGTCGCGCGGACCGGGCCCTCGCCGAGATCGGGGTCCATGTCGAGGTCCCTGGGCGGGCCGTCTGTGGTGTCAGCGTCCGCTCCCCGCTCGGGACGCTCGTCGCCCGTCGTGACGCTCCGATCGGGCGTGTCGTCCGTCGTCGTGATTTTGACAGCGCCTTCGCCGACGCGGCCAAGGCCCGCGGCGTCCCCTTTCTCGAGGGCTCCGGGGTCGTATCCCTTGATCGCCGGCCTGACTGCGTAGAGGTCACGCTCGACGACGGTCGTCAGCTCCGGGCGCGCGCGGTCGTCGGCGCCGACGGGGTCGGGAGCATCATTCGCCGATCGATCGGCGTCCGGCGCAAGAGCTTCTACGCCCAGGCGATCGAGGTCGACACCGCCGCAGGCGTCGACGACCCCGACCCGGGGCTGCTCCACTTCGACGCCACGGACCGATCCCTGCGCGGCTATGTCTGGGACTTTCCGACGATCGTCGACGACCGACCGATGGTCTGCCGCGGCGTCTACGAGCTGCGAGGCCGCCTTGACGGTCGCGACACAGCGGCCAGCCAGGGTCCCCGTCCTCAGCTCGGCGTGAAGGAGCGGCTGCTCCGTCACCTCGATCAGCGGGGTGTCGACCCGACCGGGCTACGCTTCAAGCGCTACTCGGAGCGGGCCCTCTCCCTCCACGAGCCGATCGCCGTCCCCCGGGCCATGCTCGTCGGTGAGGCGGCGGGGATCGACGCCCTCCTCGGCGAAGGCATCGCCCAGGCCGTCCTCTACGGCAAGACCGCCGGCCCCTATCTGGCCCGCGCGATCCGCCGCGGTGACTACAGCTTCGCCGACTGGCAGCGGGTCTTCTCGACCTCGCGCGTCGGCCTCGATCTCCGCCTCCGGGCGCGGATGGCGAGCTGGATCTACGACGACGCTCGTCCCCTCGCGGAGCGCTTCATCACCCGAAGCCAGGCCTTCGCCACCGCCGGGATCCACTACTTCGCCGGCGACCAAGTGCCGCGCTGGGCCCTCGCCCGCTCCGCGCTGGGCCTCGCGCAGGCGACCCTCCAGGGCCATCCCTTTCGCTTTTGAGGGTCTCGCAGCCCGTCGCGAGCGTCCGCGACGATCGCTCAGAACGACACAAGCAAACCCGCAGGACTAGCAGTGATCCGCGACCCATACCTGCTCCGCGCTCGTCGACGCATCGACCCACCGATGGCCGCGACGACGATGCCCGAGACCAACATCGACGCCCCGACGACCCCGACCAGAGACATCGAATTTGCCAGCTTGAGGGTGCGGCTAGCCGCGTTGGGATCGTCGAATTCGAGCGAAAGCCCCCGTCCGGGGTTGCCCGCATGGATGCCGCCAAAAACACTAAAGCCCAGCGTCCCGGATAGCAGCCCCACGCCTGCGACAACCCCGCCTGAAACTAGCAACCTCCGACTTTTGGCGAGCCCTATCCGCGTCACCTCGTCATTCGCGGTCGACCCCGAGTAGACGAGGGGGGCCGGTACCGACTCCGACTCCGACTCCGGCGCCGATGCCTGCGCCGACTCCGGCGCCAGTGTCGATAGCGCGATGACGCCACAAAGAAGGCCGCGACACAAAGACATCATACACAGACTCTGCCTATCTACGCACAAGCGTGGACTCCTGGTCGATGGCCGAATGGGCCCACTCGGACGCACGGGACTACGGTCAAGAGGAATCGCAGGTCCTCGCTCCACGCCCCTACGCATTGTGAGCCTCTATGGCACCCGAGATTCAGCGTAGAAATTCTATATCGAACCGACCTGCCACGGTCAAGGGCTATCTCCTCGAACGCGGTGTCCACGATGCAGGTCAGCGCCTCGACTTGTCGGCACGATGAGATGCGCTCATACCGTGAATGTAGCCAATCCGAGCAGGCCGTGGTGAAAGTCCCGTGGGCTCTCGCGCAGCAATCGTCGGTCCTCTTGGCTTCGACGAAACGCCGCTGTACCGGGCCCAACCGCAAGCTCTGGCGGAGCCGACGAGGGCCGACGAGGGCCGACGAGAGCTGGAGAGCGCGCGGGACTCTTGCGACGGCCTCCTAGCCGACGAGCTCCAGCAGCTCGCCCAACCACGCCCGCTCCCGCGCGTCGACGGACCCGTTGGCGACCGCCTGGGCGATCTCCGCCCGCCGCGACGCGTCGACCCCCGCGTGCTGCGCGGCCTCGTCGATCAAGGCGGCCTCGGCGGGCAGGACGACCCCATCCCGGAGCGCCGCCTGGACAGCTCCGACGACGGCCATCCGCCGCAGCTCGGCGTCGGACAAGTTGAGCTGGGCCTGGAGCGCGGCCATCGTCGCTCGCTCCTCGTCGCTGACATCACCGTCGACGAGCGCCTCCTCGTAGGCCGCGATGGCCCGCTGGGCCCGGCGCTGGAACTCGGTCCGGACGTCGATCGCGATCGCGATCCGCACCGGCACGCCGTCGACCGTACGAAAGTGGGCCTCGATCAGCGCGAGCGCGAGGCGCTCGACGGCGCTGAAGCTCAGGAAGGGCAGCGCCTTGGTCATCCGCCAGGCGCCGCCGCTCCAGCCGGAGCGGAAGAGCGACTCCCACCGCGAGGACGGGACGTCGAGCATCGCGCAGCGCTCGTCGTCGAGGAGGAAGCGGATCACGGCGGCAGGGATGTCGTCGAAGGCGCTGCCGGGGAGCGTCTCGGCGAAGAACCTCAGGAGCTGGCGGGTGAGCAGACGCCCGGCCTCGGAGCTGCCCTTCTCGCGGTCGAGGACGGCGTTGACCTGGGCGAGGCCCTCGTCGTGACCGGCGGGCAGATAGGCGACCTCGCCCCCGAGGAGCGCGCCGCAGACCCGCCACAGGTGGGCCCAAGCGTCGGCCTCCTCGGGGGTGACGACGACGCCCAGCTTGCCGAGATCGTCGATAAGCTTGGGCCCGAGGGAGAGCGCCGTCGAGGTTACGTGGAGCTGAGAGATCGGCGCCCTCCCGTCCTCCCCGCGATAGCCCTGCTGACGCATCGACCAGCGGACCGTCGCGTGGATCAGGCGGACCTTCGCGCTCATGGTGATCCCGCGGCCCTCGGGGGTGAAGGCGCCCGTCTCCGCGACCGAGAAGATGTACTGGATCGTCTCTGCGATCCGGCGGCTGGTCAGCTCCTTGAACCGACCGCTGCGGGCCATCACCTCCGCCCCGTGCGGGCACGCGTACATCCAGGCGAAGGAGGAGGTGAGGCCGACGAGGCCGATCATCGGCCCGTGATCGAGGAAGAGCTGGTGGGCCCGCGCGAGGATGTCAGGGTCGGCCCACTCCGGGAGGACAGCGCTCTTCTGCAGCCAGTCGCGGACGAAGTCGGGCAGGTCCGCGGGCGGCTCGGCGTCGTTGCGGTCCCAGCCGGCCAAGCTCCGGTTGAGCTCGCCGATAATCCCGGTCGCCGCGACCCTGTCGATGACCGCGTCGGCGGAGGGATCGGCGGTCTCCTGGAGATGGATCATGTGTGCAGAGCTCAGGGTCATCGACGAGTCCTCATCGGAAAGCTCCGCGGATCATGGCACGCGTCATGGGAGATCTGAAGCTGCGCCGCCCCGCGGGCCCTGTGGACCTCCGCGCTTCGCCCGAGCCCGTGGCGCGAAAGCACCCGTCCTGGTGCATAGTCGCGCAGCGGCGCCAGCTCAGAGCTCAGAGCTCAGAGCCCCAGCGCGACCGCAGCGGTCGCGGTCATCGCCTGGATCACCTTCACCGTAAACCCGTTGTCGAGGCGGTCGAGAGTGTCGTCATTGCCGTCCAAGCAATGATAGGACTTATAGCGAAAGTCGCCGGTGTCGTTGAGGAGCATCGCCGGGATGTCGTGGGCCCAGAACGAGGCGTGATCGCTGCGGCGGAGATCGGCGACGATGTCGGTGTTCTTGATCGCGTCCTCGAGGGCGGCGCCGAGGGTCGGCAAGCCGACGGCGGCCGCAAAGCCCTCGAGCTCGGCGGCGAGCGGCCCCATCGCCTCATCGCCGACCCAGAAGAGGAAGTCGCCGCGAAATTCGGCGTCCTGGAGCCGCTTGTAGAGGTCTGGAAAGGCGAGATCAAACCCTGCGGGGACCTCCTGCGCCCCCGGGGTCGCGTCCGCGTAGCCGACCATGTCAAAGGAGAAGACCGCCGTGAGCGCGTCGCCGTCGTCGATCGCCGCTTGGGCCTGGGCCTTCGAGCCGACGAGCCCCAGCTCCTCCTCATCCCAGCAGGTGATCACGAGGGTCCGCGGGGTCGGCACATCCGCGAGCACGCGGGCGATCTCGAGGATGGCCGCGACGCCGGTCGCGTTGTCGTCGGCGCCGGTGCAGCCGGGGATATGATCATAGTGGGCGCCGACGAGCACCCGCTCCTCCGGCATGCTCGTCCCTGGCTTTACGCCGATCACGTTGGCCCCTGTGCCGTAGTCCGCGATCTCGACCGTGTAGCCGAGCTCCCCCAGGCGATCGGCGCAAAGGTCCTGGACCGCCTGCCAGTGGGTGCTGCCCGGGACCCGCAGATCGGCGACAAAGCCCAGGTCCTGCTCGTAGCGCGGCCGCTCGACGCACTCCATCAGCGTCGCCGGGCTCTCCGCGGCGCATCCCCCCTCCGTCTCGGTCCCCGTCTCGGTCTCCGTCTCCCCGCTCTCCGTCTCCGCCCCGCTCTCGCTGCCGCTGCCCGTCCCGGTCGCCGTCGCCGTCGCCGTCGAATCAGTCTCCTCAGCGACGGGATCAGCCTTGCAGGCCCCGAGCCCGAGGGCCAGACCGACGAAGACGAGCGCGGTGAGGGGCGAGAGTCCGGTGCGGGCGAGCATGGCCTCGCACCCTAGCAGACCCCTACAACTGACTATCGGGCCCGTACACCAGTCTGATGCTCGCCACGACTGTGAAATATCTCACTCGTCGTCATCCTTGCGCGCCATGGAATTCGTCAGCCGATAGAAGCCCGTGGTCGGGTTTTTGAAGGGATCATCCCCAAGGTCGTGTGCATCCCGAGCGAGCCGCTCGGCTCGACGAGTCGCAGCAGGCACTCCGGGTGCCAATTTGTCGAAATCGAGCTTCTTGTCGTAGCCGGGGAGGTGCTCGTCGCGGAGCAGCCGTCGCAGATCATCACGATGTCGAGCACCGGGGCTCTCGCGGAAGTGCAGGAGGAGCCACAGCTCGAAGTCGGGGTTCGACACGGCGAGCTCAAAGCCATTGTCCCGCGCCATCTGGATCGCCTCGTGGAAACGCTCGTGCTGGTCACGGTCGAAGACGCACCAAATCTCGTCGAATTCCTCTGTTCCCATCCCCTTTGCGATCTCGACGAGCCGCCTCGGATCACCGTGCTCCCGAGGAATGGACACCTTGACCGTCGAGTTGCGGACCATGCGCTCATAGCCCTTGATGTACTGAGGCTCTGTACATTGCCCCTCGCATACCACGAGCAGCCAGCGCTTCTGTGTACGATAGGGGGTAGGACGCGCAGGGCGTCGTTCCCGGTGTCGTCGACGACTCATCGTCTACTCGACTCCGGACACAAGCGCGCCGAGGAATGGAACTGCACCGTAGCGCCCCTGCAGGTAGCCGCGCTCCAGGTTCTCAGACTTCCTCGGCTTGTAGTCCGTCAGCGGGTAGACGCAGGTGGCACCATCCTGGGACTTCTCCGTCAACCAGACCTGATCGCGGCGGAGCACGGGACCGCCTGTCGCTGTGCCCAGCAAATTGGTGTCATGCGTTGTGAAAAGCAGTTGGGCATTCTTCGGGTTCCGCTTGGGATCATTGAATAGGCGGACGATGTGGAGCGCCAGCAGCGGGTGCAGGCTAGCCTCCAGCTCATCCATCACCATCACAGCCCCGCTCCACAGCGCGTCCAAGATCACCGGCCCGACTCCAAAGAGCGTCTTGGTGCCCTGGGACTCTTCTTCGAGCGGCAACCACGCCTCGACGATGCTGCTCTGGTGCCGCACCAGAACGCGCTGACGTCGAGGCCGACTGCGGACCCTGACGTCCCCTTCATCATCCTCGACCTTGAGGTCCATAATCCCTACGTCCGCAGCACGGAGCAGGTCACGAAATGCGGTCAGTCGCTGCGAGTCGAACTCATCGAAGAGCGATACCTGCGAGGTCGATGTCGTCGTCACCAAGGTGCTCCGCAACCAACGGTCTGACCACATGCCCAGGCGACGATGCCTGCGATCTGTTATCACGCGCATATTGCTAAACCACCGATAGAGCGGCGCCAGCTGCTCGTGCGCATGCTGTACGGCTGCCGATAGGAAGAGCGCGTTGGGCCGCGTAACCTGCTCGACGACCTTGTTCTCGCCATGCAGATGGTCTCCGAATTTGAAGTGTTGGCCCTCCCGTTCGAGCCACGTTTGCTTCCGCCCCTTGGGCCAGACGAAGAGCCACTCTTCGAGGAAGGCCTCGTCATCGACGACGAAGCCATATTGGTAGCGAACACTCGCTACGAGGATCGTCACCTCGAAGAGCGATGGCTCACTCGCCGCTTTACCCCAAGCGAACGGATCGCGCGGCACACCGCCATCCGGCGCCCACGTGCGGTGCGAGTGCAGCACAGCGTCACGCATGAACTCGAGCGCCGCCAGCAGGTTGCTCTTCCCGCTAGCGTTGGCACCGTAGAAGGCGGCTACCGGCAGCAGCTTCGTCGACTGAACCGTGCGCGGAGTAGGATCGTCCGCATCGCCGACTCGCCCAGCCTCGAGCGTAATCGCCTGTTCCTCGCGAATGGAGCGGTGATTTTCGACTCGGAACTCGATCAGCATTGGCCCTCGGGGCCCATACTCTAGCGCGACTTCATGTGGATTTGCGCAGAAAAGCTGCACATATGCGCCTAAAAGCCAGGAGTCTTGCTCAAGCCGCGACTATCCGCTCGCACAACCCCCTCCTAGAGCCCGGCGTTCGCGGGACTTCGACCCTCTGGCCCCCGACGGAGGAGGATCACGACGTGATGATCTTCGCCTCCGGCCCCGCGAGATCGACGGTGATGATGTCGGCGCCCCGCTGAAGGCGCAGCCCCAGCCGCCCTTCGACCTCGACCGGGGCGGTCGTGTAGACCTCGGGGAGGAGCGCCGCGGCGAGGTCTCGCTTGACGCTGAGGTCGGCCCGGCGGCGGGCGAGGACCACCAACGGCGAGCCCTCGCGAGCGGCGAGCGGCCGCGGGCTCAGGGGCAAGGCGGCGACCATGCCGAGGACGCCGTCCACGGCGCTCTCGCCGAAGAGCTCGCCGAGCGTCCGCCGGATCATCGCCAGGGTCGCGAGCACCTCGGCGTCGGCGGGGTCGACCAGCGCGCGGGCGACCAAGGGCCGCTCGACGGCGATGTTCAGGAAGACCTCGCCGGCCTGCGCTCCGGCGAGGGGCTGCGGCGACCACCAACGATGGCGGGTCCAGACCAGGTCATCGCTGCGGCCGCTGCGGGTCACCCAGATCCGCCCGAGGTCGCCGCGCCCTGCCCCCGCGCCGTACTCACAGCGCGGCCCCCGGGGACGATCCTGCGGACCGAGCTCCGCCTGGGCTGGCGCGGCCCTGTCGAGGATCGCGCCGAGCCAGCGCAGCGCCCCGGCGGTGTCCCAGGCCGAGGGATCCGCCCCCGGCGTGCTGTCGTGGATGTGCCAGAGGCGCGAGAGCTCCGGGCCGACGAGGCGACCGAGCGCCAGGCGGGCGAGGGTCAGGAGGGCGGCGAGGCTGCGCTCGGCGATGTGGCGGGCGAAGCCGCTGGCGCCGGGCGTGCGATCAAAGAGGGCGAGGTGGAGCTCGCCGCTTAGCTCGATCGCGGCGACGTCGACGAGCTCGCCGGCGCCCCGCAGCGCGCAGGGGATCATCATCCGCAGGGCGGCGACCAGCGGCGCCGCGGCGGCCGGGCTGAGGTCGACGCCCTCGGCTCCCGCCGCCGACCCGGGCGAGGCCTCGCCGAGACGTCCGCGGATCAGGCACACGTCGCTGCCGTAGACCGCGACCGTCGGCCGCTCGAGGAGGCGATGCTCCAGCAGGCGAGGACCTGGGCCTATCCGGCGGACGCCGACCACCTCTTCGCGGATCTGGGCCCGGGTCAGGGCGATCGCCAGGCGACGACCGCCGAGCTTGCGGATGGCCAGATCGAGCGGCTGCTCCGCGACCTCGATCGCGACCCGCCGCTCGAGGGTCGTCCGCGAGGCGTCAGCGATCCGCTCCGCCTTGATCGTCCGCCCGCCCGTCGCATCCCCGTCGCCCTCCCCGTCCGCGTCACCGTCGCCGTCGCCCTCGAGGACGACGTAGCGGCCCTGGGGGTGGAGGAAGATCCGCCCCGGCGGGTAGACGGCGCCGGCGATCGCCAGCTCGCAGCGGAGCAGCACCTCCGAGGTTCCCGCGTCGACGAGGCTCACGCACTCGGCGACCTCGGTGACACACTCGGCGGAGATCGCCTGGCCGAGCGCCGCCTCATGGTCGGCGCGCACCAGCGTCCGCTCGCTGATCGCGTCGGTCCTCGGATCGATGAGGAGCACCTGCCGGCGGCGGACCTTACCGGCGTCGGCGAGGTGCTCGACGGCGTCGTCGACGAAGCGGGCGCCGAGGCGCTCGCGGAGCCCGGCGAGGTCCTGCTCGCGGCCGAGGGCGCGGTCGAGGTGACGCTGACGGACGACCCGCGGCTCGCTGAGCGGCACCGCCTGCGGCAACGAGGCGACCAGATCGCGGTGGAGCGCGTCGTCGGCCTCCTCGTGGAGGACCATCTCCTCGTCCCCGGGCGGGGCCAGGACCAGCACCACACGATCCGCCTCCTGCCGCCAGCCCGCGTGGCAGAGGCGGGTCGCCTCGCGGCGCGCGGCGGGATAGGTGCCCTCGATCAGGATCACCGCCGCGTCCGCCGGATCGCGCTGGTAATGACGGCGGGCCCCGCCGATCCCGTCGAGCGCCGCCCGCTGGATCGATCGCTGATCGTCGCCCGCGAGGCGGAGATGCCAGGGGAGACCGGCGGCCTCGCAGGCCTGGGCGACCTCCGCCAGGGGCAGATCATCGCCGCGGGTGTCGACGAGATCGCGGCGCCGCAGCAGCGCCCGCGGCAGCGCCGGCGCGCGGTCGTCGGAGAAGACCCGCAGCGGGACCCCCAGCACGTGCCGCGCCCAGCCGTCGATCCCGCTCGCCCCCGCGGCCGCGGTCGCCACCAGGACGACCGGATAGGAGGCGCGGTGGAGCGTCGCCCCGAGCGCCCAGAGGCGGCGCATCGACAGCCCGAGGTGCATCTCGGCGACCCCGTGGAAGGCGTCGACATCGTCGACGACCACCAGTCCGAGGCGCCCCAAGAGATCGTCGGTCCGGCGATCGCAGAGCACCTCGGACTCGAACGCCTCGAGATCGGCGACGACGATCGCCGGGGTCCGACCGGCGAGGAGCGGCGCCGCAAGGTCCTCGCCGGCGAGCGCGACCTGGACGTTCCAGCGCGCCGAGGAGCGGGCGAGCGCGTCCCCGAGCTTCGCCACCCAGGCGATGGCCGCGGCCCGCGTGCGGACGAGCACCAGCGTCGTCGCCCCCCGATCGAGGAAGACGTGCAGCGCCGCGAGGATCGTCAGGGTCGTCCGACCCGATCCCTCGCCGCCGAGCACCAGGGCGTGCGCCGCCTCGGCCCCGCCCGCGCTCGAGATCGGCGACCGGCTCCGCACCTCCTCGAGCGAGGTCGGATCGTCGCTCAGCGGCGCGCTCGAGGTCAGCGTCCAGATGCCGGCGAGATGCTCCAGCACCGCCGCCTGGTGGGCCCAGGGCTGGGTGTGGCCGCTGAGGTCCTCGAACACCTCGCCGACGAGGGGAGCGAGCTGGGCGGGGAGCGGCGCCCGCGACTCGGCGGCGCCCGGCTGCTCCTCGAGGAGCTCAAAGGCGACGCCGGGGCGGAGCGTCTGCGCGGCCTCGCGGAGGCGACGCAGCGGCGACTGCTCCGCGACCGAGGCGTCGTCCGCGGCGGCCTCCCCCAGCTCCTTCTCCTCCTCGCGCTCGGTCGGCTTCTTGCCGGCGGTGATCAGGTGAAACGCGGTGACCCAGAGGAGCAGGCCCGCGACCACCCAGGCCCCCGGCGCCGGTCCGCCGACCTCGCCGAGGCTGAGCCCCGCGACCACATGCAACACCATCAGGACGACGACCAGCGGCCCGACCCAGCGACGAAAGCGTTGGTCGGCCCGGCGCGCGGTCGAGGAGCCGACCCAGCGGTAGAACCAGGGCAGCTCGGCGCGCTTCGTCTCCCAGCCGACGCTGCCCCCGGGGCGGACCCCGTAGACCCAGCGGAGGATCAGCTCGACCACCCACAGGAGGCAGAGCCAGAGCGGGATGTGGAGCACCAACGCGAGCGCGGGGATGTCGGCGAGCGGCAGGGCGAGGGCGACACCTGGCCGCCCGAGCAGCTTCCACTCGAACCAACCGACCTTGGCCCACGCCGCCTCGGCCATCCACGACGGGCGCTCCAGCGTCGTCGCCAAGAGCGGATCGACCGCCCGGATCGCGAGGTAGGTCCCGAGCAGGAGCAGCGCCGCCGCGACCCAGGTCGGCCCGGGGGCGCGCTCCGTCGGCCTCATCCGCGCCCGCAGCATGCCGACGGCGAAGACCACCGCGGCCAGGGCGATCGAGGCGAGGGCGATCTTCCCGGTCCCCGCGCGCAGGGCCTCGTGGACCATCGGGTGCAGCGCCTCGAGCGAGAGCTGGCTCGGGTCGATCCCGGAGAGCCGCGACGGATCGAGCCCGAGCGCCGACGGATCGAACGCCGAGGGATCCAGCCCCGACAGGTCCAACCCCGATGAGTCCAGCGCGGAGGCATCCAGCGCGGACGAGTCCAGCGCGGACGAATCCAGCGCGGAGGCATCCTGCGCGGAGGCATCCAGCCCCGGCGCCCCCGGCTCGGGCGAGCCGACTCCTTCGGCGGGCGGCGCCCTCACGGCTCCCCCTCCCCGCTCGCGCTCTCCGTGCCCCGACCCGGCTTGAGCGTCCCCCAAAGCGCGTCGGACGGGGCCCGCCGACCAGAGAGCTCGTCCTTGGTCCGCCTCGCCCGCTCCTCCGCCTTGCTCCCCAGGCGCTGCGCCGCCCCTTCGCCCGAGCCCTCGCCGACCCTCAGCGAGGCGACCGCGTTCTCATGGATCCCGCCGGCCACCAGGAGATAGTAGGCGCGATCCGGCTCCAGGCCGCGACGGGTCGGCACCGGCGAGTTCTCGTCGATGAGCGCCTCGCGGACCAGGTCATGGCCGCCGCCGGGGAGGATCGCCTCGCCGCGGACGACCCGGCTGATCCCGGTCGGGTCGTGGACCTCGTAGCCGGTGAAGTTGAGCGCGGTCCGCAGGGTCCGACGCTGGCGGCGGAGGAAGGCGGAGAGGTGGGTCGCGGTCGCCTCGGCCCGGCGCGCGTCGGCGAAGGGATCCCAGGCGGCGATCGGCGCGGCGTGGCGCGCCGCCGCGTCCCTCAGCCGATCGACGTCGGCGAAGGGCACCTCTTCGCGCCAGTGATCGCCCCGCTTGTAGTGGGCGGCGAGGGTCGCGAGCACGTCGGAGATCCGGGCCTGGGCCCCGCCTTGGTCGAGGCTGTCGCGGATCGCCGCCGCCCCCTCAGGACCGACCAGCGACTCGATCAGCGCCTCGTCCGGCCGCCCCAGGAGCCCCTTGAGATCGTCCTCGCCGTGGGCCCGCCGGACCCCGAGCTGACGCTGCGCCTCCCCCAGGATCGCCTGCCCGCGGCGGGCCGCCTTGTCCACCAGCACCAGCCGCTCCGCGTCGTCGGCGAGCGAGGCCTGGATCGCCAGGAGCACCTCGACGCGGGCAATGTTGCGGGCTAAGCGGAGGCGCGAGGCGAAGTAGTCGTGCAGCGATCCCTCGCGGCCGCTGATCGTCCGCTCGAGCGCCGCCCAGAGCCCGTCGAGCGCCGCCAGGATGGCGATGTGCGAGCGCCCGAGGTGATAGCCGCAGACCCCGATCACCAGCGCGAGGCCGAGGGCGAGCGCGGTCCAGGTCGGGTGTTGGAGCAGGAGAAAGCCGGCCGCCGATCCCGGGTCGACCCCGAGCGCGTCCCCCAGGAGGGTGAGCATCGGCCCGCCGAAGAGAACGCAGCCGACCAGCGCCATCGCCCCCCACAGGCCGACCAAGGCGACCTCGGGCTTTTGCCGCGCCGCGTCGAGCACCTCGGCGTGGGCCCGCTGGAGCGGCTCAAAGCTCGGCGCCTTGGCGGGGATCGACGCGTCCCGGGCGGCGATCGCCTGGTCGAGCTGATCGCCGAAGGCCCGCTGGAGCTGGGAGACCAGCACCTCTGCCCGACGAAAGGAGTCGGGGCTCGGATCCCCCCACAGCGTCTGGTCGACCCGCTCCTGGAGCCGCTCTAGCAGCCGGTCGCGCCAGGACTGGACCGCCGCCCGATCGCGGGCGACGAGATCGTCGAAGCGGCGGCGCTGGAGCAGCCGCCAGGTCTCCTGGATCGCGACCATCCGCTCCCGGATCCACCCCTGCGGCGGATCGGCGGCGGGGATCGGCGCGTCCAGGGATCGATCGCCCTCGTCGGGGCCGTAGCGCCCCAGGATCGCGCTGCCCTCCTCCCACCACCTCGGCGGCGGGTCGCGGCTCCGGTCAGGGGCGTAGCGCTCGAGGACGGCGGCGACGTCCTTGTCGGCCTCGCCGGCGCGGCTCAGCTCCGCCACCTCGAGGTCCTCGAGGGCGTCCAGCTCGCGCATGTCGCCCTCGATCCGCGGCGCCTCGCGGACCGCCGCCAGCACCTCCATCGCCACTCGCTGGGTCGCGTAGGCCGCCAGGCGCGAGCGCGGCAGCTCCGCGGTCGCGCAGACGAAGGTCGCCAGCGGCTCGCTCGCCTGGCCCCCGCCCTCGCCGCCGTGGATCAACGACGAGACCAGCGGCAGGTCGCCGGCGTAGAGGAGGAGGCTGGCGAAGTTGCGCAGGCACTGGGCGAGCTCCTCCGAGCTCAGGATCGATCGCTCGGCGACGTCCTCGACGACGAAGACCTGCGGGATCGCCCGCCGCTCGGCCGGCGTCTCGGCGACCTCGCGCAGGAGTCCCTTCAGACAGGTCGCGATCGCCACCCCCTGCTCGTGCGCCGGCGGGTGGGGCATGACCAAGAGCGGAACGATCGCCGCGCCGCGGGCCATACCGGTGCGGAAGGCCTCGAAGATCGGCCCCAAGCGGCCGAGGAGGAGCGCCTCGGTCGCCGCCAACGTCTCCGCCAGACCGTCGCGGATCACCGCCTCCCCGAGGTCGGCGAAGACGAGCACGTGGAGGCGCGTGATCCCCTCGCTGTCGCTGAGGTCCCGGGCCTGGACGACCCGTACGTGCCCCAGCACCTCGCGGGCCGCCGCCAGCACCTCCGCCGCGACCGCGTCGGCCCCGAGCGCCGCGTCTTCGCCGGCGATCACCAGGCGCAGATCATCGCTGGCCTCGTCGCCGCCGACGAGGCGCCGGGCGAGGGAGCGCTCCTCCTTGATCCGTCGGGCTACGCCCGCGCCGAAGCCCCCGAGGCCGAGGAGGACTGAGGGGACCTCAAGCGCGCGCGCTGGCCAATTCTCCGCCACAGGGTCTTCTGGTTCGAGATCGAGTTCGAGTGCGAGTTCTGGTTCGAGCTTTGGGTCGAGCTTTGGGTCGAGCCTTCGCCCCGGTCCAGTGTCGGCCCCGCGCCGTCGCCGGCCCTCGCCGCAGGTCTCCTACCGGGTCAGACCCGCGAGGATCCGCCCGGCGCTCCGGAGATCCTCGTACTCCTGCTCCTCCGCAGGGCTGCGCTTGCCCTGCAGCTCGAGATCCTCGCAGCGGATGGTAAAGGCCTCCGCCGCCGCCTTGAGGTCGGCCTTCAAGCTGTCATCGCGGCGGGCCCGGCGGGCGTCGTCGAGGAGGGGGGCGACGAGGTTGTCGTAGACCGTGGCGAAGCGCTCCTCGAAGGCGATCATCGCGTCGGCGGCGGCGACCACCGTCGGCTCCAGCGGCAGGGTCCGGTTCTCCCGCACCCGGAGGACGTAGGTCGCGGCCTCCGTGTCGCGCTCGATGAGCCCGCGCCGCAGCCCGAGGGCGAAGGCGACGACGGAGATCCGCCGCTGGGCCTCGAGCTGCTCGATCTCCCGCCGCCGATCCTCAGGGTCGAGGTCCATCAGCGACTCCCAGTTGCGATCGATGTGCAGCGGCCAGGCCCTGTCGTCGCGCTTTTGGAAGCGACGATAGGACTCTTTCATGTCCATGTTGATGTGCGGGAAGCAGTAGATCGGCACCCCGAGGATCGAGCGGTAGAGAACGATCCGGTGGGACACCGGCCACTCCACCTCGGTCGCGTCGCCGCCGGCGCTGGCCTCGGTCAACGCCTCGCGGAAGGGCCCCTGCCCCAGCGACGCGTGGAGGCCGATGAGGAGCATGTTCGGGTGCTTGATCGAGCCCTTGACCTCGGCGTCGTAGCGCGAGAGCGGCTCGGCCTTGGCGAGCGCCGCCTCGAACTTGCGGCGGGCGTAGAGGCGGACCCGCGGGTCCCCCCAGAGCACGCTCGGCCGCAGCGGCCGGTCGCTGAGCATATCCACCGGCTCCTTGCCCTTGGACTCGCCGTAGCGGCCGTAGTAGGCCGCCTCTAGGGCGAGCGCGTCGTCCATCCGCAGGCCCAGGCGGACGTCCGGATCGGCGCTCGTCGGGTCGCCGAGGATCTCCTTGCTCAGCATGTTCTTGGCGGTGTCGACCAGGCGCTCGACGATCTCGCCGACGATCTCGCGGGCGGTCCGGCGGACCACCTGACCGCGCTGGTCAAAGCGCGGGCGCATCGCCTCGCGGACCGCGGCCAGCAGCGCCGCAGGCTCCGTCAGCTCGGGGCGACCCTCGATCTGATCGACGTAGTACCAGCCCCAAAAGCGGGCGCGGGCCGAGGGGTGCTGGAGGATCTCGACGTCGAGCGCGTACTCGTTGGCCTCCGAGCGGAGCCCGTCGACGCCGCCGTCCCACTCGTAGCGCCGCGCCTTCTCCTCGAGCTCCGCGGCGAGCTGGCCGGCGGAGCCCTCGATCGCCCGGAAGCTCTCGCGGAGCGCGTCGGCGGAGCGGCCGAGCGCCGTCAGGAGCTCGTGCAGCGCCCCCTTGAGGACGCTCGCGCGGATCTTGTCGACGTAGTCGTTGAAGGTCGCGACCGCGCGATCCCGGGCGGCCTCGAAGTCCTTGTCCTTGCGGGTGAAGAGCTTGTCCCAGCCGCCGTGGGTCCGCTTGATCTCCGCGGCCAGGGCGTCCATCTCGCCCTTAAAGCGCGAGTCGGTGCCGAGGTCGCCCTCGCCCCGGAGGCGCGCCACCTGACCGCCGAGCTCGTCGAGCGCCGCCGATCCGAGCGGCGCCCGCGGTCCGTCGCGGAGCTGGATCAGCACCAGCCGCTGCTCGTAGGGTCCGAGCTCGGCGGCGCCGTCGGGGCCGGCCGTCGCCAGGAATTTCCCCCACCACTCACCGGTCTCGATCTGGTCGCGCTCGGCGGTGACGACCGCGGCGACGGCCTCGCGCGCCTCCGCGACCTGGCGCTTGAGGGAGGCGATCGTCGTCGCCGGGGTCCACGAGCCGTCGAGGATCCGGTCGGCTGAGATCTCGCGGATCGACGCCGCCTGATCGCGGAGCCGGTCCTGGATCGCGGAGGTCGCCGCCTCGAGCTTGGCCGCCGCCAGCTCCGGCAGCTCCAGCGCCCGCTTCCACGGGCCCTCGTCCTGGTCTTGGCTGCCGAGGAGGCGGATCTTCTGGACGAAGGACTCGTCGATCCGCCGGCGTTGGGCGTCCGGGGCCAGGCGCTCGAGCTCGGCTCTATCGATCGAGAAGCGGCGGAACTGCTCGCGCTGCGACTCCGAGACCAGCGCCGGATCGTCGAGCAGGAGGTAGCGCCGCACCGCGGTCGCCGCGTAGCGACGGGCGCAGTACTCGAGGATGTCCGCCTTCGGCAGCACGATCACCGAGGCGCCGAGGGTCCCGTAGAAGGCCGTATACCCCTCGCCGCGCTCGTTGAGCGCGTCCGGGAAGAGGCGCCGGCTCTCCTTGGTGTAGTTGTCGAAGTCCGCCTGCTGATCGCCGAGGATAGGCGAGAAGATCTGGACGTAGGTCGCGTCCGCCATCGCCTCGCTGACGTCGTCGAGCGAGAAGTTCTGCGGCCGGTCGACCATGTAGCAGAGATCGTAGGGACGCCGCGTGATCGTCCGCCGATGCTTGTTGCGCGGGTCGTAGTGGAGGTCGAGCACCTTCGGCGACGAGGGCCCCTGGGTGTCGAGCTTCATCAGATGCTCGAGCTCCTTGAGCGCCGCGTAGCCGTTGGCGAAGACGCCCTCGCGGTTTTGGCCGACGACCGCCTCGAAGGCGCCGGGGAGGATCGCGAAGGCGCACAGGCGCGCCGAGGGATCCTCGATCACGTCGCGGCAGAGATAGGCGAAGGGGATGAACGCGCCCGAGCCCGTGCCGCCGGCGACCGAGAAGTAGACGAAGACCTGGATCGGCGCGCCGGTGTGGCGCATGCCGTGGGCGTGCGAGCGCATCTCCGAGAGGATGCTCGTCAGCTTCTGCGCCAGGTCGCCGACCTCGACCGAGCGGTAGAACGAGAGCCGGCTCTCGATCCGGATCTGGCCGGCCCCGGCCCCGCTCTCCTTGCGGAAGCGGTACCAGTCGTGGACCCACTGGGTGAAGTAGTCGTCGGCGTCGGCGAAGGAGTCGCCGCGGCGGTGCGACGAGTAGGCGACCTTGTCGAAGTCCGAGATCAGGACCGTGTCGTCGACCCGCCCGTACTCGCCTGTCCCCTTGCGCAGACGCGCGAGATCGGCGTCGTTGGTGTCGATCGCGAGGAAGCGGACGAGGCTTCGATATTGATGGTCGAAGTCCTCGTGGGCCCGCAGGCGCTTGGCGATCCGACCGACGGCCTTGCCCCCTGATCCCCCGAGTCCGACAAAGAGCGTCGGCGTCACCTCACCTGGCATGATCCTGATCGTCATTGCTGCGGACTTCCTTCGTTGACTGCCTTGGTTGAATTCGCGCTGGCGAGCCGGTGGGCTCGTGTGCCGCTAGGAGCTAGCGGCGAAAGAGGAGGTAGAGCTCGCCCTCGCGGCGGAGGAGGATGCGGCTGTGGATCGGGTGGGAGCCGGGCTCTAGCGGCGTCCACCCGTTGGACTCGGAGAAGGTCTCGGTCCCCTCGCCGTCGACGATGAGGGTCGCCCCGCCGCCGTCGCTGGCCTCGATCCGAGCGCTCGGCGCCATCCGCTTGAGCGAGGGGAGCGGCGCCTTGGAGCCGCCGAGGTAGAGCGTGCCGGGGCGGTAGAAGCCGCGCCCCGTCTCGTCGAAGCGCTCTAATCTCAGCCAGCCCTCGTCGCCCTCGCCGAGCTTGGACAGGGCGGTATGCGACTCGGCGTAGGCGAGGACCACCCCGGGGGGGAACTTCGCGGGGCTGACAAACCCGCGGAGGATCCACAGGAGCGTCAGGAGGCCGAGGCCGATCAGCGTCCAGCGGAGGATCTTCTTGCCGGGACAGACCCAAAAGCCTGGATCCTGGACGGTGATCACGAGCGGCACCGAGAGCTCGGGGCCGCCGGCCTCCGCCTGGACCCGGAGGTCGGCGCGGTAGGTCGTCGGGCTGCAACAGTCCTCGCTGGCGACCCGGAGCGTCACGTAGGCGACATCGCCGGGGACGTCCGCCTCGAGGCGGACGTTCTCCGACTCGGGCTCGATGATCAGCTCGTCCGGGAAGGCCTCGCCGATCACCCGCACCTTCACCGCCGCCGAGAGGGGCGCCGGCACGGCGATCTTCTGGGTCCCCTCGCCACCGCCCATCAACGCGATCGTCCGCTCGCGGTTAGGGGCGTACTTGAGGGTCGCGCTGATCGGCAGCACGGTCGGCCCGAGGCTCGCCGCCGCCTCGCCCTTGGGCGTGATCTCGAGGCGCATGCGCACCGGCAGGGGCTGGGCGCTGTTGTCGGAGATCGCCGGGCAGAAGGGCGTCGCCCCGACCTCGACCTGGAGGCTGAGCGGATCCTGGAGGGCGACCGTCGGCGACGAGGGCCGGCAGACCAGGCACTCGCGGATCGCCGCGTCGCCGTCGATCGAGCAGCTCACGTCGGCGCTCGCCGAGGCCGGGAAGGCGCCGCGACCCTCGAGGGTGAGGGTCTCGATCGTCGCCATCGGCAGCTCGCCGAGCTCGAGGCTGTGGACAGGCTCCGGATCGCCCGCGCGCCGCAGCTCCGAGATGCCGAAGGACATCGCCTGGAAGGCCCGCTTGGTCGTCACCGGCCGGGCCAAGGCGCCGCCGTGGGCGCGGAAGGTCCGCTCGTGCCGTCCGCCCTCCGGGGCCGCGCCGAGCTGGGCATTAAACGTCCCGTCGGCGTCGGGCTGCATCGCGCTCGCCCGCTCGCAGGCACCCTCCTCGCCCCCGTCCCCCTCGTCGCACAGCTCGAGCTCAAAGGCGAACGACGAGCCCGGGACGATCGTCTCGCCGGTGTCGCCGACCAGCCGCGCCCACGCGCAGTGGGGCTGCCCGGCGCGGACCGGCGACTCGCGGGTCCAGGGCAGCGCCGGCCTCGGCTCACAGGGGGCGATCACCGCCTCGACCCGGAGGCCGCCGTAGCTCGGGATCACCAGGACGTCGACCCCGTCGGTCTTCGACTTGACCGCGTAGGGCTCCGCGCCGGGCCCGAGCGACGGGCAGCGCAGGCTCCAGCGGTGGGTCGGGTGGCTGAAGGTCGGCCCGCCGTCGATCCTCGCCTCGACAGCGCCTGTCGAGGTGGACAGGTCGATCGTCTCCGCCCCGTCCTCGGCGATCGCCAGGGCCCGGACGTTGCGCGCCCCGGCGAAGGTCCGGTCGAGGCCGACCCGGCCGCCGTCGTCGTAGCGGAGGCCGCGGCTGAAGGAGAGCACCTCCGCGAAGGCCCGGAGGAGCGCGCGGGCGTCGAAGGAGACCCGGCTCTCGCCGGACCAGCCGGTGGCGGTGGCGTAGCGCAGCAGCTCCGGCTCGACCCGATCGCGGCCGGCGCGGGTCAGGAGAACGAAGCGAAAGCGGCCCTCGCGGTGGGCACGGAGCCCGCCGAGCCACCTCTCGGCGCCCTCGACCTTGCCGCCGTTGCAGGCCCCGTCGGTAAGCATCAGCAGGGTCTGCGGAGCGCCCGCGGAGGCAGCCCCCTCGAGGAGCTCCTGAGCCCGGGTCAGCGCCGCCCGGCACGGGGTCCCGCCGCGGTGCTGGGCCAGCCGATCGACCCGCTCTCCCGCCAGCACCCGCGGCCCCGTCGGGCCCGCTTGGGCCTCGATAAGCTCGCGGGGGGAGACCAGGCGGGGCGTCGCGCCCTCGGCCAATTCATTGAGGCCGACCACGGCGATCTGATCGGCGTCCTCGAGCGCCGCGGCCATCGCCATCGCCGCCATGACGACGAGACGCCGCGGATCGTTGGCGTCCATGCTCCCCGAGTCGTCGATGACGACGAGGTACTGACCCCAGGTCTCGGTCGGCCCCTTCATGCTCAGGGCCGCGGCCGGGCGAGCGCCGACGAGAACCAGGACGAGGACCAGACAGATCGAGAAGAGCCCCCCGACCAGCGTCGCCAGCTCGGCGCCGCCACGGGTCCGCCGCAGGGGGCTGTCTCGACTCAGCCTTTGGTGGCTGTCTGGGCGCAGCCGGTGGCTGTCTGGGGTGGGTCGGCCGCGGGGCATGTCGGCGCACAGAGGGTCCGATCAAATGACAAAAGCCGCAAGGCGCCGACGCGAGCGGCCGACCCGAGCGGCCGACCGAGGCGACGGGCGCAATAGCCCCCAAGTCGGCGATTTTACTGAGCAAAGGGGCCCAGGCGGGCTATTTCGGCCGTTCATGCGGCCGTCGGAGGTCCATAATGGCGGCGATGGAAGCCCCGCCAGAGACGATCACCGCCGCCCGCCTCTACCTCCCCAAGGTGTGGCGCCTGGTCGCCGGCCTTCTCCTCGCGAGCCTCGTCCTCGGCGGCCTGAGCATCAGCAGCAACACCATCGACGACACTATCGTGCTCGTCGGCGTCCTCGGCTTCCTCACGGGCCTCCTGAGCGTCGGGATCGTCGTCATCGCCATCCTCGGCCTCATCACCCGCCCGCCCCATCGCGGCTACTTCGCGGCCTCGCTCCTCGGCGGGGTCGTGACCACCGCGATCGGAGGCTTCACCGCGCTCCTCTCGCTGATCGCTGGCTCAGGCTTCGGCGTCGCCCCCTGGGGACGACCCCTGCGGATCCGCGGCAAGATGGTCCACCCCGAGCTGCGCCCCGGAGATGAGTGGGCCGCAGGCGCCAGCCCCCGCTGTGACGACCTCACACCGGCGACCCGCGACGCCCTCGCCACCCTCTGGCACCACGACGCCCAGAAAGAGCACGCCAGCGTCCCCGCCTTCTCCCGCGTCTCCTGGCTCCTCGCGGGTCTCGGCGCCCCCGCGGAGCTCCTGGAGGGGGCCCACCACGCCGGCCTCCAGGAGATCGACCACGCCCGCCGCTGCTTCGCCCTCGCGGCGGGCTACGCCGGCGCCCCCCTCAGCGTCGAGCCCATCCCCGAGCTCCTCCAAGCGCCCCTCGGGGTCGGCCGCGATCCGCTCCTCGCCGTCGCCATCGAGAGCCTCCGCGACGGCTGCCTGATCGAGGATT
>JAUHWG010000049.1 GCA_030424595.1 Polyangia bacterium
GCGAGCTCCAGATCGAAGGCGCCGGCCCTCGCCCTCGCGACCTCGATCCGGGCGAGCAACGCGTCCGCGCACCACGGCCTCGGGATCACATCGTCGACCCCACGCGAGAGCGCAGTCCGCAGCTCGCGGAGCTCGACGAGGGCGACGCAGGTTACGTGGGCGACCGAGCGGACCGTGTCGATCAACGCCGAGGCCAGATCGGCCCCCTCGATGACGACGATGCCGCCGCGCGAGAGGCGTCCGAGCTCCCGGCCGAGGAGCTCCAGATCATCGGCAGCGACCGCCCGTATCCGCAGGCCCGCACCGCGCAGCTCGTCGCAGAGCTCGTCGCCGAGTCCTGGATCAGCGCACACGAGCACGACCTCAACGTCGCCTGTCGGCTCCGCGGAGGCTCCGGCCCTGGCGACAGCGAGTGGGGATGCTCCCCTCGTCTCCGCCTTTGTTCCTTCGTCAGGCTGTGTCACCCACACCCACTCAGTAGGGCGAGGATAGCAACCGCAGCGGCCCGCTGACCAACCTCTGCAGCCAAAGATCCGCGCCTGGGGACGAAGACCCGAGCGCGGCAGCGCTCCTGCCGACCCAAAAGGGTGACGAGCGAGCTCCGACGTCGGCGACCCTCGCCGGAGAATCGCGGCCTTCGCCCCGAGCATGAGCGCGCGAAGAGTCCATGCGCCGGGGGGCGGAGGACCTTCGCAGAGCCCGCGACGGCGGCTTGGATCAGTCTCCGCTCCGCCGATGTCCGCGAATGCCTCACCCCCCCGACCCTCCTATGAAGAGGAGTCCTTGGCCGCCTTCGCCTTGGCCGCCGCCCGCCCCATCACCTCGCCGAGCGCCTGCTCGAGCGTGCTGAAGATCTCCACGTCGCCGATGTCGATGTCCAGCTCGACGATCGCCCGCGCGACGTCTGCACGAATGCCGACCAGGGAGCACCGCGCTCCTACGAGACGTGCGGCCCGCACCGCCTTGAGGAGCCGCTCGGCGACCTCGCCGTCCACCTCGGTCACGCCGGTGATGTCGAGCACCACATCCGCCGCCTCTTCGCGCTGAATCGCGGTGAGGAGGGCGTCCATCAGCCGAGTCGCCCGCCAACCATCGACGCTGCCGATCAGGGGGACCGCGAGGACCCCCTTCCACAGCCGAAGCACCGGGGTCGAAAGCTCCTCGAGGCGACGACGCTGGGTCTCCACGAGCTCGTTGCGCGCCTCGTCGCGGTCGACCGAGGCCCAGTGCTCGTCGGTGATGTCGCGGGCGCAACCTGCGGTTCCTACGACCTCATCGCCGAGCCAGACCGGGACCTTCCGCGTCGAGAGCCAGACCGTACGCCCCCCCCGCCGCTCATCGATCGGCTCCTCGACGAACTTGCTGGCCTGGAGCCGCATGACCTCCGCGTCGTCGCGGCGAAACGCCTCCGCCTGTTCGAGCGGCCAGAGGTCGAGATCCGTGAGACCCCGCAACTTCTCCCGCGGGACCGCGGCGAGCGAGGCGAGCACCGAGTTCGCGTCGATGAAATTCCCCTCCTTGTCCTTGACCCACGCGAGCCCCTCAGAGGCCTCGAGGAGCGCCGAGAGCTGGGCTTGAAGGAGCGCTACCTGCTCGCGCAGCCGCACAACCTCAACCTCAGCCTCAACCTCAGCCTCAGCCTCAGCCTCCAAAGTCCCGCTGCTCTTCTCCAAACCTATTCGCCCCCTCACCAGAACGTCCAACCAATCTACACCCCGAGGCGGCCGGGCGTGAACGCTAGAGAACACGTTCGTCAGACCTAACGACGTTCTACGAGGACCTCTTCTGCACTGTCACACACCCGAACGGAGACCTCTTCGCTCGTCTGCTCCGGCTCGTCCCATCGGCGACGTGACGTCCATTCGGCGCTCCCCAAGACTGTCGCGTTTCTTCAAGACAGGCGCTCCCACATCGGGGACTCTCCGCCTATGTCCACACCTGAAACCTCCTACACCGGCGGCTGCCACTGCGGCGCGGTCCGCTACACCGTCCGCGCTGCGCTTGAGGGCGTCGTCGCCTGCAACTGCTCGATCTGCTCCAAGGCTGGTTGGCTCCTCGCCTTTGTCCCCGCCGAGAGCTTCACCCTCGAGCGTGGCGCGGACGCGCTGACGGACTATCAGTTCGCCAAGAAGCACATCCATCACCTCTTCTGCGCGACCTGTGGAGTCCGCTCCTTTGGCTGGGGGACTGGACCCGACGGCGCGAAGATGTACTCGATCAACGTCCGTTGCCTCGACGACGTCGACAGCTCCGCGCTGCCGGTCCACAACTACGACGGCGCGAGCGCCTGAGCCCCGCCCTCAGCACAGCGGCCGTCCCCGTCACAGTGGCCGCGCGCAGAGCTCCGCAGCCAGGCCTACGGCGGCGGGCCTACGGTTCGTCGATGTTGGCGCGGGCATAGGCCCGCGGCGTCGTCCCGACCAGCGCTCGAAAGTCGCGGACAAAGTGGGCCTGATCGGCGTAGCCGAGCTGCGCCGCGAGATCGACGAGGTCGACCTCGGCGCTGGCGTCCAGCGCCTCCGCGGCGCTCTGCAGGCGTGAGCGGCGGATCACCCACTTCGGCGACACGCCGACATAGCGACGAAAGAGGCGCTGCAGGGCCCTGGTCTGACGGCCGAGGTGGGCGACCTTGGTGATCGTCGAGTCCGCGGCGATCTGGCCGACGAGCTCGCGGACGAGCTCGACCTTGTCGTCGGCCTCCGCGCCCTGAGCCCGGAGGAGCCCCTCGAGCTCGGAGGCCATCGACGACTCGTCGGCGGCGCCGAAGAGCCGCTCCTCGAGCGCGCGAACGTCGACATCGAAGACCTCGCCGAGGGGGATGCGCCTGTCGGTGAAGGTCACCACCGGCTCGCGGACAAAGGGGAAGAATCCGCCGGGGTGGAGCTTCGCCGCGAAGACCCGGCCCGCGCCGACCAGGCGCCGGCGAAACCTCCCCCGGAGGACGCCGACCACCTCCGAGGCGCCGCGCTCGAGGACGATGTGCACCGAAGGGTCCGGCAGGGTCTCCTGAACATGCGGGGGTCCCTCGCCGAGATCCCACGAGACCGTCCAAAGGTGCTCGACGAGCGGCGCCAGGTCTTCGGAGGGATGGAAGCGGCCGACCGAGAACTTGTCGCGCGCGCCGTGGGCGTGGAGCACCCCCTTGCCGATCCCGGGCTTCGGTCGGACCATCGCCGTATCCATAACAGAGCGTCGCCGCCGCGGCGAACGGAGAGCGTGTAGGCTGGCCGTGATGCCGGCCCCCGACCTCCTCGCAGGCTTCCCCCTCACCCTCCCCTGGCCCGTCGCCTGGGGGGACATGGACGCCTTCGCCCACGTCAACAACGTCGTCTACTTCCGGTGGTTTGAGAGCGCCCGCCTCGCCTATTTCGAGGCGATCGGCTGGACCGCGGCGATGGCCGAGGGCGGCGTCGGCCCGATCCTGGCGCGGACCTCCTGCGCCTTCCGGGCTCCATTGACCTTCCCCGACACTGTCACCCTCGCCGCCCGCGCGGTGGACCTCGGCGAAGATCGCTTCACGATGCACTACCGGGTCGTCAGCGAGCGCCTCGGGGTCGTCGCCGCCGAGGGTGAGGGGCGGGTCATCAGCTACGACTACCGCAACGCCCGCAAGGCCCCGCTGCCGCCGGCGATCCGCGCAGCGCTCATCGCCTTCGAGGGCTCCGGGCTCGGAGCTGGGGTCTCAGAGACCTGACCCAAGGGACCTATCCATAAACCTGCCCTAAAAACCTGCCCCAAAGACCTGCCCCAAAGGCCTGCCCCAAAGACCCTACCCGAGAGCGGACGCCACCCAGGCACGGGCCAGCGGCGGGTCGCCATTCAGCCGACCCCGAGCCGACCGCTCAGCCATCTCCCAGGCCGTCGGCGGGGGCCATCGTCACCGCGTGCTGGTCGTCGACCTGCCTCCGGCTCGCGAAGAGCGAGCGAGCCTGGGTGTCGAGGCGCCGCACCTCCTCCTTGTCGACCTGCTCGAGGTAGACGCTCTGGCTCGGGAAGGCGATGCCGACCCCGATCTCCTCGAGCGCGTCCATGATCATCAGGTTGATATCCCCGCGGATCTGGAGGTAGCGCGCCCAGTCGGTCGTCGTCGTGAAGTAGTAGAGCATGATCTTGAGCGCCGAGTCGCCGAAGTCCGTAAACTTCACCAGCCAGAAGGTCTGGTCGACGCCATCGTGCTCGCGGAGGATGTCCTGGATCCGCGCGACCGCCTCGCGTATCATCGCCGGCGAGGTCGCGTAGGTGACCCCGAGGTTGAAGTAGACCCGGCGGATCGGCATCCGCGAGAAGTTCTCGACGACCTCGTTGGCGAGGTGCGAGTTGGGGACCGAGATCACCGTCTTGGCGAAGGTCCGGATCCGTGTCGAGCGCAGGCCGATGTCCTCGACCACGCCCTCGAGCGACGGGCTCTTGATCCAGTCGCCGACGTCGAAGGGACGGTCGGTGTAGATCATCAGCGCGCCGAACCAGTTGGCGAGGGTGTCCTTGGCCGCGAGGGCGAAGGCGAGGCCGCCGACGCCTAGGCCGGTGATGAGCCCCGTGACGTTGAAGCCGAGCTCCTGGATGACGAGGATGACCATCACCAGGCCGATCGCGACCCGAGCGATCCGACCGATGAGCGGCACCAGGTGATCGTCGAGCTCCGACTCCGTGCGCTTGGCGAGACCGCCGAAGAGGGCGGTGATCAGCGCGGTGCTCCGGAGCAGGGCCCAGCTCGCGCAGATGATCCCGCCGAGGCGGAGGATCACCCAGATCCCACCCTCGACGTGGGGACCCAGGAGCAGCCACTGCGAGGCGACGAAGAGGCCGACGAAGCCGAGAAAATAGCCGAGCGGCGGGTTGAGGGCGTCGACGAGCTGATCGTCGAGGGTCGTCTTGGTCCGGCTGGTGACCTGACGCAGGCCCCGGATCATCAGCCGCATCATCGCCCGCCGGAGGAGAACGATCGCGAAGAGGGTGATCGCCGCGGCCGCGTAGCGCCAGATCGCGTTGCCGAGCACCTCCGCGCCGAGCGCAGGGATCGCGCCGACGATGGCCCGGTCGAGCCAGTCCGCGACGCTCTCGTCGGTCGCCGCCGGAGAGGCGACGCCGAGCCGGCTCCAGAGGGTGACGACGGAGCCGACGATGAGCGGCGCAGGCCGTAGCCATGTCGAGAATGTGTGCACGTCCAGGGTTCCTCTCTGCGGACCGCGACGTCGGAGCGACGTCAGCGGATCCATCGCGGGCCTCGCCCAGCGCCGCAGCCTTACCCGAGAGCGACGCGAGTCTCAACCCCGCCGCCGCCCGCAGCCTCTGCGGACGCCGCCGCGCGCCGCACTCCGCGGGGCCCCGACGACGAGCCCGACGAGCCCGACGAGCCCGACGAGCCCGACGACGAGCCCGATGAGCCCGACGAGACCCGAGGAGACCCGACGAGCGGTCCGGCGCCGAGGAGAGCGCAGCCGGACCGCCAGCTCCCCCCCGGAGCTCAGCCCCGCAGATGAGAGATCCAAGCCGCTCACAGCCCCTGGTCGCCGCGCGAGCGGGTCCATCCTGCGCGCAGGAGCTGGGCGGGCCAGCCCTTCGAGCCCTCCCGACGACGCCGACCGCTCAGTTGACGCTCGCGCTCGCGCTCGCGCTCGCCTTGCCGTTGCCCCGGCTCTTCTTGCCCTTCGCCGGCTGCTGCGACTTGCCGGGATCGAGCTTGAAGTTCGGCGCCCGCTCGGGATCGCACTCCGGCGGCGGGCCGAAGCCGCTCGCGTCGAAGTCGTACTCCAACGAGCCCGACCCCTTCGGGTCCGTGCTGTTGGCGACGATCTGGACGGTGTGGTCGCCCTTGCGCGCCGGGGTGCAGTAGGAGAGCAGGTAGAAGCGCTTCATGTGGCGCTCGATCCGATCGGCGATCGCCTCGAAGGCCTGGGTGACCGCCGCATCGTCGGCGACCAGCTCCGTGCCGTCGCGGCCGATGTCGTCGAGCTTCGCCTTCTCGATCTCGCCGCCGACGCCGATCGCGAACATCTCGTAGTTCGCGTACTCGAGCTTGTCGAGCTCGCCGTTCATCTCCTCGCGGCTGTAGCGTGCGGCCCGATCCGAGCCGTCGGAGAAGACCACGAGGGTGCCGAATTTCAGCGGCTTCTTGTCCTTGTCCAGCGCCTTCTTGAGCTCGCGGATCCCGAGGATCACGCCGCCGTGGAGGTTGGTCGAGGGGTCCTTCGGCTTGTAGGTCCGCAGCTTCTCGATGCCGCCCTCGGCCTTGCCCTGGGCCTCGGTGAAGGGGACCACCGGGTGGAGCTTCTCGTCGCCGTCGAAGGCGTAGACGCCGACCTTCTGGTGCTGGCCGACGCTCTCGGTGAACTGCTTGGCGGCGTCGACCAGCTTGTCCGCCTCACCGGACTCGGTGATGCTGCCGGAGACGTCGAGGAGCAGCAGCGTGTACATCACCGCCGCCACCTCGGGGTTTTGGATGGTCTGCTTGCTCTCGAAGACCGAGACCAGCTCGCCGTCCTCGTAGATCTCAAAGTCCTCCGCCTCGAGACCGGCGACCGGCTCATCCCCCTTCTCGACGGTGAAGAAGACCCAGACGTTGTTCGGCTTCTCGGAGGCCGAGTTGAGCAGAGTGACCTCGAGGTGCGAGCAAGCGGCCGCGCCGAGAGCGGCTCCGCCGATGACGAGGGTACGAAATGCGTTCCAGACGGAGCGAGTGTTCACGGCGCGATTACCCCAGCCGCTGCTCCCCATGTCAAACGGTTCCTCCGTCGGCGGCGACGAGGCGCCGATCTCTCGCGCGATCGGGGGCGAGGATGCACGGTGCCGCCGCGGGCCCCCAGAGGACCCTGCAGAGGGCGGGGCGCGGTTCCGAGCAGAAACCGCGTTGCACGCTCGCCCGCCCGGGCGTAGGCTAACGACCCGAGGCTTCTATGGTTGGCATCCGACGCGCGCTCGCTCTCCTCATCCTCTCCCTCTACTTCTGGCAGTTCCTGCTGACAGCGTTCCTCGGACCTGAGGAGCTCTTCGCATGCTTCATCGGGCTCGCGGCCTGCTACGGGCTCGCCTTCTTCGGCGTCGCCGCCGAGTGGTTCTGGGCCCGCTGGTTCGCGATGGGGGTCGGCAACTTCGGCTCGCTCTTCCTCCTGACGCTGCTCCAGGTCGGCTTCGAGCCCTCGATCGCCATCCTCGGCTTCTCCCACCTGGCGATCACGATCTTCCTCGCCGGCGAGGGCATGGCGGCCCGCTACGAGCGCTCCGAGGCCACCGCCGAGCGCTGGAACCTGCAGGAGGAGTCGCTGACCCAGCTCCGCCGCGCGGTGAAGTCCGCCGGCATGTCCCTGCCGCTGCTCATCCTCTACACCCTCGCGCCGCAGGCCGAGTTCATGGAGCTCGCGGCCTTGGGCCTCGGCCTCGCCGGCGTCGCCGGCCTCATCCGCGGCCGCACCTGGAGCCTCTTCGCCCTCGGCGGCGCCGGGACCATCGCCCTCCTCGACGGCCTCGGCTGCTTCGGCGCCCCCGCGGTCGGCTACATGCTCCTGACCCCCAACGGCTCGCTCATCCTCTCGGGGACGATCTTCGCGATCATGGCCGGCTCGCTGGTGTTCATCCCGATGCTCTACGCCAAGCCGATGCTCCGCTTCCTCCGCCAGCGCTGAGCTGAGCTGGCTGCTCTAGCGAAGAAGGCCGGGGAGACCCGGCCTTCTTCATTGGTTCCTCGGGCCCGAGCTGGTCGGGTCACGCCCCGGCCTTCTTCATTCTTCACTGGTTCGCCGATCGAAGCCCGGACCCGAGAAGGTCCCCACTCCGAACCATGCACTCCTCCGCAAGCGCTGCGCCCAACGACGAGGCCGGCCCTCCCTGCCCTTGCCTGTGCCCGATCCACGGGCCCGTAAAGACGGGGGTCCGCGCCCCTTCAGCCTCCAATGACGAGCGCCGGGTGGCTAGAGCTGGCCGGGCCTCGGACCCGGCCTCGAGCTCGCTCAGCCGCAGAGCACGTCGGAGCTGCAGAACTCCACGTCGACGAAGGCGCCCTCGTAGAGGGCATCGCCGAAGATCGCCGCGTAGGAGCCCGAAGCGTAGCCGTCCGTCCAACTGTCGATCGTCAACCAGCCGCCGCCGTAGGCGCCAGCGCTGCTGTTGCCCTGAGAGGCGGGGTAGGTCCCCGGCGCGAGCGGAGCGCCCACGTCGGTGACCGTCAGGCTCAGCCAGGGATCGCCAAGATCGGACTTGCAGACCGCCTGGGCGTCGGCCACCCCGAGCTCGAGCTTGATCGCAGGGCCGTCATCCGGGGCGCAGTCGTTGTCGAGACGAACCCCCTCAGGGGACGTCGCCAGGCCCGGCAGCGCCGACGCAGGGACGCAGTAGTTCCCGCCGCAGTCGTCGGTCGAGTCGCACTCGCAGCTCCCCATCGAGTCGGCGCAGTTGTACTGCGAGCTTGTGCACAGGCCCCAGCTCGCGCCGTAGCAGACCTCGCCGTCGCCGCAGTCGTCGTCGCCGCTGCAGGAGGGGCGAAGACAGCCCTCCGCGTCAAAACGACTGCCGAGTTCGCCGCAGGAGGAGCCGCAGTCGTAGGCGCCGACGCAGCTAAACTCGTCGCTCACGGCGCAGACCGGATCTCCCGTGGTCGGCGACGTGGTCGGCTCCGACGTCGAGCCCGTCGTCGGGTCCGTCGCCGAGGTCGTCGTGATCGTCACCGTCGCCGTCTGATTGCTGGTCCCGGTGGTGCTCGTCGAGCTCGTCGAACCTTCGGACTCCGAGGTCGTCTCCCCCGTCGGCGGCGGACAGGCGGTGACGAGCGCGAGGGAGACGAGCCCCCCGAGCGCTCCCGCCAAGCGGGGGAAGTTCGTGGTCGTGGTCGTGGTCATCGTAGTTCAAGCCTCTAGAGGGTCATGGGTCGCCAGGCAGAGCCCCGGCCAAGTTCAAGACGGTGCGTTCAAGACGGTGCGTTCAAGACGGTGCGTTCAAGGCGAAGGGAGTAGCACAGCGCCCCTGCCGACGCCTCCGCGCGGTTCGGCGCCCCGCGGCGGCGGATCCTCGCCCGTTTTGCCGGATCTCGCAGTCAGCGTACACCCCAAAACGGCGCCGACCTGCGTCGAGGCCACCGAGCCGATCGGACCTCTGTGAAGAGACACCCGCCCACGCTGCTAGAGCGACGAGGCTCGCAGGAGCATCCGGAGCAGCTCCTCGGGGGGCAGCTCCCCGGGCCGACGATCGCCGCGCGGCAGCACGCGCGCACTTCAGCCGACCCGCCAGCCCCAGCGCTCAGGGCGTGATCGACACCACGGTGCTCAACAATAGGCGCCCTGCTCTGCGCCCCGCAACGTCCGGCAGAGCCTGGCGAGTTCTCCAGCCGTGGTCGCACCCCTCGCCTCCGACACGGCCTTGGCCCACGGGCTCCTAGGCCGCGTCGAGCCCCGCGAGGTAGTCGCGGGCCAGCGCGAGGTTGTCGTGGTCCCACGGGTGGAAGTCACGGCGGAGGTACTCACGCATGCCCCGCACGAAGACCGTGCGGAGGAGCGACCTGTGCTCGCGGAGCTCCTTGAACTGACGGAGCACCTCGCGGACGCCGAGCCTCTCCTGGCGGATGAGCATGGTCGCGCCGAGGGCCCAAAAACCGATCAAGGTCGCCGTCGCGAGGGCCATCCCCGCCATCCGCAGGGCGTAGCTGTCGTCGACCTCGGCGAGCACGTCGAAGGCGACCGCCTTGTGCTCGATCTCCTCCGCCGCGTGCCAGGCGAGGAGGTCTCGCACCGCCGGATGAAAATGGTCGAGCTCGCCCTCTTCAAAGGCCCCCTCGGCCAGGATCGCGGTGTAGTGCTCGAGGGCGACGGTGACGCTGAGGCTGAGCTTGTCCGGGGCCAGGCGCTCGATCCCGCGGTAGGCGATCGCCTCGTAGATCCGGAGGAAGCGGTCGACGCTGAAGCCATGGGCCTCGATGATCGCGAAGAAGCGCTCGTGCTCCTGGGCGTGGCGCCCCTCCTGTCCGAAGAAGCCGCGGACCTGCTCGCGCAGCCCGGGGCTTATCTGGTCCTGATAGCGACGGACGCTGCGGACGAAGAAGCGCTCCCCCTTGGGAAAGATCAGGTGCAGCGCGTTGACCATCGCCGTCGGCACCGCCTTGCCGTTGACCCAGTGACGCGGGATCACGGCGGGATCGAAGGGAAAGCCGATCTTGCGCGGCTGGATCAGACCGAGGGTGGGCGGTGCACGTCTCATCGTCAGCGAACTCCTGCACCGAGCGTAGGCAACTATTGAACATCAGTCAATAAGCCTCGCGAGGCCGATCGCCGAACGCCCCCCTTGCCCGTATAGTCGCGCCTTGCCCGGAAGAGCCCCGAACAAGCGCCGCCTAGGGGTCGATGAGCGACGGGCGGAGCTCCTTGAGCTCGGCCTCGAGCTCTTCGCGGCGGCCTCGTACGAGACCCTCTCGATCGACGCGATCGCGCGCGCGGCCGGGATCTCGAAGGGGCTCCTCTACCACTACTTCCCGAGCAAGCGGGACTACTACACGGCGACCGTCCGCCTCGCCGCCGACCGACTCCTGAACGCGACCCTCGAGGCCACCGAGAGCGACGAGCTACCGCCGCTGGAGCTCCTGCAGCGAGGCCTCTCCGCCTACCTCGACTTCGTCGAGCGACACGGCCAGACCTACGCCACCCTCCTGCGGACGGGCATCGGCACCGACCCGGAGATCCTGACGGTGATCGAGGGGACGCGCGACGCCTTCGTCGACCGGCTCGCCGAGCGCCTCGGCCTCGGCCATGAGGGCCAGGGCCCCCTGCTCCGCCTCGCCCTCCGCGGGTGGGTCGGCTTTGTCGAGGTGACCAGCCTGAGCTGGCTGAGCGAGAACACGATCAGCCGCGAGGTCCTGGCGGAGCTGATGTCCGAGACCCTCGTCGCGACCCTGAGCGCGGCGAGCCTTAAATCCCCACAGGTCACCGACTTGCTGACCCCCGATTCATCGATCGAGTGATGTGCAGATCGCTGCACGCTGCGCGAGAGCTACCGAAGAGCTCGCCCTCGACCGCTACGATGCATTCTAGACCACGCGTCTTTCACTGTATGTACAAGTCGCTTGCGGAGCGGCGGACACTTCCCCTAGCGTGTCGACGAGCGGCTCTGAGTGAGAGAGTCGCAGGGACCTCACGGAAAAGAGTTCGCATGTCTACTCGCCACCTCGTCTCCAGTATCGCCGCCGCGACCCTCATCTTCACCGGCTGTTACGCCGGCGACTTTGACAACGAGCCCAACTACAACAACGGCCTGCCCGCAGGGGAAGATCCGGCCGCCGAGGACGACTCCGACGAGGGCGGAGACGACGGCGCCTCCGCCGAGGACATCGTCGTCAAGGGCCTCGAGGACGCCTTCACCGAGGCCTCCAAAGAGTTCGACGTCCCGGTCGAGCTCCTCAAGGCGCTGGCCTACACCGAGAGCCACTGGGAGATGGTCGTCGGTGAGGAGGAGTTCGAGGGCATGCCCGCCGCCTATGGTGTGATGGGCCTGCGCGGCGACCAGGTCCGCCTGGGCGCCGAGATCGCCCAGGTGTCGGAGATCGACGCCAAGTTCGACCTCCGCTCCAACATCCGCGCCGGCGCGGCGGTCCTCGCCAACATCGCCGACGAGGCCGACTTTGACCGCAGCGATCTCGCCGCCTGGGCGTCGACGGTCGTCACCTACAGCGGCATCACCGAGCCCGAGGGCCAGGCCACCTACGTCCACAACGAGGTCTACAACGTCCTCCGCAACGGCATCATCGTCGAGGGCGCCGAAGGGGTGAGCGCGGTCCTCGACGGCCTCGACATCAACCCCGACTTCGCCGAGCCCCTGCCCGCTCCGCAGATGGCCCAGGGTCCTGACTACCCCGCGGCGATCTGGCGCGCCTCGCCGAACAACTCGGCCCGTCCGAGCGGCAACATCGGCAAGCCCTCCCACGTCATCATCCACACCTGCGAGGGCTCCTACTCCGGCTGCTGGAGCTGGCTCGCCCAGTCCAAGTCGGGCGTCAGCGCCCACTACGTCGTCAACGACACCGGCAGCGAGATCACGCAGCTGGTCAAGGAGTCGCGCAAGGCCTGGCACATCGCCGCCAAGTACAAGAGCTCGCTCAACGGCGGCAAGGACTCCTGGCGCAACGGCTACAGCAACAACAACTTCACCGTCGGCATCGAGCACGCCGGCAAGTCGGCGCAGAAGAGCTGGCACAGCGGTCTCATCGACGCCTCGGCGAAGCTGGTCTGCAACATCACCCAGGACCAGGGGATCCCGCGCGACAAGTACCACATCGTCGGCCACGGACAGCTCCAGCCCTACAACCGGGTCGACCCCGGCGCCAACTGGCCGTGGGCCAGCTACATGAGCAAGATCGACGCCTACTGCGGCGGCAAGCCGCCCCAGGATCCGCCGCCGAACGATCCGCCCCCGCAGGACGATCCGCCCCCGCCGAACGACGACCTCCCGCAGAGCACGATCGTCGTCGACTCGAACAACAACAATAACAACAGCGCGATCGCCAAGATCGCGGTCTCGGGCAACTGGAACTCCTCGTCGAACGTCTCCGGCTACTACAAGTCGGGCTACTGGTGGTCGTCGACCGAGGCCATCTCCGACGGCGCGACCTTCTCGTTCTACCTCGCCGGGGACGCCACCCGCACCGTCGACGCCTGGTGGCCCGCCGCCAGCGACCGCTCGACCGCGGCGCCCTTCGTCATCTTTGACGCCAACGGCTCCAAGCTCGGCACCGTCAAGGTCAACCAGAAGAACAACGGCTCGAAGTGGGTCACCCTCGGCACCTTCAACTTCAAGAAGGGCTGGAACAACGTCGTCCTCTCGCGCTGGGTCAGCGACGACGATGTCGTGATCGCCGACGCGATCCGCGTCCGCTAGCCTGAGCGCCTATCCTCGACGGCGCGGCCGCCCTCGGGCGCCCGCGCCGTCCCTGTACCCGCCCTGGCAAGACGACGCCACGCTCGTCGCTCCCAATACATAGAAGGGGTCTCGGTCGATGAATCGCAGCGTCAGCACAGCTCTCCTCGCCTCTGGCCTCGCCCTCGCCCTCGCCCTCGCATGTTCGCGAGGACAGGACCCGCAGGCGCAGGGCGACGCCGCAGCCGAGCCCCCCCCGCCTGCGAGCCCGACCCCGCCGAAGAACCTCGACGGCCCTCCCCGCGGGGAGGACGCGCTCGCCAGGGCCGAGGCCGCCGGCCGCGAGCCCGTGCGGGTCCAGCTCGCCCCGCTGGTGAAGCACCAGCGCGAGCGCGAGCAGGCGCTCTCCGGCGTCGGCCCGGCGCCGATCGTCGCCGACCAGGTCGACGGCGGCTGGATCGTCTTCGTCTCCGAGGTCAGCGGGACCCCGGCGATCCACCGCATGCGCTCCTCCGCCGCGGAGCGCGAGCCCCTGACCCACGGCGAGCTCAGCCACTTCCCGGTCGCCCCCCTGCCGGGCGGCGACCTCCTGGCGATCCGCGTCGAGGAGCTCGCCGCCGACGTCCACCGCGAGGAACTCCTCAGGATCCGCCCCGACGGAGCGCACCTCCGGCTCGCCGAGGCGAGCGGTCGCGCCCGGAGCCCCAGCGTCGCCCCCGACGGCCGCTGGATGGTCTACGAGAGCGATCTCGAGAGCTTCCGCGATCTCTACCGCCTCGACCTCGAGGGCGGCGCGAGCGAGCGCCTGACCGACAACGCCGAGGGGAATTTTGAGCCGGCGATCAGCCCAGACGGTCTTCGGATCGTCTTCGCCTCGAGCCGCGACGGCAACGCCGAGATCTATCTGATGAGCGCCGACGGCTCGAACGAGCGGCGGCTCACCGTCGACGAGCGCAGCGACACCGCGCCCTCCTGGTCCCCCGACGGCAGCCGGCTCGCCTTCATCTCCGCCCGGGACGGGAGCCAGCGGATCCACCTCCTCGACACCAAGGACCTCGACGACCCGGGGCAGCTCCAACCCAGGCGACTCACCGGCGACCGAGACCTCCTCGCCGAGGCCGAGGTCGCCTGGTCGCCGCAGGGCGACCGAGTCGCGCTCATCGGGGTCGGTGACCTGACGACAAGCCTCTGGGTCGCCGACATCCCCAGCGGTAACCTCCGCCGCCTCACGGACGATGGAGCCCTCGATCAGGGGCCCTGCTGGTCGCCCAACGGAGAGCATGTCGCCTTCGCCAGCAACCGCGACGGTGAGCTCGACATCTACCGGGTCAGCGCCGACGGCGGAGCCCCGACGCGCCTCACCCAGAGCAAGGGCGCCGACTGGCTGCCGCGCTGGATCCCCGAGGCGTCGCCGAGCCCAGCGCCCGGCAAACCAGCGAAGAACGCGACGAGCAGCGCCAAGTCCGCCCGCGGCTGACCGGCGATGGTCCGACCACTCGCGCAGATCGACGCTCGACCTGCCGCGAGGGCGATGGTCCGACCTCGCAGCTCGACGCTCGACCTGCCGCGAGGGCGATGGTCCGACCTCGCGCAGATCGACGCTCGACCTGCCGCGAGGGCGATGGTCCGACCTCGCAGATCGACGCTCGACCTGCCGCGAGGGCGATGGTCCGACCTCGCGCAGATCGACGCTCGACCTGCCGCGAGGGCGATGGTCCGACCTCGAGGTCGAGCGGCCCGGTGACGATACGGTGACCCTACGAGGTGGGGCCGGACGAGCCCGCGCTGTCCGTCCGCTCGACGCTCGCCGGTTTCCCCTCGGCGAGCTCGCGCATCGGCCGGTCGACGATCACCCGCGCCGTCCGTTGCCAGCTGATGTAGGCCCAGAACCACTCGAGCATCACCATCACCCGGTTGCGGAAGCCGATCAGGGCGATGACATGGACCAACCACCAGACCACCCAGGCGAAGAAGCCCGCCGACTTTACGCCGCCGATCTCGGCGACCGCGGCGGAGCGACCGATCGTCGCCATCGTCCCCTTGTCGCTGTAACGGAAGGGCTCGGTCGCCCTCCCGGCCTGGCGCAGGAGGATGTTGCGGGCGGCCCTCGCCCCGCCCTGGATCGCCACCTGGGCCACCCCCGGGAGCCACTCGCCGTCCTGCTTGAGGCCGCTCATATCCCCGACCACGTAGATCTCTGGGTGCCCCGGGACGGAGAGGTCCGGCTCGACCAGGACCCGGCCGCGATCGAGCGGGACGCCGAGCTCCTCCGCCAGGGGAGAGGCCCTTACACCCGCCGCCCAGAGCACCGTGTCGGCGACGATCCGCTGGCCGCCGACCACCGCCCCGCGCTCGTCGATCGTCTCGACCCGCGCGCCCAGGACGACCTCGACACCGCGGGCCTCGAGCTGCATCCGAGCGGCGTCGCTGAGCTTGACCGCCATCCCGCCGAGGAGTCGATCGGATCCCTCGACCAGGACCACCCGCGCGTCGGCGGGATCAAAGTTGCGGAAGTCGCGGGCGAGGGTGTGCTTGCCGATCTCGGCGAGGGCGCCGGCGAGCTCCACCCCGGTCGGCCCGCCGCCGACGACGACAAAGGTCAGGTGTGAGCGACGACGCTCTGGGTCGCTCTCGCGCTCGGCCGACTCAAAGGCGCAGAGGACACGACGCCGGATCGTCAGCGCGTCCTCGATGCTCTTGAGGCCAGGAGCGTGCTCCGCCCAGCTCTCGTTGCCGAAGTAGAAGTTCCCCGCGCCAGCGGCGACGATCAGCGCGTCGTAGGCGAGCTCACCCTCGTCCAGGACCAGGCGCCGCCCCTCGACGTCGATCGAGCGGACCTCGGCGAGGAGCACGGTCGTGTTCTTTTGGCGCCGCAGCACCTGACGGATCGGCGCGGCGATGTCCGGGCCGCTCAGGCCCGCGGTCGCGACCTGGTAGAGGAGCGGCTGGAAGAGGTGGTGGTTGCGGCGATCGACCACGGTCACCCGGACATCCGCGCGGCCGAGCTCGCGTGCCGCCCGCAGGCCGCCAAAGCCTCCGCCGATGATCACGACATGCGGTCGCGCGCGCCTGTCCGCTGCGGTCACGGTCTCGGTGTAGCACCGCCGCCGCAGGATCTGCCGGGCCCGGTCGACCGTCCCCTCCCCATGACAGCCCGCGCGAAGCGCTCGGAGCCGGCGGGAAGATCCCTGCCCTCTCGTGCCCCGGCGCGGACGAGGCGACGCGGGCTGGGAGAGCGCGCGGGCTCTGGCACGGACCGCTAGGGGACCACGGGCGGCGCATCGCAGGCGCCGGCGCTCAGGATCACGGCGTTCGCCCGGCTCGAGCTGAGGCTGAGCAGCTCCGGCCGACCGTCGCGGTTGAGGTCGCCGACGAGCAGGGTGTCGGTCTGCGGCGCCAGCGGGGACGCGCTAATCTTGCCCAGGCCACCGCGGCGATCCCCCGGGATCTGATCGATCCCGTCACCGGAGGCCCGAGGCGCGAGAACATCCGGATAGCCGTCGCCGTTGAAGTCGACGAGGTGGAGCGCGCCTGCCCCAGCCGGTCCGAAATAGCGGACCCCCATGAAGTCTGGCTTGGCCCCTCCGTTGCCGAGCAGGAGCACCGCCGAGGGGGTCCCGCCGTCGGTCCCCTGATCGGTCAGGGCGACCAGATCCGCGTTTCCATCGCGGTTGATGTCGCCGGCCGCGAGCGCGCTCCCCCCCTTGCCGACCTCGACCCGCATCCACGGGCGAAACTTGCCGCCTTCGCCGCGGTGGAGGGTCACGGTCGCTCGGTCCCCGCTCCGATCGTGGAGCGTGGCCATGTCCGCCTGACGATCGCCGTCGAAGTCGGCGAACGCTGTCGTCTCCGGTCGGACCTGCCCGGGCAGGCGAAAGCGGTCCTCCACCGTGAACTCGCCGCGCCCGTCGCCCAGGAGGCTGACCGCCTGCTTGCCGTCCTCGCCGAGGACAACCGCGTCCAGAACATCGTTACCGTCGAGGTCCACGGCGAAGAGCCCCGCGGGCTTGATCGGTAGCGGCGTCGCCCCGGCGATGAACCCCCCGGCCCCGTCACCCAGGAGCACGTGGAGCGCGCTCGGCTCACGCTCCGCCGCTGGACCCGAGGCGACGAGCAGGTCGACCGCGCCGTCGAGGTTGAGATCTGCGGCCGCGACCGCGACCGGAGCCCCGTTGAGCTGTAGAGAGGTCGTCCGCGACAGGTCGCCGGATCCGCTGTTAAAGGCGAAGAGCAGCGAGGCGCCCCCCTCCGACGCGGTGATCGCCGCGAGATCGACCGTCCCGTTGCGATCGAAGTCCGCCAGCGTTGCCGCCCGGACAGGCCCCGGGAGGCCCACCGAGGCAGCCTCGCGCCAGCAGGTCGCCGGCGCACCCGTCTCCCCGAGCACCGACGGGAGCGCCTGCTTGAGGGGCGTTCGGACCGTCGGGACACAGGCGATCGCCGAGAGTGCGAGGAGCGAGAGGAGGAGCTTTGTGGTCGCCATCGCCAAGCCAACGCCGGGCCGAGCCCAGCCCTTACACACGTGTATCACCTGCAGGCGAGGAGGTGATGATGCCCGCGCCCCAAGTCAGCTCTTTGGGACCTGTGGTCCGCCTCACGATCAGGCCCATCGGTCAGATCCGCGCGAGACCCCCTCCGTCTCCGGGTTCGCTCTTGTAGGTGCATCGTCCTCTTCGCCGAGGGAGCGCCGTCCCGGCCCGACATGCGCTCACGAGAGGCCCCTCGCGCCGCCCTTCGCCGAGCGACCCTGCGGAAGAGTGGCGATCTTGCACCACCTGATGGAACGATCCGCCCCGAGGTCAAAAATCCTGAGAGACACCGCAAAAGCTTGCCCAAGAAAGCACTTATCGGCAGGATAGCCGGAACCTCAGCACCAACACCGGGGTTGACGCCACAAACCGAGAAGATGCGCGTCTCCCGGTGACGACGACGAGAGAATCGATCCATGTCCAAACTCCCAGCACTGGCATCCGTCTTTGCCCTCACCCTCGCCACCACGTCCCCCGCGGCTGCCGCCGAAGAGGCCGGCGCGGGCGGCTCGGTCTCTCTCTCGACCAAGGACGGGGCTAAAGCGGACGGCTCCAAGAGCGCGAAGAAGTCGAAGAAGGACGACCAGAGCGGCAAGCCCTTCATGAAGCGCTACGCCCCTGAGCGCGGGATGATGGAGGTCGGCATCTTCGGCGGCATCATGATCACGTCGAAGCAGCACGAGCTCTACGACCCGAACAACGCCTGGGTTCGCTACAAGAATATCGCCCCCGACATCGGCCTCCGCTTCGCCTACTACCCGCTTAGCTTCCTCGGCGCCGAGATCGAGGGCGCGGTGATGCCGACCAAGACCGAGACCGATCAGGGCGCCGTACTCTACGGATTCCGCGGTCACGTGCTCGCTCAGCTCCCCCGTCGGATCGCCCCCTTCGCGTTGGTCGGCATCGGCGCGCTCGGGGCCTCGAGCGACACGCTCGGCGCGGACATCGACCCCGCCCTCCACTTCGGCGGCGGCGTGAAGTTCTTCATCAACAACTTCCTCGCGCTCCGCCTCGACGTCCGCGACAACGTCTCGGCGGCGATCGGCGTCGAGAACGGCCGCACCAACTACGTCGAGGTGCTGCTCGGCCTCTCGGCGACCCTCGGCCGCAAGAAGACCGAGCCGAAGAAGCTCGTCGACACCGACGGTGACGGTCTCTACGACGCCGGCCAGGGCCTGCCGAAGAACGAGGAGGACGCCTGCAAGGATGAGCCGGGTCCGGCCTCCAACCAGGGCTGCCCGCTCGTCGACACCGACGGCGACGGCCTCTACGATCCCGGTCAGGGCCTCGACGCCTCCGAGGAGGACAAGTGTCCGAACGAGCCGGGGCCGAAGTCCAACCAGGGCTGCCCGCTCGTCGACAGCGACGGCGACGGCTTCTGGGATCCCGGTCAGGGCGCCGACCCGGCCGAGGAGGACGCGTGTCCGAACGAGCCCGGTCCGAAGGAGACCCAGGGCTGCCCGGTCAAGGACACCGACGGCGACGGCATCGTCGACCCGGGCCAGGGCATCATGCCCGAGGACCAGTGCCCGACGGAGCCCGAGACCGACAACGACTACCAGGACGAGGACGGCTGTCCCGACGAGGTCCCGACCGAGGTCGCGAAGTTCACCGGAGCGATCCGCGGGATCAACTTCGACGTCGACGAGGCGACGATCAAGAAGAACTCGACCAAGACCCTCAACGCGGCGGTCAAGGTGCTCACGGACTTCCCCGACGTCCGCATCGAGATCAGCGGTCACACCGACACCGACGGCGACCGCGACCACAACCTCGACCTCTCGCGCCGCCGCGCCGAGGCGGTCAAGAAGTATCTCATCGACAAGGGCATCGACTCCAGCCGGATCGAGACCCGCGGCGCGGGCCCGGACGAGCCGGTCGCCGACAACACGACCAAGCGGGGCAAGGCGCAAAACCGCCGGATCGAGTTCAAGCTCCTCAAGGGCAAGATGCAGGGCTAGTCAGCCCACCGCGCCTCACCTCACCTCAGGGCGAGGTGAGCGCGCTGGAGAGACAAGGACAGGCCGCCTGGTTCACCGGGCGGCCTGTCCGCATTTCGAGGTCCCGAATCCTCGGACTGTGTGACGGCGAGCCACCGATCGGGAGCGCGGCGCGAGACGCTGACCTGCGCGGCCTCGAAAGGCGCGGGGCTCAGGGCTCACGCGGTCTCAGGGTCGCCTCGACAAGAGCGCGGTGCGATACGCTGACCTGCGCGGCCTCTGAGGGCATGGGGCTTTGGGTCGCCTGGGCGAGCGGTACGCCCCGCTCCGGCGCTCAGCTCGAGATCTGGATCTGGTAGCGATCCAGCTTGCGGTAGAGCGTCTTCCGATCGAAGCCGAGCACCTTCGCGGCGAGGGTCTTGTTGTTGCCGACCGCCTCCATCACCCGGGCGATGTAGCGGCTCTCGACCTCCTCCATCGTCAGCAGCTCCGAGGGATCATCGCTGGCGACGACGACGTGGGAGCGCTCGTAGGTCCGGATCTTCGCCGGCAGGTCCTCGACCGCGATCTGTTGGTAGCGGGTCAAGGCGACCGCGCGCTCGATGCAGTTGCGGAGCTCACGGACGTTGCCCGGCCACGAGTAGGCGAGGAGCCGCTCCGCCGCCGAGGACTGGACGCCGAGCACCTGCCTGGCGTTCTGCGTCGCGAAGCGGTCGAGGAAGTGCTGGGCTAAGAGGAGGATGTCACCGCCGCGGGCGCGCAGCGGCGGCAGGTGGAGGTGGATCACGTTGACCCGGAAGAAGAGGTCTTCGCGGAAGCGGCCCTCGGCGACCGCGGTCTCGAGATCGACGTTGGTCGCGACCACCGTCCGGATGTCGATCCTCTGCTCCTTGTTGCCGCCGACCGGGCGGATCATCCGCTCCTCCAGCGCCCGCAGGAGCTTGGGCTGGACCGAGATCGGCAGGTCCCCGATCTCGTCGAGGAAGAGGGTCCCGCCGTCGGCCTGCTGGAGGAGCCCCGGGCGCTCGCTCCTCGCGTCCGTGAAGGCGCCGCGGACGTGGCCGAAGAGCTCGCTCTCGAAGAGGCTCTCGGGGATCGCCGAACAGTTGACCGCGACGAAGGGCCCCTTCTTGCGGCGGCCCCGGGCGTGGAGCGCCCGCGCGGCGACCTCCTTGCCGGTCCCGGTCTCGCCGGTGATCAGCACCGAAACGTCGGTGTCGGCGACGCGATCGATGAGGTCGAAGGTCTCGTGCATCGCCTGGCTGGTGCCGATGATCCCGGACTCAGCGAGCGGGCGGCGAGACTCGATCTCCTCCTTGAGGCGCTTGACCTCCTCGCGGAGCTTCCGCTCCCGGACGACCCGCTGCATCCGCACCGCGGTCGCCTCGAGGTGGAGGGGCTTTTGGATGAAGTCGTAGGCGTCGGCTCGGATCGCCGCGATCGCCGTCTCGAGGGTGGCGAAGGCGGTCATCACCACCACGGGCAGCTCTGGATGGTGGGTCGCGACCTGCTGACAGAAGGCGATGCCGTCCATCCCAGGCATCTGCAGATCCGTGAGCACCGCGTCGAAGACCTCGTCCGGAGAGGCGAGCAGGGTCAGCGCCTCCGAGGCGGATGAGAGGGTGACCACGTCGAGCTCGTGCTGACGAAAACCAGCGGCGAGGAGCTCGCAAAAGTCGGGGTCGTCGTCGACGATGAGAACGCGGCCAAGCATCACAGGGGGTCTCCCCTTGTAGTCGATCGAAGACCCCCCTTCAACGGAGCGAGGCCCCTGTACGTCTGCGCGCTATCGGCCGCGATCGCGGTTGAACGGCGTGAACCAGGCCCTCCGAGGGCCTGCTCTCGATTTCGCGGTAGAGTGACGCCATGACGATCGCAAGCAGCGAGCATGCGGAGGCCTACGAAGTCCTCGCCGGCGCCGATCCCAACCTCCTGCTCACCTGCGAGCACGCCTCGGATCGCCTCCCTGCCCCTTGGGCGTGGCCAGCGACCGACTCCTGGATCACGAACACGCACTGGGCGAGCGATCTCGGCGCTCGCGACCTCACCCGCGAGCTCTCCGCACACCTCCGCGCGCCCGCGATCTTGTCTCGGTTCACCCGCCTCCTGATCGATCCCAACCGCCCCCCAGACGCGCCGATGCTCCTCCGTGACGAGGCCGAGGGCCGTGTGATCCAGCTCAACCAAAGGATCGACCCGCGGGATCGCGAGCGCCGCCTCGCCGACTACTACCGGCCCTATCACCAGCGGATCGACAGCGCCCTCCGCGACAACCCCCGCGCCGCGATCCTCTCGGTCCACACCTTCACGCCGCTCTACGAGGGCCAGGCCCGGAGCCTGGAGATCGGCGTGCTCTTCGATCGGAGCCCCGCGCTCGGCGAGCGCTTCGCCGCGGCGCTCTTGGCCCGCGGCTGGCGTACCGCCCTCAACGAGCCCTACTCCGGGATCGAGGGCTTCGCCTTCTCCCCCGAGGACCACGGCGCCCGCCACCGGCGACCGGCGCTCGAGCTCGAGGTGCGTCAGGATCTCGCGCTCGACCAGGAGCGCCGCGCGCGACTGATCGACGACATCGCCGCCGCCACCCGCAGGGCCTACGAGCTCAGCCCCTAGGAGGCCGCCGCTCGCGCCCGCCCGGGCGGACCACCACCGTCTCCCGAGAGAACCACCGCGTGCCCCAAGCTATCCCCTGGCCGACCATCCCCTTCGCCGGCGGCGACCTCGACCGCGCCGACGTCCATCGCCGCGAGCCGGAGTGGATCGCGGCGCGCCTCGAGGACCCGACGAGCCGCCTCCTCCTGCTCTGGCGAGGCAAGCCCCTGGTCACGAAGGGCGGCGGCCTCGCCCTCCTCTCGCCAGCCGAGGCGGAGCCGCTGCGAACGCTCGCCCTGCCCCCCGTCTTCCTCGGGCTCCGCGGCGAGCGAGCCGTCTTCGCGATCACGCTCGGCGGTGACTCGCCGCCCGCCGACATGCCGTCGGGGCTGGCCTTCCTTGAGCCGCGCTCAGCGGTGTCCAGCTTCTCCCCCGGCGACGCCGGAGCCTTCGCCCAGGCCCGCTCCCTCTTCGAGTGGCACCGCCACCACGGCTATTGCGCCCGCTGCGGCGCGGCCACGGACATCACCGACGCCGGACACAAGCGCCGCTGCCCGGCGTGCGGGGCCGAGCACTTCCCGCGGACGGATCCGGTGGTGATCATGATGATCACCCGCGGGGACCGCTGCCTCCTCGGCCGCCAACCTCGCTTCCCCCCGCAGCTCTTCACCTGCCTCGCGGGCTTCTTGGAGCCCGGTGAGACCGTCGAGGACGCGGTCCGCCGCGAGTCCTTCGAGGAGGCGGGGATCCGCTGCGGCGAGGTCCGCTACGTCGGCTGCCAACCCTGGCCCTTCCCCTCGCAGTTGATGCTCGGCTGTACGGCGGAGGCCCTGGGTGAGGACATCACCATCGACGGCGAAGAGCTCGCCGAGGCCCGATGGTTTGAGCGAGCCGAGGTGCAGGCGATGCTCACGGGCGGAGGCGGCCTCTGGGTCCCGCCAGCGATCGCGATCGCTCACCACCTGATCGCGAGGTGGGCCGCCCAGCCCTCCGCGGACAGCGACGAGTGACGCCCCGGGAAGAGCCCTGATAGGCTCCGAGCTGGTGGCGAAGACCCTCTCACGCTTCGGAGTTGGCGACCTCGCGAGCGCGACGAGACCCGCGCCGCCCCTGACCGAGGGGGTCGCGACGGCCCTCGCAGAGGCCGCCCAGAGGATGGGGATCGCCGTCGGGATCCACCCCGGCCTCGACGCCGACGCTCCCCAGCTCAACATCCCTAGCGACGGCCGCTACGTCCTCGGCGCCGAGATCGGCCGCGGCGGCGGCGGCCGGGTCGTCCTCGCGACCGACCGAGATCTCCGCCGCAGCGTCGCCCTCAAGGTCCTCGCGGAGCGCCACGTCAAGACACCCCAGCGGGTCCAGGCCTTCCTCGAAGAGGCGATCATCACCGCCGGCCTCGAGCACCCCAACATCGTCCCGGTCTACGATCTCGGCTGGAGCCCTGAGTTCGGCTTCTTCTACACGATGAAGCGGCTCACCGGGCGCCCGCTGGTGGACATCCTCGACGCTCTGCGGGCGGGTGACCCCGAGCTAGGGCAGAGCTTCGGCCTCTCGCGGGCGCTCTCCGCCTTCGTCGAGCTGTGCCGGGCGGTCGCCTACAGCCACCGCCGCGGGGTGATCCACAGCGATCTCAAGCCCGACAACGTGATCGTCGGCGAGTACGGCGAGATCGTCGTCGTCGACTGGGGCATGGCCCAGCTCCTCGGTCCCGACGGCGACTCGCAGGTGCGGGCCCAGATCCGCGGCGGGACCCCGGCGTACATGTCCCCGGAGCAGTTCACCGATCCGGGCAGCAGCCTCAGCGTCGGCGTCGACATCTGGGCCCTCGGCGTGATCCTCTACGAGCTCTTGACCCTGAGCGTGCCCTTCGTCGGCGCCGACACCGATGAGATCGGCATGCGGGTGATGATCGAGCCCTTGGCGCCCCCCTCGAGCCGAGCGCCACACCGGCAGATCCCCCCGGGCATCGAGCAGATCTGCATGCGCGCCCTGGAGCGGGACTCTGAGCGCCGGTACGCCGACGTGCCGGAGTTCCTCGGCGACGTCGAGGCCTGGCTCGCCGGCACCCGCGAGCGGATGCGCCGGGAGGAGCAGATCGCCCACGCCCTCGACTCTGCGCGGGCGCTCCTCGATCCCCTCGGCCCCGCGGAGGCCGAGCTCAGCCGTGACCTCGCGGGGCTCGCCGCAGGCGCCGACGCGGGCAGCGTCGAGCAGGCCCGCGCCGCGCTCCTCACCGACTACGAGCTCGCCGCGAACGCCCTCTTCCGCGGCCTCCAGATCGACCCCGAGGCGGCCTCCCTGCAGGTCCTCGCCGGCGATCTCTACTGGCGGATCTTCACCCGCCTCTACCCCTCCCGCGTGAGCCCCAGCCCGGCGCTCCGCGAGCGCTGCATCGGCCTCCTCACCGGACTCTTCGCGCGGGCCTGCAGCGGCGTCGTCCAGGTCGGCCGCGAGCTCGCCCTGACCGTCGGCCTCCCGGCCCCGGTCGATCCGCCGGCGTCGGGCGGCGCCTCGCTGTGGCTCTCGGTCGCGCAGATGGTCGCCGGACGCGAAGACGCGCTGCACACGGGCACCGAGATGCACAGCGTCCTCGCCCGCCTCTCCTCCCTCAAGGAGATCCCGCTCTTTCGCGGGATGCCCTCGGCGAACCTGCTCCCGATCGCCGACGCGTGCCGGGAGATCAGCTTTCCCCCGGGGGCGAGGATCTTCCGCCAGGGAGACCCAGGCGACACCCTCTACGTCCTCCTCGACGGCCGCGTCGACATCCTCCGCGACGGCGCCGTGATCAACACCCTCGGCGCCGGCGAGTGCTTCGGTGAGATCGCCGTCCTCGGCGAGACCGCCCGGACCGCGAGCGCGACCGCGGTCGACGAGATCCGCACGCTCGCCCTCGAGGCCCCCCGCTTTCGCAAGATCGTCGGCGAGACCGGCGAGATCGGCCTCGCCGTGATCCAAGCGCTCAACGACCGCCTCCGCGTCGCGACCCGCCGCGAGGCCGCGCTGCGGGCCCTCGCGAGCACTATCCTCAACCAGGCCGAGCTCGACCACAGCTAGCGCGGTAGGGGCCCAAGTCGCCCTGGGCCCCCCGCACAGATCTTGCCACGGGCCGCTAGGCCTCCACGGCGCTGCCTATCCCGTTTGTACAGCGCGTTTGTACAGCCCCCGGGCAAGACGCCTGCGGTGCCGATTCTACGCCGGTTTGTGAGGGCGCCTCACACCCGCGCTTCGCTCAGCGCTAGCGCTTCGCGACCGTGTAGCATGTGCCACGGCCCATCCCGTGACGGGTCAGGTGACCGTTCTTCACCAGCTGGCCGATGTGGAAGCGGAGCTTGCGACGGCCCATCCCGGTGCGCTCCTCCAGCTCCTGCATCGTCGCCTCCTTGAGGCGGCGGACCATCGGTACGAGCAGCTTGGCGGCCTGCTCGAGGCTGAGCGCCTCCTCCTCGACAGCGGCATCGAGCTTCGTCACGCCCTTCTTCCCGCTCTTCTTCGACCCGGCCTTCTTGCTCGTCGCCTGCTTCGCCGTCCGCTTGCTGGTGGCCTTCTTCGCTGTGGTCTTCTTGGCGCTCTTCTTGCCCGCGGCTGTCTTGCCCGCGACCTTCTTGCTCGTCGCCTTCTTCGCGACCTTCTTCGCCGTCGCCTTCTTGCTCGTCGTCTTCTTCGCGGTCTTCTTCGCCGCGACCTTCTTGGTCGCCTTCTTCTTCGCCGCGGTCTTCTTCGTGGCCTTCTTCGTGGCCTTCTTCGCCGCGACCTTCTTGGTCGCCTTCTTCTTCGCCGCGGCCTTCTTGGCGCTCCTCTTCTTGGAGGTCCGCCAGACGCTCACCGGCGGCTCATCCGCCTGCTCGTCGGCCTCGGCCTCGGCCTCAACCTCATCGGCCTCAACCTCATCGTCGTCGTCGGCCTCGTCGTCGGCCTCGGCCTCGGCCTCGTCCTCGTCCTCATCGGCGGAGACGACTTCGACGATCTCAGCCCGCTCCTTGGCGACGATCTCGGGCGCCGCCACCAGGACCTCGGCGAGCTCGGCGAGGTTGAGCTCGCCAAAGGCCTCGCCCCAGCCGATGTCGGCGGCGGCGTCGAGCACCTCGCCCATCGTCGTCCCCGGGTCCAGCTCCTCGGCGAGCACCTCCAACACCGCTCGGCGCTGCTCCTTGGGGAGGTGGCTGCGAAAGTAATCATCATAGTGAGAGGTGCGCGACACGGCGCGCACAATAACACTCGCCCCCCCCTGTTCAAGCCCGGTCTACGGCCCCTGCAATGCGCCGACGAGAGACGCAGACCGGCGCCGCGACAGGCCCGGAGGGGCCTCGACATCGGTGCGCCGGCCGGCCCCTGACGACGCTAGCAGCCCTGACGGTGGCCCTGACAGCGGCTTGAGGGCGAGGAGAAGCGCCTACTCAGCGCTCTCCGGCGTCGTCACAGCGTCGCCGCCGTCGCCACCGTCGGTCTCGCCGTCGGTCTCCGCCTCGATCACCGGCCGCGGCACATAGCCCTCGATCGGCGACTTCCGCTTGCCCTGGATCCGGCCCTTGGTCACCTCGACCGGGATCGGCTCCGCGAGGCGGTAGCGGTACCCGCGGGTCTTGAGGCTGATCGTGTGCTCCTTGCCCTCCCACTCAAAGGCCCGGCCAAAGCCGAGCGGCGTCTGCCCCTCGCGCTCAAAGGCCCGGTGCATGAGGATGAAGGAGAAGAGGCGGACAGCGCTCATATTGTAGAGGCGATGGCAGCCGTGGGAGAAGCGGCGCATGATCGACATGTAGTCGACCGAACCGTGCGTCCGGATCTGGTTGTCGAGGACGGAGGTGATGTTGCCTTCGTCGTCTGTGATCTCACGAACATGGTAGGCCGCGACCAGGCCGTACGCGGAGGCGTAGCCCGGCCCCATCTCGTCGTAGTTGACGGCGAGCTGGACGCGGCCGTCGAGCCAACGACGCTTGAGCAGGTCCCGCGGCGGCGTCGAGGCCGGCGGGATCCAGGTCGGCCCGGCGACGATGTCCCGCCACACCCGCGAGCCGACGTCGGAGTTCTTGTACTTGAGCTGCTCGATCCCCTCGTGCATCTCGGTCCGCCACGAGCCGATCGTCGTCGGCCAGTGGACCAGCGGGATCCGCTGATCGAGGTAGTTGGTGTAGAGCGTCAGCTTTGGCCGGCGCTTGCGGGGCTGGCCGAGCTTGCGCCCGTCCTCCGCGTAGGGGAAGTCGTACCAGATGTCGCCGCGATCGATCACGACCTCGAAGTCCATGTCGTCGCTGTAGTAGGCGGGCAGCGGCGGCATCCGGACCGCGACGAGCAGGTTCTCGAAGCCCTTCGGGTCGAGATCGGAGAGGAGCGCGAGCTGACGCGCGGCCCCCTCGGCGGTCTCGAGGCCGAGGGCGGTGAGGGTCGTGTCGCTGAATTCGGTGATCAGGTCCGGGAGGGGGTGCTCAACCCCATCCGCGTCCTTCCAACGAAAGTCCCGCCACCGACCGGCGCTGCCGTCCTCGAGGATCCCCGCCGCCGAGGCCGTGCGCTCGGTGATCACCCGCTTCAGGCGGGCGTGCACGCTCTCGGCCTGGGTCATCCCCAGGGCCGGGAGGTTGTCGTTGGTGAAGTGCCCCCACCCCATCACCGCGTGCTTCTTCTCGAAGTTCGCGAGGGCGTGGGTCGTCTGGCTGTCGAAGACGCCGGGCTTGAACTTGCCGCGCCCGTCTTGGCCGTTGAAGAGCTTCTCGCAGCGAAAGCGCCGCTGGGCGTGATCGATGACGTCGATCTGGTCCTGCAGCGCCCGCCAATCCTTGTAGGCCTTCGCGACCCGCGGATCGTCCTTGGCGGCCTCGGGGTCCTTCGGATCGAGGCGAGCCTTCTTAAGCTTCGTCGTCAGGCTCTTGCGCAGCCACGCCGCCTTGCGCTCGTCCTTCTTGCCCTTGCTCGCCGACCGGTAGGCGATCACCCCGGAGAAGCGAGAGAAGACCTCGGGGTCGAAGCCCGCCTCGTCGAGGCAGGCCTGGATCGCCTCGGCCTCGGCCCACTCGCCGTGGATCACCTGCAGGGTCGGCGGGATCCCGTAGAGCTCGAGGTAGTTGCCCTCGTGCTCCTTGAGGGGCTTGCCGTCCGCGTCGTTGCGGTTGTTGGCGAGGCCGACGTACATCTCCCGGTACTCGTTGGCGGCCTCATCGTCGACACCGACGGTCTTGTCGCTAAAGATGTAGGGCACCCAGCTGTTGCTGAGGTCGACGACCGTGTAGCCCGCCGCCTCGGCCTCGGAGATCTCCATCTTTTTTGGTGCGGAGGGGTCGTCATCAAAGGCCCAGACGACCGCGGCGGGGTGCTCAGCCAGGCTCGCCTTCGCGACCCTCGGCAAGACCGGCGGGGCTGGCTCGTCGGCGACGCCCTCAGGCGACTCGTCGGCGCCTGTCGGCGCCTGCAGCACGCCCTGCTCCTCCCCCGACTCGGCGACAGGCCGGGTGTTGGAGCAGGCCGCCACCGACGCGAGCCCGACGCCGCAGGCGATCCCCAGCGCCACCGCAGAATTCCAACAACCAAGACCTTTTCGCGGAGTCGCCCACATACGCAGGGAGGAGCTTAGCGCGGGCCCGACGAGCCGCCAAAGGACCCGCAAGGGCGCGTCGGAGGCCGACTTCGACCCCGACCGCGCAGCCTTCCACGGCCCGGAAGACCTCTACCAATGAGGATATCCGTCGCCGATGGCGCGGAGTTGCAGTGCGCTCGCCCACGGGTGGGGTCCGTTGGCACCAGCATCCGTTCCAGGATCCTTTACAAGCCGCGCCCCGGTATGCCAGGGTCTCACGGTACTCACGGGAGACCGCTTCGTTGAGCTTTGTCAGGTCCGCACTCTTTCACGCTGCGATCTTCGCCATTGGCGCTGTAACTGCGATTGCCTGCTTCCAAGGCGACGACTACGGGAACCCGGCGTTCCGCTGCGCTCCGAGCGAAGGCGAGGCCGCATGCCCAGACAGCTACGCCTGCTGCTCGGACGACCCGGCCGCGCAGGGCGGCAAGCTTCCGGCCTATCGCGGGGTCGCAGCCTCGGCGACCCTCGGGGCGCCGATCTTCGCCGAGAACAACAACCCCCTCAGCTCCCAGGGCATGTGCGTCCAGACGGCGGCGGTCGCCAACCCGCTCGCCAACGGCTGCCCGGTCGCGTGCAATCCGACCTGGGCGGCGGAGGACATCAGCAACATCTGCGGCGGCGCTGCCTGCTGCCAGACAGAAGAGCTCGATGACAAGGATTGCATCCAAGACCCCAACACTGGCGTCTGGCGCGCTGTCACCGGGGCGGACATCCTCACCGGCGTAAGCACCTGGGGCAACAAGCACGGGACCAACCAGGACCCCGAGGCGAAGGGCTGTGCGGCCTTCGCGATGACCTCGGACGGGGCCGACCCGACCTTCCAGGACTGCCTCAGCCAGCTCTCGGTGGCCAACCAGCGCGGCTTCTGCAACGCGACGTGCCCCTGCGTCGAAGATACCTGCGCGCTGAAGAACCCGGGCGCGGTGCCGAAGTGCGGCGTCGTCCCGGCGGGCTAGGCCCCCACGAGCTGAGCCCCGGCCAGCCAGATCCGCCGTCCGCCAGGCCCTCGCGCCGCGGACGGCGATTTTTATGGTCCCCGGCGCCAGAGCGCTTTGCGCACAGTTGGCCCGGCCCCGACCTTCGCTTACATTCTGGGCCCTCGCGCCCCGACCTCGCCGCCGTCCTCTCAGGTCCGGCGCCTCGACCGTAGCAGCCTATGTCCCCATCCCCCACAGCCAAGCCTGGCTCCTCGGCCGGAGCGCCGACACCTTCGACCACGAAGGCGTCCGCCAAAAAGAAGACGGCGAAGAAGAAGTCCGCCGCCAAGAAGAAGACCGCCAAGAAGAAGGCCGCCAAGAAGACCGCCAAGAAGGCGGCCACGAAGACGACGACCAAGAAGACGGCGTCCAAGAAGACGGCGAAGAAGAAGACGGCGAAGAAGAAGACGGCGAAGAAGAAGACGGCGTCCAAGAAGACGGCCGCCAAGAAGACGGCGACCAAGAAGAAGGCCGCCAAGAAGAAGACCGCCAAGAAGAAGACGGCGACCAAGAAGACCGCCACGCCCAGCGGCGGGTCGGCGGACGGCAAAGAGCTGGTGATCGTCGAGAGCCCCGCCAAGGCCAAGACGATCAACAAGTACCTCGGCGATGGGTTCGTCGTCCAAGCGAGCGTCGGCCATATCCGCGATCTTCCGACCAAGGCGCCCAAGGGGACCAAGATGCCGGTCCCCGGCGTCGACCTCGAGCACGACTTTCAGCCGACCTACGAGGTCCTCGCGCAGAAGGCGAAGACGGTCAACGAGCTCAAGCGCCTGGCCAAGGGCGCGTCGAAGATCTGGTTCGCGACCGACCTTGACCGCGAGGGGGAGGCGATCGCCTGGCACCTCGCGCAGGTCCTCGGGATCGAGCCGAAGTCCGCCAAGCGCGTGGTCTTCAACGCGATCACCCAGGCCGACGTCCAGCGCGCGTTCGCCAACCCGCGGGCGATCGACGAGGGCAAGGTCAACGCCCAGCAGGCGCGCCGGATCCTCGACCGGATCGTCGGTTACCAAGCCTCTCCGCTCCTCTGGAAGAAGGTCGCTCGCGGCCTCTCCGCCGGGCGCGTCCAGTCGGTCGCCGTCCGCCTCGTCGTCATCCGCGAGCGGGAGATCGCCGCCTTCGTCCCCGACGAGCGCTGGCAGGTCAGCGTCCGCCTGGTCCAGGATCCCGCCCGCAGCGGCGAGCTGATCCCCGCGTGGGCGGCCTACAAGGCCGAGCCGGGCGAGAAGGGGAAGGGCCACACGATCAAGGAGCAAAACCGGTGGATGTCCGAGCGCGAGGGGCTCAAGGCTGAGCTGGTCGAGTTCCAGGGCGCCCGCTTCGACGTCGGCACCAGCGCCGACGAGGCCCGCGACCTCTCCGCCGAGATCCAAGCGGTGACCCGCGCCGCTGGCCTCAAGGAGCCGACGGTCACGAGCGTCGAGGACCCCGACGGCAAGGGCCCCGCCCGCTGGAAGCGGCAGGTCCAGGGTGAGCTGCCGACCAGCGTCCGCTACCGCGTGCGGAGCATCGAGACCCGACGCACGACCTCCAAGCCGCCGGCCCCCTTTATCACCTCGAGCCTCCAGATCGCCGCCGCCAACCAGCTCAGCTTCACCGCGCAGCGGACCATGCGGACCGCCCAGTCGCTCTACGAGGGCGTCAACATCCCCGGTGAGGGCCAGGTCGGCCTCATCACCTATATGAGAACGGACTCGGTCAACCTCTCCGCAGAGGCGATAAGCCAGCTCCGCTCCTACATCGACGGCTCCTTCGGCGCCGCCTACCTGCCCGCCGCGCCGATCGTCTACGCCTCGGCCAACAAGGACGCCCAGGAGGCGCACGAGGCGATCCGTCCGACCGACGCGCGTCGCCACCCCGAGGCCGTCCGCAGCGCCCTCACGGAGGAGCAGTACAAGCTCTACAAGCTGATCTGGTCCCGGGCTGTCGCCTGCCAGATGAACCCTGCGCTGTGGAACTCGACCGCGATCCACCTCGAGCGCTGCGATCAGCCGACGACCGCCGTGGTCAAGACCAACGGTCGGATCCTCCACTTCGACGGCTACCTCCGGGTCGCCGGCCTGCCCAGCTCCGACGAGCAGACCCTGCCCCCCCTCAAGGAGGGCCAGGAGCTCGGCGTCTTCGCGATCGAGCCCGACCAGCGCTTTACCAGCCCGCCGCCCCGCTACTCGGAGGCCTCGCTGGTCAAGACCCTCGAGGCCGAGGGGATCGGCCGACCGTCGACCTACGCCTCGATCATCCAGGTGATCCAGGCCCGCAAGTACGTCGAGTCCCTCGACCGCCGCTTCCACTCGACCGACCTCGGCGAGGTCGTCACCGACAAGCTGGTCGAGGCCTTCCCGGATCTGATGGACGTCGGCTACACCCGGGCCATGGAGGCCGAGCTCGACGAGATCGAGGAGCATAGCGCCGACTGGGTCGACATGCTCGGCCGCTTCTACGAGACCTTTAAGGCCTCGCTGGAGTCCGCCCACGAGTCGCTCACCCACGCCAAGGCGGAGATCCAGCCGGCCCTCTACGCCTGCCCCAAGTGCGGCTCGCGGACCTGCTACCGCTTCGGCAAGAACGGCCGCTTCCTCTCCTGCACGACCTACCCCGAGTGCGACTACGCGGCGCCGATCGACCGCAAGGGGACGCCGCTGCTCCCCGAGCACGTCGACATCGCCTGCCCCGAGGACGGCTCGGACATGGAGCTGCGGAGCAGCCGCTTTGGCCCCTTTATCGCCTCGGTCGAGTACCCGGAGACCAAGTACGTCATCAACCTCGACAAGAAGGGTGGGATCAAGCTCCCGACCCCGCCGCCGCTGGTGACCGATGAGCTGTGCGAGAAGTGCGACGCGCCGCTGAACCTCCGCCTGGGCAAGCGCGGGCCCTGGCTCGGCTGCTCACGCTTCCCCAAGTGTCGCGGGCGGATGGGCTGGAACAAGCTCGAGGAGTCCCGCCAGGCGGAGCTCCAGGCCGCGCTCGACGAGCACTACAAGGCGAACCCGCCGGCGATCCTCCGCCGGCATGACGGCACCGTGATCGCCGACGGCACGCCGGTCCAGGACCTGCTCCTCCCCGGAGGGGTCGCCGAGCTGCCCCACCACCCCGAGGCGGTCGCGGAGTTCGCCGAGAAGGCCGCCGAGGCCGAGCTCGTCGAGACCGCGGCCAAGGCCGAGCGCACCAAGGTCGCCACCACCGCGGCGGCGACCCCCGCCTAGCGGCGGACCGGAGCGGCCTCGAGGGAGGGCGCACCAAGGTCGCCAACGCGGCGACGGCGACCCCGCCTCGCGGTGGACGACCGAAGCGGCCTCGAGGGAGAGCTCGCCGCGGGGACCCGCACCGAGCTCCCCTCGCCGCAGCTTCGCGGCGACATCGCCTCGCAGCGACGTCGCCGCGGCACTGCTCGCCACCGCGTACGACCTGGCGCTTAGGTCAGCTCTCCCAGGAGCTCTTCACAGCCGCGCTGGAGGAGATCGTAGGTCGCGCGAAAGCCCTCGATGCCGCCGGAGATCGGATCGGCGACGTCGAGCTGGCGACCCTCCGCGCGCGGATCGACGAGGGTGCAGAAGAGGCGGACCCGCGCGCGGATCGGCGCCTGCGGGCCGAAGGCCGAGGGACCCAGGAGGCGACGGATCTCCCCGTAGACCAGGCGATCCATCACCAGGACCTCGTCGAAGTCGTAGAAGTCGCCGCGGACCAGCTGTCGGCTGACGCCGGTGAGCGCGAAGCCACGCTCTTCGGCGACCTCGACGCTGAGGTGATGGGGAGCAGACCCCTCCCAGGCCGAGACCCCCGCGCTGTCGACGGCGAAGCGCCCCGCGAGGCCGCGACGCTCGACCTCCTGGCGAAAGATCCCCTCCGCCAGCGGCGAGCGGCAGATGTTGGCGTAGCAGACGAAGAGCACCCCCGTCTGGGGGCGAGCCGGCCTCTCGGCCATCAGCGGATCAGCGCCTGAACGGTCTTGTCGTCCTTGACCACCTCAAAGAGGGGGTCGTAGCCGACGGTCTTCAGCAGCTTCTTGCCGCCGCGCTTCTTCACCTCTTGGAGGTGGGCGATGGTCCCCGGGACGTTGCCCGAGAGGACCTCGATCTTGGCGAGGTTAAAGCTCGGGTCCGGGAACTTCTCGTCCTTGTCGCGGGCCCACTCGAAGAACTTGATCGCGCGCTCATTCTCCCCCATCAGCGCCTCGCCGCGATCGTTGGCGGCCTTCGCCAGCTCGGACGCCTCCGCGCCCTGCTCCTCAGCCTCGGCGAGCGCCTTCTCAGCCTTGGCGTCGGAGGTCCGCTTGTTGCGGACCGACTTGAGGAGCGCCGCGATCGCGGCCTCGGCCTCGGCCTTCGCCGCGGCCTCCTTCTCCTCGGCGGAGGGCTCGGCGGCGGCCTCTCCCGCCGACTCCGCCGCGCCTGCCGACTCCGCCGCGCCCGCCGACTCCGCCTCGCCCGCCGACTCCGCCGCAGCTTCGCCCGCCGACTCGGCGACGACTCCGCCCGATTCCGCGCCGGCGGGATCCCCCGCGCTCGCGCCGGGACTCGAATCCGCGACCGCCGCGGAGTCTGCCGCACGCGTATCCCCGCTCTCTCCCGCTGCTCCAGCGGCGGAGTCGACCGCGGCCTCCCCGACCTTCGGCTCAACGCCCTTGTCCCCAGCCGAGGCCGCGGCAGGGGTCCCGCTCGCGTCTTCGCCCGTGTTCCCGGGCTTGTCGCCGCCACACGATACAGCGAGGGCCAGGGCGAAGAGGGACGTGACAGTAGCCAGTGTGCGCATGGACGGCATGCTAACCGAGCTGAACAAATCGGCCAACCTCGAGGCGCTCTCGTCGATTGTAGGCGGACAGACCCGTAGCGTATCGTGGCTGGGCCTATGCTGCTGACGGCCCCACTGGTACTCACCCTGCTCTCGCCGGCGCCGGCCGAGCTAGAGGCGAAGGTTCAGTCGATCTTCGACGACAAGTGTACGAGCTGCCATGACGATGGCGACGACCTCGTGCTCGCAGGCTCCCTCACCCCGCTCCTCAAGCTGAAGGGGGAGACCGGCAAGCCGATGGTCGTCCCCGGCAAGCCTGGCGAGAGCTACCTGATGGCGAAGCTCATCGGCGAGAACATCGAGGGAGATCCGATGCCGATGGGCGACGATCCCCTGCCGAAGTCCGAGATGGATGACGTCAAGGCCTGGATCGTCTCCCTCGCCCCGCCCGCGGCCGAGCCCGCCGCGGAGCCCAAGGCCGCCGCCAAGGCCCCGGTCGTCCCCGCCGGTCCCTCCTCGGCGGAGCTCGAGCCCAAGCTCCTCGCGCTCTTCGACGACAAGTGCAACATGTGCCACGACGAGGGCGCCGAAGAGGTCGTGCTCGCCGGCTCCCTCGCCCACCTGACGAAGACCAACGGCGCCACGGGCAAGCCCTTCATCGTCGCCGGCGATGTCGAGGGCTCCTACCTTTGGAGCAAGCTCGTCGCCAGCTCCGACATGAAGGGCGAGCAGATGCCGATGGGCGACGATCCCCTGCCGGCGGAGGAGCTCGACCTCGTCAGGGAGTACATCGCCGCGCTCGGGCGTGAGGCCGCGGCCGCGGCCGCTCCACCGACCGAAGGACCCGCCGAGGTCGGCGGCAGCGTCGAGGTCGGCACGGACACCCCACCGCCGGTCCCCGAAGAGGACGACGAGGCCCCCGCGAAGCGGGGAAAGCAGCCGTTCCACGGCACATTCCAGCACAACCTGCCGACCACAGGCACCCTCGGCAAGCGCAAGTTCGAGTTCCGGATGGACCACCGCTTCGGCCGGATCGGCACCGAGCGCGGCGCCTTCGGCCTCGACGCCGGCGTGGTCATGAGCGCCGGCTTCGCCTACGGCATCATGGACGGCTGGGACGTCCTGCTCCGCCGCAGCAACTCGCGCAAGGGCTACGAGCTCGGGACCAAGTTCATCGCCATCCGCCAGGAGAACGGCGCCCCCCTGAGCCTCGGCGGCTACACCTCGATCGAGTACTACCGCGACTACGACACCAACACCGCCAACCCGGTCTCCGGCAACTTCCAGGCGATGCTCAGCCGGCTCTGGTTCGAGCGCTGGAGCACGATGCTCCTGGTCGGCTACTACCTGCGGACCAACCACGCCGCCAACATCACCGTCGACTTTGACGACGGCGCCGGACCGGTGGCCGCCAAGGACACCCGCAACACCCTCAATGTCGGCCTGGCGTCGTCGGTCTGGCTCGGCAAGCGCAAGCGCTGGGGCGTCGACATGGAGTACATCTTCCCGATCCCCGCCGACGTCTTCCACTACAACGGCGACAAGTCGGACCCGAACGGGGCGAACATCGGCTCCTGGTCGCTGGGCGGCTCCTACAGCTCAGGGCTCCACTTCTTCCAGATCTTCTTCGCCAACACGCGGGAGATCCACACCAACCTCTACGCCCCCGGCGGCCAGACCAAAAACCCCTTTGAGAACCGCGGCAACTTCTTCCTCGGCTTCAACCTGAGCCGCAAATGGACGATCAAGGAACGAAAGAACCGCAAGACGAAGAAGGAGGCCAAGTAATGCTCACCTCAAGGTCTCCCCTAGCAGCCCGCGGCAAGAGTCCCGCGCGCTCTCACTTGCCCTCGCCGTCCCTCTCGAATCGGCCAAAACCTGCACTACGGCCCGGTACAGCGGCGTTTCACCCGAGCCAAGAGGACCGACGATTGCGGCGCGAGAGCACACGCGACTTTCACCACGGGCTGCTAGGACTCGCGGCGTTCGCCGCTCTCTCGCTCACCTTCGGTGGTTGCGGTGATCTGGCCCCCCTCGACGGCTCCGGCGAGACCGGCGGATCGTCGGTCCCCGCGGAGGTCGAGGCGGCCTTCGCCGGCTCCTGCGCGACCCCGGGCTGTCACGACTCCGCCAGCCGCGCTGGCGGGCTCTCGCTCGACGCCGCCGACCTGGGGTCGCTGATCGGGAAGCCGGCCATGAACTCCGACCTTCCTCTCGTCGAGATCGGCAACATCCAGGGCTCCTACCTAGCGATCAAGATGCTCCCCGACGATGTGATCTCGGCCTACGGCCTGACTCGCAACGGCGGGCGGATGCCGACCACCCAGGACTTCACCAACCCGAACAACGCGACGATCCTCGCCTGGATCGCCGGCGCGGAGTTCCCGGACGACGGCGGCGACACGGACGGTACGGGCAGCACCGGCAGCACCGGCAGCACCGGCGACGGGGTGCTGACCTTCGACGGCGACGTCTGGCCGATCTTCTCGGTGAGCTGTAGCTGTCACTTCGCCGCCGCCGACCCCGGCGCCAACGGTGACCTCTCATTCCCGGAGGCCGACGCCTACGCCAACCTCGTCGGCGTCGCCTCGCCGAGCGTCCCCGGTCTCAACCTGATCGAGCCCAACGAGCCCGAGAACTCCTATCTCTTCCAGAAGCTCAACAACACCCAGGGAGAGGTCGGCGGTTCCGGCACGCAGATGCCACCTGGCGGGCTCTCCGACGCTCAGATCCAGCTCATTGAAGACTGGATCCTCGCCGGCGCGCCCGAGTAGCTCGGCGCCGATCCGCGCGACGGCGACGACGACGACCGAGCACGCCTCTGTCCCTTTGGACAGGGCGTGCTTCGTCGTTCTCCGCAGCTGAGCCCAGCTCGGCCCCAGCTCGGCCCCAGCTCGGCCCCAGCTCGGCCCCAGCTCGGCCCCAGCTCGGCCGCAGCCGGTGGCGCCCCTCGGGGCCCTCTACTGCCCTGCGTCTCTCCTCTCTGCCCTCTCTGCCCTGTGTCCGGAGCCGCTAGCGGTCCTTCGGCGGCCACGGGAAGAACGCCGAGGTCCGGCGGACGTACGCCTCGTAGCCGGGCTTGCTCCTGCGAAGCCCCCGCTCTAGGAGCGCGACCCCGGAGACCTTGATGATGAGCCCCGTCATCAGCAGCGCCCCGAGGACCGGCAGATAGGACCCCGCGGCGACGCTGAAGAGCCCGTAGGCCCACCAGCAGGCGGCGTCGCCGAAGTAGTTCGGGTGCCGAGTGTAGCGCCACAGCCCGGTCGTCAGCAGCTCGCCCGGCCGACGCCGCCGCTTGAAGCGGGCGAGCTGGAGATCACCGCCTGCCTCAAAGACCATACCGACGATCCAGACCGCGACCGCGAGGCCATCGATCCACCCCAGCGGACCTCCGCCGAGCTGAGCCCCGAGGAGCGGCGCGCCGATCAGCCAGGAGAGAACCCCCTGGAGGAGGAAGACCTGAAAGAAGCTGAACCACCAGTAGCGCTCCGGCCCGTAGTGCCGGCGGAAGGCCTGGTAGCGGGGATCCTCCGCGCCGTCCCCCTGGAGGTGGTTGCGCCACAGCAGGTGGAGCGAGAGGCGAAGCCCCCAGATCGTCACGAGAACCGCCACCAGGAGCTTCCTCGCCGGCCAGCCCCCCTCCGCCTGGACAAAGTAGAACCACGCCGAGAGAACAAAGCTCATCCCCCAGAAGGAGTCGACGATCCCGGCGTTGCGGAGGCGCACGCTGAGGAGCCAGAGGCCCGTCATCGCCCCGAGGATGACTCCTAGGCTGCCCGCGTAGATCGCCGTCGTGCTCATCGCCTGAGCACCATAGCAGGCTCGACGATCCGCCCCTGTCCGCACGTCGATCCGCCCGACGATCCGCCCGACGATCCGCCCTCGCTCCGGGCCGGGCCCCGCCGCCTCCGCGGACGAGGACACCCGACCGCTAGAGACAGCAGCCAACGCCCGCCAACTGTCACATTACGTAGTGTCAGATTCGGCTCGAAGAGGGTGACGTAGTGTCACTTTTCTCCCTCTCGAGGGGTGACGCATGGGCAGATAGGGCGCCTCTGCGCCCCTACGATCGACCTTTGTGCAAACCTTGCCGACACGATCCTCTTTCAGATGGGCCTCTCCATCCGCTAGATTATCAAGGCGGAGGGGAATGGCGTGTAGGCCGACTTACCCCCCTCTGAGGAGCCGTTATGACCATTTTCTCGATTTCCATTCTGATCGGCGTCACGATCTTCAACACGATCCTCTTCTCGTTCCTCTTCTCGTACATCCGTCGCCACGCGAGCCTCGAGATGTCGACCTCGTCGAGGTAGGTCCGGCCGCTGGCGCTCGCCTCGGACGGGGCGCCCGCCGACCCGGAGGATAGGGCGAGCCGCTCCCCGACCACAGGCCCCCACCGCGACGCGCGTGCGTCGGGACGACGCTCGACGGCGACCTCAACGGTCGCCGTCCTCATGTGGGCTGCACGATCGACGGGGGACACGACAGGAGGCTCGTCGACGGCCGCGTCGATCCGACGACAAACCCAGCGCTCACCGCCCGTCGCGAGCGTCCCCCGCGGTCGCCTCACGCCCATCGCTCGCAGGCTACGCCCGTCGCGAATCACGAGGTGAGCGCTCGCCCGTGCGGCTCCGGTCGAAGCGAAGCTCGAGCTCCATGTCCTCGACGCTCTCCGGACCCCCGATCTAGAGGGCCGTCGCGATCTCGGCGACGATCGCGTCCGCAGCCGCGACAGGATCATCGGCCTTGAGGATCGGCCGCCCGACGACCAGGTGGGTCGCCCCGCTCGTGATCGCCTGCGCCGGCGTCACGACCCGGCGTTGATCCCCGGCAGCCGCGCTCGCAGGCCGGACCCCAGGGACCACCCGCGCGAGCTCCGGGGCGATCGCGGCGACGCGGGCGACCTCCGCCCCGCTGCAGACGATCCCTGCACAGCCAGCCTCGCGAGCGCAGGCCGCACGGAGCTCGACCAGGGAGGCGGGATCGCGGGTGTGCCCCGCCTCGACGCAGGCCGCCGCGTCCTGACTCGTGAGCACCGTCACTGCGAGGATCCCGAGCGAGTCGCCGGCCTCCTCGACGCAGGCCCGCAGGTGGTCGATCCCGGAGCCCGCGTGGACGGTCAGGAAGTGGACCCCGAGGCCCCTCGCCGACCGGATCGCGCCGCGCATCGTGTTGGGGATGTCGTGGAGCTTGAGGTCGAGGAAGATCGCGAGCTCCGGCGCCGCCCGACGCAGGCGCTCGACCACCGAGGGACCCTCGGCGACGAAGAGCTGGAGCCCGACCTTGAGCATGCCGACGTGGCCGCGCAGACGCTCGGCGGCGGCGAGGGCTGCGTCGGCGTCGGCGACGTCGATCGCCGCGATCAGGCGGTCGCGGGCAGGATGGGAGGAGGTCGGGCGAGCGGGCTTCATCGGCGGCGCATCATGACCGGCCGGGCCCTCCTCGCGCAACTCCGGGGGGGGGGGCCACAGCGCCGGTCCATGGCAAGCTCCCGCTATGCGCCCCGATCCCCGCCAGGACCTCTTTGATCACCTCGAGGCGGCGACCCGCGACGGCGTCTTTCCGGGCTGCGTCGCCCTCGTCTCCGCCGGCGGCGCGCAGCTCTACCACGAGGGCCACGGGGTCTACGCCAGCCACCCGCGGGCGCCGATGACCGGGGTCCGGGTCCGCCGCGAGACCGTCTACGATCTCGCCTCGTTGACCAAGGTCCTGTCGACGACGACGCTGACCGCGATCGCCGTCTCCGAGGGGCTCGTCGACCTCGACACGCCCGTCCCGAGCCCGTGGTCGAAGGCCTGCCTCGGCGCGCGGCTCGGCGACCTCCTGACCCATAGCGCAGGTCTCGAGGCGCACCGGGAGTACTTCGCCGCCTTCGCCGGTCGGGCCCCTGTCGGAGCCGCGCCGATCCTCGAGGCGATCTGCGAGACCCCGCCGGCGGCGGCCCCGGGCGAGCGCACGGTCTACAGCGATCTCGGCTTTATCATCCTCGGCGCCTGGCTGGAGCGCCTCTTCGACGAGACGCTCGATCGCCTCTTCGAGAACCGGATCGCCTGGCCGCTCGGGCTCGACCGCAGGCCGGTCCCGAGGATCGGCTACCACCGGCTCGGCGAGGTGCGGGGACCGACCGCGGACGAGGAGCGCGCTGTCGCGCCGACCGAGCTGTACGACATGACCCTGCACCCCGACGGGGAGCCGAGCTACTTCGCCGTCCGCCGCCCGGTCCGCTGCGCCCACTACGAGGTCCACGACGACAACGCCTACGCGATGGGCGGGGTCGCAGGACATGCGGGGCTCTTCGGCGACGCGGAGGCGGTCGCAGAGATCGCCCGCGTCTGGCTCCGCGGCGGCCTAGGGCTGGACAGGCGCCTGCGAGAGCGCTTCTGGGCGACCTCAAAGCTCCCGGGATCGACCCGTCGCTTCGGCTGGGACGGGACCTCGGAGGGGGGCTCGACCGGCGGCGCGTTCTCCTCTGCGACCGTCGGTCACCTCGGCTACACCGGGTGCAGCCTTTGGATCGACCCGCAGCCCGAGTCGGCGCCGCGGATCGTCATCCTCCTGAGCAACCGCGTCCACCCCAGGCGTCAGAGCCCCGCGATCACCGCCTTTCGCCCGCTCTTCCACCGCCTCTGCGCCCGCCTCGAGTGACCCTGGACCTCACTCGTCGGGGACGTCGGCAGGCGTCGAGGAGGACCTCGACGAGCTGTCCACAAGCGCATGAAAGAACGGCCCAGAGCCGCCTGCGCGCCCTTCCGCGCCCCACCTCGCCTAGCCGCAGCGCGACCGCCTGTGCGAGTATCGAAGAGCACGATGGCGTCTCTGGACGCAGACACAGGCAAGCAGCTCCTTGTTCGCCGAGTGACTCTGGTCCTCGCCGTCGTTCTCCTATTTCTGTTCGTCCTCAGCGTCGTCTTGGCGCTGAGCGCTCCGTCGACGCTGACGTTCCTCCCCGCCGTGCTCATCGTCGGGGTTTTTCTTGGCCACATCTTCGCCTACCGCCTCAACCAACGCGGCTCCCCCGAGGCCGCGCTCGAGCGGGTCTACCTGCTGTGGGTGATCGAGATCCTGGGGGTCGCCCTCCTCGCCGAGGCCGAGAACACCGCGGCGGCGATCGGGCTCGGCCTCGTCGTCCTCTTGACCAGCCCTCGGGTCCTCCCGCACAAGCGGATCGATCGCTGGATCTACGGCTCGATCGCCCTCTTTATCGCCGTCACCGCGATCGAGTGGATCGAGCCCGGCTACCGGATCGCCGATGAGAACATGGACCAAGGGGTCGCCCGCACGGTCCTCTACGGTGTGATCGCGCTCTTCGCCCTCGCCGCGCTCCGCGACATCCGCCACTTTCCGATCAGCTCCAAGCTGAGCATCGGCTTCATCCTCGCAGCTCTGGTCCCCTACACCGTCTACTCCCAGGTCAACCGCTCGGCCTTTGAGGAGCGCGAGCACGTCGCCCGCAGCGCCCGCCTCGAGGCCGACGCCGAGCGGCTCTCCGCGGAGGTGGAGGCCGGGCTCCAGCGCCTCCACGACACGCTGCGCTGGATGGCCGAGGATGACGCTCTCCGCCGCGCCAGCGCCGACGACGACGCCGACGCAGGGGCCGACGACGACGCTGGCCGCAGGGCCAGCGACGAGAGCGCTGGCGACGGCAAGGTCGCCGAACCCCCCGACGCTGTCCTCGAGCGCTGGCTCAGCCGCGTCGTCCCCGGCGCGCACCGGGCCTGGGTCTCCTGCGTGCTCGTCGACGAGCGCGGGAAGATCCGCGCGCGGATGGGCGCGATGCCCCTGGCCGACCAGGTGCTGCGGGACCTCACCGCGTCGACCCGCGCGACCGCGCCTCAGGTGATCACGGCGGCCGGTGATTCGCTGTGGATCGGGATGAGCGTCAAGGTGCGCTCCGCCGACGCTTCGCTCGTGCTCGTCCTCCACCCGGAGCTTCTCCGCGCGTGGATCTCCGGGGCCTCGGCCGAGGGCCCGACCTACACCCTCGCCGAGAGCCGCGGCGAGGGTCGCGTGATCCTGAGCAGCGGTGAGCGCCGAGGCGCTCCCGAGCCGGCGGCGGTCGAGCGCCGAGATGAGACGATCACGCGGGCGGTCGCGACGATCAAGAACGCCGACTGGAAGCTCGAGGTCACCACCGACGCCGACGAGCTCCCGGAGTTCTTGGCCGCGATCAACCACCGCGACCACCTGATCGTCGTCATCCTGATGCTCCTGGCGATCATGAGCGCCTACCTCCTCGGACGTCGGCTGACCAGCTCGCTCGACGTCCTCCGCCTGGCGATGGCCCGCTTCACCTCGGGTGAGACCGACGCCCGCGCCCACCTCGAGGCTGACGCGGACTTCGGCGACCTCGCGGCGCGCTTCAACCTCCTCGCCGAGCAGGTCGGCGGTCTCCTCCGAGAGCAGGACATCCAGACCCAGAAGCTCCAGGGCGAGGTCGCCGACGGCCTGCGCAAGGAGGAGCGTTTGCGGGTGCTCAACGCCGACCTGGCCGCCGCGCGCGACCAGGCGTGGGCCGCCAACCGGGCCAAGAGCACCTTCCTCGCGCAGATGAGCCATGAGCTGCGGACCCCGCTCAACGCGATCATCGGCTACACCGAGATGGTCCACGAGGAGCTCGGCAACCAGGGGCTGCACCAGGCGGAGGAGGACCTGCGTCGGGCGCTCCAGGCCGCGCATCACCTCCTCGGGATCATCACGGACATCCTCGACCTGTCGAAGATCGAGGCCGGCAAGCACGAGGTCGCGCTCAAAGACTTCGACGTGATCGACCTCGTCGACGAGGTCACCGACACCGTCCAGCCGCTCCTCAGCCGCAACCGCAACCGCCTCGAGGTGATCAAGAAGATCGACCGCTCGCCGATGCGCAGCGACCGGGTCAAGCTCCGCCAGTCGCTGCTCAACCTGCTCAGCAACGCCGCCAAGTTCACGAAGAACGGCAAGATCGTCCTGATCGTCGACATCGCCGCGGTCGACGGGATCCGCTGGCTCCTGCTGACGGTCAAGGACGAGGGCATCGGCATCCCGAGCGCCAAGATCTCGATGCTCTTCGAGCCCTTCACCCAGGTCGACAATTCGCCGACCCGCCGCTTCGACGGCACCGGCCTCGGCCTCGCGATCACCCGCCGCTTCTGTCGGATGCTCGGCGGCGACGTCAGCGTCGACAGCAAGCTCGGCGAGGGATCGGTGTTCGTCATCCGCGTGCCGATCCAGACGCTGGTCGGATCGAGCAGCCACGACCAGCCGAAAGCCTAGCGGCGAGGCGGCCCTCGCCCCCGCGCCTGCTGAGCTCGGACGGGCTGCGCGGACGACTGGGCCCAGGGAGTACGCCGAGACGACCCTACGCCCAGCCTACGCCCAGCGCCGGGACCCCGCCGCTACGGAGCCTCGATATCTCCGCCGAGCTGACCGCCCGACATCATCTCGAGCGCCTCGGAGCCGCCGACCAGCTCCATCGGCCGCGAGGTCATCCGCGCGGTCTGGACCGCGTCGCGAAGGCTCTCAAAGAGCTCGCGGTGCGCGGGGAGTCCGTGGAGGCTGAGCATCGGGTCAGTCTGGTCGGTGCCGAAGAGGGTGATCTTGCCGTTGGAGAAGATCCTATCGGCGAGGCTCTGCTCGTAGCGGACGTCGAGCACGCGCCACAGCTCGAGGCTGTCGACCCGCTTGCTGAGGATCCCCCTCTCGACCTCGATCCGCCGGCCGGTGACCTTGTACTTGGTGGTGATGTGGCGGAGGTAGGTGACGAGGAGCATCGGCAGGCCGCCGAGGCTGAGCAGCCACAGCGGCAGCTCCGCCAAGGCCTCGACCTTCATCAAGAGCCAGCCGAGCACGCCGCCGGCGATGCAGACCAGGATCCACATCAGATATCGCGACAGGCTCGTGCTGTGCTTGGCGATACCGCTGAAGTAGACCTCGTCGCGGCCCGCGGGCGCCCTCGCCCCGACCGGCGCGACCGCCTTCGCCGGCGCCGGCTCTCCGGCTGCGACCGGCGCCTGTGCGGCTTGACTGGGCTCTTGACCTTCGCTCGCCATGGGCACGAGCGTGGCACGAGCGGGCCTCGTCAAGCAATGACCGCGTGCTCGACCGCGCCCCGCTCGCGCCGCCCGGCCTGCGGCGGGCAACAACCGCGCACGGAGGCTAGAGGCGGCTCGCAGCCCGTGGCAAAAGTCCCGCGCCGCGATCGTTGGCCCTCTCGGCTTCGACGAAACGCCGCTGTACTGGGCCGTACGGCAAGTTTCGGCGGGACCGAGAGGGGCGACGAGGGCAAGCGATTGCGGCGCGAGAGCACACGGGACTTTTGCCACGGGCTGCTAGACCTGAAATAAGCGCTGCTATTAGGCGTCCTAGACAACCCGCGTAGAATCGTCAGTGACACGGGTTCCGCGCTTCGCGCTGTATCCGTGTGGGTGAGCGCTCACCTCCTGCTTGACGAGGGGAGGAGCTTGGGGGCTGTAGGCGGGCGGGCGAGGGGCGACGAGGCGGGTCCCTCGCGGACGCGGGTCCTCCCATGCCACGTGCTCGCCACGGGTGAGGCTGAGGTGCTTGAAGAGACAGGTACGCGTGTCTCCGCGCGAGGCACGGGTCCTCCCGCTGCGTCCCATCCGTCGCCCCTCGCTCGCCCGAGCAAGTCGTCCTGGGCTCCGCTACCGGGTGCGTAGAGGACTCGCGAGTGCATCCGTCGCCCCTCGCTCGCCCGAGCAAGTCTTCCTGGGCTCCGCTACCGGGTGCGTAGAGGGCTCGCGAGCGCAGACCTTCTCGCGACACATGCTCGTCGAGTCTCTCGCGCACCTGATGAGCGACAACGCGCATCGCCGGTCGAACTTCGGTCCGTACCGAAGCCCAAGCGATCGAGAGCCTCCGAAACACCTGTGAGAACACCGAGCACGAAGCTGCCGCCGAGGAAGAGGTTGTAGACGTGGCTCAGGACATGTGTCGCTTCGTCGTAGCCGCGCTTGTTCTCGAAGACCTTCACGCGGCCGTTGATCGAGCGCCGGAGCTTGAGGCGATCGATCGAGCCGCGAGCGTGAGCCCAGCGAAGGGAGTCACAGGAGCCGGGTCGACGACCAACTCTACCGGCGGAGGCTCGAAGCTCTTGCACTTCGGTCAAGCGCTTGCCTGTGGGCTCCGTTCTTGCCGACGGTCGGCCTTGAGATGACTCGCGCGAGTTGTCCCGCTCGGTGTTCTCGCTGGGGCCTCGGAGGCTCGCGCTCGCTTGGACCTCGACACGGACCGAAGTTCGGCCGACGATGCGCGTTGTTGCTCATCATCGTCGAGAGTCGCGACGAGCACGTACCGAGCGAAGACCGACGCGAGCAAGCGATCCACGTACCCGCAAGCGGAGCGCCTACAGATCTGCTCCCGACTTCATATGATCTGTACCAAGGGTCACTCTCTCGATCGAGACGATCGCCGAGCGTCCAGCGGAGCCCCGACAGACTCGCTCGGGCGAGCGAGGGGCGACGGGTGGGACGCAGCGGGAGGACCCGTGCCTCGCGCGGAGACACGCGTACCTGTCTCTTCAAGCACCTCAGCCTCACCCGTGGCGAGCACGTGGCATGGGAGGACCCGCGTCGGAGAGGGACCCGCCTCGTCGCCCCTCGCCCGCCCGCCTTCAGCCTCCGAGCTCCGCCCGTCGTCAAGCGAGAGGTGAGCGCTCACCCGCACAGATACGGTCGAAGCGCGAAATCCGTGTCATCAGGGGT
>JAUHWG010000011.1 GCA_030424595.1 Polyangia bacterium
CGGCGATCGGTCTTCTTGAGGTCCCGCATCCGCGTCACGGACACGTCACGAGCGGGGCCGCGCTCGCTTTAGAGTAACGATAATCATAGTTTAGCGGGCATTGTCAGCTAGCCGACATAGAGCACCCTGTCTTCGCCCCAGGTGAGACCGTGGGGCCCGGCGTCGGCGGCGGTGTTGCCGAAGGGGCCCATGCCCTGGGTGGCCTTGGCGGCGATGATGATCGGCAGGGGATTGTTCATGTTCTCTTCGTCGAGACGGGCGACACCCTGGGGCGGGTCGACGAAGCAGCCGCAGGTGGGGCAGCAGGTGTAGGTGATCGCGACCTCACCGAAGCCCTCGACCTTGTGGGGCGGGACGGGCTCATTGGTGTAGTCGTCGGGGGGCAGCTTGGCTTGGGGCATGGTCAGGCGCTTGAGGATCCGGACCTCGCCCATGTTGAGGTTGGCGACGCCGCCCCAGGTGGTGAGCTCGCCCTCCGGGGTGAGCTTGCGGAGATAGTCGGTGCCGCTGCGGAGCGTGACCATCCAAGCGGCGCAGTCGTCGGCGAAGTCGAGGCCGCCGATGTCCGTGGCGAAGGGGCCGTTGAGCATCTGCGCGTTGGGCTCTTCGCACTCGGGGGCGCGGGTGCAGCTGCACAGGGAGCCCCAGCAGGATCCCTCGTCGGTGCAGGTTACGCTGGCGCAGGGGGCGATCGGGACGCACTCGCCGAGGCCGTCGCAGACGCTGCCCGGGCCGCAGATCATCTCGTCGCAGGTCTCGGAGTCCCCGGCCAAGGAGCAGGCTGCGTCGACGTCCTTGCACTCGCCGCTGATCACGTCACAGACTTGATCGGGCCCGCAGGGGTCGGGATCCTGACCCTGACAGGAGGTGATGCAGACATCGTCGACGCACTCCTGGTTGGGCTGGTCGCACTCGCCACAGCCGCCTCCGGTGGTGCCGTCGGTCGTGGTGCCGTCGGTCGTGGCGTCGGAGTCGGTCTCGCCTGTGGTCGGGTTGGTGGGGTCGGTGGTGCTGTCGGAGGCAGAGGTCGTCGGGCCTGAGGTGACGTTGGTGGCGGTGCCTTCGCTGGTAGAGTCGGAGTCCGAGTTGGACTCGCTGCCAGAGGCGGTGGTGGTGGCGGTGGCAGTGGCAGTGGCGGTGGCGGTGGCGGTAGCGGTGTCGGTGGCGGTGGTGGTCGCGGTGGTGCTGCTCGCTTCGGTGGCGCTTGTCGCCCCGTCGTCGCCGTTGCACCCCAGGAGCATCGCCGTGGCCAAGACAAGCGGTGTGACCAGCCGGTGGTCGCCGCTGTGAGCGTGTCGTAGTGTCATCCTCATCGTCTCCTCTACCCATCTGCGGCGGTGCCGCGAGGAGGATTGTAGCGATGCGGGGGACCCCGATGTCGCGATCCTCGGGGCCGGCGTGTTCGGTCGCGCAGCCTGCACGGTGATGGTTGGACCCGCGCACGGGTGTTGGACCCAGCCTCCCCGGAGCCTCAGAGGGGGCATCTAGGGGGGTTGGCGGGTGATCGCTGGACGCTCCGGGGCGGGCCGGTTAGCCTGGGTGCCTATGGCGGTACAGGCAGACCAGGGTTTCGGGTGGTCGTTGCCGCTGCGTGGTCGCGCGCCCGACGAAATCGCCCGTGAGCTGAACGGAGTCTCTCGTCAGGTGGAAGGCCTCGTCGAGGTCTATTTTCCAGAGTCGGAGGGCTACGTGCGGGGCCGCGTCGACGCTGTGACGGCCTCGGCGCGCGGCGGCTTCCCAGAGCTCCGGCTGAGCGTCGCCCGGGGCGACTTCCGGGCAGAGCTCGCGTTCGAGTGTCTCGGCCCACGAGAGCCCGGGGCGCCGGCGTGGGTCCGCCTTTGCGGTCGCTCGGAGTCGCGGGCGCTGCTCCGCGCTCGCCACCACGGGCTCGCCGCCTCGGATCTCCTCCGCTGGGTGATGGGCGGGGTCGGGATCCTCGGCTTTGCGGTGATGCTCTCGTTCCTCCTGGTGATCCCGCCACACTTCTCGGTCGAGACGCTCTTCGTGCTCGGCGGTCTGCTGATGGTCGTGGTGGCGGTCCTGACAGTGGTCTCGGCCGTCTCGATCGGCGCCTGGCTCGGCGAACAGATCGCTACGGGCCTCGAGTCGCGGGCCCAACGGCAGGTGCAGGCCGACGAGGAGCTCCGCCAGGACTTCCTCCGCTGGCGCAGCTTGGCCCGGCAGATGATGGCGAAGCGAGGGCTCCTGGCCGGAGATCTGCGGCGTCAGCCCTTCCGCCATGATCGCGAGACCTGGACCCTCCCCGAGGGCGGGGCAGCCCTGGCGGCGACCGCCTCCTGAGCGCCCTCACTCGTCGGCTGTGTCCTGAGCGTCGTCGACCGTGCCGTCACCCGAGGGCCTCCGAGGGTCCTCTCGGCGGGCTCTCACTGCGGCGCCGGGGGGAGCGCGGCCGAGGCGATGATCCGCTTCCACAGCGGGGTCCAAACGTTCCAATCGTGGCCACCCTCGCGGGTGAAGGTGTGGTCGTCTGGGAGGAGGTCGCTGAGCAGGGCGTGGGCTTTGGCGCTGCGATCGTCGAGGCCGTAGCCGAGGTAGAGGGGCGGATGTCCAGGCGAGGAGACCCGGTCTTGGTAGCCCTTGAGCCACCGCCACAGCTCGTAGCTGTAGTTTCCCTCGGCGGCGTCCGGCTCCCAGTCGCGGACCCCGACCGCGCCGATCGGTCGAAGCGTGCGCCCCTTGCCGAGGTACGGCGCGAGGACGACGAGGCCGTCGATCAGCTCTCCGTGGTGTTGGCTGAAGAGGAGGGCCCCAAACCCGCCCATCGAGATGCCGACCAGCCAGATCTGGTCGTAGCCCTCGGCCCGCGCCGGGAGGATGACGTCCTCCCGCAGGCGATCGACGATGGTCCGGCCGAAGTAGTAGCTGGCGTGGGCGTCGACGGCGATCACGTCGATGTCGCCGCGGGCCTCGCTGAGCGCCCCGACGAAGCCGTTGTCGACGTATGCCGCCGGAGCATCCCCGGCGCCGGGGAGGAGCACCATGAGGGTGTTGGAGCGGCGCTGCTGCGTCGGGTGGCGCTCGACCTCCATGCTCCGATCCTTGGAGGCTGTGGCGCACGCCAGGGCCGCCGAGCCGACGAGAGCGGGGAGGAGGAGCGTCATCAGGCGCGTGAGCATTCCAGGTGTCCCTAGCACGCGCAGGGGCCAGCGCCCGTAATCTCCTGCGAAGCTGGGCGAGCGGGGCGTTGCCCCTCCTCTGCGGCCTCTCTGCGCTGGCGCGACGATGGTCGACAGGGTCGCCTCGGGGTCGGGTCTGTCCGGCGACGCCCGCAGATCCAGAGGCGCATCGGGGGCGGGGGAGCTCGCGTTTTCGTTGAAGAGTCGCGGAGATCGTCTAGGGTCTCCGCGGGAACACACGATGCGGATCTTCATCACTGGCGCGACCGGATTCATTGGCACTCACCTCTGCCGTCGGCTCGAAGCGGAGGGGCACACGGTCGTGGCCTGGGTCCGCTCGGTCGAGCGGGCGCAGAGCTCTCTGGGGGCTGCCCCGGAGCTGGTCGACGCGAGCGGAGGCGCAGCCGCGCTCGCGGCCGCGGTCGACGGCTCAGACGCGATCGTCAACCTCGCGGGCGAGCCTATTCTCGGCCGTTGGTCGGAGGAGCGCAAGCGACGGATGATCACATCGCGGGTCGACCTCACCCGCGAGATCGTCGCCGCGATCGAGGCCGCGATCGTCCGCCCCAAGGTCTTCATCTCGGGCTCCGCCGTCGGCTACTACGGTGCCCGCGAGGATGAGCGGCTGACGGAGGCGTCGGAGCCCGGCGAGGGGTTCCTCGCCGATCTCTGCGAGCGGTGGGAGGCGGCGGCGAGGCCTGCAGAGGGGCTCGGCGTTCGCCTCGCGATCCTCCGGACCGGGATCGTCCTCGGCAGCGATGGCGGAGCGCTCGAGGCGATGGTCAAGCCGGCGCGCTTCGGCCTCGGGGGGGCGCTCGGCTCCGGCGATCAATACACGCCGTGGATCCACATCGACGACCACGTCGAGCTCATGGTCACGATCCTCGGCGATGAGCGCTACTCGGGGGTGTTCAACGGCACGGCGCCGGCCCCCGTGAGCAACGCCGAGCTCACCCGTGAGATCGGCGAGGTGCTCGGTCGGCCCACCTTCCTCCGGGTCCCGAGCTTCGCCCTCAAGGTCGCCTTGGGGGAGGCCTCGTCCGCGCTCCTGACCGGACAGCGCGCTCTCCCAGAGCAGGCGCTCAAGCTCGGCTTCCCCTTCCGCTATGAACAGGTGCGCGACGCCCTCGCGGATCTCCTAAGCTGAGACGCCGCGGCGTCTCGCTGGTATCCTCGCGACGTGTCCGAGGAGCCAGAGCAGCGGGCGACCCTGCCGGAGGCGCGGGGCTCGGGGCTCGGCGTCGCCGGGATGCGCCTCTTTGGGCAGCTGTTGCTGGTCGTCGTCTGCGCGGCGAGCGGGTTTGTCGGCCTCGTCGCGGTCGGCCCGCTCGCGGGGATCGGCGGGGCGGTAGGGGGAGGCCTCCTCTACGCGAAGCTCGGTCCCCGCCCCATGCCAGGGCTGCTCCCAGGCCTGTTGGCGATGGTGGTCGTGGTGTCCGCGGGGGGGGCGTTCGTCGCCTCGATCGCCGGGCTTGCCGGAGAACTCGCGGGATAGCGGGAGAGGCCGTCAGCGGTGTCCATCGTCGCGCGGAGCGACCGTCCCTCGCGGCGCGGAGGTGAGCGCCTGCGTGGATCCTAGCCCGGACGCGTCCGGCGAGCGGAGGGCGCGATCGTCAGCCTGCGGCAGGCGGCGGACTCTGAGCGGGTGCAGGAGCTGCGCGAGGTAGCCGCGAGGCCAGGGCTCGGTCAGGCCGAGCGGGTAGTTCTCTGGGCCTTGCGGGCAGTGATAGGTGCCGAAGAGCAGGTCCACCCAGGGGCCGAGGTTGGCGAAATTATGCCGCGTGACCACCCGCGCGTGATGCCAATGGTGGAGCTCCGGAGCGCCAAAGATCACCCGCAGCGGCCCCAAGGGCAGGCGGACGTTGGAGTGGATAAAGATCGCCCAGAGGCCGCGGAAGACGACGAGACCGCCGACGGCGGCGAAGGGGAGGCCGAGCATGATCGCCGGCAGGTTGATGACGAGCTGGGTGAGGATCCCGTCCGCGGGGTGCTCTCGGTGGGCGGCGAGCCAGTCGAGGTGCTCGGTCGAGTGATGAACGGCGTGAAAGCGCCAGAGGAGCGGGTAGACGTGGCAGGCGCGGTGGAACCAGTAGACGAGCACATCCCCGAGGGCGATCGCGACGAGACCTCGGACCCACAGGGGAGCGGCGGCCGAGGTCTCGAGGAGCACGCGCGGGAGGAGCGGCTCGATCGTGTCGACGAAGGCGCTGAGAACGACGACGGCGATCCCTGCGAAGAGGAGGTACTGGCCGAGGAAGAACCACAGATCGATCCGCAGCTCCGGGCGGAGGATCGGTTGGCCAGGTCGGGCCGGGAAGGCGCGCTCTAGGGGCCCGAAGAGGAGGGCGAGGATCGCCAACGAGAGGGCGGTGGAGGTCAGCAGCTCCATCGTCGCCTCAACGATGGCCGGCGCTCTTCGGGGGAGGCGCCTGCTGGGCCTGCTGGGCCTGCGGCGGCGGAGAGTCATCTGCGGGGGCGAGGAGCTGCGGCTCGACGAGCGGAGCCATCGCCTTGCTGGCTGGGAAGAAGCGCGGCTTGTCGGGGGCGGGCGGCTTGTCGGGGGCGGGCGCCTTGTTGACGGAGTTGCCGGAGTTGCCGGAGTTGCCGGAGTTGCCGGAGTTGCCGGAGTTTTCAGTGTTCGTCGGGTCTTCGGCGTCGCCGAGGCCGGCTCCCGGGGGCTCGGGGGCTGCGTTGGCAGCGGGCTCGAGCGCCTCGGGTGGGTCGGTCGGAGCTGCGGGGCCTGACTGCGGAGCTGACTGCGGAGCCGCCTCGGCCGGCGCTGCGTCGCTCGTCGGCGCTTGGGTCGTCGGATCCTCAGCGCTCGAGCTGCATCCAGGAACACCTGCCTGAAAGACCAGGAAGCTCGCGATCCCGAGTGAGAGCGCCAGAGCGGGCAGGCGGAGGATGAGCGGCGTGGGGGGCGGCCCTGGCGTAGGCGACGACATCGCCTCCATGGTAGCGAGCGGGGGAGGGGACGTCTCGATCGCGGCTGCGTCGTGCTCTCGGGCGGCGAGCCGCGACGGCTCCGGGACCGAGGGGCGCGGTTCGTCGCGGGGGGTCGCGGGTGGTCGCGTGTCGTGCGACGGTCACGCGCTCATCGGCTCGGCCGACGCCTAGTGCGTCAGTGTTGCGGAGCGCCAGCGCGGGGCTCTGGGTCGAGAGACGTCGGGCTGGCCGCGCGGGCGCGCGGGAGCTCGATCGTTGGCCGATGGCGCGACCGTGCGCATTCGACGACGGCTCTCACCCCCGCGTGTTATAAGGCCGTCCTTGATGGAGGCGCGAACGCATCTTGGCATTGACGCCCGCCTGTGCGGGACCCCGATCGACCTGGCGGAGGGGCGTGCGGACGTCCGCTGGCGCGCCCAGCCGGAGATGGCCGCGGACGCGCAGGGCCTGGTCCACGGCGGGTTCGTCTTCGGCCTCGCCGACTACGCGGGCATGCTCGCGATAAACCACCCCAACGTGGTCATCGGCGCGGCGGAGCTCCGCTTCCTCAGGCCGGTCGTGGTCGGCGATGAGCTGGTCGCCCGCGCCCGACACACCGAGGATCGCGGCAAGAAGAAGATCGTCGAGGTCGAGGTCTGCCGAGGTGAGCACGCTGTGCTCAAGGGCGTCCTGACCTGCTTTGTTCCCGACAACCATGTGCTCGCGCAGGTCGCGGGCTGAACGATTGACCGAGTCACGAGGAGTTTCGTATGGACGGCGGTGCCTGGATTGGTGAGGTTCTGCGGCGGCAGGGCGTTCGTTGGCTCTTTACCCTGTGCGGAGGTCATATCTCCCCGATCCTCGTCGGCGCGAAGGCCCGGGGGATCCGGGTGGTCGACGTTCGCCACGAGGCCAACGCGGTCTTCGCCGCCGACGCGGTCGCCCGCCTGACGGGGATCCCCGGGGTCGCGGCGGTGACCGCCGGACCAGGACTGACGAACACGATCACCGCGGTCAAGAACGCTCAGATGGCGCAGTCGCCGGTGATCATCTTTGGTGGCGCGACGGCGACGGTGCTCCGCGGACGCGGGGCGCTCCAGGACATCGACCAGATGGCGCTGATGCGCCCGCACGTGAAGTGGGCGACCTCGGTGCGGCGGGTGAAGGACCTGGTCGCGACGGTCGAGCGGGCCTTTCAGGTGGCCCAGGCCGGCGTACCCGGGCCGGTCTTCGTCGAGGTCCCCGTCGATCTCCTCTACGACGCCGCGGTCGTGAAGAGCTGGTACGGCGCCAAGTCGAAGCCCGGCCGCTCGCCGACCCTGCAGGAGCGGGCGACCTCGGCCTACCTCGGGGTCCACACCTGGCGTCTCTTCGCCGGGGCCGAGAAGCAGGAGGTGGACGAGCCGCCGGTGATCGCGATCCCGGAGCCCTCGGCGCAGGCGCTGCGCAGGGCGGCGAAGCGCCTGGGCGCGGCGAAGCAGCCGGTGATCGTCGTCGGCTCGCAGGCGCTGGTCGCCCCCGGCCAGGCCGAGGCGGTCGCCGAGGCCTTGGAGCAGATCGGCGCGCCGGTCTTCCTCTCGGGCATGGCCCGCGGCCTCCTCGGCGTCGATCACCCCCTCCAGATCCGTCACGGTCGCCGCAAGGCGCTCAAGGACGCGGACTTGGTGATCCTCGCCGGGGTGCCGGCGGACTTCCGCCTGGAGTACGGGCGTCATATCCCCTCGCGCGCCACCTACATCGCCGCGAACCGCAGCCAGGAGGAGATGAACCGCAACCGCCGGCCGAACGTCGGCGCCCACTGTGACGCGGGGCGCTTCCTCGAGCAGCTCGCGCGGCTCGCCCCCGACAGCGGACGCTTCGCCCCCTGGCTGGAGCGCCTGCGGGCGGCCCACGACGCCCGCGAGCGAGAGATCGAGGCGAAGTCGACCCCCGCGGAGGAGCTGGTCAACCCGATCGATCTCTGCCGGAAGATGGACGCAGCGCTCGACGACGACAGCGTCCTGGTCGCCGACGGTGGGGACTTCGTCGGCACCGCCTCCTACACGATGAGCCCGCGAGGACCGCTTCGCTGGCTCGATCCCGGGGTCTTCGGGACCCTCGGGGTCGGGGGCGGTTTTGCCCTCGGGGCCAAGCTCGCGCGGCCCTCGGCGGAGACCTGGATCCTCTACGGTGACGGCTCTGCGGGCTACACGATCGCCGAGTTCGACACCTTCGTCCGCCACGACATCCCGGTGATCGCCGTGGTCGGAAATGACGCGTGTTGGAGCCAGATCGCCCGCGAACAGGTCGAGATCCTCGGCGACGATGTGGGCTGTCCGCTCGCGCGGACCGACTACCATCGCGTCGCCGAGGGCTTCGGCGGCGCCGGCCTGGTGATCGAGTCGAGCGATCAGATCGAGTCCGTGCTCGCGCAGGCCAAGGAGATCGCGAGGTCCGGGAAGCCGGTGCTGGTCAACGCTCACCTGGCGACGACCGACTTTCGCAAGGGGTCGATCTCGATGTGAGCGGAGCGGCGGGTTCACACCCGGCGCTCGGCCGCGGAGGCGGACCCGCTGGCCGGCCAGGGTTCGCGCAGAGCGGGCAAAGCCGGCCGTTCGCCGGTGATATGAGCGATGGCCGCGGGGGGGGTGGGGGCGATACCATCGCTGCGATGCGGTGCGGTCTCATGTGTGCCCTGCTGGCGGTGGTCTGGTCGGGCTGCTCCATGCCGAACCCCGCGTGGACGGCCTCGGACAGCGGTCCAGGTCCGTCTACGTCGCTCCCGGAGACCGAGTCGGTCGGCAACACCACGGTGTCGGAGACGACGACCGAGGAGCCGACCACGGCGACCACAGATCCGACCGTGACCGAGCCGACCACGGGCACGGTGACCAGCGATCCGAGCACGTCGACGACGAGCTCGACGAGCACGTCGACGACAGGCACATCGTCGACGAGCACGACCACCGGAGGGGTCGTGTGCAAGGCCGACGACAGCTTGGCGCTTCAGCTGGAGTTCGAGACATCGTTCGGCCCTGTGCCCTTCTCCCTGCCGACGTTCCCGACCTGCGAGGGCCCGCGCTTCTTGATCGGGACGATGGAGATCAACGATGGGCTCAAGGTCTCCGGCGACGGGATGTGCGTCGGCGGCGAGCTGGACTCGTGGGTCAAGATCACCGGGAACTATCCCGAGCTGGGGGGACCCCCTCTGGCCCAGGGGGCATGTGGGAGGGTCTATCTCCACTTTCGCCCCGACAGCGAGACCGAGACCTGTCGTCTCGCCGCCTTCCAGATCTTCCAGGAGCCGAACCTAAAGAGCGGCACACCACCGCTCTACGCCGCCGGATCAGGGGGCCTCGCCCTCGGACCGATTCCGTTTGGGCAGATGTCGGAGCTCAAGGACTACACGCCGACCGCGATCCAATCGGACTGCGTCGCAGATCCTGCGTTTTGCGAAGAGCCAGAGGGGACCGCGACGCTCCTCTGGTCCCAGCTTGCCCCCCCCGGAGAGGTCGCCGAGTCGGCTGACCCTCAGGACTGCGGCGAAGGCTACTCTTGCTACAACCTCCGCGCGCATCGGCACGGCGACGAAGGTGAGCTGAGCTGCGTCTCTCACCTCGACTGGATCATCAAGAAGAAGCAGTGACATCAGGGATCCCGCGAAGGCGGGACATCGGGGCACGGCAGCCCCGCGAAGGACCAAGGACAAGGCCCATGAACACCGTACGACTCCGCCCCTCACGATGGCTCCGGGTGGGCCGTCTCGCCTCGCTCCTCGTGACCAGCGTGTGCCTCGGCTGCAGCGGCGGGATCGGGGTCGCCGGATCGGCGACGGCCGGCGAGACCGGCGACAAGGAGTGGGAGGACGACGAGGTGTTCCCCGGCCTCTCCGGCGAGGTCGAGATCCAGATCGACGACGTCGGCATGCCCCACATCTACGGCGTCAACGACTACGACGTGATGTACGCCGCCGGCTACCAGACGGCGACCGACCGGCTCTTCCAGCTCGATCTGATGCGGCGGCGGGCCCTCGGCCAGCGGGCTGAGGTGCTCGGCGAAGAGCGCCTCGCCGACGATGAGCTGGCGCGGCTGATGGACTTTCGCCGCTGGGGGGCAGAGGACGCGGCGCGGATGCGCAGCGACAACCCTGAGGAGTACCGCTTCTTCGTCGCTTGGGTCGCCGGGGTCAACCGACGGATCGCCGAGATCGAGGGCGGAGAGGCGCCGCTGCCCTACGGTTTCGGCCCGGGGGAGCTCGACTACGCGCCTACGCCCTGGACCAACGATGATCCCTTCGTCGTCGCGAAGCTGATCACCTTCGGCAATTCGAACTCCCTGGAGAACGAGCTCTTGGCGACGGTGGTCCGCCGCCTCTCGCCGGAGGTCCTAGAGGCGATCGACCTGCCGAAGCCGGCCTTCCCGACCTGGACCGTCCCCGCCGAGGATCGCCCCGCGCCGAGCGTAGAGCCGCCTGCGCCGAAGGGGAAGACCTCGGTGGCGGAGCCCGTCGTCCTGCCGGATGGGGCGTTGGAGCGGGCGCCGGAGTCGCTTCGGCGCTTTCGCGGGATGATGGCCGGGGTCCACGTGCTCGGCTCCAACAACTGGGCGGTCGACGGTCGCTTCACCGCCAACGGCCGGCCGCTCATCTGCAACGACCCGCATCAGCCCTTGGACAGCCCCTCGGTGATGTACGCGCTGCACCTGAACGCGGCCGACGCGGGCGGCAAGCTCGACGCTATCGGCTTCGGCTTTGTCGGCGCCCCGGGGATCCAGCTCGGCCACAACCGGCAGGTCCAGTGGGCGGCGACGACCGGCTTTGCCGACGTGATGGACATCTGGAGCGTCAGCCTCTCGGAGGACGAGAGCTCGGCGAACGTCGGCGGCGAGTCGGTCGCGATCGTCCCGCGTCAGGAGGTCATCAAGGTCAAGGGCCAGGCCGATCGGGTGATGGACATCCGCGAGGTCCCCGGCTACGGGCTGCTCCTGGAGGACTACCTGCTGGAGGAGGTGCTCCTGGTGGACGCGGGCCGCAAGGCGCTCTTCAACTGGACCGGCTTCCGGGCGACCAACGAGGCGCTCGCCTTCACCCGGATGATGCTCGCCGAGAGCGTCAGCGACTACGAGGCGGCGGTCGACACGATGGAGGTCGGCACCTTCAATTTTGTCTCCGCGGACGCGAACGACATCTCCTACCGGGTCCACGTGCTGATCCCGGACCGCGGCGACCCGAGCGCGCGGAAGATGCCCTTCGAGGTGATCGACGGCGACGACGTCGGCTCCTATTGGACCGGGGCGATGCTGCCGCGGGAGAAGATGCCCGCCTCACGGGCGCCCGAGACCGGCTTTGTCGTCACCGCCAACAACGACCCCTGGGGCTTCACCGGCGACGGCGATCTCAGCAACGACCCCTGGTACTACGGCACGTACTACGCGGCGGGCTTCCGGGCGAAGCGGATCGAGGACGAGCTGCGGGCCCTGACGGCGGCCGGCGGGGTCGACGTGGCGGCGATGCAGAAGCTCCAGACCGACGTCCACTCGACCCTCGCCGACGTGATGATCCCGCGGCTCGAGGAGGCCTACGCGAAGATCGACAGCGACGACACGCTCGCTGAGTTCCGCGAGCGCCCCCAGCTCGACACGCTCGCTCAGCTGATCACCCAGGGCTGGGATCGAGGGATGCGGCGCGACTCCCCGGGGGCGCTCGCGTTCCACGTCTTCGCCCACCTCGCCACCGAGGAGGCGCTCGCGGACGATCTGACGCTGGTCTATGAGCAGATCCTCGAGGCGGCGCCGCCCTACCTCCTCAAGTTTGGGATGCTCGCCTACACCGGCCAGTACACCGACGGTGACGCGGTGTTGAACGGCGGCGCCGACAAGCTGCTCCTGCGGGCGCTCGATCGGACGGCGGCCTGGCTCGTCGCCGAGTTCGGCAGCGTCGAGCCCAGCGCCTATACCTGGGGGGATCGTCACGGGACCCACTTCCGAAGCCCCTACGGCGGTGAGCTCGACGGTGGTTGGCACCCCTCCGACGGGGGAGAGGACACGGTCAACGTCTCATCGTCGGTCTTCCACGACGGCGACGCTGCGATCGCCGAGCGCTTCGACTCGCACGACGGGCCGGTCTTCCGGGTCGTCACGGAGTTCGCCGAGGACGGGACGCCGGTCTCCTACATGAACTTCCCGCGAGGCAACAGCGGCGAGCCGTCGAGCGACCACTGGGGCGACACGCTCGCGGACTGGCTCGCGGGCGTCTACCGCAAGGTGCCCTACAGCCGCGAGGACGTGGACGCGGCGACCGAGTCGACGATCACCTTGAGCCCGGAGGACTAGCCCTGAAATAAGCGCTGGCGTGAGGTGCCCTCACAAGCCCGCGTAGAACCCTCGCCAAGCACGAGGTGAGCGCTCACCCACACGGATGCAGGCGAAGCGCAAAACCCGTGTCACTGACGGTTCTACGAGGGTTGTCGAGGAAGCCTCACCGCAGCGCCTACTTCAGGACTAGCAGCGTGGCAATGTCCCGCGCGCTCTCCAGCCCTCGTCGTCCCGCTCGACCCGGCCAAAACGCGCACTACGACCCGGTGCAGCGGCGTACTGTCCAGGCCAAGCGGGCCGACGACTGCGGCGCGAGAGCACAGAGGACTCTCACCTCGGGCTGCTGCTAGAAGGAGCTCGACATCGACGACTGCTGCGACTGCTGCGGCGGCTGCGGCGGCCCTCGACGGGGTAGGCGGATGGTGAAGGTCGTGCCCGTCCCGACCGTGCTCTCGGCGACGATGGAGCCGCCCGCGAGCTCGACGAGCTTCTGGGTGATGGTCAAGCCGAGGCCGGTCCCCTTCTCGCGCATCACTCGGCTGCCGGAGACCTGCGTGAAGGGATCGAAGATCTGCCGGAGGTCATCGGCGGCGATGCCGACGCCGGTGTCGCGGACTCGGAAGCAGATCCGGTCGTCTTCCTCGATCGTCACGGTCACGTGGATCGAGCCGTCCTCCGTGAACTTGCAGGCGTTGGCGACGATGTTGACGAGGATCTGCTTGAGACGTTGGCTGTCGCCGCGGATCGTCGCCTCCGGATCGACCTCCACGGTGAGGCTGTTGCGGCCGGACTTGGCGGAGGGTTGGAGGAGGCTCGAGACCTCGTCGAGGAGGTCGGGAAGGACGATGTCCTCGAGCTCAAACTCGATCGCGTCGGCCTCGATCCGGGAGATGTCGAGGAGGTTGTTGATCAGGCGGAGCAGGTGCTTGCTGGCGCTGTGAATGTGCTCGAGGTCTGTCACCTGGTCGGGGTCCTCGTTGTCGAGGGCCTCCTCCCGGAGGAGCTCGCTGTAGCCGAGGATCGCGTTGAGCGGCGTTCTCAGCTCATGGCTCATGTGCCGGAGGAACTCGGTCTTGCGCTGGTCTGCCGTCTCGGCGGCCGCTCTCGCGAGCTCCAGCTCGGCGTTGACCTCGTCGAGCTGGGTCTCGTTGAGCACGCGGCTGCGCTCGTAGAAATAGGCGAGCACGTAGGCCATCAGCGGCATCACGACCGCGCATGCGGTCAGGGTCGGCATCAAGGGGATGAGCTCGGGGGCGGCGGCGTGGGGGAGCGTCGCGGAGAGGATCCCAGCCGTGATGCTGATGGTGAGCGCCGCGATGCCGCCGAAGCGGACGCCGACGAAGAACGTCGCGACGAGGGGGACGAGGCTGAAGAGGAAGAGGATCGGCGCAGGGAAGACGCCGACGAGGATGTGCATGATCGGGAACGAGACGAGGAGGACGACCGAGAGGACGCCGCCCGCCAGGCGGTTCGAGCGGGTCACCCACTGCACCCAGGGGAGCTGGAGGAGGACGAGCGTGTCGATCGCCGCGACCGCGAGGCCGAGGCCCCAGGTGAAGCTAAACGCGCGGAAGACCGTGAGGGCGAGGGCGAGGATGCCGATGCCCAAGGAGGCGGTGACGAGGACCCGGGCCCGCGCCCGGCTGTCGCTGTTCGCCAGGAGCTCCGGCGGGATCAACCGATCGAGGGCGACCCGGCTCGGCGAGCGCCCTTCGAGGGTCGAGTGTGCGGGGGACGGGGCCATAGACCGACGGGGCTCGAGTATCGCAGCTAGGGATGGGCTCCTGGGCAAAATGCCGAGAAAATGTCGGGTAGAGCGCTCTCCTGGGAATGTCGTCGATGGGCGCGAGCGCTCGTCGTGTTGGTGAGGTCTGCAGGAACGGCGCGGGCGATCGCTAGCGACCTCCAAGCGCTAGCGCGGCTCGCTCGGCGCCGAAGAGGCCGACTCGGGGCTCTGTGACCACAGCGATCTGGAGCCGCTCGAGGAGAGGACGCATCCGGCCCTTCGCGAGGAGGGCGCGGAGGAAGGCGCCGCCGCGAAGCAGCGGGAGGAGCTTGGGGGCGATCCCGCCGGCGATGAAGAGTCCTCCGCTCGGGAGCACCTTCAGCGCGAGGTTCCCGGCCTCTGCGCCATAGATCCTGAGGAAGCGATCGATCGTCACGACGCACGCAGGATCAGCGCCGCGCAGGGCTAGCTCGCCGATCACGGCGGCTGGATCCTCGTCGGCGAAGCGGCCCTCAACCGCCGGGGAAGAGGCCGCGAGCCCGTCGCGGACGACGAACTCGTAGATCGTCGCGATGCCGACGCCCGAGACCAGACGCTCGTAGGAGACGTGCTCTAGGCGGGCGGAGAGGAGCTCGAGCAGTCGGATCTCAACCGCGTCGCGGGGGGCGAAGTCGGCGTGCCCACCCTCCGTCGCGAGCACCCGAGGACCGGCGGGGGTGGGGACGAGGATCGCCTCGCCGAGCCCCGTCCCCGCGCCGATGATCGCCCGCGGTCCCGCGGGATCGATCTCACCTCCCTGGAGGACCTCGAGCTGGTCGCCCCTGAGCTGGTCGACGCCGAGGGCGAGCGCGTGGAAGTCATTGAGCAGGGAGAGCCGCTCAGGGCCTATGCCTAGCTCTGCCGCGAGCCCGTCGCGATCGACCATCCACGGGAGGTTGGTGGTCCTGCAGACACCGTCGACGACCGGTCCGGCGATGCCGAAGGCGGCGACGTCGACCGGCGCCTGCCCGGCGCCGAGGAACGCTCGCAGCAGCGCGACCAGATCGGGGAAGTCGGCGCTCGGGTAGCGGCCGCTCGCGAGCTCGACTCGGCGTCCTCCCTCGCCGTCGAGCTCGGTCAGCGTCAGGTCTGTCTTGGTGCCGCCGATGTCCCCGGCCAGGATCCGCATGGGCGATTCCTAGCACGGTCGCGGTCGCGCAGCGACAGGATGAGATCGTCGCTTGGGGCGAGTGCGCGCGCAGAGCATGCGATCGGACGGCTGTGGGCGGCGACGTCGGCTGCGAAGGCGGGTAGCATTGGATCCCGTTGGCTGCGTCGTCGATCGTCTCTTGGATCTGGGCACACTTCGATCGAGTCGTCGATGCGGTCGCCCGGTCGCTCGTCGACGGGCGCGTCTTGACGGCCCTCGATCGCGCGTGGTCGGAGGGCCTGTGGAAGAGCCTCTGCGCCACCCTCGATCGGGGCGATGAGGCGGCGCTGATGTGCCACGTTCTCTCGGTGTACGATCGCAGGCTCCCGCGCCAGATCGAGGCGGGGCTCAGCGTCGCCCAGGAGCTCTTGATGGCCGAGTGCGCCGAGCTAGGCGACGCCCGGAGGGTGGCCTCGATCTTCGCCCGTCTGCGCCGCGGGATGATCGCTGCCGGCGGCGGCGAGGGGGACGACGCGCGGAAGTTCCGCGCGGTCTTCGACGCCTCCAACGACGCGGTCATGCTCCTCACCGACGACGGCTTCTTCGACTGCAACCTGCGGACCCTCGAGCTCTTCAAGATCGAGGATCGGGCCCGCTTTATCGGTCGTCACCCCGCAGACTACTCCCCTGCGCTACAGGCCGACGGCAGCGACTCCAAGGTCGGCGCGCAGCGGTGGATCGACGTCGCGATCGCCCGCGGAGGGGCCGAGTTCGACTGGCTCCACCTCCGCGCTGATGGCGAGGTCTTCCCCGCCCACGTGATGCTCAGCGCCTTCGACTACGGCGGTCGCCGGGCGCTGCAGGCGACGATCCGCGATCTCAGCGAACGGGAGCGATCGAGCCGGGTGATCCGCGAGCGGGAGGGTCAGTTCCAGGCGATCTTCGAGGCCTCGAACGACTCGATCATGCTCCTCGACCACGACGGTTTCTTTGAGTGCAACACCCGGACGCTCGAGATGTTCAGGGTGGGGAGCGTCGCCGAGTTTATCGGCCGTCACCCCGCGGACCTCTCGCCGCCGACGCAGCCCGACGGCCGAGACTCGCGGATGATCGCGACGGCTCACATCGACGCGGCCTACGCCGACGGCAGCGTTCGCTTTGAGTGGGTCCATCGCCGCGCCGACGGCGACACGTTCCCCGCCGAGGTGCTGCTCTCGGCGTTCGAGCTCCGCGGCGAGCGGGTGCTCCAGGCGACGGTCCGCGACATCACCGATCGCAAGCTGGTCGAGGCGGCGCTGAAGCGCTCGAAGGAGGACGCAGAGGCCGCGAATCGGGTGAAGAGCCTCTTCCTCGCGAACATGAGCCATGAGCTGAGAACTCCGCTGAACGCGATCATCGGCTACGCGGAGCTGCTCACCGACGAGGCGCTCGAGTCCCTCGGGGCCCGCGACCGCTTTATCCCGGACCTCAACCGGATCACCTCGGCGAGCCGGCATCTGCTGATCCTGATCAACGACATCCTCGACCTCTCGAAGATCGAGGCCGACAAGATGCGCCTGCTCGCGTCGACGGTCGACGTCCCGTCGCTCATCGACGAGGTGGTCGGAACGATCGGGCCGATGGTCGGGATCAACTCGAACCGCCTGCGGGTCCGCCTCGACCCGACTGTGGGGTTGATGACGACCGACAAGACCCGCCTGCGTCAGCTCCTCTTCAACCTCCTCAGCAACGCCTGTAAGTTCACGGAGAACGGCGAGATCACGCTCGCGGTCGAACCGCAGAGCTGGGAGGGGATCGACGGGATCGGCTTCGAGGTCTCGGACACCGGCCTTGGGGTCGCGCCTGAGCAGCTGGGGGGGCTCTTTGAGTCCTATGTGCAGGGCGAGGCTTCGGTCCACGCGACCCTCGGCGGGACGGGGCTGGGTCTCGCGATCTCGCGGCGGATCGCCCGGCTGATGGGGGGCGATATCACCGTCCGCTCGACCCTCGGGGTCGGGTCGACCTTCACGGTCCTCTTGCCGCTCACCCTCGAGGTGACGGACGAGCGGGTCGTCGACGACGCAGAGCTCTAGCTGCGCCGCACGGGCTGCTAGCGCGCCCGCTCGTCGTCCCCGCGCAGCCGGTGGCCCTCGCCGCGCGCGGATCGGGACGGCGAGGGAGAGAAGGTGGCGGATCCCCGACCTCGCGAGCGCCGGCGGGCGGTCGCCGGCGACGTTCTCCTCGGCGGAGATCAGGGCTGCGTCAGCTTCTCTGGCCGGCTGTGCTACATAGCCGTCGATGGTCAGCGGAGCTGATGACGAGGAGATCCTCCTACCGCCCGGTGGGGACCGGGAGTGGATCCTCGACGCCCTGGCGGAGCTGGTCCAGCGCCGAGGCCCGGCGCATCTGGTCGTCGCGCCGCTGGTGGACGGGCGGCCCGAGTTTCTCCCCGATCGTTGGGTCGGCGGCGAGGCGAGCGTCCGCCGACTGCTCCGTCGCCTGATGCTCTACGCGGACCTCGTCGGCTTTGACGTCAAGGTCGAGATCTACGCGGTCGACGACGATCGCTCCCGCGTCGGTCGTCCGAGCGGCAAGCTCGCGGGGGTGAGCGAGCTGTGGCTCGTCGAGGCCCGGGCGCAGCGGCTGAGCTTCGCGGTGGAGGCCAAGCTCCTCGGCGAGCCGGCTGCGGTCGCCGGCGCAGCCGCGCGGGCCGTCGCCGACGCCTATCGCGAGGTGCACGGTCTGCGGGTCAAGGACCCGAGCGACGAGCAGCGGAGGATCGACGTCACCGCGGTCTACCTCGGCTTCGGCAGGCTCACCGCGGACGCCTCGCACCGCTATCCCAAGGGGGAGAAGAAGCCGGTCCGTCAGGGGCTGCTCTCGCCGAAGGCCGTCAGCTTCGCCCTCGCTGCCGTGGCCGCTGCGCGGGGGCTCGACAAGCGGTCGATCAAGGCGATCGGAGCGGGGCTCCAGTCCAACCAGCGGGCCTTCTTCCGCCGCTCCTTCGAGATCCTGCGTGATACCGAGCCGCCGATGACGGTGCGCCTCGGCCTGCCCCCGCGCGGCGAGTGGCCGGAGGGGCCGGATCTCGAGGATCTGACGGCGCCCTTCGAGGATGAGCCCGAGGACGAGGACGAAGAGGCGGCGGTCGCCGAAGATCCGGGGATCATCGGCGCGAACCGGGGCAAGCCGGTCTTCCGCGTCGAGCGGCGGGCGGGCTTTCGTATCGCCCGGACCTTGGTGATGGCCTGTGTGATGCTCGGCGGCGCCGCGACCCGTCCGCAGATGGGCGAGCTGCTGACGATGCAGGACGTCATCACCGCGGCGCTCGTCCTCGGCGTCGCCGGCTTCCTCCTCGGCTCCCTCTTTCGCGAGCGCCGCTGCTCCGAGCCCAAGTGCGGCGCGCCGCTCAAGCCGGAGATGAGCGAGTGCCCGCGCTGCGGCGGGACGATCATGGGGACGATCGGCAACGCGCGGGAGCGCCTCGCCGCCGAGGAGGCGCTCGCGCTGGCGGTGGAGCCGGCCGACGATGGGTCATCCGGTCGATGAGGACGGATGAGGACGGATGAGCCCGGATCGATCGCGGATCGATCGCGGATCGATCGCGGGTCGATCGTGGATCGATCGCGGATCGATCGCGGATCGGTCGCGGGTCGATCGTGGATCGGTCGCGGGTCGATCGCGGTGTGACCTGCCTCGCCCCGTCCGCTCGAGGCGCAGCGGCGGCGGTCTGGTCCTGCGCGCTCTCGCGTGTCAGCGTCGACCGCGATCCCTCTAGATCGCGGCGACTCTCCCCTCTGCTGTGTTTCCCGTGGCTGGGGGGCGCGCTCTCGGGGAGCCCGGAGGGGCGGACTTTCCTCGGGGCCTCCTAGCGATACGGGCCGAGGCCGGGCATGCTTGGGGCGAGGGCCCGCCACGGTGACGCGAGCCCCGCGACCAGGGAGGAGTGAACATGTCGGAGGGAGCGGGACACGACCACGGCCGCCATGCCGGAGAGATCGAGCTCAAGAAGCTCGGTCATCTGCTCCTCGGCTACCTCCCGTCGATGGGCGGCCGGATCCGTCCGCCTCGCTACCTCGAGGTCGAGGAGAGGCTGATGCGGGGGGCGGAGACCTGCACCCTGTGCGGCGTCACGGTGACGATGGGTGAGGTCAGCGTCCACAACCTCGAGCACGAGCTGCGCATCGACCTGCCCCTGATCGCCGTCCACGCCCTGGTCACCCACGGCGATAGGGGCTTTCACGGGACGCTCCACGGCGACGGCGAGCTCGACGTCGGCCGCCTCAAGGACGTGCTCAACTACGAGGAGTACCGCCTCGGACGGCTGCTCACCGGGCTCTTGGCCCACACCTCGCTGCTCCCAGAGCACCTGACGATCGAGGAGCACATGATGCGCGGCGTCATCCCCTGCGGAGAGTGCGGGGACCACGTCAACATGGGGTCCTTTCGGATCACCAACACCCACAACGATGAGGCGATGGAGCTGCCGTACCTCGCGCTCCACGCCCTCGTCGAGCACAAGGACACCTGCTTCGGGGCGCCCGAGGAGGGGGGCGATGACGGCGCTAGCCCAGAGGCGCACCTCGAGATCGAGACCCTGCGCCGGATCCTCGGCCAGTCCCGCGCGCACGCGGAGTTCGGGGCACGGATCGCCGGCTATCTGCCCGTGCTCGGCGGTGATGTCCCGCGGCCGCGTCATCTGGACGTCATCGAGCACCCCCAACGGGGCCTCGAGACCTGCGCGACCTGCGGTGAGAGCGTCAACATGGGGCACTTTGAGCTCCGCAACATCCACACCGGCCACGAGATGCAGCTGCCCTTTGTTGCGATCCACTCGTTGGCCTCCCACGGGGACGCGTACTTCCGCGGATCGCTGCATCGCGGCTGGGTAGACGTCCCTCTCATCCATCGCCTGGTTAAACGGACATGGCCAATCGTCCAGCGAGTGCGCCGCACGCAGCGGTAAAACCCCGAACGCGGAGCGCGTCGGGACCTCTCCGCCGGGATCCGGCGGTTCGTCGCGCCGAGCTGCTCCGCTCGCTGCGCGACCGAGACGAGGATCTCGCCCTCCTCGCGCACCTGACCGCGATCGGGGTCAAGCCCCTCTCTCGTTATGAGCGACCGCTCACCGATCCGCTGCGCTCGGAGCTGATCGCCTTGGGCCTCAGCCTCGGCGTCTGCTCGCGGCGGACGGAGGCGGGCGGCGAGGTCGAGGAGACCGTCTTCTCGCGTCACACCGCGCTCATCGACGTCTACCGCGAGGCCTTTGACAAGCAGCCGCTCCGCCTCAGCCCCGAGCTCGGCCGCCTCGAGGGCTACCTCTTCGGCTTCCCGCCCTGCTGCGTCGCGGCCTACATCGACCGGCCCTACGCCCCCAACTCGCTCAGCCGCGAGGACCAGGCGACGCTCTTCCACTGGGCCTGCGACGGCTGCACGATCACACCGCTCCTGCTCCCGCGCTACCGCGACGCGCTCGCGGTCGTCCGCGGGGCGTAGCACGCCGTGGCAAGAGTCCCGCGCGCTCTCGCCTGCCCTCGCCCTCGCCTCTCGGCTCCACCGAAACCTGCAGCACAGCCCGGTACAGCGGCGTTTCGTCGAAGCCGAGAGGGCCAACGATTGCGGCGCGAGAGCACACGGGACCTTCACCACGGCCTCCTCGGGTCTCGCTGCAAAAGTCCCGTAGCCTCAGCCGATGGGGGCGTAGACGCGCTCTCTTGCAGGTGTGATGATCGGCGGATGAGCGAGTGGACGACCGAGACGGCGGACTGGTACGCCGCGAATTATGGCGAGTACCCGACCAACCAGCGGGTGATCGAGCTCCTCGAGATCGCCGAGGATGCTGCGGTCGTCGACGTTGGCTGTGGGACTGGCTCGGCGCTCCGGCATGCGGCAGGGAAGGTGACGAAGGGGACGCTCATCGGCGTCGATCCGGTGCCACGGATGGTCGAGATCGCGCGCGAGCGATTGCTCGGACACCCGGCAGCGTCGCGGATCCAGCTCCTCGAGGCGCCGGCGCACGCCCTGCCGCTGGCGGATCGCAGCGCTGATCTGGTCCTCGCCCTAGACTCCTACGATCATTGGGGGGCGGAGCAGGCCCAGGCCGCGGGCTTGCGCGAGGTGAGGCGGATCCTCCGCCCGGAGGGGCGCTTCGTCGTGGTCAAGGACGGCGGCCTTCCCGGGGGCGAGGCCGCGGCGAGGGCCCTTCTCGCGGCGCTGGGCGACGCTGGGTTCGCGGTCGTCGATGAGCGTGACATCGCTGAGGACGAGCTGGCCTTCACCTGTCGGGTCTGCTCGCCGCGGTCCTGACCGGGGTAGATCCTGGTCCGCGGGATCTCTGCGATCGTGGAGAAATGGTCACGAAGCTGCCGAAGGGGCCGGGGGGCGCTGTAATTGAGGTGCTCGGCCTCGTTGAACTCGCAGAGGTACTGAGCGCATAGAGGAGCCATGGTGCGCGGTGGTCTACATGAGCGGGGTGCGAGGCGTTGGCGATCCCGGGACGGGGCGAGCGAGCTCTCCCTCCTCGAGTACGCTGGGGCTGGGGTGGACCCGGAGTCCTTCGTCGCCTTCGCCCGCGTGATCCGGCCGCCGCTGATCGAGCGTGACGGTGTGTATTTCCTCGCCGCCCACTTTGACGAGTACGTCCAGGCGTTGTGGACGGAGCGGCTCGACGATACGGCGGAGGTCCAACGCGTGATCAACCGTGTGCACGTGTCGACGCTCTTCGAGCGTGGCGAGCTCGATCGCTCGGAGGCCCTGCGGATCGCGGAGCTGCTCGCAGACATGTGGACCGCGGTCTTCGCCGAGCTAGGCCTGCGCGGTGAGGTCTGTGGCGAGGCCGGCGATGACATCGGCGTGACCCTGGTGGCGACCAGCGCGGCGGAGTCCGCCGCGGCGCTCGCCCGGGCCCGCGCGAGCTCGACCGTGGACGCCGACCGCGATCTCCTGGCGATCCACGATCCGGCGGCCTAGTCGATCATCGTCAGCGCCCGGCCGACAATCTCCCCGACATCCTTCGATAGCTCCTCCACCGCGGCGATCCGCCGCAGCTGGGTCCGCTGCAGCCCTTGGCGCTTCGCGTCGAAGCGTCGCCAGTTGTTGAAGGCAGAGGCCAGGCGAGAGGCGACCTGCGGGTTGAGGCGATCGATGGCGATGACCTCGTCGGCCAAGAATTCGTAGCCACGGCCGCTGATGCTGTGGAAGTGCACTTGGTTGCGCATCCCGAAGGTCCCGAGGAGCGCCCGCGCACGGTTGGGGTTCTTCCGGTCGAAGGAGGCGTGCTCCCGGAGGGCCAGGATCCGCTCAAGGCTGCCGGCGGCGGTGGCCTGGGCCTGCACGGCGAACCACTTGTCGAGCACCAGCGGGTCCGCGCTCCAGCGCTCGAGGAAGCTCTGCAGCGCCTTCTCGCGAGCCGCTCCCGGGAGGTCGACCAGGCACACGAGCGCGGCCTGACGATCGCTCATGTTGTCCGTCGACTCGAACTGGGCGAGCGCAAGGTCGGCGCCCTCTTCGGGGTCGGCCGCGCAGAGATAGGCGAGGGCCGTGTTGGCGAGTCGGCGGCGCGCGACCGAGCTCGCGCTGGCGTCGTAGGCGAGGCCGATGTTGGCCTTGTGTGTAGTGAGCAGCAGCTCGTGATGGGCCCGACCCAGGGTCGCCATGGCCCCACGTCGCGCCCCGTGAATGCCCTCCACGGCGACGACCTTCATCGCCTGTCCGAGCACACGCTCATCGGGGAGGGCCAAGGCGAGGGCCTTGAGCGAGCCGTCGAGCTGCGGATCGCCGAGAACCGTGCCCCAGCTCGCGACAAAGGCGTCGTCGAGGGCGGGCGGTTCGCCGGTCTCGATGGCGCTGACCATGCGCAGCAGCGCGTCGGTCGCGAAGCGTTGACCCGCCTCCCAGCGGTTGAAGGCGTCGCTGTCGTGCGCCATCAGGAAGGCGAGCTCTTCGCTGGTCTGCTCGATCGTGAGAACGACCGGCGCCGAGAAGCCTCGCAGCACTGAAGGCACGGGGTTGGCGGGTATATCGAGGAACGTGAAGGTCTGCTCCTCCTGCCGCAGCTCCAGCGTTCGCGTACCGGAGACGGCCTCGGGCTCGCCCTCAAGCCGCAGGGGTAGGTCCTGGCCGTCGGGTCCGAGCAGTCCCACGGCGACGGGCATATGCCTCGGCCGATAGGCCTCCTCCCCCAAGGAGTCCGGGGCTGACTGGCGCAGGGTCAGTTCGTAGCGACCTTCGGTCCACACACCGCTCGCGTGCAGCGAAGGGGTGCCCGCCTGGCCATACCACCGCTCAAACTGGTCTAGGTCCGCGCCGTTCGCATCGGCCATCGCCGCGCGGAAGTCGTCGCAGGTGACGGCGCTCCCATCATGCCGCTCGAAGTAGAGGTCCATTCCCCGCCGGAAGCCGTCCGCGCCCAGCAGTGAGTGGTACATGCGGATGACCTCTGCACCCTTATTGTACACAGTCGACGTATAGAAGTTGTTCATCTCGACGTAGCTGTCGGGACGAATCGGGTGGGCCATCGGGCCCCGGTCTTCGGCGAATTGAGCGATTCGCAGGGCGCGGACGTCGTCGATGCGCTTGACGGCCGCCGAGGTCATGTCGGCGGTGAACTGTTGGTCGCGAAAGACCGTCAGGCCCTCCTTGAGGGTGAGCTGAAACCAGTCGCGGCAGGTGACGCGGTTGCCGGTCCAGTTGTGGAAGTACTCGTGGGCGACGACGGCCTCGATACCCTCGTAGTCGTCGTCGGTGGCGGTCTCGGGGGCGGCGAGCACGTACTTGGAGTTGAAGATGTTCAACCCCTTGTTCTCCATCGCGCCCATGTTGAAGTCGTGCACCGCCAGGATCATGTAGATGTCCAGGTCGTACTCGAGGCCAAAGACCTCCTCGTCCCACCGCATCGCCTTTTTAAGGCTTTGCAGCGCGTGGTCGCACCTGTCGACATCCTGCGGTGCCACCCAGATCTCCAAGCGCACCTCGCGGCCACGGCAGGTCGTGAAGCTGCCTGTGTGGGAGGCCAGGTCACCGCCCACCAGCGCGAAGAGGTACGTGGGCTTCGGGAAGGGGTCCTCCCAGACCACCCGGTGACGACCGTCGTCCGAGGTCTCGGCGCTGACCCGGTTGCCATTGGAGAGGAGCACCGGGTAGCGAGCCTGGTCGGCGACGATCGTCGTCGTATAGCGCGACATCACGTCCGGGCGATCGAGCATGTAGGTGATGCGGCGAAAGCCCTGCGCCTCGCACTGCGTGCAGAAGGTCCCCGAGGAGCGGTAAAGTCCGCTGAACGCCGTGTTCTCTTGGGGCTTGATGTGCACCCGCGTCTCGAGCTCGAAGCGCTCTGGCAGGGGACCGGCGAGCTCGAGGAAGTCGTCGCCGAGCACGTAGCTCTCGGGGCCGAGCGCTCGGCCGTCGAGCTTGACCTCTAGAAGCTCGAGGCACTCGCCGTCGAGGCGCAGGCTCGCGTGGGCGTCCGTTTGCAGATTGCGGCGCACGCCCAGGCGACCCACGACCACCGTGTGCTCCTCACCGAGCTCAAATTCGAGGTCGAGGGTGTCGACCAGGTGCGAGGGCGGAGCGTAGTCCAAGCGGTACACCGGCGTGGGGTCCTTCATGGTGAGAAGCTACCGCATGTCGCCGGCGATCGACGCCCTCACCGACATGACCGTCGACACGTCTCCCTCGCGGGGGAGCCGACAATGCTCGTGTCGGGTCGTAGAGACGGGGCCGTGGCGGTGCGGTCACAGGTCCGCAGACCATCATGACGATCCCGGCGGTGAGGGGCGCAGCCTCCCCTCCCGACAGGGCCATCGCCTGATCGTCTGCGGCGACGGGCGGAGCACGAGCGAGGGCGAGCGACCGTGAAGCTCGGCGTCGAGCCCCGAACACGCCGTCCTGTGGAGGGGCGTGGGCTCACCGGCGTGGTGATGCCCAGCATCCGGTGCTAGCGTCGCGCATATGTCGATCCCGGACCCGCAGGAGATCGAAGCGCTTCGAGCCCAGCTCGAGGCGTTGACCCGACGCGTCGCCCAGCTCGAGGCGGGCGCGGGGTCATCCCCGGCGGCCTCCGCCGGGGAGCCTCAGCCGGGCTCGGCACGCGTCGTCTCCGCGAAGACGCGGCCGGCGGCGCCGGCTTGGCGAGGAAAGCAGCCGCGCACCGAGGCCGCGCAGCCCGGGGGCGAGGGGGCCCCCTCAAGCGGTGAAGGGGGCGTCGAGGCGTGGACGCCGACGGTCTGGATCGCCGCTGCAGGAGCTCTGCTCTTCTTGCTCGGCGCCGCGTACTTTCTCTACTGGTCGATCGAGCAGGGCTACATCGGTCCGGCCATCCGTGTGGCGATTGGTTGCGGGGCGGCGATCGCCGGCGGTCTGGTCGCGGTGAGGACGATGAAGGCCGGTACCGTCGCCCTCGGGGGCGCCTTCTTCCTGGCCTCGATCGGCACCTGGACCTTCAGCCTCTACTACGCCTCGGCGATCGCCGAAGTCCTGCCGCTCATGGTCGGCTTTGGCGGAACGGTGCTGGCGGTCCTCGTCGCCGCTCTGCTCGCGGCGCGCTTCTCCTACAGCGCCTTGATGGGGATGGGCTACGCCCTGGGGCTCGCGGCTCCGGTGGTGTTCTCGACGGGCTCCAACGACTACCCCTCGCTCGCCGCCTACCTGCTCGCCCTCTTGGGGTTCTCGTCGGTCGTCTTCTATCGTCACCCGGAGGCGAGCGAGTGGACGACGGTGCGCTTTGGCGGGCTCATCGGCACCTGGCTGCTCCTGCTCGCGGCCTGCGGCGATGCGGCGGAGGGACAGCGTGGGCTCCTGCTCGCGGCCGTAGTCGCCGCATACGCGGCCTCGGCCCTGTGGATCTGGATCCCACGGGGTCTACGTCGACCCTCGGGGGCCACCGGCCAATGGATCCTCTCGGCGTTCGCCGCCACTGGTGGGGCGCTGCTCCTCTGGCCTGGCCTCGACCTGAGCTTGCCATCCTTTGGCGCGGTGCTCTTCGCCCAGTCGGCGATCCCGCTCGTGTTGCTCCCGGCGGTCCGCCGTCGTCTGGGCGATCACAGCGGCGACCTCGGGCTCGCGACCCTCGCCTTGGTGCACGCCTTCGTCGCCATTCCTGTGGTCTGGGACTCCGCGTGGGTCGCGACCTCGTGGTCTCTGCTCTTCGCGACGCTGGCCTACGCGGCGATCCGGGCGGGTCGAGCCGCGCATCCTGATCGCAGGACATTGGCGATCCTCGCGTCGATTGGGGGGGCCTTCGCATCGCTCGCCTGGGCGCAGTCGCAGCTCGAGTGGGGCGGTGGGGTGATGATCGGCCTCAACGACGCCTTCGCCAGCGGACTGCTCTGCGGGCTCGGCTGGCTCATCCTCTCCGCGGGCGATCATGATCTGCGCGGGCAAGCCCTCGCCGCGGGTGAGCTCGTCGTGCATCTCACCCTCGGCCGCGAGGTCTACGAGCTCGCCCGCTCGACGGGGGCGACCGACCGCGTCTCCTCCCTGGCGCCGACGATCCTCTTCGCCATCTCGGGCGCAGCGCAGTGGCTGGCGAGCGTCCGAGCTCCCGAGCGCCTCAGGGGTCTTGCCCCGTTCAGCTACCTGCTGCTCGGCTTGTCCGCCGCCAAGCTCTTGCTCTTCGACCTGCAGGGCGTCGGCAGCATCATGCGAGCGCTCGCGACCCTCGGCGTCGCCAGCGTGTTCCTGCTCGCCGCGTTCCTCGTGAACCGGGCAGAGAAGAGCAGCTAGAGGAGCGCTGCGTGACCCGGATCGTGACCCGGACCGTGAGGGCGAGGCGCCGGCAGCTCACGCCCGACGGTCCGTCGGCGGTGGACCGGCCGCGCCCCGTCTCTCGCCTGAAGAGCGGCGACGCGGGCCTTGGCCGGCGTCGCCAGGACCCCCGCTAGAGGTCCTCGTGGGCGACCCCGTCGAGGAGCGCCCCCGGGAAGCGAGCGCCCTCGAGGTTCGCGCCGGTGAAGTCCGCTCCCCTGAGGTCCGTCGCCTCCATGTCGGCCCCGGAGAGGTTCGCCTTGCGAAAGCTTGCGCCGCGGAGCGAGGTCCCTGAGAAGTCGGCCCCGGAGAGGTTCGCCCCCGAGAAGTCGCACTCGTCCATCACCGAGTCCATGGCCATGCTCTGGGCAAGGTTCGCCTCGACGAAGCGGGCGCCGACGAAGCTCGCGCCGGAGAGATCGGACCACGAGAGGTCGACCTCGGACGCGTCGCGTCCGTCGAGCTTCTTGAGCCGGAACACCGCCTGCTCACCGTCGGCGCCCCCCTTGCCGTGATAGATGCACATGGGGATCCCCCCGGCGGAGAGCGGCGTCCACGAGCCCCCCGCGCCGCCGGAGGCGAGGAACGATGCGTGTTTGTCGAGCGTCTCAGCCCACTCCTCGTCGCTCATGGCGTCGGCGCTGGCGGTGAGGGAGCGGATGAGCGCATGATCCATCCCCCGCTCGCTCGACTCCCCGAGCCCCGGAAAGACCGAGCCTAGCTTGCCCGACGTGCTCGGCTCGCTCGGCTCGCCCGCACCGGCGAGCTCCGATCTGTGGAGGAGGATCACGACATCCTCGCCGAGCCACGCGACCATCCCTCGGGCCTCAGGCTCGGACAGGCCCTTCTCCTGGAGAAGGCCGATGATCACCTGCGGGTCCGTCGTTCGCGGGATCGACCTGCCGAGCAAGGTCTCGGTGAACTCACCCTCGCCGCCGACCTGCCAGTACCAAGAGAACGCCGCGCGAGCGCCGTTGAGAAAGTAGCTCTCGAGCGAGCCCAGGCGGTGGCGCTCGCAGTCGTTCGCGTTGTCGAAGACGAGCGTCGCCTGCGCAGGAGATCGCCCAGGATCGTACGAATAGACCGTCCTTCCCTCGGCGACGAAGTCGTCGAAGGACGCCTCCGCCTCGTAGTCATCGTACTCCTTGCGCCACTCCGGGATCGCGTACCAGAGGCGATAGCCGGGGCTCGGGAGGCCCACCAATTTGATCCGACCGCCGTTGTAGCCCTCGGAGAACTGAGCGCGGTCCGCCTTGTGCTCGGTCAACACCCAATTGAACTCGAGGTCGTTGACCTCGGAGGCCAAGGCCAACCACGCCTTCGGCACACGCTTGTGGTGCGCGAGCAGGCTCGCGTTGCTCGAGGGCCCGCCGATCTGAGTCTTGTAGACATACACATCGGGGCGTTGGCCGAGCACGTGGATGTACTTGAGCAGGAGCGACCCCAGGGTTACGCCCCACCGTTCGCGCTGGACGTCGAGCACCGAGTCGATGGTCTTGCGGACCGCCGCCATCTTCTCGCGCTCCGCCTCCTCGGCCTCGGCGACCCGGTCCGAGGCCCCCTCCAGGAGCTCAGACTTCACGCTCGATCGGTCGAGCACCGCGATGAACTCGGCCTCCGTCAGGAGCCGGATACCGAGGGTCCGCGCCTTGCTCAGCTTCGATCCCGCCTTCTCGCCGTAGATCAAGAGATCGGTCTTCTTGGTCACCGAACCGCCGACCGAAGCCCCCGCCGCGGAGAGCAGCGCGGACGCGTCGGCCCGCTTCATCGTCACGAACTTGCCGGTCACTGCGATCGTCAGCCCCGCGAACTCGGACGCGGGCTCGGCCGCCTTGGGCTTGGCCGCGGTCTTGGGCTTGGCCGCGGCCTTGGGCTTGGCCGCGGTCTTGGGCTTGGCCGCGGTCTTGGGCTTGGCCGCGGTCTTGGGCTTGGCCGCGGCCTTGGGCTTGGCCGCGCTGCTCTCGAAGAGCGCGAAGAGCTCCTTCGCGGAGTGAACCGGGAGCCGCAGCGCCTCGGCCTTGCGCTGGTTGGCGTTGCCGTCGCCCCCCGAGAAGACCAGGTCTGTCTTGCCGGAGACCGACCCGACCACCCGCGCGCCCAAGGCCGTGAGCCGCTCTCTAAGGGCTTTTTGCGTGTGGCCGGGAAAATTGCCGGTGACTACGACCGTCTTGCCAGAGACTTCAATGCTCATTGTCTAGGCCTTCTCGCTTCGTCGTCGGAGGTCGGACGTCGTGGAGGATGTCGGGCGCCCGGGTCGATCGACGGTGTTTCTCGTGGACCTGTACGAGGTACCACATCTTGCGGGCGCTACCCTCGACGTTGGCGGTCGCGGCGGGGTCGCTCGAGCGGGCTCGACCTGGTCTCGGAGGCCGTGGCGGAGCCGCCGAAGCTTGCGGTGCGAGCCGGCACAACAGCGTTTCGCCGAGGTCACGAGGACCGACGATCGCGGCGCGAGAGCCCCGGACTCTCACAACTCCCCCGTGAGGCGCCCTCTCCGGGGGACCCTGGATTCTCCAGGGCTCAGCGGCCGAGGCTGATCTCTCGCCCTTCGACGAGGCGGCCGCCGAGGAGCCCGCTGAGGGCGGCGACAGAGAGGAGCACGGCGAGAGATACCGGCCTGCTCGGCATGTCGAGGCCATAGGTCAGGATCCCGGCGTCGACCGACACCCCGGCGAGGCCGTGGATGTAGGTGAGGAGGCTGAGGTCCTGGATAAACCCGGGGACTCGGAGGGCGCTGTGCTCCCAGATCAGGAAGGCGAGGCCTATCCAGGCGGCGCCGCGGGAGAGGACGCCGAAGAGGGCGAAGAGGAGGCCGTAGGCGAGGCAGGCGGCGGCGCCGGCGAGGACAAAGTAGACGAGCTGGCTGAAGCTCCCCGCGACGAGGGCGACCGCTGGCAGGACCGCGAGGAGGAGCGGTCCGAAGTGCGCGGCGCAGCGGGCCCAGTAGAGGCGGGAGCGGCGGATCGGGCGGGTAAAGGAGTAGGTGAGGGTGCCGTCCTCGACCTCCTCCCGGAGGACGCCGCTGGTGAAGAAGAGGGCGAGGAGCGGCGCCGGGTAGGCGAGGAGGATCCTGGCGCTGGCGGAGCTCGGCTCGTCGGCGACGAAGCGCAGGAGGAGGGCGGCGATCAGCATCGTCCCGATCGCCGCGAGGGATCCGCGGCGGCGGAGGTTCCGGCGGAGGTGGAGGCTCGCCCAGGCGAGGACGACCCCCTCGCCGGTTCGGCTCGGCGCGCGCTGAGGTGCTTGGGGCGGCTCGTTCATCGCTGGACCAGGTAGCGGTAGAGGCTCTCGAGATCGGCGTCCGGAGAGGTGAACGACGCGAGGGTGAGGTCGAGGTCGCGGGCGATCGTGGGGATCTCGCGGCAGGCGGCGTCGAGGTCGGTGGTCGTGATCTCGACCGCGCCGTCGATGATCGACGCGGCCTCGACCAGGGCGCCGCCGATCAGGGCGGCGGCGAGGCGTCGCGCCTCCGCCACGGCGTTGTCACCATCGCTCATGAGGCCGAGGCGGATCCGGTAGGGGCGGTCGCCGAGGAGGCCGCGGAGGCGGGTGATGTCGCCCTGGGCCCGGAGCCGACCGTGGCGGATGACGACCACCTCGCGGGTCATCGACTCGACCTCGTGGAGCACGTGGCTGGAGACGATCACGCAGCGGCCCTCGTCGCCGAGCTCGCGGATGAGCTGGATGAGGTCGGCGCGGGCGACCGGGTCGGTGCCGCTCAGCGGCTCGTCGAGGAGGACGAGCGCGGGGTCGTGGGCGATCGCCTGGGCGATCTTCGTCCGCTGCCGCATGCCGCGGCTCATCTCCCGCATGCGCTTGCCGGCGTAGGGCTCCATGCCGACGCGGCCGAGCGCCCGCGTCGCCCGCTCGCGCGCCTCGGCGGCGCGAAAGCCCTGGAGGCGGGTGAGGGCGGTGACGAACTCGAGGCCGCGCATGTCCTCGTAGAATCGATCCTGCTCGGGGCAGAGGCCGAGGTCGCGGAAGACCTCGGGGCTCTTGAAGGGATCGTGGCCCCAGAGCCTGACGTCGCCGGCGTCGGGCCTAAGCTGGCCGGCGATCAGCTTGATCATCGTCGACTTGCCGGAGCCGTTGGGGCCGAGGAGGCCGATCACCCCGGAGTCGAGCTCGAGGTCGAGCTCGTCGAGGGCGCGCACCTGGCCGAAGAGCTTGCGGACGCCGCGCAGGGCGATCGTCGCGCTCATCCCCCCACCTCCCGGCGGAGCCGGCCGACGAGCGCCGCGAGGCCGAGGCTGGCGAAGCCGAAGAGGCTCAGGGTCGAGAGGAGGGCGCTGGGGTTGACGCTGCCGCGGAGCTCCAGGGCCGCCGCCGCAGCGCTCGCGGGGCCGGCGTCGAGGAGGGCCTCGATCATGGTCGCGACGTCGCGGGCCGGCGAGAGGTAGCCCGCCGCCGCGAGGCCGTTGCCCGCGAGGCTCTCGCCGACCGCGCTCAGGAGCAGCCAGCCGAAGACGAAGACCACGCCGATCGTCCGCCCGCGCTCGCCGAGGGCGCTCACGCCCAGGAGCGTGACCGTGAGAACGACGCTGGTCACCAGGGCGCCGATGAGCCCCGGGACGAAGAGCCACAGGAGCGAGAGCCGGAGCGTCGACGGGGCGATGCCGACGGCGAGGAGCCAGAGGAGGACGAAGGGCAGGGCGATCGTCAGGGCCGGGACCGCGCCGGCGGCGAGGAGCTTGCCCATGAGGTAGTCGCGGCGGCGCAGGGCTCTGGCGAAGTAGAGGTCGAAGGCGCCGTAGCGGCGGTCCTCGGCGATGAACCCACCGCCGATCACCGCCAGGGCGATCACCGTGAAGTAGGTCTGGGCGCTGACGAAGCTCGAGAGGACCTCTTGGGTGTTGCCGACGATCCGGTCGACGTTGAGGCTCATCGCCGCGATCGGGGTCGAGTCGCCGAAGGTGCCGGCGGCCTGCAGGAGCACGACGACGACGATCCCGAGGGCGTGGGCCATCGCGATCATGGCGCAGGCGGCGAGGCTTATCTTGGTCGCTCGCTTGCGCCAGGCGAGCGTCAGGGCCCAACGGGCGATCGTCCGCGCGGCGTGACCGCGGCGCGGCTGGATCGGCGGCAGCCGGCGGTAGCCGACCTCGATGACACGGTCCTTCACGGCGGGGCTCCTGTCCCCGTGCTTGTCCCGGTGCCGGCCCGCGCCTCGGCGCTGATCGTCGCGAGAAAGGCCTCTTCTAGGGAAGGGGCGCGGGGCTCCAGGTGCCAAAGCCGGACCCCGGAGGTCTCCGCGGCGCTCCACAGGACCCGCGGATCGGGGGCGACGAGGTGGACGTCGAGGACGCCCGCCCGGCGACCGCGCTCGACCGTCGCGCCCGTCGCGACGAGGGTGTCGACGAAGCGTCCGCGGGCCCCCTCGTCGCCGTCGATCCGCACGTCGTAGTGCCGCGGGTTCGGCCGCCGAAGCTCGCCTAAGGAGCCGGCGAAGCGGAGGGCGCCGCCCTCGAGGATCATGCAGCGATCGCAGGTCCGCTCGACATCGTGCAGGAGATGTGTCGAGAGGAGGATGGCCGGACCGCCGCCGTCGCGGAGGCTGACGAGGAGCTCCAGGAGCTCGTCACGGCTGTCGGGGTCGAGGCCCGTGGTCGGCTCGTCGAGGAGGAGGAGCGCCGGATCATGGGCGAGGGCCATCGCCACCTTGACCCGCTGATGCATGCCCGTGCTGTAGGTCTCGACCCGGCGGTCGCGGGCGTCGCCGAGGTTGACCAGGTCGAGGAGCTCGTGGGCCCGCAGCAGCGCCGGCCTTCGCCCGAGGCCGCAGAGCTCAGCGGCGTAGGCGACGCTCTCCACCCCCGTCAGGCCGGGGATCCGCTGCGGTCCCTCAGCGGCGTAGCCGAGGCGGGCGCGGGCCTCGTGGGGCCGGGCGCGGACGTCGATCCCGAGGACCTCGACGTCGCCTCGGCTGGGGCTCGAGAGGCCGAGGAGGATCCGCATCAGCGTGGTCTTGCCGGCGCCGTTGGGGCCGAGGAGACCGACCGCCCGCCCCTCGAGCTCGACCGTGATATCGCTGAGGGCGAGCGTGTCGCCAAAGCGCTTGTCGACCCCGCGGAGCGCCAGGAGCATCGGCGCCGAACCTACCACGGCCTCGCCGGGTCTGGGCCTGGGTCTCCTCAGCGGGCGGGGTCGAGGAAGGGCTCCAGCGCCTGCACCATCCGCCTCATCTCGTCAGGGGTGTTGTAGTGGGCGAGGCTCGCGCGGACGAGGCCCTCGCAGGCCGGATCGAGCTCCAGGGCGGCGAGGGCCCGAGGCGCGTAGAAGTGGCCGCTTCGCACCGCGAGACCCGCCTCGGCGAGGGCCGCGACGATCGCGTGGGAGGGCACGCCTGCGATCTGAAACGCGACGAGCGCGACCCGCAGCGCCGGATCGCTCGTCTCTGGGCCGATGATCCGAGCGCCGGGCGCGGCTCTCAGCGCGCTCAGGAGGATCTCGGCGAGGCTCGCCTCGTGCTCGGCGATGGCGCGGAAGAGCCGATCCTTCGGGGCCTCGTCGGCGTCGCCGCGGACCGCGAAGGTGTGGTGATCGAGCGCGTCGAAGTAGTCGAGGATCCCGGGGAGGCCCGCCAGCAGCTCAGGGCTCGCGCCGCCCGGCTCGTAGCGGTAGGGCACGTCGTCGGCCGCGAGGAAGTCGTGGGTCGGCGGCGCTCCGGCGAGGAGATGTTCGCGCTTGCCGAAGAGCGCGCCGACGTGCGGGCCGAAGATCTTGTAGAGCGAGACCGCGTAGAAGTCGACGTCCCAGGCGTCGACGTCCACCTGGCGGTGGGGCCCGAAGGCGACCCCGTCGACGCAGGCGAGGGCGCCGGCGTCGTGGATCATCTGGGTCGCCGCGCGGACGTCATGGATCGCGCCGACGACGTTGGCGCAGTGGGTGAAGGCGACGAGGCGGGTGCGCTTGTTCAGGAGCCGGCGCAGGTCCTCGAGCTCGAGCGTCGCGGTGTCGGGGCACAGCGACCACTCGCGGATCGTGATCCCGGTGGCGGCGAGCCGTCGCCAGGGGCCGATGTTGGCCTCGTGATCGAGGTTGGTGACGATCACCTCGTCGCCCGCGGCCCAGGTCGGGCGGAGCGACCGCGCCAGGAGGTCGAGGTTCACCGTCGACGACCCGCCGAGGATGACCTCGCGCGGGTCTGCGCCGATCCACTCGGCGACCGCGGCGTGGCCGAGCCGGTCGAGCTCGGCCGTCTCCTGGGAGCGCGGGTGCCGGCCGCCGCGGGCGATCGTAGCCCGCTCCATCGCCGCGCCGATCCGGTCGATGACCGCCCGCGGAGCGGCGGTGCCGCCAGCGTTGTCGAGGTGGCCCCAGGCTGGTTCGAGGGCCGGGAAGGCCTCGCGGATGTAGTCGAGGTCGAGCACGGGCGGATGGTAGCAGGGCGCCGTCGATGGTATGGAGCGCCTGTGCACCTGCGCTCCGCACTCGCCCTCGGGGCGTCGCTCCTCCTCGGCACCGTCGTCGTCTCGGGCTGTCGACCGAAGGCCTCCAGGGTCGAGGCCGCCGACGATCCTGCGATCCTGCTCGCGGACACCAGCGCGGTCTGCACGGCGATGGCGACCGGTGATGTCTACGCCTGGCGGACGCCGATCGTGAAGTCAGCGACCTGGAACATGCTGATCGCGCGGGGTGAGGCGGGCGATGAGGCGGCGAACTGCGAGGCGGCCAAGCTGATCAACCGGCGCTGGCAGCAGACGCTCACCTGCACCGCGTCGCTCGCGATCAAGCTGGCTGAGCGCTCTCGCTGCCGGCTTCCGGCGAGCTCGCGCTCCTAGGCTGTTGCTATCATCCGCCGGTGGTCGACCCCGGCGTCATCCTCCTTCACCAGAGCTCCTTCGGCGTGCTGACCCATGAGCCTGCGCTGGGCAGGCTCACCTTGGTGCGGAGCGCCGAGCCCCTCGATCCGACGACCTTCGAGCCCGTGGTCGACGCGCTCGTCGCTGCGATCGACGGGATCGACGTGCAGGCATGCGGGCTCCTCTTCGACGTTCGCGCCGTCATGGGTCGCAACGACGACGCCTTCGAGGCGGCGAGCCTCTCCGCGCGCCGCCGCTTCATCGCCCGCTTCGGCCGGACCGCGGTGCTCGTCAGGACCCTCGTCGGTCGTCTGCAGGGCGAACGCCTCGCCCGCGAGGACCAGAGCGATGCGCGGGTGCTCGTCACGACAGACCCCGACGACGCGATCGCCTTCCTCAGAGCTTGGGCGGCGAGCCGAGCGTGAGGGCCGCGCTCGCCCCTGCGACCTAGAGGCGTCGCCCAAGGGCCGCTAGAGCGCGAGCTCGTGGAGAGCGCGGGCGAGCTCATTGGCGTCGGCGTAGCGATCGTCGGGGTCGCGGGCGAGGGCCCGCTCGACGACGGCGACGAGCGCCGGCCGCAGGCTCGCGGAGAGCATCGACAGGGCGGGCGGCGGTCCCGAGATCACCTGTTTGAGGACGGTCTTGGCGTCGTCGCCGGGGTACGGGGCGATGCCCGTCAGGGTGTGGAGCAAGAGCCCGCCGAGGGCGTAGACGTCGGCCCGCTCGTCGACGTCACCGCCCCAGGCCTGCTCAGGCGCCATGTAGGCCGGGGTTCCCATCACCTGTCCCGCGACTGTGCGCCGCGGATCCGTGCCGTCGGCGAGGAAGATATCGCTGTCGCCGGTGCTCTCGACCCGGTCGAGGTCCTTGGCGATCCCCCAGTCGATGACCACAGCGTGTCCGCGCGAGCTGATAAGGACGTTCTCCGGCTTGATGTCGCGGTGGATGATCCGCGACCGGTGGGCGCAGCCTATCGCCTCGGCGCAGGCCGTGATGTGGCGGAGGAGCGGGAGGCGCTCGCGGAGGGTGCAGGCCTGCTGGAGGAGGGCGGTGAACTCGAAGCCGCGGATCAGCTCCATGACGAAGAATCGGTCGCCCTGGGGCCAGCGGCCCATGCCGTGGATCTCGACGATCCCGCGGTGGCGGAGGCGGGCGGGGAGGAGCGCCCCTCGACGAAAGCGTGCGTCGGCGATGGGGGAGACGGGGCCGTTGAGCTGCTTGACGGCGACGTGCTCGCGGCGACCTTGGTCGTAGGCGTGGAGCACTCTGCCGCAGGAGTCCTCGGCGAGCACGCCGACGACCATCAGGCGGTCGCTCGAGATCTCCGGTAGCGTAACGGGAGATGCGGAGCTCGTGCCCTCGCGCCTCGCTGACGGCTGAGACTTTCGCAGGCGAACGAACGCTCGACGCCCACGCTCCGTCGTCTCGGCTGAGCGCGGAGAGTCGCGATCATCCTTCGCGTTCGGGTCGTTCACGTCGCTAGTCATCATTGCGCAAGTTGTCGCCTGCAAGATCGGTGCGAGGAATGAAAAATGGCCTTCTGCTCCGAGAACGAGCCTCAGGGGGCCTAGTTTCGCGCGCTAAGGGTGGTGCGTTGTGCCCCAATGTCCCATCGTCGGGGGCGATGAGCGCCTGCGCGCTCTGGTGAGCGTCTCTGCGCTGGCATAGTCTGGGGCGATGACGCCGCCGTCTCGCCGCCGCCTCCCCCCACCTCCGCTCGCCATGGTCGCGCTCCTCGGCCTCGCCTGCTCGCCGCCGCCGCCGTCGGTCGCGTCGAAGGCGGGGAGCCCTGAGCCGGAGTGTCCCGCAGCCCCGGAGCAAGCGGAGGTGCTGCCCGACACGCCGCGACCGGTCGCGGCGGAGTTTGAGTACGCACCCCACAACTTCTCCGCGAAGGATCTCATCGCCCTCGATCGCGTCAGCGATCCTCAAGTCTCTCCCGACGGGGAGAAGGTCGTCTACGTCGTCCGGACCACCGACGTCGCCGGCGATCGCGGTCGGACCGGGCTCTGGATGACGAGCGTGGCCGGGGGCGGGGCTCCGATCGCTGTCGCTGAGGATGACGCCGCCGACTTCAGCCCGCGTTGGTCGGTCGCGGGCGACGAGATCTTCTTCCTCTCACGTCGATCGGGCTCGACGCAGATCTGGTCCGTCGGACAGAACGGAGGCGCCGCCAAGCAGCGCAGCGACCTCCCTGTAGACGTGACCGGCTTCATCCTCAGCCCCGACGGCGAGCGCATCGCCATCACCGCCGACGTCTTCCCCGCGTGCGGCGATCTCAGCTGCACGGCGGGGCGGCTCGCCGCGGAGGAGGAGCGCAAGTCCTCGGGGATGGTCTTCGACAAGCTCTTTGTCCGCCACTGGGACCAGTGGAAGGTCGGCCTGCGATCGCACCTCTTCGTCGCCCCGCTCGCCGGCGAAGGCGGGAAGATCGGCGCCGCCGTCGACCTCACGCCCGGACTCGACGCGGACGTCCCGTCCAAGCCCTTCGGCGGGGTCGAGGAGGTGAGCTTCAGCCCCGACGGCCAGCGCCTGGTCTACGCCGCGCGGGTCGCCGGCGCTGGCGAGCCCTGGTCGACCAACTTCGACCTCTACGAGGTGCCCGTCGGCGGCGGCGATGCGGTCAACCTGACCGCCGACAATCCGGCCTGGGACACGCTCCCCGTCTTCTCGCCGGACGGCAAGAGCCTCGCCTACCTGGCGATGACCCGCCCCGGGTTTGAGGCCGACCGCTTCCGGATCATGCTCCGCTCGCTCCCCGGCGGCGAGACCCGCGAGGTCGCGCCGGACTGGGACCGCTCGCCCCGCGGCCTCCTCTTCTCCGCCGACGGCAAGACCCTCTACGCGACCGCCGACGATCTCGGTCAACACCCGCTCTTCGCGATCGACGTCGCGACCGGAGCGGTCAAGCAGGTGCTCGGCGACGGCTACGTGAGCTCGCCTCAGCTCGCGGGGGCGAAGCTCATCGTCGCCCGCGATGACCTCCGGGCGCCGGCGGACCTCTACAGCGTCGCGGCCGAGGGCGGCGAGCCGACGGCGATCACGTCGATCAACGGCGACAAGGTCGGGCATCTCAAGATGGGCGAGACGACCCAGTTTGAGTTCGCCGGGTGGAAGGGGGAGACCGTCCGCGGCTGGCTCATCAAGCCCGTCGACTTTGATCCGGCGAAGACCTACCCGCTCGCCTTCCTGATCCACGGCGGTCCCCAGGGATCCTTCGGCGATCACTTCCACTATCGCTGGAACCCGCAGGTCTACGCCGGCGCCGGCTATGTCGCGGTGATGATCGACTTCCACGGCTCGACCGGCTACGGCCAGGCCTTCACCGACTCGATCTCCGACGATTGGGGCGGCAAGCCCCTCGAGGACCTGAAGAAGGGGATGAAGCATATCGAGGGGGCCTATCCATTCGTCGACACCTCGAACGCCTGCGCGCTCGGGGCCTCCTACGGCGGCTTTATGATCAATTGGATCGCCGGCCAATGGAGCGACGGCTTTCGCTGCTTGGTCAACCACGACGGCGTCTTTGACAATCGCATGATGTACTACGCGACCGAAGAGCTGTGGTTCTCCGAGTGGGAGCACGGCGGCCCCTATTGGGAGAAGGTCAAGGCTCACGAGCGCGACAACCCGGTCAACTACGTCGATCGCTGGAAGACGCCGATGCTGGTGATCCACGGCTCGCTCGACTATCGAATCCCCGAGACCCAGGGGATCGGGGCCTTCACGGCGCTTCAGCGTCGCGGCGTCCCCAGCCGCCTCGTCGTCTTCCCCGACGAGAACCACTGGGTGCTCTCCCCGGCCAACTCCCTGCAGTGGCACGACGAGGTGCTCGGCTGGCTGGGGACCTACACGGCGGCGAAGTGAGGGGACAGGTGAGGGCTCGTCGTCCCTGCTCCGGCGGGCGAGCCGAGGCTGGCGTGGGGGCGCAGGCGGAGGCCTGCGCCTCGGGCTCTGTACGCTTTAGCGAGCAGGCCTCACCCGTGGCGAGCACGTGGTGAGGCCTCTGGCGTGAGGGCGCCGAGCCGCCCCTCACGACCCTTGCTACGGTCTCTTAGGGCGCCTTCGCGACCATGGTCTGCTCCGAGAGCTTCGACTCGAGGCGAGCGACGAGACCGTCGATTCCCTCCTTCTTGAGGAGCTGGTTGAACTCGTACTTGTAGTTGCGGGCGAGGCTCACGCCGTCGGTGATGATGTCGCGGACGAGCCACTGATCGTCGACCGCGTGCATCACGTAGACCACCTCGACGACGACGGGGCGGCCGTCCTTCTCGTAGCTGACGTTGGTCTTGACCCGGACGCTCGAGCCGCGGGTCTCCTCGCCCACGAAGGTGACCTTGTGATCCTTGTCGGTCCGGACCCGGCGCATGTAGTTCTCGCGGATCAGGCGGGCGAGGAGCTGCTCTAGCTGGTCACACTGCGGGGCGCAGCGATCGGGGAAGCGCTTCGCTCCGCCGAGGGACTCGACCGCGAGGGCGTGGTAGTCGAGCAGGCTGTCGACCGCGGCCTCGATCTTCTCGGTCTTCGCCCGTGCCCGGGTCAGCTCGCCGACCTTGGCGTGCTGGCTGCGGAAGGTCTCGGTCGCGCTCACGCTCGGAGCTGCGCCCGCCTCGAAGGCGAAGCCCGCGGTGATGAGGAGGCAGAGCCCGGCGAAGGTTGAGCGGAGATGGCGACGCATGACCGACCGTATAAGCAAGGGATGGGCCAGCTCTGAGGGGAGAGAAAAGCCTGGATCTACGCTCAAACCGCGGATGTTGGGGGTGCTCTGTGTGTGGTGTCCTGCCACAGCTCGTCGGCCACTGTTGGCGAATTCCCACGGTCTTTGAGGCGCGCGGAGCGCCGTAAGCGTGAGCCCCCCGGGGCAGCGCAGCGGTGCCAGACTCGCTCGGGTGAGTCGCGGAGCTAGAGCGATGGGAGGTCTCGTCCCTGTGCTGGTCCCTGTGCTGGTCCCTGTGCTGGTCCCTGTGCTGGTCCCTGTGCTGGTCGGGGCGGGGCTGGTGTGCACGGGGCCAACCTCGCTCGCGGCGGCCTCCGTCGCGGAGCCAGAGCGCTTTGTCTGTCCCGCTCGCGGCAGCGCGGGTGTCTCCGAGGGCGATGCAGCCGCAGCTCTGGGTGCAGCCCTCGGGCGATCTTCGGAACAGGTCGAGCAGGTCGAGCAGGTCGAGGAGGTCGAGGAGGTCGAGGAGGTCGAGCAGGTCGAGCTCGTCGCGACGCCGACGGTGCCGGGGTACGCGGGGATCGTCGTCGGCGTGGTCGGGGACGGGGAGCGGCGCGAGGCGGCGATCCTGCCGATGCTGCGCTGTGATGATTCCGCCTGCGCCGGCGCTCCGCTGCGATTTCGCGGGGCAGCGCGCGTGCGCGTGCGGGCGGTGATCGACCTCGCCGGCTACGACGGGGACATCGTCGTCGGCGAAGGTGGCGATCTGCGCGGGCCGGGGCCGCGAGGGTGTCCGCGGAGGCCTGCCCTGATCGTCGAGGTGATCGACGCGCCGGAGCAGGGAGCGGACAGGCTCGTGATGATCGTGACGATGTCGAGCCCTGAGCTGCGGGTGATCCACAGCGAACGTTCACACGTCGGTCCAGAGGGGGGCACGACGGTCGTCGCCCTGCGCTTTCGCGCGACCCGAGGGGGGAGCCCGTCGGATCTGGTGGTCCTGCGCCGCCGCCACTCGGCGCGGACCGGCGAGGTCGCCATCGTCCGCGAGGATCTCTTCAACTACGTCGACGGTCGCTACCGGTCCGCGCCCTAGGAGGCCGTGGCAAAAGTCCCGCGCGCTCGCCAGCCGTCGTCGGCTCTCTCGGCTCCGCCAAAACTTGCAGTACGGCCTGGTACTGTCACAGCCCCTCCCAGAACGCCCCCCCTTCCCGTGCAAGGGCCGCGGGTTCTGCCCGTCGAGCATGGGCCGGCGCATGGCCGAGGGAGCGGCGCTCCTGGTCGACCACGTTCTGCCGGCCGTCGGCTACCGCCAGTGGGTGCTCTCCTTCTCGGGGCCCTTGGCCGTCCGCCTCGGCTACGACCGCGAGCTCCTCGCGGCGGTCTCGGGTTGCCTCGGACGAGCAGTCCTTCGGGACATCCGGCGCGCCGTCAAGCGTGAGAACGGACTCGCCTCCGTCGCGGCGCTCCACGGCGGCGTCGTCACGGTCGTCCAGCGCTTCCGCTCTGACCTCGGCCTCTACGTCCACCTCCACCTGCTTGTGACCGACGGCGCCTTCGAGGAGTGCACAGGCGAGCTGCCCTTCAGGGCCGCGCCGCCGCCGACCCCCGAGCGGATGACCGCCATCCTCGGCCGCGTCCACGAGGTGCTCACCGCCGCGGGTCACGACGCAGACGACCTCGACCTCGACCCTGCGCTCGCGGCTTGCGTCCAGCATTCGCTGCGAGGCCCGCACCTCGCCGCCGTCGCGCCCGACACCGAGCCGCCGCCGCACACGGTCTCGGCGCAGACGTACTCGGCCTCGCCCCCGGCGACCGGCTCGCAGCTGAAGCCCACGGCGCAGTCCCCGTCGAGGTCGCAGGGCTCGCCCTTGTCTGCGCCGCCGCTCCCGCCGCTCTCGCCGCTCTCGCCGCTCCCATCGCTCTCGCCGTCTGCGGAGACGTCTACGACGATCGCCGCGCACGCGAACGAGCCGATGCCGACGAAGAAGAGCGACGGAGCGAGCGCTCGCATCAACGACCATGATTTCGCAGATCCGACTCCGCGTCCAACCATCATGTCGGTGCGCGAGAAAGCGCCGCCCCGAAAGCACCGGCGCGAAGCCTCTCGATGCGCACCCGGTTGGCGTCGACGGACTCTGTCGGCGCAGGTCAGATGGACTACAAGCACGGCTCGTACCAGCCCATTTGCGCGCGGTAGGCCTCGGCTTCGGCGTCGGCGTCGGGATACGCGTCGTAGCGGGCGGCCGCCCAGGCGGCCCAGTCGGCGTCGATCTGCGCCAGGGAGGCCCCCAGCACGAGCTCCACGGCCCCCGGGTCCAGCTCGCGAGAAGCCGCGAGGTCCAAGACGACCTCCCGCCCCAGCTCCTCATCGACGTAGCGGAACCAGGAGGCCCGCAGGATGTAGGCCTGCCCCTGACAGCGCATGTTCAGCTCCTCGTGGTGCTCGCGCAGCTCCGCCAGCGTCGGCCCCCCCTGCTCCAGCCAGTGGCCGACGACCACATCCTCATCGAAGCCGAAGAGCGGGAACCCGGTCTTGCCGGGATCGACCTGCAGCGCGACATACTCCGCCCAGCCCTCCAGGTAGAAGCCAGCGTCGCTCCCCGACTCAGCCAGAGCCGGGGCCACCAGGCTGTCGTAGGCGATGGCGTGCACGAGCTCGTGGGCGAACATGGCGCGGTAGCCACCCTCCGCCTCCGAGAAGCGCCACAGGTGGACGGTCCCCTCGTCGTCCACGTAGGGCGATGTCCGGCGGTAGCGGCCGTGGAGCTCCACCCGGATCTCGCTGTCCAGCTCGATGTCCGGTGGGTGCAGCGCCGCGATGTCGGCGTGGAGCGCCTCACCGAGCTCCAGCAGCGCCTGGACATCCTCGTCGGAGCTGCTCACGCTGCTCCCGACGACATGGATGTACCCGCTCTGCGCCTCGAGGCTGCAGGCCGACAGGGAGAGCAAAGCTAGCGCGAGTGCTCGTGTAGTCCGCATCTTCTGGCCTCCGTTCAACGCGTCAAGGACAGTCGTCGGGCGGCGATTCCCTCGCGGCGCTCGGCGCTCCTCCTCGGCGGTTGTCTTGAGCTTGGCGGGAGCTGGGTGAGGCATGGTGAGTTCCTGTCTGGAGCGGGGGGGGGCGGGCGCGAGCCGGATCACGATGCCTCGTGACGAGGCGGGGTCACATCGTTCGGCCGCCCGCGACCCCATCGGCGATGTCAAGCACACTTACCGTAAAGCACGCTTGTCTTTTTGACAAGTCTGCTTTACATTGGCGACCATGACCGACCGACACGGCACCACGACCGGAACTCCCATGCGCGAGGAGCGAATGAGCGCCGCGGACAAACACCAGCGGAACAGCTACCTGAAGGAGTTCATCCCGGCGATCCTGAGCTATGGCATCCTGCTCGCGATCGTGCAGACCACCGTCGACGCGAACACGTCGGGCGCGCACTTCTGGGTCCTGCTCCCCGTGCTCCCGATGATCGGAGTCGCCGTCGCCCTCTATCGGGCGGTCCAGCGGGCCGACGAGTACGGCCGGATGGTGATGCTCGAATGTATGGCGCTCGGCTTCGGCGTCTCGATGATCGTCGCGATGGCCTTCGGCTACCTCGGCGGGATCGGGGTGACACCGACATTCGGCGCGTGGATCGTGTTCGGCGCCGGCATGATCGCCTGGACCGGCTCGCTCCTGGTCCATGGGATGCGCTGATGCAGAACCGACTGAAGGAGCTGCGGGCCGTCAACGGATGGAGCCAGGCGCACTTGGCCGATCTGCTCGGCGTCAGTCGTCAGACCGTCAACGCGCTGGAGAAGGGGCGCTACGACCCCAGCCTGCCCCTCGCGTTCCGGCTGTCCCGGGTCTTCGACACACCGATCGAAGCGCTCTTCACCCCTGACGACGACGATCTGGGCGCCGCCGCGTCGGCCTCCACTTGACCGGCGACTTGACCGTCTGCTCCTGTCGAGGGGTCGGGCGAGAATCCAACGATCGGCTTCGATCCATGGGATCGTCGGCCTTGCGCACGAAGGCGGCAAGGGCTCCTCGCGGCGGTCTCGGGTTGCCTCGGACGAGCAGTCCTTCGGGACATCCGGCGCGCCGTCAAGCGTGAGCACGGACTCGCCTCCGTCGCGGAGCTCCACGGCGGCGTCGTCACGGTCGTCCAGCGCTTCCGCTCTGACCTCGGCCTCTACGTCCACCTCCATCTGCTTGTGACCGACGGCGCCTTCAGGTGTCCCGCACGGAACTCAGTCTCAAACGCTGCATACAGAGTGGTCCGGTACGGAACATCGCGCACGGGGTGCATAGGGTGCATGGGCGCATGGCGCGCGCTGGGTAGCGGTTCCGAGACATACCGCATGAGGTCATCTTCGCGGGTGGGAGGGCGGCTGTCTGCGGAAGGTATGGTATGCTGTGGTGTGCGGGAAGCAGTGCCCACCAGTATTCTTACTCGGACGTGGTATCCGGCTATTGGTTTGAGTTGCCGTGGCGTGGGGGGAGTACCTCGATGGACAGGTACTCGGGCGGGTGGTGTATGGCAGGACTCTGTTGGTGAGGCAAAGATTGCCCCAGAGCGAAGGTGGTGGGCTGCTTTCACCACCCTCGTGTTTTTTTTTGCTCACAACAAACTGTACGCATTCCCATGGCACGGAGGGAGGCCCCACAGTATCGAAGGTTTTGGAGATACCAGGAGCGCAGGAGCGCAGGAGCAAGCTCATTCAGAGTATTGTGCGGCAAGAGTACGTCTCATGTCTTGACGACATTGCTCCTAGGACCGATGAGGAGCGAGCTCTTCTCGCGATTTGCTACGTCTCTTTGCGCGAGCAGAGGGAGGCTGCCAGCCTCATCTTGCAGGTAGAGCCAGGCTCGAAGTGGCGTGATGTTGCCGAGGCTGTTGTCGGGCTCTCCCGTGCCCAGCCGTCCGGTGCGCCGCTCTCCGCGGAGTCGAGTTCGATGCCTGCCTTGAACTGGCTCGTTGCGCTCCTTCACACGCGGTTGTCCCATCCTGATGATGCAGTCCGAGTGATCGAGGACTTGCTTGAGCGAGTCAAAGATCCCTCCTGGCGCGCAGAGCTGTTGGTCCTGATGGCTGAGGCGCTCCAGCGGAGGGGGGAGCGTGAGAGAGGGCGTGAGGTACTGAAGAGCGCACTACAAGAGCACGGGGAGTCGGTGAGAGCTCTCGTGAGCCTATCTCTCGGCGCAATTGAGGCGGGGGACTTCGAGGGGGCAAATGAGTTCGCAGCGCGTGCCGTGGGACTTGCGCCGCGTTCCTCCCCGGCAAGGTTCGCCTACTGGAAGGCGCGCATTCGGAGTGACCGCGGGGTTCCGCCTGGGTGGCTTGACTCGCAGGCAAGGGAGTTCGCGGAGTTTGTAGCCAAGTCCGCCTCGGAGACATTCTTCCTGGCAGAAGAGCTGGAGGCCCGTGGTGAGAGTGAGCTGGCATTTTCTCTCTTTGAGTTCGTAACTTTACGGTTTGCTCGCTCGAGCTTAGCGAATAGTTCTCACTATCGAGCTGCGCGTATTCTTGTGGATAATCCGGGTCTTCGGAAGGACTCAGAAACTGCGGAACTCTTGGCCAGCTATCTAGCTCGGTCAGACAGTGACAGTGCTATGTTGCGGACGGATGCGTGCTACTGGCTCTTCGACTTCGTTGCGCGGGGGGAGGTGCCGCAGGGGTCTCCCTCCCTTGAGCACCTCGCCCAGTGTGGGAGTGCTCCAGAGGCCACTGCAGGACACGTTCTACAGCGCAAGAACGAGATAGCGGTTGGGCTCGCAGGTTTCTCGGAGCAGCGCGAGCTGGCACGGGAACTCGCGCTAGGGGTGATAGAATCGCTAACGGATGCACAGAAGGAGATTCGTCCTAATAATATTCTTGCCCGAGCGCACTTGGCCCTGGCGCTTGTGGCTGCGCAGGGATCGGAGGAGAGAGAACTCTTGGTGCATGCTGAGAAGTCCCTCAGCCTCGTTTCAACCAGTCGCGAGGTCGATTTTCGAACGATACTAGCGAGGCTGCTTATTCGGCAGGAGAAGGCATCACTGGCTTCTTCGTTCGCTGAAGCTTGCCTTCAACACCCAGACTGTGTTGAAGCGGCGAGCCTCGCGTATGAACTCGAGTACGGCAGCCTTACGGGGTTCGGCGGATATCTCCGGAAGAAGCACAAACAGCTTCTTGTGGACCGGCAAAAGATGGTCCTTGGGACCGCCAAGCAAGCAGTGGTCACTATCCCTCTGATGGACCTCGTGGACGTCCATGGTGAGCCCGGGGATCTTCCGTCGCAGGGGGCCCTGGCCATTGGTTTCTGGAACATTGACTGCGCCCCATGTCGTTGGGAGATGCCCGAGTTCCAATCCATCGTAGATGCAGCTGAGCGGAAGCAGAACCATACCGTCATATCAGTGAATGTCGCAGATAGTCCGGAGCGTGTCCGCAAGTGGATGGACGAGGAGGGCTACAATTTTCCTGTCTATTTTCTAAAAGGAGAGTCGCCTGTTCGAGAGTTTCCCACAGTTTGGTTTGTCAATCGTCAGCGTAACCTTGTCTTCGAAACTACGGGGCTGCAGGAGAAGACTTGGTTTGAGATTGAGAGTTCCTGGCGCATGGACTTTATCGAGAAGGGGCACGAGTAGTCGCACCACGAGGGACGGTGCTACGGCTACGCGATGGTCGCTCTGGAGGCTGAGGCTGGAAGAACGCCTAGGAAGCGATTCCCTGAGGTGATGTGCCGACCTGTCGACCTCAGAAGCTGAGGCTCACCGGAGGGCGCTTAGGACGTTCTATCTGGGAATTAGGGCCAGCGACCGAGTAGCGGGAGCTGTCTCGATCCCGGCTCTTTGCGGGCCGTCCCCCAGAGGATCGAGGAGCGGCACCACGACCGGTGGCCATGAGACGCAACGGCGATCCAGACGCCCAGTCGGCGACTTCACGAAGATGAAGGACCACAAGGTGCCGACCATGACACCGCGCCGCATCGGCTGGGCACACCTCCTCGCGCGGGTCTTCGCCGTCGACGTCACGGTCTGCTCGAAGTGCGGCGGGCGGATGAAGATCCTCGAGGTCGTCACCGATCCCGGCACCATCGCCGAGCGACCGCACGGCGCCCGCGCGCCGCCACGACCCTGTCCTCCTGGGCAGTTGAGGATGTTCGCGTAAGCGCGTGCCGAGGGGTCGCGCTCGGCTTCGCGCGTCCAGCCGTCGACGTCGCGTCGCGAGGCCCGGCAAGGGCGGTGAACTGGCCTACGAACGCATCTCGCGGGACTGTTGAAGCGGTTGGCGCACCTCGTGGAGCGTCCATGCGCCGTCAGGGCTTTAGCCTCCACGAGCCTCCGAGTACCCGGCGCCTTGCCCGAATTTCCGGCTTGAACTTCTTAACCGCCGCCACGGAGCGGCGGCGTGTCATGATCACCGCTTCGAAGGATGTCACCCCGACCCCGCATCCGCTGGCCGCTCGGCCCGCTCCTCGCGCTGACCCTGGGGATCGGCTGCGAGCGCGCTGGGCCGACGATCGAGGCCGCGTCACCCGGCGAGGCGCAGGCCGTCGAAGCGGCGTCGCCCGGCGTCGCCGAGCCCGCCGCGCCTCCAATCGAAATCACCCTCGAGATCACGCAGACGGCGGTCGTCGTCACCCACGTCGAGGCGCTCGACGAACCCGGCGACCCCCCGCGCGAGCGTGGGCCAGCGCGCTTCGAAATCGCGACGATCCTCGCGGGCGAGCGCAGCGACGAGCGTGAGCCATTCCGCAGCGAGCTCGCGCGCCTCCACGCCCGGGCCACCGGGCGCGCGGACCCGGCCCCGGAGGACGAGGACGCCGCCGAGGGCGAGGACCAGCGCCTCCTCGTCCGCGTCACCGACGACGTGGGCACCCGCAAGGTCCAGGAGGTCCTCGATCGGGCGCTCCGCGCCGGCCCGTGGGAGCTCACGCTCGAGGTCCAGGGCCCGGGCGCGCCGCGCCTCGTCCCCCTCCTCCCCTACGCCTTCTGCGCCTGCCCGATGCCCGAGGGGACGACCTGGTGCGCCGCGCCGAGCCTGCGGATCGACGAAGCCGGCGTGACCCTCCTGGCCACCCCCGACCTCCGGCCGCCGCCGGGCTGCCACAAGACGATCCCGAGGGTGGGTCAGGAGCGGCCGCCCTTCGCCGCGGCGATCGACTGGCGCAATCGCGTGATCGCGGGACCCGAAGGCGGCTGCCCGAGCGCGACCATCGACCGTCGCCGCGTCGACCGCGACACGCTCCGCGAGCGCCTCGTCGCCCTCCACGACGCCGCCCCCGGCTGCGGCTGGGCCGAGGTGGCGGTCGACGGCCAGATCCCCTGGGCGCGGGTCGCCGAGGTCCTCGCCGCGCTCCACGAGACCTTCGGCGTGCTCCGGATCTCCTTCCGCGACCCGACGCCGACGCCGGACCGCGAGTGCGCGCGGGCGCTGACGATCGACGCTCTGCGCCCCGCGAGCGCGACCGGGTCGCCGCTCGCCCGCCGCCCCGGCTGCCGCGAGGAGCGATGACGCCGCTCGCCGCCAGTGCGTCAGCCGGCCGGTGAGTTGTCCGCGGCTCCGAGATGGGACGCGACCGCCCCGCTGTTCGCGAGTCCCTGTGATGAGATCACGCCACTTTACTGAGCAGTCCTCTCCGGCCGCCGCATTGCAGCGCCGGGAGCGATGCCGGTGTGCGCCAGCTCGGGGGTCTACGTCCCCCGCGACACCCACCGCTGGGGCGCCGACGACCACGGGATTGAGCTTGATGATCAGCGCGTCGACCTCCTGCATGCCGTAGGCGGAGACCGTGTGCGGCGGCGGCTCGGGGTCGGGCGCGGCCGGGGCGAAGCGCGGGCCTCGCAGCGAGTGCTGGACACACGCCGCGAGCGCGGGGGCGAGGTCGAGGTCGTCGTCCGCGTCCTGGCCGGCGGCGGCGAGGACCTCGTGCACGCGGGCGAGGATGGCCGTCATCCGCGCGGGGGTCGGCGGCGGCGCGGCCCGGAAGGGCAGCTCGTCACCACGCTCCTCGAAAGCGCCGTCCGTCACGAGCAGATGGAGGTGGACGTAGAGCCCGAGGTCGCTGCGGAAGCACTGGACGACCGTAACGACGCCGCCGTGGAGCGACGCGACCGAGGCGAGCAGCCCGGCGCGTGCAGTAGACTCGGCCCATGACCTTTCAGCGAGTTTGGGTGACCCACCCCGACACCCGACACCGCAGCGGGCGCTTCGAGCTGCGCAGCCGCGACGGCGGGCTGAGCCTCATCGAAGACGGCGTCGCCGAGGCGCGCTGGGCCCAGCCCCGCGCCGAGGTCGAGGGCTCCCCCCAAGCGGTCTGGGTCAGCGATCGGGGCTGGTCGGCCGTGCTCTTCGGCCACGATCAGCTCGTGCTCATCGACCCGACCGGCGCGCGCACCAACTCCGTCAACGCCCTGAAGCTGCTGCGCGAGGACCCCGCCTCGAAGCCCTTCATCAACTGGACGACCGCGGGCGAGTACTGGGACACGGCGCCCTGCGGCTCGTTCTTCGCGGTCGAGGGCGAGACCCGCTTCGCTCTGCGCTGCTACTGGTCCCGGCGGGTCCTCCTCGCGCCGGGCGCGGACCCCCGGATCGAGCCGACCCCGGCCGAGGTCGCGCCCCTGCGCGCCGCCGAGCTCGCGGCGGCCCGCGGGTTCATCGAGGAGCTGCTTCGCCTCGACCCGCCGGGCGAGGGCGAGGACGAGATGCCCTACCTGCGCGCCCAGGTCCGAGCCCAGGCGGGCGTCGCTATCTTGGGCCTCGAGCTGCAGGACCAGCCCGACCCCGCGCTGCACTCGGCGGCCTGCGACGCGATCCTGCGCGTGCTGTCCCGGCCCGCGCACCCCAGCATGTGGACGTCGATCCGCGACGTGTCTCAGGCCGGCGAGCTCCGCCGCCTCAGCTACGCCCAGGACTCGCTGCGCCTGGCCTGCAACGACGCCCTGGTCCGCCTCGGCCGCGATCCCGCGCCGGCCTCCGGCTACGGGCTCGCGTGGACCGACGCCGGGTCGACGTTCCCCGATCGTCCCGCCGACCACGTGCGGGCCCTGTACGCCCTCGCCGAGGGCCAGACCCACGCCGAGGTCTACGCCCGCGTCGGCGCCCCCGACCTGATCGAGTTTCACCGGGGGACTTGGATCTACGACACCGCGACCTCGACACGGACGCTGCGCTTCAGCGGGGGCGCCGTCGCCGAGATCCGCGATGACTCCGAGCGCGCGTGGCTGCGCGACGGCAGCCGCGAACAACACCGCAACCGCTAGCACTCACGCCAGCAGCTCGGCCAGCGGCGCGCGGTCGAGGGAGGGATCGCCAAGTCGCGGATCAGCTCCCCCTCGCTGGTCCGCAGCCCCGCCGCACTCCCGAGGGTGTTGAGCAGCCCGCCGTGGTTGACCACCGGCGCCCCGGCGCTGGCCCCGACGTAGGCCCCCTGAGCCAGAAACCCGCCCGCGCTCCCGGCGAGGATCGTGGGGATGTTCTCGCGGGGATGTTCTCGCGGGTGTGCCCCGGGCCCCAGCGCGATCGCGATGGCATCCCCGACGCCGACGATCGCTGCCCCGACGAGCCGCCGTGTTCGCGTCCACTTCAAGGCACCCTCGCGCCGAGGTGCCGCGTTGGCGGACATGTCCACGGGCACCTCAGAGAGTCGCTCATTTGGGGTTTGCATACGGCTTGGATGGAGTCAGCCCTTGATGATTTGGGCTACCAGTGAGGCCGCGATCGCGGCGAGCCCCGTGGGGCTAAGCTCGTTGTCGTAGAGGTGTAGCTCGGTCAGCTTAGTCAGGTATGGGGAGCGGATGAGGGCTTGGATGACCTCATCGCCAAAGGGGTTGCTGCCTAGATCAAGCGCGGTCAGGTGCGCCATGTTTGGGGAGGTTGCGAGGGCTTGGATGCCCTTAGCGCTGATCTTGTTTGTCGAGACGTCGAGCTCAGTGAGATGGACGATGAGCGCAGATTGGACGAGGGCTTGGATGCCCTCGTCGCTGATGCCGTTATTGCAGAGGTTGAGCGAGGTGAGGTTCGCCATGTGTGGAGACAGAGCGAGGGCTCGGAGACCCTCGTCGCCGATACCGTTGCCTAAGAGCTGAAGCGAGGTCAACTTGCTTAGGCGTGGAGATTGAGCGATGGCTTGTGCAGCTTTTGTGCCTTCGGCGCTGCTGATCAAGCTCACGTCGAGCGAGGTCAGCTTGGTCAGAAATGGGGAGCGCGCGATGAACTGAACACCCTCGTAGCTGAGCTCATTGTCACTGACGTTAAGCGCCGTGAGGTCCGCCAAATATGGGGACTGAGCAATCGCCAGGGCGCCCTCATCACCGATCTCAGCTTGATGGAGTCGAAGCGAGGAGAGCCCGCTCAAGTAGGTGCAGTCAGCCAGGTCTCGTGCGCTCTGCGCATCAAGTCCCGTGTTGCTTAGGTCAAGCGAGGTCAACGTGGCGAGGTGTGGAGATTGAAAGAGCGCTGCAAGCTCGCGGTGTGTAAAGAATGTGTTACCCCGTGCTCCCCATGAGCGGACGATGGGCCAAGCGGCGTGGACCTCAATGTTTGGGTCGCTGAAGGTGAGCCAATGGTATGGGGCGTGGCGAGCAGAGGTGTCCTCGCGCAGCGCGCCTTCGAGGTAGGGCAGCGCGTGTGTCTTGATCAGCTCAGGAGGCCATGTGTCAAGCAGCTTGGTCAGCGACCCCCAGCGTGAGTGGTGGTCTTGCTCGGCGTGGATGAGGCTGCGCAGCTCGGAGAGCAGTTCGTTTGGGGTGGGCATGGCGGTTGCGTGTGGGGGTTAGGGCTGTGTCTTGCAATGCGCGTGGGTCGAGCCGTGCAGGCGCCCGCTGGCACGGGCTCGACGGCGTCCGAGCGGTGCGAACGACGGTCGAGCTCTCGGCCGAGCCTCACGGAGGAGGGGCCGCGTCCGTCCTCGTCAGCGAGGCCGTCACCGCGCCCTCAGGGAGGCCATCGCAGACCTCGTCCGCGGTGAGCCCCCAGGTCGTGACCTCGTGTCCGCGCGGGCGCTGGACGATCCACTCGAGCGTCGAGAGCTCGTCGCAGCTGGCGATCCAGTGCGAGGCGACGTCGTACACGGCGTAGCCGACCTCGGCGAGGACGGCCACGCCGCCCGTGGTCAACGACGCGGAGGCGCCGTCGACAGTGAGTGTGATCTCGTGGAGCTGGTGCGGGTGGCACAGGTCATCGCCGCAGTCCGAAGAGGCGATTACGTCTATCCGCTCGAAGCCGAGCTGACCGGAGCTCGCCGCGATCGGGAAGTCCTCATGAAGGGCGTAGACGAGGTGCTCGGGGTCGTCCTCGAGGTCCCAGAAGGCGAACCCGCGCAGCTCACAGACCGGGCCGGAGCTCTCGGTCTCGAAGGAGATCCGCTCGAAGGAGAAGTGAAAGCACTCGGGGACCTGGGGCTCCCAACCCGGCGGCGCCGTGACGGCGAGCGACCACTCGGGGGCGGCGTCGCAGGTCTCCCCGCACGGGCACTCGACGAGCGTCCACTCGCCATCTCCGCCGCCTGCGAGGCGCCCGTCGAATTCGACCAACGTCACGCAATCGCTGCTGTCGCCGGTGTCGGTGTCGGTCGCTGTGCTCGACGTCGCCGAATTGCAGCCGACGAGGAGGCCCAAGGCGACACCGACGCTTCGATGCGCTGATCTCGGCATAACGTCCTTGTATCACCCCAGCTCGAGATCCGGAGACGCGGCCGCGAGTTCGACGCAGTCCGTGCTGTCGACGATCGCCGCGCAGGCGGGCGGCCCCGAGGTGTCGGTCGTCGTCGCGTCGGTCGTCGTCGAGGTCGAGGTCGATGACGCGCCGCTCGCCGAAGACGAGTCGCTCGATGCAGACGTCGAGCCGGCGGTCACGGTCGCGGCCGAAGTCGAGGACATCCCGGACGTGCTCGCGGTCGACGCGGTCGACGCGGTCGACGCGGTCGACGCGGTCGACGAGGTCGACGAGGTCGTCGAGGTCGTCGAGGCGCTCCCCTCCGTCGCTACGCCGTCATCACCGGCGCAGCCGACGAGGAGCCCGAGGGCGAGGACACGCGGGACTTTCGCCACAGCCTGCTAGTCCTCGGCCGTCTCGGTCGTCGGCGCGGCGCCGGGCTCGAACTGGCGGGCCCAGGTGCGGAAGCGGACGATCGGACCGTCGCCGTCGCAGAGCACCGGGCGCGGGACGACGACCTTGTTCTGCCAGATCGGCACGTCGCGCCGGAACTCGCGCATCGCGGTCCAGCCGACGAAGCGGGCGACGAGGCTGCGGACGCCGGGCGGCAGGCGGCGCGAGACGATCACCGCCTGGCGGTGGACGATCGAGTGCTCGTCGATCGGCATCGGGCAGCCGAGGACGATGAAGGGCGCCTCGCCGCGGCCGCGGGTGACGGCGAAGCCCGCCCCGTAGGCGTCGATGTCGAGGGAGACCTCGCGCTCGATCCCGAAGCGGCGCCAGAGGACGCGGCTGGTCATCGAGAAGCGCGGGCCGTCGGTGCGGAACTCGAGCGCGGGCGGCTCGGGGAAGTTGTGGAGGGCGAAGAAGTGGCCGCGATCGACCCCGTTCTCGACGAGCTCGCGCCAGCGCGTGCGGATCGTCGTCTCGTAGATCCGCGGCTTCGTCCACTCCTTCGAGCTGAACTCCGGGAGCTCGGGGATCGTAAACCACGGCGCGCGGCCGTCGGCGTCGTGCCAGATCAGGATCTGGCCGTTGACCTCGCGGACCCTCCAGGCGTCGAGGCGCGCGCGCTTGGGGATCTTCTTCGCGTAGGGGATCCGCGTGCAGGCGCCGGCGCCGTCGAACTCCCAGCCGTGGAAGGGGCAGCGCAGGTCGTTGCCGACGACGCTGCCGCCGACGCCGAGGTGCGCGCCGAGGTGCGGACAGTAGGCGTCGACGACCCGGGCGTCGCCGTCCTCACCGCGGAAGAGCACGAGCTCGCGGCCGAGGCAGCGGATCGCGCGGACCTGGCCGCGACGGAGCTCGTGGCTCCACCCGATCTGGATCCAGCTGCTCGGGTAGGGGTTGAAGTCGTAGTTCTTCTCGTCGTCGCGGGTGCGGATCTGGATCGGTGTCGACATGGGCCGCGCGAGGATAGCGCGGCGCGCCTGTCCTCGCTGGCCCCCGCGGTCGAGTCAGTTGGACATTGTCGATCTCGCCGTCGCCCGTGCTCGACTTGATGAACTGCTGGCCGCCGTCGACGAGCTCGAGGTTGTGGAGGATGACGTCGTCGGCGTTGGCCCACAGGTGGACGAGGAGCCTCCGAGTACCCGGCGCCTTGCCCAAAACGGTGTCCTCGAAGTCCATGCCGACGCCCGGCTCGACCTCCAGGCTGGCGACAAAGGGCGCCTCGGTGCTGCGATGAAGGACGTACACCTTTCCCAGCGCGGTGACCAACGGGGCGAGGTCCGTGGGTCCTTCCAGCGCGTCTCGTCGGTCAACCTAGGTCGACCAGCCGGCGTCAGCCTCGTCAGCTGCGATCGTCATCGCCATCGTCATCGGAATCGTCGGCGGGCTCATCGTCGACGGCGAGCGCCTTCTGTGCCGCTTTGCGCTGGCGCGCGCGATCGATGCGGAGGACGAGGATGACGACGAGGGCGAGGAGCATAAGCTGGATAGCCCGCTCTCCAGCCGAGATCACCGCGCCATCGCGATCCACTGGCGGGGAGAAGAGGAGCGCGGCGAAGCCGAGGGCGAAGCCGGCGAAGATCAGCGCCCGCAGCCACGGACGCCCGAGCATCGCCGACCACCAGCGCACCCTGTAGTCGCGCTCGTCTTCGGCGTCCCACACCGGCGCCAGCGTAGCAACTCCGACGCGCTCGCGTCCGACGCGCTCGCGCTCTGGCGTGCCCGCGCCGGGACGCGCCTCTCCGCTCTGGCCGGTCGATCGAAGATCTGTCGGAGTTGCGCGCCGCCGCCGACCCCCGAGCGCATGACCGCCATCCTCGCTCGAGTTCACGACGCCATCCTCGCCCAGGACCCGGACGCCGAGCTCGACCTCGACCCCGCGCTCGCGACCTGTGTCCAGCAATCCCTCCGAGGCCCGCCCCGGGCGGCCACGCGCCCCTGCGCTCGCGGCCAGTGCGTCAGCCGGCCGGTGAGTCGTCCGCGGCTCCGAGATGGGACGCGACCGCCCCGCTGCTCGCGAGTCCCTGTGATGAGATCACGCCACTTTCTGAGCAGTCCTCTCCGGCCGCGGCGTTGCAGCGCCGGGAGCGATGCTGGTGTGCGCCAGCTCGGGGGTCTACGTCCCCCGCGACACCCACCGCTGCGACGCCGCCGTGCTCGTCCAGCATCACCTCGCCGGCTTTCTCGAGCGCGTAGAGGAGGGCAGTCATGCCCCGCTGCCTGACTTCGTCCGGGACGAGCTGCGGGGCTTCGCCGTGTGCGGCGACTTCTCGCAGGGCTTTGTCCGGACGGAATGCCGCCGCTGCGGCGATGAGCTGCGTGTGCCCTTCCCGTGCAAGGGCCGCGGGTTCTGCCCGTCGTGCATGGGCCGGCGCATGGCCGAGGGAGCGGCGCTCCTGGTCGACCACGTTCTGCCGGCCGTCGGCTACCGCCAGTGGGTGCTCTCCTTCTCGGGGCCCTTGGCCGTCCGCCTCGGCTACGACCGCGAGCTCCTCGCGGCGGTCTCGGGTTGCCTCGGACGAGCTCGGCAAACAGGTTGACGTTTGTGAGCTTTGGGGCGTAGTTTTGTCTTTATTGTGAGCAAAGGCATACTCTTCGGTGCGCGCCACTGTCCGCTCATCGCGCTCGCGCTCGCGCTCGGATGCGTCGTCGTGACGCCGATGAACACCTCCACAGGCGCGTCCGCCGGGGGCAGCGCCGGCGACAGCGACACCTCCGGTGACACCTCCGGCCTCTCCGCCTCGAGCACCTCCGCGGGCACCGCGACCGCGGGCCCAGGGACGAGCTCATCCACCTCATCCACCTCCGGCTCGGCCAGCTCCAGCCCCAGCACCACCGAGGACGACCCCGGCTGCCTCTTCATCCCCTGCTTCGATCTTCCGCCGGAGCCCATGAGCTGCGACGTCTACCTCCAGGACTGCCCCGAGGGGATGAAGTGCACCCACAGCCACCTCGACGACGACTCCTTCTGCAGCGATCTCGCCCCCCGACCCAAGGAGCTCGGCGAGCCCTGTGAGATCTTCGCCGGACCCCTGGAGGGGCTCGATGATTGCGGTGTCGGCGAGCTGTGCTGGTACTTCGACGAGGAGCAGGGGCTCGGCGAGTGCATCTCCTTCTGCCAAGGATCGATGGAGGACGCGACCTGCCCCGAGCCGATGACCCACTGCAACATCGGCTGCCAGAGCTGCGTGGGGATCTGCCTCGACGACTGCGATCCGCTCCTCCCCGACGATTGCCCCGGCGATCGGCTCTGCATCGAGAGCGGCGGCGACTTCGACTGTGTCCACGCCGCGGAGCCGCTCGGCGGCTACGGCGACCCGTGCGAGTACATCAACGTCTGCGAGTACGGCCTCGCCTGCGTCTCCGGCGAGAACCTCCCGGAGTGCGAGTCCGGCGGCTGCTGCACCCCCTTTTGTGATCTCGGCGCGCCCGAGTGCCCAGACCAGGAGCTCGGGGTCGCCTGCGTCCCCTACTTCGACGCGCCGAAGCCCGGCGCCGAGCACATCGGCCTCTGCGTCCTCCCCTAGATCAAGCCCTTCACCATGGCCGCGCTCGGCGTCCGCTTCTTCGAGCACGTGTTCGCGGGCCTCGTGCCCGTCGACGACGCCCAGCACTACATCGCCGGGATGATCCTCCTCGGGGTCGCGCCCTGCACCGCGATGGTCTTCGTCTGGAGCCACCTGACCGGCGGCGACCCGAACTACACGCTGGTCCAGGTCTCGGTGAACGACCTGATCATGGTCTTCGCGTTCGCGCCGCTCGCCGGCCTGCTCCTCGGGGTGACGTCGATCGTCGTGCCCTGGGAGACCCTGATCGCCTCCGTCGTGATCTTCGTGGTCATCCCCTTGGTCGCGGGCGTCGCGACCCAGCGGGCGCTGACAAGAGCGCGGGTCGACCGGCTCAGCAAGCGGCTCAAGCCAGCGTCGGTCGTCGGCCTCCTGCTGCCCGGGCGCGTGCTCCTGATCGCGGTCCCGCTGCTGATCCAGAGCTACGGGATCTTCGCCCTCACCTACGGGCTCGCCCGCGCGCTGCGGCTCCCCTTCGAGATCGCCGCGCCGGCCGCGATGATCGGCACGTCGAACTTCTTCGAGCTCGCCGTCGCCGTCGCGATCAGCCTCTTCGGCCTCGCCTCCGGCGCAGCCCTGGCCACCGTCGCCGGCGTCCTCATCGAGGTGCCGGTGATGCTCTCGCTCGTCGCCTTCGCCAAGCGCACCAAGGGATGGTTCCCCGCGGCCGACAGCGCCTAGCCTAGCAGCCCGCGGCGAAAGTCCCGTGTGCTCTCGCGCCGCAATCGTCGGCCCGATTGGCTGCGACGAAACTCGGGGCCAGGTTACCCTCCGTGGTGATGGCACGACGAGCCTCCCTGCCTCTCTGCGCTCAGGCGCTCCTCCTCGTCGGCTGTCTTACCCCTGCGGGAATCCCCGGGGCCTCGGCGACGACCTCCGGGGGGATGACGGGCTCGACCACGAGCTCGACCGCGAACTCGACCACGACGACGGCAGCCTCGTCGGCGAGCACTCGCGGGATGACGACCACAACCGCGGCAGAATCGACGATGACCGGCGCAGAGAGCTCCACCGGCTGCGGATTTCTCGGCTGCGACGACGTCGGCGAGCTGCCCTGCGACCAGTGGGCCCAGGACTGTCCGGAGGGCCAGAAATGTGTGCCTTACGCCGACGGTATGGGCTCGGTCTGGAACGCGCTCAAGTGCACGCCCGTCGACCCGCGCCCGGACGCCGTCGGGGACCCCTGCACGGTGACCGAGAGCCCGCTCAGCGGGGTCGACTCATGCGATGTCGGGGCGCTGTGCTACGGCGTCGACTCGCAGACCATGACGGGCTATTGCATCGCCCTCTGCTCCGGCTCGCTGCGCGAGCCTAGCTGCCCCGAGGGTTCTTCATGCACCATCCTTGGCCGCGGGATCGTGACCTTCTGCCTGCTCGATTGCTCTCCGCTCGAGCAGGACTGCCCTGACGGCTATCTCTGCACTGCGTCCTACGGCGGCGACCACTTCGGATGTAGCCTCGACATCTCTGGAGAAGCGGGCTCCTACGGCGATCCTTGCGACTACCGCGGCCAATGCGATCCTGGCCTCGTCTGTGGGAGCGGCGACGAGGTCCCCGGGTGTATGTCCAACGGGTGCTGCACGCCCCTATGCGATATTTCGCAGCCGAACACCTGCCCCGGAGAGAAGCAGAGCTGCATCCCCTGGTTCGACGAGGGAGACGCGCCCCCGGGGCAGGACAACGTCGGGGTCTGCGCGACGGGGGCCTGATCGACGGGCAGTCGACGGGCAGTCGACGGGCACTTCGACAGCTCGGGCGCTGCGGTCCGCATTTCCAGCCGCGCGAGGACAGAACCGCCTATTCGCTGCCGAGATCGACATAGGGCAGCGCGTCGCCATCTCTCCTGGCTGGTCGCCGCGATTCTCCATATCCTCGTAGCCGAGCGCGCCTTGGCTGCCGCCAAATCCCCAGCACTTGACGCCGTGATCGTCGAGGAGCGCGCAGGCGTAGTTCGCCCCGGGCACCGCCTTGATCGCCGTCCGCCCGGCGCCGAGATCGATCGGCGGCAGGGCGTCGCTCTCGCTTGCCCTCGGCGGCCCTCTCGGCTCCGCCAAGACTTGCAGTACGGCCCGGTACCGCGGCGTTTCATCCAAGCCGAGAGGACCAACGATTGCTGCGCGAGAGCCCACGGGACGCTCACCACGGCCTCCGAGGAGCCCGGGGCTCCTCGGCGGCGAGTGGCGCCGCGCGGTCGAACGCCTCCCCGGTGCTCCGCGCTGGGCTCAATCGATGTATCTATAGGGGGTGCGTGGTGGAGCATGGGCGAATGGCCGTCAGCGCTGCGGTCTTGGGCTCGCACTCTTGCTCTGCTTGGGAGCGTGCGGCCATCGTTCTGGTGGAGCCCGTCGTGAGCAGGGAACTCCCAACGGCGACGCGGAGCAGAGCGGGGCTTTGGCTGCAGATGCGACGTCACTGGGCCCCGCTGACGTCGAGGCCCGCGCGGAGGCGAGCCAAGAGGCAGCTCCGAAGGACGGACGGGACCCGTCGTCGCCCGATCCGAAGGGCTCACACGACGCCGCCGACGACGGGCCCTTGGAGGAGGCTCCCGTCGAAGCAAGGATGTTCCACGTCATGTACTACAACGTGGTGCGGTTCGTTGGCGGAGCTTCGACGATTGAAGCGGAGGAGACCCCGAAGCTGCGCGTGTGGGTGGAGGACCTTCTGCGAGTTGTGGCGTCGACTCGGGCTGACGCATACCCGTCGCGGTTGACGATCTGGGCGGTCTGCGCGCCTGTCGGGACGAAGCTTGGCGCGGCCCGGTCTGCTCGATTCGAGGCTCAACTCCGCGAGCTCGGGAGCCCCGAGGAGGTCTTTCGCGGCTGTCCTCTCGGCACGACCAAGGCAGAAGATATTGCCTACGTCGAGGCCACCGTTGCAGACGACACCTGTGTAATGGTCAGCCAGTGGTGCCCCTTGCTCGACGAGCCATCGTCTTGAATTCGGCGAACGAAGGGGTTTAATAAGCGGATGCGTGAAGGAGTCATGTGGCTTGCTGCGGCTGTGAACAGCGCGACGCACGGCCGCTACTGGGGCAGCCCGCGGCGGTCCGCCGCAGCGGCTGCTGGCAGATCAGGCCCGCTCAGGCTCCGTCGCTCTGCGCCGAGGGGACGCTGACAAAGCCGCGCTCGCTCAGCCCCTTGATGTGCTCCAAGACCCGATCGTGGATCCCGTGGATCATCGCGTCGGACCACAGCGACCAGTAGGGCGTCGGCCCGAGGTCGAGGGTGTACCAGGTGCTGCCCTCGAGGCGGGTCCGGCCATCGCCGAGATCGACGAGGCGGAACTCGCCGCGGCGGGATCGGAGGTAGCCGTCGAGGTGCGGCGGGTGCACGTGGGCGTAGGGGCTCCACTCGTGCATCGGCGCCGGCTGGGCGCTGACGTCGAAGGCCAGGCGCTCGCGCGGCTCCCAGGCGGTGATCGGCTCGACGAAGGCGCCGGTCGTGAATTCACAGTGGCGGATCGCCCCGACCCCCTGACCTTCGATCCGGGCCCTCACGGGGTAGGCTACGCCGGCGTCGTAGATCCAGGCCGGCGGGGCGTCGAGCTCGGCGAAGCCGACGACGTTGGGCCAGACCGCCGCCGGCGGAGCGTCGATGATGACGCTCGTCGCGACCTCCCGCTCGATGAGCGGCGCCGGCAGGGCGGCCTCGACGGCGGTGAGCGAGGGCAGGAGGAGGACGAGGAGGATCATGTGGCCGGCGGTGAGCCGCGAGTAGCGGGCCATCTGCCGCCCGAGAGCGCCGCCGCAGAGGCCTACGGCCAGGGCCAGCGGCATCGCCATCATCAAACAGATCGCCCCCTCGATCGCGAAGAGGAGGAGCGACATCCCGGCCATCCCGATCGCGAGCGAAGAGACCGCGAGGGTCTGCCGGAGGCCCCGGTCCTGATCGCGGTTGAACGACCACCCGGTGAAGGCGCCGATGAGCCCCGGGGTGACGAAGAAGAGCGTCTGCCCGTACTCGCCGAGGACCATGGTGGAGAGGAGCGTCAGACCGACAGCGAGGCCCACGCCGGCGAGGATGCCGTAGAGGGCGACGGCGATCGTGCCCCTCGGGTGGAGCTCCTCGGCCGAGCGCTCGCGGACCTTCGCCGGGGCGCTCGGGAGGCACGAGAGGAGGATCATCAGGAGGTAGTTGAGCCCCGGGATCAGAAAGAAGAGCGCGAGCGTCGCAGACTTGCCGGCGTCGACCGCCCGGCGCAGGCTCATCGACAGGCCGATCCACAGGAAGGGCAGGGTGAGGCCGATCATCAGGGCCAGGGCCCACTCGTTGCCGCCGCCGAGGATCGCCGTGCGGGTCGAGAGCGCGGGGCTCAGGTACTCGATGGGCCGCCAGAGGTGACCGGTCGTCGCGTAGATGAGGCCTGCGTCGATCCCGTACTTGATCACGGCGAGGGTGAGGCCGACGAGGGCATAGCGGCGGCGCCCGACCGGGGCGGTGGTGCCGAAGAGCAGCGCGAGGAGGCCTTGAGCGGCCGATCGGGGCGGCTCAGAGCCGGAGGGGGGCGCATTCTCCATCGTCTTCAGAGTACTCGCTAGGGTCGGCGAGAGCGCGGGAGTCTGCACGGCCGCGGAAGGTCGGGATCTCGCGACCTCGTGCGTACGGGAGGGTCGCGAGATCGCGCGCTCGGGGTGGTCTGGAGGGTCCTCCTCCGGCGCTGAGACCAGGTCGCTATCGAACCGTCGCGCCCGAAACTCGGTCCCCGACGACCGTCGTCGGCGGATGAGCCCTCCCTGGGGGAGTCCCGGCGGCGGCGGACGGGTGGCCTGCTGGAGCAACTTAGGGCGTGCGTGGGTCCTGCGAACGCCGACCAGCGCGATTGACCCTTGATCGCCTTGAGAGGCCCCGGTATGCGTAGGAGTACGGGATCTCTGACAAGAGATCGACGAGCAGCATCACGCTGCAAAAGATTTCGATACGAAGGAGCTGCGCGATGCTGAGAGACAACACATGGATTGCCCTCACCCTTGGAACGCTTATGGTCGTCGCCTGTAACGGCGACGACGCGACGACAGTCGCGACGGCGACGGCGACGGAGTCCGACACGAGCTCGACGACCGTAACGGCGACGCAAACCGCGACCGCGACGATGACCGCGACCGGCACGATGAGCGGCACCGACACGATGAGCGGCACCGACTCGATGTCGGAGTCGGACTCGACCAGCGTCACGGCGACGGCGACGGACACGGCGACGGCGACGGACACCGACGTGACGGCGACGGACACCGACCCGACGGCGACGGACACCAACCCGACAGCGACGGACACCGACCCGACGGCGACGGACACCGACCCGACGGACACGGACACGGACACGGACACGGGCACGGACTCCGACACGGACACCACCGGCATGCCCGGCGTCTGCGGCGACGGTGTGATCGACGCCGGCGAGCAGTGCGACGACGGCAACAACGAGGACGGCGACGGTTGCGAGGCCAACTGCACCCTCCCGCCGCCGCCGGTCTGTCCCAACGAGGAGACCGCGGTCAAGTGCGACGTCTTCGAGGACAACCCTGAGTGGTATCAGGCGATGGAGATGGGCTGCTCGCAGGACCCCAACGAGACCCCCGTCATCTACGACGAGAGCATGAACTCCAACAACCAGAACGCCTGGCGGATCGCCAAGGGCTTCGGCACCTACATGGAGATGGGCGAGCTCCTCTACAGCCCGCGCGGCGGCGACACGTTCCTGATGCTCTCCACCGGCGTGATCTCCCAGCCGAACGGCCAGGGGATCGTCACCGAGCAGAACAACTCCCAGACCGGCAACGGCAACAACAACAACGACGACAGCAACTCGCTGCCGCCGCCGATCAACGTCAACGAGGGCTCGAACAACGGCAACGGTGGCACGCCCTTTGAGAACTGCGACGGCGTCGGCGACTGCTCTGACACCCTCGAGTCGGCGTGGATGCTCGGCTCCGGCGACCCCAACGACAAGGCGTGGGTCACCTGGAAGACGGACGTCCCGGATCTCGTCGAGAGCTACTCGTTCAGCTTCGCCTACTTCTCCTCGGAGTGGCCGACCTACGTCAACACCCAGTTCAACGACCTCCTGATCGGGTGGCAGACCTCCGAGGCCTACACCGGCAACACGACCTTCATCGGCGACGCGCCGGTGACGATCACCTCGCTCGACCCCTACTTCGTCCAGGACGGCTACACCGGCAACGAGCCGCAGCTCCAGGGCACCGGCTTCGAGCAGCACGCCGGCACCGACTGGTTCGGCGTCAACCAGAACGTCGTCGCTGGCGAGACGGTCACCTTCACGATCATGATCGCCGACATGGGCGACTCGATCCTCGCGACCATGGCGATCATCGACAACTTCCACTGGAACTGCGAGGCCTGCATCCCCGTGGACGACCCGGCCTGTACCGGCGAGGTCCCGGATCCGAAGTGCTGCGGCGTCGTCGAGCCCCAGTAGTACGGATCTAGAGAGCCGGCGGTCGACCTCGGGTCGCCGCCGGCTTTTTTTATTGGTTCCGTTGGTTCCGTTGGTTTCGTTGGTTTCGTTGGTTCCGTTGGTTGCGGATGAGTGGGCGGCGCTCGTCGATGGTCGCCCTCCTGGCGGCGAAGATCGCTGCGGGCGCGCGAGGACAGCGGAGCCGCGCTCGCGACCGCGATGGTCATCGCCACGGAGCGCAGCAGCGGCCTGAGCGTCGCAGAGCCGTGTCTCTGAAGTATGGCGCGCCCCACGGAGCGCCCGGGCGCCCTCAACCCTCAGAGGAAGAGCGCGACGCCTAGGAGGTTGAGGAGGACGAGCTCGAGGACGTAGGTGATCCCCGCGCCGATCCGCATCGGCGTCGACACCGGCTTCTTGTAGTAGCCGTAGGCGTAGGAGAGGCGGGCGAGGAGGAAGACCCCGGCGAGCGCCTGCAGCCAGCCGGCGTCGACGCCCTGAAGCTCGGCGAAGAAGAGGAGGAGGGTGAAGACGAGCCCGTGCTCGAGGCTGTTGCCGTGGGCGCGGCTGGCTCGGCGGATCGACTCCTTCGCGGGGCCGTCGAGGTTCCGACCGAAGTGCATGCGACGACGGGTCGTGTTGATCGCGAGGGCGGTCAGGAGAACGCCGAGGAAGAAGACGAAGGTCGCGGTTACGGGGGCCATGCTGGAGTCCTTGTCCGGAGTGTTGGCGAGAGGCTTGGGGTCGGTGGCTGCTAGCCTTCGTCGCTCCGGCGCAGGCGCTGACGGAGCCGCTTGCCGAGCCGGCCGAGCCGGGCGCGGGCGTGGGCCCGGAGATCTGCGCCCGTCGGCAGCGCCCCGCGCAGGGAGTTGGATGCCATCGCTGGGGCCTGCATGAGCATCTTGGCGAGGTTGAGCGAGAGCTCTAGCGGCGAATCGGCGCGGGCCTCGATCGCGACCGTCTCGCCGCTGATCGCGTCCTCGAGGGCGCCTCGGGTGACCGTGCGGCTGCCGTCGGAGCGGATCTCGACGACCAGGCGGGCGACGATCGGCAGCTCGGGATCGTCGACGACGTCCGTCGACACGCGCTCGGCGGGGTGGACCGAGCGCGGAGCCTCCTCGCGGTCAGCGGGGCTCCGGTCGCTGCGGTCGGGGCGTCGCGGGTCGGCCATTCCCGGCGACGATAGCACGCACCGCTCGGGCTCGCGGGAGCTGGGAGGTGGGGGGATCAGGGGCGAGCTGGTAGGATCGCGCGGTGGACTTCGTCCTCCCAGACCGGCCGATCACGATGCAGCTCATCAGCGGCCGCGGTCACTACGAGGCGGTGATCGCCGCTGTGACCAAGGCGAAGTGCTCGGTCTGGATCGCGACCGCGAACCTCAAGGAGCTGATGATCGAGGGCCGGCGGGTCAGCGTCCGCTCGCGCAGCCGCTATCGCTCCGTGCTCGACACCTTCGACGAGCTCGCGCGGGCCGGCGTCGAGCTGCGGATCCTCCACGCGAGCAGGCCTTCGCGACCCTTCCGCGAGAGCTTTGACAAGCATCCCCGGCTCTACGAGGGGGGGCTCGCGCTGCGCGAGTGTCCGCGGGTCCACCTGAAGACGGTGATCGTCGACGGGAGGAGCTGCTACCTGGGCTCGGCGAACTGGACCGGCGCTGGGATCGGCGCCAAGGGGGCGGGTCGGCGGAACTTCGAGGTCGGGATCATGACCGAGGACGAGGGCGTGCTCGACACGATCCAGGAGCTCTACGATCGGATCTGGAGAGGGGCGGAGTGCGGCGCCTGCAAGCTCCGCGAGGACGGCTGCGAGGCGCCCCTCGACCTCTTCAGGCCGGAGCGGCTGATCAAGTCGACGTCCGCGGCGAAGGCCGGGGCGACCAAAGTTTCGGCGAAGGCGAAGACGGCGGGCCCAGCAAAGGCGAAGAAGAAGACCAAAGCGGCGAAGGCGAAGACCGAGACCAAGGCGGGGAGGGCGAAGACGGCGGGCACAGCGAAGGCGAAGGCGAAGGCCAACGCAGGTACCAAGGCGCCGGCGAAGACGCGGGCCAAGTAGGCCCCCCCCCCGAGGCGGCCACGCAAGGTCCCTACGCTCGCTGTGCTCGGCGTTGTAGCGCGCCTTGGTGGCGGATCGGGGCGGACTCGTGCCAGGGCGTTCGGCGTGCTCACGCGCCTGCTAAGGGGCTGAGACCGCGCCGCAGGTGCCGCAGGTTCGCAGGCCCGCGTCGTCGCGGACCCGCTGGATCGCCGCCGCGAGCTCCGTCGTGATGTCCTTCAGGACAAACCGGTGCTCGTGGGTGAGAGCGCCGCAGCGGTCACAGAGCCAGCGCAGTGCGTCGACTTCGCCCGCCTGTCGCCGTCGCTCGACCACCAGGCCGATCGTGTCCGGGCCGCGCTGGGGCGAGTGGGGCACGCCGGCTGGGAGGAGGAACACCTCGCCCTCGCGGATCGTGATGTCGCGGCGCTCTCCGCCCTCGAGCACCCGCAGGGTGATGTCGCCCTCGAGCTGATAGAAGAGCTCCTCGCCGGGATCGACGTGGTAGTCGCGGCGATCGTTGGGGCCGCCTACGACCATGACGATGAAGTCGCCGTCCTCGAAGACGCGGGCGTTGCCGACCGGCGGTCGCAGGAGGTCGCGCTTGTCGTCGACAAACCCGCGGAGGTTGAAGGGTCGGGCGAGGCGCATGGTCGGGATCTCCTAGGCCAGGGCTGCGCGGGCGACGAGCATCTCGCTCTCGTCGTCCAGGGGCTCGCCCTGGAAGCCGCCGTCGAGGGCGAGGAGGCGGAGGCCGGCGGCGGCGAGGATGCGCGGGAGGTCCTCGGCGAGGAGGTAGCGGTGGCGGACCCCGGCGAGGACTGGCTCGCCGCCGCCGACGGGTCGGTGCTCGTAGGTGACCTCGACGACCTGTTCGCTCGGCCACCAGCGGCTGCTCTCGTGGACCTCGTAGTCCTGGGCCTGCCAGCGGAGGGTGGCGACGAGCTCGGGCGGATCGTCGATCGGGGCCTCTTCATCGAGCAGTTCGGCGTGGACGGGGTCGGCGTAGTAGGCGTCGAAGAGGAGCTCGCCGCCGGGGGCGAGGTGCTCGCGCGCGCGCCCGAGGGCGGCGATGAGCGAGGCCTCGTCGGCGAGGCAGTAGAGGCCGCAGTAGGGGATGAGGATCCGGTCAAAGGTCCGCCCGAGATCGAGGGTGCACATGTCCGCCTGGATCAGCTCGACGCTCGCGGGGCGGGGGCGGATCCTGTCGCAGGCTCGCCTGGCGAGGTCGAGGAGGCCAGGATCGAGATCGACGCCGACGAGGTGGGTGGTGGCGCTGCCGAGGGTCCGCAGGAGGCGGCCGTGGCCGCAGCCCAGCTCCAGGATCGAGCTGTGGCCCGAGCACGCCTGGCCGTAGAAGTCGACGTCACCGGGGGTCCCGCGGTGGAGCCTGGCGTAGAGGCCCGCTGGGCCGCGGGGAGGCAGCGGAGGCTGGTCGTCGGGGCGCGGCGCTTGGGTTGAGGTGGTCATCGTCGGCTCAGGGGATGGCTTCGGGGATGGCTCAGGGGATGGCTCAGGGGATGGCTTAGGGGATGGCTTCGGGGATGGCTCAGGGGATGGCTTCGGGGATGGCCCAGGGGGCGCGTCTTGTGGGGCGCGTCTCAGCGGTCGCCCTGGATAGGCCCACGAGCCTCCTGAGGGCCTCGGTAGGGCGTGGCGGGCTCAGGGGCGGACCGCGAAGCTCGAGCGCAGCGCCGCGTGGTCCGATCCGCCCCAGCCCGACCATCCGCTGGTCGTGGTCACGCGAAAGATGATCGACGAGTCCGCGACGTGGGAGCTGGCGTCGGTCGTCGCCATGTAGAGGTGATCGATCGCCTGCGACTTACCGCCGTAGACGTAGGTCGAGTCGTCGTCGAGCTCAGCGGCGATCCGGTCGACCGATGCGGCGGCCTCGAGCGCCGCGAGGGGCGGCGATCCGGGGGTGTCGTTGAGGTCGCCGCCCAGGACGATGAGCGCCTCCGGGTACTCCGTCGCGCGGGTGTCGAGCCACTCGCCGGCGCGCTGACCCTCCGCCAGGCGCCGGCCCGGATCGTCGAAGACCTTGGAGCGGAAGTGGGCGGCGAAGACGATGATCCGGGCGCCCTCGACGTCGAAGTGGACCTCCAGGAGGTCGCGGGTGAAGGAGGTCTCGCCGCCGTCCGGATGGGGGAACTTCTCGTCCTGGTGGGAGAAGACGGCCATCGCCGGCAGGGTCGCGAGGACGGCGGTGTCGAGCGAGGCGGGGTAGCCCTGCTCGCCGAGGTGAACCGAGCTGTAGTGCGGCAGGCGCTCGGCGAGGGCGTCGATGCAGTTCTGGTTCTCGATCTCCTGGAGGAGGAGGATGTCGGCGTCGACGTCGAGGATCGCCGCGGCGAGCTCATCGGCGCGCTTCTCAAAGGACGTCGGCGTCGCGACCTCCTCGAAGTCGTCGCCCTCGCACTTCCCGGAGTCGCACTTGGTGTCAAAGAAGAGGCGGACGTTGAAGGTCGCGATCGAGACGTTCTCGGGGTCGACCGCGGTCGAGGTCGCGGTGCCTTCGGAGCTGGAGCTGGAGCCGGAGCCGGACTCGCTCTCGGAGCTCGTCTGCCCCCAAAAGGTGCAGGCGGGGAGCGTCGCCAGCGAGAGGCCGGCGACGACGAGGGCGATCGTCCGCAGCCCTGCGCTGAAGCGGCGGTGCATCACGCCGCGGAGCGGCGTGGGTCGGCCTCGGGGCTCCAGAGAGCTCGCTTGATCGAGCGCTCGCCCCTTCGGCGACGGCTCGCCCACGGACGCGCGGCGCTCACGGTCGCCTGGGTGGGCGAGGGGCGGTCCGCGCTGCGGGCTCTTGCCGTCGGGCATCGGCTCACGATAGCGCGGGCGCGGGCGCGGGCGCCAGGCGGCTCAGGCGTCGAGGCACTCGACCTCGAAGTCGGCGCAGCGAAAGCGGGCGTGGAAGTGGCGATCGTGGCCTGGGGAGTGGCGGATGAGGCCGCGACCGGAGCCCCGACCGCGGGGGAATTGGATCAGCCGCCTGCGGGTCTCCTTGTCGACCCCGTGCTCCTTCGCGGCCTTGTAGAGGCGCTTTTGCATCTTGTAGTCGAGGAAGATCCGGTAGACCTCGCCGGTCTCCTCGAGGGCGACGATGAGCTGCCACAGCGCCCACCAGTCGACGCGGCGGCCGAGCGGGGTCCGGTTTTGCGGGAGATGCTCGTAGAGGGGAAGGCGGACGTCGACGTCCCTGCCGCACTGGTGCGAGAGGTGGCCGCCGATCGGCCGTCCCCGTTCGCGGCTCATCGCCCCGATCGCGAGCCTGCCGCCGTAGCCGCTGCTCTCGCGCCAGCTGTGGATCCCGGTGACGAGCGCGCGGACGGAGTTGGTCGTGCCCCAGGAGGAGCCGGGATAGCGCAGCTCGTAGGCGTCGCTCTCGGGGATCCGGGTGCCGTTGACCAGGCGTCCCTCGTGGGGCCGGCCTACCGCGTAGGCGCCGGGGCTGACCTCGGCTGCGGGCCCGGGCGGCGGCGCGTCGCCCTCGATCGCGGCGAGGATCGTCGGGTCGTACCAGACGTCGAGCTCCTCGCCGGGCTCGATGGTGCCCTTGACCCGGTGGATGTTGATCGCCCGGAGATCGCTCGGGTCGACGCCGTAGCGGTGGGCGACCCGGCCCCAGGTCTCCTCGGGGGCGACGACGTGGCGGATGTACTGGCGGGGCGGAGGGGTCCGGCGGGCGAGGATCCGCAGCTTGGTGCGCGGCTTGGCCTTGGCCCCCGAGGGGAGCTTGTTCCAGCTCCGGATCTTCCCCGGGTCGCTGCGGTAGCGGATCGCCAGGAGCTCGATCGTCTCCCGCGGGACCACGGTGTGGGTGATCCAGGTCTGGCCCTTCCCGTCTTCATCCTCGAGGTCGTCGGGGTCGTCGGCCTCAACGCCAGGGGCATCGCTGGGCGCGGGCGCGGGCGCGATCTTCCCGCGCTCGTCGAGCTCCCACAGGGGGATCGAGGCTTCGCCCGCGGAGCTCGCCAAGGGCCCAGCGTCGGCGATGCGGGCCTCGGGCGTCAGCGTCCCCGCCGACTCGGCAGCGCTCGTCGTCGCGGCGCCAGGCGGCTGCGTTGGCGGCTCCGCTGGCCCGGGCGCTACATCCACAGGCGAGCGAGGAGCCGCGCTCGTCTCCTGCTCGCCCGCGGAGGTCGGCGCTGTCGGCCGGTCCGGCTCCGCCCGCGGCAGCGTCTTGCCACCGCCGCCGCAGGCGAGCAGGGCGCCTGCGGCGAGGGTCAGCAGCGCATGTCGGGCAGGGCGAGGCACGGCGCCGGGGAGAGTAGCGCGCTTTCTCCCACTCCCCGGAATTAGGGGCGGGCGAGGCCCCCGCTACCACTCGCCCTGGCTCGGCATCGACGCCCAGGGCTCCTGCGGCGGCAGCCGATCGCCGCGCTGGAGGAGCTCCACCGAGATCTGATCCGGGGAGCGGACAAAGGCCATGTAGCCGTCGCGCGGCGGCCGGAGGATCGTCACCCCCGCGTCGCGGAGGCGGGCGCAGGTCTCGTAGATGTTGTCGACCGAGAAGGCGACGTGGCCGAAGTTGCGGCCGCCCGGGTAGGCCTCCTCTTGATCCCAGTTGTGGGTCAGCTCGAGCTGGGCGCTGTCGCCGGGATCGCCGGTTCCGAGGAAGATCAGGCTAAAGCGCCCCTCCGGGTAGTCGTCGCGGCGGAGCTCGACGAGGCCCAGCTTGTTGACGAAGAAGTCGAGGGCGGCGTCCAGATCGAGGACGCGGAGCATAGTGTGTAGAAAGCGCATCGCCTCGCTTGATAGCAGAGCTGCGCGCCGTTGACAGGTGCTCGAAGGCGCGCGAGGGTCGCGACCATGCGCCGCGCTCCTCTCCTCGTGATCACCGCAGCTCTCGCCCTCGGGCTCCCCGGGTGTACGTTCTTGAACAAGCTCTTCAAGAACGAGCCGGCGAACGGGTCTTCGTCTGCGGCGAGCGGCTCGGGGGTCCAGGCCGCCGGCCCCGACGCGTCGCAGGCTCGGGAGGCGGAGCTCTCCGAGGCTCACCGCCGCCTCGCGGCGGAGCTCGACGCCATGCGCCAGGAGATCAGCGACGCCGGGGTCGACAGCACCCTGGCGCTGCGCTTCGCGGAGCTCGCGGGCAAGGCCTACGACAGCGATGCGGTCGCGCGCGGGCGGATCGACGGGCCTGCGATCGGCGCCGAGGCGCTCGGCTACCTCGGCGAGGCCAAGGAGGCCGAGCCCGCGGCGCTCTTCGACCTGGCCCTCGCCGAGGGCGGGATCCACCGCCGCCTCGGCGACGATGAGGCGGCGCTCGGGGCCTTCGTCGAGGCCTTCGCGGCCGAGCCACGCATGGCGGCCTTCCAGTCGATGGTCGGGCTCTCGCGGAGCGCCGGCGCGGACGCTGCGGTGGTCACGGCCTGCGCGACGATCCGGCCTGAGATCAGCGACGAGGGGCTCGCCGACTTCATCGGCCTCTGCCTGGAGCGCAGCGGCGGCGACGCCTCGGGGCTGACCTGGAAGGGCGCCGATCGGGACGTGGTCGCCTACAACACGGAGATGGCCCGCCGCGAGGAGGCGGCGCGGGTCGCCGAGGAGGAGCGGCGCAAAGAAGAGGAGCTCGCCGCCGCCGCTGCCGCGGAGGAGGCGGCCAAGCGCGAGCTCTACCAGGTGGCCGCGGTCTTCGCCGCCGGTCGCTGCGAGTTCGGCGACTGCGCCCACCGGGGCTGGAGCGTCCGCGTCGACCAGGGCGAGGTGAAGGTCTCCTGCTCCTTCGGCGACTGCCTGACCCGGGGCTGGGAGGCCCGCTTCCCCGACGGCAAGACGGCCCGCACCGACTGCTCCTTCGGCGAGTGCCTCCAGCGGGGCTGGCAGACGCGCTTCCCTGACGGCTCGACCGCGCAGACGAGCTGCTCCTTCGGCGAGTGCGCGACCCGGGGCTGGGAGACGCGCCTCCCCGACGGCAGCACCAGCCGGACCACCTGCTCCTTTGGCGAGTGCTTCACCCGGGGCTGGGAGACGAGCTTGCCGAACGGCGGGCGGATCCGCTGCACCTGCTCCTTCGGCGAGTGCCTGACCCGCGGCACGGAGTGCTCGTAGGCCACGGACGGCGGCGATGCGCCTCCTCGTCCTCGACGCGTACCACGACGGATCCCACGCTGCGTTCATCCGCGGGTGGTCGGCCCGATCGCGGCACGAGCACGACCTGCTGACCTTGCCGGGCCGTCACTGGAAGTGGCGGATGAGGCAGGGGGCGATCGGCTTCGCGGCGACGGTAGGCGAGCGCTACGCCGCGGGAGAGCGCTGGGACGCGGTCTTCGCCACCGACATGCTCGACCTGGCGACCTTCGCCGGGCTCGCGCCGGCGGCCGTGGCAGCGCTGCCGCGGATCGTCTACTTCCACGAGAATCAGCTCACCTACCCGGTCCGCCATCACGACGTCCGCGACCTCCACTTCGCCTTCACCAACATCACCACCTGCCTCGCCGCCGACGCGGTCGTCTTCAACAGCGGCTTTCACCGGGACGCCTTCTTGGCGGCCGTCGACGAGCTGACGGCGAAGATGCCGGATCACCGGCCGAGCGCGGCGGCGTCGACGATCCGGGCCCGCTCGTCGGTCGTCCCGCCGGGGATCGACCCGCCGCCGATGACAAATCCCGGGAGGCCCCGGGAGGGCGGCCCCTTGCGGGTGCTCTGGCCCCACCGCTGGGAGTACGACAAGGACCCGAAGAGCTTCTTTGAGGCGATCGGCGCGGCTCGGCGTCAGGGCGCGCAGCTCCGGCTCCTCGTCGTCGGCAAGCGCTTTCGCGAGGCGCCGCCCGCCTTCGCCGCGGCCGCGCAGGAGCACGCCGACATCATCGACCAGTGGGGCTACGTCGAGGACCACGCGGCCTACCGCCGCCTCTTGGCGGGCGCCGATGTGGTCGTCTCGACCGCGATCCACGAGTTCTTCGGCATCGCCGTCGTCGAGGCCGTCGCCGCCGGCGCCTTCCCGGTGGTCCCGCCGCGCCTCGCCTATCGGGAGACCCTGCGCGGCGCCGACGGGAGCCCGCGCTCGGAGTTCTTCTACGACGGCAGCGTCGCAGGCCTCGCCGCGCGCCTCGTCGCCTTGGCGGAGGAGCCCGCGGGGATCTGGGGCGCTGAGGGTCCGGAGGGACGGCGCGGCTCGGAGGTGGTCGCCGGCTACCTCTGGCCGGCGGTCAGCGAGCGCCTCGATCGCCAGGTTGAGCGCTCCCTCGCGGGCGCTCGCGTGCGCTGACGCGCGGTGCCCCGGGTCACAGCGCCGGGCCCTCGCGTTGACGCGCAGAGGGCTGGGGACGACCATCCGGCGGTCATGACGGTCCTCGTCACCGGAGCCGCTGGCCACGTCGGCGTCACCCTTGTCCGCGCCCTCCTCGCGCAGGGCCGGAGGGTCCGCGCGCTCGTCCGCTCCGACACCGAGGGGCTCGCGGGGCTCGACGTGGAGCTCGTCCGCGGGGATGTCCGCGATCGGCGGTCGGTCGCGGAGGCGGTCGCCGGCGCCGAGCTGGTGATCCACGCGGCGGCCCGGATCTCGCTGAGCTCGGTCGACGATCCCCACCTTCAGGCGGTCAACGTCGGCGGGACCGCGGCGGTGGTCGACGCTTGCCTCGACGCGGGCGGCGGTCGCCTGGTCCACATCTCGTCGGTCCACGCGCTCGATCTCGTCGGCGCCGCGACCGTGGACGAGCGTCTGCCCCTCGCCGAGGGCCGCGACGCGTCGCCCTACGACCGCAGCAAGGCGGCGGCCGAGCGCGAGGTCCTCCGCGGCGTCGCCGCTGGCCTCGACGCGGTGATCGTGAGCCCCGCGGCGGTGATCGGCCCCTACGACTTCAAGCCCTCGCAGGTCGGCCGCTTGCTCCTGGAGCTGCGGCGCGGCTCGTTGCCGGCGCTGACCGGCGGCGGCCAGAGCTGGGTCGACGTCCGCGACATCGTCGGCGGGGTGCTGGCGGCGGCGGAGCGCGGACGCACCGGCGAGCGTTACCTCCTGGGGGGCGAGTACCGCTCGGTGGTCGAGCTGGTCGAGATGGCGGCCAAGGAGATCGGCGCCCGGCGACCGCGGGTGGTCCTCCCCCTCGGCCTCCTCGGCGCCCTCGCCCCGACCGCGGAGCGGCTGAACCGCCTGCGCGGGCGCGAGGCGACCCTCACCCCCGTGTCTGTGCGAGCCCTCTGCGGCTCCCACGAGGTCTCCTCGGAGAAGGCGGTGCGGGAGCTTGGATACTCCCGCAGGCCGCTCGCGGAGACGGTCGCGGAGACGATGGCGTGGCTCTGTGAGCATCACAGCGGTGTGCTGGGGGAGGCGCGGCGCGTCGCCCCCAGCGGCGCATGAAGACAGGACAAGGAGCGTCGATATGACCCGATCCCTCGTTACCGGTGGCTGTGGCTTTGTCGGCCGTCGACTCGTCGACGCGCTCCTCGATCGCGGCGATGAGGTGATCGTCTTCGATCTCGCGGGGGAGCCCTGGCGCGACGGCATGCGCCTCATCCGCGGCGATCTCTGCGACGCCGAGGCGGTCGCGGCGGCCTGCGAGGGCGTCGACGTCGTCTTCCACTCGGCGTCGCTCGTCCACACCAAGCGAAACCGCGGCGAGCTGGTCCGGGCGGTCAACGTCGACGGCTCGCGCAACGTCCTCGCCGCCTGCCGCCAACACGGCATCGGCAAGCTCATCTACGTCTCCTCGGCGAGCGTCGTCTACTTCGGCGAGGACATCCGCAACGGCGACGAGACGCTGCCCTACCCGGAGAGCTTTCCGGCGCTCTACGCCGAGACCAAGGCGATCGCGGAGCGCGAGCTCCTGGCGGCGAGCGGCGACGGTCCGCTGACCTGCGCGATCCGTCCCCACGTCGTCTTCGGCCCCGGCGACACCCGCCTGATCCCGGCGCTCTTGGATCGGGCGAAGGCCGGCAAGATGAAGTTCCAGGTCGGCAGCGACGACAAGCTCTCCGACTTCACCTACGTGGGCAACGTCATCCAGGCGCTGCTCCTCGCCGAGGAGCGCCTGGAGCCGGGATCCCCGGTCGCGGGCCAGGCCTATTTCATCACCAACGGCGAGCCGATGCCCTTTTGGCACTTCGTCCGCCGGGTCGTCGAGCCGCTCGGCTATACGGCGCCGAAGATGCGGATCCCCTTCGTCGTCGCCTACGCGGCGGCGGCGGTCCGCGAGGGCGTCGACACCCTCCTCCGCGGGGGCACGCTCCACGCCGAGGGGGGCCTCTCCCGCTTCGCGATCCGCTACCTCTGCACGGATCACTACTTCAGCCACGCCAAGGCGACCCGCGACCTCGGCTACGTGCCGGCGACGAACCTGGAGCAGGGGATCGCCGAGACCGTCGCGAGCCTCCGCTGAGGTCGAACCATCCTCGTGTCGCCCCCCGTGGTCCTCGTCCCCCTTGACCCGTCTGCGGCCAAGGCCAACACTCGCCCGCGGTGAGCGTGCCCCGACAATCTCCGAGGTACAGGACGATCCGCCCCCACGCGGGCTCTTTTCGTCTGATGGAGAGTTCTGATGGAGAGCTCTGAGGTCAGGTCGACCCTGGAGGAGCTGGGCTGGGATCCTGAGTGGGCCGCCGTCGCGACCGCGAGCGGCGGGATCGGTCGCCCGGCGAGGGTCACCGTCGTCTACCAGGACCGGCTCGCCGTGCTCGACGATCGCGGCGTCCGCTGGGCCGCGCTGCGCGGGCGGCTGCGTCGGCGGCAGAGCGACGACCCGCTCGCGATCCCGGCCTCCGGCGACTGGGTCGTGACCGCGAAGAACCCCGGCGGCGGGATGGACACGGTCGAGGCCCTGCTCCCCCGGAGGACCTGTCTTATCAGGCAGGCTGCGGGGCGGCGGACCGTCCCCCAGGTGGTCGCCGCCAACGTCGACACCGTCTTCGTCGTCACGACCCCGAACCGCGACTTCAACGTTCGTCGGGTCGAGCGCTACCTCGCGGCGATCGCCGACGGCGGGGGGGCGGCGGCGGTCCTGCTCAACAAGATCGATCTCTGCGATCCCGAGCCCTGGCTGGCGCAGCTCAGGCCGCTCGGCGACACGACGCCGATCTACGGGCTCTCGGCGACGACCGGGCTCGGGATGGAGCAGCTCCAGCCCCACCTCGGCCTCGGCCGTACGGTCGCCTTCGTCGGCTCCTCGGGGGTCGGCAAGTCGTCGCTCATCAACCATCTCCTCGGCAGCGAGCGTCAGGTGGTCGGGGCGATCCGCGACGAGGACGACAAGGGGCGGCACACCACCACCCACCGTGAGCTCCTGCCGCTCGGCGGCGGCGCAGAGGGGATGCTCATCGACACCCCGGGAATGCGCGAGCTCCAGCTGTGGAGCGAGGGCTCTTCGGTCCGCGAGACCTTTGACGATGTCGAGGCGATCGCGATCGACTGTCGCTTCCGCGACTGCCGTCATCGTCGCGAGCCGGGCTGCGCGGTCCGGGTCGCGGTCGCGAAAGGCAGGCTGAAGAAGGTCCGCCTCGCCGCCTTCCACAAGCTCATCGACGACGCGGCGACCAACCAGGTCCAGCGGGTCGGCTCGGCCCGGATCGCGACCCGTCGGCGCTCGCGCCTCGCTCGGGCGGAGCGCGACGATCCGAGCGGCGCCTAGCAGGCGGTGGCAAGAGTCCCGCCCTCGCCCTCGCCCTCGCCCTCGCCTCTCGGCTCCGCCAAAACGTGCAGTACACCCGGCAAAGCGGCGCTTTGTCGAAGCCGAGAGGCGAGGGCGAGGGCGGCGCGAGAGCACGCGGGACTTTGCCAGGGGCTGCTAGCGGCGCACCTCGAGCGTCCGCCGCTCCGTCCTCGCGGATCATCGGCGGATCATCGGCGGATCATCGGCGGATCATCGGCGGATCATCGGCGGATCATCGGCGGTCCTTCGTCGAGCCCCGAGGAGCTGATCGCGGCGCCAGATCGTGCCTCGGCAGGGGGACCTCTGCGAATGTCTCCAGAGGAGCCGCGGAGCTGCGGGCGAATACGGCCGAACCCGCGCGGGGTCCCGGCGCTGCTGCGAAAAGTGGCGCTCTCGGGGGCGGGGATGCGCTAGCTTTGGCAGCATGCGTTCCCTTAGTTTTGGCTGTCCTGGTGTCCTCTTGGCGATGATCGGCTTGAGCGGTCTGAGCGGCCTGAGCTTGGGCGCCTGCGCCCTCGGTGGCGAAGACTCAGCCCCCACGTCGCTCTCCGCCGGCAACCAGAGCGCGAGCGCGACGGAGGGCACCGGCGGGACCGAGAGCGAGAGCGCGGGGGGGAGCACCGTCAGCACGAGCGGTCCGAGCGGCGGCAGCGAGAGCGAGACCGGTGACACGGTCGCGCCCCCCGGCTGCGGCGACGGCGTGGTCGAGGGGGACGAGGCCTGCGACGACGGGCCGAACAACGGCGCCGGCTACGGCTGGTGCGACGGCGTCTGCGGGGGCATCCGCTCGACCTCAGCGAACGCGATCTACGTCGCGACCGCGGGCAATGACAGCAACCCCGGCACCCGCGACGAGCCGATGCTGACCGTCAGCGCCGCGATCATCAAGGCGGACGCGGTCGACGCGGACGTCTATGTCGCCAAGGGCTCCTACGACGAGCCGACGACGATCGATCTGGTCGACGGGGTCTCGGTCTTCGGCGGCTTCGACGAGACCGACGACTGGTCGCGCTCCGCCGACAACCTGACGCGGATCGAGGTGGCCGAGGCGACAGCGGTCAGCGCCCTCAACCTCGCCGGGACGACAGCGCTGACAGTGCTGACGATCGCCAGCGGTGACGGCGGGGCCGGTGAGTCCTCGATCGGCGTGTTCGGCAGCGAGAGCGACGGTCTGGTGATCGAGGCCTGCATCATCGAGGCCGGCCGCGGCGGTGACGGGGCGCCGGGCCAGGACGCCGCGGGGGCCGCGGAGAACGGCGGCGTCGGCCAGCCCGGACAACCTGGCTGTGAAGACAGCTCAGGTCTCTGCTCGAGCTGCTCCAAGCCCCTCGGAGGGGCGGGCGGTGCGTCGAGCTGCGGGGCGCCGGGAGGGGTCGGCGGGGCTCCGGGCAACGGGCCCCAAAGCGGCAGCCCAGGCGGTCAGGGAGGTGGCGGGACTCCGGGCGGGATCGGGACCGCCTCGGCGAAGGGCGACTGGAACCCGACCTCCGATCACTGGGGCAAGGACGGTGCGAACGGCGGGGCCGGCAGCGACGGCGGGGCTGGGGCCGCGTCCTACGCCTCGTCGGGGTATCTCGCGACCGACGGCCAGGCCGGCGGCGACGGAGAGAACGCCAAGGGAGGCGGCGGCGGAGGGGGCGGAGGGGGCGGCGAGACCCTCTGCGACTCCTTCGGCGGAGGCGGAGGGGGCGGAGGCGGAGGGGGCTGTGGAGGCCTCGGCGGAGGCGGAGGAGGCAGCGGCGGCGGCTCCTTCGCCGTCCTCCTGTGGGGGTCCGACGCGATCATCGAGGACTCCGAGATGTCCACCGCCGGCGGGGGCAAGGGCGGCGACGGGGGCAGCGGTCAGTCCGGGGGGAGCGGAGGCGACCCTGGGGTCGGCTCGAAGAGCGGCGCCGGCAACAATTACGGCGGCAGCGACGAGCAGGACGACGGATCCAACGGCGGTCGTGGCGGTCGTGGAGGCGACGGCGGTCGCGGAGGCGACGGCGGAGGAGGTGCCGGGGGACCCTCCGTCGGGGTTCTCTCGGCCGGGGGCTCGGCGGCGACCCTCGTCGGGCTCACCTACGCGATCGGACCGGCGGGGAAGGGCGGCGCGTCGGGGGGGGCCGCGGGCCCGAACGGCGCAGAGGCCGAGACGCTGAGCCCCTGAGCCCCTGAGGGAACCAAAGGGATCACCGCGCGGAAGTGCGCTCCGTGGGTGTCCTCTGCGGCCGTCGGCGGAGGGCCGCCTCGGCTCTACGCTCGGCCCTCCCGCGCACTCCAGAGGTGTTACTCTCGGCGGCGTTGGAGCGACGGAATCGAGCGTTGGCGGCCACAAGCAATAGCTTCCTCCAGATTCGCCGGGGCGATCAGCTCCTCCGGGTTGTCCCCCTCATCGGCAACCGGATGGTCGCGGGTCGATCGCCCGAGGTCGAGCTGGTGCTCCAGAGCGACACCGTCTCTCGCCAACACCTCGAGCTCGTCCGCGACGAGAACGGCCGTTGGTGGGTCCGCGACCTCGCGAGTCGCAACGGAACAGCGGTCAACGGGCAGCAGATCACCGCCCACCTCCTGACCTACAGCGACGTCATCCAGATCGAGGACTACACCCTCGTCTTCGTCCGGAGCCCGAACGACGATCCGAAGGCCCGTCCTGAGCCGCGGCATGTCGCGACCCCGTCGATCCAGCTGACGATGGTCGACAGCCCGGTCGGCCCGGTCCGCTCGCTCCGCGATCTCGGCGCGCCGAAGATCGACGCCTCGCACCTCTCTCGTCTGGTCTCCCTCAGCGCCGAGCTCCTCGCGACGGAGGAGTCCGGCGATCGCTTGGGCACCCTGTGCAGCCTGATGATCAGCCGCGACATGCGGGGGACAGCGGCGCTCGGCCTCCGGGTCGCGGTCCGCGGTGACGACGAGCCCGTGCTCCTGCGGCCGCCCTCGGTCGCCTCCGGGGGGGTCCCGCACATCTCGAGGACCGTGCTCCGGGCGGTGATCGCCCAGGGCACGCCCGTGCTCGCGTCGACGGCGGCCTCGGGCAACAAGGATCTGCTCAAGCTCTCGATCGTCGTCCAGGCGATGTCGGCGGTCGCGGTGCCGATCGGCGGCGACGGTGACCACCTCGACATCCTCTACGTCACCTTCCCGAGCAACTACGCGACCGCCGAGTGGCTCGCGCTGGCCTCCCTCGCGGGCGAGCTCTATCGCCAGGCGGACGCGGCCTGGGTCGCACGGCAGGCCGCCCAAGACCAGGCGGTGCTGGAGGAGGAGCTCGAGCGCGCCCATGACATCCAGACCCGCCTGGTCCCCGACGACTTCCGGGTCGGCATGCTCGACATCGGCTTTGGTTTCGAGGCCTGCAAGTGGGTCGGCGGCGACTATGTCGACGCCCTGCCGCTGCACGACGGGCGGGTCCTGATCACGGTGATGGACGTCTGCGGCAAGGGTCTGGAGGCCGCGCTCGTCGCCGCGGGGTTGCACACGACCGTCCACGTGCTCGTCCACGAGGGCCTCGGCCTCGCGCCGCTGGTCGCGAGCCTCAACCGCTACCTCTGCGAGACCCTGCCTCCGGCCTCGTTTGTGACGATGTGCGCCCTCGTGCTCGACCCTGAGACCGGGGCGATCGAGCACGTGAATTGCGGCCATCCGCCGCCGCTCGTCGCCGGTCGGAGCGGGACCGTCCGCGAGATCTCGATCCACGAGCACGCCCCGCTCGGCTTCGTCGACGTCGACGAGGAGATCATCGTCACCCGCGACAACCTGCCGATGGATCACGCGCTGGTGCTCTACACCGACGGCCTCTCGGAGCTCGTCGACGAGAACGATGAGATGCTCTGCGTCGAGGGGTTGAGCACGCTCATCGGTGAGGTCGGCGCCGCGTCGCGCAACGCCTCGGCGACCGCCCTCGCCAGCTCCCTCCGCGGCGCGCTCGCGGCCTATCAGGGCACCGCGGTCGCGGCCGATGACCTCTCGTTTATCCTGGTCCTCCGGACCGCCTCGAGCGCGATGCGAACCGGCCCCCTGCGGGCCGCATCCGCGCTCACCTCCTAGGGCCTGAGCCCAACGCCAAGGACTAGTCGATGATCGTCGAAGACAAGGAATACAGCGTTGCCTTTGAGCAGACGGAGCAGCGTGTCCGCTTCGAGGGGCAGCTCCGGCTGCGATCGCCGCGGGACTACGGCCCGATCCTGGATCTCCTTCGCACCGCCCACCAGTCGGGCATCGACACCCTCGTGCTCGACTTCCGCAACCTCGACATGCTCAACTCGTCGGGGATCGGGACGATGGGCGCATTCTTGGTCGAGGTCCGCAAGGCGAAGAACATGTCGATCAAGGTGCTCGGCAGCGCCGCCAAGCGCTGGCAGGGTCGGACCCTGTCGACGCTGAAGAAGATCTGGCCGCAGGTCGAGCTGATCATCGACTGATCGACGATCGCCCCTCTCCGGCCGAGGGGCGCGCTCCGGACTCAAGGGGGGTCGACACCCTGGCTCGTCCGATGGACCGGCGATGACGCGAGCCCACGTGGACCTGAGAAGGTGGCTCGGCCGGTGAGCCAGCGCCCGCCGGCGAGGGGCGAGTCCTCGTCGACAGCCCCTCTGGGCGGGCTTGTGAGGCCGTCCCAGGCCGGCGCCGATCTCAGGGGGATGCGGGTCAGGCGACGGCGAGGCCGATGCTGCGGCGAGCCTCGAAGTAGGCCTCGCTGACGCTGTAGATGATCAGCTCGGTGAGCGCGTCCTTGCCGGTGATGTTGACCGCGCTCGATCGCTGCTCGCTGCGGATCGCCTTGGCGGCCGCGTCGAGGTCGTTGCAGAGGAGCAGGCCGAGGCGGTATCCGGCGATCGCCGAGGCCCTCGCCCAGCGCTTGACGTCGGTCTGACCGAGGAGCTTCGCCTGCTCCTTGACCTTCGCCTGGGTGGTCGGCTGCATCCGCTTCGCGAGCTCGGTCGCGACGACGCCGACCCCCTGGGCGCTGTCGGCCCCCGGCTCGCCGAGGAGCGAGCAGGCGACCAGGAGCTGCTTGAGGTTCTGCGGCGAGAGCTCGAGGAGGAAGAAGGCGTGGTGCGGCGGATAGAGGTCGAGGAGCGAGCGGGCCATCTCGAAGACGACCTCACCGTCGCTGCGATCGTTGCGGAGGATCCCGCCGCGGGCGACGACGACCCGCGAGAGATCGTCGCCGCGCTTGCGGACGCTGTGCAGCGAGAGCTCCCCGTTCTCGGCGTTGAGACAGTGGAGCTCAGGCTCGGGGACGCCGATCGTCCGGGCGATGTAGCTGAGCGCCTGGGCGACGAGCGTGACGCTCTCGCCGGTGTCGACGGGCTCACTGCCGCGGAGGAAGGGCGGCAGGGGCTTCGAGCGCCAGGCCGCGAGCGCCGGCATCACCAGGCCGAGGATGGTCGAGACCGTCGGATCCTGATCGCCGGGGAGAACGGTCCGCCGCAGGGTGTCTTCGCTGAGGCGCAGGCGGGCCTGGCGGAAGACCGAGGGCGGGCCGCTGCGGTAGAAGGTCGTCTCCTCCTCGGTCGCCTGTTTGAGGAAGAGCAGGGTCCTGGCCAGGCAGTAGGCCTTGTCCACCTCGTTTTGCTGGCGGTAGATGTTGTAGAGCTGGTGATAGCTGTTGTAGTGCGCGGGGTTGAGGCGGATGAGCGTGCTGTGGCAGCGGATGAGCGCGTCGGTGTACTGCGCTGGGTCCTGCTGGGTGAGCACGCCGTAGAGCTCGGTCAGCATCACCTGCCGTTGGAAGTTGCTGGGATCGAGGCTGAGCGCGACCTCCAGGGCCTTCGCGGCCGAGCTGAAGTTGCCGACCCGCGAGCGGTAGATCTCGGCGAGGTTGTGCCACAGCAGCTGCTTGAGCGGTGAGGTGTCCTCCGCCGGCAGGCGCTTGATCATCTTCCGGTAGGCACGCTCGAGCGCCTTCCAGTCCTTGCGCTTGGTCAGCAGGGTGTCGATCGCCTGGAACGCCTTGAGGAAGCTGGGGTCGTCGTCGAGGACGAGGTCGAAGCGCTCGAGCGCGGCGTCGACGTCCTTGTTCTGATCGCGCTCGATCGCCGCCGAGGTGTAGAGGTACTTCGCCCTGCGGCTGGGGTCGTCTTCGCCGACGATGAGCTGATCGAGGATCGGCAGGACGTCGCTCCAGCGCTTGGCCTCGGTGTGGAGGTCGAGGATCGTGTGGAGGACGGTCTTGTCCGTCGGCCTCAGCTCATGCGCCCGCTGGAAGGCCGAGGCGGCTCGCTGGGGATCCTTGAGCCGGTCGCGGAAGAGCTTGCCTATCTCGCCGAACGCCTCGGCCTTGGCGGCGTCATCCTTGAGCGTCGGCAGGCGGGTCTGGTGGGCCTTCAGGAGCCCGGCCCAGTCGCGGTTGTCGGTGTAGATCTCGATCAGGCTCTCGTGGGCGAGCTGCGAGGTCGGCGTGCAGCTCAGGGCCTTCTTGTACTGCTCGATCGCCAGGTCGCTCCGGCCCTGGGCTACCGCGATCTCTCCGAGCTTGATGTGGACAGCCGCCTTGGCGTCGCCTTCACGGCGGCCGAGGAGCTGCTCGTAGGCCATCCGCGCCTCGTCCCAGGACTTGCGGATCATCGCGATCTCGGCGCAGCCGACCAGGGCGTGGCTGCTCTCGGGATCGATCGTCAGCGCGCGCTTGAAGAGCTTGTGCGCCTTGGTCGTGCTGCCGACCGCGCGCGCGACCTGGGCGGCGCGGACCAGCACGCCGACCTTGCTGGTGTCGCGCAGCCCGAGGTTGTCGAGCTTGCGGACGAGGGCGTCGAAGATCGGCGCGGCGGCGACGTAGTTCTTCTGCTCGTAGTAGATCTTGCCGAGGATCGGCCCGACCTTGGCGTTCTCCGGGTCGAGCTCGACGACCTTGGAGAACATCTGCATCGCCCGGTCCTTGACCTGGAGCTTGTCGAGCCAGACGAACCCGGCCTCGGCAGCCCGCTCGATCTTCTCGTAGCTGCTGGTCGTGTTCTCGACGATCGACTCGAGCACCTCGACGAGCTCGATCCACTCGTGGCGCGCCCGGAAGAGCTCCGCGAGGAGCTTCAGCGCGGGCAGGTGGGTCGGGACGAGCTCCGTCGCCTGATAGAGCCGGACGATCGCGGCCTCGGTCTCGGAGAGCTTGTGGTGGAGAAGATCGCCGATATGGGCGAGCTGGTCGGCGCAGCGCGTAGCGTCGGTGCACAGCTCGACGAAGCGCTCGTAGTGGGGGATGGCCTGCTCGAACTCCTGCTTGCGCTCGAGGGCCTGGGCGAGCCCTAGGTGGGCCTCGAGGGAGTCCTCGTCGGCGACCAGGAGCTCGCGGAAGATCTCCGCGGCCTTGTCGAAGTTGAGGATGTTCTTGAGGTAGAGCTCCGCGAGGGCGCCCTTGAGCTTGAGCTTGGCGTCGTCATCCGAGGTGAGCTCTGTGCGCCTGAGGTAGACCGCCTCGAGGTCACGCCAGCGCTGGTTCTCCAGGTGGCGCTGGCCGAGCTGGAAGTAGGCGTAGTCGCGGGCCTGGTTTATCCACTCCGACCAGCGCAGGTAGTCGGGGGAGTCCTTGGTCTCGCCGGCCATCGCCGTCAGGGCCCGCTCCATCTTGTCCAGGATCGACAGCTGCTCCTCGGGGCCAGGCGCCGCGCCGAGCATCGATTGAAGGCCCTCGATCGAGTAGAAGACCGCAGAGTCGCGGGTCGGTTGGTTGGCGAGCGGACCGCTGAGCCCGGCCGTCGCTCCCTCGCTCCGGTCGTCCGCCAGCGGTGAGCGTCTTCGCGGCGCCTTGCCGTCGTCGCTGATCTCGCGCAGGGCCTGCTCGAGCGCCGACAGATCGGCGAAGCGGTCGACCGGATCTTTGGCGAGGCTGCGGAGGATCACAAGCTCGACAGGCGCCGGGATGTCCGCGTCGGGGGCGATGTTTCGCGGCGGAGGCGGCGAGGCCATCGCGTGCTGCGTGACCACCTGGTGGGGCTCCTGCGCTGTGAAGGGGACAGAGCCGGTGAGGAGACTGTAGAGGAGGATGCCGACCGAGTAGACGTCGGTGCGAGCGTCCTCCTTGCCGACTTGGGCCTGCTCCGGGGCGGAGTACTCCGCGACCTCGAGGAGCTCCGGTCCGCTGAAGATGTCGATCCGCGACGCGGGCGTGAGGCCGGGGTTGAGCAGCTTGACGTGGTCGAGATCATCGCCCGCGTCGACCATGAAGACGTTCGCGGGGCGGACCCCGCCGTGGACGAGGCCCTTGCCGTGGATGACCCGGAGGGCGCCGATGACCTGGAGGATGAGCCCCTTCACCCGCGGCCAGGCGAAGCGCTTGGCGCCGCTGCGGAGCTGGCCCAGGTCGGCGCCGACGAGGTGTTCGCGGATCAGGTAGACGCCGCCGTCCGCGGTCTTGCCGTAGCTCAAGAGGCGCGCGAGGTTGGCGTGGCGGAGGAGCGAATGGATCCGGGCCTCGCGGAGAACCGTCGAGGCAAAGTCACCGCTCGAGGCGAGGCCAGGATCGATGATCGTCGCGACGACCTTCTTGCGCAGCGTGGTCTGCTCGGCGAGGTAGACCTCGCCCGCATCACCCGGCCCGAGGTGCTCGATGAGCGTGTACTTCTTCGCGACGACGGTGCCGACCTGCGGGGCACCTCCAACAACGGACGATGGATCGTTCATAGCTAGCCAGAGGAACGATAGCCGATGTCGACGTGCGAAGGCGCGGGGGAGGCCGCTCGCACTTGCTTGCAGGTGCATCCGATCGGGCGAGAGGTGCGGCCTGGGCGAGTTCGCGCGTCAACCTGGCCTTGGGGACCTCTTCGCTCGAGGCCCATGAGCGGGGGCGCGCGAACTCGCCCGCGCCCTAGTAGGCGACGCCGATCTCCGCCGCCTGGTCGCGGAGCATGTCGACGACCTTGTTGTCGAAACCGTCCGCCGGGGCGTTGTCCTCGATGTAGGCGTCGCGCTTCTTCGAGAGATCGAGGATCTGCTCGTTCAGCGTCGATCGCTTGGCGCGGAGGCCCTCAACATAGGCGCGCTGCTCTGTGTCGCTCATCGACTGCATCGCCTCGGGGAGGGCTGCGTTGTCGACCCGATCGAGGTCGACCCGACCCTCCTCGATCGCCGTGACCAGATCCTCCTCGACGAAGTACGCGTTCTTCGCCGAGTAGGAGGCGGCGGACGCCGCTGCCTGCCCCGAGAGCTTGGCGCGAGAGCTGCTCTTTCGGCGAGCGTTGGCCTTGTCGGTCGCGCTGCCCCAGCCGACCGACGAGGTCGCGAGCGCGCGGTTGAGGGCGGCGAGATCGTCGTCAAAGGGGGAGGCGATCGTCTGAACCCCGCCGTCCTGCTCGATCGTCGTCATCTGGCCCCCCGCGAGCGAGGCGATCGTCCGCCATGCAGCTTCGGTGTCGGACATCTGACCGCAACGGATCGTGTTGATCGTGATGTTCTTGGCTGCGGCTGTGCGGGCGAGCTCGGCGCTGGTCGGGCCGTCGTTGTAGTCGTCGTGGGGCGGAGCGTCGCCGACGAGGAAGACGAGGCGGAGCACGCCCTGGCCCTCCTCCCAGGACATCCCGTGGATGGCGTCGGAGAGGCCGCGGTTGACGTGCTCGGGACCGTCCCCGCCGCCTGCGGCGATGAGCTGCGAGAGCTGGCCGTGGATCGTGTCGAGGTCGCGGGTCAGCGGGAAGCTCTTGGTCACGTACTCGTCGGTGATGTCACGGTAGGCGACGAGGCCGACGCGGATGTCGGGGCGGGGCTCACCCGAGGAGAGGCGGTTCGCGATCGACCAGATCGTCTGCTTCGCCCCTTCGAGGAGGCCGCTCATCGAACCGGTGGTGTCGACGACGAAGACCACGTCGATGCGGGGGCGCTGGACGTGCCGGGCTTGGCTGGCGACCTGCACAGGCGCTTCGGCGGCGAGCTCAGCCTGAGGCTGTGGGATCGGCCAGATCGAGTTGGCGATCAGCGTCCCGCACATGAGGGAGGTGAGGGCGGCGCCGATGTAGATCATGTGGGAGGTACGCATGCTTGTCTTCCTGTTCTCGGTGGGTCCGGGTGTGAACGCAGGATCCACCCATTCGGCGCCTCTGGCCTGTAAAACACCCGTAAAACGCTCGCAAAAGGGCTCATACACCTCTTCTACGAACACTGTCGGGGGAGCGCCTGACCGTCATGATGACGTTGTCTGCGGCTGAGCAGGGAGGACGGGGCCTGATCGCCGCCCGAAGAGCAGACCTGCTCGTCACCGGGCGGGCGCTCGAGGGGCAGGAGCGATCATCCCGGGAGGGGCTGCGAGCGCTCTCCCGGGCCAGGCGCTCGGCGATCCTCGACGAGGACAGGCTCGGTCAGGTCGCGCGGCGCGTCGAACCTCGCCAAGGGGGCCGATCGCGGCGTGAGGGCGCACTGGACACCAGCGGCCTCGGCCCGTGCGCCCGCCCTTGAACGGCAGTTCTTTGGGACAGGTCGCGCGGAGCGCAGACTACTTGCAGGTCCGCAGCGCTGCCTTAACCTTCGCCGAGGAAGACTTGCGAGCGGCGGCCTTCTTGGCCTCGCTGGCGCGGCCGAGCTTGCACAGCGCGAGCACCTCGATCTCGACCCGCTGCTCGACGAGCTGCGAGTCCGGGTACTCCTTCGCGTGCTGCCTGGCGTACGCGAGCGCCTGGTTGGGGTTGCTGTTCAGCGACTTCTTGGCCTGGCTGAGCATCTGCAGCTCGACGATCACGCGACCGGAGTCCTTCGCACCCTTCTTGGTCGAGGATGTCGTCGGGGTCGACTTCTTCTTGGTCGTCGAGGTCGACTTTTTCTTGGTCGAGCTGGAGCTCTTCTTGGTGCTCGTGGACTTCTTGGAGCCGGTCTTGGATCCGGTCTTGGATCCGGCGACCGCCGCCTTGGAGCCGCCGTCGTCCGGACCGTCGGTGCCGCCGGTGCTGTCGGTGCCGCCGGTGCTGTCGGTACCGCCGGAGGTCGTCGAGGGCTCAGGCTCAGGCTCAGGCTCGGGCTCGGGCTCGGGCTCGGGCTCAGGCTCGGGCTCGGGTTCAGGCTCGGGCTCGAGGAACGCGGGGGCCCAAGGAAGCTCAATGATCTCCTGCTGATGAAGGACACCGGCGACGCCCGCCCCGATCAGGGCGAGGGCGAGGACGCCGATCAGGATCATCGGCCAACGACGACGGCCGCCGAGGACGGCGTCGGGTCGCCGGTCATCGACGTTCTCCGCGTAGAGCTCGCTGGAGAACGACTGGCCCCGTGGGAGCTGCACGCCTGCGAGCTCGCTCGAGAAGGTTCGGCCGTCGCTGGGGATCGACCCGAGCTCTGTCGAGAAGGTGCTGGCCGGTCGGCTCGCGGGGGCTGCCGCGGCCGCCGCGGCTTGGAGCGCGGCCTGGGGGGCTACAGGCTGTTGCTGCGGGTGCTGTCCCTGCTGTCCCTGGGGATAGACGGGTTGCTGCTGTCCTTGGGGATAGGCGTTCTGCTGCTGCTGACCCTGGGGGTAGGCGTGCTGCTGCTGTCCTTGGGGATAGGCGTGCTGCTGTGGGGGATAGGGACCCTGCGGCGGCTGGTTGAGCGGGCTGTGCGGCGGCTGGTTGAGGGGGTTGTGCGGAGGTTGGTTGAGGGGGTTGTGCGGAGGTTGGTTGAGCGGGCTTTGCGGTCGCTGGTTGAGGGGGTTGTTCGACGCAAAGGGATGCTGCGCTTGCTGAGGCGCGAAGGGGCTCTGCTGCGGCGGCTGCTGTTGGGCAAAGGGATGCTGCGCTTGCTGAGGCGCGAAGGGGCTCTGCTGCGGCGGCTGCTGTTGGGCGAAGGGGTGCTGCGGCGCGAAGGGGCTCTGCTGCGGCGGCTGTTGCTGGGGTTGCGCCGGTTGCTGCTGCGCGAAGTGGGGTTGCTGGGGCGCGAAGGGGCTCTGCTGCGGCGGCTGCTGTTGAGGCTGCTGCGCGAAGGGCTGCTGAGGCGCGAAGGGGTGTTGCTGCTGCTGAGGCTGCTGAGGCGCGAAGGGGTGTTGCTGCTGCTGAGGCTGCTGTTGAGCGAAGGGGTGTTGCTGCTGCTGAGGCTGCTGTTGAGCGAAGGGGTGTTGCTGCTGCTGCGGATGCTGTTGAGCGAAGGGGTGTTGCTGCTGCCCTTGCTGCTGCTGCTGTTGGGCGAAGGGGTGTTGCTGCTGCCCTTGCTGCTGCCCTTGCTGCTGCCCTTGCTGCTGCTGTTGGGCGAAGGGGTGCTGCTGCGGGGCTGTGGGGCTTGGCTGCTGCCCTTGCTGCTGCTGTTGGGCGAAGGGGTGCTGCGGAGCTAGCGGGCCCTGCGGCTGCGACGGCTGCGACGGATGCTGAGGAGCGAAGGGGTTGCTCGGCGCCTCGGTCGGGGGTCGCGGGAGCTGGCCCGCAGGGCTTTGTTGCAGCGCTTCGACGAGGGAGCCGCCAGGCGGCCCGCCCAGGGAGCCCGGGTGCGCCATGCCGATGAGGGTGCTCTTCGGTCGGACAGGGGGCGACTCGGCCGGCTGCCCCGACGGCCCCGCTCCGGACTGCCCCGGTTGTCCCTGGTAGCCTGCCGGGACTTGCCACTGGGGTGGCGGCGGAAGAGCTTCGTCGTCCGGCGTGGGCTCGGGCGCAGGGCTCCCGCTCACGAGCGAGGGGATGTTCCACGGCTCTTTCCGGTCGTCGTTGGACACGCGGTCCAGATAGTCTCATGGGAGCGACCGGTCCGCATCACTCCCCTCCGCGGAGGTCTTGAAACGCGTCAGGCGCGTGCCGCGGCCGGCCCCGGCGAGGGGTCACGATGGCTGATCGCGAGGCCCTTGTGGCTGTGTCGCCCCGAGCTGGTTGCCGAACTTGTCGACGCAGCGCGCGAGGATCGCGTTGGCGCGGCCCCGGGCGATCTCTCGTGAGGCGTTCGCAAAGGCGTGCGCTTGGCAACGCGCGACCTGGATGTTCTTGCGATCGATGCACTCGTCCTCGGCCTTGTCGAGGTCCATCGGCTTGAAGACGCTCCAGCGCTCGAGCTCCGCCGGGTCACCTGCGATCCGGCGCTGGACGAAACCATCGTAGGCGTCGCGCATCTCCAGGCAGGTGGCCTTAAGGTCACCTAAAGGAGGCGTGTCCGGGACGATCGTCACCGCGTCGATGGCCTCGCGAATCGCGGCCTCGGCCTTGGCGGCGGTCCGCTCCTTGAGGCGCTTCATGTCCTCCGACGCTTGCTTCGCCGCAGCTTTGGGATCGCTCTGCTCAAACGCCTTGGCGATGTTGTTGTGTTGCTCGGCGCTCTCGGTGCAGGCGAGGGGCGCTGCACAGGTGAGTGCGAGCAGGAGGGATCCAAGGGACGGTTGACGAAGTGTGTGCATACGAAGACCTCCGTGTCGGGCGAATGCGCTCACTCGGTATGCCATGGGGCGACTTCGAACGACAAGGCCCTCGGTCCACAGAGGCATGCATCCGTTCGCGGGCCTCCAGGGGGCTCCGCGGCCTTGTGCCCTCTGTGGGAGACGCCGCGAGGGGAGGGCGGGGCCGTCCTGATCGGCCTGACTTGCTCGTCGCCTCGACCATCGAAAGAAGGTCGGCGCGTCGGGCTCCAGACCCTCTCCGAGCGAGGTCCCAGGAGCGAGCCTGCGCGCCCCCTAGGGGGTCGTCTCCGCGAGACGAGCGCCTGCGGACGCTCGAATAAATCGCTGGCGATCGTGGGGCCAGCCGTCCAGGATAGTCGAACGGCCTGCGGGAGTAGCAGGCGGCGGAGACGGGAAGAGGCGCCGAGGTCGGGATAGGGCGATGGATCTGACGATACTTGCGAGAGAGCGCGTAGGAAAGGTCCTGCGCGGCAAGTACCACTTGGATCGACTCATCGACGTCGGCGGGATGGCTGCCGTCTACGAGGCGACCCATCGCAATGGCACGCGCTCGGCGATCAAGGTCCTTCATCCGAAGTATGTCTCGGATGTTCAAGCTCGGACCCGCTTCCTCCGCGAGGGCTACGCGGCCAACCACGTCGGCCATCCCGGGTCGGTGACCGTCATCGACGACGACTTCACCGAGGAGGGCGACGTCTATCTCGTGATGGAGCTCCTCGACGGCGAGTCGCTCGAGGGGTGCATCGCCCGCGAGAAGACGATGAACGAGGTCGACGTCCTCAGCATCGCCGATCAGCTGCTCGACGTCCTCTCGTCGGCGCACAACAAGGACATCATCCACCGGGACATCAAGCCGGCGAACATCATGCTGACGCGCAGCGGCATCGTGAAGCTGCTGGACTTCGGCCTCGCCCGTGTCCGCGAGCTGCCCGCGGTCGCGGGGGTTCACAGCGCTGAGATCGTCTTCGGCACGGTCGCCTATGTCTCGCCGGAGGCGGCCCGCGCCAACAACGATGAGATGGACGGTCGCGCCGACCTCTGGGCGGTCGCGGCGACGATGTTCAAGGCGCTCGCCGGCGAGACCGTGCACGGGATGAACGGATCGGTGATGGAGCGCTTGATCCGGGCCGCCAAGGATCAGGCGCGGTCCCTCGGAGCGATCGCGCCGCATCTCCACCCGCGGGTTGTCGATCTCGTCGACCGGGCGCTGATGTTCAACCGCGAGGATCGCTGGCCGAGCGCGGCGGTGATGCAGGCGGTCACCCAGGACGTCCTCGCCCAGCTGATGGAGGAGCGGGCCGTCCCGCCGTCGATGTTCTTCATGCCTGGCCTCTCGCAGATGGTCGCGGGATACGCCGCGTCGGGGCCGATGACGTCGATGTCCGCGTCATACTCGCCGACGCCTAGGCCCTTTCGCGGACAGATGGCGACGCCGTCGCCGAGCCCGTATCCGTACCCTGGGGCGATGGCGACGCCGACGCCGCGGCCCGCCCCCAACCCGCTCAATCAGGTCTCGCACAACCCGCTCAACCAGGTCCGCGGCCGTGCGGCGCAGCCATCGTACCCGGACCAGGGGAGCGCCGGATACACGACCAACTACGCGAACCCGTTGAATCAGGTCGCGTCGCGCCCGAGGTCGGCGCCGCAGGTCCAGCCGCAGCGACAAAACCCGCTCAACCGCGTCGCGGCGCCCTCCCACAGCCATCAGCGGTCGCCTGGGGAGCCCCAGAACCAGGCCCCGACGAGCTATCCTCAGAGACAGACGATCCAGACCCGGGGCTACGGTGCGGTCGATCCCGGGGACTCGTCGTTCGACATCGAGATCGAGGATCTCGATCCAGGGTCGAGCGCCGGTGATCTCGATCTCGCGATCACGATCGAGGAGAGCCGCGAGGCGCCCGCTCCCCGGCCCCGCCGGGCGACGACGATGCGCGACCTGGGATCAGCAGCGGCGCGAGCGCGGGCGATGCTCGACTCCCGACGTCGCGGAGTGATGGCGCCGACGCCAGCGCCGACGCCAGCGCCAGCGCCAGCGCCAGCGCCAGAGCCCGAGCCGGAGCTCGAGGAGGACTCAGACTTCGACATCGACATCGGCTTCGAGGACGACTTTACCGACGTCGACGATCACTCTGTCCCTGAGGACGTGGTGGTCGACACCGGCGGCGACGCGGTCGAGGTGGACACGGTCCGTCGTCCTCCGCCGACGCTTCCGAGCGAAGAGACCGTTCGTCGTCCGGCGCCCACGGGGCCGTCGTTCGAGGCGAAGGGGAGGAGCGAGGATACGGTCCGCGGGCCCGCACCGCTCCCCGAGAGCTTCCGGCAGGGGGATAGCCACAGCGGCATGGAGCCGGGGATCATCATCGAGCAGCTCGACGACGATGAGGGCTGGCCAGAGGATGACCCCTGGGGCACTGGGGCCGTCTCCGGGGAGATATCGGACGAGAGTCGGGTGTACGACGAGGTCGACGAGGCCGACGAGGACGACGACGTCGAAGCTGCCCATGTCGAGGATGCTGGCGCTGTCGATGAGGCGGAGCCGACCCCAGACCTGACCGACGGGCCACGGCTCCCGGCCACGCCAGAGTCGTCGGTCAGCGGCCTCCTGGGTCTACCTCCGCTCAGCTCGGGACTCTCCGGCGCCCGCACGTTTGGTGCCCCGCTCTCGCGAGCGGACGCCGAGGCGAAGCGAGAGGCGGCCGAGGCGAAGCGGCAGGCCGCGGAGGCTGAGCGCAAGGCTGTTCTCGCCGAGCGCCGAGCGGCGGCGGCGGAGGAGCGCAAGGCGGCGGCGGAGCAGCGCAGGTTGCAGGCCCGTCAGGCGGCGGAGCTTCGCGAGCAGGAGCGGCTCAAGCGGAGGAGTGGGAAACCACTGCCGCCGCGTCCGAAGGGCGGTGGTCTCGGCCTCGAGCGTCTCTCTTCGCTCCGGCGCCCCCCCGAGGCGCCGGTCGTCGTCGATCGGGACTCACCGACCTTGACCTCCCCCGATCGTACGGTGCGGGTCGCCATCCCGACGCCGACGACCCTCCCGGATCTCGGCGTCGGTCAGCGTTCATCGCGAGCTCCCGCGGTCCCGAGGGTCAGCCCGCCGCGGGTGCAGGTGCCGGCGCCGCCGAAGGAGGCCGACGAGAGCGAGGAGGTCGCGGAGCTCAGCGACAGCATGTTCGTCCGTGTCCCGGAGGCCAACAAGCCCGCTCCGGTGGTGCCGCCGAAGGTGCCGGCTCCGCCGGCGAGGACGCCGGTGCCGCCGGTCGTCGGCTCCTCTCCGCGACGACCGAGCAAGCTACCTGCTCGTCCGCCAGCGAAGAAGCCCGAGGGGAAGCCTACGGGGGACAAGCCGGCGCTCCGCTTGCCGCGGCTGCGGAAGCTCCCGCCGCGCAAGAAGTAGTCGGGCGCTCGAGCTTCGGGGTCGTCGCGAGAGTCCAGCGAGTCCAGATAGTCCAGGGAGTCCAGCGAGCACCGCGGGCTCCAGCCCGCGTCGTCGTTCTCGGGTCCGCGAAGACTCGCGGCGCACTCCGATCCAGCGGCGCATCGCCGAGGCCAAGAGAACCAACGATCTCGGCGCCGAGGCTCCATCAGCTCCACCGCAAGATCGCGGCGCAGTCCGAGCCGCCTACCCCTGGGTCAGGGACTCGTTGTACGCGTCGTCACCGGTCTCCGGATCGATGAAGCGAACGTTCACGGCGTTGGACATCGGATCGAAGGTGATCAGGCACCCCCGAGCCTTGTGGCGGCCGTACTCGAACTGCGGCGGGTTGAGGCCGGTGAGGAACTCCGGGATCGGGTTCTCGTTGCCTCCGGTGATCGCGATCTCCCGGGTCCTGCTGGCGAGGTCGTCACCGTTCGGCTCGAGCCGGGAGACAAACGTGACGTGGAAGTCGCCGGAGAGGAACCAGACGTTCTCGATGTTGTTGTCGTTGATGTGGGAGAGCACCTCGGCGCGCTGCTCGGGGTATCCCTCCCACCGATCGCCGGCGGCGACGTCCCAGACCGTCGGCATGTTGGTGATCGGGACCGAGTTGACGACGACCTTGAAATGACAGGGGGAGTTGAGCAGGCGGTCCTTGAGGAAGAGCATCTGCGCCGGGCTGATGTACTGATCGATCGAGGGCCTCCGCTCGTAGCGGCAGTCGAGGATGATGAACTCGGCCGTGAGTCCCCAGCGAAAGGTGCGCCACAGCCGGTACTCGGGGCCCTCGGCGTCGATCGGCATGAGCTCGAAGTAGGCGTCCATGGCGTTTTGCCGCCGCTCTAGCTCCCCCGGGTCCATCGTCTCGCGATCGAAGTTGCTGTTGTCGTCGATCTCGTGATCGTCCCAGGTCGCGTAGAGCCCCGACCGGCTGTACACCTTCTTGAAGCCGCCGGCGCTGAGGTACTTGCGCCAGCTCGCGCGGTACTCCGCGAGGGTTTCGGCGCCATCGTTGTAGGCCATGTCGCCTAGGTGGATGAAGAGGTCGTAGTACTCATCCGCCGTGAAGTCGAGCGAGGGCCAGTCGAACTCATCGCCGTTGCACGAGCTCATCGCGATCGTCAGCGGCTCGAGCGCGTCCTCCTCGATCGCGGTGCGGAACTCGCCGAGGAGCGAGCGGGCGATGAAGCTGTCGGGCTCGCCGTCGAAGTAGCCGTAGCGGTACCAGGTGCCGGGGCAGAGCCCCTCGACGCTGAGCTTGGCGTAGCCCTCTTCATCGGGGCTGATCTCCTCCTCGTGGACGAGCTCGACCAGGCCCGGCTCGTCGCTCTGGCGCCAGATACGGAGGAGCTTCGGCGCCGCGTCGGCGATGAAGATCGCGACCATCACGGAGGTAGGCTTCATCTCGCCGACCATGATCGCGAGGGGGAAGAGCGCCTCGCTCAGCTCGACCGACTCGGGATCAAACTCGATGAGCTCGCCATCGCAGAGCTCGCCGCCGGTGGTGGTGGTGTCGCCGGTGGTGGTGTCGCTCGTGGTCGTGCCGGTGGTCGGATCGACGGTCGTCTCGCCGGTCGTCTCACCGGTCGTCGATGTGGTGGTCGAGGTGGTCGAGGTCTCGCCGGCGGATCCAGAGGTCGTCGGATCGATGGTGTCGCCGGTCGACGAGCCGTCGGTCGTGCCGGTGTCGGAGTCCGTGCCGAAGGTCTCGGAGGCGGAGATCGTGTCGTCGCCGCAGCCCACGAGGAGGGTGGCGCTGGTCAGGCCGAGGCGGAGGAAGTCGCGGCGCGGCAGGTCATTCGCGTCCGTCGTCGTCGCTTTGCGGGGATCCTTTTTTGTCATCGACTGGTCTGCTCCGGGTGCGCGAGAGCGCGCATGTCGGGCATGGTAGCCGACCTTGAGCGGCTTGCGAGCAGGCGGCGATGACTGAGCGCGCGCACTTCTCGACGTCGGCGCTGAAGCTCGACGATGGGAGCTCAGCTCAGCTCAGCTCAGCTCAGCTCAGCTCAGCCCTGTCGGACGGAGCTGCCAAGAGGACCTCCGCGGAGCTCGCCTTCGCGCGGATGCGTCGGGTTGGGGGCCGTCGACCACGGCTGCGGGATCAGTCTCCTGCGAGCTGGCCCTGGCGGACGACGACCGCGGTGGTGTCACGCATCTCGATCACCAGCGCAGACTCTCCGGGCTCGAGCACGCCTTCATCCTCGGTCGTCGAGAGGATGTCGACGGTGGTGCCCTTGAGCTGGAGCCTTATCTTTCCGAGGCCTCCGCGTCGGATCGGCACGAGCACCCGGCCGCTGAGCCCGACATAGTCGCGGATCGACGCGGCGACGCCGGTCGACTCTGCGGCGAGACGGCGGAGGACGATCGTCGCGGCCGCGCCGGAGAGGGTGCCCATGGTCAGCGCGAGGATCAGCGCTGGGAGCGCTGCGGTCAGCGAGAGGCCCTCGAGAACGGCGCCTGTCAGGCCGAAGAACGTCGTGAAAAAGGTCCAAAAGCGGAGCGACGTCAGCAGGCCGAGGATCGGGCGTCGCCGACGTCGTGCGAGCTTCCGGCGCTCGACGTGGATGAGCGCGTCGGCGTCGGCCTCCGCGGCGTCGGCGAGCGAGCCATGGTCCGCGTCACCGTGATCGACGTCGGCGTCGACGTCGGCGTCGACGTCGGCGTCGACGTCAGCGTCGATGTCGGCGTCGAAGCCTTCACCCGCGTTCAGCTCGGCGGGACCGTCGGCGTCGGTGTCGTCGTGACCGCCGAGGACAATGGAGGTGAGGAGGACGACACCGCCCGCGACCATCGAGAAGAGATAGAGGGTGAGGAACATCGACGCACCGTCGAGTTTGCCCTCCTCTGTGGGGCACGGCTACCCTCGATCTGAGGTTGGATGTGCGGAATCGAGGGCGGAGCGGCGGAGCTGTATGTCCCCGCGCCTCGCCGGCGTCGCCTCGCCTCGCCTGCGTCGCCCCCTCTGCTATCGTCCTCCGTCCGATGTTCTTCTCCGACTCTCGCAAGCTCAAGATGCCGACGCCGTCCGAGGCTCTCCCTGGTCGTGACGAGCCGATGATCGTCCCCGAGGTCCACTTCGTCAGCGGAGCGCGGATCGTCGCCCCCTTCCCGCCGGGGCTCGAGCGGGCGGTCTTCGGCCTCGGCTGTTTCTGGGGCGCGGAGCGGCGTTTCTGGCAGCAGCCGGGCGTCTACAGCACGGCCGTGGGCTACGCGGCGGGCTTCACGAAGAACCCCACCTACAAAGAGGTGTGCAGCGGCAGGACGGGCCACAACGAGGTGGTCTTGGTCGTCTACGATCCAGCGGTGACCTCGTACGACGCGCTGCTCAAGGTCTTCTGGGAGAGCCACGATCCGACCCAGGGCATGCGCCAGGGAAACGACGCCGGCACCCAATATCGCTCCGGGATCTACACCTACACAGACGCGCAGGCGAGCGCGGCGGAGGCCTCGAAGGTCGCGTATGCAGAGCGTCTTGCGGCCGCTGGGTTCAGCGCGGTGACGACGGAGGTCCTGCCCGTGTCTGAGTTCTATTACGCCGAGGCCTACCATCAGCAGTACCTCGCCAAGAACCCGGGCGGCTATTGCGGTCTCGGAGGGACCGGCGTCTCCTGTCCGATCGGTGTTCTGCCGTCGAGCTAGCCGTCCGGCGCGGAGTACTCACGAGTTGAGAGGACCCGCACGACGGGGGAGCGGTCCACGGTGAGCGCCTGAATTCAGCTCAGATGTGGTTCCTTGTCCCCGATGACGGGTCGTGTGTGGGGATCCTCCACGATACGCAAGAGTAGCCAAGGCGAGGCGTGGGAGCTATCGTTGTGGGGCTAGAGCCTCGACGGCGCAGCGATCTTCCTCCCCATTTTCGATCGCGACCTACCTCCCCACCGCCGTCGAGGTTCTGGCAATTTTTTTGCGCCGGTGTCGGTCTCGATCTGGGGGACTGACGAGCGGCTCCGCGGTGTGCAGGGGACGTCTTCGCCGACCCTGGGTCGAGGTCGCGCGGCGGGTTCGCGGTCGCGACACGTAGATGTCTACGCGCTCGTCGTCCAGGTTTACATGTCTTCACGGACATGTATTCGAAGCGGCGGAGGGCGGGTCGGGATCGCTGCGGTCCGAAGCCGCGCCTGGCCTGGACGATAGCCGCCGCTGCGCCGGACACCTATGCTTGTGCCGCGTATTGACGAGAGGAAGCAGGATGTCAGATCGAGGCCGTGAACGTGACCTGGTGCTCGCACCGAACGAGTTTGCCTTCATCCTAGATGAGACGAAGGGCAACATTAATGTCTATGTCGGACCGCATAAGACCAGCCTCGCGAACACCGACGGTCCGGTAGTCTTCGATCCAGAGACCAAGCGCTTCGGCCGTCGCAGCCTCGACGAGGCGATCCTGCCGATCGCGATCGCCCCGGAGGGCTGGTACCTGGTCCTGAAGAACCCGGCCCGCGACACCTCGCACCCGCGGACCGGCGCGCTCAACAACCTCCCGGAGCTGAACATCGGCCGCAAGGTCAACATCCCGGGGCCCGTGTCCTTCGCGCTCTGGCCCGGCCAGATGATCCGGACGATCAAGGGCCACAGCCTGCGCTCCAACCAGTATCTCCTCGTCCGCGTCTACGACGAGGCCGCGGCGATGGAGAACTGGTCGAACGCGGTCATCAAGCCGCAGCGCGCGGAGGCCAGCGGTGATGTCGTGGCCGAGGGCGGCGCGGCGACCGAGGACGAGTCGCTGCTGGTCGTCACGCAGGCGCTGCCAGAGCTGACGATCGGCAAGGTGCTCGTGATCCGCGGGACCGACGTCGCCTTCTACATCCCGCCGACGGGCGTCGAGGTCGTCCCGGACGGGGACGGCAACTACGTCCGCGAGGCGGTGACGCTCGAGCGTCTAGAGCACTGTGTGCTCCTCGACGAGAGCGGCAACAAGCGCTACATCCAGGGCCCTGCGGTGGTCTTCCCCCGGCCCACGGAGACCTTCATCAGCCGTCGTGGCGAGCGCAAGTTCCGGGCGATCGAGCTCAACGAGAACAGCGGCCTCTACCTCAAGGTCATCGCCCCCTACGAGGAGAACGGGGTCCGCTACAAGGTCGGCGATGAGCTCTTCCTGACCGGGAATGAGCAGATGATCTACTTTCCGCGGCCAGAGCACGCGATCATCAAGTACGGCGATCGCGAGAAGCACTACGCGGTGGCGATCCCCGCGGGCGAGGCACGCTATGTGCTCGATCGTCTGAGCGGGAAGATCAAGCTCCAGCGCGGCCCCTGCATCTACCTCCCGGACCCGCGCAAGGAGGTGATCGTCCGTCGGATCCTTGATCCTCGCTCGGTCGCCCTCTGGTACCCGGGCAACAAGGACGCGCTCGAGTACAACCGGGTGCTCGCCGCCCGTGAGCGCGGTCAGCAGGCGTCGGGTCTGCCGCCCGCGGCGGCTCCCGGCGGTCAAGTCCGCAAGAAGGAGCGCGCCTCCGACCAGGCGAACGCCGAGTACGCCGGCGACGGCTTCACCCGCTCGCAGAGCTTCACGGGCCCGCGGACCATCGTCCTCGACACCCGCTACGACGGCGCGGTGTCGATCGACGTCTGGACCGGCTACGCCGTGCTCGTGGTCAACAAGACCGGCGAGCGCGAGGTCGTGATCGGCCCGCAGACGCGGCTCCTCGAGTACGACGAGACCCTGCAGGTGATGGAGCTCTCGACCGGCACGCCGAAGAACGACGACGACCTGCTGCGCACGGCGTACCTCCGGGTGCTCAACAACAAGGTCTCGGACGTCGTCGAGGTCGAGACTCGCGATCTGGTCCGGGTCCACCTCACGCTCTCCTACCGGGTCAACTTCGAGGGCGAGCCGGCGAAGTGGTTTGAGGTCGAGAACTACGTCAAGTTCCTCAGCGACCACCTCCGCTCCTTGATCCGCCACGCGGTCAAGCAGGAGGGGATCGAGCGCTTCTACGCCGACGCGGCGGGCTTCCTCCGCAACGTGGTCCTGGGGACCGACGCCGAGGGGGGCGGTCGACCCGGGCGGGCCTTCAACGAGAACGGCATGCGTGTCTACGATGTCGAGGTGCTCGGGGTTCAGATCGGCGACGACACGATAGCTACGCTCCTGGTCGAGGCGCAGCACGCCGTCGTCCAGGAGACGCTGGCCCTCGCCGAGAGCCGGCGGCGGCTGCAGTTCAGCAAGGAGAGCGAGGCGGTGAACCAGGAGGTCGCCGCCGTCCAGTCGATGACCCGCCTCGAGGCGATGCGGCTCAAGAAGATCGAGGTCGAGCGCGCGCTCGAGGTTCGGGTCGCCGAGATCGTCGCCGAGGCCGAGGCTCGGTCGCAACGCCAGGCGGCCGAGCTCGCCTCCCAGCAGGGGCTCGACGAGATCCACAGCGCTGGGATAGAGCGTGATCGCAAGGGTCGAGAGCTCGAGCTGAGCATCGCTGCGAAGGCGGCGGAGCAGCGCCTGCTCGAGCTTCGGGCGGAGGTCGAGGCGGTCGTCGCCAAGGCGGGCGCTGTCTCTCCGGATCTGATCGCCGCGCTCCAGGCCTTCGGCGATCGGGCCCTGGCCGAGCGGATGGCGGAGACGATGGCACCGCTCGCGATCCTCGGCGGGGAGAGCATCTCGGAGGTCTTCGCCCGGCTCCTGAAGGGGACGCCGCTGGCCCGCTACCTCGCGCCGGTCGAGGCTGCGAACGCCGGGGCCGACGGGGACGAGTAGGGCGCGCGCGTGTCGTGGAGGGGTTGTCCCTCCGCCGCGCGTCTTCGATCGAGCACGAGCGGGGGGCCACGACGATGGCACCGCTCGCGCTTCTGCGGCGTCGCTGAGATGGCGAACGATCGCGAGAGTGGGCTCTGTCGGGCGCGTCGAAGGCCTGAGCTCGACCGCCTGAGCTCGTAGGCCTGAGCTCGAACGAGAGAGGTCGCGGTCGGTCTCCCGACCGTCCACGACCTCTCCCTGCGGGCTCGCACGGGGACTAGATCCCGGCGATGTTGAGCTTCAGGTCCATCTTCATGCTCATGTTCTGGGTCGGACCGCCGGCGTCGACGCTCATCTGCATCGCCGAGTTGAGCCCGAGGTCGCCCTTCACCGGGACGACGCGGCTGAGGTCAAACGAGGTCGATCCGCCGCCCTTGGACGACATCGACTGGAGCGTGACAGCGGCGGTCGACGGGATCCCCGGCGCGTTCATCACCTGCTTGGGGGCCTTCTGTTGGATCCCGTTGTTGAGGGTGAGCACGTCGCCGTCGCGGGCGACGATCTCGTACTCGCTGACCTGCGTCATGTTAATCCCGCCGACCTGGCTCAGGGTCGAGGTGACCTCCCACTTCGCGCCGATGCCGACGGCCTCCTCCGGGAAGGGGATCGCGATCTGCTGCATCGACTGCTGCATGCTCTCCATGGTCTGCTTGATCTGCGGCGGGACGTTCGGCGGGACCTTGAAGGAGGCCTCGCGGACCTCGCCGCGGTTGGAGACGACCGTCGAGCCGCTGAGGCCGATCATCCCCTTCATCGATCCGCGGAGCGCCTCGACCAGCTCCGGTGGCGTGCCGGGCCGGTCCTTGACAGAGATGGTGTCGAGGCTGAACTCGTAGCGGAAGTCGCCGGTGTCGGAGACCGAGGTGACGTGGATCGGCATCGTCATCTCGATGGGCGGCATGTCCATCTTCGGGATCGCTCCCATGCCGCCCATGTCCATGTCCATGCTCATGGTCATCGTCATGATCATCGTCTCGCGCTGGCCTGCCTCGACCTTGACGCGGAGCGGGGTGCGGGGCTCTTGGCCGGCGTCGAGCACCTTGATGACCGGTTTCGGGTTCTTGGTCGTCACCTCGTCCCCTGCGGCGGGCGTCGTCGCAGCGGCGTCCCCGTTCGGGTTCGTGTTCGCCGGAGCAGCCTCAGCCGGGGCCTCAACCGCCGCGGGCGTCTCAGCCTTGGGCGCGTCATCACTCGGAGCGCTCTTGGTGCACGCCGGGGCGAGGAGGAGGAGAGCTGCGAGGGGGAGGAGCGTGGAACGACGGCTCATGGGACCGGATCCTACACCCTCGGCGCGGCTCGTAGGGGGCGAGGCTCGCGGCCGCCGGGCCTGGGCGAGGAGGAGGCCGGGGCAAGGGTCCGGCGTGTCTGCGCTCCTCAGAGCTTCGGGCCGACGCGGCGAGGTCGCGACCTGCGCTCGTCGCCGCACCGCCCGGGATCCGGGCTCACCGGGCTCCAGGGGCTCGCCAGGTCACTCCGGGCGGAGGCTGGCGAAGCCGATCGTGCCGTGATCCGCCTGGAGGCGGCGGATGAGCTCGGCCTGGCCCTCGGCGTGGTAGCTCGATCGGACCAGCGGACCGCTCTCGACGTGGTCGATCCCGCGGCCGAGTGCGTACTCCTTGAGCTCTGCGAACTCGTCGGGGTGGACGTAGCGGGTGATCGGCAGGTGCTTCTTGCTCGGCTGGAGGTACTGCCCGAGGGTCAAGATCGTTAGGCCGAAGTCGCCGAGCTGATCGATCACCTCGGCGACCTCGCCGGGCTCCTCACCAAGGCCGAGCATGAGGCCGGTCTTGGTCAGGGCGCCGCGCTCACGGGCCCGCTTGAGCACGGCGAAGGAGCGGTCATAGCGGGCTTGGACCCGCACCTCGCGGCTCAGCCGGGGGACGGTCTCGAGGTTGTGGGCGAAGATGTCGGGGTTGGCGTCGAGGACTCGATCGACGTCCTCCATGGAGCCCTTGAAGTCAGGGACGAGGACCTCGACGGTCATCTTTGGCGCGAGCTCATGGCAGGCGTCCAGCGTCGCCGCCCAGATCCCGGCGCCGCCGTCCCGGAGGTCGTCACGATCGACCGAGGTGATCACCGTGTGGTTGAGGTCGAGGGCGGCGAGCATCGTCGCGACCCGGCGCGGCTCGTCCTCGTCGACGGGCAGCGGGCGCCCGGTCTTGACGTCGCAGAAGCGGCACGAGCGGGTGCAGATGTCGCCCAGGATCATGATCGTCAGGGCGCGGTTGTTCCAGCACTCGCCGATGTTCGGGCAGCCGGCGCTCTTGCACACGGTGTTGAGGCCGAGCTTCTTGAGGGTCCGGTCGATGTCGCGGTAGCCGTCGCCGCCGGGCATCTTGACCCGCAGCCAGGAGGGGTGACGGCGGCGGGGCGCAGGCTCGGAGACCTGAGCGACGATCGGCAGTCTGTGCGGCACGAGGACTCCATAGCATGGCCGCCGTGGCGCCGCCTGAGCCCGGTCGTGGGCGTTGATGAGCCTGGTTCGGCCTCGCCTCCGCGAGGGCCGCTCGTGGAGGGGGGCCTCCGCGCGGGGACTCTCGCTACGGGCTCCTAGAAGGTGATCCCTGCGCGCGGGTTGTCGTCGGCCTGGAGGGCTTCGAGGGCGGCGAGGAGCTCGTCCGAGCCGGCAGGCGGCAGGCGGACGTCGAGGGTGATGTGGAGGTCGCCTGGCGGCTTCTTGCCGAGCTTCACGCCCTTGCCCTTGAGCCGGAGGACCTGGCCGTTTTGCGAGCCCGGCGCCAGCTTGATCGTCAGCACGCCCCAGGGGGTGGGGACGTCGACGGGGCCGCCACGGTAGGCCTCGAGGGCCGTCACCGGTAGCTCCATGTGCAGGTTCATGCCGTCACGCGTGAGCTTCGGGTGGGGGCGGACATTGACGGTGAGGATGATGTCGCCGGGGGGCGAGCCGCCGCCCTGCTTGCGCAGGCGGAGCTTGCCGCCGTCGCTGATCCCAGGCGGCACCTTGACGTCGAGGGTGCGCGCGCCGCCGTCTTGGGTCTCGACCCGGAGCGGACGGGTGGTCCCGAAGAGGGCGTCGATGAAGTCGATGGTGATGTCGCCGGTGATGTCGCGGGTTGTGGTCACCGGACGCCGACCTCGGCCGCCGAAGGGGTCGGCGTCGCGGACCCGTCCGCCGCCGAAGAGCTGCGAGAGCAGGTCGTCGAAGTTGGTGCCGCGGGCGTCGGAGAAGTTGGAGAAGCCGCCGCCGCCGCCCGGGAAGCCACCGCCCGAGAAGCCACCGCCGCCGCCGGGGAATCCCCGACCGCCACCGCCGGCCTGCTTGTAGGCCCGGGCACGCTCGGCGTCGAAGCCCTGCGTGAGGCTCATCTCGCCGAACTCGTCGTAGAGCGAGCGCTTTTCGCTATCTCCGAGCACTTCGTAGGCGGTCGAGACCTCCTTGAAGCGCTCCTCTGCGGCGGTATCTCCCGGGTTGAGATCAGGGTGATACTGCTGCGTCAGCTTGCGAAACGCCCGCTTGATCTCTTTTGGCTCGGCGCTGCGGGAGACTCCGAGAACGCTGTACAAGTCCTTCACTAGCGCGCCATCTTAAGTCGACCGACGGGGGGTGCAAGGGCCGGGAGGCCGCGGCGTGCCGCGCAACGTTCGCTGAGGGGACGTTCGACGAAAAAGATCCGCACTACGCGCAGTTGTGCGGTAGAGGTCTTCGCAAGGGGGCCTCGAAGACCGCGGCGCCGCCGTACAAAGCGTCGCTGCTGGCCGTCCTAGCCGCACCTGTGGCACAACCCCGGTCAAGCCCGCAAGCGATGACGTAACGTCATGTTCACCGACGACTGTGTTTCCGACCGTGTTTCTGTCCACCCGAGCGAAGTCGACCTAGGCGAACACCCCTACGCAGGGCTGCTCGCCCGGGTCTCCAAGCCTGGCCGCTACATCGGCGGCGAGGAGCAGCAGATCCGCAAGCCTTGGGACGAGTCGATCCTCTGTCGCTTCGTCCTCGCGTTCCCCGATCTCTACGAGATCGGGATGAGCCACCTCGGCACCCGGATCCTCTACAACCTGATCAACAAGGCGGAGGATCTCGTCTGCGAGCGCGCTTTCAGCCCGTGGAAGGATCTCGAGGCGGAGCTGCGCAGCTCGGGGCTGCCGCTCATCAGCCTCGAGAGTCAGCGCGGGCTCTCCGAGTTCGACGTCGTCGGCGTCAGCCTCCAGTACGAGCTGAGCTACAGCAACGTGCTCCTCAACCTCGAGCTCGGCGGCGTGCCGCTGCGGGCCTCGGAGCGCGGTGACAAGGATCCGATCGTCCTCGCCGGGGGGCCGACCGCGACCCATCCCGCGCCGCTCTCGGCCTTCGTCGACATCTTCCTCGTCGGCGAGGCGGAGGAGGTCCTGCCGACGCTGCTGCGGACGATCGGTCGCCTCCGTCGGGCCGGGGCGAGCCGCGCTGAGGTGCTCGCCGCGGCGGTCAAGCTCCCCGGGATCTACATCCCGGAGTACTACGAGGTCGCCGAGGATCCGCGCTCGGAGCTCCTCTGCGTCTCCGGCCTGAGCCCGGCGGGCGAGGCCGCCGGCGCGCCCGAGCGGGTCGAGCGGGTGTGGGTCCGCGACCTCGACGAGTACCCCTTTCCGACCGAGTTTCCGGTCCCCTACGCCGAGGCGATCTTCGACCGGGCCTCGGTCGAGATCACCCGCGGCTGCACTGAAGGCTGCCGCTTTTGCCAGGCCGGGATGATCTACCGCCCGGTCCGCGAGCGGGATCCCAAGCAGGTGATCAAGGCGGTGCTCGACGGCGTCGACAAGGGGGGCTTTAGCGAGACCAGCCTGACCGCGCTGAGCACCGCCGACGTGTCCTGCATCGATCCCCTGATCAAGGAGCTGGTCCCGGAGCTCAAGCGCCGCAAGGTCAAGCTCGGGGTCGCTTCGCTGCGGGCCTACGGCCTCAGCGAGGACCTGCTCGACGGGATCAAGAGCGTCGGCATCTCGGGGCTGACCTTCGCCCCCGAGGCCGGCACCCAGCGGATGCGCAACGTCATCAACAAGAACGTCAGCGACGAGGACATCCTGGCCTCGGCCAAGCGGATCTTCGAGCGCGGCTACGACCGGATGAAGATGTACTTCATCATGGGCCTGCCGAGCGAGACCGAGGAGGACGTGGTCGGCATCGCCGAGACCGGCAAGCGGGTCCGCGACGTCGCCAAGGAGCTCGGCCTCACGCGGCTGCCGGCGGTGACCTGCTCGGTCTCGCAGCACGTGCCGAAGCCGCACACGCCCTTTCAGTGGGCGGCGATGGACTCGATCGAGGACAACTACGGCAAGATCGATCTGCTCAAGCGGCTCACCAGTCGCTACAAGATCTCGCTCAAGACCCACAACCCCCGCGAGAGCTGGCTCGAGTGTCTCTTCGCCCGCGGCGATCGGCGGATGTGCGACGCGCTGGAGTACGCCTACCGCAGCGGCGCCCGCTTCGACGGCTGGAAGGAGCTCTTCTCCTTTGATCGCTGGCTCGCGGCGCTCGATAAGGCGGGGATCGAGCCGGCTCGCTACACCCGGACGATCCCGGTCGGGGCGCGCTTGCCCTGGGACCACCTGGACATGGGCCTGGACGAGGGCTTCCTCGAGGGGGAGTACCGCAAGGCGCTGCGCGGGCGGGTCTCGCCCCCCTGCGGCAAGCCGGCCGGGGCGAAGGTCCACCACACCAAGGTCTCCGAGGCGGAGGCGGAGACGCGCCGGCTCGTCTGCTACGACTGCGGGATCGCCTGCGACATGTCGGAGATGAAGACCGAGCGGATAGCCTCGCTGGTCCAGCTCAGCCATGCCCGTGATGTGCGGGTCGCCGAGGATGAGGCGGCCGCGGCCGCGGCCGCGGAGATGATCCCGGCGGCGCGGCTCACCAGCCAGCTCAAGAGCATCGCCGGCTTCAGCCGCCTCGACGACGACTCGGCCTTCAAGGAGTCGGCCGAGGCCGCCTTCACCCGCGTGCGGATCCACTTCGCCAAGTCGGGGGCGATGCGCTACATGGGCCACCTCGACCTCCTGCGGATGATCCCGCGGATGCTCCGTCGGGCCCGGCTGGAGCTCGCCTTTAGCCGCGGCTTTAGCCCGATCCCGCGGATGAGCTTCGGCCCGGCGTTGCCGCTCGGCAGCGCCGCCCGCGAGGAGGTGGTCGACGTCGACCTGATCCTCGAGGACTCCGCCGATGACATGGCCGGCGACTGGAGCGACGAGCGGCGGGCCGCGGTCGCAGCCCGGATCGAGCGCAGCCTCGTCGAGGTCGCACCGCCGGGGCTCGGGATCGTCGACGTGCGGGTGACCGCCCCCGACGAGCGTCGCCTGGGCCAGCTGATCGCCGCGGCCGACTACGCGGTCGCGCTCGATGAGGCCCAGGTTGCCTCCCTGCGGGAGGAGCTGCCGAAGAAGATGGCCGCCCCGGCGCTCCTCTTCGAGCGGGTGGAGCGGAAGAAGAAGCGGAAGAAGAACCGTATGGGCGGGCGAGGTCGGCCGCCGCCGCCGCCTCAGGTCCGCGAGTACGACGCCAAGCCGCGGATCATCGACGCCACGGTCGACGCCGAGAACAGCACCCTGCGGCTCCGCCTGCGGATGGGCTCTGAGGGGGGAGCGCGACCCCGCGAGGTCGTCCAGGCCCTGGTCGGCGAGCCAATCCCGGACCACCACTTTTGCCGCGAGCGTCTGCTCATCGCCGTCGACGACGGCTACGTCGCCACCCGCGAGGTCGGCCCGCATCTCCAGCGGCCGATCCCGGTCCGGACGCTGCGCTCGAGCGCTGCACCTCCGGCTCCGTAGCTGCGTGGCGGGGGTCGTTGAGCGGGGGCGGGCGCCGCCCCTGCGATCGGGCACGGCGCGTGCGGCCCCGTAGCGACGTGGAGTCGACGAGTGGGGGGCCTCCGGCTCCCTAGCTGCGTGGAGTCGACGAGTTGGTCGTCGGGGCCCCTTCTCGCTAGTGCTGTAGGCCGACCCGGAGGCTGCTGCGGTAGCCCCATCGTCGTGGTCTTCTCGCGGTGTCACGCGGTCGGGGTGTCACGCGGCGAACGCTCGCGCTCCGTCGACCGAGCCATCGCGGGACGCTCGCTGGTTGTGCGGATACCGGTCAGGAGCTCCGACTTGAGCGCTCAGCGAGGTCGTGAGGCCGCGAGGAGCCCACGTTGAGCACCGACCGCTCTCGCGGCCTGATCGGCTGCTAGGCCAGGGGGCTCTCGAAGGCCGGCGGCTTCCCTCGCATCATCGCCTTCACGCCGATCCGCGAGGTCGACATCGTCAGGCTCTTGGCCGCGCGCTCGCCCTCGAGCTCGCTCGCCTCGGCCCAGGGGAGGCCGTTGCACCCCTCGATGGTCGTCGCCAGGAGCTCGCGCAGCTCCGAGTCGAGCGGGATGCCCTGGTCGTTGCGGACGGCGGCGTTGCGGTCGACGACGATCTCGAGGGCCCCCTCGCGGAAGGCCGGGAGCTCGCCGCTCTCGGCGAGCTTCGCCGCGAGGGCGAAGCTCGCCTTGGGCAGCTCCGGGATCGGGACGATGGCGGAGACAAAGCCCCACTCCAGGGCCTCATCGACCTTGAAGGCGTGGCCGGTGAGGAGGCGATCGTTGACCTTGGCGTAGTGGGAGGGGTCGACGAAGCGGTGGATCTGGTGGCAGCCGCCGAGGCCGGGGAGAACCCCGACCGTGGTCTCGGGTTGGGCGAGGACGGTCTTTTCGCCGGCGATCCTGGCGTGGCACGAGGTGGCGAGCTCGAGGCCGCCGCCGAGGACCCGACCGACGAGGGCCGCGACCGTCGGCTTGCCCTGGCGGAGCTTGTGCAGCGTCGCCTTCCAGCCGTTGATCAGGGCGAGGGCCGCGTCATGGTCGCCGAGGACCGGGACAAAGCAGCCGAGATCCGCACCGTGGCCGAACTCGCGGCTGTAGACGCCGTCGGGCGCGAGGACGATCGCCTTGACGCTGTCGTCGGCGGAGAGCCGCTCGTAGGCCGCGTCGAGCTCGGCGATGAAGGTGTGATTGATCGTCGTCCGCTTGAGCGAGATCATGCCGATCCCGTCGTGAACGCTGACGCCGACGTAGATCTCGCCCCACGCGGCCTTGCCGGTCGCGGGGTCGAGGGCGGCTGTCGGGGCGACGGCCTCGGGCTTGGTGATCGACTGCTCCTCCAGGAAGGAGCGGGTGATCGCGGAGGCGGCCTCGGAGCCCATGGCCTCGATCTGCGCGGGCGGGCCCTCGCGGAAGGCGAGCGCCTTCTCCGCGAGATAGTTGAGCGCGTCGACGCCGACGATCTTGTGCTCGAGCATGTACGCGGTGAGGCCGAAGAGCATGCCCTGCATCCGTCGGCGGGCGGTCTCAAAGTGCTCCTTGGGGCATCGCTGCCCGCGCTCGTAGGGCCACTTGAGATCGGGGTCGTCGATGTAGGGCTGCCACGCGGTCGGGATCGCGTAGAGCGTCGAATCGATCTCCTCCTGCATGAGCTGCATGCAGTGGGCCGAGAGGCCGTTCGCGCCGCGGATCAGGTTGTGGACGAAGAAGGGCGAGGTGCCGAAGGTCTGCTTGCAGACGTCGTCGACCTCGGCCGGGGAGAGGCCGAGGTCGGCGTGAATTCGCACGGCCTCGAGCATCATCCCGCAAAAGAGACGATCGGCCGCGAAGCTAGGGACGTCGCTGACCGGGATGAGGGTCATGCCCAGCGAGCCGAAGAGCTTGCGGATCGCCTTCGCCTCCGCCTTGCCGGTGAGCGCCCCCTGGGTCGGCATCTCCCAGAGCTTGTTGGTCAGGTGGGGGAAGAAGGGGTGGAGCACGCCGCATCGCTCGCTGCCCGGCAGGCCCTCGAAGAGCTTCTTGGTGGTCAGGCCGCTGGTCGCCGAGAAGACGTAGGCCTCGGGATCCCGGGCCCGGAGGGCGCTGTAGAAGGAGCGCTTGAGGTCAAGGCGCTCGGGGATCGCCTCGAAGACGAGGCCGACCTGGAGGCCCTCCGGGAGGTCATCGATGCCGCCTTGAACGATCGTGATCCCGTCATTGATCGCCGCGATCTGATCGGGGAGGAAGCGGGTCTTGAAGGCCTCGTGCAGGCGGGTCTTGATCTCCTGCACTGCCGGGGAGAGATCGAGGGCGACCACCGGAACGCCGTGACGGCCGAGGAGTCGGCCGAGCTGACCGAGCTTGCCGAATCCGACGTTTCCACAGCAGCCGGCGACGACAAGCGCACGCGTCGGACCGTCGGCATCCGGTTGGAAGATCGCTCTCACCGCGGGGTCGCTGATCTGCTGCTTCTCCATGAGCCGGAGGATAGGGGCGCGGCTCGGGCGCTCGCCATGGCGCACCGTTTGAGCTTCCCCACAGCACGAGGCGTTATTTATGGTAGCTTTCTCTGAGCAAACTCGCACTTCTAAGCTCGGAAGTGTCAGACGACCTCTGCTCCCGTGGACCGCGTGCAGGGAAATACGCGATCATTGCTGTGATGTTGCGTCTTGGCGTAGAGTCGCGAGCACGACCCGATCAACCGATCACGTGGCAGGAGATCTACCTATGAAGCTCGACAGCAAATTCCTCGTGGCAACGCTTACCGCCCTTTCTTTCTTTGCTCCCGCTTGCGGCGGCGACGCGAAGAAGGAAGATCCCAAGAAGGAGGAGGCTAGCGCCGACGAGAAGAAGGACGAGGAGAAGAAGGACGAGGCCAAGCCCGAGGCGGCTGGCGACGAGAAGGCCGATGAGGCCAAGCCCGACGAGGCCAAGCCCGAGGGCGAGGGCGAGGGCGAGGAGAAGGAAGAGGCTGCTCCCGAGTAGGGACTCCTTCCGTTCGGTCGTGCGGCTCCTCGCCGCACTTCAATCGAGGCGCCCCCATCGGGCGCCTTGTTTTTTAAGCGGAGGTCGATAGCCTGCGGCGGATGCGTGCAGATGGCCGTCGCCCCGAAGAGCTCCGCCCCTATTCGATCACTCCAGGCTTTATCGGCCAGGCCCTGGGCTCGGCGCTGATCAGCGCCGGCCGGACGCGAGTGATCTGCACCGCCAGCCTCGAGGCACAGACGCCGAAGTGGCTCAAGTCCGGCGGATGGGTGACCGCGGAGTACTCGATGCTCCCAGGCGCCACCCGGCCGCGGGGTCGCCGGGATCCCGGCGGTCGCGGCAAGGAGATTCAGCGCCTCATCGGCCGCTCGCTCCGGGCCTGCGTCGACCTGCCTCGCCTGGTCGGCGGCGATCGGCCGCTCTCCATCGTCTGTGACTGCGACGTGATCGAGGCCGACGGCGGCACCCGGACCGCGTCGATCACCGGCGCTTATGTCGCGATGGTCCTCGCGTTCCGTCGTCTCCAGGCGGAGGGCCTGCTCGACGCTCTGCCGCTGCGGGCGCCCTTGGCCGCGGTCTCGGTCGGGATGGTCGCGATCGGCGAGGCGAAGGCGGTCCTCCCGGTGCTCGATCTTCCCTACGAGGAGGACAGCCGGGCGAGCGTCGATCTCAACGTGGTGATGCTCGGCGACGGCCTGGTCGAGGTCCAGGGGACCGGCGAAGACGGGGTGTTCTCGCGGACGGATCTCGCGCGGATGCTCGACCTCGCCGAGGCCGGCTGCAAGCGGCTCTTCGACCTCCAAAGCGAGGTCCTGGAGGCGGCGCTTGCCTAGGACTCAGCGGCTCGTCATCGCCTCCGGCAACCGCCACAAGGTGACCGAGCTTCAGCGAGCGATCGCCGAGGTCGTCCTGCCTGAGGGGGTCGCGCTCGAGGTGGTCTCGGCGACGGTCCACGGCGCCCTGCCGACGATCATCGAGGATCGTGAGACCTTCGCCGGCAACGCGACCGTCAAGGCGCTGGGGTTTGCGGGTTGGCTCCGGGAGCGTGGTGAGGACCCGTCGGCGCTGGTGCTCGCGGATGACTCTGGCCTCTGCGTCGCGGCCCTGGACGGGCGCCCGGGGATCTACTCCGCGCGCTTCGCCGGCGAGAACGCGGCGGACAGCGACAACAACCGGGCCCTCGTCTCAGCTCTCCGAGCGCTGAACCTCGAGGCCTCGCCCGCGCACTACGTCTGCGCGCTGGCGCTGGCCCGCGTCGACCTGGGACCCTTGGCCGAGGCCGACGGGGAAGGTGTGCGCATCTTCACGGGCCGCTGGGACGTCGAGGCTCGGGTGGTCGCGCGGGGGGAGGGCGGCTTTGGCTACGACCCCTACATGTGGCTCGACGGACGGGCGCAGACCGTCGCCGAGCTCGGGCCTGATGTGAAGAGCGCCCGCTCGCACCGCGGCGCGGCGATGGTCGAGCTCCAGGCCGCGTTGCCGAGGATCATCGCCGGTCTCTAGCGGTCCGCGCCGCGATCGCGCGCCCTGTGTCGGCGAGCTTCGCTCTGTCAGGGAGGTGGGTGGCCATCAGCGCAGGCGCGAGGACAGGGCGCGGAGGACAGGGCGCGCAGGCGCGAGGACAGGGCGCGAGCGCAGGCGCGAGGACAAGGCGCGAGGACAAGGCGAGGACAGGCGAGAACAGGCGAGGACCGGCGAGGACAGGAGAACCTGACCGCGCTGGAGCGGCTGCGAGGAGTCCGTGCAGGGCCTCGTCGAGGCTCCTCGGCCGTCCCCTGGCCCTCTGGGACCTCCTGTGGGCTTTTCCGGGTCCGCGGCTAGACGCGGTCCGTGTCCTCGGGTATCTTCCCGGACCTCTTCAATCGGGGCGTGGCGCAGTCTGGTAGCGCGCCTGCTTTGGGAGCAGGATGCCGGAGGTTCGAATCCTCTCGCCCCGACTCTGCGCTAGTAGCTCAGCTGGATAGAGCGTCGGCCTTCTAAGCCGAATGTCGCAGGTTCGAGTCCTGCCTGGCGCGCTCTTTTTCGGTCCGCAACGGGCCTGGGCCCATGGCGGGCCTGGGCTCACAGCGGGCTTGGGCTCGCGGCGGGCCGACGGTTGGCGCGGGCTTGGGCTCGCAGCGGGCCGACGGTCGGCGGGCTTGAGCCCGCGGCGGGTGCTAGCGGTCGGCGGCCCAGGCTCGCCAGCGCTCGATCGCAGCCGAGCGGTCGGCCTCATCCCCGTGCGGATCAAAGGCGAGGCGGTTGCCGGTCACCCGGTGGAGCTCCACGGCGGCCCAGCGCCGGACCGCCGGATCGCGGTGCTCGAGGCTGTCGATCATCCAGTCGATCCGGCTGCGGTCGCGGTTCGCCGCGAGCCAGGCGGTCCACCGCGCGCTCGCCATACCGAGGTGCTGCCCCGAGATCGAGCAGAGCGCGGTCAAGGCGGCGGCGGCGGTCTCGAGCTCGTCGTCGAGGGCGGCGATGAGCTCGCCCAGGGAGTCGATGTCGCGGATCGTGCCCATCGCCCGGATCGCCCGCAGGCGGCGGGTGGGATCGGGGCTCTGGAGCTCGCGGCGCAGGGCTTGGACGGCCCGCGGGTAGCTCGACTCCCCGTGATAGGTCTCGAGCACCCGCATCGCGATCGTCCGGACGTCGCGATCGTCGTCGAAGGCGAGGCGTGAGAGGGGCACGACCGCATCAGCGGCGCGCAGCTCCTGGAAGAGGAGGGCGACGTAGAAGCGGACGTTGGCGTCCGGGTCGTCGAGTCGGGCGAGGATGAAGGGGGAGACCTCGGAGCCGAGGGCGATGCAGAGGCGCAGCAGCGGTCCGTGCGCGGACGCGGTCGGCAGGCTCTTGAGATCGCCGCGGGGAAGATCGAGGGGACCGGGGAAGAGCTGGGCGATCCGGATGAGGGCGGCCTCGCCGAGATCGCGGAGGCGGCTCGTGTGATCCTCGCGGCGCCCACCGGCGGCGATCGCTGAGGAGATCAGCGTGTCGATCGTCGTCGACTGGGCCTGCCTGTGGACCAGGGTCGAAGGGACATAGCCGCTCGATCGCTCGCGGCGGGCGCGGGGCGCCGGGGCGTCGGGATCCGCAGCGTGATCGGGGGAGGGCAGCTCCGCCTTGGGGCTCCTCTGGAGGGTCGGGATGAAGGCCGTCTCGGTCGACCCGGCCGGCGCGGAGGGTCTCGGCGGCGCCTTGACGGTCGCACCGCTCGCCTCGGCGGGATCGCTGCTCGCCGCGACGGGCTCCGCCGTCCGGGTCAGGGATGGGATCTGCGGTGTCGTCCGCGTGGGACGCTGGAGCTGAGGGATCACCGCCGCGTCGTGGCTCGGGCTGCGCCGGAGCGAGGGCAGCACCGCCGCTGGAGCTGGGGCCGGGGCTGGCTCCTGGACCAGCGCTGGGATAAAGGGCGGGTTCTCGCCGAGGGCGTGCTCGGGATCGGGCGCGTCGCTCTCCTCAGGCTCGACGGAGGCGCGGCGCAGACCCGGGATCACCGGGATGAAGGGCCGTGGCTGGGCCGCAGGGGGGGATTCGACGGGCGACTCGGAGGTCGGCGCACTCTCGGTCGCCCTGGAGGACATGTCGACCTCGGCGTTGGCGAGCTCGGCGGCAGGGACCTCGGCGTTGGCGAGGTCGGCGGCAGGGACCTCGGCGTTGGCGAGCTCGGCGGCAGGGACCTCGGCGTTGGCGAGCTCGGCGGCAGGGACCTCGGCGTTGGCGAGCTCGGCGGGCGTCACGGGCGGGTGCGCGGTCGCGGCGACCGTCCCCTCCGTTGGATCGCCGGCGTCGACGACGACGATGTCGAAATCATCGTTGGCCTCGGTCGTGGCGGGTCGCCTCGCTCGATCGTCCTTCTCGTCATCGCGGAGGAGCGGCGCGCTGTGGAGCGAGTCTTCGAGGGCGTCATCGTCGACGATCGCGAAGCCGCCGCTGACGTCGCTGAAGGTCTCGTGGGGCGCCGCGACCTCGCCGGTCAGGGAGTCCTCCGCCAGATGGCCGCGGGCGCGGCGGATCGCCTGGAGGTAGTCCGCCGCGAGGGCGGAGTAGCGGGGCGGAGTGGTCGCGCGGTCCTGTTGATCCGCGATCAGGCGGATCCAACACTCGGCGGTGACCGTCAGGGCCGCGCCGGGGAGCTGCTGCTGGACGCTGATGATCGCCTCGTCGGTGACCTCGGGGTGGAGGGCGACCCAGAGCCTGTCCTCGATCATCGCCAGGGGGACCGCCTCATGCTCCTGGATCCATGCGCTCGGGAGCATGTCCCAAGGGCGTCGCTGCGCCGGCTGTGTGAGCAGCTCGGGCGGGCTCGCGAGGAGCCCGCGGGCGCCGGCGAGGGCGGCGTCCAGCGCCTCCGGAGGGATCACCTCGAGCTCGAGGAGGGCGGTGTCGATGCTGCCGCCGTAGATGATCGAGCGCCGCTCGGCGTCGGCGACGTCACGCGCGGTGACCTGCTCGGTCTCGACCAGATAGTCTTGCAGCCTCATCGTCCCCCCGTCCCGGTAACTACGTAGGTTCGCGCCAGATGATCGTGGAGCCCTCGCTTCTCGCGATCAAAGGCGATCCAGAGAACGCCGAGGCCGCCCGGGAGCAGGCCCAGGAGGAGCCCGGCGACGCGGACGATCGCCCGGACAAAGCCGGGGCGTCCTCCGTCGCTGCGGACGACCGTGAGGCCGAGCGCGCGCTGACCGAGGGTCGAGCCCGTGAGCGCCGTGAAGAGCACGAGGTACGCGGCCGAGATCCCGAGGAAGGGGACCATCCACAGGAGGACGAGCTCCGGGGGCAGGGCCAGCCACTGGAGGGCGGTGTCGAGGGAGAGATCGCCGCGGACCGGAGGGGCGATGCCGATGGCCCAGTGGACCGCGTAGTGGAGGGGTCCCGCGGTCAAGAGGAGCGCGATCAGATCGATCAGGCTGGCGATGAGGCGTCGCCAGAAGCCGGCGACTCTGTGGGGTTGAAGGCTCACGCCGCAGTGGGGGCAGGCTGGCGTCGCGGCGGTCTTCGCCGTGATCAGATCGGCCGACAGGGGTCCATCACAGGCTGGGCAGGGGCCTGGACGCAGCGCGGTCGACCACAGCGGCATCGGCGGCGAGGGTAGCATGATTCCGCCGCAGCGGGCCCAGTCCAGACTCGCCGCGCCGGCCCCAGAGGAGCAGGCACCGCGCCCAGCGCTAGGCAGAGGGAGCCGCCGAGAAGAGCAGGCGGGAGAGGCCGACGAGCGCGGCGGTCTCGGTGCGGAGGATCCACGGGCCGAGGGAGAGGGGAGAGAGGCCGCGCCCCAGCGCCGCGTCGACCTCCTCGGGCGTCAGCCCGCCCTCGGGGCCGACGAGGAGCGAGGCCGCCGCCGTGCTCGCCTCCGCCTCCCTCTCGGTCTCGCCGCGGAGAGCGGTGGAGCAGAGATAGCCCGCCGCGTCGCCGCTCAGCTCTAGGGCTTCGGCGAGGCCCATCGGGCCCAGGATCGTCGGCGGCGAGGGGCGCCCGCACTGGCGAAGGGAGGCCCGGAGCACCCGGTCGATCCGGTCCTGGGAGGGGGGTCTCCCCTGCGAGCGGGCGCAGCGGACGAGGATGATCCTCTCGGCGCCGATCTCGGTCGCGTGGGCGAGGGCCTGGATCGTCGCCGCTGGGTCCGGGAGGCCGAGGAGGAGCGTGAGCCTCCGGGGGGGCGCCAGAACGGCGATCGGGGCGCCGACCTCGACGGTCGTGCGTCGCCCGTCGCCGGTCGTGACGGTCGCCGACCAGAGCCCGCCGTCGCCGTCGAGGAGCTCGATCGTCGCGCCGTCGCGGGCCCGCCGGACCTTGCGGAGGTAGCGCGACTCCGCGTCGTCGAGCGTCAGCGCCTGCCCGGGGTGTGGCGAGCTCCCGGGCGGGGCGAAGACCCGGAGGCTCATCCGGCGCACCGGAGGTGGAGGGCGATCCACTCGCCGTCGATCCGGCTGCCGGCGAGCTCCAGGCCGCAGGCGAGGTAGGCCGCCGTGACCTCGTCTCCCTCCTCGATGAGAACGCCGCTGACGAGCAGATCCCCCTGCGGGGCGAGGCGCGCGGCGATCTCCTTCGCCGCCGGGATCAGCACCGAGGGGCGGATGTTGGCGAAGAGGAGATCGTAGTGACCTTCGGCATCGTCGACGGTGCCGGTGTGGAGCTCGATCGTCGTGATCCCGTTGAGCTCGGCGTTCTCCGCCGCGGTCGCGGTCGCCTCGCTGTCGATGTCGATCGCGACCAGGCGGGTGATCTCGGGGAAGAGGCGCGCCGCCGCGAGGGCGAGGATCCCGGATCCACAGCCGAGGTCGAGGACACGACGGGGCGGTGTCGCCGGTGCGAGCTCGCAGACCAGGTTGAGGCAGAGGCGGGTGCTCTCATGCTGTCCGGTGCCGAACGCCCGTCCGGGGTCCAGCACCAGCTCGCGCTCGGGATCCCCGGGGCGGCGGGGGAGCCAGCTCGGCCGGAGGAGGAGCGCGCCATCGCCGAAGATGATCGGCGCGTAGAACTGCTTCCAGCTGTCGTGCCAGTCGTCGTCGTCGCGGATCTCGGCGGTGATCTGCAGATCGAGCCCGAGGGCGCCAGCGAGGGCGCCTACGCGGGGGCGTAGCCCGTTGATGGCGCTCGGCTCGGTATAGACAATGAGCTGCGGGGTGCGGTCATTCCCCCCCAGGGTTGTCCCATCACGGACCTCGACCCCGCTCACATCATCATCCTCAGCGAGGAGCGCCGCGAGGGCGTCACGCAGCTCCTCAGCGTCGTCACAGGGGCTGATATCGAGGGTTAGGGTCGCCCACTCAAGCTGCATAGTTCGATCCTCGGACCACGAAAGCGTCGGTCTCTACCACAGCGCACCGATGCACGCTGATCGGATGCGCGATTTTAGCTGGATAAATGTCCGCGATGGTGTAGAAACGCTCCACAGACCAGCATATGACGACGTGGAGGACACGTCGTGAAGGGGGAGGATCATGGTGGCATTTACCGGAGTTAAGGTGTTCTCGGCGACGAAAGCCTGGGAGCGTGAGCAGATCAGCGAGCGGATCAACGATTGGCTCGGGGTCAACCCTGGTGTTGAGATTGTCGACAAGATCGTCACGCAGAGCTCGGACAGTGAGTTCCACTGTCTGACGATCACGCTCTTCTACAACTCTGAGCAGCGGATCGAAGCGCCATCGCGGCCGCCGCCGCGTCATCGCGCGGGCTAGCCCTCGCTCGATCGTATCATCGCCGAGCTCCGATCCTTCGCTGGGTCGGGGCTCGTTTGCTTGCTCGCCTGCTCGGGCGGAGCTGCTTCGCTGGAGGCGACAGGCTCCGGAAGATCGCTCTGCTCCTGGCGGCATCGCGGGTCTGCGCGGCGCTGTTCGCCACAGACGCCACAGACGCCACAGACGCCACAGACGCCACAGACGCCACAGACGCCACAGACGCCAGTTGTGCCGAACCAAAGACAAAGGGGGCGCCGCACGAAGCGGGCCCCCTTTCGCTTGGGACATGGCCTCTCGGCTCAGTCTTCGCCGCCGCTGAGCTGGGCCCGCGCATACTCGCGGTTCAGGACCATGATCGCCTCGAGCGGGATCTCCTTCGGGCACGCCGACGCGCACTCTCCGTGGTTGGTGCAAGCGCCGAAGCCCTCGGTGTCCATCGCCGCGACCATGTTCAGCGCGCGACCCTTCCGCTCGACCTGTCCCTGGGGGAACTTGGAGAGGTGGGCCACCTTGGCGCCGACGAAGAGCATCGCCGAGGCGTTGGGACAGGCTGCGACGCAGGCGCCGCAGCCGATGCAGGCGGCGTAGTCGAAGGCCTCGTCCGCCTGTTTCTTGCCGATCGGGATGGCGTTGGCGTCGGGGGCTCCGCCGGTGCCGACCGAGATGTATCCGCCAGAGGCGATCACCCGGTCGAAGGCGGAGCGGTCGACCATCAGATCCTTGATGATCGGGAAGGCCTTCGCCTGCCACGGCTCGATGTAGATCTCGTCGCCGTCCTTGAAGCTCCGCATGTGGAGCTGGCAGGTCGTGGTGGCGTTGCGGGGCCCGTGCGGCCGACCGTTGATCACCATCGAGCACATGCCGCAGATACCCTCGCGGCAGTCGTGATCGAAGGCGATCGGATCTTCGTTCTTCGACAGGAGTTGCTCGTTGAGAACGTCGAGCATCTCGAGGAAGGACATGTGGGGGTTGGCCTCGGTCTTGTACGACTGGAGCGAGCCCCGATCATTCGGGCCCTTCTGCCGCCAGACATGAAGCGTGATCCTCATGGTCTCGTCGCTCATTATGCGTAATTCCTGGTCGCGAGCTTGACGTACTCGAAGGTGTACGGCTCTTTGTTGAGGGCAGGGGCCACGCCGTCGCCCTTGTACTCCCACACTGCGCCGTAGGCGTAGTTCTCATCGTCGCGCTTGGCCTCGCCGTCGGCGGTCTGGTGCTCCAAGCGGAAGTGGCCGCCGGCGGACTCTTCGCGGTTGAGGGCGTCGAGGCACATGATCTCGCCGAACTCGAGGAAGTCGGCGACGCGGTTGGCCTTCTCGAGCCAGAGGTTGACCTCGGAGCTCGACCCGGGGACCCGGATCTCCCTCCAGAAGCGCTCGCGAAGCTCGGGGATCATCTGCAGCGCCTTCTCCAGGCCCTGCTTGTCGCGGGCCATGCCGCAGTGCTCCCACATGATGTCGACGCCGAGCTTGCGGTGGAAGTAGTCGACGCTCTTGTCGCCGCCGACGTTCAGGAGGCGCTTGAGCTTGTCCTGGGCGGCCTTCTCAGCGTCCTTGAAGGCGGGGTGGTCGGTGTTGACGTCGCCCTGCTTCGCGGTCGCGAGGTAGTTGCCGATGGTGTAGGGGATGACGAAATAGCCGTCCGCCAGGCCCTGCATCAGCGCCGAGGCGCCGAGGCGGTTGGCGCCGTGGTCGGAGAAGTTGGCCTCGCCGAGCACGTGGAGCCCCGGGATGGTGCTCATCAGGTTGTAGTCGACCCAGAGCCCGCCCATCGTGTAGTGGACGGCCGGGTAGATCCGCATCGGCGTGGTGTACGGGTTCTCGCCGGAGATCCGCTCGTACATGTCGAAGAGGTTGCCGTAGCGGTCGGCGATGGCGTCCTTGCCGTCGCGGGCGATGGCGGTCTCGAAGTCGAGGTAGACCGCCGAGCGACCTTGATCGAGGACGCTGCGACCGGAGTCGACCGCCTCCTTCGCCGCGCGGGAGGCGACGTCGCGGGGGACGAGGTTGCCGAAGGCGGGGTACTTGCGCTCGAGGTAGTAGTCGCGGGCGCTCGGCGGGATGTCCTTGGGCGCCTTGCGGCAGTCGGCCTTGTCCTTCGGGACCCAGACTCGACCGTCGTTGCGCAGCGACTCGGACATCAGGGTCAGCTTGGACTGGTAGTCGCCGCTGACGGGGATGCAGGTCGGGTGGATCTGGGTGAAGCAGGGGTTGGCGAAGCCCGCCCCGCGCTTGTAACAGCGGTAGGCCGCTGTCACGTTCGACGCCATCGCGTTGGTCGAGAGGTAGAAGACGTTGCCGTAGCCGCCGGTCGCGAGGACCACCGCGTCCGCGCTGTGCGACTCGATCGTGCCCGTGATCAGGTTGCGGGTGACGATCCCGCGGGCGTGACCGTTGACGAGGACGAGGTCCAGCATCTCGGTCCGCGGGTGCATCTTCACCTTCTTGGCGCCGATCATCCGCTCGAGGGCCGAGTAGGCGCCGAGGAGCAGCTGCTGGCCGGTCTGGCCGCGGGCGTAGAAGGTGCGCGAGACCTGGGCGCCGCCGAAGGAGCGGTTGGCGAGCTGGCCGCCGTACTCGCGGGCGAAGGGGACGCCCTGCGACGCGCACTGGTCGATGATCTGGTTGGAGATCTGCGCGAGCCGGTAGACGTTGGCCTCGCGGGCTCGGTAGTCGCCGCCCTTGACCGTGTCGTAGAAGAGCCGATAGACGCTGTCGCCGTCGTTCGGGTAGTTCTTCGCGGCGTTGATGCCACCCTGGGCGGCGATCGAGTGGGCGCGCCGGGGGCTGTCCTGAAAGCAGAAGCAGTCGACGTGGTAGCCGAGCTCGGCGAGGGTCGCGGCCGCCGATGCGCCGGCGAGGCCGCTGCCGACCACGATTACCTTGAACTTGCGCTTGTTCGCGGGGTTGACCAGCTTGAGGTCGAAGCGGTGCTTGTCCCACTTCTCGCTGATCGGACCCGAGGGGATGCGAGCGTTGAGGTCCATGGCGAGGGGCTCCTTAGATGTGGATGAGGCCGGCGATGACGCTGACCGCCATGGCGATGTTGCCGAGGAGGACGATGGTCGCGACCGCGGGGCCGATCTTGGCGATGAGCGGCCGGTAGCTTCCGCTCTGGAGGCCGAGGGTGGCGAACATCGAGGTCACGGAGTGACTGAGGTGGAAGGCCAGGGCGATGTTGGCGACGACGTAGGTGACGACGACGACAGGGTTCTTGAACGAGGTGACGACCATGCGCCAGACGTCATGGCGACCCTCGCTGTCGAGGATGTGGAAGTTGTCCGGCTCGATCACGCCGCCGGTGAAGTGGAGGATGTGATAGACGAGGAAGAGCAGCGTGACGATCCCCGTGCCGAGCATGAACTTGGCCGCGTAGGAGGTCGTCTGGGTCTTCAGCCCGGCCGCATAGCGGTTGGGGCGCGCCGCTCGGTTGCGGGCGCTCAGCCGCATCGCCGCCATGATGTGGAGGACGATGCAGGCGAGGAGGAAGGCCCGGCCCATCCAGACGAAGTTGCCGCCGAGCAGCCCCTTGAGGTTGTAGGCGTAGGCGTTGAGGGCTTCAGGTCCGGCGAAGAGCTGGAGGTTGAAGACCATATGCTGGACGACGAAGCCGACGAGGACGAAGCCGGTCAGCGCCATCGCGATCTTGGCGCCAATCGTCGAGTTCATCAGACCTGAGATGCCGCGCTGGGCGGGTTGGCTCGGTGCGCTCATAACACTTCCATTTGGTCGGGAACGCCGACCATAGGAGCCTCCTAGCACATTTTTGCGGGAATAGGCGGGCTCGGGCCGCGTCGGCCGTGCTCGCGCGTGTGAGGTCGCCAGCGTCCTGGAGCGGCAGGCTGCCAACATTGCGCGTCTCCGGCTCGACGGCTCCGTCGGAGCGCGCGGGCTCCGGCGAGGCGAGAGCCTCACGCCACGTTCGGGGCTGCCGGGGTCCCCGAGGAATGCCCCCGAGGAATGCCCTCGAGGAATGCCCCCGAGGATGCTCCCGAGGAATGCCCCGCTCGCGTCAGTGGACCTTGACGCCGAGGGGGGGCTCCCAGCTCAGCTCGAAGTGCCCGAGCATCACCGGTTCGTCGGCGCGCAGGCGGACGACCGGGTGCGAGGGACCGTCGGTCTCGTGCCCCGGGCGGACCCCGTTGGTGCTCGCCAGATCGTAGACCAGCAGGGACGTCGGACCCTCCTCGGCGACGAGCGCGTGGACCCGCGAGAGGTTTCGGCCGGACCCGGCGAGCGAGCAGCGATCGCTGTAGCGGCCGATCAAGAGCCCGCGGTGGAGCTGCTCGGAGTCGACGTCGAGCTCCTTGACGTTGTCGCCGCCCTTGCCGGTCCGCGACTGGAGCGAGCGCAGGCGGAGGAGTCCTCGCGAGGCTGGCTTCTCGTCGACGTCGATCGGCCGGTAGCCGCCGAGCTGAGCGACGGAGGGCTCTGCCATCGCCGAGAGCGCGAGGCGGACGCCGCCGCCGCGGGCGTCGAGCCCGGTCAGGCGACGGAAGGCGTCTTGGGGATCGCCGGCGAGGAGCTCAATGCCCGCGGGCCCGCCGGGGATCACGACGATCGCGGTGCGGCCGAAGGAGAGGCCGACATGGCCGAGGGCGCTAAACCCAGGGACGCGCTTGCCGTCGGCGAGGACGATCCCAGCGCGACCGCCGAGGTCGTAGCCCCGCAGTCGGAGCGTGCCCTGACCTGGCCAAGCGGTCAGGAGGATGTGGCGGAGGCTGACCCTGCTGTCGCTCGGGATGTTGAGGGTGCAACGATTGTGACGCCCGACGACGATCGCGTGGGGGAGACCGTCGGGCTTGCGGACGACCCGCTGGGCGACCGGGAAGCCCTTGCTGTCGGTCGCGACGATCAGGGTCTCGCCCTCGCGCGTATTGCCGACCAACGCCTGCAACACCGCCTGCGCCCTGGTAAAGGCCTGCAGGAGATCGACCGTCCGACCGTCGTCGCGGGCCTCGCGCCTGTCGTCGTTCTCGCTCATTTCGTCGTCTGAGGAGCCGCGACCGTGCCGGTCTTCCGGTTCTGAGCTCACGGATCGGCAGACTATGCCAGCGCGGCCTCCTGCGCCATGGCTTTGTTGCCGCAGGGCGGTCGCGGATCGGCGCGCGGATCGGCGCGCCGACGCGCACGGGTCTGCGCATGTGAACAGTATCGATCGAGCGCCTGATCCAGCTAGGGTGCGCGCGTTCACGTCGGGTCAGGAACGCGCGGGGTCCGACTCGAGAGGAGAGTTCGATGGCGAGCAACGAGATCACAACCATTCTCGGCAAGGGCAGCAGCTTCGATGGCAAGCTCACATTCGAGGGCGCGGTCCGGATCGACGGCGTCTTCTCCGGTGAGATAGAGACCAAGGGGACGCTGATGATCGGCGAGACCGCCGAGGTCAAGGCCAAGATCCACGCCTCTCAGATCATCATCGAGGGGCTGATCCGGGGCGAGATCATCGCCACGAATTCGCTGGAGATCCACGACTCGGCTCGGGTCTACGGCAACCTCCTCTGCCCCAGTCTGATGATCCAGAAGGGCGCGATCTTTGAGGGCACCTGTCGGATGGAGAGCGCCGCAGCCGATGCCGACTCCGGCGACGGCCAGCCCGATCCCGTGATCGCCCTCGCTGAGCCGGAGGCGTAGCGGTCCCGTCTGCGGGCGGGCTGCGGGCCCACGGTGTGTCGAGCTCGGCACCTCGTGGGCTCTTTGCGTGGTTGTCCGCCGGCGGCCGCCGATGCTGACGGCGGCCTCGGCAGGGCCCCCCAGAGAGGATCCACGCCCGGCCTTCGCGTGAGCCATCCCGCGTATGCGTGCATCGGAGGAGTGCTAGAGCGCCACTACGGGGGCTGCGCCGGTGTCCCATAGGCAGCATCCCGGTGTTCGCCGATCTCAGGCGATAGGGGCGGGTGGGGCCGGCGGATGAGGTCTCGGGGCCGGGCGTTGACGACCGCCAAAGCGCGTGGTACGAGCGCGCCGCCTTGCCGGGAACTGGCAACGGCCTGACAGAAGTCCCGGACCCCGACGGCCTCCATCGTCGGAACACGAGCCACGGACCATGCAGCTCCTAGCACCTCTCCTCGTCGCCTCGTCTGCGCCGGTCATCGACTTCGACGGCACTGCCTACGTGCAGCTGGGCATCTTTCTTGTCTTGATGCTGGTTCTCCACCCGCTGCTCTTCAAGCCGTGGCTGGAGACCCGCGAGCGTCGCCAGACCTCGATCGCCGGCGCCGTCGCCGAGGCCGACCGTCTCCGCCATGAGGCCGACGAGACCGGAGCGCGCTACGACGCTCGCCTGAAGGCCGCGCGAGACGAGGCGCAGGGGATCCGAAACACGGCCCGCAAAGAGGTCGAGGCCTCGCGCGTCGAGCTGGTCTCGACGACCCGCTCGAAGGCGGGGCAGGGGCTAGAGGAGGCCAGGGATCGCGCGCTCCGTGAGGCGGACGCCGCCCGCGAGTCGCTCCAGGGCGAGATCGACGACCTCGCGCGCGCCGTCGCCAGCAAGATCCTCGGGAGGGCCGTCTGATGCTTAAGTCACGACTCCGCCTTGTGGTCGGGACTGTCGGTCCCCTTCTCATCACGATGACCCTCGCCGCCAACGCCTGGGCCTCGCCCGCTGAAGGTGGTCATGAGGGCGGACACGAGGGCCTCTCGCTCTTCAACTGGCCGAGCGACGCCGACCCGCGGATCGGCCTCGTCTGGCTCCTGATCAACTTCGTCGTCCTCCTCTTCCTGGTCAACAAGCTGATCTGGAGGAACCTGGTCGCGAGCAACCACGTCCGCCACGACACGATCAAGCGGGAGCTCGAGGAGGCGACCAACGCCCGGAAGACCGCTGAGTCGGTCGTCCGCGAGTTCAAGGCGAAGATCGACGCCTTCGACGGCGAGCGCCAGGCGCTCCTCGACGCGGCCAAGGCCGGCGCCGCTGCGGACCGCAAGCGGATCGTCGCCGAGGCCGAGCAGGAGGCCGCGAAGATCGTCGCTGCAGCGACGGCGACCGCCACCCGCGAGGCGGAGCTGAAGCGGACCCAGGTCGAGTCGGAGATCGTCGGCGAGGCGATCGAGCGCGCCCGCGCCATCCTCCTCACCTCCTTCAACGACTCCGACCAGCGCCGCCTCGTCGAGTCGTACGCCACCGAGGTGGCGACCACCACCCTCAAGAAGGGAAGCGCCTGATGATCCCCGGTAGCCTGGCCAAGCGGTACGCCCGCGCGCTGATGCTGATGGCGGAGACGCCGATGCAGCGCGAGACCTTCGGTCGCGGCATCAACTCCTTCAACGACGCGCTCAAGGTCGGCGACGGCTCCGAGACCGGCGCCACCCTCGGCTCGATCCTCGAGTCGAAGCGCTACCTCGTCAGCGAGCGGCGCGGGATTATCGAGTCGGTCTGCCGCCGCCTCGGCGTCGACGCCAACGTGATGGCGTTCCTCGTCTATGTGCTCGGTCGCGGCCGGATCTCCGGCGTCGACCAGATGACGCGCTTCTACAACGACATGGCGGATGAGCTCGCCGGGCGGGTCCACGCGACCATCACCTCGGCGCGACCGCTGACGCCGGACGCCACCCACAAGCTCAAGGCGGCGCTCGAGGCCGCGACCGGCAAGCAGGTCGTCGTCGACAGCGAGGTCGATGCCGAGCTTATCGGCGGGGTCGTCGCCCAGGTCGGCAGCACGGTCGTCGACGGCAGCGTCAAGACCCAGCTCGAGAGCATTCGTTCCACCCTCAGCGGCTAGGCCGCGATGTTTCCCCGCGGCGCTTCGCCGCATTTTCCACCCGCGGCCTTGGGCCGCATCGACCTTCAGCGCAACAGACGCAAGCGAGCCTCTTATGGAGATCAGAGCCGACGAAATTAGCCGGATCATCAAGGAGCAGATCCAGGGCTACGAGACCAAGGTCTCGGTCGAGGAGACGGGCACCGTCCTCACCGTGGGCGACGGTATCGCCCGGGTCTACGGCCTCAACAACGCGATGTCGGGAGAGCTCCTAGAGTTCCCCCACAACGTCCGCGGGATGGTCCTCAACCTCGAGGAGGGCAACGTCGGCGTCGCGCTCCTCGGCAGCAGCCAGCTCATCAAGGAGGGCGACACCGTCAAGCGGACTGGGACGATCATGTCGGTCCCCGTCGGTGAGGCCCTGATCGGCCGGGTGGTCAACGCCCTCGGCGAGCCGATCGACGGCGGCGGCCCGCTGGCGACCAAGGAGACCCGCGTGGTCGAGCTCAAGGCGCCGGGCATCATCGCCCGTAAGAGCGTCGACGAGCCGCTGCAGACCGGCATCAAGGCGATCGACGCCATGATCCCGATCGGTCGTGGACAGCGCGAGCTGATCATCGGCGACCGCCAGACCGGCAAGACCGCGATCGCGCTCGACACGATCATCAACCAGAAGGGGCAGAACATGATCTGCGTCTACGTGGCGATCGGTCAGAAGACCTCGACCGTCGCCACGGTGGTCGAGCGTCTCCGGCGGGAGGGCGCGATGGACTACACGTTCGTCGTCGCCGCGACCTCCTCCGAGTCGGCGCCGCTGCAGTTCATCGCCCCCTACACCGGGGTGACGATGGGCGAGTACTTCCGCGACCGCGGCGGTCACGTCCTCGTCGTCTACGACGACCTCTCCAAGCAGGCCGTCGCCTACCGCCAGCTCTCGCTGCTGCTCCGCCGCCCGCCGGGTCGCGAGGCCTACCCGGGCGACGTCTTCTACATCCACAGCCGCCTCCTGGAGCGCGCCTGCAAGCTCTCCGACAAGCTCGGCGGCGGCTCGCTGACGGCGCTGCCGATCATCGAGACCCAGGCCGGCGACGTCTCGGCGTACATCCCGACCAACGTCATCTCGATCACCGACGGTCAGATCTTCCTGGAGAGCAACCTCTTCAACAGCGGCATCCGCCCGGCGCTGAACGTCGGCATCTCGGTCTCCCGCGTCGGCGGCGCGGCCCAGATCAAGTCGATGCGGAAGTTCGCCGGCCCGCTGCGGACCTGGCTCGCCCAGTACCGCGAGCTCGAGGCGTTCGCGCAGTTCGCCTCCGACCTCGACCAGACCACCCGCGACACCCTGAACCGGGGCTCCAAGCTGGTCGAGCTGCTCAAGCAGGCCCAGTACGCGCCGGTCCCCGTCGCCCTCCAGGTGGCGTCGATCTTCGCCGGAATCCGCGGCTACTTGGACACCGTCTCTCGCAAGGACGTCGCCGAGTACGAGGGCAAGTTCCACACCTGGCTCAAGGACAACCGCTCCGATCTCCTCGATCTGATCGCGGCCGCCAGCAAGAAGCCCGACTTGAACAAGGCCGAAGAGGGTCTCGAAGGCGCCTGCAAGGCGTTCGGCGAGATCTGGGCCAAGGAGCACGGCTAGGCCGCGGGCCTAGGTGTACCGGAGGACGCGATGGGTAGTCTCAAAGAGATCCGCAACCGCATCGGTGCGATCAAGAACACCCGCCAGATCACCCAGGCCATGGGGAGGATCGCCTCGGCGCGACTCTTCAGGGCCCAGCAGGCGGTGACGGCGGCGCGTCCCTACGCTGCACGCCTGGCGGACGTAGTCCAGGCCCTGACGGCCTCGACCGACGAGGCCATGAACCCGCTGATGGCTCCGCGCCCGGTGATCCGCGGCGTGGGGATCATCCTCGTCTCCGCCGATCGCGGCCTCTGCGGCGGCTTTAACGCCAACGTCAGCAAGGCGGCGATGCGGCTGATCGAGCGTGAGAAGGCCGTGGGCCGCGAGGTCACGCTGATCACGGTCGGCAAGAAGGGCGCGGCGACGCTCGGCTACAACGGCATCAAGGCCGACTTCAAGCACGTGGTGCCGAGCCACGACGATCTCATCGACACGGTCAAGGCGGTCTCCGCCGAGGCGACCGGGCTCTTCCTCCCGGACGACGGGTCGGAGCCGAAGGTCGACGTCGTCTACCTGCTCTTCAACTTCTTCAAGAACGCCCTGACGCAGGTGGTCACGGAGGTCCAACTCCTGCCCTTCGCGCCGGGCGAGTCCGACCCCGACAATCCGCCGGTCGAGCCGGTGTTCGAGCCCGGCCGGGTCGAGCTCCTCGCTCACCTCCTGCCGGTGGCCCTGGAGTCGCAGATCCAGACCGCGTTGCTCAACTCGATCTCGTCGGAGCTCGCCGCGCGGCGGGCCGCGATGAACTCGGCGACCGACAACGCCTCCGAAATGATCAACGACCTCACGCTGCAGTTTAACCGCGAGCGTCAGGCCGCCATCACCACCGAACTCATGGAAATCATCGGCGGTTCCGAAGCCCTCAAGGGCTAGGCACCCCATTCCCCTGGAGCATTCTCATGTCCACCACTCAGCCGCCCTCCAAGTCTGGCTCGCTCTTTGGTCCCCCCGGTGGTTCGCTGCTCGGCTCGAAGGCCGCGACGCAGCCCGCCGCAGCCGCAGCCGCAGCCCCCGACGTCGGTCGGATCACCCAGGTGATCGGTCCGGTCGTCGACATCGAGTTCCTCGGTGCGCTTCCCGAGGTCCAAAACGCCCTCCTGGTCACCAACCCGGGGATCAACGACGAGGCCGACAACCTCACCCTCGAGGTGGCGCTCCACCTCGGTGAGCGCTCCGTCCGCGCGATCGCCATGGACACCACCGACGGCCTCGTCCGCGGCATGGCGGTCAAGGACACCGGCAAGCCGATCATGATGCCGGTCGGCAAGGGGACGCTCGGTCGGATCCTCAACGTCGTCGGCGCGCCGGTCGACGAGCAGGGCCCGGTCCAGACCACCGAGTTCCGCTCGATCCACCGCGAGGCGCCGCCCTTCATCGAGCAGTCGACCAAGGTCGAGACGTTCGTCACCGGGATCAAGGTCATCGACCTCCTCGCGCCCTACCGGCGCGGCGGAAAGATCGGCCTCTTCGGCGGAGCAGGCGTCGGCAAGACGGTTCTCCTCCAGGAGCTGATCAACAACGTCGGCAAGAAGCACGGCGGCTACTCCGTCTTCGTCGGCGTCGGCGAGCGCTCCCGTGAGGGCAACGACCTCTACTTCGAGATGCTCGAGTCGGGGATCATCCAGGCGGACTGGGACGAGCACGAGCGCATCGTCCACAAGGTCAACTCGGAGGAGTCCAAGGTCGCGCTCATCTACGGCCAGATGAACGAGCCCCCCGGCGCTCGCGCACGGGTCGCGCTCTCGGGTCTGACCTGCGCGGAGTACTTCCGCGACGAGATGAACCAGGACGTGATGCTCTTCGTCGACAACATCTTCCGCTTCACGCAGGCGGGCTCTGAGGTGTCGGCGCTCCTCGGTCGTATCCCCTCCGCCGTCGGCTACCAGCCGACCCTCTCCACCGAGATGGGCGGCCTCCAGGAGCGGATCACGACGACCACCAAGGGCTCGATCACCTCGGTGCAGGCGATCTACGTCCCGGCGGACGACCTCACGGACCCCGCCCCGGCGACCGCCTTTGCTCACCTCGACGCGACCACGGTGCTCAACCGTGCGCTCACCGAGATCGGCATCTACCCCGCCGTCGACCCGCTCGACTCCTCGTCGACGATCCTCACCCCTGAGGTCGTCGGTTGGGGCCACTACAACACCGCCCGCGGCGTCCAGGAGATCCTCCAGAAGTACAAGGAGCTCCAGGACATCATCAAGATCCTCGGGATGGACGAGCTCTCCGAGGAGGACAAGCTGACGGTCGGCCGGGCCCGGAAGATCCAGAAGTTCCTCTCCCAGCCCTTCGACGTCGCCAAGGTCTTCACCGGCTCCGACGGCGTCCAGGTCGAGCTCGAGGACACGATCAACAGCTTCCAGGGGATCCTCGACGGAAAGCACGACGACCTGCCGGAGGAGGCCTTCTACATGGTCGGCGGCATCTCTGAGGCGATCGCCAAGGCCAAGAGGCTCGCGGCGAAGTCGAACTAGCCCGGTCCCGGTCTAGCTCAGCAGGAGGAACCCAACGTGGCTCAAAGCACCATCACGCTCGATATTCTCACCCCGATGGGGGCGAAGAAGAGCGACCTCCAGGTCCCAGGGGTCGAAGTTCCCGGCCTCGAGGGCGAGATGGGCGTGCTCCCCGAGCACGTCCCCTTCATCACGCCGCTGGTCCCGGGCGTCGTCCGCTACCGCGAAGGCGAGACCTCGAAGCGGATCGCCATCGGCGCTGGGTTCCTCGAGATCTCCGAGATCGGTCGGGTCTCGATCCTCACGGAGCGGGCGCTCTTCGCCGACGAGGTCGACCTGACCGCGGTGCACGATCGCCTGAAGGTCGTGAACGCGGAGATCGCCAAGGAGTACGGTCCGATCAGCGCGATCGATCACCGCAAGCTGACCACCGAGCAGATGTGGCTCGAGGCGCAGCTTCGGGCCGCGGCCTCCTAGGTCGCGCTCCATCAGCAAGACGCCGGCCGCCTTTGGGCGCCGGCGTTTTGTCGTTCTCGGGCGCTCCGCACGACCTGCAGGCGATGCTCCGCGCTTGTCGGCTTTACTCGCCCCCCTCGGTTCGCCACGATCGTGCGCGTGATGTCGTCTCCACGTGTGTTGGTGATCGGTCCCGCGAGCAAGGTGGGCGTCCACCTCGTCGAGCAGCTCGTCGCGCAGGGCATCAGCCCGCGGGTCGCCGTCCGCCGACCAGAGGCGGAGTCGCGGGACGGGCCCGTGCCGGTGCGCTTCGACTTCACGGATCCAGCGACGTTCGCGGAGGCGGTCGACGAAGTCGACGCGATCTTCGTCATGTGGCCCCCTGGGGCCGGCGCCGTGCGGCGCAGCGTGATCCCCCTGCTAGAGGTCGCTCGTGAGCGAGGTGTCCGGAGGGTGGTCTTCCTGTCGGTCTTTGGTGCCGGCACCCTCTCGTTCCTCCCCCACGCGCAGGTCGAGCGTTGGCTCGAGAGCTCGGGGCTGGAGCATGTGATCCTCCGCGCCGGTTACTTCATGCAGAACCTGAGCACGATGCACCGGCGTGACATCGCCCTGCACAGCGAGGTGTTCATCCCCGCCGGTCGCGGCCACTTGGGCCTCGTCGACACCCGCGACGTGGCCGCGATCGCGCTTAAGGCTCTGCTCGAGCCCGGGCATGAGCGGGTCTATGAGCTCACCGGGGGGGAGTCGTTGGACTTCTACGAGGTCGCGGCGATCTTCAGCGCGGTGCTGGGAGAGCCGATCGTCTACCGCGCGCCGAGCTTTGCGAGCTTCATCCGTCGCTGGCGAGGTCGAGAGATCAGCGCCGGGATGCTCGCATTCATGACGCTGGAGTACGCCTTTACCCGGCTCGATCGCTCTGGAGGGCTGACCGCCGATGTTGAGCGGGTTCTCGGCCGCCCGCCGCTCACGCTTCGTCGCTTCGTCGACGATCACCGTGAGCGCTGGTCAGAGGCCTACCAGTTGTCGCGGTAGCGGAGGATCTGATCGCGGATCCGGTGGAAGACCGAGGTGGTCGCCCGGATGTCGCCGCGGTTGTACTCGGCGATCGCCCGCAGATCCCCAGCCGCGTAGGCGTCCGCGACCTTGGAGCCGTCCATCGCCCCCTTCGGCGACTCGACCCCGAGGGCCCAGCAGACGACGTCGAGGCCGGTCGGGCCCTGCGCCCGTCCACCGCCGGTGAGCACCCGGTAGAGGTCGAGGTGCGGCCGTAGGGCGTAGGGGCTGCCGAGGAGATCGACGCGGGCGTTGATCCCGTGGATCAGCGAGCGTCCGACCAAGAAGGGGATGTCGAAGTTGCGACCGTTGTAGGTGACGACGACGTCGGCGGCGGCGGCGAGGGTCCAAAAGGAGCGGAGGAGATCGGCCTCGCTCATCACCAGGAGCCAGGGCGGTGGATCGTCGATCGGGTGCTCGGGGTGAGGGACCGCGAGCACCGTGACCTCTTGGTCGCCGACGTCGTCGATCTCCCCCTCGCCGAAGGCCAGCGAGACGATCTGTCCGAGCATCGGCGAGATGCTCATGATGAGCGACTCGTCGACCCCGTCACGGCTGGCGAAGCGGTCGACGGCCTTGGCCACGCCGCTCGGGAGCGAGTCGCTCGCATGGGCGGGCACGGTCTCGATGTCGACGACGAGGCTCTTGCAGAGGCGATCGCCGACGTAGCGGTGGCCGTCGCCGAAGAGCACGGCGGGGTCGTAGCCGGGCTCGGGCTGCTCTGGATCGACGAGGCGGAGGCGGCGGATGTTGAGCTGGACGGCGCCCTGATAGACGTCAGCGCGGGCGAGGAGGCGCAGCGGCTGGCCGACCTCGAGCTGAGCGGCGAGCTGCATCGCCTCGCTTGCGTCGTCCCAGATCTTGGCGGCGACGGTCCGGGTCGTGTCGCCGAGGCGGAGGTCGTAGAAGGGGCGCCCGCCCTTGGTTCTCCCGCTCTTGATCGCGAGGACAGCGGCGAAGGCGGCGACGAGCTGATCGGGATCGGGGGTGACCTCTTCCAGAGAGTTAACAGCGAGCGGATCTCGGCGTGGTGGCTGCACGATGCGCGGAAGCATACATGGTGGCGTGGGGGCTCGCGACGACCGGTGTGCAGCTGTGACCTCGCGCGGGGAGGGGGGGAGAAACCTGCTGTCGCGGCCGAGGGTCGCAAGAGTGGCGTCTAACGACTACCCTCGCGCCGGAGTCATGATGAAACGAAGCAGCCTCCTCACCCTCTTGATCCTCCTCGTCGCCTGTCAGGGGCCGCGCACGCCGGCAGACAAGGGGGAGAGCGCAGAGGCGAAGGACGACGCGTCTGGGGCGAGCTCCGAGGACGGGAAGAAGGAGAGCTCTGGCGTGCCGGGGATGGACGGCCTCGGCAAGCTCGGACCCTTGGGGGCGATGATGGCCGCGAAGCTCGACGAGCCGGGGCCCTACGACGCGCTGAAGTCCTCCCCTGGCTTCGCCAAGGACAAGCCGCACTGGTTGACGATGAGCCTGCGCGGCGAGGTCTCGGAGATGACCGAGATCTCGCTCAGCCTGACCGGCGCTCCGCCGCCGACGATCGAGCTCCAGCCCCTCCTCAAGCGCCTCGACAAGGCCGCCGCCGATCCCCAGGTCAAGGGGCTGCTCTTGACCCTCGACGGCCTCGTCGCCGACTGGTCCTCGGCCCAGGAGCTGCACGCCGGCCTGACCCGCTTCAAGGGGGGCGGCGCGCGGACGATCGCCTGCCACTTCGACAACGCGGTCAACCAGGCCTACCACCTGGCGACGGTCTGCGATCGGATCGGCATGAGCCCGCACGGGATGGTGACGATCTCGGGCGCAGCGGCGACGCCTGTCCACCTCAAGGGGCTCATGGACAAGCTCGGGATCGTCGCCGACATCGTCCACATCGGCGACTACAAGGGGGCGGCGGAGCCCCTCACCCGCAGCGAGCCGTCGAAGGCGATGCGGGAGACGCTCGGGGCGATCGTCGACCAGTTCTACGCGAGCCAGCGACAGGGGCTCATCGACGGTCGCAAGCTCAGCGAGGAGAAGGCGACCGAGCTCATCGACAACGCGCTCTTCACCGCCGACTCGGCGAAGGCTGCGGGGCTCATCGATGATGTCGCGGTCTACGAGAGCTTCCGCGAGCAGGCCCTCGGCGGCGCGGAGTGGACCGTCTTCAAGGGCAAGTCCGGCGGCGACGCCTTCGACTTCGGCAAGCTCCAGGCCTTCCTCGGTCTGGTCCCGCCGAAGACGCCGAGCGTCCCCCACGTCGCGGTCGTCTACGCCCTCGGCAGCATCGTCGACGGCGGCGGCCAAGGGGTCCTCGGGGCCCGGACCGAGATCGCCGGCCACACCCTCTCGACCGCGATCCGACGGATGGCGGCCGACGAGAAGGTAGCCGCGATCGTCCTCCGGGTGAACTCCGGCGGCGGATCGGCGATCGCCTCGGAGCAGATCGCCCAGGCGCTCATCGAGGCCAAGGCGCGCAAGCCTGTGATCGTGTCGATGGGCCGGGTCGCGGCCTCCGGCGGCTACTACATCTCGGCGAACGCGACCAAGGTCTTCGCCCTCCCGGACACCCTGACCGGCTCGATCGGGGTCGTCGGCGGCAAGATCAACGTCGAGAAGGGGCTGGGGAAGATGGGGATCAACACCTTCCACATCGGCCGTGGCGCCCGCTCCGGCATGTGGTCGTTGATGTCTTCCTGGTCGGAGGGGGAGCGGGCTGCGGTCAAGGCGATGATGGAGGACACCTACAAGCTCTTCCTGAGCCGCGTCGCCGAGGGCCGCGGCAAGAGCACTGAGGAGATCCACGAGATCGCCCAGGGCCGGGTCTGGACCGGCGTCGACGCCAAGGAGCGGGGCCTCGTCGACTCCCTCGGCGGCCTGGAAGAGGCGCTCGCGGAGGCGCGGAGCCTGGCCAAGGTCGGCGACGACGTCGAGCTCGAGATCTACCCGCCGGAGCCGACCCTCAAGGACATCGTCAACAGCCTCGGCCCGATCTCGACGCCGGTCGGCGTCCAGGCGGCGCTCGCCGAGATCGAGGCGAGCGCCGGGCGGAAGACCGCGAAGGTGGTCAGCGAGACCTTCGACGCGCTCTTCAGCCTGCGCCAGCAGCAGATCCAGACCCGCGTCCTCTTCCCGGTCGTCTTCGACTAGGCGGGCAGCGGCTGCGCGCCAGGACGGGCGATCCGACGATGTGCTCGCCGGACTGGGCCTCGTCCTGGTCATCGATGACCAAGGGGCGCCGGTCCAGCCGGGGCGGTCGGACAGCAACGCCGCGTAGGTCGACCCGCAGAGGTCGTCCGCGGCGAAGCTCGCAGTCCGGAGCTGGGAGGCGGTCGACAGCCTGGACGGCTGCCTACACGAACTCGATCCGCAGGCGGATCTTCTTGCCGGACTGGAGCCGGACGGGCTCGCCGTCCTCGCCGATCATCGCCTTTGGATCGGTGATCGGATCGCCGTCGATCTTCACGGCACCTCCCTCGATCCGCTGACGAGCGTCGCGCTTGGACTTGAAGGCTCCGATCTCGGGGTGGGTCACGAGGTCGACCAGGCGCATCGCCCCCTCGATCTTCACGCAGGGGACCGCGCTCCAATCACCGCCGCCGCCGAACGCCTGTTTTGACGCCTGCTTGGCCTTGGCGGCAGCTTCCGCGCCGTGGAGGAGCGTGGTCGCCTCGACCGCGAGGCGGGCCTTGGCGGCGTTGAGGGCGATGCCGCCGGTCTCCGTCAGGGCGTCGATCTCCGCGAGCGGGAGCTCGGTGTAGAGGCGGAGGAGCTTGGCGACGTCGCGGTCGTCGCAGGAGATCCAGTACTGGTAGTAGTCGAAGGGCGAGAGTCGCTCGGCGTCGATCCAGATCGCGCCGCGCTCGGTCTTCCCCATCTTCTTGCCGTCGGCCGTGGTCAGCAGCGGCAGGGTCAGGCCGTAGGCGGCCCCCGGCTGATCGGTCTCGCTGGTCACCCGACGGATAAGCTCGATGCCGGCGACGATGTTGCCCCACTGATCGCTGCCGCCGATCTGGAGGGTGCAGCCGTGGGTGTTGTAGAGCTGGAGGAAGTCGTAGGCCTGGAGGAGCTGGTAGTTGAACTCGAGGAAGGAGAGCGGGATCTCAGCGTCGAGCCGATCGCGGTAGGTCTTGACCGCGACCATCCGGTTGACCGTGAAGTGACGGCCGATGTCGCGGAGAAACTCGATGTAGTGGAGCCCGCGCAGCCAGTCGCGGTTGTCGAGGAAGAGCGCGTCGTTCGCCTGGCCGCTGTCTCGGTGGAGGAGCGTCCCGAATTGGCGGAAGATCGCCTCGCCGTTGGCGGTGATCTCCTCGGCGGAGAGGATCTTGCGCATCTCGGTCTTGCCCGAGGGATCGCCGATCATCGCCGTGCCGCCGCCGAGGATCGCGATCGGTCGGTGACCGTGCTTTTGCAGGAGGCGCATCGCCATCAGCTGGACGAGCGAGCCCGCGTGCAGGGACGAGGCGGTCGGATCGAAGCCGATGTAGAAGGTGACCATGCCGGCCGCCAGGGCGTCGTCGATGGCCTCGATGTCCGAGACCTGCTCGAAATAGCCGCGCTCGATCAGAGACTTGAGGGCCGCGGACTTCGGCTGGTAGGCGGGGGGCGGGGTTCCCATGCGCCGGAGGATAGGACCATCCGCAGCGAGGGTCGACCCACCGCTCAGGCCTCCGCGGGATCCGCAGGCGCGGTCGGCCGGACGCTCGCCTGTGCCGGCTCCACCAGGTGGCGCCTGTGCGCGGCGAAGGTCGCCTCTAGCCGTGTGAGCCGCTCCTCCAGGGCTGTTCTCAGCCGATCGTGGAGATCCTGCTCGCGGAGGAGCTGGTCTGCGAGCTGGATCGCGACGAGCGCGAGGGCGCGGGTCCTGTTCCCGGCGTGGTGGTCACCCAGGAGCTCGGCGACCAGGGCGTCGACCAGCTCCGCGAGCTGGTGGACATACTCCGGCCCTTCGTCGCTGCGGATCGCCAGGCGCTGGCCGGCGACCTCGACCTCGATCGCGCGCTTCACTGACCCTGGGCTTCGGCGAGCCGGTCCGCCTCATCGCTCGCCCGGAGGGCGTCGATGACGTCGTCGATGCTGCCGTTCATGAAGTCGTTCAAGCCGTGGCGGGTCAGGTTGATCCGGTGATCGCTGATCCGGTCCTGAGGATAGTTGTAGGTCCGGATCTTCTCCGAGCGGTCGCCGGTGCCGATCTGTCCCCGGCGATGGGCGGCGCGCTCGGTCTGGTACTTCTGGATCTCGAGGTCGAGGAGCCGCGAGCGCAGGAGGCGGAAGGCGATCTCGCGGTTTTTCACCTGCGACTTCTCCTGCCGGCAGTGGACCGCGGTGCCGGTCGGGATGTGGGTGATCCTGACCGCGGAGTCGGTGGTGTTGACGTGCTGTCCGCCGGCGCCGCTGGCCCGCATCGTCTGGATCTCGAGGTCCTTGGGGTTGATCTCGATGTCGATCTCTTCGGCCTCGGGCATCACCGCGACGGTCGCCGTCGAGGTGTGGATGCGACCCTGAGACTCGGTCGCCGGCACCCGCTGGACCCGGTGGACGCCGCTCTCGAACTTGAGCATGGCGTAGACGTTCTTGCCCCGGATCGTCCCCGTGATCTCCCGATAGCCGCCGGCGCCGGCCGGGCTGGCGCTCAGGAGCTCGATCGTCCAGCCATGGGTCTCGGCGAAGCGGCTGTACATGCGCCAGAGATCGGCGGCGAAGAGGGCCGCCTCCTCGCCGCCCGCGCCAGCGCGGATCTCGAGGATGACGTCCTTGTTGTCGTTGGGATCCTTGGGGAGGAGGAGGCGCTCGATCGCTCGATTGCGCTCCTCGACCACCGTCCGCAGGCGATCGACGTCGGCCTCCGCGAGCTCCCGCATGTCGGGGTCCAAGAGCAGACCCTCGGCGTCGGCGAGCTCCGCCATCAGCTCGACGATCTCGCGATAGGCCTCGGCGACGGGGGTCATCTCGGCGTGCTCTCGCGAGAGCTGGAGAAAGCGGTCCTTGTCGGCGGCGATCTCCTGATCGCAGAGCATCTCGGCGAGCTCTTCGTGGCGCTCGCAGATGTTCTCGAGCTTGGCGCGGAGGCTTGAGTTCATGGCGCAGATCTCGTCAATGGTGGGCGCCGACCTCGATCGGCGCTCTCCTCAGGGGAGGAGGCTAGCGGCCTCCGGGGGGCGCGCGACCGTAGCATCGGCGCTAGAAACCGGCAACGGCGGCGCTCTCTCGGCGTCGGGGGCGTTGCGGAGGTCGACGGCGCCGGGCTATGTCTGCCTCGACTATGGCGATCGAGCCGCGATGGGCCGCGCGTATCCAGCTGCTGCGGGAGCTGTGGGAGGGTCGTGATCGGATCATCGTCGATCCGATGGTCGAGCGCTTCCTCAGCTCGGCCCAGGGGATCGGCGCGCGTCGCCGGAGCGGAGCCTGCGCAGAGGTCGTCGACGCGCTCCTCGGCGGCGTCGCCGGACGGGTCCGCCTCCTCGCCGACGACCCGCGCTCGCTCGCCGGGGCCAGGCGTCATCAGGGGCTAGAGCTCGCCGAGGCCGACGCGAGCGCGGCGATCCTCGACAGCGCTCCCTGGGAGGTCGCGCTCGTCGACCTGGGACGTTACCTCGGCCCCGACGCCAGCCCCTCGCGGATGCTCCGCCGCGATCTGCCTGGTCTCGCGCGACGCTTGGACCGTCGAGCGATCGCCCTCCTCGACGTTCTCGCCGACGGAGCTGCCCAGGGCAGGGTGGTCGTCGTCACGGTCGCCGCCGCGCTGGTGAAGGTGGCGGAGTTTCAGGCGCTGATCGAGGCGTGCTTCGAGCGGGCCCATCTCCTCGGGATCGCTCCGCTGCCGGTGATGGCCGCGATCGACTTCGGTCTGGTCGCCCGCGGCGACGACGGCCGCGGCGGAGGGGATGGCGAGGTCGGGATCGCCTTCGACAACAGCCTCGGCACCGATCCGAAGTTCACCGAGTACATCGCCGTGGTCGGACGGACGCTCGCCGGGGGCCTGACCCTGATCGAGATCCCGCCTGTAGCGGCGAGCCCCGTCAGCCGCGAGGGCACCGACACCCTGCGGATCCAGATCGCCCAGGCGCGGCGCCAGCTCGAGCTCGCCGCCGCAGCCCGGGAGTCGCTCGTCGAGCAGCTCGACGCGGCGCTCGGGCGAGCGTCGGGCCTTGAAGACCGCTGCTCCTCCCTGGAGGAGCGGCTCGCGGAGGCCGCGTGGGGCCCAGGCGAGCGCAGCCCGAACGAGCGCGACGACGCGCCGACCGGCGGTGAGGGGTACGCGGTGCTCCAGGCGACGGTCCAGAGCCTCCGCTGGGAGGTCGAGAAGTCCAAGGAGGAGGTCCGTCGCCTCACGGAGAGACCCGTAGGGGTGCTGGAGGCGGAGGTCGCGAGCCTGCGCGCTCGCCTGGAGGACGTCGACGCGAGCGGAGCGACGGAGGCCCCGGCGGCGGCGGCCCAGGGACGCCCCTCGGCTGCGCAAGGACCCTCGCTGGCGGGGATCGAGCGGGCCCAGGCGGCGCTCGATGTCCTCCTGCGCCGCCTCGACCGGGGAGGCGTCGGCCAGCGAGAGCTCCGGCGCAAGCTCGCCGAGGTGGCATCGCTCCTCGCCGGGGCCGCGGACGACGACACCTCCTGAGGCGGTCGAAGGCCGCTCCGAGGTCGCATCGCGGTGTTGCGGGGTTTGATCGGGCGGCTTATGCTGGGTCCCGGCCGCGGCCCCCAGTCGCTGCCGACCTTGTTCAGCACCCGACGCGGAGCAGACGCCCTGACCAGCGGTTGCCCGTGACTTGACCTGCGGAAGTGAGTTAATCCATGCGAGTTGTTTCCGGTGCGCCGATCCCCGACTGGGCGGCGCTTGAGACTGCATTTGAGCACAACGCACCTGACACCCATAGCTATCTCGATCTCGAGACTGGCCAGGTAGTCCAGGTCGTCGACTCGAGGCCGGAGGACGAAGAGAAGCGGACGATGATCCGCTCGAGCGGGAGCCGCTACGTCCATCTGGACCCTGCCTCCTCTCGTGAGCAGTACCGGTGGATGGAGCGCTTCGTCGCCTCCGTCGAGGACGGGACGCTCAAGGAGCGGCTCATCCTCGCGATCGACGGCAAGGGCGCCTTTCGCCGCTTTAAGGACGTGCTGCTCTCGTACCCGGTCGAGCGCGACCGGTGGTTTGCCTACCGTGCGAACCTCCTTCACATCTACATCGATTCCTGGTTGGAGCCCCGCGACGTCGCCCTCGGCGAGAACCCGCCGTGGGGAGATCCCCAACCGCCCGCGGAGCCCGACGTGCCCCTAGAAAAACCAATTGGTGAGCGAGGCGAAGGCCCGACGGAGACCCTCCGTCGCGAAGCTCGTGATCTGATCGAGCAGATGCCCGCCCTCGAGCTGCCGGCGGCGATCGCCTACATGACCTTCTTGATAGAGCGTAAACCGACGCTCAGCGAGTGAGCCTCGCTTGGCCGACCAGGACAGCTCGGCGGACCCCCCTGGGCCGTCCATGGGCGGTGCGCGTTCGTTTCGCCGCTTCATCGGCGTCAACCTAGGCGGTGGCCGCGGGAAGACGACCGCGGTCGCTCGTCTGGAGCTCGATACGGAGAGTCGCGTGCGGGTCGTCGAGGCCCGCGTGCGTCAGGGCCATCGCGGCGGCGGTGAGGACGGGAAGGGCGACGCGCTCTTCCGCGACGATGTTCTCGTCGACTACATCCGCGAGTGGTTGGACGACGAGACCGTCGTCGCGATCAACGCCCCGTTGACCCTGCCGCCGTGCATCTCCTGTCAGCTCGCCTGTCCAGGGGTCTCGTCGTGCGTCGTCCCGTCGGTGGTCTGGATGCGAGAGCATGCGCCGGCGCTGCTCGCCCGTCGTGGTCGCGCCGACCGGTCCAAGCCCTCGGTGACCCCCTACACCCAACGGGCGGTCGACGTTCTCTACAGTCACGCCCAGCTCCAGCCGCGTGAGTCTCTCGGACAGGGGATGGGCCCCTTGGCGGCCCGTGCGACCTACCTTCGCCGGGCGCTCGCGCCGGAGCTCCGGCTCCATGAGAACCTCATCGAGGTCCACCCGCCGGCGACCTTGGTCCGGCTGTGCGGCGCCGAGTTTGAGCGGAGTCTGCGTCGGGGCGAGACCGCCCGTCTGTGGAGCCAACGCAAGGAGACGTTCGCACGCCTCGATCGATGGCTCCGGTTTGACTACGTCTGGCCCGAGGTTGTGGTCCGAAGCCCCCATGTCTTCGACGCCGTAATTAGCGGATTCACGGCGTTTCTCTGGGCTCTTGAGGGCTGGGCTGGGCCGACCGACATGCTCTCCGAGGACTCGTCAGGGGCCGTTATCGCGGCGATCTCCGGGCTCGGGCTCGACTGGGTCGAGGATGGGTGGATTTGGGCGCCACCGACCCCGAAGCCTGATGTGTGATTCGCCACGTTTGAGCCCTGAGACCGTCTTTGCCGGTCGGGCGTTGGCAGCCTTGTGATGTCGCGTCTCGAACCCCCGGTCCACCGGATGCCCGTCGGCATAGGGCTGGGCTTGTCGGTGAGCTTGTCAGCGGGCTTGTCGGTGGGCTTGTCGGTGGGCTTGTCGGCAGGTAGCTCGGCAGGTAGCTCGGCGGGCTTGCCGGCGATGCGGGGAGCGGTGCACATTGGTTGGCGGAGCGGAGACGGCGTGACCCTACGCAGCAGGCATCGGCCAGAGGTGAGCGATGGTTGAGTACGACCGAAGCTCCGAGTTCACGGCCGCGGAGCTGGACCTCCTCGAGGACGCCCTCGAGGACCTGACGATCCTCCCTGAGGGTGCGTCGCCGGAGCTGCTCGGAAGGATCGAATCGTTCCGCGAGATCCTCGGCATGACCGACGAGGCGTTGCCGCCGATCGAAGTCCCAGAGGGGCTGCTGGACAGCGTTCTCGAAGAGGCTCGCCGCTCCCCTGCGGCGGTGGTCGAGAGTGAGGCAGCAGGGACCGCAGGTGGACTCTGGCAGCGCCTTCGTCGATCGCTCCTGCTCCCGGGCTTCGCCCTCGCCGCGACGGCAGCGCTCTTGATCGTCGTGCTCCGGCCCGACGCTCCGATCTTTAGCGACATGTCTGAAAAGACAGGTGTGTCTGAGTCGCCGGAGAAGGCAGAGGTCGCGGGGGAGGGGGGCGACAAGGCCCGCGCCGCGCTGGAGGAGGAGGCGCCTGCGATGGTCCCCGCCGCCGCGCCGATCGTCGAAGAGAAGGCCGATCTCAGAGAAGAGGAAGCGCTGGCCGACGAGGGGGCGATGGAAGAGCCTCCGGCGCCCAGCTACGAGCTGAAGAAACGCCCGGCGAAGAGCAAGAAGAGCGCGGCAGCGCCGAAGGACGCGGGCGCGAGCTTGGACGATGTACAAGGCGCCAAGGCCAGCGCCGAGGACGACCTCGACGCCGAGGACAAGGAGGCCCTCCGCACGCTCCTGCAACAGGCGGACAGCGATCGGCAGCGCGGTCGCTGTGGCGCTGCCGTGTCGGCCTACACCAAGCTCCTCGGCGTCCGCGGCAACGAGGAGGCGCGGGCGCTGATGGGCCTCGGGCTCTGCGCTGAGCGGGAGGGCGACATGACCGCGGCCGAGGGCTACTACCGCCGTGCGAAGGCGATCAACCCTGCGCTCGAGTCGCTGATCTCCGCCGAGCGCAAGCGACTGGGCGCGGCAGGAGCCGAGCCGCAGAAGAAGGCAGCGTCGAAGCCGAAGTCGAAGAAGGCGCTGCCCTTCGACTGAGGTCGAAGGGCGTGAGCTCGCGTCGGTGCGGCGAGACCACGGACGGCGGAGGCCCCGAGGGCCGTCGCTAGAGGCCGACGCTGACCGCTGTGGCGAGAGCATGCACGCCTGAGGAGCGAGAGGGCGGTCGAGCGAGCCCGACGAAGAGCGCTGCGCCGGGGCTGGAGCTGGAGCTGAGGCCGAAGGGCGCCGAAGGGCGCCGAGCCACGGCGTGACCCGCGTCAGCACCCTCGGCTGCGGGGCGGCTAGTCGACCTCAAAGCTGAGATCGACGCCCATGGAGGGCCCATCGTAGGTCGGAAAGCGTTGGTCGAACACAGCCTTGCGGATGCAGGGGACCGCGCCGCTGTCGCGGATCGCCGCCGGTGCCGTGGCGGAGACCTGGGAGACCTTGCCGTCGCCGTTGACCCGGGCCGTGATCTTGACCTTGCCGCGCAGCGCGGTGTCGCCGGTGGCGGCATCGCCGACGCAGCGCTGAAACTTCGGGGTCAGCTTGCGGACCACTGCGCGGACTTGGGCGTCGCTCAGACGCTCGGAGCCGCCGTTGAGGTCGAGCGCCTGGGGTCCGTTGGAGAAGGCGGGGATGTGGCTGTCGTCGACCCGCGGCGCGCCGGCCTCGGGGACATCGCCTGCGTCTCCTGCCTCGCCGGAGGGCGAGCCCGCTCCGCCGCCCTTGCCCTTGCGTCGACGCTTGCGGCCCTTCTTCTTGGCGGCCGGCTCCTCTGCCGGGACCTCCGCGGTGTCGACGACGCACAATTGCACGTCGCAGCGGGTGCCCTCCCCGCAGCGATCGTCGCAGGGGCCGGGCTCGACGTCGGGTGTGCCGAGGAGGAGCCACCACGCAGCGCCCCAGGCGAGTGAGGCGAGGAGCGCACCGGCGACCAGCTTTCCCATCGCATCGCTGATAGGAGGGGGGGGCAGCGGCTGTCAAGCGGGGGGGACCGCGGCTCGCGCTCGCTCCCCGTTCGCGGGCTTCCGTGGTACCTTTCCGCCTGCTCATCCCCGAGCTTGGAGCCTCGTCCTATGCCCGTCTCGACCCTCTCAGGCCTCCTCCTCGCCCTTTGGGTAGCGGATCCCTTCAGCTATTCCTACAACAGCCAGACCGACCCCAGCGGCGGCGCCGAGGTTGTGCTCAAGGCCAACGAAGACATCGGCGCATTCGAGGTCAAGATCAAGGGCGGCAAGAAGGTCGTCCAAAAGTCGGTCCCCGGTCTGAAGGCGGGGCAGACCTACAAGGTGCAATGGGTCCAGGGAGCGGAGCGGGTCGCCTACGACATGTCGATCGAGGGCGCGATCTCCGGGAGCGGCTCCTTTGAGGTCATGCGGCCCTCGGCGGCGAAGACGGTCGGCGGCGGCAAGATCGAGGCGCTCTTCGGGATCAACGACGTCCGCGAGCGCAAGGTCGCCTACCGGGTCCCCTTTGACCTGGAGAGCTACACGTTCACGGTCTTCGACACCGACGGCAACGTTCTCTCCAAGGACGAGGGCGGCGGCGGCAACAAGGCCGGTGATCGCCTCTCTCTGCGCTGGGACAGCGACGCGGAGGTGTTCATGGTCAAGCTCGAGGTGGTCGGCACCGCGGGGCAGACCGCCGAGGACATCAAGGTCACCTGGTCGGTCGACATCCCCCACACGAACATCAAGTTCGACAGCGGCAAGGCGGTGATCCGCGGCGATCAGGAGAAGTTCGTCGAAGAGGCGGCGATCATCGCGATGTACGAGCTCGCCGGGCTCGAGAAGACCAACAAGGCGGTCGGCGCCAACCTCACGGCGCAGCTCTACATCGTCGGCTACACCGACACCGTCGGCAAGGCCTCCGACAACAAGCGCCTCAGCGAAGGCCGGGCCAAGGCGATCGCGCAGTACTTCAAGAAGAAGGGCGTCTGGTGCGAGATCTACTACGCCGGCATGGGCGAGTCGGGCCTCCTGGTCAAGACCGACGACAACGTCGACGAGGAGCGCAACCGTCGGGCCGCGTACATCCTCGGGCCGCAGAAGCCGGCGGCCGGCGGCCCCATCCCGGGGAAGTGGAAGAAGGCCGCAGAGGCCGGCGCACGCCCCTCGGGCGAGCTGCCCCCCTATCCTGAGAAGTATCGCGAGGAGCGGGATCGTCGGAAGTACGGGACCAAGGGTGGGGGCTCTTCGTCGAGCGACTCGGGGTCGGGCGGCTCTGGCGGCTCTGGCGGTTCTGGTGGCGGCTCCGGTTCGGCCCCGAGCGATGACAGCGATGACTACAGCTACTCCGCCGGTAGCGATGGCTACGACGAGAGCTCCTCCTACGACGGCGATGAGTCGCCCGGTGAGGTCGAGGGCAAGCCCGGCGCGACCGCCAAGGGCTGCTCGGTCGCCGACGACTACGACGGGACCTTGGCTATCGGTCTCCTCGCCGGCCTCTGGGGCTTCGCTCGGCGACGGCGGACCCGCGTAGCGCAACGGACCTAGTCGTCCCGCGCAGCGCAACGGACCGAGTCGTCCCGCGCAACGGACCGGGCCCGCCTGTCTGATGACGGGCGGGCTTTTGCATGTAGAACCTTGTCGTCCGCCCCCTGCGGCTCCGCGGGCCATCGCCGGAGGGCCTCGTCGCGAACTCTCGACAGATCAAGAGCCCGCGCGTCGCTGACGGGCGGGCTCTCTCTTGAGCGAGGGGAGTTGCGGTCAGTCGATCGCCGGCGTGACGCCCATCTCGGTCATCAGGTGCTCGGCGTGATCGACCGCGTCCATGACCCAAAGGACATAGCGGATGTCGACGTGGATCGAGCGGGTGATCTCCGGCATGAAGAGCCAGTCGCTGGCCATCGCCTCGTAGTTACCGTCGAAGACGAGGCCGATGAGCTCGCCGCGGGCGTTGAGGGTCGACGAGCCCGAGTTGCCGCCGGTGATGTCGAGGTCGGCGAGGAAGTTGACCGGGACCTCGCCGAGGTCGGCGTCGACGTAGGGGCCGACCTTGCGGGCCTTAAAGGCGTCGAGCACCGCCGCGGGGGCGTCGAAGGGCTCCTCGCCGGTGTGCTTGGCGATCATCTCGGAGAGGACCGTGAAGGGCCGGTAGAGCGGCGCCTCGGGGCGGGGCCGGTACCCGCGGACCGTGCCGTAGGTGACCCGCAGGGTCCCGTTGGCGTCCGGAGCGACGTCGCCGCCGTTGAACTCGCGGAGGGCGGCGATGTAGCGGGGCCGCAGCGCCGCCATCGCTCCCTCCTCCTTCTCGCTGCGCCGCTCTCGCTCTTCGATCTGCGGCTCCAGGTCGAGCGCGAGGCGGATGAAGGGATCGCGGCTGCGCCCTAGCGTCGCCGGCTTGGCCTTCTTGAGGAGGCGCAGGCGAGCCTTCTCATCGCCGAGCTTGGTCGACTTGTAGAGGCGGTCGAGGGCGCTGTCGATCGCGGCCTCGTCGACCGGGCCATCGCCGACGATCGTCGCCAGGGCGGGGGGCCTGTCGGCCTCGGGGAGGCGTGCGGCGCGGGTCAGGAAGAGCTTGAGGATCGCGCGGTCGAGCGCCGGGTCGTAGGTGCTCTGCATCGACGCCATGCCCTGCTCCCTGCGGGCGAGGTCACGCTTCTGATAGCCAGGGGCCCGGTCGGCGTCCTTCTTGCCGCGCTCGTTCGCCATCTTGACGATCGTCTGGGCGGCGCCGAGGAGCTGGGAGGCCCGGAGCAGAGACGCCTGCGCCGCGTCGCGCTCGCGGTTCGAGAGGTTGGCCTCGTTGAGCTTGGCCATCGCCTCGAGCACGCCGCCGTACTTCTCTTGGCGCGCCGGATCGGCGCTGATCCAGGCGGCGAGCTCCCCCTCGATCCGGGCCCGCTCGTCGGCGAGCTTGCCCTTGACCAGGCCGTCGAGCATCCCCTTGAAGTTGGTCAGGTAGTTGTTGAGGCCGCGCCTACGACCGGCCGCCTTGATCTTGATGTCCGGCCGACCTTCGCTGACCGCGTCGAGAGCGGCGATGTACTCCTCGTAGAGCTTGATCTGCCGCGGGTAGTACCAAGTCGCGGCCTCCTTGGTCTCGGCCGCGGTGAGCAGCCGCGAGGTCCGGCCGGGGTAGCCGGCGACCATCGCGAAGTCGCCGGCGTCGAGCTGCTCGTCGGCGACGCGGAGGAAGTGCTCGGGCTTGTAGGGGACGTTGGCGGTCGAGTAGTCGGCGGGCTTGCCATCGGGCCCGACGTAGGCCCGCAGGAACGAGAAGTCGCCGGTGTGCCTGGGCCAGCGCCAGTTGTCGACCTCACCGCCGTACACGCCGACGCCTGCGTGGGGGGCGTAGACCAAGCGAACATCGCGGATCTCGAGCTGCTCGATCTGATAGAACTCGGCGCCCGAGTAGTAGCTGGCGACCTGGCAGCGGGTGTTCGGCGTGGCGGCCTCGCACTCGTTGACGATCTCCTTGCGGCGGCGCTCGATGGCCTTGTAGCGCTCCTCGTCGCTGACCTCGGCGAGGTCGCCGAGGACTCGGTCGGTCACGCGGGTGAAGGCGCGGGTCACGTAGACACGCTTGGTCGCCCCGCCGGAGGGCTCGTCGGCGCGGGTCTTCGCCAGGAAGCCGTTCTCCAGGAGGTTCACCTCGGGGGTGGAGTTGTGCTGGAGGTAGCCGGTGACGCAGTGATGGTTGGTGATGATCAGCCCCTCGGGGGAGACGAACGAGGCAGAACAGCCCCCGAGGCTGACGACGGCGCCCAGCGGAAACGCGGTCGGATCGGTGAGCTGAGCCGGGTCGAGCTCGAAGCCGGCCTGCTTGAGCGATGCCGCGTGGGTCACGAGCTGGTTCGGCATCCACATGCCGCCTGGGTTCTCGAACGACGCTGTCGCGGGCGCGGACGTCTCGACAGGGTTGGCGTCCGATCCCGCGGTCGTCGACGGCGCTGCGACATCTCCGTCGCCTGTTGTCGCACAGCTGAGCGTGAAGCCAAGCCCGAGGGCGGCGAGGACAGATCGCTGGGGGAGCCTACGGTGGTGAATCGAACCGCGCATTGCCGCCAAGGGGTAGCAGATTCGAGCCCCCTTCGGGGGCCTGTCGCGGCGCGTTCGTCGGATGGCGCCAATGGCGCCTCGCCTCCTCCTGCGGTTCTGGCCGGCTATACGGTGATACCCTGGCCGACCGTGTCGCGGCCCCGCGTCTCTCTGCTTGTTGGCAACCCGACGGCCCGAACAGGGAAGGCCGCCCGTGCCATCAAGCACGCGATGGAGGCGCTCGACCGGCACCACCTCGACCCCGAGCTCTTCGCGACCAAGCCCGACGGGGCGACGGTCCCAGCCCTGGCAGAGCGCCTCGAGGCTGGGGACATCGCCAAGGTCATCTATCTCGGCGGCGACGGGACCTTCGCCGACACGGCGAAGGGGATCATCCTCGCCCGCGAGCGCTACGGGATCGACGTGCCGATGGGCATGCTGCCGATGGGCACCGCCAACGATCAGGGGCGCTCCTTCGGCGTGAGGTCCGGCGTCAAGGCGATCGAGCGCAACGTCGAGATCATCGCCGAGGGGATCGAGCAGTGGCTCGACGTCGGCAGGGTCAGCGCCTACGACAGCCACGGCGAGGTCGTGCTCCAGGACCTCTGGTTCGACAGCTGGGGCGTCGGGCTCTCGGCGCAGATCCTCGCTCGCCGCAACCGCGACCGCGAGCGGGTCGCCAAGGTCCCGGTCTTTCGCCGGGTCTACCGCGACAAGGCGGTCTACGCCCGTGCTGCCTTCGCCAGCTACTTTCGCAGCCTCCTCGGCCGCTCCCGCTTCGCCGCCGCCGTGACGGTGGACGGCGTCTGCCACGAGTACAAGGGCTGTACGGACATCGTCGTCAAGGGGACGCTCCTCTACGGTGGTGACTGGATCTTCGCCCCCGAGAGCAAGCCGGACGACGGCAAGTTCGAGGTCATCATCATGAAGCGGCACGCGGATTGGGTGGCGGCGACGATCACCGCCCACAAGCGCAACCCGGTGACGGCCGATGATCTCGCGGTGCTCGGGGTACGCCGGGCGGAGATCCCGAGCGGCAAGGACATCGAGGTCCGGATCTTCCGCTCGCCGCGGATACGCAAGCTCTACGCGCAGCTCGACGGCGAAGAGCTCTTCTATTGCGATCACTACCGGATCGAGAACCTCTTCCATTACCTTCGGATCATCGTCCCTATGGATCCCCACTGGGTGTAGGTCTGCCTGTGTTTCACGCGTTTACCCGGTTCTTCCCTCCGGTCGTCCTCATGGTCGGGCTCGGGGTCCTTGGTTGCACCCAGGACACCTCGGAGCAGCTCAAGGGGGCCATCGAGGAGCAGCTCAAGGAGCGGCTCGCCAAGAAGAAGCGGGCGACGACCGATGACGGTGGGTCGCAGCCCGAGCTGCTGGCGAACAAGCTCAGCCTCTACCTCGAGTGTGGGCGGGCGACCCAGGCCCTCGTCCGCCAGAGCTGGCGGAGCTACCGCGAGCAGGTGACGGAGGAGGGGGAGATCCAGGCTGACGGCGCCAAGGTCCCGCTGGTCCCGGCCTCGGCGGTCGAGAGCTGCGCCAAGGCGGCGAAGACCGGACGACACCTGCAGCCGCCGCAGCCCGAGCTCGAGGCCGCGACGGTCGACTACGCCGAGGCGCTCGGCAGCTACGCCGCGCGCTTGGAGGAGGTCGTCGGGATCCTCGAGGCTGGAGGTTCGGCGAAGAAGTTTGACCCCGCCGCAGCGCTGACGATCCGCGAGCTCGGGCCGAGCCTCGACGCCGCCTACAGCTCGTGGGAGGACGCCTCGGGGTCGCTGACGCGGGAGATCAACGAGACTCAAGGACGGGTCGACACCTCGGTGCTCGCGCGGATCGAAGAGCGGAGCGGACGAGGCGCGGAGTACTACACGCGCGCCTTCGTGATCGCCTCGCGCCCGCTCGTCCGCTGCCTGACCTCGGCGCCTGGCGTCGCCTGCGAGTCGGCCTTCTTCGCGATCGAGCAGGCCCACGGCGAGCTCCACGGGTACCTCGACCTCCACCCCGAGGAGGCGGCCAAGGTCTTCTGGCTCGATCACTTCGTCGCCAGCGCGGACCAGTACTACGAGGTCGCGAGGGCGCTGATGGAGAAGGTGCGCGCGAGCGGAGTCGGGGCCGACGAGGTCGACGCGGTCGTCGACGAGTTCAACGATCTTCTGCGCGAGTCGGGGAACCTGAACTTCGGCCGCGTCGAAGCCCCCGCAGCGCCGTGAGCTGCCGTGTGTGTGCAGGGCTGGGTCCGCCGCAGGACCGAGCCGGGCTCACATGTTGTTGATGTACTGGATCGCGATCTCGCAGTACGGGTTGATCTCGATCGCGCGCTCAAAGCTCTCGCGGGCGCTGTCGGTGGCGCCGAGGCCGAGGAGCACCGCGCCGCGATAGGCGTGGACGAGATCGAGCTCCGGCTCCCGCTGCTCTGCGTACGCGAGCAGATCGAGGGCGTCCTGGGCGGCCGCGGGGTTGCCTCCTGCGGCGCGGTAGCGGGAGAAGGCGAGGGCCGCGTGGAGGACGGCGACGTCGTAGCCGTTTTGGTAGGCGTCCTCGAAGAGCGCCGAGGCCGAGGCGTAGTCCCCCTCGTTCATCGCCGCGACCGCGTCCTGGTAGCGAGCGCCGCCGATGTCGCCGCTCTCCTCGTCGACCGCGAGATCATCGAAGTCGAGGTTCGCGAGATCGTCCAGGTCGTCGTCGGAGATGCCCTTGTCGTCGAGGTCGACGTCGCCGAGGTCGACGTCGCCGAGGTCGACTTCGCCGAGGTCGATGTCGTCGAGGTCGATGTCGTCGAGGTCGCCCAGGTCGATGTTGTCGTCGAGGTCCCCGAGCTCTTCGTTGAGGTCGTCGATGTCATCGCCGATGTCGCCGAGGTCGATGTCGTCGAGGTCGATGTCGTCGACCTCCACATCCTCGACGACCTCCTCGATCATGCTGACCTCGTCGAACTCGTCGAGGGTGCTGACCTCGGCGATGTCGTCGTCGACGTCCGCGAGATCGGGGAGCTCGTCGATCCCGGAGAGGTCGTCCAGATCGATCGCGTCGACCTCCTCGAGGGCGGAGAGCTCGTCGATCGGGATCGCCTCGATCGAGTCCTCCGGGGACGGGGCCGCGGGCGCCGGTTCGGGCTCGGGCTCGGGCTCGGGCTCGGGGAGCGCGAGGTCATCGATGTCGCTGAGGTCGAGATCGTCGAGGTCGGGGAGGTCGTCGATGTCGCCGAGGTCGAGGTCCTCGACCGGGAGGTCCTCGAGGTCGGGTAGGTCCTCGACCATCTCGACCTCGTCGACCATCTCGACCATCTCTTCGTCGTCGAGGAGCTCGACCTCGTCGTCAAAGCTCTCCTCGTCGAGGTCGAGGAGCGAGCCGTCGAGCGTCGTCGGCTCCTCGCGGATGGCGGGCTCCTCGTCGAGATCGCTGAAGTCGGACTCGTCGCCTTGGGTCTGGGCCTGGGAGAGCTTCTCGGCGCGGCGCACCTTGGCCCGGAGGTCGCGGGTGTCGAGGACGACGCTCTCGTCCTCGTCGAGGGCCGCGACGCCGGCGAACATCTCCTCGTCTTCGGTGAGGAGGGCGGGCATCCGCGAGGTCGACTGGGCCGCGGAGGGCAGGCGGCTGGGCAGGGGAGTGTCCTCGTACTCGCCGATGACGCTCGCAGGCTCGAAGTCCGGCGCGAGGTCGGCGTCGTCGAGCCCCTCGGGCTGGAGCTCGGGCTTTTTGGGCTTGGGTCGGGCGAGGAGGCGGCGGGTCTTGAGATCGACCACACCTGCGGCGATGAGCCCGTAGAGCAGGGTCGCGGTCCGGGGGACGGGGAGGTCGAGCTCGCCGCTCAGGAGCTCGTCGACGCTGCGGCTGCCGTCGAGACCCTGCAGGACGTACACCTCTTCCGGGATCAGCTCTAGGGGATCCGCGTTGCTCGTCCAGGCCGGCACCGCGACCGGATACTTGCCGGCGAAGGGGCGGAGCGCGTGACGTGCTCGGTCGTCGGAGTAGCGCGACTGGATCGCCGAGATGATGATGTTCTCGTTGCACTCGCTGGGCGGCGCCTCGCCCGTGTCGTCGCCGCCGGGCTTGAACTGAAAGCGTCCCTCCTCCCACGAGAAGATGTCGCCGAGCTTGCCGCGAAACTGGGCGTCGAGGCCGTACTGGAGGTTGCCCTCGGAGATGAGGCCCATCTCGATGAGGAGCTCGCCCTGCTTCTTGCCGGTGCGGCGCACCGCCTCGAGGGAGTTGTCGCTCTGCTCTTGGGTGATCAGCCCCTCAGACGCCAGGATCTGGCCGAGACACTCGGAGATCACGTTGGAGCGCACGGAGACCGGCTTGCCGGCGCGGAAGAAGATGACCTTCTTCGTCTGTCCGTTGAGCAAGTAGAGGCTGCCGGTGACCTCGGCGCGTGCGATCTGCCGGATCAGCTGGGGAAAGGGGATGCGCTTGAGCGACCCCTTGGTCGGAAACCCTGATTCGGTGTCGGCATGCTCGGTCATGGATCACTCGACGGTGTCGCGCTGCCTGGCGGATGCGCTGCGGGCAGGCTGGCACAGCCGCCGCGCTAGCGCCAAGAGGATATCGCGGTCGCCGCAGGTCTGGGGGGGCGCGCGCTCTGCGGCCTCGTCCGGTTGGAGAGCGCGCGGGAACGGGCTCTACGCCCTTTTGTCGCGGTCTTGGGGGATGGCAGGTAGTGTGCGGGCCGTGCAGACGCCGGTTGCAGTGGTCTTGGCGGCGGGGAAAGGCACGCGGATGGGCTCGGATCTGGCGAAGGTCCTCCATCCCGTCGCCGGAGCGCCGATGGTGTACTACCCGATTCGCTCTGCGCGGGAGGCCGGGGTCGGCGATGTCGTCGTCGTCGTCGGCCATCAGGCGGAGGACGTCCGAGCGAAGGTACAAGAGGCCTTTCCCGCCGCCCGCTTCGCCCTCCAACGCGAGCAGCGGGGCACCGGCCACGCTGTAGCTTGCGCGCTAGAGGCCCTTGAAGGGGTTGTTGGCCAGGTCCTGATCCTCAGCGGCGATGTGCCGATGCTGCGAACGCAGACCCTCAGCCGGCTCCTCAAGGCGGCCGAAGGCGCATCCGCGGGGCTCGCCCTCGCGACGTTTATTCCCCCCTCGGCGAGCGGCTACGGACGGATCCTCCGGGAGGAGGGCCGCGTCGTCGGGATCCGCGAAGAGAAGGACGCGAGCCCCGAAGAGCGATCCATCGGCGAGTGCAACGCAGGGGTCTACTGCGCCGACCTGGCGCTCTTGCGGGAGGTCCTGCCGATGCTCGGGAGTGACAACGCCCAGGGCGAGATCTACCTCACGGATGTCGTCGCCGAGGCGGCGCAGCGCGGTGATGTCGCGGCTGTGCTCGTCGACGCCGAAGAGGTCGCCGGGATCAACACGCGCGAGCAGCTGGCGATCGTCGACGCGCGCCTGCGCGATCAGGGGGCCTCCACGGCCCGGAGCGCGGCGACGAGCTCGTCCATCGTGTAGGGCTTTTCGACGAAGGCGTTCGCGCCGGCGGCCAGCGCTCGACGGACCTCGCCGCGGACCGTGCTCGCGGAGACCGCGACGATCGGCAGGTCGCTAATCGTCCACAGCTCGCGGATCGTCCGGATAAGGGCGAGCCCGCCGGGGCCGGGGAGGCCGAGATCGACGAGGAGCACGTCCGGGCGCGCCGATCGGAGTGAGCGGAGCGCCTCCTCGCCGTCGTGGACCGCCTTGACGGTGAAGCCCTGCCGCTCGAGGATCCGGCGGGCGAGCACCACATGGGTCGGGTCGTCCTCGACATAGAGCACGAGGGTCGGCGAGGTCACCGGCTGAGAGTAGCAGCGCGGTCGCGCTGACAGTCGCTGAAGTACACTGCCGTCGATGTCCCGTCGCCATCGGCCAAGGCCCGGCCCAGCGCAGCTCCGCGCCGCCCTCGGGGGTCGGATCCGCGGTGCGCTGGTCGCACTGTCGATCGGCGTTTCGCCGTCGATGGCCCTCGCCGAGCCCTCTGGCGCGGCTTCGTCGGAGCCGGCGGGATCTGCCAAGGTGAGCGGGTCATCGTCGGTCGACGACTCGGGCGTGGTCCCGCGAAACCTGCGGATCATCGAGGTCTCGATCGTCGGCACCGAGCAGGTCTCCGACAAGCAGATCATCAAGGCCCTCGAGAGCGAGGCTCTGACCGTCGGCGCGCCGATCCTCTGGCCGGAGGATCCCCGGGTCGAGCGGGCGCGCCTCCGCCTCTTGATGACCGGCTACTTCGGCCGGGTGACCCTCAAGCTGCGGCCGGTCGCCGGCGACGATGAGGGGGCGGTGCTAGTGGTCGACGTCGACGAACGGGCGTCCCTGACGGTCACCGACGTCTTCCTCGGATCCTCGGAGATGACCCCCTTTCACGGCGGTCTTCAGCTCGTCGAGCGCAACTTCCTCGGCCGGGCGATCCACCTCGGCGGAGGCTTTATCTGGGGCTCCCAGCCGCGCCAGCTGGCCAAGGCTCGACGTCAGCAGGGCGGTCGTCTCTTCGTCATGGCGCCGCGCCTGCCGGGGACCCGCGTCGGCCTCAGCGGGACCTTCTACGCCCTCTCGGCGAGCGAGCCCTACCGGGTCCTCGGAGCCCGCGACGACCCCTCGCCGAACCTCTTCCGCAGCGTCGACTACACCCGCGTCGGCGGGATCCTCGGGGCCTCGTTCCCGATCACCTCCCGCTTCGGCTTCGGCATCGACTACCGCTTTGAGCAGGTCAACGGCAGCCCGCCCGACAACCCGGTCTACGTCGCCCCGGAGGGCTACTCCACGGAGGTCGACCTCGGGCTCCTCTCCGGATCGCGACGCCTGACCTCGACCAATTTCACGATCAACTGGGACGGCCGGGATCGAGCGGCCCACTTCGGCCAGGGCGGTCGCTTCGCGCTCGATCTCCACCTCGCGTCGCCCCTGGTCGGCAGCGAGTACGAGTACATTCGCCTGGTCGCAGGGGCAGGTTATACGTTTCGCCTGCCGTGGCGCCACTGGATCACCCCGAGCATCCTCGCCGGCCAGATCGCCGGCGACGCGCCGCGATTCGAGCGCTTCTACGCCGGTGAGCTGAGCGAGCTGACGCCTGGCCGGGAGCTCGGGATCCTCTACTCGACCCGGTCTCCGTTTGATCTGCTCGGCACCGGCATCGACACGCGGACCTTCGGCGCGATCTTCGCCCGAGGCGACGTTGAGTACGTCTGGCCGCTCTTCCGTCGCTCTCGCTTGCGCGGCCTCGAGGGCGGTCATCTCTTCTTCGGCGCCGGCATCTTCACGATCGCCGGGGACGCGGACGAGCGGAGGAATTGGCGGGCTCTCGGCATGCCAGCGGCGCCGATCGGACTCAACCTGAACCTCGGTCTGCGCCTCGAGACCGCGCTCGGGACCCTCGACCTGTCGGTCGGCAACGTCATGCGGAGGTTGCCGCTGTGAAGCGCCGCGGCTTCATCGTCGCGGGCCTGAGCCTCCCGCTCGTCGCCGCCGCAGGCGGACGCGAGCTGCTCCGGGCGCGTCGGGCCGACTTCGTCGAGGTCGGCGACGCGGTGCTGATGAGCGTCAGCCTCCCGGAGCTCCTCTCGACCCGCGATCGTGACGCGATGGCGTCGATCGAGTCGGCCTTCTCGACGACGCTGGTCTTTGAGATCAAGCTCTACCGCAGCGGCTCGACCCGGGCCGTGAGCGCCCAGCGGCGGATCGTCAAGATCCAGTGGAACCCCTGGAAGGAGCGCTTCGGCGTCCAGACCAGCGATCCGGGGCAGGGGACCCGAACCGCCTACTTCCGCAGCCGTAATCGAGCGATCGCCCGCGCTGTCGGGCTCGATCGGATCCAGATCGCCCGCTCGCGCGACCTCGACCGCGGCCGCGACGCGACCTACTTCGTCACCGTCGTGGGCCAGCGAAACCCGATCACCGCGGCGCTCCTGCCTGAGGAGGAGGTCGTCGGCGGGCAGGGGCAGGGCAGCGATCTGTCGGCCTTCTCGCGCTGGATCGGGATCTTCATCCGCGACACGCCGGCGGCGGAGAAGACCTTCGCCATCCGCACCACCCCAGCCTTCTACCTCGTGCCCCGATGAGCGTCCCGTCCCTCCGCCGACATCGCGCCGCGCTCCGGGTCCCCTGGTGGGGGCGGTTGGAGTCGCGGGTGATCACCGCGCTGGTGGCCCTCGGGATCCTCTGCGTCGGCGCCTCGGCGTACCTGGTCAAGCTCACCGTCGAGTACTTCGACGGCTTGGTCGGCGCCGCCATCGAGCGCAGCGACGACGCCGTGGACATCGCCGCGGCCCACTACGGGGCCCTGGTCGCGGTCTACAAGGAGGCCTACCGGGCGCGCTCGCGGGCGTTGGCGCGCGAGGTCGACGCGGAGCTCGGCGCGGCGGATCTGGAGAGCGTCTCGCTGGTGCTCCGGCGGGCGCTCGAGGCGGAGGCGGACCTCGTCGCGCTGAGCCTGGTCCGCGGCGACGAGGTGGTCATCGAGGTCGAGCGGCGCGGGCTCTTGCCGGAGGACTCGGGGGCATGGATCTGGGTCGAGGCGGAGCCCGTCGAGCTCCGCGGGCCGCTCTTTGTCGCCGAGAACCTGGAGCTCTCGGTCCTCTTCGCGCTCGACCCGGCGATCGAGCGGCGACACCAGGCGCTCGGCCAGCTCAAGCGGGAGGGCGAGCACATCGCCGTCGGGCCGCGCGCGATCGTCGATCGGGATGAGCTGGAGAACGCTGTCTTTAGGGCTATTGCAGCGGCTTCAGCCCTGGTGTTGATGATCGCCTTCATCGCCGGATTTCTCCTCGCGAGGGCGACGACCCGCAAGGTCTCGGAGCTCTCTCGGGTGATGCGGGAGGTCGCCGGCGGTGACCTCTCGGTGCGGGTTCGATCCCTCGGCAAGGACGAGCTCGGGGTGCTCGGCGCGGCCTTCAACGGGATGCTCGACGAGCTGGCCGCGGCGCAGGGCAAGGTCGCCTACCTCGAGCGCGTGAGCGCCTGGCAGGAGATGGCGCGGCGGATCGCCCACGAGATCAAGAACCCGCTGACGCCGATCCAGCTCGCGGTGCAAAACCTTCGCGACAAGGATCCCAAGGTCAACGCCCGGTTCAGCGCGCTCCTCCAGACCTCCGCCGAGATCGTCGAGGACGAGATCGAGGCGCTGCGGCGGATGGTCGGCACCTTCTCCCAGCTCGCCAAGGTCCCCGAGGCCCAGCTCGCCCCGGTCTCGCTCGGCCGGGTCTTGACGGAGTTCGAGCGGGCCTACGGCCACCTTACAGAGCACCCGAGCGACCGCCTCGAGATCGGCGCTGCGCCGGATGTCACCTGTCTCGGCGATCGTCAGCTCCTCAAGCAATGCCTCGTCAACCTGGTGGAGAACGCGGTGCTCTCCTGCCGCGAGGCAGGCGGGGGGCCGGTACAGGTCCGGATTCGAGCAGAGGTCGCGGACGACGAGGTCGAGATCTGGGTCGAGGACAACGGGCCGGGGATCGAGCCAGAGCGGCGAGAGCGGGTCTTTGAGCCCTACGAGTCCTCCCGCGAGGAGGGGAGCGGGCTCGGCCTCGCGATCGTCAAGAAGATCATCCTCGATCACCGGGGCGAGGTCCGGGTGGAGACGAGCGAGCTCGGCGGCGCGGCGATCGTGATCCGTCTGCCGATCGAGCCGGCCTCGACCTAGTCACCCGCTCTTGTCGGCCCTGGGGCCCGATCCCGAGGGGCGGCGCGCCGTGTATGCGCAGGGCATACCTCGGCGGTCTTGACGTCAGCCACTCTCCCCCCGGCCGGTCCTGCAAAAGCGGTTGCAGCCCGCTTTAGGGCTGTGCAACGATCCTTTCGCCCGATCGCAGCGGATGCTGGCGGGCGGTGAGTCCAATGCTGAGGTCGAGACACTCGAAGAATGACAGGTGCTCTGTCATGGGGAAGGGTCTCCTCAGCGCCAGCGTCGTCTTCTTCGCCTGTACCTCGGCGGGGACGCCGACCGAGGTGCCCGCGCCGATCGTCGAGGAGACGTCGCGCGCGAGCGAGACTGAGGTCCGCACATCATCGCCGATCACGCTGCGCGCCGACGATGGGACGTCGTTTCGCCTGCGTCGCCTCACGGTGCGCGGCGAGGTCGACGGCTTCCTCGGGATGACCGAGCTCGACATGGCCTTTGAGAACCCCGAGGGGCGGGCGCTCGACGGGCGCCTCTCGTTGGACCTGCCGCCGGGCGCTCGCGTCGTCCGCTTCGCTGTCCGTGAGGGCAGGTCGTGGCGCGAGGCCGAGGTCGTCCCGCGGCGGGCCGCCTACGACTCGCTGGTCGACGGCGACATCGAGCCGGCTCTCCTCGCGCAGGGCATCTCGGGGGATCGTCTGCTCGCCCGCTTGCCGCGGATTCCTGCCGGCGATCTGCGGGTGGTCGTCGGCTACGTCGAGGAGCTCCGCGGCCGCGAGAAGCCCTACCGTCTCGGCCTCGCGGGGCTGACTCGCCTCGACGAGCTCGACGTTCGGGTCGCCGGCGTCGACATCCACGGGCGGGGCCCGGGCGAGCTCAGAGAGCTCTCGAGCGGCCGCTCTGTCTACGAATTCCGCGGAAGCGGCCAGATCGACGCCGACATCGTCGTCCAGGCGCCGGAGCTGCGAGGTCGCGGGATCCGCAACGACAACCAGGTCATCGCCCGGATCGCCCCGGTGCCGCACGATCACGGCGATCCGATCGACAGCCTGACCGTGCTCTTCGACACCAGCGCTTCGCAGGCGCTGGGCTTCGAGGCCCAGGTCGATCGTCTCCAGGCGCTCCTCGCTGAGCTTCAGGCCTGGGCCCATGAGGACATCCCGCTCCGCGTCGTCTGCTTCGACCAGAGCGCCGAAACTGTCTTTGAAGGCAGGGTCTCGGACTTCGGCGAGCGTCACCTCGAGGCTATCCGCCGCCGCGGCGCCCTCGGTGCCTCCGATCTGGTCGGCGCCCTCCGCTTCGCCGGATCGCAGCCCTCGCGGACCTACAAGCGCCTGCTCATCTTCACCGACGGTGTCATCACCGCCGGGGCCGGGCACGAGGAGGGGATTCGCTCCGAGGTCGCGCGTTTGACCGAGGTCGGGGTGGAGCGGGTCGACGCCATCGATCTCGGATCGGGCGGGCGGGAGCCGGTCCTGGCCGCGATCAGCCGCTCGGGCATCGAGCGTGACGGGCTCATCCTGCGGGCGGACGTCGCCCCCGAGGTCGCGCTTCGCAAGCTTCGCAACCAAGTTGTCTCCGGTGTGCGCCTCTCTGTCCCCGGGAGCAGGTGGGTCTTCCCTGAGGTCATCGACGGGATCCAGGCGGACGACACGGTGCTGGTCTACGCGGACATCGCCGAGGACGCGCCCTTCGAGGTCGTGCTCGACGGTCCTCTCCCGGCTCGGCCGACGATCACTACGGTCAACAGCTCCGCGGCGCCGCTCCTCGAGAGCGCCTGGCGAGCGGCCCACGTCCGCTGGATGGAGGAGCAGCTGCGAGACTGCGCCCCGGAGCTGTGCGCGAGCTGGCGCAAGCGGGTCACCGAGGGCTCGATCCGGCATCGGATCGTCAACGACGCGACCGCCCTAGTGATGCTCGGTGAGGGCGACGAGGCCCGCTTTGGGCTCAATCCCAAGGCGAGGCCAGGGCTCCTCTCCTTCGGTCGCTCCGGCGTGCTCCAGAGGCCGCGAGCGGCCCTCCCAGAGGCTCCCGCCGATCCCGCGAGGAAACGGGCACGGGCTCACGCCTTGATCCCGGAGCCGGTTCTCCCGGAGATCCGCCGGGCCGTCGCCACCTCTGCGGTGGCGGAGAGCAACGGTCGGCCGACAGCTCCGCCCGGCGCCGATCGAGCGCCGACAGGCCGTCCGGACATCGGCCCAAAGCCGCGGATCAGCGCCGCCGCCCTCGCCGATCGCCGCTGGGAGGGCGCGCCAGAGGAGGTCAAGGACAAGCCCCAGCTCGGACCTCAGCGCCGGCCGAAGGACGCCTATGACGGGCTCCTCCTCGCGGTCATGGACAGCCTCCGCCTCGGCGATCGACCGAGCGCCAAGAGCTTGGCGGAGCGTTGGCGGGCGGACGAGCCGGCGAACGTCCTCGCGCTGATCGCCTTGGGCGAGGCGCTCGAGGCCAACGGTCACAAGGAGGAGGCTGCGCGGGCCTACGGCTCGATCATCGATCTCTACCCGATGCGCCCCGAGATGCGGCGGCTCGCGGCGGCTCGGCTCGAGCGCCTCGGCACCGCGACCCGGTGGCTCGTCGTCGACAGCTACGGCCGGGCGCTGCGGGGTCAGTCGGACGATCCGTCGAGCCATCGCCTCCTCGGCTACGCCCTCCTCCGCAGCGGCTACTACCGCGAGGCGCTCGAGACCCTGGTGTCGGGCTTCGCGTGGGCGAGCGCGGACGAGCGCTCGCAGACCATGGCGCGGGTGCTCTACGACGACATCGGCCTCGTCGGCGCGGCTTGGATCGCCGCCCGTCCGGCGGACGAGGAGTTCGTCCGCCGCTATCTCGAGGTCCAGGAGGTCGCCCTCGCGAGCGAGCCGTCGCTCCGCTTTGTCCTGACGTGGGACACACCGATCAGCGACGTCGACCTCCACGTCCGCGACGGCGACGGCCGCCACGCGTTCTACAAGCACCGCAACCTCCAGTCCGGCGGTCTGCTCTACGGCGATGTCGCTGCGGGTCGTGGGATCGAGGCCTTCGTCATCGACGGCGAGCCTCAGGGGTTCCCCTACAACCTCCAGGTCGACTACTTCACCCTGGATCCGCTCCTCGGCTACGGCATGGGGAAGGTCGAGATCATCGAGCACGACGGAAAGGGAGGGCTGACCTTCGATCAGCGGCCCTTCGTCGTCTCACGCGACGGGGCGAACGTGGACCTCGGTCTCCTCGCCTCACTGCCGACCGGCGAGTCGCCCTGAGGCGATCCTGCCTGTCGTGGTCTCGGCGTGTTCGGGACGCCGCTGGGAGAAGCGCCGCGGCCGGCTACTCGACGAAGGGGGAGCGGATCATCGGCCGCTTCGGTCGACTGTCTCCGAGCTCAGCGTAGCTGCGGCGGAGGTAGTTCGCCTCGAGGGATCGAGGGTGGACGGGCGCCGAGCCCAGCACAGCGGTCACAGCGGCTCGCCAGAGGCCTCGCCCGCTGACCCCGGGGAGGGGGAGGGCGTCGCTGGGCAGCTTCTCGCGGTAGGGGAGGACGGCTGGGCCGACGGCCCGGGTCCGCGAACGATCATCTCTTCGAGCATGTTCCAGAGAACAGCACTGGTCGTCACCCTGGGCGTTGAGGAGCGTGAGCCCGTCGTCGCCCGAGAGCTCGTAGAGGCCGGCGTAGACCTCGCTGCGACGGGCGTCGAGGAGCGCCAGGACAGTCTCTCCAGGCTCTCCTGAGCCGGCGAGCGCGGCCAAGGTCGAGAGCGGGTAGCAGCCGCAGCCGAGGCCGAACGCGAGGCCCTGGGCGCTGGCGATCGCGACCCGAGTGCCTGTGAACGTCCCGGGCCCGCAGCCACAGGCGATGCCGGCGATATCGCGCAGGCCGATCCCTGCGTCGGCGACGATGGCGTGGATCCTGTCGACGAGCCAATGCGAGGCTTGGTTCGCGCCGTCATCCGCCTCGAACGAGGTGACGAGCTCGGCTCGGCGCCCCTCCACGTCGACACGCCCGAGGGCGATCGCGGTCCGGGGGGTGGACGCGTCGAGGGCGAGGATCCACGCGGGGGCCGAGCTAGGGGGTGAGCCAGAAGCGGATGACGTCATTGCGGAGGGCGATCAGCAGGAGGGCGAGGATGATGATGAGGCCGATGGCGCTGGTGATCTCGCGGGCGCGCTGGCTTAGGGGTCGTCGCCGCACCGCCTCGAGGGTGAAGAACATCAGGTGGCCGCCGTCGAGGATCGGGATCGGCATGAGGTTGACGAAGCCGAGGTTCATGCTGATGAGGGCCATCAAGAGGAGGAACTCGCCGGGGCCCCGCTCGGCCGCGGTGCCGGCGACGTTGAAGATGCCGACGACGGAGGAGAGCTCATCGACGCCGCGCTGGAGGGTGACCAGCTGGCGCAGGCTCGTCCACATCATCCGCAGGAGGGAGAGGGTCTCGTCGAAGGAGGCCCGCGCGGCGTAGGTGAAGCGGCCGCGGATCGGCTCCGCGGGGGGCAAGGCCCGGCTCTGGTAGGGGTTCGCGCCGAACCACAGGTAGCTGTGCTCTTGCCGATAGACGTCACGCCACGTCCGTGTCTCTTGGGACACCTCGATCGCGCGAGGCTCCTCGCCGAGAGATCGGACCTCGATCTCGATCGAGCCCTCCCCGTGCCGATCGAGGAGGGTCGCCAGGGTCTCCCAGCGGGAGATGGAGCGTCCGTCGACGGCCAGGATCTGATCGCCGGGGCGGAGGCCTGCGCTCGCGGCGGGCGAGTCCGGGTCGACGGAGCGGACGAAGGTGTTGGCCGGCAGGATCCCGGTCGAAAATTTTGTCTCTGCCCGCGGGAGCAGCTTGGCGTGCGCCGACTCGAACCAGAGGAAGGTGCCGATGTCCGCGCGGGCAGGCTTGGCGCGGAGGTAGGTCAGGCGAAGCGACGTGTCGCGGGTCTTCGCCAGCTCCTTCTCCAGCTGCTCGACCGTGTGGATCGGCTCACCGTTGATCGAGGTGATGATGTCGCCGGTCCGCAGACCCTCGGCGAAGGCGGGGGAGTTGGGGTCGTTGAGGCCGATCTGCGGGGCGTAGACCCAGGGGTAGACGCCGAGGAGCCCGATCGGCTGCGACTCGCCGAGAACGTCCTTAATCACTGTTCTACGCGGAGTCACGAAGCGATCGAAGCGGATCCCGTCGCGCTCGATCTGGAGCCTGAGCTCGCGCTCGGGGGCGACCCGAACGTGGCTCTGCATGTCGTGCCACGAGTGGACATCGTCCCCGTCGATCTCGATCACACGATCGCCGGCCTGGATCTCCGCGGCCGCTGCGGCCGAGTCGTCGAGGACCGTGCCGATCACCGGGGGACCGACGACCGTGTGGCTGAGAAAGAAGGCGAAGTAGAGCAGCAGCGGCAGGACCAGGTTCACCACCGGGCCGGCGACGAGGACGAAGTAGCGGGCCCACAGCGGCTTGTTGCGCAGCGCACGGTGGGCCTCCTGCGGCGGGATGTCCTCATCGGCGCCGTGTCCCAGGAGGCGGACGTAGCCGCCCAGGGGGATCGGCGCGAGGCAGTACTCCGTCTCGCCGATCCTGACTCGTGCGAGGGGCTTGCCGAAGCCGAGCGAGAAGCGGAGGACCTTGACGTTGACGAGCTTCGCCGCGACGAGGTGGCCGAGCTCGTGAAAGAAGATCAGCGGGCCGATGAGGAGGATGAAGGCGAGCAGTTGCACTACGCGTCGCCTCCTGGGCGGCGATCGGTGCTTGCGTCCGCGGTTTGCAGCGACATCCTGAGCGATGGATACTCGACCTCGGCTCCCGGAGCCAACCTCAGGATCTGCGCGCTTCGGCGAAGGTCGACAACGGTCCGCGAACTAGGTCAGGAAAGCCGGAAAATGTGGGCGATATCACCGAAACTCGCCGCCAGCGTGCGGATGCGCGCATGCCGAGAGGCGACGCTGAATCACCCGAACGTTGCGGCCGTCTGAGGCCCCACACTACCCTCCACCCCCGAGGAAACCATGCGACGTACCCCAATCACTCTTCTCGCCACGGTCGCGCTCGCGTTCGGCTGCGCCAATTCCAACAACCAATCCGAGGCGGAGAACCCCGACGCCGTGGCGTCCGACTCCGGCGCTGCAGGCGAGGAGGGCGCGGAAGGCTCTGAGGGCTCCGATGTTCGCAAGGGCAAGGATCAGACCGGCGCTCGTGGCCTCGGGATCCCGAACAAGGCGGTCAAGAAGATCGCCGCGGAGAAGCCTCCGCGTCCGGAGGAGACCGACGAGCCCAGCACCGATGAGCCGAGCCCGCATGGTCTCCTCGCGGCCTACTACACGATCGACGCTGCGACTGACGCGCTGCCGGACTTCTCGGCCTTCGCGCAGGCCGACGCCGTCGCGATCGTCGACTCTCTCGACTTCAGGGGCTCGTTCCCGGGCCTCCCCGACGCGATGACCAAGAGCTTCGCGGCGCAGTTCATGGGCTCGCTCAACGTCACCACGGGCGCCGAGTACAACCTCTGCTTGACCAGCAGCGACGGCTCGATGCTCGCTCTCGACGGCAACCTCATCGTCGACAACGAGGGCGTGCATGACTCCCAGCAGAAGTGCGAGCTGGTCTACATGGATCCCGGCGAGTACCAGCTCAACGTCATCTACTTCAACGTCAGCGATCCGATCCTGAGCGTCACCTGGGACATCGGCGGAGCCGGCGAGCAGGTCATCCCGAACGAGGCGCTCTTCAAGCCCGAGGGCGCGGACGACCTGGTGAAGTAGGCGGCAGCGCTCGCTGCGATGAGCTCGACCGGCGAAGGTCGGGGTCGACGGAAGAGGCGGCTCGGGCGAATGCCCCTGCCGCCTCTGCTTTGGTTCTTGTGGTTCTTGTCCTCTCGTCGCGATGAGTCGCGGCCGTGGCTGGACGAGATCGATCCCAGGCGGCACGAGCGAAGCTCAGGCCGGACAGGGGCAGAACAGGGGCAGAACAGGGGCAGAACAGGGCCGGAACAGGGCCGGAACAGGGCCGGAGCAGGGCCGGAACAGGGCCGGAGCAGGGCCAGAACAGGGTCAGATCGGCGGAGTCTCGCCGTAGAGACCGGTTCCTCCGTCGGCACGAGCGGACGCCCGTCCTCCGAGGATCGGCTCCTAGCTTCGGCTTCGGCTCCGACTTCGACTCTTTGTTCTTCTTCGAGGCTTACTTCGACTCCGGGCCGCCGCAGCGGATCTCGCCCCGAGCGCTGACCTCGGCGCTGCGGATGAACACGTGGTTGTGCCCTGCGCCGAAGACCTGACCGTCCTCGGCGATGTCGATCGCGTCGACATCGTCGAAGTCGATGGTGAAGCCGACCATCCGCGCTGCGTACCAGTAGCCGTCAAAGGCCTGGCCAAGGCCGACTTGGTTGGTGAGCTGGAGCAGGTGAGAGTTGGTGTACTTGGGGAGGCGAGCGATGATCCCTGAGACAGACGCCAGGAAGTCGTGGCGGATCAGGCGATCCGTGAGCAGGTCGTTGACGGAGACCTCGGGGTCGTCGACACCGGTGTCCTCGACGCCTGCGATGATGTAGTAGCCCGAGTCGTCGCGCGCGATCTCCCCGGGATCGATCCGCAAGGGCGTGATCGTGTGCCCCCAGAGGAGATCGAAGTACTCCCGCTTGAGCGCCCTCGGCAGCCCCGAGTTCAGGGAAAAGTCGACCTGGAGGGTCGCGACGCCGGTGGTCAACGTGCTGATCCCCTCGAAGGCGCGCTCGAACTCGAAGAGGATCAGCGCCGACGAGGCTCCGTCGGCGTCGGCGATGTCGAGGATGTGGATCCGGGGATAGGACGAGGGGATGCAGCCCTGGTCGACGCAGTCACCGCCGAAGGTGAGCTCCCAGAGCATGTTGACGTTGAGCTCGGGGGTGAGGCTCGCGAGCATGAAGCCGACCGTCCCCCCCTCGGCGGAGTCGGGCGCCGCCAGGAGCACAGGCTCGCGGCCGATGAAGAGGAGGCGGCGCTCCCAGGCGCCGCCGAGGCCGGGAAAGGAGGTGCCAAAGTCATGGGTCGCGATCACCCCGTCGTCGTTGACCCGCCAGATCTTGAGCTCGCTCGAGGTCGCGTGGGAGACCCAGACGTCGCCGATGTCGGGCCCGGGGTGCAGGCGTACGTTGGAGCGCTCGCTGGTGGTGAGGCCGAGCGAGAAGGGGGGCTCATCGGGGTCTACGGGGAGGCGCTGGAGCGCGAGCGTGGAGGGCCCGTGGGTGATGAGGGCCCAGCCAGCCCCGGTCGGATCGGCGGCAGCGAAGGCGTGGACCTCGGTCCCCGGGAGCAGGCCCTCGGGATCGCGGAGGGCCAGATCGAGGGCGTAGCAGACCCCTCCAAAGTCGATCTCGACGTCCGGTTGGCTCGCGCCGACGCAGGCGCTGAGGCTGAGCGCGGTGATCGCTGCCCTGGTTCTCATCGTCGGACCTGGCCGTCGCCGAGCACCTCATGGATGGTCGCGATCGTTCTCTCGCGGAGGAGATCGATCTCTGCGTCGGTGATCGCCAGCGGCGGCATCCAGTAGATGGTGTCATGGAGCGGCCGCAGGAGCACCCCGTGGCGGAGGGCCGCGGAGCGGAGCGCGAGCCCGAGCCGCGGCCCCGCCGGGTGGTCTTCGGCGACCTCGACCTCGAAGGCGATGATCATGCCCTGCTGACGCCAATGGGCGATCGCAGGGCACTCGGAGACGACCCCCTGGGCCGCCCTGCCGAGGGCCGCGGCGCGCCCTGGGAGCCCCTCGACAACGCCGTCGTCGAGGAGGGCGCGGAGGCTCGCCAGCCCCGCTGCGCAGGCGATCGGATTGCCGGTGAACGTGTGGCTGTGGGCGAAAGAGCGCTCTGGGCCGCCGTGGAAGGGGGCGTCGAGCCCCTCGCCGAGGAGCACCGCGGAGATCGGGAGGATGCCGCCGGAGAGCCCCTTGCTGAGGCAGAGGAAGTCCGGGCGGACACCGGCCCATTCGCTGGCGAAGAGCTTGCCCGTGCGGCCGAAGCCGACCGCGATCTCGTCGGCGATGACGTGGATCCCGAGGCGCTGTGCGGTCTCGACGAGGCGGCGATAGAAGCCGGTCCCGGTCATCCGCATCTTGCCGGCGCACTGGACCAGGGGTTCGACCACGAGCGCCGTGAGCTCGTCGGCGTGCTCCTCGAGGGTGGCGATCGCACGGTCTGCCTCTGGCGAGGTGGCGCCGAGATCGCCGCCAGAGTCGCGGTGCCGATGATCGGCGAAGCTCGGCGTCGGCAGGCGCAGCGCCGGCATCAGGAGCGGCGCGAAGGTCGAACGATAGGCGGGCGAGCCGCACAGAGCGAGGGCGCCGAGGGTCTCCCCGTGGTAGCTGTTGTCGAGCGTGGCGAAGCCCTTGCGGGCGAGATCGCCGGTGAGCTGGCGGGCCTGAAAGCTGATCTTGAGGGCGACCTCGACCGCCGCGGAGCCGCAGTCTGCATAAAAGACTCGGCCGTAGCCGGGCGGCGCTGCGGCGACCAGGGCCTCGGCGAGGCCGACGGCGGCTTCGTGGGTGAAGCCGGCGAACATCACGTGATCGAGGCGTCCGACGGCCTCGGTCACGGCCGCGGTGATCCGCGGATCGCAGTGCCCGTGCACCGACGTCCACCACGAGGCGATCGCGTCGAGGATGGGTCGGCCGCGCTCATCGTAGAGCCAGCAGCCGGCGGCCCGGGAGATCGCGATCGGCGGCTGTCGAGCGTGGTCGTCGAAATGTGTCGCGGGGTGCCAGATGACCCGGAGATCGCGCTCGATCAGGCTGGGCATTGCTGGAGCCTACCAGGGCGCAGCGAACGGCGTCGAAGCCGGCGCGTTCGCGGCAGGGATCGGTGAATTGAGTTCTCTCGTGCGCACGGTCACCCCCGCCCCGCCAGCACGCGCTACACTCGATCCAGCATGCACAGATCACGGAAGCTCTTGTCGTCGGCGTTCGCGGCCCTGGCGGGTCTCATCCTCGGCTGCGCGGTCTATGTGGATCCGGGCGAGGAGGGCTCATGCAGTGATGACATCTGCGGCGAAAATGCGTCCTGCAAGGGCACTGTATGTGTCTGCGATCCGGGCTACGACGGCTTTCCTGAGATGGAGAAGGGCTGCATGCCGACCCAGCCGCCGCCGTCGACCTCGGCCTGCGAGCTCGGGTGCGGTGCCAATGCCTACTGCTCTGAGGATCTCTGCTACTGCCAGCCGGGGGCGGTCTCCGTTTGCGAGAACGGGGGCTGCCTGCCTCTGGATCAGGTCTGTGACGGCACCGCCAACTGCGTCGACGGCCACGACGAAGCGGTCGAGATCTGCTTTCCGACGGTGGTCATGGGCTGGTCTGTCATCGATCTCTGCCCGGACGGTCTCGACGTCGAATGGAAGCTCTTCTCGGTCGATCGTGACTGGGCTTGGCCGAGCGGCGACGACGTCTTTTGGAGCGGTGGTCTCGATGTTGAGGTCTTCGAGTACATCGAGTGCGGCGACGGCGAGCTGATCTGCTACGGCGCCGGGGCAGGGGACCTTAGCTGGGGCGTCGGCCTGGACGGTCTTGGGGGCTGCGAGGACTGCTGTTGGGAGTGCTCCGGCGACCCGAGCGACACTGCATACGTGCCAGAGTGGTTGTGTAGCTAGCCTTCTGGGCCGGTGTCAGAGCCCGCAATCACCCCTCATTTGGGTGCCTAGGCCCCCGAATTGACGCGCTTTGCGGACCGAGTTGGGGTCTCGCAGCTCCCCCCGAGACTACCAAAGCGAAGAACTCAACCAATGGGGGGCCGACCACGTGTGGACTTTCACCCTTTGCTCCTAGGCAAGCGATTGAAAGTGCGGTACTCCGCCGCTGTCTTGATGGCGATCGCATCTTGGGGTCGTCAGACCCTGACGCCCGATCGCTTGTCACCCATCAACAGTGGTGGCATAGTCTCATCATCGTCGCCGTCCTGGCCGCGATTGGTAACTCGCTGAAAAGAGTCATATGACTGAGATTGCCCAGCTCTTTGAGTCTGCGCTCCAGCAGAACCGTGCAAGCCTCCTGCGGAAGGCTGCGCTCAATACAGTCGCTAGAATGCCAGCGACGATGACTCTCCGTGAGCTTCTCCAGAGTGAAGCCGGATCATCGATCCGAGAATTGACCATAGGTGAGCTTAGCGAAGCGCTCAAGGCGGTTGTCCGCCCCGCTCGCCGACTTCGCTTGAGCGAGAAGGCGCCGGTGGTCGTCGCGGCCCCAAACCCTGAGGAGGGCCGTGAGGCCCAGGTCTATCGCCAGATCCTCGAGGCCGTCTCCGAGGGCCCCTTGACGATCGGACAGCTCGCCAAACAGGTCGTGATCGACACGACCGAGCTGCGCGGCTACCTGACCTGGATGAAGAAGAACGGCCGCATCGCCAGCTCTGGACGGGCTCGCGCGACCCGCTACTCCTTGGTATCGGCCTAGGAGGCTGATCTGGGGAGCGGTCGGATACGGTCGCAGATTTGAGGATCGAGTGTCCTCCATTGCGGATCGATCGCCTGGGTATTCCTTCTTGAGGTCCCGGGCGCTGTGGCAAATGTGAGCTTGTCGATTCATGACGGATCGTGACCTGATCGAGATCGTCGCCGCGCTAAAGCACGATCTCGGCAAATACTCGTCGTGGATGTCGGCGAACCTGAGCGAGGAGGAGTGGGACGGCCCGCTCTCCGACACCCTCGTCGACGCCCTCTGCCGCGATCTCCTTCGGACGAGGACCCGTCGTGACGGGACGCCTGAGAGCGCCTGGGAGGTCTGGGACCGGCTTCGGGAGGAGTTGCCCCTGCCCCTACCAGCGCCGGAGCTGGAGGCTGTGGAGGCCGCAGTGGAGGTGCTGCGGGGAGCCGAACCTGCGCTCCGCGAGGACCGTGAAGCGCTCTCTGCGCTCCGCCCGACCCTGCGGGCCGCGCAGCGGGAGGTCCGAGGAGAGCTCCTACGCCTGCACCGACGCCTCCTGCGCATTCAGGAGCAGAGCGGGCGTTGAGTCTGCCATCTGCGGGTGCGAGGGGGTGGCCGTCGTCGCCGGAGCTGGCGCCAGTCCCAGCCTGCGGGTGAGGAGACCACGGCTGACTCGGGATGCGAGCGTAGGCCCTCGCGCCCGCGGTTGTGGCGCTAGCACCCTCAAGAGGGCGCTCCGGCGGGGGGGGGAGGCGCGTCGGGGCGGGACTTTTGCCGCCGCCTCGTCGCTGCCTTCCGTGTACTCTCATCCTCTGCCTCGGCTCGATGTCGAGCGCGTCATGAGGCTCCGCCCGCGATGTCGTCGATCCTGATCATTGATGACGAGGACAACTACCTCGAGCTTTGCCGGCGATATATGCCGGAGCACGACTTTCTCCCGCCTGCGCGGAGCTATCGGGACGCCGCGGCGGTGCTCCGTCAACGGGCTCAGGAGATCGATCTCGTCCTCCTGGACGTCCACTTCAACATCGACGAGGAGGAGCTGCTCCCCGCCGACAAGGCGCCGCTCTTCGCCCGCAGTGATCGCCGCCGGGTGCTGGATCGTCTCTGTCGGACCCAGGGATTGCTCATTCTCGATCGGATCCGCGCCGATTACCCCGATCTGCCGCTCATCGTGATGACCTCGCGGGATGATCTCCCGCTCGAGGTCGACGCGGAGCGCCTCCACGCTGAGGATTACACCTACCTCCTCGATGACGATTACCTCGACGCTCGCTCTCTGCGATTGCAGATTGAGGGGATCCTCGCCCGTCGGGAGCGCCCATCGGCGGAGGAGAGCGGCCCCTTCTATTGGGGGACGACCCCGGCGATGCTCAACCTCCGCCGCCGCCTCTCGATCCTCGCCCGCGGTCGCCTGCCGATCATCGTCCAGGGCGCCACCGGCACCGGCAAGAGCCTGGTCGTCCGCGAACATGTCCACCCGCACTCGCGGCGCTCCGGGCCCTTCGTCGCGGTCGATCTGTCGACGATCCCCAGCGATCTGATGGCGGCGCATCTCTTCGGCGTGACCAAGGGCGCCTACACTGGGGCGACGAGCTCCCGCGACGGCGTTCTCGCCCAGGCCGACGGCGGTACGCTCTTTCTCGACGAGATCGGCAACCTCAGCCTCGAGCTGCAAAAGTCGCTGCTCCTCGTCCTTCAGGAGGGGAGCTACCGTCCGGTCGGCTCCGTCAAGGAGCGCAGCGTCGACATCAAGCTGGTGGTCGCGACCAACGAGGATCTCGCGACGCTGGTCCGCGAGGGTCGCTTTCGCGAAGACCTCTACATGCGCCTCAACCCCGCGACCGCGGTGACGCTCGCGAGCCTCGCCGACCGCCGCGACGACTTCCACGAGCTCTTGAAGTTCTTCGTCCGCAGGGTCGCCTCCGAGGCCTACAACCGCGATCTCGTCCTCCAGTACGCCGAGCAGCGGGGGTTGATGCTGCCGAGCGGGAAGGGACCGCTGCCGGTGAGCGTTGGTTCGACGGTGCCCACGCGCTCCGACAGCACGCGGATCCATTTCCTCTTCCACCCCAGCTCCCTCAAGCTGCTGCGCGGGTTCGACTGGCCGGGGAATTTTCGCCAGTTCGAGATGACCCTGTCCAACCTCGTCACCTTCACGCTGGTCGAGCTGGTCGAGCGGGCGTCGCAGGTCGAGCCCGAGGATCCGGGGCAGGCGAGCCGCCCGGACGTCATCCCGATCCCGGCGAAGACGGTCAACGATCTCCTGCGGCCGATGGCGAAGGCCCATCGTCGCGAGAGCGACGTGCCTGTCGATGAGGGCGAGGGCCGTCCCGTCGGAGTGCGGGTCTGCTCCGCAGACTCCCTCAACGCGGTCTCCTGCGCCGTCGAGCGGCAGTACCTGGAGGCGCTCTACCGCGACAGCGACGGCGATCTCGGGCAGATGGGCCTGTGGCTCCTCGACAATGACGGGGCAGGGCGGAAGATCCAGCTGCGGATGAACCAGCTCGGGATCAAGCTGCGCTCGCTGAAGCGCAAGCGGGGAGATTGATGTTGGGGGCGCTCTACCTCGATGGCGGCGATCTCGGGCCCTTGCGCCTGTGGCCCCAGCTGTCGGCGAACCAGGTCGGGAGTGGGCTGCGCTCGTCGCAGCGCGAGCGGGGAGCTTGATGTCTCGGGCGATGCAGCTCGCCGCCGCGCTGTGGCTCGTCGCAGGGACCGCCAGCGCAGCGCCGCCGGAGAGTCCCGGCTTCTCGCTGCCGCGGCCGCCAGCCCTGGAGGGCGACACCGAGGGGACGTCCGGGACCGACTCCGACACAGGTGAGGAGATCGATCCCGAGGTGCTCCAGGAGCAACGCCAGCTCGAGTTCGATCTTCACCTCTTCCGCGCTCAGCGGCTTGAGCGTGAGGGGAAGATCGACGACGGTATCCGCGAGTACACGGCCGCGCTCAAGCTCCAGTCGGGCGATCCCGGGGCTCTCCGCGGCCGGGCCAAGCTCCGGTTCAAGCGCACCCGCAAGGGGCAGTGTCCGCGCCGGGCGATCGAGGATCTCCGGCTGCTGCGGCTCTACGATCCCGCGGGGACGTGGAACGAAGAGCGGGCGACGATCCTCGAGTGGATGGCGCTCTGCGAAGATCGCTACCGTCGCGAGCGCCTCGACCTCGCGCTGGAGCTCGGCGAAGACGATCCGGCGGCGAGCTATCGGCCGCCGGGGATCCGCTACACGATCGCCGCGCTCCAGACGGAAGAGGCGGAGCGGGCGGGCCCCGGGCGCGACGGCCAGGAGCTCCGCGACGCCGCGCTTCTCCAGCTCGAGCGCTATCGTCAGGAGTGTTCAGAGGGGGGACGCCGGCCGAAAGCGGCGGCGCTTAGCCTCCAGGCCGACCTCTATCGCGCCCGGGGGGACATCTCCGAGGCGATCGCGGTCTATCGCGAGTTGGTCGCGCTCCACCCCGGTGTGCCGGCGGCGGCCGAGGCTGAGCGGGTCGTCGCCGAGCTCCAGCTCGAGGTCGAGCTCACCCGCTTAGAGAAGGAGCAGGGCGGGCGACCGTCGGAGCGGGCGGAGGCCAGCTACCGGATCGCGGCGGTCGCCCTGCGGCGCGGAGAGCTCGCGAGCGCGGAGGCTGAGCTGCGCAAGGCGATCGACGACTCGCCGTGGTTTCCGAAGGCCCACTACCTGCTCGGGCTCGTCCACGCCAAGACGCGCCGCTTCACCGACGCCGTCGAGGAGCTGAAGATGGCGGTCCGGATGGACCGCTACGACCACGAGGCGCACATCGCCCTTGGTCTGCTCTACAAGAAGGAATTCTCCGGCGCCGAGGATGCCGCGGCGATCGAGCACCTCGAGCGAGCGCTGGTCCTGCGGCCGGACCTGAACAACCTCCACCTCCTCTTGGGCGAGCTCTACGCCCGCAGCGATCGCGATCTGGCCCGTCGTCACTACGAGCAGTTTCTCCAGCGGGCAGGCGAGGATGATCCCGATCGGGGCTTCGCCGAGGGGGCGCTGCAAAACCTCAGCCATGAGCTGCGGGTGGAGGAGCCTCTCTTTGAGATCCAGCCGCCCAGCGATCTGAGGCGCCTCGATCCTGGTCTGCAGAGGATGATCAACGAGGCCTACCTTCGCCACGAGGACGACGAGGACTGGGCCCAGGCCGAGCGGATCCTCGAGGCGGCGCGGGCCAAGTACCCGGATGAGCCCCAGGTGCTCAACGAGCTGGCGATGGTCGCCTACGCGGACGGTCGTCCCGGCGATGCTCGACAGTTTTGGGAGCAGAGCCTGGTCATGGACGCGGAGCAGGTCGACGTCCACGAGCGCCTCGGGATCCTCCTGGCGAGCGAGCTGCCGGAGCAGGCGATAGGCCACCTCGAGCGGGCTGCGGCGCTCGGGTCGAGCAACGCGCGCTTTCGCCTGGCGTCGCTGATGTGGGCGGAGAACGACCTCTTTCGCGCCTCGGACGTGCTCGATCGCTACCTCGGCGAGGCCGGGCCCTACGATCTCTACTGGGATCGGGCGCAGGTCCTCCGCGAGCGGATGGACCGGCTCTTCTTTCGGGTCTACCTGATCGCCGGCGGCGTTCTCCTCATCCTCCTGCTGATCCCGGCGGGGATGGTCTTCCGTCGCCTCCGCGGAGCCTCGCTAGAGCAGCTCTTGGCCCGCGCGCCGAAGTCCTTCCCGGAGGTCGCCCGGATCCTCTCGCTCATCCGCCACGAGATCCTCAAGCACAACACCGCCTTCCTCATCGACGTCGGCCGCGCGCTCGAGTTCGACGAGCCGGACGCCGAGGTGCGGGCGGCGATCGTCGCCCGCAGGCTCTTCGGCGACAGCGATGAGCGGCGGCGCAAGGCGGCGGATCTGCGGATCGCGTCGAGCCGTGACCAGGGGATCTACGGCCGCTTTCTCGGCTACGTCGAGGAGCTGCAGAAGGTCGCGCGGACCCACGGGGTCACCCTCAACCTCTACCGCAAGGACCCGATCTTCTCGCCGATGATCCGCGCCTTCGAGGATCTGCGCGAGCTCGGAGATCTCCAGCGTCGCGGGAGCGATCATCGCAGCCGCAAGCTCGACCTCGCGCAGCGGCTGACCCGCTCCGGTCATGAGCTCGGCCGGCGGGCGTTCGAGCGCCTCAGCTCGCTCATCCAGTCGCTCTGCGTCGTCGACGTGACGCCGACGATGATCCGCGAGGTCTTCGGCCTCGTCGCGGCCGAGTCCCACTTCGCCCAGGCGAAGATCGCCGACGTGGCCGTGGTGGGGGAGGGGGCGCAGATCCGGGTGTTTCGCACCGATCTGGAGGACATCCTGACCAACGTGCTCCGCAACTCGCTCCACTCGAGCGTGCTCTACGGGCCCTCGCCTGCGCAGATCGGGGTCGCCTTGAGCACCGAGGTCGATGAGATCACAGGCCTCAGCACCTTGGCCATCCGGATCCAGGATCGTTCGACCGAAAAGCTCTCCAACGAGATGCTCCGCGGCCGCTATGTTGAGCGAGGGATGGGGATTACGGTCGACCTGCTCTCGCGTTACGATGGGGCGATCGCGGTCGAGCCGGAGCCCGGGTGGGAGAAGGCCGTCGTGTTGCGCTTCTTCACCGTGGAGGACACCCCGTGAGCGTCAACGCCACCGAGATCGAGGTGCTGGTCGTCGAAGACGGCAACGAGTACCTGACCAACCTCAGCACCTTCGTCGCCGGCGGGATCCACTACACACAGGCGCAAAACGGCGCGGACGCCTGTGCGATGGCGTTGCAGCTCCGGCCGGACATCATCTATCTCGACATGCGCTTCGATCGGATCCCCTTCGAGGAGCTGCTCGGCGACATGGTCTCCGCGACCGCTCGCTTTAACGGTGACGTCGCCCGGGCCCGGACCTTTCTGCAGGACAACCAGGGGCTCTTCATCCTCCGCGCGCTGCGTGATGCCGGCTACCGCGGCCCGGTGATCCTGTCCTACGACTTCGGCGGTGAGGAGCGGCGCTTCCGCGCCCTCTCGGCCAAGGACCCTGCCCTCGACTACTGTCCAGACTACGCCGACGCGACGACGATCCGCGCGGCGATCATGAAGGCCGCGAAGCGCGAGCCCCACTGACGTCCGCGGTGAGGGGTCGCCGTCGTCCCGTTCAGATCGCCGGCAGCCGCGGGATGCGGCCTGCGCCGCCGCGTCACGACGAGCCTGGCCGGGCCCGCGATGGCGCCGCGAGAGCGCCCTCAGCCCGCCGCGGGCGCGGCGTGGGTGCTACGCCGAGGCGGATTTCTCGACACTTGGGCCCGGAGCTGTCACCTGTGGAGGATGGTCCGAGATCCTTCGCTCCGGGTGATGATGATGCCGCGGGACACCAACGCCCGCGGGACGATCTTCGGCGGTCATATCCTCAGCTTGATCGACCAAGCCGCGGCGATCGCGGCGCACGGGGCTGGCGCGGGCAAGATCGTCACCGTCGCGATCCGCGAGGTCATCTTCAAGCACCCGGTCTACGTCGGCGACATTGTCTCTTGCTACGCGACGATCCTGCGGCGTGGGCGGACCTCGATCACGATCGAGGTCCAGGTCGTCGCTCAGCACCCGCAGCGTCGTACAGAGGTGGAGGTGACCACCGCAGAGCTGGTCTTCGTCCACGTCGACGACGACATGAACCCGACGCCGCTGCCCCCGCCGCCCGGGGTGTCTTGACGGTCCCGTGCAAGGGCCGTAGCGTCGACCCTGTCCCGCGGTCGTTCACGACCCCGTGACCACACGAGCAAGGAGATAGACCATGCGAATCATCGGAACTCTGATCCTCGGGGCGTCCCTGATCGGCCTCAGCGGTTGCGCGGAGCAGCCCGGCAAGAAGAAGGAAGAGAAGACTCAGCCGATCGACGACAAGCAGGCTGACGTGAACAAGGTCGACGACGGCAAGTCCGACGACAAGAAGGCCGACGACAAGAAAGAGTAGCCTCGGGCGGACTCTTTCGGAGAAAGGCGCCCAGGACGGGCGCCTTCACGGGTCCAGGGCGCTCGCCTTGGCCGAGCTCATGGACGATGCGACTTCCCCTCCGCCACCCTCCTCTCGGGCGTGATGCGCCCCTCCATCGTTGCGCTCACCTAGAGGCGCTCGCGGAGGCGGCGATGGGCCTCGCCCTGCGGCCGGCGGCGACCGTCTTCACCGCGCGGCGCTCGCGGGGACGCTACGGCAACGCCCTCCAGTGGCACCTCGGCCTCGATCCCCACGACGGCCTGCCGCAGCTCGATTGGGAGGACCGGATCGAGCTGAAGATCATCACCGTGTGGCGCCGCGGCGGGAGGGTGGTCTGCGACAAGCTCAAGGTCTGCGATCTCGCCCACGACCCGTGGCACAAGCTCTCGAACGTTCTCTGGGTCTTCGTCGATCGCCTGACGCGAGTCGTCATCGGCCATCGTTTCACGCGTCTGGCCGGGGCTTCCCGGGAATTGCTCGAGACGAGCTGGCTCCTCGATCCCCACTTCGACAGCCCCTCGCTCTTCGTCGAGGCGCGCGAGCAGGATGATCGCCAGGCGCCGGCCTACTACCTGTCGGCGCACTACCTTCGGGAGTCGGGGATCGTCCCCTCAGAGCTACCTGGGGTCTTCGCCTTTGATCCCAAGTGGATGCGAGAAGCACGGAGTAGCCATCGCGGTGCCGAGCCGCTCTTCACCCTCTGGAGGGGTCAGGCGGAGTCGGATCTCTGCTGTCCCCGCTGCGGAGGGCGGATCCGGACCGATCTCGGGACGGTCCGCGAGGTGGGCAGCGCACCCGCGGTGCACGCCCTCGCAGGGGGGACGGTGTGTGCACTTCGCGCTCACTGCGTGATCGATGTTGGGCGCCTGCCGATAGGTGAGCACCATCCTGGACGGCGCGAGCTCGAGGAGGCCCTCGAGGATCGGTGTCCACCGGAGCGCGTTTGGCGTCTGACCGATCGGGTGATGGAGCCCGAGGACCACCTGCACTAGCAGGTCTCGCGCCGCGATCGTCGGTCCGGGTCCTGGGCCTCAGGTCTCTGGGGCTGTAGCGCAGGTCTTGGCGGATCCGAGAGGGCCGAGGGCAAGAGCGCGTGGGCTCTGGCCACGGGCTAGAGATCCCGTTCGGTCTCGGTCGCCTGGTATGGCAGACCGGTGCAGACCGGTGCAGACCGGTGCAGACCGGTGCAGACCGGTCATGGTCCCCGGTCGGCTCGTTCGCGAGCTGCGAAGCCGAGACTCCATCAACCAAAACGAGAACCCAGGACAACTGACCAAGTCGTCCTGGGTCCCCCCCCAGTTCTAAGTTGTTTCAGCACCGACCATGCGTAGGCGCTATCTGCGGAAAAACTATGTTCAAGCTAGCGGAAGACCAAGTTCAGGCGAAGGAGTAAGGGAAAGCCAAGATCTAGTCGTTAAGGAGGAAACGAACCGAAGTGAGGAGCGGGGGCGCTCAAGCGGTAAGCGAGCGCCGAAAGATAAGGGCAAGTCAGAAGGTACGAAGGCGAGGCTAGGATAGAAAAGGTGCCAAGCTAGCGAACGGAAGTCTTGCAGATAGGGCCCGTCATTGACGGACAGTCCCGGTAGATGCAGACGCAGTGCCATCTTGTCAAAGTGTTGAAATTATTGAAGATGGTGTCCTGGCATTGTCCGACGTGTCCTACCCTGTGCCCTAGGTATGACTCCCATGTCATGATCCCCGCCCTGTCACGGTCGGCGCCCATGACATCGATGTCATAGCTGCGGCATCGAGGTCAGACGGGCGCGAACGGTCGTTGAGAGCGGTCGGCTGGCGGAGCGTCGAGTGGTACAAGCCGGCTGAGGACGACATGACGATCGCATTGACACGGAAGGCAAGTGAGGCTCGTTTTCGCGCGGCTCTGATCGGCGGTACCGGCTACGGCGGTGCCGAGCTGATCCGACTGCTCATCACCCACCCCGAGGTGGAACTCGCGCGCGTGACCAGCATCGACCGAGTGGGCGAGCCGCTGGAGGCGGTTCATCGGACCCTCCCCACGACCGGGCTGACCTACGAGAAGATGTCGGCGAGAGATGCGGCGGCCGGTGTTGATGTCGTCTTCCTCGCTCTTCCGCACAAGGTCAGCGCGACGATGGCGGCCGAGCTTCAGGGGGTCGAGGCTCGGATCATCGACCTCTCTGGGGACTTCCGGCTCCGCGACGCCGAGGCCTACGCCAAGTTCTACGGCGGTGAGCATCCCCATCCTGAGGAGCTCGGGAGCTTCGTCTACGGACTGCCAGAGCTCAACCGAGCGGCGATCCGGGGGGCTCGAAGGGTCGCGTCTCCGGGCTGTTTCGCGACGACGATCGCCCTCGGCCTGCTGCCGCTCGCCAAGGGCGGCCTCCTCCGCGGCGCGATCCACACGGTCGCCTGTACGGGCTCCTCCGGGTCGGGGGCCTACGCGAGCGCGGGAACCCATCACCCCACCCGCGCCGGCAACCTCAAGATCTACAAACCCCTCGTCCATCAGCACACGCCGGAGATCGAGCAGACCCTCGGGGATGCGTGCGTCCTCGGCGGTCATGAGGCGAGCTTCTCGCTCTCGTTCGTCCCTGTCTCCGCGCCGCTCGTCCGGGGGATCCTCGCGAACTCCTTCGTCGAGGTCCCAGCCGAGGTCGACGATGCTCAGATCGATTCCCTCTTCCGTGATTTCTACCGCGACTCGCCTGTCGTCCGACTGCGCACCGGGGCTGAGAATGCTGAGGTCGTGGCCGTCAAGGGGACGGTTTGGGGCGATGTCTCCTGGACCCTCGGCGAGGTGGACTCGACGAGCGGGCGCCGCCAGCTCCTGGTCACGACCGCCGTCGACAACCTGGTGAAGGGGGGCGCCGGTCAGGCCGTGCAGTCGATGAACCTGATGCTCGGCCTCGACGAGTCGACGGGCGTCACCCTCCCGGGGGTCTGGCCGTGAGCCCGCGGGCGGTCCTCAAGATCGGCGGCGATCTGCTCTCAAGGCCGGAGGCGCTCTCGGAGGTGCTCCGCGACGTCGCCTCGCTGGTCGCTGAGGGGTGGCGCTTCGTCCTCTGTCACGGCGGTGGGCCCCAGGCCAGCGATCTTCAGGCGCGCCTCGGCATGCTGACGCGCAAGGTCGGCGGCCGGAGGATCACCGACACGGCCACGCTTCAGGTGATGAAGCAGGTGCTCGCCGGGGAGGTGAACGTCGATCTCGTCGCGACCGCGCTGGCGGCGGGGATCGACGCGATCGGCCTCTCAGGGGTCAGCGGAGGGCTCGTGAAGGCACGACGGCGGCCTCCGATCGTCGTCAGCGGAGGGGGCGACGCGCCGATCGACTTCGGCTATGTCGGCGATGTCGTGGGCATCCGCACGGAGCTCATCGAGCATCTTTGGGCGGGCGGTTGGACGCCTGTGCTCAGCACGCTGGGGGTCGACACTGAGGCTGAGGGGGCCTCTGCGCCTGTCTTTAATATCAACGCGGATACGGTCTCGGCGGCGATCGCTGGCGCTCTGAAGGCCGATCACCTCTTCGCGATGACCAACGTGCCTGGGGTTCTCCGCGACAAGGACGACCTGACCACTCGGATCCCGCGACTGACCTCGAGCGAGGCGAAGCGGGCGATCGCCGACGGGATCATCGTCGGCGGGATGATCCCGAAGATCGAGGAGGCGCTGCGCAACCTGGCGCGAGGTATCGGCGCGATACACATCCTCGGCGTCGGTGCGGGGGTGCTCGCGGAGGAGGCGGCGACGCCGGGCTCGCGCGGAACGGTGCTCGTCGCGGGTTCGGCGAGCGCGTAGCGTGGTGCTCGCGGAGGAGGCGGCGACGCCGGGCTCGCGCGGAACGGTGCTCGTCGCGGGTTCGGCGAGCGCGTAGCGTGGTGCTCGCGGAGGAGGCGGTGGCGCCGGGCTCGCGCGGAACGGTGCTCGTCGCGGGTTCGGCGAGCGCGTAGAGGATGCTCCCAGAGGAGACAGCGATCGCAGATCGCAGCGGGAGTGGTGGTGACCGCTGCATCCGCCTTCAATGAGCGCTGGCATACGTTCGATTCCGCAGGGCGAGCTTGGCCCAGGGTCGGGAGCGCGTCCGTCGTCGCGACCTTCGAAGGGGCGCTCGGCGGCGTGTTACAACCATTCCATGGGTGGATCGAGCGAGCTACAGGCGGCGCTTTTGGCCGCGGTTGATGCCGTCTTTGCCAGCGAGCAGGTGCCGCAGGTCCAGCGCCTCGTCGATCAGCCGAGTCATACGTACGCCAAGGACGAGGTCGAGGCGGCCGCGGAGCTCCTCGACGGGGCTGCGGCAGCGCTCGGGCTGACGCTCCGGCGGATCCCGGATCCCACGGGGCGTTTCGCCGATCATCGGATCTACAGCACTCCGGCGACGGAGGAGGACGGAGAGGCGCTGGCGCTCGTCGGTCACATCGACACGGTCTTCCCGCGATCGCTCGGCTTTCTCAAGTTTGTCCGCGAGCCGGCCGACGGCGATGTGATCCGCGGTCCGGGCGTGCTCGACATGAAGTCAGGGCTGACGGTGATCCTCTTCGCCCTGCGAGCGGTCAAGGAGGTCGACCCGGAGCGCTTTGAGCGGCTCAAGGTGCGCCTCGTCTGCGTCTCTGACGAGGAGGTGGGCTCGCCGAGCTCGGCTCGCGTCGTCTACGACGAGCTCGCGGCGAAGACCTCGGCGGCGATGGTCTTCGAGGCGGGTCGGGCCGAGGATCGGATCGTCACCCGGCGAAAAGGGGGGGGATCCTTCACCGTGACGGCCTCCGGTCGTGCGGCTCACGCCGGCAACGACCATCGCGCGGGGCGCAACGCGATCCATGCGCTCGCCCTGCTGATCCCGCGGATCGAGGCGCTGACTGACTACGAGCGCGGGGTCACCGTCAACGTTGGGCTCATCGAGGGGGGGACCGCGAAGAACACGGTGCCGGACCGGGCGAGCTGCACCATCGACACGCGCTTCGAGACCGCGGCGGACGCCGAGGCTGTCTCGCAGGCCCTGCGCGCGCTCGCGGTGGATCCCTTCGCCGAGGTCATGTCGATGCCGGCCAAGCTGAAGGATGTGACCTTTGAGGTCAGCGGCGGAGTGACGCGGCCGCCGATGGAGTCGACGCCGGCGACCCAGCGCCTGCGCGAGCTCTACGAGCGACATGCGGCTGCTGTAGGGCTTCAGGTCGGCGAGGCGCCCCTCCAAGGGGGGGGCTCCGACGCCAACCTCCTGGCGGCTCAGGGGGTCCCGTGCATCGACGGGCTGGGCCCCGCCGGTCGCTACTACCATCGCGTGGAGGAGTGGAGCAGCCTCGGCAGCCTCCGCCGCCGGACCCAGGCGCTCGCGCTCTTTCTCGCCCTTGAGGATCCCGGGTCAATTCGTGACTAGCGGCCCGTGTCGAAAGTCCCGTGTGCTCTCGCGCCGCAATCGTCGGCCCTCTTGGCTTCGACGAAACGCCGCTGTACCGGGCCGTACCGCAAGTTTCGGCGGGGCCGAGAGGGCCGACGAGGGCAAGCGAGAGTGCGCGGGACTCTTGCCACGGTCTGCTAGAGGCCCGCAGCGTGGCGAAGATCGGGCCTAGGCTCGATCTGCGAGGCCGGACGTGCCAGGTTGGGGGCGCGGGACTTTTGCCACGGTGCCGTTGGCTGTCCGGGCTTGCCCGGCTACTTTCGACGTGCGAAAACCGAGCTTAGAAGATGAGTGACGCCGACACCCTCGGGGTGCTGACCGCAGTTCTCTGCCTTATAGGCAGCATGTTCTTCTCAGGGTCGGAGACCGCAATCACCTCCCTGGACGACCGCCGGACCCGGCGAACCGTCGAAGAGGGGGGATTTCGTGGGCGAGTCCTCAAGTCCTGGGTGGAGCACCCGGTCAAGGTCCTGTCGACGATCCTGATCGGGAACAACATCACCAACACCTTGATGGGCGCGGTGGTCACGGCGATCGCGATCCGCCACCTCGGCGACGGCCCGAACGCTGACTACGCGGTCGCCTTCGCGGTCACGGTGACGACCGCCCTGCTCCTGATCTTCGGCGAGATCACGCCCAAGGCGATCGGGCGGGTCTTCGCCGACAAGGTCTCGGTCCCGGCGCTCTGGCTCATCAACCTCCTGTCGCGGGTGCTCTGGCCGGTGCTCTGGGTCGTCACGCGGATGACGAACCTGATGATCAACCGTCTGATCACGAGCTCCGGGACGGGCGTGATCAACCGGGTGACCGCCGACGAGATCGGCTACCTGGTCGACGTCGGTCACCGCGAGGGGTCGATCCGCGCCGGTCAGGCGGCGCTCCTCCAGGGGATCATCCGCTTCGAGGACAAGATCGTCCGCGACATCATGGTCCCGAGCGATCGGGTGACCGCGGTCAACCTCGCCTGGCACGTCGACCGGATCCGCGAGATCGCGATGCGCAGCGGTCATAGCCGGATGCCGGTCTTCGACGGTGACATCAACAACATCGTCGGCATCCTCCACATCAAGCAGCTCGTCGGCGAGCCCGACTCGGGGACGGTCGAGCGGATCACCCGCTCGCCGGTCTTCATCTCCGAGTCGCTGCGCCTCCACGATCTTCTCCAGCGCTTCCGCGAGCAGCGCGTCCACCTGGCGATCGTCGTCGATGACTCGGGGGACACGGCGGGGGTCGTCACCCTGGAGGACGTGCTCGAGCAGATCGTCGGCCAGATCTTCGACGAGAGCGACAGAGCGCCGCCCCTGTCGGGCCAGGAGCAGGCGGGGCTCGCCCACTTCGACGGTCAGGACACCCTGACGACCGTCGAAGAGCGGCTCGGGTTCGAGATCGAGGAGGAGATCGAGGGCGTCGTCAGCATCGGCGACCTGCTCACCCACCTCGCCGGACAGATCCCGATCGCGAGCTCGGTCTTCGTCTGGGAGGGGCTCCGCTTCAAGGTGCTCGCGGCGGATGTACGCCACGTCATCCGGGTCAGCGTCGAGCAGGTCGAGGTCGAGGTCGACGACGACGACGACGATTGAGCGTCGCCTCAGCGACCGGCGCTGTACTCCCCGAGGTAGCGCGCGAGCGCCCACGCGGGGAAGGTCTGGCGGTAGAGCCGGTAGTCGAGCACGGCGGTGTTGAAGAACACGCCGCTCGCGCGCTCTTCGGGCCAGCTCCCGTCCGCGTCCTGCTTCCTGCAGAGGTAGGCGATGCCGCGGGCGATCGCGTCATGGACGGCGCTGTCCTCGGGCTGCGCGCAGAGCATCAGCGTGAGCACAGCCCAAGCTGTCTGGACGACCAGGCTCGGCTCCTCCGGCGGGAGCTGGATGTCGGCCCCCTCGACGACGCCGCGGTAGCTCTCGGCCCAGCCGCCGTCCGGTCGCTGCGCGCGGCACAGCCAGCGGCCAGCCCGGGCGAGGGCAGGGTGGTGTCCGTCGAGGCCGCACGCGTGCAGGGCAGAGACCGCGAAGAAGGTCCCGTAGGTGTAGTTCACGCCCCAAAAACCGAGCCAAGCGCCGTTGACGTCCTGCGCCTTGAGCAGGAAGTCGCGGCCGCGCCCGATCGAACGATCGAGCTCCCGCTCAAGCTCGCGCGGGAGGGCGCCGCGGAGGGCATCCCGAGCGCAGACCAGGCCGCGGACGCAGGACGCCGTGCACTCCGCGTAGGAGTACTCGAGCATGCAGTTGCCGTACATCTCGGCGGGGTTGAAGTGGCGGATGACCATCGAGCCGCGGCGAGCCTCGTAGGAGCCGAAGCCTCCGTCGTCGTTCTGCCGCTGGAGGATGAAGCGGATCGCCGCGATCTGGCGGGTCCGGTCGAAGCTAGAGCTGTCCGTAAGACCAGCTCCTTGGGCGCGGAGCAGCGCCTCTAGGGCCTCCGCGGTGCAGTCGCTGACCGGCCACGGGTGGTCCTCGGTCGCGAAGCCCCAGCCCCCCGAGGCGGGCGCGCGGTGGTGCCGGGCGCCGTCGGTGATGTCGGCGAGGAGCTGGGCCTTGGGGAGCCAAGCGCAGGCGTCGGCGACGAGCTCCGCGGCGGTCGTGCTCGGCGGGCCCTCGCAGGCGGCCTGGACGACGAACGAGGTGTCCCAGATGTCCGAGCGCGCGCCGACGATCCGCATGCCCTCGTCGTCGTCCTCCCAGACCCAGTACTCGAGGCCCTGGAGCACCGCGGGGAGCTCGGGGTGATCGGCGTCGCGCGAGGCGAGGGCGAGGGTGAAGAGGAGGCCGTTGACCGGCGAGAGGCAGACGTAGCCGGTCGAGCGGATCTCGAAGAGGATGTGCTCAAAGGCGTGGTCTAAGGCCCGCTTGCGGAGGAGCTTGGGCGAGAGTCGATCGATCACCCGGAGCCCGGCGAAGGCCGCCCGAAGCGCGGCGTTCGGCGCCTCGAAGAGGTCGGTGATCGCGATCGAGTGGCGGTAGTCGTCGAAGGGGACGTCGGCGTAGCCCTCCGGGTAGAGCTCGTCGCGGACAGCCGCGAGGAGGGGATCGTCGTCGGCCGTCACCCGCGCGCCGTAGACGTACGAGAGCCCGAGGTAGATCAGGCGCATATGACAGTAGAGGCGCCGCGGGTGGAAGGGGGAGGCCTCCGGGAGGAGCCAGATCTCCGGGACGATCGGCTGGACGCTCGCCCAGGGGTAGAGGCCCAGGAGCGCGAGCCAGACCCGACCCCAGGTCGGCAGGACCACGGGTCCGCCGTGGTTGTAGATCCAGCGCAGCGCGCCGGCGACCAGGGGATCCTCCGCGGGGGATCCGAGGAGGCGCAGGGCGATGTAGGCGAGGGTGGTGTGGAAGAGGTAGGACTCGCTGTCGGGGTGCATCCCCCAGCCGCCGTCCTCGCGGACCTGGAGCTCGAAGCTCTGGCGGATCCGTCGCCTGCGCGCCTCGGCGATCGGCTTGCCGAGGATGTGCATCGTCATCACGTACTGGGAGACCAGCATCGTGTTCCAGATGACCTCACCGGCGAGGGCTCCGTTATCCTGCTGAACCGAGCGTAGGTGCTTGAGGGAGCGCTCGTAGCGGGTCGCGGCGCTGCGGAGCAGGTCCGCTTCGGGGCGGGCGTCGACGTTGACGCCGACCCCAGAGTGGGCTGGGTTCGTCATGCGGTGGTCTTCCTGAGGGCGCGCGTCGGGGGCGAGGCGCGGCCCGATCAAGGGGCCTTCTTGAAGATCAAGAAGTGTTGGTGGGGTAAGAATTTCTCCTCGCGCTCGAGGGCGAAGCCGGCGGCCTCGGCCTCGGCCTCGACGGCGTCGACGGAGCTGCGAAACTTGGGCTCGGGCGCGCCTGAGTCGGCGGGCGGGCTCGCGTCCGGGCGGAAGCCGATGATCACCAGGAGTCCGCCGGGCTTGAGCGCCGAGTTGAGCCGCTCTAGGTACTGGATCCGATCGCGGATGTACGGGTAGGTGTTCGACATGAAGACCATGTCGATCTCCCCGGCCGGCAGCGCAGGATCGTCGTAGAAGGCGAGGTGAGGCTCGATGTTGGGCGTCCCCCAGGACTCCCGGTTGCGCTCGATGTGCTCGCGGAAGGTGTCGTCGACGTCGACCGCGTAGACCTTGCCGGCGGGGACCTCATGGGCGAGGCGACGCGAGAAGTAGCCCGAGCCCGCGCCGATGTCCGCGATCACCCCGTCCTTCGTCTCGATCGCGAGGCTGCGGACCACCCGATCGGGCATCGCCCAGGCGTCGCGCTCGTCCCGCTCAAACTCGGCGATCATCGCCTCTGGATCCGCGTAATGCTGGGGAAGACCGTCCTTTGGGGGACAGCCTGCGCCGAGGGCGAGGACCAGCAGGGACACACACGCGGCCGTCGTGTGGAGGAGCGCCGAGCCTCGTGATCGAACCATAGTCACAGGGTATGCGCGCGCTTGGTGCCTGTGAAGTCCCATCGGCGGCCCTTGTCAGGTATGCTCCCGCCGCCGTGACCTCCACCACTCCCAGACCCAGCCGAGCCGCCCGGCGTCGCGCTGTCGGTGACCGGCTCCTCGCCGACGTCGGCGCGCTGTGGAGCGCTCTCCCCGTCGAGTGGCCGCGGCAGCCGCGTCCCTCCGAGGAGAGGTTGGCGGCGGGCGAGGAGGAGCTGCCGGGGTGGGGCTGGCGCGTGCGCCATACCTTCGCGGCGCTCCTCTTGCGACCGAAGCAGAGCTTCTCCCACGTCCAAGAGCCGGTCTCGCACGCGGCGGTGCTCGGCTTCTTGGCGACCGTTCGCTTGCCGCTGTGGATCGTCATCGTCGCCCTCGTCGCGGTGCAGGCTGCGATCGGCGGCGGCGGGACGACGACGCTGCGGCCGATCGATGAGCTCCTCGATCCGCTCCTGGCCCAGGTGCTCTCGACCTGGCTACTGCTGATGGTCCCGGTCGGTCTGCCGCTCCTCTACTTCTTCTCGGGGATCCTCACGCACGTCGCCCTCGCCCTGACCGGGGGTGCTCCGCGTTCCATCGCCGCGACGATGCGGGCGACCGGCTATGCCCTTGGGGCGCCGCTGGCGGTGATGTCGATCGCCGAGGTGCCCCTCTACCTCGGCCTCCTCGGAAGCGTGCCCTACCTGGTCCTCCTCGGGCTGATGGCGCTCCTGTTCTTCCACCAGCTCGCGCACGCGCTCGCCGGGACCCACCGGATTCCCTTCATCCGCGGGGTCTTGGTCGGCCTCGTCCCGCTGGCGCTCTTCATCGGCGCGGCCGCGGGGAGGGCGATCTTCCTCCTGCCCGAGCTTCCCGGCTGGACGCCGCCGATGGCCAGCCCCTACCTCCTGCCATAGGGGCGTCTGGTGACCTTCCGCTGGCCAGAGGCGGTCGGGGAGCGACTGTCTCTGACCTGGGAGGGGGAGGGGACTACGTCGGCGATGGTCGAGTCCGCGGCCGAGCGCTACTTCGAGCTCACCGGAGTGCTCGCAGCGGCCGACACTCTCGGCGTCGGTCCGGCGCTCAACCGCCGCACGGAGCGCGGCGGCCTCGGGGTGCTCGTCGGACCCGCGGAGGTCAGCGTCGAGATCGTCGGCCTCGGCCGACGGTGCGCGGTGATGGTGGTCGAGTGGCCTGCCGAGCAGGGCTCGGGGCGGGCCGAGCTCATCTGGTGCTGGCGAGACTCGGGGGGGCGTGCGGTGAGGATCCCGGAGGCCGCGAGGATCGGAATCCTCGCGCTCGATGGTCCGCGGCTCCCGGTCGCGCAGCGGCTCCCGGTCGCGTAGCGGCGCCGGGCGTAACGCGTCGTGACTGGGGGCGCGGCGGGCCTAGCCCTTGGCCGCTTCCTCGGCGCCCTCCGCAGCGCCCTCCGCGGGAGCCCCCTCGCCGTCGACCCCGAGGACCGACTGGATCGCCGTGTTCAGCCCCGAGAGGTCGCTCGGCGCGACCGCCGAGAAGCGGACCCCGTTGCGCCCGTCCGCGAACATCAGGGTCCGGCTCTGGGTGATGTTGTAGTACTCGTCGAAGGCCTTGTTGCCGCCGTCCTCCTCCAGGGCCGGGATGACGACGGGGATCGTGATGTCGAGCTCCTCGCGCATCGCCTTGATCTTGGCGATCAGCTCCTCGCGGGCCTCGGTCGGGGTGACGCCCTTGCCGTCGCTGATCGCGGCGACGACTCCGAAGGCCTTGACCTTGTCCTCGCCGTACTTCTTGACGACCGCGTCGATGTTCTGCAGGTCATTGCGGAAGTCCGCGTCGTCGACGTCGCCGACCGCCATGATCTTGGGGCTGTTGCCGTAGCGGCAGACCTGGCAGTACTCCTCGCCGCTGTCGCAGTTGGTGATCTGGAAGGCGCGGAGCTTGCCGCCGACCCCCAGGCCGGAGTCTGCGAGGACGCGGCTGTCGACCGGTTTGGCGGCCTCCTCAGCCTTGACGGGGGCGCTCTTGTCGGCCGGCGCGGGCGTAGCAGCCTCGGCCGCTGCGTCATCGGCGCCGGGCTGGGGCGCTCCGCAGGCGACGAGGAGGGTGGCCACGAGCGTCAGGGATGTCTTCTTCATGCTTCTCTCCAGGGGACCAGCGGCAAGCATGGACCCGGACGGCTCGAGATTCCAGCCCGCACAGGCCGGTGACGGGAGCGGTCCGCGGTCGGTGGCGCGGCGATCCATGGAGACGATCGAGACCAGGACCTGAGGTCGACGAGGAGCTGCGAGATGCCCGATCGGGCGGTGCTGCGTGGTCGGGCGCCGCGATCCCAGCGATGGCCGGCGCCAGCTTCGGTCACGCACGGCGAGATCGCCGATCGTTCATTGATCGACGTCTCGCGGTCATCCGTCCGGCGGTGGGCGCTCCCCGGCAGCCCCTGCGTTGGCGCGGTGATCGAGCCATCGTCGGTGACGCCTCGGTACGCCCGTCTTCGCCGAGGAGGGGTCGTGGCGGTCCGTCGGCGTCGGCGCGCGGTGGGGGAAAGGAGGGCGTCGGACGCCCGTGGGGCCGGCGCCGCTGGGTTATAGTCAGCGCCGATGTCGAGTTCTCGGCGCTCTTTCTTGGTTACGACGGGGCTCGCCTCCGCCGGCGCCCTCCTCCCGCGCTCGCGGGCCTGGGCAGCACCGGCGTTTCGCGAGCCGGCCGCAGATTCGGCGCCGTCGCCTGCGTCCCAGACCGAGGCGACCCTCGCGGTCTCCCGACTCCTCGCCGACGAGGCCCTCGCGAAGCGGGCGGTGGAGGTCGCCGAGAAGGCGGGGGCGACCTACGCCGACGCTCGCCTGGTTCTCTGGGCCCGCGAGCGCATCAGCGTCCGCGACGATCATATCTCCGGCGTCGGCGGCGGGGATGAGTACGGGATCGGCGTGCGCGTGCTCGCCGACGGAGCCTGGGGCTTCGCCGCCACCTCCGAGCTCAACCGCCGGAGCGTCGAGGCGTTGGCGAAGAAGGCCGTGGCGATGGCTCAGCGCAACGGTCGCCTGAGACGGTCGCCGATCGAGCTCGCGCCGACCCCGGTGGTGACCGGGACCTGGGTCGCTCCCTTCGAGACCGACCCCTTCAAGGTCCCGCTCCAGGACAAGGCCGACATGCTCCTCGGGGCAGCCGAGGCCGCGCTCCGGGTGCCGGGCATCTCCCACGTCAGCGCATCTCTGATGATCGTCCGCGAGGAGAAGCTCCTGATCACGAGCGAGGGCTCGCGGACCCATCAGGTCTTCTTCCGGACGATGCCCGGCCTGACCGCCAGCGCGGTCGACGTCCGCCAGGGCCGCTTCGCCTCGCGCGATCACGAGGTCGCGCCGATGCTCGCCGGCTGGGAGCACGTGGTCGGCGCGAAGCTGGTCGACGAGGCCCCGCGGATCGCCCAGGAGGCCCTGCAAAAGCTCCACGCAGCGACCGTCGAGCCCGGGCTCAAGACGGTGATCCTCGCGCCGAGCAACCTCTGGCTGACGATCCACGAGAGCATCGGCCACTCGACCGAGCTCGACCGCGCGCTGGGGATGGAGGCGAACTTCGCCGGCACTTCGTTCATCAAGCCCGAGACCACCGGCGAGCTGCGGATCGGCGCCGAGCGGGTCAACTTTTTCGCCGACCGGACCCAAGCCGGGGGGCTGGCGACGACCGCCTGGGACGATGAGGCCGTCGCCGCCCAGCGCTGGCCGATCGTCAAGGACGGGATCCTCGTCGGCTGGCAGACGACGCGCGAGCTCGCGGGGGCGATCGGCGAGAAGGCGAGCCGGGGCTGCTCCTACGCCGACTCCTACGGATCGATCGCCTTCCAGCGGATGCCCAACATCAGCCTCCAGCCCGGGACCGAGGGGTACACGACGGAGGATCTGATCAACGCGACCGACGACGGCGTGCTGATCACCGGACGCGGGAGCTGGTCCATCGACCAGCAGCGCTACAATTTCCAGTTCGGCGGCCAGACCTTCTGGGAGATCAAGAACGGTCGTCTCCGCCGTCCGCTGCGGGACGTCGCCTACCAGGCGAACACGATCGAGTTTTGGAGCTCCTGTGACATGATCGGCGGTCCCGGCACCTATCGCCTCGGCGGCTCCTTTAGCGACGGCAAGGGCGAACCTGGGCAGGTCAACGCGGTCAGCCACGGCTGTCCGCCCGCGCGCTTCAAGGCGAACGTGCTCAACACAGGGGGTGGAAAGTGACGCTCCTCAGCAAGAAGGAGGCGCAGGCGATCACCAAGGCCGCGCTCAAGGCGAAGACGGTCGACGCGATCGCGGTGTCGATCACGTCGGAGATGAGCGGGTACCTCCGCTTCTCGCAGAACCAGGCGGCGGCGACCGGCGAGACCGAGCGCCTCGAGGTGTCGGTGACCGCGACCACCGGCGATCGCTCGGCGACCGTGACCGGGGCCTATGTCGACGACGCCGGCCTCAGGGCGCTCGTCGGTCGCGCCGAGGCGCTCGCCAAGCTCGCGCCGAAGAACCCCGAGAACATGCCGCCCGTCGCCGCGCAGACCTACCTCGCGGTCGACGAGGAGGACGCGAAGACCGCGAAGATGGGCGCCGAGGAGCGCTTTGACCTGACGCGGAAGCTGCTCCGCGTCGCCAACAAGGCGCGCCTCGACGCGGCCGGGATGGTCTCGCATCGGCATCGCGCCGTGGCGATCGGCAACAGCGCTGGGCTCTTCGCCTACCACCCGTCGACCAGCGTGTCGCTGAGCATGACCTGCCGAACCCGCGACGGGACCGGCTCGGGCTGGGCGGCGGCGATGGAGCACCAGCTCGCTGCGATCGATGCGGCCGCCGTCGCCGAGCGGGCGGCCGAGAAGGCGGATCTCTCCAAGGATCCGGAGCCTGTCGAGCCGGGCGCCTACACGGTGATCCTCGAGCCTCAGGCGGTCGCCGAGCTCCTCCTCTTTCTCGGCTGGTCGCTCGATCGACGCAGCGCCGACGAGGGGCGCAGCGCCTTCGCCAAGCCCGGCGGCGGGACTCAGATCGGCGAGGCGCTCTTCCACCCGTCGATCACGCTCCGCTCCGACCCGTCGGCGCCGGACCACCCATCCTCCCCCTTCGCCGGCGACGGTCAGGCGCTGCCGAAGACGACCTGGATCGACAAAGGTGTGCTCAAGACCCTGTCGACCTCGCGCTACTGGGCCGCCAAGAGCGGCGTCGCAGCGGTGCCGCAGCCGCGCTCGTTCATCCTGGACGGCACCTCGAAGACCGACGAGGAGCTGATCCAGGGGGTCGACGAAGGGATCCTGGTCACCCGCTTTTGGTACAACCGGATGCTCCAGCCGCAGTCGATCCTCGCGACCGGGCTGACCCGCGACGGCACGTTCCAGATCAAGGGGGGTAAGATCTCCAGGTCGATCAAGAACCTCCGCTACAACGAGAGCCCGCTGACGATGCTCAAGAGCGTCCTCGCGCTGGGGACCCCGAAGCGGGTCGCGGTCGACGGTCAGACGGTGGTCGTGCCGACGATGGTCGTCGGCGGCTTCACGTTTTCGAGCCTGAGCGACGCGGTCTGAGCCCCTGACGAGGCCGATGCCGCCGCTTTCTTGCGGTCTCCGGGGTGGGGGAGGATGATGTCCTACATCCACCCACAACGGAGCATACCGGCATGATCGAACGTCGCTCTCAGCGCAGCAGCATCCCTTGGGAGGCCGCGAGCCTCTACCTGAAGTCCATCTCTGAGAACACGGGGCTCCACACCGTGGTTCTCGCCTCCAAGCAGGGGCTCTCGATCTCGGGGGTCGGCGAGCAGTCGACGGCCCTCGCGGCCGTCGCCCCGCTCGTCGCCGAGGAGCCCGCGAACCTCCAGGCGGAGCTCCTCCGGGGGATCACCTCCGGCGAGGAGGTCCAGATCTGGCGGGTTCAGATCCGCGGTCGCCCCTTCTACCTGGCGGCGCTGGGCGAGCCCAACCACCTGACCGAAGAGGTCCAGTTCACGATCGATCGGATCTTCGGCCGCCCGGTCGAAGCCCTGCCGAACTGAGCCGGCCCACTCGGGTGCACGCACTGGACGGGCGGCGCGAGAGCGTCGTCCGTCGTCGTGTTTGTCAGCGTGGAGAAGAGGGCGCCCCTCGCCGCCCGCCTGCTTGAAGGGCCTGCTAGGGCTCCGGGAGCCGCCAGTCGATCGGCTCCAGGCCGAGCTCCTGGAGGTGGCCGTTGATCGTCGAGAAGGGCTTCGAGCCGAAGAAGCCGTTGCGGGCGGAGAGCGGTGAGGGGTGCGTCCCCAGGATCACGACGTGATGGTCGGCGACGAGCTTCGCCTTCTTCTTGGCGTAGCCGCCCCAGAGGACGAAGATCATCGGCGCTTCGCGCTGGCTCAGCGCCTTGATCACGGCCGTCGTGAACTTCTCCCAGCCCTTGCTCTTGTGGGAGTTGGGCTTGTGGGCGCGGACCGTGAGGACGGCGTTGATCATGAGGACGCCCTGCTCGGCCCAGCGGACGAGGTTGCCGTGGCTAGGCCGCGGCAAGCCGAGATCGCTCTCGAGCTCCTTGTACATGTTGACCAGCGAGGGCGGCGTCTTGATCCCGGGCTTCACCGAGAAGGAGAGGCCGTGGGCCTGGCCGTCGTCGTGGTAGGGGTCCTGCCCGAGGATGACCACCTTGACCGCGTCGAAGGGGGTCAGCTCGAGGGCGGTGAAGACCTCATCCTCAGGGGGGAAGACCTGCCCGCTCGCCCGCTCCTCGGCGAGGAAGGCGTCGAGCTCCTTGAAGTAGGGTTTGCTCAGCTCATCGCCGACGGCGCTGCGCCAGCTCTGGGGGAGGGTCATCGACATCGTGTGCTCCTAGGGGGTCGTGCGGCGACCATAACAAAAAACCCCGCGAGCTCGCCGTGCGACGCTGGTGTCGTCGAGGCGAGGCTTGCGGGGGTCCGTTGAGCGCGCATGCCCCAGGAGGCCGCGACCGCGCGGGCGATGTCCACCACGGGCTGAGAGGGCCCTCCGCAGAGGGCCCTTCGCGGCGGGGGCTAGATCGAGCCGACCGCGCTCGCGATCAGGGCGACTCCGTAGCCCGTGCCGCGGTTCTTCGGGAAGGCTGGGCCGGCGAGGTCGATGTGGGCCCACTTCACGCCGGTGTCCTCGATGTGCCAATAGATGAATTGGGCGGCGCAGGCGGTCTGGGCGTTGGTGCGGCTGCGGACGGAGTTGCACATGTCGGCGACCGCGCTCTCAAACTCGCCCTTGTAGAGCTCAGGGGCGAAGGGCAGCGGGTGACAGAGATCGCCGGAGGACTTGCCGGCGCTGACAAAGGTCGCCTCGAGCTCCTCGTCGTTGCTGATCAGCGCGCCGTGGGCGAGGCCCGTGGCGACCATCTGCGCCCCGGTGAGGGTCGCGGCGTCGATGATGGTGTCCGCCTTGAGGACGCGGGCGGCGTAGGAGACCCCCGAGGCCAGGCAAAGGCGACCCTCGGCGTCGGTGTTGTTGATCTCGACGGTCTTGCCGGAGTGCATCGTCAGGATGTCGTCGGGCTTGTAGGCGGCGGGGCCGATGGCGTTCTCGGCGAGGCAGAGGATCAAGGTGATCTTGTGCTTGGTCTTGCCCTCGACGAGGACCTTAAAGGCGCCCAGGACCGCGGCCGAGCCGCCCATGTCGCACTTCATGTTGGACATGAAGCCGCTGATCTTGAGGTTGAGGCCGCCGGTGTCGTAGGTGACGCCCTTGCCGACGAGGGCGATGTGGCGGCCGCTGGCGCCGCGCCCCGGGTTGTAGGTGGCGATGAAGAGGCGCGGAGCGGAGACCGCGCTTCGGCCGACCGCGTGGATCCCGTTCAAGCCCTGCTTGAGCAGCGCGTTGCCAGTGATCTCCTTGATCCGGACCCCCTTGAGCCCGCTGAGGAAGGCGCGGGCCTCCTTGGCGTAGCTTGCGGGGTCGAGATCGGTGGGCGGCATGTCGACGAGTCGAGCGACCGAGCGGGTCGCGGCGACAGTGCTCTTGACCGCAGGCGTGGCCTTGATCGGCGCGCCATCACGGTCGACCGCGACGATGGTGACCTTGAGCGAGGAGGCCTCGCCGCTCTTGGCCGTGTACTCGGGGAAGGCCCGGCCGACGGCGTTGGCGGCCGCGGTGTAGTGGCTCGGATCATCGAGGATGAGGATGATCGTCGCCTTCTCGCTGCTGCCGAGGTCGCCCGCGGGGATCACCCGCCTGATCGAGTCTGAGCGCGTCGGTGAGTTGTAGCGGGAGAGGGTGTCTGGGAGGACTCCGACGAAGACGCGGCCGGGGTTGGCGTTGGTCAGGCTGTTCGCGCTGCCGCCGAGGGTCCCCGGCTTGGCGATGGCGCCGAGTTTGACGACCACGTCGTGCACTGCGGGGTCTAGGAGGGCCGGTAGGGCGTTCTCTTTGAACACAGAGGCGGCTGCGATGACGACCACAGCGTCGCTGCCCTTGACGGCGGTACGGACGGAATTGGAGAAGCTCAGGCTTGGCACGGCGCCGAGATTATGCACCAGGCCGCTAGGCTTGGGGCATAGGCTCATCGTGAGTCGACCGGATGCCGGCGTTGGCGGACGGGCCCCGGGTAGGAATGGTTGCTTGCGCATCCTTCTCGGGCAGGGGGCCTCATCGTCGGGGACCGATTGTCGAGACCGTAAAAACCGCCGAGAAAGACGGCTAGAGGGCTCTCGGGGGTGCTCCAGACCCTCGCTCGAAAGTGCGCGTCAGGGTGGGGGCGGGTGGCCGCGGTTGGCCGCCTTGGACCCCAAGGCACGGCGGCCCGGCGGACGTCGGTCGTTGGGTCGCGACCGAAGTGCCGTGCTATGGTCCCGCCCCGGCAGAGGACGATCCCCTCTACAACGAAGATTCACAGGGGATCGACCAAGCTGTGATAGCGTCAAGACCCGCATCCAGGTCGGCCTCTGCGCCACCCACCGACGAATCCCGATGACGACGAGCAACGAACGGCCGCAGCAAAAGGATCCCCTGATCGGCACGGTCTTCGCCGGCCGCTATCTGGTCGAGAGTCGCCTCGGCCGAGGCGGAATGGGCGTTGTCTACAAGGCGAGCCAGACCAACGCCAACCGCAAGGTTGTGCTCAAGGTGCTGGCGCCGGACTGGATCGGCGACCCTGAGGCGCTCGCGCGCTTCGAGCGAGAGGCCAGGGGGCTGAGCGCGCTTCAGCACCCCAACATCGTCGCGATCCACGACTACGGATCCTTCGACGGCCGGGCGTACATCGTCATGGAGTACGTCGCCGGCGAGACCCTCGAGCGCTTCGTCAAGCGCCGCGAGCGGCTCAGCTTGGCGGACTTCGTGCCGATCGCGGCGCAGGTGCTCAAGGGGCTCGGTGAGGCCCACTCGCGGGGGATCATCCACCGCGACATCAAGCCCGCCAACCTCATGCTCTGCGAGCGGCAGGGCAGGGCGAACTACGTCAAGATCCTCGACTTCGGCCTCGCCAAGCTGGTGTCTGGCTCATCGGACATCACCAAGCAGAACGTGCTCGGGACGCCGACCTGCCTCTCCCCGGAGCAGATCAAGGGCGAGAAGCTCGACCAGCGCGTCGACGTGTACGCGGTCGGCATTCTCTTCTACTACATGCTCGCGGGGGTGATGCCCTTCGCCGCCGACAACGACGCGTCGATCCTCTACAAGCACGTGCACGAGGAGCCCGCGCCCTTGGCAGGTCACCTGCCCGAGGGCCACCAGGTCCCCGAGGGCGTCATCGAGCTGATCGAGCGCTGCCTCAAGAAGTCGCCGAGCAAGCGACCGCGCGACGCGAACGAGGTCGTCGAGGGGCTGATCGATCAGGTCCCCTTCTCGATGTTCAAGCTGCCGCGGGCCGAGCCGAAGCCGGCCGGCTACGAGGAGCCGCTCGACGAGCCCTACCAGGACACGTCGACCGGAGAGTACTCCGGCGAGGCGATCCCCGGGCCGCAGGACATCAGCATCGGCACCTTCGGCCGCTCCGATCCGTCGGGCTCGATGTCGCCGCCGGTGACCTCCGGGACCTCCCAGAGCCTGGCTGTCGCCGCCGCCCAAGCTGCCGCGGCCGCGCAGGCTGCGTCGACGACGGGATCGCTGGGGGCCAACCCGCTCGGGCAGAGCCCGCTCGGTCCTTCCGGCGTCACAGGTCAGCACTCGGCGATGGGCAACCCGATGATGAGCCCGATGGCGACCTATCCGCCCGGGTCGTTCCCGCAGCTCGACGCGCAGAACGATCGGTCGCGCAACGGCGTGCTGATCCTCGGCTTCGTCGCCCTCGCGGTGATCGGGGTGCTCGGCTACCTCGCGCTGACGCCCCGAGACACGCCCGCAGAGACCCCAGCGGTGGTCGACGACGGCCTCGCTCGCCTCCAGTCGCTGATCAGCCGGGCCGAGAACAATATCGATCGCAAGCAGTACGGACAGGCGCAGATCCTGCTCGACTCGTCGACCGAGGACTTCGCGCGCCACCCCGAGCTGATGGAGCAGGTCGCCGCGCTCAAGGACCAGATCGAGATCGGTCGCCTCCTCGACAGCGGTCGCAACTACGAGCAGGTCGGCCAGAAGGACGAGGCCGTCAAGGCCTATCGCGAGATCCTGAGCCGCAACTCGGGCCACCAAGAGGCCCGCGAGCGGATCGCGAGCCTCATCGGCGCCTCGGCTGACGCGGCGCTCGGCTGGCTCTCGGCCTCCTCTTCGCCGATCGGCGGTGCCGTCTACATCGACGAGCAGCCGACGCCGCTGGGGCTGACCCCGCTCGATCCGCAGCCGATCGCGGCAGGACCCCACCAGGTGTCGATCCGCCTCGACGGCTTCCTCCCCTGGAAGAAGTCCGTCACGATCGAGGCCAACAAGACCTTCCCGATCAACGCCGAGCTGACCCCGAAGAAGGGCGTCCGCAAGCCGCCGCCGGTGCGCCCCGTGGCCGACCCTGAGCCTGAGCCCGAGCCCGCGCCGGTCGTCAAGCCGAAGACGACTCCGACCAAGAAGAAGAAGAAGATCACCAAGCCGTCGACCAAGCCCAAGGGCAACGGTCTGATGCCGGTGAAGTGATCTCCTTTGTCCCTCTGCCCCACGACTCCGCATCGAGCTTTGACATGCAACGTCTCATCCCCACGCTCGTGACCGCTTCGCTCCTCCTCACCGGTCCCATCGCGCCCCGCGTCGTCCACGCTGCGCCCGCGGCCGAGGAGTCCTTCGACACGCTGACGGAGCAGGCCGCCGAGAAGTACAGCGACGGTGACTACGACGGGGCGATCGCCCTCTTCGAGCGGGCCTACGCGCTCGACCCCGAGCCGAACATCCTCTTCAACATCGGTCGAATCTACGAGGAGTCGGGCAACTACGAGGACGCGATCGTCTACTACGAGCGCTTCATCTCGGAGCCGCAGGTCGACCTCGACGCCAAGCAGGTGGCGCTCGATCGCCGCGACCTCGCGAAGGCGGTCGTCGAGATCCAGAAGAAGGACGACGAGCCGAAGCCGACCGAGACGACGCCGGTCGAGACGACGCCGGTCGAGACGACGCCGCCGGTCGAGACGACCCCTGAGGAGCCGCCTCCGGAGGAGGCCCCGCCCAAGAAGCCCCGCAACGTCCGGCCGGTCGGCTACGCCCTGCTCGGGACCGGCGCCGCGGCGCTGATCGGCGGTGCTGTCTTCGGCGGCCTCGCCAAGCGCGAGGAGACGAATTTCAAGACGGCGACCAACCGCGATGACGCTGCCTTCGCCAAGGAGCGCGGCCAGAAGCTGGCGCCGGCGGCTGACGGTCTCTTCATCGCCGGTGGAATCCTCGCGGCCGCAGGGATCGTGATGCTGCTCGTGCCCCAGCGCGGGAAGAAGGCGGAGCGGCGTGAGCGGGCGATGTTCGTGCCGCACGCGTCCCCCTCGCAGGTCGGCTTCGGCGTCACCGGGCGCTTCTAAATCCACCTCAAGAGCTCATCTGTCATGGCGCGACTTCCCCGTATGTTCACCGTGTGCTCCACCTTTCTCGGTCGCCACCGCATCGCGTTAGGGCTCGCAGGCGCCCTGGTCGCGTCTGTCTCCGGCGCGTGCTCGGCCTCCCTGGACTTCTCGGAGTGCAGCAAGGACTCGGACTGCGACCGCTTCGACGGCGCCGAGCCGCTGCGCTGTGAGAGCAACACCTGCGTCGCTGCGACCTGCTCGGACAACTCGACCTGTGCGAGCCTCGGCGACGATCAGCTCTGCGGTCTCGACGAGCTGTGCGTGGACGCGCTCGAGGTCGACGGCTGCAAGTGGCTGGTGCTCCCTGGCGGCGAGATCAACGACAGCCTCACAGTGATCGGAGCGGTCTACGACGCCTCGTCCGCGATCGGCCCCCTCGTCCGGGCGTCCTTCGTGCTCGCGGTCGAGGACTTCAACGCCGGCGCAACTCTGGGCAACGGCAACCAGGTCGGCCTCATCGGCTGCGACAGCGGCGGTGATCTCGACCAGGCGAAGGACGCGGCGACTCACCTGGCGGAGAATGTCGGCGTGCCGGCGATCCTCGGGCCCCTCGAGGACGACGCCTTTATCCACGTCGCGGAGAAGGTCAGCGTGAAGGCGGGCAACCTGATCTTCACCATGAGCCCGACCGCGATCGCGCCGAGCACCTTCTCCGACTCCAACGTGGTCTGGCGGACGATCCCCGGCGCGGCCTACCACGGTCAAGCCATCGCCCAGCGGATCGCGGACGCTGGCTACGAGTCGGCGATCATGGTCTTCCGCGGCGACAACTACGGCCTCGGCCTCTACAAGGCCCTGACCGTCGAGGTCGGGGGACAGCAAGTGATCGAGGGGGTCAGCAACCAGTCGCACCTCTCGTACAGCGTCGATGAGGACGGCTCCGGGCAGATCGAGACGCTCCTGACGGGATCTCCGAACCCGGACGTGATCGTCCTCCTCGGCGGGGATGAGGTCGGGGAGCAGCTGAAGAAGATCGTCGCCCTCGGCGTCCTGCCCAAGCGGATCCTCATCTCGCACGCGGGCCTTCGCGGGGTTCAGTCGGCGATCATCGAGGTGGGCGACGCGGACTTCGCCGGGCGGATCGAGATGATCGCCCCCCTCTCAGCGCATCCGACCAACGCGCCGCTGCTCTACGAGCGCCTGCAGGCGACCAGCAACGTCGTCCTCGGGGCAGAGGCTCCGCTCGCCTACGACGCGGCGATGACGACATTGCTGGCGATGCGGGCGATCGACGGCGGCACGGCGATCACCGGGCCGACGATCGCTCCGAGGATGAGCAAGCTGACCGCGGGCTCGCCGATCTCCTTCGGAGAGATCGAGGGCTACAAGTTCGTCAAGGCGGCCGCGGATGCGCTCGGCCTCGGCAACTCGATCGACGTCATCGGCACTAGCGGCGACCTGAGCTTTGTGCCGGAGTTTGGTCAACCCTGCGGTCCCTTCGTCGCCTGGGGCTTTGATGATGTCGCGGTGCCGTTGCCGGTGCTTCGCAGCAGCTTCACGGTGAACTGCCCCGATACGACGGGGTCCTGGAGCTCCTAGCGCGGGGAGCACCGCGAGCAAGAGCGCCCAGGGGCCTGGCCTCTGGGCGCTCTTGCGTGGGGGGCGGGGGCTGCTAGCTCATGGCTAGGAGAAGAGGTCGGGATCCATGCAGGTCTCGTCGCCGCTTTGGATGATCTTGCCGAGGGCGATCGCCTGCGGCAGCAGCGAGGTGATGTAGAAGTCGAGGTTGAGCAGCTTGCCGCGGAGGTAGGGGCTCGCGCCCTCGGCCTCGATCTTGCGCTTGGCGATGACGGCTTGGTCGATCGCCTCGACGCCGAGGAGGACGATGCCGAACATCCGCAGGAAGGGCGTCGCCTGGATCATCGCCGTCTCGACCTTGCGAGTGCGGCCGAGGTTCGCCAGGTGCATGGCCGTCGCGGCGAGCATCTGGACGACCTTGGAGAGCGCCGCCGACTGGGGGATGAACCCGGCCTTGGCGGCGTCGCGGAGCATCGACTCGGTGGCCTGCATCCAGTCGATGAAGAGGGCGCCGGAGCCGACCCGCATCTTCCGGCCGAGCAGGTCCATCGCCTGAATGCCGTTGGTCCCCTCGTAGAGCGACATGATCTTGGCGTCGCGGACGAGCTGCTCGACCGGGAACTCCTGGGTGAAGCCGTAGCCGCCGTAGACCTGGACGGCGATCGTCGCCATCTCGTAGCCGACGTCGGTGCAGAGGCCCTTGAGGATCGGCACCAGGAGATCGACGCGACCGCTGAGCCGCTTGGCCTCGTCGGGATCCTTGCTGTGCTCGGCGAGCTCGGCGTAGAGCGCGAGGCGGGTGCAAAGCGCCCGCATCGTCTCGGCGTGCACCTTCATGAGCATCAGGTTGCGGCGGACGTCCGGGTGCTCGACGATGGCGACGCGCTTGGCGTCGGGGTTCTTCAGGTCGCGGAGCGAGGTGCCCTGGATCCGCTCGTTGGCGTAGGCGCGGGCGAAGTTGTAGGCCGAGGTCGCGATCCCCATGCCCTGGACGGCGACGCCGATCCGGGCCTCGTTCATCATCATGAACATCAGCTCGATGCCTTGGCGCTCCTGACCGATGAGCCAGCCGCGGCAGGGCGCCTTGGTCCCGAGCCCGAGGGTGCAGGTCGCCGAGCCGTTGATCCCCATCTTGTGCTCGATGCCGAGGACGTGGGCGCCGTTGCGCTCGCCGAGGGTGCCGTCCTCGCCGATCCAGAACTTCGGGACGATGAAGAGCGAGAGCCCCTTGGTGCCGGCGCCGGCGTCCGGTGTCCGCGCGAGAACGAGGTGGAGGATGTTCTCGGTGAGGTCTTGGTCGCCGCCGCTGATGAAGATCTTCTCGCCCTCGAGGAGGTACACGCCCTCCTCGTCGGTCGGGGTCGCCTTGCAGCGGTTGTCGCCGACGGAGGAGCCCGCGCCGGACTCGGTGAGGCACATCGTCCCGCCCCACTCACCGGCGAAGAGCTTGCCGGCGAAGAGCTCGCGCTGGCCCTCGGCGCCGTAGTGGAGGATCACACGCGCTGCGCCGGCGGTCAGCCCCGGGTACATCGTGAAGGCGGTCGCAGACCCGCAGAACATCTCGCTGATCGTCGTCGCGATCGGGAAGGGGAGACCGCCGCCGCCGTGCTCGACGGGGGCCGAGACGGCGACCCAGCCGCCCTCGGTGATGGTGTTCCACGCCTCTTTGTAGCCCTTGGGGGTGGTGACGTTGCCGTCGCTGTCGACGGTGCAGCCCTCGCGATCGCCCGGGCCGTTGATCGGTCCGAGCACCTCTTCGGCGATCCGCTTGGCCTCGCTGAGGGTGGCCTCGTAGATCTCTCGGTCGAGCTCTGCGTAGGGGGCAAGATCCCCCATCGCTTCGTGGAGCTTGAACTGCTCAAAAAGGACGAAGCGGATGTCGTTCAGATCGGCTGTGTACCTGGTGCTGCTCACGCGGCCTCCTGACCCGGCTTGCGGGTCCGTAAGCTTCCATACTTCGATGTCGGCGTAGCGTCCAGCGGGCATCGCCGGCCCAGGTTGTCGCAGGCCGCGCGAGCGGCGATAGAATCGCCAGCGCGCCCGCCTCTCCCCGCGCGCTTGCGCCCCCTGATGCCCGTCATTCTCCTCAACAAACCCTTCCAGGTGCTGACCCGCTTCACCGATCCGAAGGGGCGGGCGACACTGGCGGACTACGTCGATCGGCCCGGCTTCTACCCCGCCGGGCGCCTGGACTTCGACAGTGAGGGGCTCCTCGTCCTCACGGATGATGGGGCGTTGCAGCATCGAATCAGCGATCCGCGGCATAAACTGCCGAAGATCTATTGGGCGCAGGTGGAGGGGGAGCCGAGCGCGGAGGCGCTCCGAAGGTTGGCGGAGGGGGTCGAGCTCCGTGACGGCCGAAGCGCGCCCGCGGAGGCGCGACGCCTGCCTGCGCCGACTGTGTGGGAGCGAGACCCACCTATCCGCTACCGAGCCTCCATTCCGACCACCTGGCTTGAGATCATCCTCCGGGAGGGGCGGAACCGTCAGGTGCGAAGGATGACCGCTGCGGTTGGGCACCCGACGCTGCGGCTCATCCGCCAGGCGGTGGGGCCGTGGAGCATCGCCGGTCTCGCGCCCGGAGAGTGGCGTGACGCGGCTCCCGAGACGCTCGCGGCGGTCATCCGCGGAGGGGGGCGACGGAGCCAGCAGCGGCGACGCAGGAGCCCTCCACGTCGCTAGGAGGGGGCGCTGTTCATGCGTCGTCCTCGTCGCGGCCTTGGCGGGGTGAGGTTTGCTTTTACCGTTTTCTCGGCCGTGATAGCGTCTCGTGGGTCACGCGAACCAGTTGCGCGAAGGCAGCGACGAAGTGAGCACGGATTCCGAGCAAGCGAGAGCGAGCGCGGTGAAAGAGCACGCGCCAGAGGCAGACGCTACCCCTAGCGAGAAGCAGGGGGCGGATGTGCCGTCGGTCGAGCCGCCCGCAGCTGACGAATCGGTCCGCGTCCCCAAAGCTCCACCGCTCCCCGGTCTCCCGAGCCTCGGCCCGCCGAAGATCGGCGCGCCGCCGGTGCCTGCGCTCTTCGGCAGCAAGCCGCTCGCGCCGCCGTCGATAGGAGATGCTCCCCGGGTCGCCGCAGCGCCGGTCGTGGCGCCGCCGAGCTTGGCCCCTCCGCGCCCGAGCTTCACCCCCGCGAGCCCCGTCGCCTCGCCTGTCCTTCGGGACAAGAGCCGCTTCTCGGCGCTCCTCCAGAGCGCACGCGGAGCGGCGCGGGGCTCCGCCGCCGAGGCGCTCGAGGCGAACGAGGCCAGCGCCGCGCCGGAGGCTGAGCCGGAGTCCGAGGTCGCGATCGCGGAGGAGAGCTTCGACGACGCGATGCTGAACACCGAGGACTTCGACGCGGGCGTCGGGCACGCTGACGACGACGTCGATCTCGGCGACTACTCGGACCACGAGGCGGATCTGGAGGCGGGCCGCGCCGCGGCCCAGGGGGCCGAGGGGGAGGATGAGGGGGACGATGATCTCGTGGAGGGTCGGTCTGCGACCACGTCCTTCGACGTCGACCTCGACGACGCCGCGGAGGAGACCGCCCGCCCCAGCGATCCGAATGAGGGGACCGTCGTCATCGGTACGCCCGCGCCGGAGGAGCCCAAGACCGGACAGCTGACGCCCCGTCGGGACGCGCTCTTCGGCACCGTCCTCGCCGATCGCTACCGGGTTCTCGACCTGATCGGCAAGGGCGGGATGGGCAAGGTCTACCTCGCCGAGCACGTCGCGATCGGCAAGAAGGTCGCGATCAAGGTGCTCAGCCAGGCGTACTGCCATCGCCCCGACCAGGTGAAGCGCTTCCTCCGGGAGGCTCGGGCGGCGTCGACGATCGATCACGAGAACGTCATCGACATCACCGACTTCGGGGAGATGCCGAACGGCTCGGTCTTCTTCGCGATGGAGTATCTCCAGGGCGAGGATGTCAGCAAGCTCCTGCGCCGCCACGGTCGCCTCTCGTGGCCGCGGGCCCGACGGATCATCCTCCAGATCTGCCGCGCGCTCCAGGCCGCCCACGGCCGCGGGATCATCCACCGCGACGTGAAGCCGGAGAACTGCTTCCTGATCACCCGCGGCGGGCGTCGGGACTTCGTCAAGGTGCTCGACTTCGGCATCGCCAAGGTGGTCGACGAGGATCGCAAGGTCTCGCACACGCTGACCCAGGCGGGCGCGCTGATCGGCACTCCTGAGTACATGGCGCCGGAGCAGGTGACCGGTGAGGTCGCCGACCCGCGGATGGACATCTACTCCATCGGCTGCATCATGTATCAGCTCCTCACCGGGCGCCTGCCCTTCTCGGACAAGACGATGTTCGGGGTGCTGACGCAGCAGGTGAACATGAAGCCGCCGCCGCTGCGCGAGGTGGCCCCGGAGGCGGACATCCCCGAGGAGGTCGAGGCCATCGTCCTGAAGGCGATGGAGAAGACCAAGGAGGCCCGCTTCCAGACGATGTTGGAGATGGTCGAGGCCATCGCCGCGGCGCCGCGAGGCACGGCCGGCAGCCACGGCGATCGGGCGATGACCATGGGCACGTCGAACCTCGCCGCAGCCGCGGCGGAGGCTCGGAAGATCGCAGAGGCCCATCTCGCCGGTCACGGCCAGGCCGGGACACCGGCGCAGAGCGGGGTCTCTCCGCACCTCACGGGCGCCCACGCAGCGCTCAGCGCGAGCGCTGCGATCGGCTCGGGCGCGTCCACGGGCGGGGCCATCCCGACCGGGCTCGGGGGAACGGGCCCCTATCCCAGCTTCGGCAGCGACTCGGAGCCGGGCACCGGGAGTTGGGACCAGGCCCTGGACCCGTCGGCGACGGCGTCGATCCTCGCCGGTGATCCGAAGCTCCTCTTCCGCCTCGCGATAGGCCTCGGGGTCGTCGTCCTCGTCCTCCTGATCGTGCTCCTCTACATGCTGGTCGGGTCCTCGGGCGGCGACGGTGAGGCCGAGACGTCGCCTGTCGAGATCACCGCGGGGGTCGTCGCCGGAGACAGCCAAGGGGACGCCGCGGGGGATTCAGCGGTCGAGGCCGCGGCCTCCGCGAGCACGACGACGAGCACCACCGGCGACGACGGGACCAGCAGCACGACCGGTACGAGCACGACGACGACCGAGCCCGAGCCCGAGCCCGAGCCCGAGCCCGAGCCCGAGCCCGAGCCGACGCCGCGGCCGAAGAACGTCGCGAAGAAGAAGAAGACCAAGGCGGTCGCGCCCGCGCCCTCGGGGATCGTCCTGCCGAACCTCGATCTGCGCGAGGTCTCCCAGGCGATGGGCAAGATCCAGTCGGACGTCGAGCGCTGCAAGTCGCAGTACTCGGAGCCGGCGAAGGTGAAGATCGACGTGACCTTCTCTGGCGGGACCGGCAAGGTGACCAAGGCGGTCCCGGTCACGGGGGACCCCAAGGTCACGGCCTGCATCGTCAAGGCGATCAAGCGCAAGGTCCGGGTCTCTCGCTTCGACAAGACCAGCGCCTCGTCGCGGCGGACCTTCTGAGGCCCGTCGTCTCTCGCCGTTCGTGGTAGGAGAACCGGCGACGATGCGGGTCGCGATCACCACCCACGGCTGTCGCCTCAACCAGTCGGAGGGCGACTCGATGGCCCGCAGCGCTCGCGAGGCGGGCCATGAGATCGTCGAGCTCGACGACGCTCCTGAGGTCGTGGTCGTCAACACCTGCACGATCACCCACAGCGCGGACGCCGACGCGAGGCAGGCGATCCGTCGGGTCGCAGGCCGCTGGCCCACGGCGAAGATCGTCGCCACCGGGTGCTACGCCAACGGCGACCCGGAGGCGTTGCGAGCCCTGCCGGGCGTCGCGGTGGTCGTCGGCAACCGGGAGAAGGAGTCCTGGCTCGATCACCTCGGCCGTGCGGACGACGGCGAGGTGGACGTCGTGGTCGGCGATCTCAGCCGTCGCGTGCGCCTCGCTCGTCTCCGTCCGGCGATCGATCCGCGACGAGCCCGGGCGTTCCTGAAGATCCAGGACGGCTGCAACTACCGCTGCGCCTTCTGCATCGTCCCCAAGGTTCGCGGGCGGAGCACCAGCGTCGGCTCCTCCGTGCTGGTAGAGCAGCTGCGCGAGCTCGTCGAGGCGGGCGCTCCCGAGGTGGTGCTCACCGGCGTCCACCTCGGGACCTACGGCTGGGACCTGCGGCCGCGGATCGATCTTCGGGAGCTGGTGCGGCGCCTCTTGAGCTCCTCGCCGAGCGCCCGTCTGCGCCTCGGCTCGATCGATCCGCACGAGCTCGATGACCGGCTCATCGAGCTGCTCGCCGCGTCGCCGAGGATCTGTCGCCACCTGCACCTGCCCGTCCAAAGCGGCGACGATCGGGTGCTTCGGCGGATGCGGCGGGCCCACCGGGTCGCGCACCTCGAGCGTCAGGTGCCGCGGGCGGCCGCTGCGATCCCCGGCGTGGCGATCGGCACCGACGTCATCGTCGGCTTTCCCGGGGAGGATGAGGTGGCCTTCACCAACACCTACGAGCTGCTCGAGGCCTTGCCGATCGACTACGCCCATGTGTTCAGCTACTCGGCGCGCGCGGGCACGGAGGCCGCGTCGATGCCGGATCCGGTGGCGCCCGAGCGGATGGCTGAGCGCTCTCGACGGCTGCGGAAGCTCTCCTCCGACAAGTGGCTGAGCTTCACCCGGCGGGGGATCGGTGAGCGTGCGTCCGCGGTGGTCTACCGCCGTCGTGATCGTCGGACGGGGCAGCTCATCGCCCTGACGGACAACTACATCAAGGTGCAGGTGGACGGTGCGGACGCCCTGCTCGGTCGGCGGGTCGAGCTCGAGATCGAGGAGGTCTCGGCCGAGGGTCGCGCTCGCGGACGGATCTGCGAGGGATAGATCGAGGCACCCCGGCGGACTCAGAGGTCGATGAACATGCCGTCGCCACGCTCTCCGAAGGACCGCGTGGAGCCGGGGACGTGCGGGGGACTCAGAGGTCGATGATCATGCCGTCGCGAGCGGCGACGAGGCCCGGCATCTCGCGCTTGGCGGCGTTCTCGATCGCCAGGAGCATCTCGTCGTCGTGGCCGGGATCGTGGCTATAGAGGACCAAGCGGCCGACGTTGGCGGCGCGGGCGAGCTTGATCGCCTCCATGTACGTCGAGTGACCCCAGCCCTGCTTGCCGGCCTTGTACTCCTCGCTGGTGTACTGGGCGTCGTAGATCAGGACGTCGGCGTCTCGAGCGAACTCGGCGAGGGTCTCGTTGATCCCCTCGGCGTGGTGCTCAGTGTCGGTGGCGAAGACCACCGAATGTCCGTGCTCGTCGATCCGAAACGCTGTCGACTCCTGCGGGTGGGGCAGGGGGATGTTGCGGACCGTCGCCTCGCCGAGCGGCACGCCGGCGTCGCTGGAGAGGAGGTGGAAGCCTCGCTTGGCCAGCATCGCGTCGAGCGTCACCGGGAAGAAGGGCGGCCGCATCTGGTTTTGCAGGATCGCCTTCGCGTCCTTGGTGCAATAGATGTCGAGGCTGAAGGTCGGGATGTACGAGGGGACGAAGAAGGGGAAGCCCTGGATGTGATCCCAGTGCGCGTGGGTCAGGAAGAGGTGAACCGCGCGCGAGTGGAGATCCGCCGTCCGGGCGAGCTGCAGGCCGAGCTCACGGATCCCGGAGCCGGAGTCGATGATCATCGTGTCCGTGGTGCTCGCCAGCTTGATCTGGAGGCACGGCGTATTGCCACCGAACTCGGTGTACTTCGGCCCTGAGACCGGAATGCTGCCTCTAGTGCCCCAAAACACTACCTGCATGGGGCCCTGTCCTTCGTGGGCTGCATGTTTGGCGATGATAGCCCGTGAAGAAATCGCGGCGCAAGGGCGGGAGAAAGACAGAGGGGCTCTCTGGAGGCGTTTTGCTGGCCCTGCGAAAACGCTCCCTCACAGCGCGGAGCTGCGCACGGGGGGGCGGACCTGGCCTGTGTCCTGGCGCTCATCCGATGATCATGTCCTCTCGGCGGCGGCCGGGCGGGTGCTGGCTGCGAACGGGGTCCCAGCGGCTCAGCATCGGGTGCGATTCGCCGCACAGGAGCCAGCGGGCGACCAAACCGGTCACGGCGGGGGCCATCATGAAGCCGTGGCCCGTAAACCCGCACAGTTGGACGAGATTGGGGTGCCCGGGCGTCGAGCCGACATAGGCGTCCCCGTCCGGGGACACGTCGTAGAGACCGCTCCATTGGCGGAGGATCTTGAGCGAGCGTGTGATCGGCATGAGCGCGGTGAGGCGCGCCGAGAGGACGCTGAGGAAGCGGAGCGACGAGTGCATCGAGAGCGATTCGTCGTCGTAGCCGGCGAGATCGGGGAGAGAGATCCCGGTCACCAGCTCGCCGCGGGTGCTCTGGGAGAAATAGAGGCCGCTGTCGAGATCGACGACCAGCGGATCGAGGAAGGGGCGGAGGGGCTCCGACGAGAGGATCTCGTGGCGGTGGGGGCGGTTGGGCAAGGAGATCCCGAGCTCGCGGTGGAGCTCGTTGCTCCACGCGCCCGTCGCGTTGACCACCCGCGCGGCCCGGAGCCGTTCGCCGGTCGACAGCCTCAGCGTGTAGCCCTCGCCTGTCAGCTCGAGCTTGTCGACCCGGGTGTGGGTCCGGACGAGGACGCCGCGGCGGATCGCCTGCGCCGCGTAGCCCCAGACGAAGGGCCAGGGGAAGACGACGCCGTCGTCGGGGTTGAAGGTCGCGACCTGGACCATCGACGGGTCGAGGTGGGGGACGACCGCCAGGGCCTCGGCGGGCGAGAGGAGGCGGGTCGGCGCGCCGACATCGCGGTGGAGCTCGGCGTTGCGGTAGAGGCGCTCGCTCGCCGCCTCGGAGCGGGCGATGAAGAGGTAGCCGCCCTGGCGAAACCACAGGTTGATCCCGAGCTCCTGCGCGAGGCCGCGGCAGAGATCGATGCTCTCCATCATCAGGGCGACGTTGCCGGCGTCGGCCCATTGCATGCGCAGCCCGCCGCCGTTGCGACCGGAGGCGCCGCTGACGAGATAGGAGCCCTCGAGCACCGCGATCGAGGGCCGCTCCGATCCCCGCTTGGCGGTCTTGCCGATCTTCGCGAGGTGGTAGGCGAGCCCGAGGCCCATCACGCCGCCGCCGACGATGGCGATGTCGACGGCCTCTGGGAGCGGCGTGCTCGGGCTGCCGAGGCTCATGGGTCGGGCTCCTCAGCGGCGGTGTCCGGATCCCTGTGGACGGTCCAGTCGGCGGACGAGTCGGCGAAGAAGGGCGGCTGGGTCCCCGCGAGGGCGCCGAAGGTCACGGGCTCGGCCGGCGGTCTCGCGGTGAAGGGCTGGATCGTCGACGGGTCGGCGAGGCCGCGGCGGACGAGCAGGCAGGCGAGGGGACCGATGCACTCGCGGCCCTGGCAGGGGCCGGTGCCGAGCCCGGTGTAGCGCTTGATCTCCTCGACGCTCGTGAGGTCCTCGTCGATCGCGTGATCGATCTCGGAGAGCGTGACATCCTCGCAGCGGCAGAGAAAGACGCGGTCGGTCATCGCTCGGCTCCGGCTGAAGGCGCTCGCTCGAGCTCGGCCCGGATCGTGGCCCCGATCGCCGCTGCGGTGGTCTCACCGTCTGCTGCCGAGGCGGCGGGGCCTCGCCAGCCGCGGACATCGCCGCAGGCCCAGAGGGTCCACGGCGCCGCCTCCCTTGCCCCTCCTTCGGAGCTCTCGACGCGGCCGACGTCGTCGGTGACGACGGCGAAGCCGTGACCGTCGAAGCGGAGGCGCCCGCCGGCCTGGGCGGCGAGCTCGTGGACGGGGGCGGGCGTCGGCGCGAGGGCGACGAGGCGACAGGGGACCCTGCGATCGGCGAGCTCGACCCCGTCGACCGTATCGCCGCCGGTGATCCTCCGGACCTCGTCGCTGGCGAAGCGTTGGGCTCCGAGCTCCTGGGCGAGGGCCTCGGCATGATCGCCGTCGCCGATCACGATCACCGGCGCGGCGGCTCGGACCTCCCCGCGGCGGAGCAGGTGGACGAGCCCGCGGGCGGAGACCACCCCGGGAAGGTCATTGTTGGCGATCGGCAGCATCGGCTCGCGGCCGCCGACGGCGAGGATGACGTGCTGGGGGCGGATGATGTGGAGGGCGAGGTCGCCGGCCGCGGTGCTGAGGGGCGCGGCGGCGGCGGCCCAGAGACCCTCCTGCGGATAGGCCGCGAAGACCCCCACACCGCTCAGGAGCCCCGCCGGCAGCGCTCCGGGGCTCGTCTCCAAGGTCCTTCGATCGAGCCGGTCGATCGTCAGCGCTTCGATCCCAGCGCGCTCAAGGGCGCAGGCCGCAGCCCGGCCCGCCGAGCCGGAGCCGACGATGAGCACCTGGGGTCGGTGCTCGTGGCTCGTGGCGGGGGCGGTCGACGCTGCGTCCGGGAGCACGCCGAAGCCGGTCATCGTCCGGGCGACCCGCTGCATCACCGCGTTGGCGAGGCGCGGCCGGACCACGAGGTGGTGGTGATCGATGCCGTCGCGGAAGAGGCTGTCGACGATCGGCGTCGGGTCGAGCCCCGCCGGGCCCCACTGGTTTTGCGCCTCGACCTTGAGGCCGTCGCGGACCGGCGTCGTGCAGGCGCGGATGTTCGGCTCTCCGTCGATCCGGACCTGGCAGGAGCCACACTCGCCGCGCAGGCAGTAGGGGCCCCGCGGGCGCCGGTACTTCGGCGAGCGCGTGGTCGCCAGGATCCCAGCCCGGAGGAGCGCCGATGAGAGCGGCTCGCCGGCGAGGGCGTGCAACGTCTGGCCCCCGTACTCGATGGTCACCGCATCGCTGTCAGCGATCGGCGCGCGGAGTTCGAAGAGGGGCCGAACCTTGCGCACACAAGCCTGTTAGCACCGGTCTCACGCCTCGACAATCACTCAATAGGGGCGCGGTCCGAAGATCGCGGTCCCGACCCGGACCAGGGTCGCGCCCTCTTCGATGGCGACCTCAAAGTCCGAGCTCATGCCCATTGACAAGTGTTCGAGATCGACGCCTGGGCGCCCTTCCTCCGCGAGCTGTCCGCGAAGCGCGCTGAGCCGGGCGAAGACCCCTCGGGTGACCTCCGGCGGGGCCGGCGGGGGGATCAACATCAGGCCGACGCAGCGGACGTGCGGGGTGGCTGCGAATCGGTCGAGGAGCGCCGGTAGCTCGGCCTCGGAGACGCCGGCCTTGTGGGACTCGCCGCCGAGGTTGACCTCGACGAGCACCTCTTGGAGGAGCTCTTCGCGGGCGGCGCGGGCCTCGATCGCGTCGAGGATCGAGCGCGTGTCGACGGTGTGGATCAGCGCCTTGCCGACCACGTACTTGACCTTGTTGCGCTGGAGCGCGCCGATGAAGTGCCAGCGCGGCGGATCGTTCTCGAGCGCCGCCGCCTTGTCGCGGAATTCCTGGGCGTAGTTCTCGCCGAAGTCCTCGAGGCCAGCGGCGCGGGCCTCGGTGATCGCCGCGAGCGGATGGCGCTTCGACACGCCGATGAGCCGCGGCGCAGGTCCGGGGCCCCTGCGGGCGACCGCAGCGGCGACTCGCTCGCGGATCCGGGCGAGGTTGTCGGCGAGGTCGGCAGCCGCTGGCGTGGCCGCGGAGTTCATCGTCTCGCCTCCGGCGAGGGGGCTGGATCGAGGGCGTCGAGGGCGTCGAGGGCGTCGAGGGCGTCGAGAACCTCCGCTACGGGGAGCCCGACCACGCCGGTGTACGAGCCCTGGATCGCCCGGACCAAGCCCGCGGCCTGGCCCTGGATCGCGTAGCCGCCGGCCTTGCCGCGCCACTCCTCGGTGTCGAGGTAGCGCTCTAGGAGCGCGTCTCGTCGGGCACCGTCGAGCCTCCGCATCGACACGATCGTCGTGGTCGCCCCGTGATGCCAGCGGGGCTCGGCGCCGCGGGTGTCGACGAGGGCGAAGGCCGTGGTCACGCGATGGTCACCGGCGTCGAAGAGCGCCCTCAGGAAGCTGCGCGCCTCGTCGCGGTCCGCGGGTTTGCCGAGCGGCTCCGCGTCGCGCCGGATCCAGACCGTGGTGTCGGCGGCGAGGATCCTTTGGTCAGGGCGGAGCGCGAGGGCGGCCTTGTCGGCGGCGATGCGACGGGCGTAGCGCTCGGGCGTCTCCCCCGGGCGCCAGGTCTCGTCGCAGTCGACGGGGGCGATCTCCAGCGCGACGCCGGCGGCGCGGAGGAGCTCGGCGCGGCGCGGCGAAGCGGAGGCGAGGAGCAGGGTCACACTAGGCCTTGTGGCCGATCGCCGCAGGCAACGCAACTGCGATCGGGGCTGCGCTATCCTAGCCGGCGATGACGACGACACCGACGCTTCGCGGATCCACCTGCGCCTCCTGGGGAGGTCTGGTCTTTCTTCCCCTGGTGCTCGGTCTCGGTGCGGCAGACGCCCTCTCGCCCGAGATGGGCGAGCCCGCGCAGGCGCCGATCCTCGAGGTCGAGGCCAGCTCGCTGAAGCTCGGCGCTGCGGTCATCGACGGCGAGGTCGGCTGTCAGGGGGGCTCGCTCGCGGTCGATGTCGACGATGAGGCCATCGCCGGTGATCCGCTGGTCGGCGTCTGGCAGCGCTTCGCGGCCCACGCCGAGGGGGACACCGTCCGCTTCTATTACTTCCACGGCGACGGAAACGGCCTCTACCGCTACGGCAAGGTCGGCCTGACCAACACCCACGCCTTCGACTACCGCGTCGCTGAGGGGCGCGTCCGGCTGCGCTTTCGCAAGACCGGCGAGGAGGCGTCGATCCCCTTCACGATCACCGCCGATCCGGAGCGTGAGGGTCGCTCGTGGCTGACCCTCGACGGTGATCCGCGGGACGGTGAAGGCCGCTACTTCCGCGACCCGCGGACGGCCGCAGAGTCCTGCGAGATCAGCGACGCGGCGACAAACGACGCGCCCCGGGGCATCGGCAACCGCCTGTGGAGCGAGGAGCGGAGCTTCGCCGCCGGCGGCATGGGCTTCGCGATGTATCAGCTCCAACCCCAGACCATCGACGGGCGCGGCGTCGGCTGGTTCCACCGCGGCGACTTCGACGAGTGGACCACCGAGGCGCTCACCTACCGCCGCCAGGGGGACACCCTGACCCTCCACTTCATGCTCAGCGGCGAGTCCCTGTCGACGCCGATGTCGCTCGTCGCCGGCAGCGGCGGCCGCGGTGAGGAGACGCGGACGCTCGAGCTCGCGGATGATCCGAGGAACTACTGGCATCGCCAACGCTATCTCGACCGCGGGCCCTCGTTCGCCGCGGTTCAGGAGCTGGGCGGCGGGATCCTGCCGGGTCTCTGCGCTCCCTGAGCGCTGCGCGTTGCAGCGGCGGATCGCGGAGGTCCTGCAACGAGTCTGAGGGGCGGACGATCCCCCGCCCATGTCCTGTGCTCCTGCGCTCTGCCGTGCGCCTACCGTCCTGTCGAAGCCCGAGCGGAGCGGCCGCATGGGCGTCCCGTCGGGGAGGCTGTCGAGGGGTCTGTCGACTGCCGAGCGGAGCGACCGCCCGGGGGGGTTGTCGAACGCCGAACGGAGCGGCCTGTCGAGCGGCCTGTCGAGCGCCCCGTCGGGCGCCTGCTCGCGTTCTCCGTCGAGCGTCCCCTGGACCCGGTCCATCGCTCCCTCGGGCCTCCGGTCGTTCGCGCCGTCGGTCGTTCGCGCTTGCGCCGGCGTCGGAGCCTGCCTCGCGCTCATCGGCTGTACGGAGTGGTCGCCGAGGGCGGACCTCGAGGGGCCGCGGGTGCTCAGCGCCAGCCTCGTCGGCCCTCGATCGGTCGAAGTCGGGGTCGCGGAGATCTTGGAGGTCAGCTTCTCGGAGCCGCTCGATCCGGAGAGCCTCAGCGCAGGCTCCGTCGCGATCGTCCCGTGGGTCGAGGTCGGCCGCTGCGATCGGACACCGCATTGCGACATAGGCTCCTGCGAGCGCGGTCGTTGCCAGGTCGATCCGCTCAGCACGGGAGACCTCGGGCGGCTCGATCGCGGCGTCTACGAGCCCGAGGTCGCCCTCCAGTGGTCGCTCGGTCCCTCCGCTGCGGGTCCTTCGTCACGCTTAGAGATCTGGCCGGAGGCGGCGCTCGCCGGGGGCTGGCGCCACTCGCTGATCCTCGGGGGCGCTCTGCGAGATCGCTCGGGGGCGCCCTTGGTCGACGATGAGGGCGAACGGTCTGGTTGGCGGCGGGACTTCGTCACCGCGCCGCCCGGCTCGTCGGGACCGGAGGCGAAGCTCGTCACCCCGGCCAGCGGCGAGCTGGTCCCCCGCAACCTCGCGCGGGTCGTGACGGAGTTCACCGCGCCGGTCGACGACGCGCTGCTCGGGGCGAGCCTCGATCTCCTGGGCGAAGACGGTTCGCGCGCCCTCTTGGAGGAGCCGGTCCCCTGCGCCGGGTGGGTCCCCGGATATTGCCTCGAGTGGTCCCTCTCCGCGCCGCTGGAGCCGGGCGTCGCCTATCGGATCGGCGGGGGGTCTCTGCGGGATCGCCGAGGCCGGAGCGCCGTCGTGCCCCACCTCTTCGAGTGGTTCGCCGCGTCGCCTGTCGCCGATGAGGAGCCGCCGGATCCCGGTCAGGTGAGGGTCGAGCGGCGCGGAGGTTGCGTGCACGCGGTGCTCGAGGGGGACGAGCCGCTGACGCTCCAGCTCGAGCTCGACGGGAGGGTCGCGACCGCAGGCGGCGCAGCAGGGGAGCGCCTCGAGGTCGCCATCAGGATCGACGGATCGCCTCCCCAGGGGTCCCTGACCGCCTCGCTGACGCTCGAGGACCGCGCTGGGAACCGCGCGAGCGACTCCCGCGACGTCGACCTCTCGGGCGCTGACATACCCCCGCTCGCGCTCGTCGAGGTGCTCGCCAACCCCGCGGGGCGCGAGCCAGATCAGGAGATGGTCGAGCTGGTCGACGTCCGCGTCGACGGGCCGACCCTCGAGGTCGAGGGCCTGTGGTTCGCCGATCTCGCCTGGTCGGAGGTCGCGGCCGCCCTCATCGCCGGAGACCCGCCGGGGCGGCCCCTGCCGAGCTTTCTGAGCGTGCCTGGGCAGCGGACCGTGGTCGTCGGTGATCGCTATGTCCTGGGTGATCCCGCCGATCCCGACCCCGACGCGGAGACGACGCTCGTCGTCCTCGATGGTTCCCTCGGCGCCGGCGGCCTGGGCAACGGCGGCGAGCCGATCGTGATCTACGAGCCGCTGACGGCGACGCTGGTCACCTCCTACGAGCGGCCGCTCGAGGTGCGCGGGGCCGCAGATCAGGGCCGGAGCGCGGTCAATTCGCACCCCTCGGCCTGTGACGTCGGGGCGGCCTGGGAGGTCCATCCGCTGGGCGTGTCGTCGCCGGGGTGGGCGCCCTGATGGCGACGGGGCAGGGCGGCGCGGGTGAGCGAGCGCGTGCCGGGGGGCTTTCGCCGCAGCCAGAGCTGTCGCATGCTGCGGCGGGTATGGCCATCTCCGGCGACGCCCTCCTCGGCCGCGATGGAACGCCTGAGGTTCGCCTCGAGGGCCGCGTCCTCAGCATGGTCTTCCACTCGCCGAAGACCCGGTACACGGTGCTCAAGGTCTACATCCAGGGAACCCTGGATCCGACGACCTGGGTCGGCCGCTCGCTCGGCGTCGAGGAGGGGGCGCAGGTGTCGGCCGCCGGCGAGTGGGTGATGCACCCGGAGCACGGCCGCCAGTTCTCCTTCGCCCGCCTGGTGGTCAAGGCGCCGACGACCATCGCCGGGATCCAGCGCCGCCTCGAGAAGTACCCGGGCCTCGGCAGGGACAAGGCGGAGAAGATCGTCAAGCGCTTCGGCGCCGACACCTTCGCGATCCTCGACAAGGAGCCCCGTCGTCTGGTCGAGGTCGAGGGGATCGGCCCCAAGACCCTAGAGCGGGTGGTCGAGTATCACGCGAGCCGCTCGGGGCCGGTCGCAGAGGTCGAAAACCAGCTCATCGAGCTCGAGCTGCCGACCTACCACGCCGACGCCCTGGTCCGCTGCTTCGGCAACGACGCGCTGATGGTCCTCCGGAATCACCCCTATCGCCTCGCCCGTGAGGTCCGCGGGATCGGCTTTCTCACCGCCGATCGGATCGCCCGGGCCCTCGGCGTCGATATGGACAGCGACGACCGGGTCGACGCGGGTCTCCTCTACGTGCTCGAGCAGGCGGAGAGCGACGGCCACTGTGCGCTGCCCCGGGACCGCCTGCTCCACACGGCGATCAGCCTCCTCGCGCTTCCCGGCAGCCGCGAGCTCGACTCCAGCGTCCACAGCGACCGGATCGATCCGATGCGCCTGGACGCCGGGATCGAGCGCCTCTTGAGCTCCGCCGAGCTTGTCGCCGAGGAGCGGGTGAACGCGCCGCCGCTCCTCTTCCTCGCCGATCTCTACGCGGCCGAGGAGAACGTCGCCCGGGTTCTCGGCGACCTGACGACGACGGCCCACGAGCGCTGGAACCCGGGCGAGCTGCCGGCGAACCTCAGCCCAGGCCAGGTCCAGGCCGTCCGGGCGATCGCCGACGCCGGCCTGGTCGTGCTCACGGGCGGGCCCGGCACCGGCAAGAGCACGGTGATCCGCCAGGTGATCGAGATGGCGCTCGCCCACGAGTGTGACCTCATGCTGGCCGCGCCGACCGGGCGCGCGGCGAAGCGCCTGGCCGAGGCGACAGGTCAGGAGGCGAAGACGATCCACCGCCTCCTCGAGATCCAAGGGAGCAGCGGCGCCTTCACCTACCACGCCAACAACCCGCTCCCGGGGCCGGCGCTGGTCGTCATCGACGAGGCGTCGATGCTCGACATCAGCCTCGCCGACGCGCTCTTCTCGGCGCTGACGACCGAGCATCGGCTGATGCTCGTCGGCGACGTCGATCAGCTCCCCTCGGTCGGCCCGGGCAACGTGCTGCGTGACGTGCTCGCGGCCGCGGAGCGCCCTGGATCGCCGATCCCGGTGGTCCGGCTGCAGCAGATCTTTCGCCAGGCGGAGGGCTCGTCGATCATCGTCAACGCGCACACGATCCTCGAGGGAGGGCGCCTGGTCCCGGACAGCGGCGGCGAGGGGCAGTTCTTCGTCGTCAACGCCCGCGACGCCGAGCGGGCCCACGAGCTGATCATGAAGGCGGTCTGTGAGCGGGTGCCGGAGACCTACGGCCTGGATCCGCGGACCGACGTCCAGATCCTCTGCCCGATGCACAAGGGCAAGGCGGGGACCACAGCGTTCAACCGGGCGCTCCAGGAGCGCTTCACCGCGGGGGAGCCGGAGGTCGTTCTCGACGGCGGCGGGCGGATGCAGCCGCGGCGCTTTCGCGTCGGCGACCGGGTCATGCAGACCCGCAACGACTACGACCGCAACGTCTTCAACGGCGACATCGGCCTGGTGAGCAGCGTCAACGAGGGCAAGCAGAGCCTAGTCGTCGAGATCGACGGGATCCCGGTGGCCTACGAGAACAAGCAGCTCGTCGCGCTCCAGCTCGCCTACGCGGTGACGATCCACAAGAGCCAGGGCAGCGAGTTCCCGGCGGTGATCATCCCGCTCCTCGGCGAGCACCACGTCATGCTCCGGCGAAACCTCCTCTACACCGCCGTGACCCGGGCCCAGCGCCTCTGCCTCGTGGTCGGCGATCCCCGAGCGATCGCCAGGGCGATCCGTCAGGCGGACGCGTCCCGTCGCTTCACCGGCCTGGGCAACCGCCTCGCGGGGACGCTCCGCGAGGCGATGGGGGAGAGCGAGATCGTCTATGTGGATTGATGCTGCGGCGCAGGTTCGGCATCGCGGAGGAGCGCGCCGTTGAGCCAGCGCCTCCGCACGATCGCGCAGAAGCTCTTCGAGCGGCCTTCGCTCGGCCTCCTCGCCGCGGGGGGCTGCACGCGGATGGTCGCCTGCCGCCTGCCGCCGGAGCATCGCGCCCCCTTTGACGAGCTCCACGCGGCGCTCCGGCAGTGGCTCCCCGGCGAAGATCGGGCGGCGATCGTCGATCTCTACTGGCGCCTCTTCCCGGCCTGCATGCAGGTCTGTCTGCACTACAACAAGCGCAGCCATCCCAGCGACGCGACGATGAGCGCCGCGTATCTGCAGTTCCGCTGCCTCCTGCCGATGCTCGGGCGGGTGCTCCCCGCGGACGGCTTCTACGACATGGGCTTCGAGGACTTCCTTTCGACCGCGAAGCGCACGGCGAAGCCCGGCACCTCCGCGACCGTCCTCGCCCGCCGTTTCGAGCGGATCCTCGAGCTCGAGGCGCGCCCCTGGTCGGAGCAGTGCGGGGCGGTCGATCGCATGCTCTGGGAGGTGCCGGTCAAGGAGACCGCCTTCGCGCCCCGTCTGCGGCGGCTGGTCCTGCACCTCTCGGTGGGGGGCGCCTGGAGTTGGCGCGAGGTGTCCGGCGCTCGCCTCCTCCACTTTCAGGGGGAGGGCGGTGCGGTCTCGCTGGTGCTCTCCGCGGAGGAGCGAGCGGCCCTCGCAGCGCTCTGCCCCCCGCTCGCGGCCGCTGACGAGGCCCCTCGTTGATGGCCGGCATCGCAGACGAAGTCGAGACCGCGACCCTCCGCGCAGAGCCGCGGCCCTCGCGGCGAGGGAGCGCCTAGCTCTTCAGACCTCGCACCCCAAAGAGAGGAACCGCCGCGCCGACGTGCCTGTCGGGTGGCGGTCCTCTGCCACGACCGGCTCAGCGCTTGAGCTTGTAGCGGAACGAGACGCTCAGCGCCTCGTCGAGGGCGAGGAGCTTCTCAAAGTTCGTCGCCTTGCCCTGGAGCGGGAGGCTGACGGGGACCGGGACGGCGCCCTCGCCCAGGGAGCCGTTGTCGGCCTGGCTCTGGCCCTGCTGGGCGACCTCGGGGGAGGCGGTCTCGATGACGTAGACGTCGCCCTCGGGGATCGGATCGGATAGGTAGCGGACCTTGCGGAGGTCGCCGTCAAAGCTCCACTTGCGGATCTTCGTCCCGGTCGGCGAGTAGACCGTCCAGGCGACGTAGGTGCTCGGGGCGTCGGCGCGGGGGAGCTCGGCCTTGAAGGAGCCGCGCCCGTTCTTCGGGGTCTTCTCGCCGCTCTCGACGTAGACGACCTCGACGTTAAAGGCCGCCAGCGAGCCGCCTGAGGTCTGCGAGCGCAGCAGCGGGATCATCACCCGACCGTCGCCGGCCTTCGCCGGCTGGACCGCTCGGCCGCCGACCGAGACGCTCCACAGCTCAGCCCCGCCGGGGAGCTCCAGGCGGAGGAACTGCCGCCGGTTGTTGCGGATCTGGTAGCGGACGGAGGTGATCCGCCGGCCCTCGGGGGTCCACATCGTCCGCGCCCGGATCTGGTCCAGGATCGTCACCAGGACGTCGATGTCGTCGTGCTCGGCGATCTCGAGCGGCACGTCGACGTCGGCGCCGAGGTACTTGTAGCCGAGGAGCACGGGCTTGCTGGTGATCCCGAGGATCGCCGCCGGCAGCGAGCGGACGTCGACGGTCGTCGCCCCCTTCACCTTGCCGGCCGAGATCTCGTGGTTGCCGCGGGACTCGACGCCGATGTAGCCCTTCGAGCGCTCGACGTTCTGCGGGACGATGACCGGCGCCTCGAGCTTCTTGGAGCCCTCGCCGATCACCTTCTCGAGCTCGATCCCGAGGCTGTAGCTGCCCTCGGCGGCGTAGTTGAGGACGACCCGGAGCTCCTCGCCCTCGAGCTTCCAGTCGCGGATACCGTTGCCGGTGACCGCCAGGATCGTCATCCCCTTGGGGACCTTGAGCCGAAGCTCGGACTGACCGGCGAAGAGGATCGTGTAGGCGACGCTGGCGTTCGCCTTCATCAGGCCCTCGCCGAGGCTGACGAGGGTGTAGACCTCGGAGTAGACCCGCGACTTCTGCTTGGCCGCCTCGGGGATCTCGCGCTGCCACTCGATCACGAGCGAGCCGGTGGCGGGGAGGGTCGCCTCGACCAGGCGCTTGTCGCCCTCGATGCGGTCGGACTGGAGGCGGGCGTTCGCGACCGTGAAGTCGAGCTCGTCGCTCGCCGGCACCGCGAGGGTGACGGTCGTCGCCCCGGAGGGCACGAGCTCGAAGTTGACGTTGCTCTTGCCGGCGCTGGTCGAGATCCCGGCGGCGAACTCGAGCTCGAGCTCAAAGGCGCCAGGGCGCTTGGTGACGAGGGTGTAGTAGTCGTTCTCGATGACGACGGCGGCCTCCGCCCCGCCGACCGTCGCCGACTGGAGGGCGACCGTCGCCGGCAGGATCGGCACCCGCACCCAGCCGTCCTTCTTCAGGTTCTCGATCCGCATCGTGGTCTTAAAGACGGCAGAGGTGGGATCGCCCTCGGCGACCAGGACCTCGCCGGAGTAGCGCGCCGAGGCGATCGCGTAGTCGCGCGGGGACTTCTCGGCCTGGGCCAGCGCCTTGTTCGACTCGTAGAGCTTGAGGAACTCACCCAGCTTCATCACCACCCGCTCCGGTTCTTCGGCGTGGGCGAGGGTCGGGGTGAGCACGGCCCCGGCGGGGCTGAGGAGGGCGAGGGCGAGCACGAGGCTGCGGGTGGGGCTGAGCGTGTTCATCGGCGGGTTGCCTTTCTTTTAGAGCTATCGGCTCTTGCGGCTCTTGCGGCGCTTGCGGGGCTTGCGGCCCGTGCGGCGCGGCAAGAGCGGCTCGCGGGCGGTGATCTCGACGCTGTAGGCGGCGTCAGGGGGGAGCAGGAGGCGTTGGTAGCGGATGGCCTCGCCGGCGGCGGGGATGACGACGGACATCGCCGAGGCTTGGACCTCGGGGGCGGCGAGGCGACCGAGCCCGCCTCGTCCCTCAGTCGCGTCGGGCTCGTCCGGGACGCCGTCGCTGTCGCTCTCGCCCTCTTCGTAGCTCTTCATCGCGACGTCGGCGGGGGGCGGCGCGGAGTCCTTGTCGGCCCGTCGCATGCTGCGGCTGCGGCGACGCTCCGCGCGGGATCGGATCTTGAGCACGGAGCTGCGACCGCTCGTCGAGGAGATCGCCGGGCGCTCGAAGAGCGAGGTCGTCGGGTCGGTCGTATCCTCGACGTACTCCTGGACGATCGCGGCGCGGGCACTGCCGAAGGCGGGCGAGCTGACGTTCGCGCCATCGACGGCATACTTGGTCTCGGCGCCGGTCGTCCCCGCGAGCTTGATCCCCGCGCTGTCGCGGCTCGCTGTCGGCGCGATGTCGACGACGCTGGAGAAGTCGCTGGTAGAGCCTACCGGGATGTTGCGCGCCTCATCCCTCGAGACCCGGACGCCGTTGCTTGACGTGTTGGGGCTGGCGTCGCCATCGATGGGCGGCTCCGCGGTGACGCCGGGCGTCGAGGCTACGGGCGCTGGTCCGCTCAGCTGGGGCGGCTGGGTCGGCTGGGTCGGAGGCACCTCGGCGAGCTCCTCGACCGCGCCGACGCTCTGACCGTCGGGGCGGAGGAGCACGCCGTCGATGTTGTCGTCCTCGAAGCTGTAAAGGATCGTACCGCTGCCGCTGCCGTTGGGAGGAGCGCTACTACCACCACCGCCAGCGCCAGCGGCGTCAGCGGAATTCCCGTCACGAACGCCACCAGCGCGAGCGCCGAAGCTCGCGGGCGCCCTCTGCTTGTACGCCGGCTCCATCTCCTGCTCCAGCTCCTTCCGCTTCTTCTTGCTGCTGAAGCGGGAGCGGCGGGCCTTGGTCTTCTGCACGGAGGCGTAGCTGCGCTGGAGCTCGTCGTTGGTCGACCGCTGCTCGACCGACTCCTCCTGCTCCAAGAGGGCGAGGCGCTCGCCGAGCTCGATCGCCTGGGTGTACTCCGCCTCGGCCTTCTCGTAGTCGCCGGAGCGGCTGTACTCCTCGGCCCTCTTCTTGCTGAGCTCCTGCCGCTGGATGTCCTCGGCGGCCCGGGCTTTGGCCTGCTCCTTGATCCGGCGCTCGATCGCCGCATCCCCGCCGGAGCTGCTCTTGTTCTTGTCCTCGCCGCCCTGGATCACGTCGAGGTTCGCCTGCAGACGCTCGATGTTCTCGTTCGACGCGCCGAGCTCGCGGAGGGCGTCGAGCTCCGCCTGCGCCCCCGCAAAGTCGTTGTTCATCCAGCTGCCGACCGCGTTTTGGAAGCGGGCGTCCGCCTCGGCGACGCCGACCTCGCCGATGCCCATGCCGTAGTTGATCCCTTCGCCGCGGGTGAACTCGTCGACGACATCACCGTCGCCGGCCTTGACCCGGCTGGAGTAGCCGGGCGGCAGGTGGAGGGTGAGGCGGGTGACCGCGACCGGAGCGCTGACCGTCGGCAGCGGGAGGTCGCGGCGCTCCCGCCTGGCCCAAGCGGTCGACTCCCCCAAAAGGGTGACCTCGACCGGGAAGGAGAGCGCCCCCTTGACGGTCTCGATCGACCGCCGGAGCGGGATCAGCCAGGCGCCGTCCTCGTCGCGGGCGGGCAGGGCCGTCTCACCGGAGACCTGGGCCCCGAGGATCCGCATGCGGGGGGGCGGGGTGACCCGGAGGAAGGCGGCGCGCTCGTTGCGGACCTCGTAGTGGGCGCGCATCAGCGTCCGCCCCTCGCGGCTGGTGGCGACCGTGATCCCAGCGACGTCGACGACCACCGGCGGGCTCTCGACGGGGACGAAGCGGAGCAGCGAGAGCTCGCCGCCCTGGCCCTCGTTGGCCGTGTAGGCCGCGGTCGGCGTGCCCTCCACCAGGCCGCTGCCCCAGCTCGGGAGATCGGCGCTGGCGACCGCGGTCCAGGCCTTCATCGTCGGGATCACCTCGATCTCGCTGTCGCGGGCGATCTGCACCGAGTGGGCCCCGCGGAAGACCTCCACGGGCGTGAGCCGCGGGATCGGCTGGCTGGACTCGGTCGCCTTCGCCAGCGCCTTGGTCCAGCGGAGGTCGATCGCGACGCGGTCGCGGGTCGGCGCCTGGAGGTCGACCTCGATCCTGTCGCCGACCCGCCGCCACTCGCGGATCCCGTTCCCCGTGAGCTCTAAGTCCTCGCCGAGCTCGCGGGCCTCAAAGCTGACCCGATCGATCGCGCCGCGGAGGACGGTCCAGGTGAGCTGAGCCCGGCCGCGCAGATCGGAGTCGCCGACGGTGAGGCCGATCCCGGTGGTGGCGGTGACCAGGGCTGTGGTGTCCGCCGGCTGCCTCGGACGCTGGCTGATCGCGAGCCTGCCGGCGCCGGAGAGGATGACATCGCCGGCGCGGGCGGGCGGAAGCTCCGGCGTCTTCGGATCCTCGACGTGGAGGCGCTGGTCTTCGGGGGCGGGAGGGAGCGTGACGCGGCCGCTGACCGCGGCCATCAAGTCCAGCGTGAGCGGGGAGTTGGCCGGGTCGCCGACGACGAACGCCTCGACCTCGAGCGTCGCTCGGTCGCGGACGTAGCCGGCGACGATCGTCATCTCATCGCTGCGGTCGATCGCCGCGGGGCGGCCGTTCCAGGTCGCCGAGCGGATCTCGACCCCGGGCCCGAGGAGGTCGCCGAGGAACCATCCGGGCTTGGCGCTGCGGATCCTCCAGCGCCCGCGGATCCGCAGGCCGTCCCCCTCGCGGAGGAGCTCGACGTCGCGGTCCGCGACCCACGGCCCGGGAGGGGCCATCTCTTCGGCGCCGGTCTGCACGTCCTGCCAGCGCGCCCCGTCGATCTCGACGGTGCCGCGAGGGGACGCGAACACGAGGACGCTGAGGAGGAGGGAGGGCAGCACGGTCGGAATCACCCTAGCGGGCCCAGGAGACGGCCGCGCCTGGGGGGTATTCAAACGTGGCGATGCTTGGGTCGATCTGCGACATCGGAGATCGGCAGAGAGAGCCCTCTAGGACGCCCTTTGAGGCCGAATCACGAAGTGAAGGGCGGCCTCAAAGGGGGGCTGGTGGCGGGCTGGTGGGGCGCTGCGAGGAGCGTCGGCACTGGCCGGGTGTGAAGGACATCAGACTTGGCGCGCTCCAGAGGCCGGTCCTGGTCCTGGTCTTGGTCCTGGTCCTGGTCCTGGTCCGGGTCCGGGCGGTGACCAGGAGCTCGCCCGACAGGGTCCTTAGGGCGCAGCTCGCTAAAAGTGCAGCTTGAGGCGCTGCTTGATCAGCTTGCCGCGCGTCTTCGGGACGAAGGAGGCCTTCTTGAACTGGCGGTTCACACACTGGCGAAGGTTGCGGTCCATGCTGGAGTCGCCGACCCAGACCTCAGGGACAGTGCCGGTCGGCTCGTCGATCTCGACCTTCACCCGGACTAGGAGGCCTCGCTCGGCGAGCGGGCGGCACTCCTTGAGGGCGAGGAGCTCGGGCTGCGGGCTCTCTGGGGTGAGGGTCGCGACGCCGTAGAAGTCGCGGTCAGCGGCCACCGCAGGCTCCGCAGCGTCGTCCTCGGCCTCGGCCGAGTCCTCGTCATCACTACCGGGGAGAGGGGCCTCGCTGCCGATCGCGGCCGGGACCATCGACGCCTGGCTCGCCTTGATCTCGCTCGCCATCTCGGCGAGGGGGGCGGTGAGGCCTGCGCCGTCGCTGGCGGCGGGATCGGTGTTGACGCTGGCGACGTCGCCGGGGAGCGCCCAGTAGATGAGCACGGCGACCGTCATCAGAGCCGCGGCGATGGCCATCGTCGGCCGACCGCGGCTGGAGCCGAGGCGGCGGCGATTGACGCGAGGACGACCGCTGCGGGTCCTCCTGCGGTCGAGGAGACGATTGGCGGCGACTCGGGCTCGGCCGACTGCGGCGGATGCCGCGGTCGCGGTCGCGGTCGCGGCCGTCGACGCAGCCGATGCCGCGGCGGTGGCCGAACGCCGGGCGCCCTTGCTCCATCGGGGATCGAGGCGTCGCTTCGGGTGTGGCCGGTTGATCGGGGCCTCCTCGAGCTCGTCACGATCGGGGGTCTCCGCCGGTGGGACGGCGGCGGCCGGGGGGAGGATCGCTGGGGCCGGAGCGGCAGCCCGCTTGACGGCGGTTGGAGCCGCGTTCGCGGGCTTCGCGGACCGGGTTGAGGCGGCGGTCGCAACGGTCTGCGGAGCCGCGTGGAGCGGAGCGGACGGCGTGCGATCGAGCGGAGGTGCGACCGGCGTGCCGGTGGGGCCTGTCCGCGGGCTCTGCGGTCCCGCCTCGACGCGCCGAGAGGGGGTCTCGGGGACCATCCGCCGCCGGCGACGTGCGGGCGTGTCCTCGCTCGTCGGCGGGACATGACGGTCGAAGAACTCCGCGAGGGAGACGTCCTCGGTGTGACCGTCGCTGTCGCTGCGGAGCTTCGATCCTCCGCCGATCGCCTCGGGGCTGGGCAGGTCGTCGAAGTTGAAGCGCATCGCGGCTCGCGGGGCCGGCGTGGTCACCTGGGCGGTGGCGGCGGGCCGGAGGGGCTGGGACGGGGCCGCGGGCGTCTGCGGCTTGGCGACGACCCGGGGCGCCTCGGGCTTGGCGATGGCCTCGGTCGCGCTCGTCGGCCGCGCGGGCTCCGGCGGCGGGATCACAGCCGCGGGCCGCATCGCCGCCTTCGGCGGCTCCTCTGCGCTCGGGAGCTCGAAGTCGGCGAAGGCCTCATCGATGTCGACGGCCAGGGACTCCTCGTCGCTGGAGGGTGCGTCGTCGAAGTCGACCGGAGGAAGGTCGCCGAGCTCCGGCTCGTCGCGCCCGCGACGGAGGGAAGAGGCGGCGCTGCGGAGCGAGGCGGCGGCGCCTCGGAAGCTCGCGGCGATGTCACGGACCGAGGAGGCGAGGGGGCCCGGGCGGGGCGTCTCGTCCTCGAGGTCGATGTTGAGGTCGTCGAGGTGGTCGAGCGGGTCGTCGTCGTCGTCGAAGGGAGCGCCGGCGAAGTCATCGGAGGCCTGCGGCTCGGAGGCTGCGGCGAAGGCGTCGCGGAGGTTGGTGGTCGGCCGCCAGGGCTCGGGAGCGGCGGGGGTCTCGGGGACCGGCGTCGGGGCGGCCGCGAGCGGCTCCGGGGCGTCGGCCTCAGGGGCGGTCTCCACGGCGGCGGGAGTGGCCGTGCGCTTCGCGGCGCGGGGCTCCACCGGAGCGGCTGCGGGTGTCGCCGTGCGCTTCGCGGGGAGGGGCTCCGTGACGATCTCGACGGGAGCAGCCACAGCGGACGTGCTCGCGGGGGCCGCTGCGGTCTCGCTCGGCTCCTCGTCCTCGTCCTCGTCGAGCTCGATCTCCAGGCTGTGCTGCCCGGGCTTCACCGCTGAGATCAGCGCGAGCACGGTCGCGACCTCCTTCGACGAGACCTCAAAGCAGGTCGGCTCGCCGCGGGTGGGGAGGCTGAGCTGGACCGACCAGCTCTCGGCGAGGAGCATCGCCCGCTCGTTCGGATCGAGGTCGAGGCGACGGTAGGCCGCCCTCGCCGATCCGCGGGTCAGGACGATCAGCTCCCCGTGAAAGAGGAGGAGGTGGGTCTCCCCGAGGAGGCCGTCCGGGCCGCCTCGGAGGGGCACGTGGTGGGAGATCTGGGACTGATCGATCCCACGGGGCAGGTGCTCGAGCAGCTCCCCTGGCAGCGGGCGTATCGCCATAGCGGGCACAGTGTAGCGGAGGCGTCTACGACGGGAAGGTGGATTGCGTGGTGCGAGGATCGAGGTTGAGGCCGAGGTCGGCTCACCCTGCGGCGCCGGTGAAGCGGACGTCGCTCACCACTTGACCGACATGCCACGTCCTCCCCCCATCGCCAAATTTTTGCGTAGAGGCGAGAAACATGCCTCGGAGGGCCCTCTGTGGATCGTCTAGCGCCTCGCCGCAGGGTCTCGGAGGAGCCGCGGATCGGGGCCTGTGCGGCAGCTCTACAGGTTTTCACCGAGATCGGTTCATTGAGATCGGCTCAGGGAGATCGGCGCCTGGATCGAAAGCGCCGAGATCGGCCCGGGTGAGATCCGAGAGATCGAAGTCCTGGATCAAGCAGATTTTTCTTCGGAGGCCCGGTCGCCCCGGGTGCAGGGCTGGGTGGCAGCCGCGACGCGCGGTGAGTCATCCGTGATCCATAGAGGTCGTGGGTATGGCGATGGCCGACGAGGCGTCCGAGCCGAGCGAGGTCACCTAGCCGGCGTGGGTGTGCCCGGAGACGACCGGACTCCTCGCCGACGAGCGAGGGCCCGAGCAGACGATGGGGGGACTGCTTCCCCGATGAGCAGGGGCATGCGCAGATCCGCGCGCAGCGCCTCAGGGGGCGTGAGCAGGCCTCTTCGGCGCCTTCTGCCGTCCTCGCAGCGCCGGCTCGGCCCGTCGCCAGCCGCCGGAGCTCTCCTCCAAAGCCTCGGCGACCGCCAGGGTGAGGTGGTCGGCGCCGCGGCGGCCGATCACCTGGACCGCGAGGGGGAGCCGGCGATCAAAGCCCATCGGCACCGTCGTCGACGGGAACTCGAGGACGTTGAAGAGCCCGGTGCAGACGAAGTCGAAGGGGGTCAGCAAGGGACCGTGATGCCGCGGCGCCGGCCTCGTGTAGGGCGGGAGGAGGAGCACTCCGTTGGACCCGAGGATGTCCTCGAGCTCCGCCTGCAGCACCTTGCCGGCGTCGACCATCGCCTGGACCTGGGAGGGGATCCAGCGGGTGAGCCCCTCGGCGGCGACGACCAGGAGCGCGGGCAGGGTGTGGTGCGAGCGGCCGACGAGGGCCTTCATCAGCTCCCGCACGGTCCTCAGCGGGACGCCGCCGCCGAGCAGCTCCGAGTAGCTCGGGCCCCCCGCCGCGGTCATCATCGACGACCAGATCATGAAGGCCCGCCGCAGCGCGGCCTTGGGCAGCTCGGCGATCGTCGCCCCGCGATCGGCGAGGGCGTCGGCGGCGTTGCGGACCGCGAGGCGCATCGACGGCCGGACCCGAGGCCCCGGATCCTCGACCGGGAAGGCGACGACATCGGCGAGGTCGACCTCCCCCGGCTGGCCGAGCGACCAGGGGCGGGCGACCGGATCGACGCCGTCGGGGCCCGCGAGGATCCGCATCAGGGGCATCACGTCCCGGACTCGGCGGGTCAGCGGTCCGCAGACCAGGTAGGCGCTGAGCTCTCCCTCCGCCTCCGGCCAAAAGCCGGTGTTGGGGACCATGCGACCTGTCGGCTTGTGACCGACGACGCCGCAGAAGGCCGCCGGGATCCGGATCGAGCCGCCGACGTCCGCGCCCAGGGCGAAGGGCACCCCGCCCGCGGCGACGATCGCCCCGTCGCCGCCGGAGGATCCGCCGCAGGTCCGGCTGATGTCCCAGGGGTTGCAGGTCCGCCCGTAGACCCGGTTGTAGGTCTCGAGCCAGAGGCCTCCCTCGGGCACGTTGGTGGTGCCGACGAGGATCGCCCCGGCGTTGCGGAGGCGGCGGATCGTCTCCGCGTCGGTCGTCGAACGAACATGTCTCCGCGACCAGACGCCGCCGGTCAGCGGCATGCCCTCGGCGGCGATGTACTCCTTGGCGGTGAACGGGATCCCGAGGAGCGGGGGCAGGGCGTCGGGATCGTCGGCGCTCATGATCCGCCGCTCGGCGGCGACGGCCTCGTGGCGCGCAGTCCCGTAGCGCTCGGCGATCACCGCGTTGATCAGCGGATTGACGGCTTTGATCCGTCGAATGTGATGGTCGAGCACCTCGACGGGCGAGACCTCTCGGCGGCGGATCTTGTCGGCGAGATCGGGGAGTGCACTGTCGAGAAGATCGTCCACGGAGGCCAATGTAGCGGACTTTCTGCGCCCGTTGTCATGGGCCATACGCAGAGTGCAGAGGAGAGGGCTTCGCGCGACGTTTCGCCTGGGTCTGGCTGCGGCTAGGTTGCGGCCATGCGCAATGGATTCGCCACCCGGTCTCTCACCCTCGTCACCGCAACGCTGGTCGCCGCGATCGCGACGCCTGCGATCGCCGCGATCGTCCCGGCGTCGCTCGTCGTCCGTGAGGGGGACACCCCGCCCAACGAGAACGAGGCGGTGACGATCGTCAACGCTCCCTTCACCGACGGCAACGGGAGCGTGGGCTTCACCGGCCGCCTCGGCGCCAACGATTACTTCGTCTGGTTCGACGACGGGATCTTCTGGAAGAACAGCGACGAGAAGGTCGAGGTGCTCGGCGGCGCGGAGCTGACGATGGGGATCGCCGGCAAGGCCGGCTTCGTCTACAGCCCGAGCATCACCGGCAACGACGGCGTCTGGACCCAAAACGGGCTCCTCGCGGTCGAGAACACGCAGGCGCCGGGCTTCCCCGAGGGGACGAACTCGACCTTCCACAGCCGGCCGACGATGACCGCCGACGGCACCGCCTACTGGGTCTCCGGGTTCAACGAGGAGGGCGGTCAGGCGACCCAGGGGCGGATGCTCTACAAGGCGCCGGCGGGGGATCCGGAGCTCATCGAGGTCGTGATCCGCTCGGACGATCTGATCGGCGGTCTCGCGATCGATCGGCCCAGCGGGGTCGGCTTCGACTATCAGGTTTCGGACAACAACGGCCATCACATCCAGGAGCTCCTCCTCGACACCGGATCGACGGTCGATGACGGCGCGGTCTACGTCGACGGCATGCTCGTCGCCCGCGAGAACTCGGCCAACGGCGACGGCGACAACTGGGACAACTTCGACCTGATGTCGATCAACGACGCCGGTCACTACGTGTTCTCCGGCGACGGTGACGGCCCGACGAGCACCGACGAGTACCTGGTCTACGACGGCACGATCGTCATCCGCGAGGGGGACACGATCGACGGCGTCACCCTCGAGACGACCGCCGGGGTCAACGGCCTCAGCATCAGCAACATCGGCAGCGCGGTCCACCTGTGGAGCTACTCCGGCGGCAACGAGGTGCTCTTCTACGCCTGTGACGCGGCCGATCTGGTCAGCTCGACCGCGGTGCTCGTCCGCGGCGACGAGCTCGACCTCGACGACGACGGGGTCGGTGACTACACGATCACCGACTTCAACGCGTCGACCGGCGGCTCGGGGCTCAACCTCGCGGAGGACGGCTACGTCTACGTCGAGCTCGATCTCGACGATGGCAACGGCATCGTCGAGGCGATAGTCAAGCTCGAGCTGCCGAGCTGCTGCGGCGACGGCAAGGTGCTCGAAGGCCTGGAGGAGTGCGACGACGGCAACGACGATGACGCCGACGAGTGCCCGTCGAGCTGCTTTGCGGCGGCCTGCGGCGACGGCTTCGTCCAGGACGGGGTCGAGGAGTGCGACGACGGCAACGACGACGACGCCGACGAATGTCTGTCGACCTGCCTCTTGGCGCAATGCGGCGACGGCTTTGTCCAGGCCGGGGTCGAGGAGTGCGATGACGGCAACGATGACGACTCGGACGCCTGCACCGCGGGCTGCGTGGCCGCTGCCTGTGGCGATGGTCTAGTCCAGGACGGGGTCGAGGAGTGCGACGACGGCAACACCCTCGACGATGACGGCTGCTCATCGACCTGCGCCCTCGAGGGCGGGACGACGGGGGACACGGACACGGACACCGACACCGACTCCACGACCGGGACCGACACGGACACGGACACGGACACCGACGGGACGACCGGGACGACCGGGACGACCGGCGTCGACACCGTGACCACCGGGGACACGACCGGCGGCGAGTCGAGCGGGGCGGAGACCACGGCCGGACCGACCACCGGCTCTGCCTCGGACTCGAGCAGCGCGACCGGGGCGACGGCGACGGCGACGGCGACGGCGACGGCGACCGCAGGGCCGAGCAGCGACTCGGACACAGACACGGACACGGACACGGACTCCGCGACGTCGGGGGGAGAGATCCTCGACGACACGGGCTGTGGCTGCTCCGTATCCGCGGACCCAAGGCGGGAAGGCGCCTTGGCGTTCCTCTCCCTCGGGCTCCTCGGCCTTGTCCGCCGCCGACGCGCCTAGAGCGTAGAGCGCTTCGAGAGGGGGGGCGGATCCGCCATCCGCGATCCCCCTGCCTCGCCGAACCATGGGCCTAGAAGGAGGGTCTCCACGTCGCGGAGGCTCTCTTTCGGTTCTCCGGTCTGTCACCGGAGGATGTACGACGGTTAAGTTAAATGAATTAAGTTGGTTTTGTTAGTTGAGATCGGAAGGGTAGTTATGTAGCTTTTGTGTGTGGCCGATCGCGGTGAGCGTCAGGGCCCCTTCACTTCCAAAGAAAGCGATCTCATGGACAGCAAACAGGTCTTCTCATGCCTCCTCGGAGCAACTTTGACCCTCTCGTGGGCAGCTTGTGCGGGCGGTGGCGGCGGCGATGACGAGAGCGGGACGACCGGGGGCGTGACAGCGACGACCTCCTCCGGGGAGACCGACAGTGTCAGCGGCAGCAGCACCTCCGACGGTCCGACCGGCATCTCGGGCACCGACACCAGCGAGAGCGGGACGACGGGTACGACAGGTACGAGCGGCACCGACACCGACTGCTCGTTCCTCGAGTGCGACACCGGAGGGGACGACGGCGGCCTCTGCGACGTCTGGGCCCAGGACTGCCCGGACGGCGAGAAGTGCATGCCCTACGCCGCCGACGGTGGGAGCGCCTGGGACGCGAACAAGTGCACGCCGATCGATCCGGCGCCGGACAGCGTCGGCAGCGAGTGCACGGTCGAGATCAACGGCGTCAGCGGGATCGACAGCTGCGGTCCGCGATCGATGTGCTGGGACGTCGATCCGGAGACCAACATCGGCATCTGCGTCGCGATGTGCGAGGGGTCGATGGAGAGCGCGACCTGCCAGGCCGGGACCTCCTGCGCGATCCTCAACGACGGCGTCCTGATCCTCTGCTTGCCGAACTGCGATCCGCTGGTCCAGGACTGCGCCGGCGACGACACCTGCCTGCCGAGCGACGAGTCCTTTATCTGTGTTCTCGACGCGAGCGGTCCCGAGGTCGGCGCCTACGGGGATCCCTGCGAGTACGCCAACGGCTGCGACCCTGGCCTCTACTGCCTGCCGCCCGAGTACATCGCCGACTGCCCGGCCGCCGGCTGCTGCACGCCCTGGTGCGACATCGAGGCGCCGAACGACTGCCCGGGGGGGACGCAGGAGTGCATCCCCTGGTTTGAGGAGGGGACCGCCCCGCCCGGCTACGAGACGGTCGGTATCTGCGGGATCCCGCAGTGAGCTCGGCTTGAGCTCGGCTTGAGCCCGGCCTGAGCCCGGCCTGAGCCCGGCCTGAGCCCGGCCTGAGCCCGGCCTGACCCGACGCTGCGCCGACGCTGCGCCGAGCAGGTCTGGGCCCGCCCTCGGCTCCCGTTGGTCGGGAGCCCAGGGCGGGCCCGGTGCATCTCCGTGCGAGGATAGGGGCCTGCGCTGGGGGGCCTGCGCTGGGGGCCCTCGGAGGGCCTTCGGAGGGCCTTCGGAGGGCCTTCGCCGCACTCTCCCCGCCGCCCGCCGTCGGGCCTCGATCGTCCTCCCCCCCATGTTCCTCGGCGGGGGCCTGTGGTACCTACTGGCCGATGTCCGGCCACAGTAAATGGTCCACGATCAAGCGGAAGAAGGCCCTGGTCGACGCCAAGAAGGGCAAGATCTTCACCAAGCTGGCGCGCGAGATCACGATCGCGGCCAAGGAAGGTGGCGGCGACCCTGACGGCAACCCGCGCCTGCGCCTCGCCCTCTCCCAGGCCCGCGCGGCGAACATGCCGAAGGACAACCAGGAGCGGGCGATCCAAAAGGGCACCGGCGAGCTCGGCGACGTGACCTTCGAGAGCTTCGTCTACGAGGGCCGCGGTCCCGGCGGGAGCTGCTTCCTCCTGGTCGGCGACACCGACAACCGCAACCGGACGGTCGCCGAGATCCGCCACATCTTCTCCAAGCACGGCGGGGAGCTCAGCGCTCCCGGCGCTGTGACCTGGATGTTCGACTACAAGGGCGTCGTCGAGATCGAGAAGGACGCGATCAGCGAGGACGCGCTGATGGAGCGGGCGCTCGGCGCTGGCGCGGAGGACATCCAGGACTGGGACTCCTCCTGGGGAGTGCTCGCGGATCCCTCGGACTTCAGCGCGGTCGAGGAGGAGTTTCGCGACCTCAACCCCGACGCCGAGGTCCGCTACCTCCTCAAGCCGGAGAACGAGCTGGCCTTGGAGGGCGCGCTCGCGATCCAGGTCGCCAAGTTCTGGGCCCTCCTCGACGACAACGACGACGTCGCCAAGAGCTACGCCAACGTCTCGATCGCCGACGAGATCCTCGACGAGCACGGACCCTGAGGTGCTCGGAGCGGGGACAGGATCGGGCCCCGTCGCGGCCGTGATGGCGCAGGCTGCCGGTGGTTGACGGTCCGGTCCGCGTGCTCGGGGTGGATCCCGGGACTCGAGTGGTGGGCTATGGGCTCATCGACCTCGCAGGTCCGGTGATCCGCTATGTCGAGTGCGGCGTCCTCAAGCTGCCGACGGACGAGGCGATGCCGCTCCGTCTCCACCGCCTGAGCGTCGGCCTCAGCGAGGTGGTCACCGAATTCAGCCCGACCGTGATGGCGATCGAGGCGGCCTTCCACGGGGTCAACGCGATGTCGGCGCTCAAGCTCGGGCAGGCCCGCGGAGCGATCATGGCGATGGCCGTCGGTCGCGGTCTCGAGGTCCACGAGTATCCGCCCGCGACCGTGAAGAAGGCGGTCGCCGGGCACGGTCGGGCGACCAAGGCGGAGATGCAGGCGCGTGTGCGGCTGCTCTGCCATCTTCAGCGCGAGCCGAGCTCGGACGCCGCGGACGCGCTGGCGATCGCGCTCTGCTACGGGCACACTGGGCGCGGCGTCGCCCCGGGGCGATCGCGGAAGAGACGACGATGATCGGATGGCTTTCAGGACTGGTCCTCGTGCGGGAGCCCCGACGCGGGACCGTCACCCTGAACGTCGGCGGCGTCGGCTACGAGGTGCGGGTCTCGATCCAGACGATGGGCGCGGTGCCCGAGGAGGGGACGCCCTGCGAGCTGTGGATCCACACCCACGTGCGCGAGGAGGTGCTCGCGCTCTACGGCTTCACCTCGCCGGCGGAGCGCGAGCTCTTCCTCCTCCTCTTGAGCGTCCCCAAGGTCGGGCCGAAGAACGCGATGGCGGTGCTCGGCGGTCTGCCGACCGAGGAGCTGCTGCGCTGCATCGCCGGCGGCGAGCAGGGGCGGCTGGAGAAGATCCCCGGGATCGGCAAGAAGACCGCCGATCAGATCCTCCTCTCGCTCAAGGACAAGGTGCTCGCGTTCCTGAGCCCCACGGACGAGGCGCCGCCGGTCTCCGCCGAGGGCCGCGCCGAGTCGATCATCGACGAGGCGAAGAGCGTGCTCGTCGAGCTCGGCTGGCGGGCGAAGCAGGTCGACAAGGCGGTCGCGACCGTCACCGCCTCCGCGGCCTGGGAGAGCTCCTCCGGCGGCCTCGACGAGCTGGTCCGCAGGACCTTGGCGCAGCTCATGGAGCGCTGAGCGCTGAGGTGCGCTGGGGTCAGCGCATCAACGTTGACCCCCCACCCCCATGAAGGCGAAGGCGAGGGCGTCGAGGCGATGCCGCGAGGCACAAGCGCGACGTCACGACCGGCTCGACCCGAGCGGCGAGACGTAGCCCGCTAGAAGCGGCCGCTGATCGCGAGCCCGCCGAAGGTCGGCAGGACCTGGATATGCGCGTGCTCGGCCCGCCAGACCGCGGTCTTGCGCTTGCCCTTCGAGAAGACGACGCCGCCGGTGACCGCAAGGATCGCACCCACACCGGCGAGCCCCCAGCCGACGCCGGTCAGCAGGTTCGTCCGCTCACCCTCCTTGAGGGTCGTGTCGATGTCGTTCTCGATGTCATCGCACTGGGCCGTCATCATGCCCTCGCACATCGCCTCGTTGTAGTCGGTGCGCAGGGCCTTGATGTCGTCGCTCAGCCCGCTGCCCTTGACGCCGAAGGCGATCCCGACCGCGGCGCCGCTGATCAGCAGGGCACCGCCGGCGCCCAGGAGAACCGCCCCGGCGATCTTCTGCCCCTTGCCGGGGTCGGCCTCGGGGAGCGGCGGCGGCTCGGGCTCGAGCTCGGGCTCGGGCTCGGGCTCGGCCTTCTCAGCCTCCTCGATCAGGGCCTCGATCTCGTCGACCTTCGGCTTCACGTCGGCGGGGTCGCCGAGGGTCGGATCGGCCTGCAGCGCGACGATGAATTTTTCGAAGGTGATCTTCGCCTCGTAGAGGTGCTTCACCTCCTTGCTCTCGTCGTACCAGTCTCTGTAGGCCTGGCCGATGTAGTAGAGCATCAGGGGGTCGCCGGAGCGCTCGTACGCCTCATCCATCTTCTCGACGGCGCTGCCGAAGAGACCGTTGGCGTAGTCCGCTTGTCCATCTTTGTAGAGCTGCTCGGGGTCCGGAGCCTCCGCCTGCGCGGCCGAGGGCATGGCGAGGCCGCCGGTGCTGATGGCCGCTGCGAGCGCGAGATGAAGTGGGGATCTCATACGACGGCCGCAGCTTACGGTGAAAGGACGTGGTTAGCCTAGGGGCCGATGCCACTTGCGTCGCTCCCGCGCGGCCTCGAGTCCGGTGGTATCGGCCGCGGCTTCGCGATAATCTCCGCCGCCGGAGGCCCTCCTTGCTCAAACGTTGGCTAGAAAAAGCGCAGGAAATCGCGGATCGACATCTCCCCGAGGAGGTTCGCGCGGAGGGCAAGCGGATCGCCGAGCGCGTCCTCGAGCACACTCCAGGACGCATCAGGAGCGCCGCAGAGGCCCTCTTCGCCGACGAGGAGGGGGGGGCGACGGTCCCCCGGGCGGGAGCGCCGGCCGAGTCGGCGGCGAGCGTCCGCCGCGAGATCGACGAAGACAAGACCGAGCCCAAGGTCGTGGTCTTCGGCTACCCTGAGGACCCCACCACGCAGCGCGTGTGGGACCTGCTTGACAGCCAGAGGATCGCCAATCGGCGGATGAACCTCCACGAGCAGCCGACCGCCGCCCGCCAGATCGCCAGCCTGACGGGGGTGATGGTGCCGCCCTACGTCTACATCAGCGGTCGGTACTGGGGCGGAGAGGGGGAGATCGTCAGCCTGATCGCGATGGGCGATCTCGCGGCGATCGTCGCCGGTGATCTCGCCTCGATCAGCGAGGACGCTCGCCGGATCGGCGGTCTACACGAGCAATTTGACGACGCGATGACCGCGGAGAACATCGTCGCTCGGCTGAGGCTCGGCCATATCGTCGCGATGGAGGATCTCGACTGCTGGTGCGAGCCTCACCCCGAGACCGGCGAGAATCGGGTGATCTACGAGGGGACTCCGCGCTCGATGGGCGAGATCGACGACATCGCCGGCGAGATCGCACGCCTCGTCGACGAGGGGGAGATCGAGGCGCGTTGGCTCCTGGAGCCCGAGGTCTCGACCTTCTAGTTTCGGCCTGGGTCCCGGCCTGGGGTCCCGGCCCGGGATCCCGACCTGAGGACCGGGCGATCTGCCTCGCTGGGCTGGCTCGGCGTCCGCGTCGCGGAGGGCTGAAGCGAGCGCTCGAAGACCAGGTGACCGTCGATCTCGCGCAGCTCGACGGCGAAGATGGGTCCGAGGACCGACGGCGTCAGGAGCGAGGCCGCGGCGCCTGCGATCGCCGCGCCGCCCTCCGAGCCGAGAACGATCGCCGCGTCGGCGGAGCTCCGGGCGAGGTCGAGATCGTGGAGGGCTGCGATCACCGTCGTCCCGGCCGCTGCGAGCTCGCGGCAGAGGTCCATGAAGGCGAGGGCGTGGCCGACGTCGAGGGAGGCGGTGGGCTCGTCGAGGAGCAGGAGAGGGGCCTGGGTCGCGAGGAGGCGGGCGAGCATCACCCGCTGACGCTCGCCGCCGCTGAGGCTCGAGACCCGTCGCTCGCCCGCGTCTGCGAGGCCGACCCGGCGCAGCGCGTCGGCGACGTGCTGATGGTCGCCGGGAGAGGGGGCGGCGAAGCGCGGGAGGAAGGGGCTGCGGCCGAGCATCACGACCTCACGGGCCGGGAGATCGTAGGCGAGGGGGGTGGTCTGGGGCAGGTAGGCGAGGGCCCGGGCGCGCTCGGCGGGGCGTCGGTCGGCGAGCGAGGCTCCGCCGAGGGTCACGCTGCCTTCGGCGGGGCGGCGCAGCCCTGCGAGATCGCGCAGGAGGGTGGTCTTGCCGGAGCCGTTGGGGCCTACGATCGCCGTGACGGTCGCTGGCGCGAAGAACGCGTTGAGCTCGCGGTAGAGCCATCGTCCGCCGATCCGGCGGCCGAGGCCGCTCGCCCGCAGCTCCGCCGCGTCGGCGCGCTCTTCGATCAGCGACGGGGAGGGAGCGAGATCCACGAGCGTTCCTTCCTGGGGGCGAGCTCGGGGCCGCTCGCGCATGTGTGGCTGTCGATGAAGCGCCTCTGTCGGGGCATCGCGGTCCCTGCCGATTCGCTGCTGGCCGAAGCCGCTGGGCTCCGGCGATGGGAGGCTGCCGCGGGCTCTAGGGATCGTCAAGCGGGGGCCTGGGCTCGAACGCGCGCGAGCGCTACCCTGCACCCCGCCATGAGCCTCGTCCAAGTCCGTCCTTCGCGCGATCGTCCTGCGCGCGACCTCCTCGGCTTCCTGCCGACGACCCGCGAGGAGATGGACGCGCGGGGCTGGGATCAGCTCGACATCCTGATCATCAACGGAGACGCCTACGTCGATCATCCGGCCTTCGGCGGCGCGCTGATCGGCCGCTTCCTCGAGGGGCGCGGCTTCAAGGTCGGGATCATCAGCCAGCCGCGTTGGGATGACCCCGAGGACATCAGCAGGCTCGGGACGCCGCGCCTCTTCGTCGGCATCACGGCCGGCAACCTCGACTCGATGCTCAACAAGCTGACCGCGCAAAAAAAGGTCCGCTCGGAGGATCACTACTCGCCGGGGGGCAACACCGGGATGCGCCCGAACCGGGCGTCGCTCGTCTACACCAACCTCGCGCGTCAGGCCTTCCCGGGGGTCCCGGTGGTCCTCGGCGGGATCGAGGCCTCGCTGCGGAGGATCGCCCACTACGACTACTGGAGCGACAGCATCCGCCGGTCGATGCTGCTCGACTCGAAGGCCGATCTCTTGGTCTTCGGCATGGGCGAGCGGCCCGTCTGGGAGATCGCCAAGCGGCTGGGCGAGGGGGCGACGCTCCGCGAGCTCCGCGACGTCCGCGGGACCGCCCACATGCGCAACCCCGGGGAGTGGGAGTCGCTCGAGGCGAGCCGCTTCGTCCGCGACGGCAAGACCGTGATCCTGCCGAGCTACGAGGAGGTCAAGGCCGACAAGGCGGCCTTCTCGGCGATGTCGCGGGCGTTCCAGTACGAGACCAACCCGGGCAACGCGCGGCCGATCCTCCAGGCCCACGGCAAGCGGGCGATCTACCTCAACCCGCCGGCGAGGCCCCTCGCGACCGCCGACATGGATGAGCTCTACGACCTGCCGTTTCAGCGGCGGCCGCACTGGATCTACGGCGACGCCAGGATCCCCGCCTTCGAGACCGTCAAGCACTCGATCGTGACGATGCGCGGCTGCTTCGGCGGCTGCACCTTCTGCTCGATCACCGAGCATGAGGGGCGGATCATCCAGTCGCGCTCCGCCGAGAGCGTGCTCCGCGAGGTCCGGGCGCTGCGGCGGATGGACGACTTTCGCGGGGTCATCTCCGACGTCGGCGGGCCGACGGCGAACATGTATCAGATGCGCTGTCGCTCGGAGACGATCGAGAGCTCCTGTCGCCGCCTCTCCTGCGTCCACCCCGGGATCTGCGAGAACCTCGTCACCGACCACGGGCCCCTCCTCGATCTCCTCGGCAAGGTCCGCGAGTCCGAGGGCGTGCGCAAGGTCTTCGTCGCCTCCGGGGTCCGCTACGATCTGGCCGAACGGTCACCTCAGTTCATCCGCGAGCTCGCCCAGCACCACACCGGCGGCCAGCTCTCGGTCGCGCCCGAGCACAGCAAGGACGGCGTGCTCGACAAGATGAAGAAGCCGGGGATCGGCTCCTACGAGCGCTTCGCCAGCTCATTCCTCTGCGCAAGCGCAGACGCCGGCAAGGAGCAGCACCTCGTCCCGTACTTCATCTCAGGTCACCCGGGATGTGAACTTGGGGACATGGTCGACCTCGCGCTCTGGCTGCGCGAGCGGGGGATGCGACCGCGCCAGGTCCAGGACTTCATCCCGACGCCGATGTCGATGGCGACGTCGATGTACTACACCGGCCTTGATCCCTTCAGCGGTGAGCCTGTCTACACGGCGAAGGAGCTGCGCGAGAAGAAGCTGCAGAAGTCGCTCCTGCTCTACTGGGACCCCCTCCAGCATCATCTCGCCCGGATCGCGCTGCGCAAGGCCGGCCGCGGCGAGCTGGTCGGGATGGCGCCGGGCTGCCTGATCCCGCCGGAGGGCGCGGGGCCGCGGGCACGACCGGCGGACGCGCCGAGCAAGGGCCAGGGCGGCGGTCGCTCGAAGGGCGGCGGCCCCGGGGCAGCCGGCAAACCTAGACGTCCTTCGAAGAGGACGCAGGGGTCAAGACGCCGGCGGGGATCCGGTGTAGGTTCGCGTGGGTAGAGCCGCGCAGGGGTCACTTTTGTGATCTTTGATATCGATAATTCTGCCGGTATAACAGTGTGCAGGTTGTTTGAGACGATGATCCAACGCTCGTGCTCCGGTCGACGGGGAGGCCTCACCGGCGTCCTCGTGGCCTCCGCCCTCGTCGCCGGCAACGCTGGCTGCGGCCTCTTTGACACCTCCAACCCGGTCGACATCAACGTCTTCGCGGCACACCACGCGCGGCGTGACATGGACGGTCTGTTGCCGAGCTACGGCTTCAACAATTCGCCGCGGACTTGGGTCAACGACCTCGGCTGGCAGATCAACGTCACCGAGGGCTACATCGTCATCACCGGGGCCAGCATCGTCTCCTGCGACGGCGAGGCCTTCGATCTCGACCTCCCCTTTGGACCTGTCCCCGAGTACCTGAACGCGACGGATCTCGACGTGATCGTCGTCGGCAGCGCGGAGATCCCGGAGGGCGATTACTGCGAGCTGGACGTCCAGTACGGGCCCTACCGGGCTGAAGAGGCCGCGATGGCCTCTGAGGGGGCGCACCCGGTGCCGACAGGTCGGGACCTCGAGGGACAGACGATCTTTATCGCCGGTCGAGCGTCGAAGGACGACGTCGTCGTCGACTTCGCGCTCATCAGCGGCGAGAGCAGCGAGATGCGGCTCAAGCTCCGCGAGGGGGACGGTACGCCGACCACCTACGAGGCTATCGCGGGCGGCGGCGCCCCGAAGGCGACGGTCGGCAAGACCTACGATCGCTTCTTCGACGGGATCGACTTCTCGACCTACGAGGCAGAGGCCGAGGCGATAAACGCCGGCTTGATGGAGATCTTGGTCGACGAGACCCGCGCCTACCGCGGGACGACGATCTACTGAGCTTCGCTGAGGTGGAGCGCTCAGGACTCATGCCACGGCCTCCGAGGGGGTCGTCGCAGAGATCCAACGGATCACCTGGTTCTCAGGGCGTCGCGTCGCGCTCGCACTCTCGCAGGGCGCTGCCGCAGAGCGCCAACGAGCAGCCCCGGGTGCTCAGGGCGCCGCCGAAGAGCGCCCATGACTCACCCCCGCGACTCCCAGCCGAAGCGGCGGAGAGGCGAGGGGGCGCAAGGCGTAGCGTCGAAGCTTGCGAGCTCTAGGCCGACGCCGCCGACTTCTCGATCCGCTTGCGCATGTTGTGATCGAGCACCCGCTTGCGGAGGCGGAGGGAGTTCGGGGTGACCTCGAGGAGCTCGTCGTCCGAGATGAACGCGAGGCTCTCCTCCAGCGAGAAGATCGTCGCCGGGGTGAGGACCATCTTCTCTTCGTGCCCGGTGGTGCGGACGTTGGTGAGCTTGCGGCCGATGGTCGGGTTGACCACGAGGTCGGTGTCGCGGCAGTGCTCGCCGATGATCATGCCGCCGTAGACGGGCACCTGGCCGCCGATGAAGAGCGTGCCGCGATCCTGGAGACGGTTCAGCGAGTAGGCGCTGCTCTCTCCGGTCTCGAGGGCGATCAGCACCCCGCGAGCGCGGGACTTTCGCGCGCCCTGGTAGGGGCCGTAATGGGCGAAGGTCGAGGCCATGACCCCGGTCCCGCGGGTGTCGGTGAGCATCTCGGAGCGGTAGCCGATGAGCGAGCGCGTCGGGATCATGAACTCCATCGCCGTGCGTCCCTCGCCGGCGTCGCGCATCGCCGTCATCTCGCCGCCGCGGCGACCGAGCTTCTCGATGATCGCGCCGGCGTAGGGGCTCTCGCAGTTGATGAGGAGGTTCTCAAAGGGCTCGAGCTTCTTGCCGTCCTCGTCCTCCTTGAGGATCACCCGCGGCCTCGAGACGCACAGCTCGTAGCCCTCGCGGCGCATGGTCTCGATGAGGACGCTGAGGTGCAGCTCACCGCGGCCGCGGACCTCGAACTCGTCGGAGGTGTCGGTCGGGTTGACCTGGAGGGCGACGTTTGAGCGGAGCTCACGGTCGAGGCGCTCGGAGATCTTGCGCGAGGTCACCCACTTGCCCTCGCGACCGGCGAAGGGGCCGTCGTTGATCCGCATCCGGATCGCCATCGTCGGCGGGTCGACGTCGAGGCGCGGGAAGAGGGTCCGACCCTCGGGCTCCTCGGTCGTCATCGTGTCGCCGACGGAGAGCGAGCTCATGCCGGAGACCGCGACGATGTCGCCGGACTCGACCTCCTCACGCTCGAAGCGCTGGAGGCCCTGGAAGCCGAGGAGCTTGCGCGCGCGGAAGACCTCGACCACCTGGGCCTCGGCGTCTCCCTCGCTCGGCGCGGCCGGGCGGACGAGGGCGACGCGGTCGCCGACCTTCAGCCGTCCGCACTGGATCCGACCGATCGCGACGAACCCCAGGAAGGAGTCGTAGTCGAGGGTCGAGACCCACATCGCGAAGGGCTTGTCGGGCTCGCAGCGGGGCTGCGGCGCGTGCTCGTGGATGAAGTCGAGCACCGCGGTCATCGGCTGCGGCGGATCCTCGGGATCGGACATCGCGTAGCGCTCGCGGGCGCTGGCGAAGATCACCGGGAAGTCGAGCTGCTCCTCGCTCGCGTTCAGCGACGCGAGGAGGTCAAAGGTCTGGTCGACGGCGAGGTGCGGGTCGCAGCCGGGGCGGTCGATCTTGTTGACGACGAGGAGGATCTTGAGGCCTGCCGCGACCGCCTTCTCGGTGACGAAGCGCGTCTGCGGCATCGGCCCCTCGAAGGCGTCGACGACGAGCAGGGCCGCGTCGACCATGTTGAGGACGCGCTCGACCTCGCCGCCGAAGTCGGCGTGTCCGGGGGTGTCGACGAGGTTGATCCGGGCGTCGCCGTACTCGAGCGCGGTCGGCTTCGAGGTGATCGTGATCCCGCGCTCCCGCTCGAGGTCGTTGCTATCCATCGCCCGGTCGGTGTCCGCGGCTCGGCGCTCGACCGCACCGGCTGCCGCGAGGAGTCCGTCGACGAGCGTGGTCTTGCCGTGGTCGACGTGGGCGATAATCGCGAGGTTTCTAATGTCTGCGGTGCTCATGGGGGCCAGCCGCCGCAACTTTCCCCGCCTGCGCCCGCGATGCAAGGGCTCTTCGAAGATTTGCTGGGCCCGCATCGGCGGAGGCACCCACGACCGCGGCGGCCCCGACCGAGCGACCTGCGTCCCGGCCGCTCCCCTACGAGAAGACCGGCGCAGCGTTCGCGGGCGGAGGCGAATGCCGAGGCGCGCGCCGCGATCGTCGAGCTCGTCGAGTCCGTAGCTCGGTCCCTGGCGCCGCGGAGCGACGAGCGCCGACGAGGGCTGAGGCCGCGTCCTCTTCCCGCGTGATGCGGCTCCTAGGCGGCTGAGAGGGCTTCATCGTCGACTCCTTCGTCACCGTCGGCGGGCTTGTCGGTCTTGGGTCGGCGCTCCTTGGTCCCCGGGACCGGCGGCCGCTCGGACTCTGGCGGGCTGGTTTCAGCGGAGTTGGGCAGGTCTGGATCGTCGGGCGGAGGGACGATCTTCGAGGACCCTCGCTCGAGGCGAAGCTTGGGCTTTTTCATGATTTCGATCGTCACTGAACGCGCGTTCAGTGTCAATCGATGACTGGTGAAGTGTTCAGTGTAGCGGCGTGATTCTCCCCCAGATCGACAAAATTCCGCGCGACTACGCCCGTGGCGAGCGGCCTCGCGCACGCGCTGAGCGGCATCGCGCTCGGGGGGTTGTGACGCCAGCGGAGGACCTCGTCATGCGGCTCCTGAGCGCTTCGCTGCCGAGGAGGAACCCCGGACTTCGGGCGGCGAGGATACGGACCATGCGTGTGTAGTCATGGACCTGCCCAAACAGTCATATGACTGAAGAGACATCTTTAAGGGGAGTCGGTATCCGTCGTCGGCGGCTCGCGGTCGACCCATCCGGGCTGCGACAGATCCGCGGAGCGGAGCGGAGGCTGAGCGGGCGCGTCCGGGCGCGAGTCGTCTCGCCCGCGAGAGACCCAGGCCGCGAGGTGGGCTCGGCACGGTAGACCCGCCGAAGCGCGATGGTTCGACGACCTGCGGGGCGAAGCGGGGCCGTGTTGGCGATCCGCGCGGCGAGCGGTCGCGAGGGAAAGGGCGCCGGTCGTGGCTCGTAGAGTCAGACGGCGAGGAAGCGACGGCTCGCGGGTTGGGCACGTCTCGCGAGGGAGGTGGCTCGCGAAGCAGAGAGTGCTCGCGCTGGAGAAGCGGCTCGCGAGAACGGGGCCGCCCGTCGGAGCGAGGCCGCTAGCGAGGAGACGCCTCGCGAAGACGGGGCCTGCCCCTTGGCTGTGTCAGCCCTATCATCGGTCGATCACGAGGCGGAGAGCGCCCGCGTCGCGAGCGACGGGGAGCTGGGACGAGGGGGGGCGCCGGCGCCTATTCCGTGACGCGGGTCTTGAGCCCGCGGCCGATCAGGTACTGCTCGATCGACGACGACCGGGTGTTCTTCGCGTGGTAGGCCCGGCCCTCCTGGAAGACCCCGCGGAGCTCGCGGAGGATCGCCGGGAACTCGCCGCCTTGGAAGATCTTGGCGACGAAGTGGCCGCCGGGGCGCAGCGCTCGCTGGGCGATCGCGAGGGCGCGGCGGACGAGCTCCTCGCTGCGAAACTGATCGGTGTGACGGTCGCCCGTGGTGTGCGGCGCCATGTCGCTGAGGACGACGTCGAAGGGGCTGTCCTGCGGCGGCTCCCAGTCGTCGACATCGCCGACGATGGTCTCGACGTTCGGGGGGAGGGTGATCTCGACCTCCTTGAGGTCGATGCCAAGTAGATAGCCTTCGTCGCCGATCCGGGTCACGGTGTACTGCATCCACGAGCCCGGCCAGCAGCCGAGGTCGAGGACACGGCTGCCGCGGCGGAGGAGTCGATACTTCTGATCGATCTCCTGGAGCTTGTAGATCGCGCGACCCGCATAGCCGTCGGTCTTCGCCTGTCGGTAGGCGCGGTCGTGACGATTGGAGCGGTCGCTCAGCTTGCTGCTTCGACGGGGCATCGGCGGCTCGCAGGGTAGCAGAGGGGCGACGGCGAGAGACGAGCCCCACAATTGAGCGAGCCGCGTCCTCCCGAGAGAGTCCGCGGCCCGTCGTTCGCAAGAACGGGGAGGGGGCTAGCCCTTGTTCTTGCCGGCGCGGATCGCCGTCTTGACCGAGCGACGGATGGTCACGTAGCCGTTGTTGGCGCCGGGGATGGTGCCGCGGACGAGGATCAGGCCCTCGTCGCTCATGATCTTGGCGATCTTGAGGTTCTGCTGGGTGACCCGAGCGTTGCCCATGTGACCCGCCATCCGCTTGCCGGGCATAACCCGACCGGGGGTCTTGCGGCAGCCGAGGGAGCCGCCGTGACGGTAGACCTCGTGCTGGCCGTGGGCGGCCATCTCGCCGCGCATGTTGTGGCGCTTGATGACGCCCTGGAAGCCCTTGCCCTTGCTGGTGCCGGTCACGTCGACGACCTCGCCCTCGCCGAAGATCGACAGGGGGATATCGCTACCGACGGGGTGCTCGCCGAGAACCGCCTCGGCCACGCGCAGCTCACGGACGCAGTAGCGGGGGGTCACCCCGGCTGCGCGGAACTGGCCGGCGTCCGGCTTGTTGGTCCGTCGGGGCTGCTTCTCGCCAAAACCGAGCTGGATGGCCACGTAGCCGTCTCGCTCAGAGGTTCGGTGAGCAGTCACCGTATTGCCAGCTGCGGCGAGGACCGTCACCGGAATCCGGGTGCCGTCTTCGTCGAAGATCTGGGTCATTCCAATCTTTTTGGCGATGAGCCCGAGCTGAAAGTTCATTGTCCGCTTCTCCACACAAGATGGCGGGATTGACCCGCCGGGGGACGGGACTATGGGACACCGAGGGGCGATTCGTCAACCGCCGGTCGAATCCGCTTCGGGACGTTGCTCACGCCCGCCGATGTCGGCGATCGCGGGCAGTCCGAGGGCTCGCTCGGCGTTGGCCGCCGCCTGCGACGCCAGCGCTGCGGGGTCTTCTCCGCGCAGCGCCGCCAGGTTGGCGCAGGTGAAGGCGACGTAGGAGGGCTCGTTCTTCCGGCCCCGCATCGGCACGGGCGCGAGGTAGGGGGCGTCGGTCTCGAGGAGAAGGCGATCTCCAGGGCAGGTCCGGGCCGCCTCCCGCAGCGGTTTGGCCGAGGGAAAGGTAGAGATCCCGGAGAAGGAGAGGAAGAAGCCGCGCTCAAGCCAGCCCCGGGCCTCGTCGGGATCTCCGGTGAAGCAGTGGATGATCCCGGGGCGGGAGGGCGGACGTCGGTCGATGATCGCCATCGCGTCGGCGTGGGCGTCGCGAATATGGAGGATGATCGGCTTGCCGAGGCGCTCAGCGAGCTCTAGGTGGCGATCCATCGCCTCCTTCTGCACCTCGGGGGGGGACCGGTTGTAGTGGTAGTCGAGCCCTGACTCGCCGATGCCGACGACCTTGGGGCTCGCCGCGAGGGCGGTGATCTCGGCGATCGCCTCGTCGTCGACGGTGGTCGCCTCGTGGGGATGGACGCCGATCACGGCGTAGACCGGCGGCAGTCCCGGGCGCTCGGCCTCGGCGATCGCCACAGCCCGGGCCATCGACGTCCGCGAGCAGCCGATGTGGACCACTCGCGTCACCCCGGCGGCCGCAGCCCGGGCGAGCGTCGCCGGGAGATCGTCGACCATCGGGCTGTAGTCGAGGTGACAGTGGGTGTCGACCAGGCCTGGGAGGGTCGGCGGGGTCTGCTTCTTCTTGCTGCTCACGGCGCGGCAGCGTAGCAAAGCTTCGCCCTCGGCGAGGGTCCGGGCGAAGGAGGATCCCTCGCGGGCTCGCTCCGGTGGCCGGGCGACGGCTCAGCCGCGGGCCGCGAGGGTCGCGAGGGCCGCGCGGGCGTCGGCGACGGCCTCCTGGACCGCGGGGGAGCGGCTCTTGCTGAAGCGATCGAGCAGGCGCTGGCCCTCCGCGGGCCGGATCCGGGCCAGGGCATAGGCCGCGCGGACCCGGGTCACCCGCGGCTTGAGCCAGGAATTGGCGAGGGCGCGGATCGGCGAGATCGCCTCCTCCGGCGCCTCCGGCCCGAGGACGGCCAACGCTTCGAGGGAGCGGTCGCGCAGCTCCGGCTTGGCCAGCGCCCGGAGGAGGATCGGCGCGGCGTCGGGATCCCCGGCCGCCGTCAGGCCGATCGCGGCGGCGAAGAGGGTGTCGAGGTCGATCCCCGGGTCCGCGAGGACGGCCTGGAGGCGCTCGACCGTGGTCGGCGAGGGGTTGTCGATCCTGGCCAGGCCCTCGCAGAGGCCGCGGCGGACCTCAGGCTCCTCCTCTTTGGCGAGGGCGTCGGCGAGGGGCTCCTCCGCGTCGTTGCCGAGGACGTCGACGAGGGTCCCAGCGCACTGAAAGCGGACCTCGGGGTGGGGGGACTTGAGGCCGGAGGCGAGCGGCGCGGCGATCGCGGGGACCAGCGCCGCGGCGGGGTCTTCGAGGGCGGCGGCGGCCAGCTCGGCCAGGCCGATCGCGGCGCACTCGCGGCGAAAGGCGGGCTCCTCACCGTCGCCCTCGGTCGTCAGCGCCTCCCGCAGGAGGGGGAGGGCGAGCGGATCGCCGAGCTGTCCCAGGGAGATCGCGGCGAAGCCCTGGAGCACCGGCGAGGGATCGTCGTGGGCGGCCTTGGTCAGGAGCTCCAGGACCTGGGCGCCCTTGGGGTGGCGGTCGGCGGCGCGCCAGCGGGCGGGCTTCGGCCCGAGATCCGCGAGGAGAGCGTCCCCCATGTGGCGCAGGGCCTTGTCGCGGACCCGAGGATCCTCGTGCTGGGCGTCGCGGATCGCCGCGGCGAGGGTGATCGGGGGGCCAGCCATCGGCGCTCCTCAGCTGTGGGTGCGCAGGGGTGCATCCGGGGGCGGGTTGGGGCTGCCGTAGAGGCGGGTGACCTCCGCGGCCATCTGTCCCCGCAGGGCCAGTCCGAGCATCTTGAAGTCGGCGATGAAAGACCAGCGCGGATACTTGAAGGTGGCGGGTCGGTTGTTCTCGACGAAGAAGTGGCCGATCCAGGCCGGGCCGTAGCCGGCGACGAAGCCGAGGAGGATCAGCGCCGGGCGGCCGGTGACGATCGCCGCGGCGAGCAGGCTGAGCGCGCAGGAGGTGCCGAAGTAGTGGAGCCCGCGGCAGACAGGGCTGCGATGCTCGCCGACGTAGTACGGCCAAAACTCGCGAAAAGAACGGATCTCCATGGTCTCTGAGCCCTCTCTCTGGCCCCGGAAGAGTGCCGAAGGGGCGACTCTCGGTCAATCATGCACGAAGGCGGAGGGGAGCTGACATTCCCCGGCCTGCGCGGCGAGCGAGTCATCCCCACACCCGCAAGCGGAGCCGCGAAAGACCTGCTCGGGCGAGCGAGGGGCGACGGGTGGGGCGACGGGTGGGGCGCTGCGGGAGGACCCCGTGCCTCGCGCGGAGACACGCGTATCCTGTCTCTCCAAGCAGAGGATCCCTACCCGTGGCGAGCACGTGGGATGGGAGGACCCGCGTCGCGAGCAGTTGTGTCGCGAGTCAAGCCCTAAGCGGACCGTAGATGCGGCCGAAGTGCGAAATCCGTGACGTCAGCGGTTCTATGCTGGGTTGTGAGGGGGCCTTACACCAGCGCCTGCTTCAGGCCTAGTGCGCCGCGCTGAGATCGAGGAGCGTCTGCTCGAGGATCAGGCGGACGTTGGCGTTGCGGCTGATCCGTTGGGTGAGGCGCTGGAGGACGGCGATCCGGGCGACGAGCTCGGCGGGGCTGGGAGTACGGCCCGTCGGCGCGCCCGGCAGGCCGGCGCGGCCGCGGATCTGCTCGCGGAGGTGGAGGATCCACAGCTCGGCGAGGCGGCTGGCCACCCACCGCTGCTGGGCCGCGCTCGCCTTCGCCTTGCCCGCGCTCTTGGACTTCTTCTTGCTGGCCCGCTTCTTCTTGCCGGCGACGGCGGCCTCTTCGGCGGCCTCTTCGGCGGCCTCCTCGGCCTGGATCGCGACGATCTCTTGGGTGGCCGCGCTGTAGGCGCTCCAGAGGGGGCTTCGATCGCCGGCGAAGATCGCCGCCGGGCCGGCATCGGCGGCGCGGATCGCCTCGCGGACCAGGTCGAGGCAGCGGTCGAGCGCCGGGTCGAGGGCGAGCTCCACCGCGACCCCGGCGCTGCCCTCCGCGAGGAGCGCGGCCATCTGTCGCCGATCGACATCGGCGTCCTGCGCCTTCTCCGCGATGATCGCCGCGACGTCGTCGTCGGCGAGGCGGCCGAGGCGGATCGGCATCGTCCGCGAGAGGATCGTCGGCAGCACCCCCTGCATGTTGGTGGTCAGGAGGAGGAAGTGGATCCCGGGGCGCGGCTCCTCGATCGCCTTTAGGAGAGCGTTGCCGGAGTACTCGTTGAGGGCGTCGGCGGGATCGACGACGACGACGTAGCGCTCTGACTCGTAGGGGCCGTTGGCCTGGCGGACATGGCAGGCGCGGGCGCTGTCGATCGTGATCTGGCCGGCCTTGCCGGTGGGGAGGAGCCAGTCGACGTCGGGGTGGGTGCCGCTGGCGACCCGGTGACAGACCGAGCACGCACCGCAGCCGCGACCCGGGGCCACCGTACAGAGGAGCGCTGAGGCGAGCCCGCGGGCGAGCGTCGCCTTGCCGATCCCGCGGGGGCCGACGAACATCAGCGCGTGGTGGAGGTGGCCGCGGGCGAGCGCCCTCGCGAGCATGGTCTGGGCGTCGCGGTGACCGCGGACGCCGACAAAGCCGTCGCTCGAGTGGCTCGCGCCCTGGGCCTCCGCGTCCATCGTCCGCAGTGTTGGCGAAAGCACGCGCGCGGGCAAGTCCGCGCGGCGAGACAGGGGGGGGCAGGTCCAGTACACTCCCTGGCGGCCCGACGAGGGCCGTCTGGAGGCGAACGATGAGCGACAAGCCAGGGATTCTGAGTCGTATGCGCAGGTCGATCTCTTCCGCGTTGAGCGACGCGGTCGAAGCTGTCTCGGACCCGGGGCAGGAGATCGCGCTGATGCTCGATGACCTCGCCGACCAGATCAAGCAGTCCGAGCGCGACCTCCACCAGTCGATCGTCGACCAGAAGATGATGGAGAAGAAGGCCGCCTCGCTGAAGAAGTCCGAGGAGGACTGGGACAAGCGGGCCGAGCAGGCGGTGCGCCTGGGCGATGAGACCCTGGCCCGCGCGGCCCTGGAGCGACGGGTCGAGATCGCCGACGAGCGCAAGGCGACCGAGGAGACGCTGGTCGAGCAGCGCAAGCTCATCGAGGACATGCGCCGCGGGATCGCCGAGGCGACGAAGCGGCACAAGAGCCTGAACAACCGGCGCGGGACGCTGATCGCCCAGGCTCGGGCGGCGAAGAAGGGGACCACCCCGAGCGGGGCGATCAACGCCAGCGGAGCGCTCGGACGGATGGGCGCCATCGAGGATCGGATCGCCCAGATCGAGGCGCTCAACGAGGTCCACGCCGAGGGGCTCGACGCCCGCACCGAGGAGGCGGCGATCGACGCCAAGCTCGCGGCGCTCGAGGGCAACTCCGAGGTCGACGACGCCCTCGAGGCCCTGAAGGCGAAGATGGCCGGGCAGCGCCAGCTCAAGGGCGCCGACGAGTAGGTGTCCCGCCGCGGTGCAGCGCCCGCCCAAGGGCTTGACCGCGGCGTCGCCCGGCAGTAGGCCGGCGTAGGTGCCTGATCACCGCCAGGGCGCTGAGACGGGGGGGCGCAAGGCGAGCCTCCTCCTCGGCCTTGTCGCCCTGGCCCTGGCCTTGGGTGTCCCCTACTTCGAGGCGGTCCGCAACGCCAACGAGCGCCCCCGGCTCCTCCAGGGGATGGCCCTGGTCGAGTGCGGGGAGTGGGCGATCGACGGCCCCAGCGCTCGCCGTCTCTCCCCCGGACCGGACATCAGCCGCTCCCCGATCGACGGTCGCCTCTACCCCAACAAGCCGCCGGCGACGAGCTTGGTCGCGGCGGCTGCCTATCGTCTGGGGCAGGTCGGCGAAGCGCCGACGCTGCGCTCCTACACCCTGTGGGCGCGGCTCCTCGGCGGTTGGCTGCCGACGATGCTGCTGGTCCTGTGGATGTGGCGGCGCTTCGCCCCGAGCCTCGGTCCGGCGCCGGTCGCCGCCGCCCTGACGATCTACGCCCTCGGCACGCCCGCTGCGTCCTATGCCCATCTCCTCTACGGGCATCAGCTCGCCGCCGCCTTCCTCGCCGTCGGCTCGCTCCTGATCGTCGACGGAGCGGTCGGCGGGCGCCGGCGCTGGGCCGCGGTCGGCGGGGTGATGGCGTCCCTCAGCATCACCGTCGAGTACGGGGCGGCCTTCGCCGGCCTGCCGATCGCGGTGTTCCTCGTCGCCGCGCTCCGCAGGCGGGGGAGGGCGGCGCTGCCGTCGATCATCGCCGCCGTCGCGGCGGCCCTGGTCCCGGTGATCCTCCTCGGGGCCTATCACGCGGCGGTCTACGGATCGCCCTGGGCGACCGGCTACCACCACGTCATCAACCCCGACTTCGCGGCGAAGCACGGGCAGGGCTTTCTCGGGCTCGGGCTGCCGACCGTCGCCGGGATCCGCGAGCATATCCTCGCCGCAGACACCGGCCTCCTGTGGTGGGCGCCCCTCTCTGTCGCCGGCCTGGTCGGCCTTGTCGGCCTCGGGCGGACAGCGGAGGAGCCGAGGCTGCGGGCGCAGGCGTGGCTGCTCTGCGGGATCCTCGGCCTCTTCTTCCTCCTCACCGTCAGCCTCTCCTTTACCGGGGGTTGGCGGGTCGGTCCTCGCTATGTGGTGGTCGCCTTGCCGGCGATGGTGCCGGGCCTCGCGTGGGTTCTCGCAGAGGCCCGCCGGCGGCCGGTCGTGCTGACCGGCATCGTCGCCCTCGGGACCTGGTCGACCGTGGTGAACGGGCTCGCGGCGAACCTCTGGCCCCACATCGATCCGACCAACGTAGACTTCCCAGTCGGGGAGGTGTTGGTCCCGCTCGCCCGGACGGTCCAGCCCTACAACCTGCTCTCCGCCGCTGGATCGGGCGATCTTCCGGCGATGTCGCTGGTCGCCGTGATGACCGCGGTGGCCCTCCTCGGCGCGCTCCTTTGGCTCATCCGAGGTGCGCGCCAGGCGTACGGCGCAGTCGTACTCGGGGTCGGGATCGGGCTTGTTAGTTTTGCGCTCTCGCTCCGGCTGCCGGCGCATCCACGGGCCGAGGCTAACCTTCGCTACATCGAACGGGTATGGGAGCCGCGAGAGGGGGCTCCAGGCCCCTCTGTGACCTTGGATAGGCTCCCCGAAGGCTCGCGGCGTTGCGGACACCACACTCGTTAGGGCGACTCCTGTGGGCTGTGAGTGGGGGGGCGTGCCCCCTCTGCGCGGCGTGCAGAAGTGAGCCAGGGCAGAGCCGGCTCGGCCGCCAAGGCCGAACGCCGCGGCCATGCGTTGGCGCTGATCCGGCGGCGATTGACGCCGCTGTGATACCTTTCGGCGGTACGCTGGCGCCTCAGCGCGGGCTGAGGTCGGGTCTGCCGGTCGGGCCCCACGAGATCGCATGACGAGCAGATCACCAACCTCCCCAGACCTGATGATCGGGCGCACCGTCGGCACCCACTATGTGGTCTCGAAGCTGCTCGGTCGCGGGCTGCGGAGCGCGACGTACCTCGCAGAGCACCGAAGCCTGCACCGCGACGTCGTCGTCAAGCTGCTGGACAACCCGTGGGGATCCGACACCGCAGCTGCCGCACGCTTTGATCAGGCGGCGCGCTCCCTCAGCACCCTCGAGGCGCCGAACATCGCCGCGCTGATCGACTCGGGGCGGGATCCCGGGCGCGGTCTCTTCGTCGTCACGGAGTTCATCGTCGGCGACTCGCTCGAGACGTTCCTCGGCGATCGGGGGGCGCTGAGCCTCGAGGAGTTTGTCCCCCTCGCGGCCCAGATCCTGAAGGGGCTGGGGGCTGCGCATCTGCGGGGCCTCCTCCACCTCGACATCACCCTCGACAACATCTACCTGAGCCGGGACGACGCGGACCCGAGCCGAGGTCTCGTCCGCCTCCTCGATCTCGGGCTCGTCCAGCTGGTCGAAGGGCACGTGCAGGGGCATGTGCAGGGCCTCGAGGCGCCGACCACCGGGGACACCCGCTACCTCGCGCCGGAGCAGATCAGCAACAAGCCGCTGGACACCCGGACCGACGTCTACGCCCTCGGAGCTCTCTTCTATCAGATGCTCGCGGGGCTCCCTCCCTTCTCGGGGACGGACGCTCAGATCATCTACAAGCACGTCAACGAGGTGCCGCCGCCGCTCGCCGATCAGGTCGACGAGCCGCTGCCCTCGGAGCTCATCGAGCTCATCGAGCAGTGCCTCAGCAAGGATCCGAACGAGCGCCCCGTCGACGCCAACGAGATCGTCGAGCTCCTGATCGACAGCGTCCCGGCGGCGCTCTTCCGCGGCTACGTACCGCCGCCCAAGGCGGTCGTCGCGGCCGCCGCTGCGGCCGTTACGAGCGCTGGGACCGTGGCGGACGACGATGCCGAGGACCTGAGCGACGCTCTCGTCGACGACGACGACGACGACGACGACATCGCGAACCCTGCGGCCTCCGCGGACGCCCGCGTCGCTGCGCCTCTCCTCGGCGTCGGCCTGACCGAGACCCAGGACGAGCAGCGGCCGGAGCCCGTCGATCCGAGCAAGCGCAAGCCTTCGATCGGCGAACTGTCGATCTCGGAGCCCAAGTCCTCGTCGAACTCCTGGACGGTCACCGACGAGGCCGTGACGAGCGCCTCCGGGGCGTCGCTGACGGTGGACGAGCCGGTCGCGACCCCTGCCGAAGAGGAGAAGAAGGGGGGAGGCACGGGCTTCTTCGTCTTCCTCCTGCTGGTCGGGATCGTCGTCGGCGCGATCTTTGTGGTCAAGCCCGAGCTGCTCGGCCTCGGCCCCAAGCCTGTCCCCCTGCAGCCAGCAGCGCCCCCGCCCGCGACCACGGTCGAGGCGCCGGTCGAGGATGTACCGACGCTCCTCGCCAAAGCCCAGGCCCTCGAGGCCAAGGGCGACGTCGTCGGGGCGAGCGCGGTCTACCACCAGATCCTCGCCGAGGACCCGACCCACGAGGATGCGACCGCACGCCTCGCGGCGCTGACGGGGACCGACTCGGACGCCTCCTCGACGACGACCGGGACGACCGGGACGACCGGGACGACCGGGACGGAGACGACCGACGGCGGCACGACGACCGGCGGTGACGGGACCGAGAGCGACGGGACGACGACCGGGACCACGGGCGACGCGACGACCGGGACCACGACCGGCGGTGACGTCGACGCGGGGACGGTCGAGGTCGAGTTCGACGTCAAGCCCCGCGGCACCCTCTACGTCGACGGCAAGAAGCTCGGCAAGGTGCCCGGGACCCTGAGCCTCCCGCTCGGCAAGCACACCCTCAAGATCGACGGGGGCAGCCGCCACAAGCCGTGGGAGGAGAGCGTCGACATCGCCGTCGGCATGGCGCCGATGGAGATCAAGCTCAAGCGCAAGCCGAAGGACCTCTCCGGCGAGAACATCGACATCGATCCGATGGCCGAAGGGCCCGCGACCGAGTTCAAGTTCAAGAAGTAGCCGCTCGCTCTATCTGTCCCTCGGGACATTAGGGGGCGCTCTCTGGGGACACGGGGGGAGAGGCCGCCGTGACCTCGCGTCCCGTCGTGCCAGGACGAGGGGCGGAGCGCGGGACCCTCGCCGCGGGCTGCTAGAGCAGGCCGAAGCGGATCAAGTAGCGGTGACATCGACCGAGCAGGTGGTCGATGATCGCCGCGGCTGCGGTGTCGAGCTCGTCGGCGTTCGCCCGAAGAGCGCGGTAGATCGTCGAGCTGTGCCGCGCCTCGTGGGCGAGCGCGTCGAGGTGGGCGCGGGTCTCGGGGGCGGCGATCGCCGCGAGGAAGCGCTCGTAGGCGAGGAAGAGCGGCCCCGCCAGCGGCGCTGCGCCCATGGCCGCGAGACCGTCGGCGATCCGGACGAGCGGAGGCCGTGGGAGCTGGGAGCCGAGCAGGCCTTCGCGGGCGTCGTCGTCGAGCTCGGAGGCCCAGCAGAAGAGCACGAGGTTGGCCAGGTGCCAGACCTTGCGGGAGTGGCGGAGCTTGAGGTTGCGCAGGGCCCAGCCCTTGCCGGCGACCTCGACCTTGAACCGGTAGTCGACACAGATCGTCCGGTAGTAGCGGTGGAGGTCGTTGCCCAGGGCGCTGAAGAAGCGCCCGCTGGCGATCGCACCCTCGGTGTAGGCGCGGAAGATCGTCTCGCGGATCGCCCCACAGGCCGCAGGGGCGTGGAGGTAGGCCCCCTCGGTGAGGATCAGCGCGCGGTAGGTGAGGTGCCCGCTGGTGTCCATCTGGCCGCCGATGTCACCGACGAGGGCGCCGACCTCGAGGGCGCGGGCGAAGGTCTTGTCGGCGACGGCGAAGTCGAGCTCGCGGAGGAGGGCGGCGGCGGCGGCCCGTCGCTCGGCGGCCCGCAGCGCCGAGGTCTCGGAGCCGCGGTAGACGACCGCGAGGTCGAGGTCGCTGGCGGCGGAGGCCTCGAGGCGGCCGAGGGAGCCGAGGGCGAAGAGCGCGACGGAGCCGTCGTCGGCGAGGGTACGGAGCTGCTCTCGGGCCTGGAGGAGCCGTCGCCACGATCGATCGGCGCTGTCGATGATGGTCGGCACCCGCGCAGGATCGAGGCCGATCGCGACGGCCACCGCCCGGTAGTCGACCCCTTCGGTCACAGCTCGGGCGCCTCCGACGGGCTGAGGCTCGCGTCGAGCGGCAGGCTCAGCTGATCGCCGTCGCGCTTGGCGACGAGGACCATCTCTTGCCGCTCGTGGCGGTAGCGCGAGGACCACAGCCGCAGCGGCAGGCCGACCTCATCACCGAGGGTCCTGCGGTCGACGTAGTAGCGCTTGCGGGTCCGCCGGAGGAGCACTCGCCGGTCGCTCTGGGCGAGGAAGTGGAAGCGCTCGTCATCGCCGCGGTCGAGGCCGCTGTCGCGGACCTGCTCGCGGACCAGCGCGTCGATCGAGGTGTCGTCGAAGCGGTCGAAGCGGTCGAAGATCCCCCGGTCAAAGCGCTCGGCGACCGCCGACGAGAGGGCCGCCTCGCAGAGGATGTTGGAGGGGAGGGTGATGACGTCGCCGTAGACCCGGTCCTTGAGGGTCCAGAAGCGGTCGATCACCGGGAGGGCGGCGCTTCGCAGGCAGATCTCACCGTCGTCGCCGGCCGCGAAGAGGGCCTCCGGCAGGCGAAGCCCGCGGATCCTGAAGCAGCGGGCGGCGCGGACGATCCCGTCGAGGGTGTCGAGGTTGATCGGCGCCCGCATCACCGCCGCGAGCGAGGCGAAGTCGGGGTCGTCGACCTCGCCGCAGATGAGCCCCCAGGTCAGCTCCGGATCGATGCCGGCGGCCTCGAGGTCGGGGCGCAGCGTCCTCCCGCGGTCGATGGCCCCGTTGCCGCGGACCAGCCACTCCGAGACGCCGTGGTGGGCGACCCCGAGGGCGCGGGCGAAGCCGGGCTCGGCCGCGTGGGAGAGGGGGAAGTGGCCGATGTCGTGGAGGAGACAGGCGGCCAAGAAGGGGCGGCTGCGGGCCGGGTCGAGCCCCAGGTCGTCGCAGAGGCGGAGGCCGAGCGCGGCGACGCCGAGGGAGTGCTCGAGGCGGCTGGAGGAGCGGCGGCTGCCGGGGTGGTAGTCGAGGGTGCCGAGGAAGGAGACGCGGTCCAGGCGGCGCAGCCAGGGGGAGTCCATGAGGCGCTCGCCGAGGGCGGAGCGGAGCTTTGCGACGACGGCACGCACAGCGCGGTGAGGCTAGCAGCCAGGGGCGACGGGCGACACGGCGAAGAAGAGCCGCCGAGGTCCGCACGCGGGGCCACGGCGGCTCTACCGCGGACCCTCGCCGCGGACCCTCGCCGCGGACCCTCGCCGCTTTTGGCGAGCGCCCCGCGGCCCTCGCGGGCCCTCTCCGCTCCGCCGAGACCTGGGCGAGCCTGGCACTGCGGAGCTTCGTCGGGGGGACCCACGCGGACCCCCGGGGCGCGCGAGCTCTCGCCCTACTTGTGGGTGATCATGTAGTTCATCAGGCTCGCGGTGTAGGCGAAGGGGTAGTTCTCGTTGTCCTGCCAGTCGTAGTCGGTCAACCAGAGGCGACCTGAGCCGAGGTCGCGGTATCCGATCGAGACGTTGACGTTGGTCCAGCCGGCGAGCGGGGTGATCCCTGGGAAGTTCTGGATCCCGCGGCCGCAGCCGGTGTCGCCGGGGGCGATCGCCGTCCAGGTGTTGTCGCTCCAGAAGGGATCGTCGACCGAGTACTGGAAGACGGTCGGCGCGACGTCGCGGCAGGATCCTTGGCTCGGCCCCTCGGCGACGGCCGAGAACGCCTTGGTGAAGATATCGTCGCTGTTGCTGTACTCGGTGAGGACGATCCCGCCGTCTTGCAGGTAGGTCTTGAGGGTGTTGGCGTCGACGCTGTTGTGACCCGAGCGGGTGACGAGCATCGCCTGGTGGGTGTTGTTCGGGGAGCAGCCGACCTGGAGGGTCAGGTTGAGGCCGACCGCCATGGTCATCACGTCACGGCTCGAGCTGCCGCAGCGCAGGAGGTTCGGCCGGAGCTCCTGCGTGCACTCGGCGGAGCAGCCGTCGTTGTCCTCGTTGTTGCCGTCGTCACACTCCTCGACGCCCTCCTGGACGATCCCGTCGCCGCAGGCCGCGGCCGCGCAGGCGTTGGTGCACTCGTCGGTGTCGACGTCGTTGCCGTCGTCACAGTCCTCGACGCCCTCGTAGACGATCATGTCGCCGCAGACCGCCGCGACGCAGGCGGCGGTGCACTCGTCGGTGTCGACGTCGTTGCCGTCGTCGCACTCCTCGACGCCCTCTTGGACCACCAGGTCGCCGCACTTGGCGTTCATGCACATGTTGGTGCACTCGTCGGTGTCGACGTCGTTGGCGTCGTCGCACTCCTCGGCGCCCTGGAGCTCGCCGTCGCCGCAGGTCGCGGGGATGCAGGCGTTAGAGCAGCCGTCGGCGTCGTCGTCGTTGCCGTCGTCGCAGCCCTCGACGCCCTCGTAGACGTAGCCATCGCCGCAGACGGCGGCGACACAGGAGAGGCAGGCGTCGCTGTCATCATCGTTGGCGTCGTCGCACTCTTCGACGCCGGCCTGGACCAGGCCATCGCCGCAGGTGGCGGCCTTGCACGTGGAGGTGCAGGCAGCGTCGTCGCCGTTGTCGGCCCCGTCGTCGCACTCCTCGTCGTCCTGGTTGACCTCGCCGTCGCCGCACTCGCCCATCGGCGGATCGACCATGGTCGTGCTGCCTGTCTCAGAGTCGGAGTCGGAGTCGGAGTCGGAGTTGCTGCCCGAGGGGTCAGTGTCGGTCCCCGTGGTCGTCGAGGTCGTCTCCCCTGTCGTGGTCGTGAGACCGACCGTCGTCGTGCTCGTCTCGGTGGCCGTGCCGACGCTCGTCGTCACGCTGTCATCGCCGCACGCTGTCATCGAGAGTGCGACGAGAAGGCCGCTAATCTGCCCTGCAAAGCTGATCTTCGATCGTGTCATGATCCTGAGAGTGTAGGAGGAGGGCCTCGCCGGCCCCCGGGAATGGGCAGCACGCTGTCGTCGCCGACCGCGACTCGGGGCCTCGGCGGTCAGGCGTCGACGCCCGCGGAGATCGCCCGAGACGGCGCAGAGCGGGCCTGGATGGGATCTGCACGGCGACGCTCGGAGGGGTCGACGAACGCCGCTCGCGCCCGGCCGGCGAGACGTGCGGGGCCTCGCACAGGGGTCCTCTGTCCGTGCGCTCGCAGCTCTGCGCGGTCTTGCCCAGGGCGCGAGAACGGGCGAGGGTAGGGCGGATGGCTGAGACGACGTCCGATCATCCGCGACCTCTCCTGTGGCTGATGAAGAGCGAGCCCGACGTCTTCTCGATCGGGGATCTCGAGCGCGAGGGGAGCACCCCCTGGGACGGGGTCCGCAACTACCAAGCCCGCAACTACATGCGGGACATGATGGCCGCAGGCGACCTGGTGCTCTTCTATCACTCGAACACGTCGCCGCCGGGGATCGTCGGGGTCGCGAGGGTGGTCCGCGAGGCCTATCCCGATCCGACCGCCTTTGACGAGACGAGCGAGGTCTTCGATCCGAAGTCCTCCCCCGCCGCTCCGCGCTGGTTTTTGGTGGACGTCGGCTTTGTCGAGCGCTGGCCGAGGACGGTCCCCCTCGACGAGCTCAAGGCCGATCCTGCGCTCGCGGAGATGCTCGTGGTCCAGCGTGGTCAGCGGCTGAGCATCCAGCCGGTGGAGCCCGTCCACTTTCGCCACGTCCTGGCGCTCGGCGGCGGGCGTTGCCGTGTCCCTGAGGGGGCTGGATCGGTCGTCGGCGTCCTGACTGCGGGGTCGAAGGCGACGGCGAAGAAGGCGACGGCGAAGAAGTCGGGGACGAAGGCGTCGGCGACGACGACCGCGAAGAAGGCAACGAAGGCGCGGGCGAAGAAGTCGGGGGCGACGGCGAAGAAGTCGGGGACGAAGGCGTCGGCGCAGGAGCAGGCAACGAAGGCGCGGGCGAAGAAGTCGGGGACGAAGGCGTCGGCGAAGAAGAAGGCTACGAAGGCGACGGCGAAGAAGTCGGGGACGAAGGAGTCGGCGAAGAAGAAGGCTACGAAGACGAAGGCGAAGAAGAAGACCGCGACCGCGACGGCGACCGCGAATACGACCGCGAAGCAGACCGCGTGACGCCGCGGCCGAAGAAGCGTCGGAGAACCAGATGAAGCAGAACCTCGAGATCAAGGCGCGCCTCGTCGACAGGCAGGCGGCGAGGGCTGGAGCGCTGAAGCTGGGCGCGAAGGCGTCCCATGTCGAAGCCCAGCGCGACACCTTCTTTCACGCTCGCCACGGGCGCCTCAAGCTGCGCGTGGTCACGGGCGAGGGCGAGGGCGCGTGGCTCATCGGCTACGACCGCGGCGATCACAGCGAAGCGCGGATCAGCAGCTATACGCTGGTCGAGACCGCCGATCCCGACGGGCTGCGCGAGGCGTTGGCGGGGACCCTCGGGATCCGCGGCGAGGTGATCAAGACCCGCGAGATCCTCCACTGGCGTAACGTCCGGATCCACCTGGACGAGGTCGAAGGGCTCGGCGACTACCTCGAGTACGAGGCGGTGCTCAGCGACGCTGAGGGGGCGGACCGTGAGGGATCGGAGGAGTCGCTGCGGATCCTCTGCGGGGCGATGGGGATCGAGGGCTCGGAGCGGGTCGCCGTCGCCTACGCCGACCTGCTCGGGATCTAGCAGGCTGGGGTGAAAGCCCGGCGCTGTGTGTGGGGGCTCGCGTCATGTGACAGGGCGTTCGTCGCCAGCTGACGCACCGACAAGGAGCGGACCTACAAGCTCAGCGAGGAGGAAGAGGACCTCTCCGTAGATCGGGACTACGAGCAGGACGTCGGCAAGACGGTCGGGTCAAGGTCGACAAGCACACGGGACTTTCGCCGCGGGCTGCTTGGAGGCTGAGGCAAAGCTCTCGCTCGCTCTCGCTGGCCGCTCCGTCGAGACCTGCGGTCTGACCCGGTGCGGTGGGGGCGGTGGGTATCGAGGGCTCGGAGCGGTCGCCGTCGCCTGCGCGGACCTGCTAGGCCGTGGTCGGCTCCGCGGCGAGCGAGCGGCCGTAGACGAGGTGGCCGCAGGTCTCGCCGTGGACGGTCGCGATCCCGGGAAAATGCCCCCAGCGGGCCCAGCCGAGCTTCTCCAGGAGGCGCACGCTGCCGGCGTTGGTGTCGAGGAGGAGCGCGTAGCCGTGGCGAAAGCCGAGGCTCCGCGCCGAGCTCTCGGCGTGTCGGAGGAGGGCCGTACCGAGGCCGCGGCGGCGGTGTTCGCGGGCGACGTAGTAGCTGATCTCGACGGTGGTGCGGACCGCCGGGCGTCCTTCGCGGTACTTGCTGAGGGTCGCGTAGGCGACCACCTCGTCGCCCATCTCGGCGACGTAGAGCGGGTAGTGCGGGTCTCGGTGGGCGTCGAACCAGCGCTGCCGCTCGGCGACCGTGGTGGCGACGGTGTCTGCGGTCGTCCCGTCCTCGATCGCCTGGTTGTAGATCCTCGTCAGCGCCGGAAGGTCCTCCTGGCGGGCCTCGCGAATGTTGACGTCGTCGATCACAACGCGCTCCAAGTCCTGCGGCCGCGGGGGGGCGGCGCCCTCGAGACTAGCGGAGAGCGGGGCTCAGCGGTGGAACTCGACGAAGAGCTCGACCTGTCCCCGGAGCTCTAGGTGATGGGGCACGGTCGGCTCGACGATCCCGGGGACGCCAGGGCGGAGCAGGCGCTCCTCGGCCGCGGTCGAGCCCTCGGGCGCGAGGATCCGGTAGAGAACCTCGCCGCGGAGGACATGGATCACCCCCCAGGTGCCGGCGCGGGTGCGGTGCTCGCCGAGGAGCCCTGCGGGGAGGGTCGCCTCGGTGAAGGTCGCGGTGCGCTTGTAGGCCTCGAGGCCGTCGGGGAGCGTCTTCATCGTCCGCTCGGGTCAGGCCAGGTCGGGGGCCAGGTCGGGGGCCTGGCCTGCGAAGGTGTGGAGGCGGTCGGGCTCGCCGAGGGCCTCGCGGAGGAGGGTCAGCAGGGCCTCGACCCAGACCGGCTCGGCGTTGAGGCCCGGGACCAGGCGGAGCTCCTCGCCCCCGGCGGCGATGAAGTCTTCGTTCGCGCGGATCCCGATCTCCTCGAGGGTCTCGAGGCAGTCGGCGACGAAGGCCGGGCAGAAGACCGCGAGGCGCTTGACCCCGCGCTTGGCGAGGTCGGTCAGGACGACGTCGGTGTAGGGGCGGATCCAGACCGTCCGCCCGAGGCGCGACTGGAAGGTGACGGTCGCCTGCTCTTCGGTGAGGCCCACGCGTGCGGAGAGGGCCCGCGCGGTCGCATAGCACTGGGCGCGGTAGCAGTTGCGGTTGGCGGGGCAGATGGCGTCGCAGCAGCGCTCGGAGGCGAGGCAGTGGGCGCCGGTCAGGTCGCTCTTGCGGACGTGGCGCTCGGGAAGGCCGTGGAAGGAGTAGAGGACATGATCGGGCTTGAGCTCGTCCAGGACCGGCTCGCCCATCTCGGCGAGGGCGTTGATGAACGCCGGATGGTCGTAGAAGGGGGGCAGCACCTGGATGAAGGGCGTGTTCCACTGGGCGCTGGCGATCCGATAGACCTCCTCGACGGTCGAGCCGGTGGAGGACGCCGCGTAGTGGGGGTAGAGCGGGACGACGAGGATCCGGTCACAGCCGGCGCGCTCGAGCTCCGCCAGGCCCTTGGCGATCGACGGCTGGCCGTAGCGCATGGCCAGGACGACCGGCGTCTCCGGCATCTGCTCCTGGACCAGCTCGGTCAGCGCCTCGGAGTGGACGAGGAGCGGCGAGCCCTCTTCGGTCCAGACCTGACGGTAGGCGGCGGCCGACTTCTTCGGGCGGGTCCGGAGGATGATCAGGTTGAGGAGGATCCACCGGAGCACCGGGTTGATGTCGACGACCCGGGGATCGCTGAGGAACTCGGCGAGGTAGCGGCGGACCTCGGCGGTCTGCGGGGCCTCCGGCGTGCCGAGGTTGGAGAGGAGGATCCCTAGCTTGGTTGCGGGGGGCATGGTCGAGCGCTGGGATGGTACCTTGTCGGCGGTCTCCGGCCCGCGCAAGGTCGGCCCCGGGGTGATGCGGACGCCAGCGATCGAGTTAGGGCAGGGGGAGATCCACGTCTGGGAGATCGACCCGACCGCCGTAGGGGCGCCGGAGCAGCTCGCCCGCTACGCCGCCTGGATGACCGAGGACGAGGCCGCCCGCCAGCAGCGCTTCCTCTTCGAGCGCCATCGCCACGCTTTTCTGGTCGCGCGAGGGCTGGTGCGGGGGACGCTCACCCGCTACGCGCCGAGCGTCGCCCCCGGCGAGTGGCGCTTCGTCGTCGGCGAGCACGGCCGCCCCGACATCGACCCCGCCCACGGCCTCGGCGATCTCCGCTTCAACCTCTCGCACACCGACGGGCGGGCGGTGATCGCCCTGGCGCGCGGGGAGATCGGCGTCGACGTGGAGGCTCGCGATCGTCGGGGGGACCTCCGCGGGATCGCCCATCACTTCTTCGCCGCGCCGGAGGTCGAAGCCCTCGCCCACCTCGACGGGCCGGAGCTGGCGGCCCGCTTCTTCGACACCTGGACCCTCAAGGAGGCCTACATGAAGGCGCGGGGGATCGGCATCAGCCTCGGCCTCGGCCGCTTCTGGTTCGTCTTCGGAGAGGACGGCTCGATCGCCGTCCGCTTCGCGCCGGAGCTCGGAGATGAGCCCGCCTCCTGGAGCTTTCGCCGCTTCGACCTCGGCCCTGCGCACCCGGTCGCGCTGGCGCTGCGCTGGCCCTCCGGCTCACCCGTCCAGGTCCGACTCTTCGCGGGCGCGCCAGGGGAGCCCTGCGCTGGGTCGCGCCTGATCTCGGGGAATAGGCAGGTCGTCTCGGCCTAGCGGCCGCCTCGTCGGCACGTCGCGGCATCGCCCGCGATGGCGCTCTCACGCCCTCGCCCGCTATTGTCGATCGGTGTCGTCCATCGCCACCCCTCCGGGCCCGCGTGTGTTCGCCGGCCTTCTCGCGGCGGCCGCCTGCGCACCGCCGGGCGGAGGCGACTCGGACACCACGACGGATCCCACGGAGTCGACGCCATGCGATGAGCCGATCGGGCCGGGTTTCACGATCGCCAGCGCCGAGGCGTGGCACCGGGTCGATGGCGTCCCCTGCGGCGACGTCAACGGCGATGGCCTGGCGGACATCGTGATCGTCGCCGCTCACGACTTGGCCTATGTCGTCTTCGGCAAGTCTGACGCCGCTCCAATTGCGCTCGCCGACCTGTCCCCGGACGAGGGCTTCGCCATCACCGTGGAGGCGAGCGCCGACGGCGATGAGCTCGGCGTCTACTCGGTCGGCGACGTCGACGGCGACGGCTTCGACGATCTCGCGGCGACCCTCGCGGGCCAGGTCCGCCTCCTCGCCGGTGGCCCTGAGTCGCATCCCTGGGTGCTCCAGGCCGACGAGAGCCTCCCGCCTCTCCTGGTGGACGGGCTCGAGACCAGCAGCATGGACCATGTCTTCGCCGCTGGTGACCTCAATGGTGACGGTTTCGGCGACATCCTCGTCAACGACAACACGGCCTACTTCAGCACCCACTACGTGATCTTCGGCGAGGAGAACCCCGGGTACCACTCTCGAGATGACCTCGCCGCCGAGGTCGGTGGGGCGGCGATCGTCGCCTACGGTTCGGTGCTCGCCACCGGCGACGTCGACGGCGATGGCTTTGATGACCTCGCCGTCGCCAGCTCGAGCGGGGTCTTCGGGCAGGGCTTCGACGGCGTCGAGGTCGTCTTCGGCGGCCCCGCGATCGGCAGCCTTGAGTTCTTTGACGACCTCTGGCCAATCTTCGAGGGCTACTCGATCCGTCTGGACGGAGCGTACCTTCGGATCGCGGTCGACGGCGGTCGCGACGTCGACGGGGACGGGCGCACGGACTTCGTAATTCGCCCGGACATGCCGGGCGAGCCCGCCTGGATTCTCTTCGGCCAGTCTGGCGTGGAGTCGGTCTTGCTCCCCCAGGATCTGACCGATGGGTCAGGTTTTTCTGTCCTCCAGGGGGCTGAGCTGGCCCATGGAAGGTGGCCGTACCTGCTCCAGGATCTCAACGACGATGGCCGCGCAGAGATCGTTGTGTTCGAGGGGGAGGAGGCGTACGTGGTCCGAGGCAAGGCCGACCTTGCTCCGGTCGATCTGAGCGAGGTCGCCTCTGGGATCGGCGGCTACGCCCTCCGCGATCGTCCCTGGGCTCGTCAGGGGGCCGTCGCCTGGGCGGAGATCGACGGCTCTCCGGGGGTGGACGCGATCGTCTCCGCGCCGGCGGTCCCTGGGGAGCGCTACGAGGCGGGCTGCACCTACGTCTACTTCGCCCCTGAGGGTCGCTAGCCCCGGCCTGTCCGCCGCTTCGCGATCGGGCGACGTGCGACGCTGATGAAGCATGGCCGTGCTAGGTGACCGATCCGAGCGCCCCGCGGGCGCGGTCGCGCGGGCGCCGTGGAGGAGCGTCGCTCCGCGCCAGCGTCGACAGCTCTGAGGCCGGTCGAGGAGAGGGCGCGGACGCCCCTGAAAGTCTGACCTTGCGGCCTCCACAGGGCTCGTCGAGACTCTCGCTAGACGGAGCCGAGAGTCCCGATGAAGACCTGGAGCGCAGCATTTCTAGCCCTGGCCCTCGCCTGTGGCACCTCTGACGACGACACCTCAGCCGGCGCGAGCACGGGCGACGAGAGCACCGCGACCGCGACGGCGCAGAGCAGCTCTACGGGGGGCGATGCCAGCACGGGCACCCTGACCGGCACCGGGGAGACAGACGGGACCACCGTCCCGACCGCGACCGACGCGACCGACGCGACCACGACCGACGCGACCACAGACACCGCCGGGACGGGAGGGACGCCGCTCCTGCCCTGTGAGGAGCTGAGCTTCGGCCTCAGCTGCGAGAACCCCCAGGCCGCGATCGGCTACCCCGCCTGCTCCGACTACTTCGGCGACCTCACGGGGGTCGAGGTCACCTGCAAGTCCAACCCGAACGTCATCGTCAGCGAGTCCCCGTGCGCCGGCTACGAGCACTACGTCGGCAGCTGCATCTTCTACAACGAAGCGCTCCCGGACCGCTGCTACATCACCCATGTGGGCGCCGACTCGGCCGACCTCATCGAGGCTGGCCGCGCGTTCTGGCAAAACCCTGCGGTCTGCGCGAACTGGATCGACGGTCCCTAGGAGGCCGTCGCCAACGTGAAGGCGGACGACACCGAGCTCCTACTCGTCGTGGTCCTTACCCTCGACGATGTCGGTGAGCGACGCGGCGTCGTGGGAGTGGAACTCGCCGGCCTTGAGGCGGGCGAAGTAGCCGCGGTAGTGCTTCATCGCGATCGCGCCGAAGATCAGCATGATCGGGATGTTGACGATCAGCATCACGCCGGTGCCCAGGGTGGTGAGGTTGTCGAGCTCGGCGTCGGTCGTGACCAGGCCGACGGTCGCGAGGACGATCGCGGCGCAGTAGAAGAGCTTGTAGGGGACGACCCAGCGCTCGCCGGCGATGTAGACGACGCCCTGCTCGCCGTAATAGGACCAGGAGATCATCGTCGAGAGGGCGAAGAGCCACGACGAGAAGAGGATCAGCCACTTGCCCAGGCCCGGGAGAACGCGGTCGAAGGCGTGGCTGGTCAGGGCGGCGCCGACGTAGTCGCGGTAGATGTCCTCGCTCTCGAGCACCGGCGCGGCCGCGCTCTCGATCGAGCCCCACTCGACCCTCCACGCCTCGGCGGTCTCCGGGTCAGCGACCACATCGCCGCTGATCCGTTGCAGGTCGGTGCCGGTGCTGGGGTCGACGTCGCCGGCGCGGGCGATGGCGAAGACGGTGTCGCCCGCCTTCCACGGGCCGCTCACCGCCTCGGCCTCGCGGCTCTTGGCCGGGAGGGCCGAGCTGTCGAGGGTCCAGGCGTCGGCCGTCTCAGCGGCGACGAAGGTCGGGGTCTCGGCGAAATGAGCCTCGCCGTCGCGGTTCCAGGCGCCGCTGGAGAGGATCACCAGCGAGGTCAGGGTGGCGACGACGATCGTGTCGATGAAGGGCTCGAGCCCGGCGACGACGCCCTCGCGGACCGGCTCGTTGGTCTTCGCCGCCGAGTGGGCGATCGGCGACGAGCCCTGGCCGACCTCGCTGGAGAAGAGCGCGCGCTTCATGCCCCAGAGGAAGGCGAGGCCGAAGGAGGCGCCGACGAAGGCGCCGCCGGCCTCGGCCGGGTTGAAGGCGGAGACGACGATCAGGCGGAGCATCGCCGGGATGGCGTCGAAGTGGACGCCGAGGACGTAGAAGGCGGCGATCAGGTAGATCGCGCACATCACCGGGACGATCCGCCCGGCGACAGCGCCGATCCGCTTGATCCCGCCGAGGATCACCGCCCCGACGAGGACCGCTTGGATCGCGCCGACCAGCGGCTGCGGGATCCCGAGGCCGTCCTCGGTGACGACCGCGACGTTCCAGGCCTGGAACATGTTGCCGCCGGTGATCGTGGCGATCAGGAGGGTGATGCAGAAGAGGACGCCGATGATCCGGCCGATCGGGCGCCACTTCGGGTTGCGCTGGGCGAGCCCCTCCTCGATCACGTACATCGGCCCGCCGTGGGGCTCCTCCGGGTCCTTGGTGTTCCGGAAGAGCATCGACTGGGTGACCTCGGTGGTCTTGAGGGCCATGCCGAAGATGCCGACGACCCACATCCAGAAGATCGCACCGGGACCGCCGAGGGCGATCGCGACCGCGACGCCGCCGATATTACCGAGGCCGACGGTCGCCGAGAGTGCGGCCGAGAGGGCCTGGAAGTGGTTGATCGCGCCGGGGTCGTCGTGGTCGTCCCACTTCCCGCGGATGACCGCGACCCCGTGGGTGAAGGCGTGGTACTGGCAAAATCCGCTCCAGAAGGTGAAGAGGACGCCGACCGCGAGGACCGCGTAGAGGACGAAATCGTGGAAGATGACGCCGTTGATCGCGCTGAGGACGTCGTTGAAGCTCTGGAGAAATTCGTCCATGGGCGGCCCTGTACAGGTCGCATGATGGCGGGCGAGGGCTCCTAGCGCAATCATCGCCCCGGCGCCCGCGGCGAGGAGGGCGCTTCGAGAGCAGGGCTGCCTGCCTGCGAAGCGGGGTCAGAACCCTGTCACACAGGGTCCTCACGCTCTCACGCTCTCACGGCGGTCTCTTCGCTGCGCGAGCGCGACGGGACCCTCACCGCAGCCGCCTAGCGAGGCGTCGGAGCTTCGTCGGAGGCCGCCATCTTCGCCTCGAGCTCCTTCGCGTCCTTCGCAGACATCTTCGCGGGCTTGGGCTCGGGCTTGGGCTTGGGCTCGGGCTCGGGCTTGGGCTCGGCCCCGGGCGCGGGCTCGATGGGCTTCACGGTCGGCTCTGGCTTGCCGAGCGTCGGCGCGTCCGGGCGGATCCCGTGGGGGACCTCGATCCGCTCGCCGACGGTGACCTTGCGGCCGAAGTGGATCGCCGTGACCTTCATGGTCAGGTCGCTGAAGTCCCAGCGGAGCTCCAGGCTTCGGCTCGGCGGGAAGAGGACCTTGCCGTCGGCGTCGCGCTCAGGGACCTCACCGCGGGTCGCGGTCGGCTCGCCAAAGCGGGCGGTCATCGCCTTCACGGAGTCCTCGTAGTCGTCGAGGGCGGCCGCGTGGTTGTCGTGCGAGCGCTGGTAGGAGACGTGGCGCAGCGGCAGCTCGTCGTTGTCGAAGACGAAGAGGAGGCGGCCGCGGGACTTCACGCGCTCGCGATCGCCGATGGTGTCGGAGTTCACCGAGGGGCAGGAGAAGCGGACCTGCGGGTTCTTCTCGCGCTTGCTCTTCTTCTTCATCCACGAGGCGGAGGAGACCGCGTCTTCGCCCTTCTCCGCCTGCTTCTCGCGCTCCGCCTCGCGCTTGGCCTCCATCATCGCTCGGATCGAGGTGTCCTTGCAGGTGAAGCCCTTGGCCTCGACGTAGGCCTTGACGTCGGCGTAGCTGGAGCGGCCGATCTCCGCGCCGAAGGCCGCGGCCTCCGGGGCGCGCGGGCCTGGATCAGGGTCGCGGAACTCGAGCGGAGCGGCGATCTCCTCGAAGAGCTTGCCGCCCTTCGCCTTGGTCTCCGCGGCGGGCTCGGCCGCCTCCTGGCTCCCCGAGCCGGCGCTCTCCGGGTCGCTGCGGGCGCAGGAGGGCGCGACAGCGAACGCGAGGGTCAGGGCGAGGAGGGGTCGTATCGACGGGTGCAGGGGCACAGCGGCGATACCCTAGGCGATCGGTTGGGATCGCGCTAGTAGGCCCTAGTGGGGCGAGGTCCTCACCCCAGTCCGCCAGGCGCGAACTCGCCCCTCGCTCGAGTGCCGCGGGAGCGCTCAGCCCGGGTACTTGGGGGGTGTTTGGCTGAGGACGATCCGCGCCGCCGCGATCGCCTCCCGCAGATCCGGATCGGAGACCGCGTGGATCGCAGCGGCGGTGCCCTCGGAGGGCTGCGCGGGGAGGGGCGGCGCGCGATCGGGGAAGATCACCTTCGGCTCGAAGGGGGCGGGCGGGGGCCGCTCGCGGCGTGCTAGGCGGAGGCGCACCGACTTGAGGTCGGTGTTGGGCGCGAGCTCTGTGAGCTTTCCGATCAGGGCCTGGCGCATGTACGTCAGCTCGTGTAGCCACTGAGAGTCGTGCACCGCGATAATCGCCTCATGCCCCGAGACCGCCTCCGGCCAGGCGTGGCTCGCCAGCGCCTCGCCGGCGACCTGGGGCCAGACGTCGCGGAGCTGGTAGAGGCGAATCTTGTCGCTCGGGACGTAGGAGCGGATCCAGTTCCAGATCCCGTCGGAGATCGGACGGGGCCTGCCGCGGATGTTCCTGCGTCGACGCCGTCGGGCCATCGCCCGCGAGCATGCCACAGGCGAGGGGCGGTCGACCATCCGCCGGCATCGCGGTTCTCGCGGTCCTCGCGGTGGTCGTGCTCGTCGCGGTGGTCGCGGGCCTCGCGGTGGTCGTGCTCCTCCTCGGGTCGGGGGTCTTTGTGGACCGTCGCGCTCGCCCTCCTGCTCGCCCCTTCGACCCTCGCCTGCGCGCCGGCTCAGGGCTGGGCGCCGTCGGGACAGCGGACCTGCGCCCGCGAGACCCCGGCGATGATCTGCGCCGAGGTCGTCCCCGACAGGCCGCTCCGCTTCGACCTCGGCGGGACCTCGATCGTCCCCGGCGAGTGCGCCCAGGCCCCAGCCAAGGGCGGGCTCCTCCGGATCGCCGTCGACGACGGCCGCAGCGGTGGGGACGACTATCGCTGGATCCGGGCGCCGCGCGGGCGGGTTACCTGGGTCAGCGTCCGTGACGATCGGCTCTGGCTCCGGGTCGACCGACGTCAGCGCTGCGATCGCGAGCCCTTCGCCGGCGCGGAGTAGCAGCTAGGAGTTGGAGTCGGCGGCGAGGACCCTCGCGATGCGCTCCTCGCAGCCTGTGGCAGGAGTCCCGTGTGCTCTCGCTTGCCCTCGTTGGCCTAGGGAGCGCCGTCGGTGCCGGCGCTGTCGGTCTCGCCGTCGGTCTCGCTGTCGGTCTCGGTCTCGCCTGTCTCCAGGGTCTGGGGGCGGTTGGCGAGGAGCTGCTCCGCCGCTTTGGCGTCATCCCGGGCCTGGGTGTGCTGGGCGGCGAGGGCGAAGCGTCGCCGCAGCGACCGTTCGCTGGAGTCACCCGCGGACGGCGCCCGGATCCGTTCGGCGGCGACGACGAGGCGGAGGCTCGCGCCGGTGGGCGGCGCGGCGGCCTCGACCTCTGGCAGGAGCCAGTCGATCTCGGCGACGAGATCGGAGCGGCGGCTCTCGGTCGAGCGGCGGGTCTCGGGGACCAGCTCGGCGAGGGCGTGGAGGGCCGCGTCGGGGCGAGCGCGGAGGGCTATGATCGCCTCGGCGAGCGCCTGCTTGCGGGGCGCGGCGGAGCTCAGCCTCGTGAAGAGGGGGGGGACGACCTCCTGTACGGAGGGCCAGATCGGGGGCGTCGCCTCGGGGAGGGGCTCCTCGCCGACCCGGGGCGGAGGCGACTCTCGCTGGCGGAGCTCGCTGAAGCGCTCGACCGCCCGGCGCCGGCCGTCCTCTCGACCGTGGGCCTGGAGCGCGCTCAGGAGGAGCGCCTCGACGGGATCGCTGCCGATCCGCGGGCTGTAGGCGATCGAGAGGTCGATCGCCTGGTCGACAAAGCCGCTCTCGATCAGGCGGTCGACCTCGGCGGGCCACGTGCGCATCAGCTCCTGCGGCGTCGGCTCCCCCTCCTCGGCGAGACGCCTACCGACCGCCGCGCCCTGGAGGTAGCGGCGGCCGGCCGTCCGCTCGCTGAGGAGGAGCGCATCATCACCGCTGTAGGGGGTCGCCTCGACCGCGAGGAGAACCTCGAGGAGGCGCCGCTCCACGGTCGTCGCCAGGTCGTCGAGGCCCGGGACCCGGCGCCGGCGCTGGGCGTCGGCGAAGTGACGCCCGTAGTGGAGAAAGCGCCCCGCGAGGATCCGGGCGAGCGGGGGCAGGGCAGCCCGCGGCGTCAGGCCGAGCTGGAGGAGCGCCTCGTCGTAGGTCCGGGCGAGCAGGGCGTTCGCCTTGATCCGCGCCGTATGGGTCGCGGTCCGCTCATGCCGGCGTTGACCGGCGAGGACGAGCAGGCCGAGCACGCGGTCATCGATCGGCGAGACCCGGGCGCCCAAGGGATCCTCGAGGGCGTCGTTGAGGGTCGCCGGGTCCGGCGGGGTCGTCGGCCTGTCGAGGGCGACGAGGCGGGCGATCCCGCGGAGATCGGCCGCGCTCCCCAGGGTGCCGAGGAGGTCGGCCGCAGCCGCCGGTGAGTCGGCGCTGAGGAGCCGGGCGCGGGCCTCGACGGCGGCGGCCGGACCTCTGCGCTCCGGACAGGCGATCGCCCGGGCAGCCGGGGAGATGTCGCAAGGGGGACTCTCCTGGGCTGGGATCGCAGGATCCGCCTGGGCTGCGCTCTCCTCGGGCGGATCCTCGCGGTCGCCGCATGCGGGCCCGCTGCTCACGAGCAGGGCGACGAGGCCGCAGCCCGTGAGGAAGCCGACCTTTGGGGCTCGTCGCGGAGGATCCGAGGGATCGTCCCGTCCTCGTCCGCGCAGGGCGGAGGTCCGAGGTCTGGGATCGAGGCGCGTTCGCCCGCGCCTCGGCGGGCGACCGCCGCTGCGCGTGCCATCCGCAGGGGGGCTGACGCCGTCCACGCCTGATCTCACTCGTCGACGATCCGCCGGATGACCTCACGGATCCGGTGGACGCCGCCCATGTCGCGGGCGACGAACTCGACCCCACAGCCGTCGGGGTTGTCGTTGTTGCGGACCACGGATTGGACCTCGAGGGGGCGCGCGCTGCCCGGCGGTGTGATCTCGATGATGATCTCGTCGCCGACCGCGAGGTCCTCCTTGGTCAGGAGGAGCGCCCCTGCCTCGGAGATCTCGGAGATCGTCGCCGCGGTCAGCTCGGGCTCGCCGCTGCGCCGCCAACGGATCTCGACCAGCACCGGCTGACGGACGTGGCGGCGGCGCGGCATCATCTTCGCGTCGCCCGCCGCGACCTCGCGCAGGAAGTCGAGCTTGCGCCACTCGGAGCCGACACAGCGGAGCACGCCGCCTGCCCGTACGCGCAGGCGAGGGCGCGCGCTCTGCCACTTCTTGCCGATCGCCCGGACCATCATCTTGCCCGGAAGACCGCTGAAGAACACCTCAGCCAGCACCTCTTCGCCGGGCTCAAAGCGCTCTGTGGTGAAGACCTGGATCGCGTTCTCCTCGCCTGGAGTCTTGAGCGCGTCGACAAAGGCCTCTCCAGAGGAGTAGTGGCAGCGGATCCTTCGCAATTGGGTCTCTGACTCGAGTTGAACGACCGCCCTAGGCGGTCGCCGATGGTATCAAGCCCGCGGGAGCGCTCGCAAGCGAGGGGCCAGCCACAGGAGACCCTTGCGTTGTCCGGGCCGGCCGGTCCATAGATCGAGCGAGGGCCTGCACCTGCGGGGCCCCGGTGAGCGCATGCCAGAGGCTTCGATGACGAGCGCAGAGAGGACGGGCGAGGAGCCGCGGCTGCGGCCCGTCGTCCTCCTCCCGACCTACAACGAGCGGGAGAACCTCGCGGCGATCATCGCCGCGATCCACAGGGTCCAGCCCGAGCTCGACATCCTCGTCATCGACGACTCCAGCCCCGACGGCACCGGAGAGGTCGCCGATGGCCTCGCTGCGGCGGACTCGCGGATCTCTGTCCTCCACCGCGCCGGTAAGGAGGGCCTGGGTCGCGCCTATCTCGACGGCTTCAGCCGCGCCCTCGGGGATCCCGCAGAGTACACGCACCTCATCCAGATGGACGCGGACTTCTCGCACGATCCGGCGCACCTCGCCGCGATGCTCGAAGCGGCCTCGTCGGGCGCCGATGTGGTCGTCGGCTCGCGCTACGTCGCGGGCGGGCGCACGGTCGGCTGGTCGCGACGCCGTCGGCTGCTCTCTCGGGCAGGCGGGACCTACGCGCGCCTCGTCCTCGGGGTCGGCGTCCGCGACCTCACGGCGGGGTTTGTCTGCTATCGCCGCGAGGTCCTCTGCGCCCTCGACCTCGCCGGCGTCGAGGCGAGCGGCTACGGCTTTCAGATCGAGATGAAGTTTCGCTGCGAGCGGCGGGGTTTTGCCCTCCGCGAGGTGCCGATCGCCTTCCCGGATCGCCAGCGGGGCACCTCGAAGATGTCCTTTGGGATCATGGCCGAGGCGCTCGGTCTGGTCTGGCGGCTGCGGTGGCGTGAGCGCGGAGCGAGACAAGGAGCGCGAGGATGACGATCAAGGTCTACCTGTCGACGGCCGGGCGGCCCCTCGATCCCGCGGAGGCGACGATCTCCGTCTTCGATCGCGGCTTTCTCTACGGCGACAGCGTCTACGAGACCCTGCGAACCGCCGGCGGGCACTTCGTCGAGATGGAGCGGCACCTCGTCCGCCTCCGGCGCAGCGCCGCCGGTATCGGCCTCGAGATCCCCTACACCGACCAGGAGATCGCCGAGGCGACGCGGGCGACCTGCGACGCGACCGGCAACCCGGACTGCTACGTGCGGGTCGTCGTCACCCGCGGCACCGGCGAGCTCGGCCTCGATCCGCGACACGCCGGCGTGCCGCTGCTGGTGGTCGTCGCGAAGGAGCTGAAGCTCGCCCCTGCGGAGCTCTACGAGCGCGGGATCTCGGCCCATATCGTCGACGTCCGCAAGATCTCGCGCCGCTCGCTCGACCCGACCCTGAAGACCGGCAACTACCTCAACAGCATCCAGGCGCTCCGGCAGGCGACCGACAACGCGGCCGAGGACGCGATCATGCTGAGCGTCGACGGGGCGGTCGCCGAGGGGGCGACGAGCAACGTCTTCATGGTCAAGGACGGGGCGATCCTCACCCCCTCGCTCAAGACCGGTCTGCTGTCTGGGATCACGCGGGCGCTGATCTGCGAGCTGGCCCGCGCTGACGGCCGCGAGGTCGCGGAGGTGACGATCTGGCCGGACGATCTGCGCGCCGCCGACGAGGTCTTCCTGACCTCCTCGGTGCGCGGTCCGATCGCGGTCACCAAGCTCGACGGTGCGCCGGTCGGGCAGGGCCGGGTCGGTCCGGTGACGCAGCGGCTGAGCGCGCTCTACAGCGACTATCTCGGTTGGGTCGCGCGGGGCGAGCTCGATCGGGCCGAGTCTGCGAGCTGAGCCGGCCTGAGCCCGCCTGGCTGGCGGCGTGGGGACGCGCGAGCACGGCCCTGCGAGCGCGCGAACGCTGATGTAGCTGGCCTTACGGCCATCTCCTGCAGATCATCGAAGACGCGGCCGCGCCGCGGCGAGGGGATGGCGCTGTGGTAGCGTTGCTGCGGCCCTCGAGGCCGCTGCGCGCCTGTGCGCAGCCGAGAATGGAAGGCTAGCGATGAGCATGAACGTCACCGTCCGGGTCCACAATTCCTCTGGCTCGCACACCCTCGCCGGTGTCCTCGTCGAGGGCGGCGGAGAGGCCTCGGCGAGCTTCGGCGCAGCCCTCTCGGGGCCGGGGGCGCACCTCCTCCTCGGCGGCGATCGGGACTACCACGTGAGCCTCGACGAGGCGCTCAGCGCCGACGCCATCGACGTGCTCCGCGAGCGTGTTGGGGGGCGCGTGTCGATCAATTTTGTCGGTCGGCGCGGGACCTATCGCCAGCGTTTGGTGGCGCTCGGCGGCGCCCTCCTGGTCGCTCCGCCGGAGACGCCCGCGGCGGATGCCCCTGCGGAGGACGCGGAGGACGCGAGCGCGGCGGCCGAGGCCGCGGGCAGCCTCCACCTCTCATCGACGATCTACGGGGCCAACCCCCTCTACCTCCTCGCCGACGGCACCCTCTCCGCGACCCCGGCCGGGCCGGCGCCGACCGGCATGGACGCGCTGGAGGCGATGGTCACCGCGGCTCGCTGGGTCTCTTCGCGGCGGACCAGCTCCTTTGAGCGCCTCTTCCCGGCCTCGGCGTTTCACCCGGACATGCCGATCCGTGAGGAGCGGCTCTCGGTCGTCCAGGCCGGCGCGCTCCTGGGTCAGATCGAGTCCGTCCTCAACGCCGCGTCCATCGACGCCGAGGATCCCGACGAGCTCGCCCTCGATCGCTCCCAGCTCCGCTCCGCCTGCGTCACCGTCCTCGCCCATGTGATCGCGACCGCCGCGAAGGACCCCGAGTTTCGAGCCCCCGCCGATCGAGCGACGGCGATGGTCTTCTCCCTGATCGAGGCGGAGCAGGGGGACGCAGCCCGACCGGAGCTGCGGGCCCACGCGATCCAGCTCCTCTCGCAGCGGGGTCCGGCGCTGACCGACGCCCAGCAGGCCGAGGTTCGGGCGCTCCTGCAAAACCTCCGACGACAGGCGCCGCCCTACGACGAGATCACAGGTCCCTGGCGCTTCGCCCTCTGCTCCGGCTACGAGTTCCACAAGGGCGGCGTCGAGGTGCTCAAGCGCCAGTACAAGTTCACCGAGGTCGAGGCGCCCGAGGGCACGCCGAAGCCGCCGGGATCCTTCTCCCGCGGCTACACGGTGCTCGAGGCGCCCTTCCGCGGCCCCGCGGGGCAGGTCATCCAGATCTTCGCCCGCGCCGCCAGCCCCCGCGACGAGAACCGGGAGATGGAGTCGGAGTTCTTCACCGGGATCGCCGTCAACCGCCACGCCAACCTCGGCTCTGCCGACATGAAGGCCGCGCTCGTCGACATCCGCCAGCGCGGCTACAAGCTGATGCTCAACGCCCAGTGCGCCGGCCTGACCACCCGCTTCGCGATCTCGCGGATGTTCCCCGAGGCGGACATCTACTCCTCGTGGGACTCGACCTACTTCCGCACCGGCGCCGACGGTGAGCTCTCCTCCTCGGAGGGGATCGACTGCTTCATCGCCGTGCTCACCGGCATGAGCGCGGCGGAGGACTTCGCGGCGATCGACGCCCGCCTCAAGGACGCCCAGTGGTACCACTCGCAGAGCCGGCAGAAGGACTTCGTCCAATTCATCGGCCCGGCGCACCCGCTGGTCTCGCGGCGCTACGAGGACGTCAACCGCGACGGCAAGGCGGACTACTACGACGGCTTCCTCGACCTCCGCCTGGTCGAGATCGCCGAGGACCTGCACGGATCGGCGCTCCCTCGCGATCCCGGGGCGGCTCCCTCGCAGATCTCTGGGGCGGCCGCCAGCGGCCTCGGCTGGGCCGCCGGATCCCTCAACCGCGTGACCCAGTACTCCGAGCTTTGGGACGAACTACCCGGCCAGACGGAGCTCTTCTACGCCTTCCGATCCGGCGGGTTCTATAGCCATAAGGTGCCGCCGCAGGACGTCGGCGTCGGCAAGGGGCCGGCGGTCGACGTCGGCACATTGCCGGCGGTCTGCCGCTATCTCAGCCAAGAGGAGGGCGGGGCCGGGATCGCCGGCGAGGTGATGCTGCACTCCTGGCTCAGCCACGCCGCCCAGGAGCTAAAGCGGCTCCTCTCGGCCGCCGACGCCTATTGGCGGGCGATCGACCTCGGCTACCTCGGCGGTCGCGCGCCCCTCGACACCGTCGCCGGACAGCGCGCCGGCCTGCTCCTCACGCTCGCCGGCCTCCTGGAGTTCCCCGCCGACCAGAACATGATCGACGCGCTTTGGGGCATGTCCCTCGACATGTTGAACCTGCCCAAGATCTCGCGCTCGCTGGTCCGTCGGGCGATCAACGACGAGGACCACAATCAGGGCAACTACTACGGTTCGCGTCGAGGCGTCCGTGAGCTGCTCGGCAGCGGCGAGGAGCCGGGCACGATCGAGAAGAGCGACCCGGTCGCCTACGCCGCGCTGCTCGCCGACGACCCGTCGATCGGTCGGGCCAAGCCCCTCGACTTCGACGGCGGCGGGGCAGGGCCGGCGTAGCTGGCCCTCGGGCGGGCGAGCGCGGCGAAGGCTGGGGGCCTTGCCCCGAGCCTCAGCTGGCTGTAGCTCGACCCGTCGGCAGGTGCTCTGCCAGGAAGGCCATGGTCTTCGTCCAGGCGACCTTCGCGGCTGCCTCGTTGTAGAACATCGGCGCCTCGTGGTTGTCGAAGGCGTGGCCCGCGTGCTCGATGTGGACGGTGAAGCGGGGATCGTCAGCGAGGGCTGTCTCGACCCGCTGGGCGGCCGCCAGGGGGATGTATGGATCCTCGTCGCCGAAGTAGATGAGCGTCGGGCAGCGGATCTCGGGGATCATGTCGAGCATGTCGGGGACGGTCGACCCGTAGTAGCTGACGCAGCAGCGGGGATCGCCGGCCGCGGCGACGCCGAAGGCGAGCGAGCCGCCCATGCAGAAGCCGATCACGCCGGCTCGCGAGTCGACCTCGGCGAGGCCGTCGAGGTGGCGGAGCGCCGCCTTGCAGTCGGCGACCGCGAGCTCCGGGTTCAGCTGAGAGACCTTGGCCATCGACGCCTGGACGCCGGCCTCATCGTGCTCTGCGACCCAGTTGGGATGAAAGCGCCAGAAGACGTCCGGCGCGGCGACGACATAGCCCGCTTCGGCGAGGCGCTCCGCCACCGCCCGAATGTATGGACCGACGCCGAAGATCTCCTGGATCAAGAGGAGCCCGGGGCCGCGGCCCCCCTCGGGGAGCCATACGTGGAGGTCAAAGGAGCCGGATTCTACGGTGACGCTCTCGCAGCGCTGCTGGATCATGGGCTGCATGGTAGTCGCCTCGCGCCGGGCTGGCGAGTCGGTGTAGACCTCCCCCTCGTGGAGCGAGAGAGCGCGTGGTAGCGTCTCCGGATGCGATCCTCTACGCCTCTGGTCCCCCTCTCCGGTCGCGGCCTGGCGACGCTGCTCGGCGCGGTCGGCCTCCTCCTCGGCGGCGCCTGCGGTGACGATGCCATAGGCACCGCGTCGGACAGCGCGACGGGCTCGACGGGCACCGGCACCGGGACGGCGACGGTCTCCGAGACCGAGAGCGGCAGCGGCAGCGCCGGCGATTGCACCCCGGGCCAGACCCAAGAATGCTCCTGTCCTGAGGGTCAGGGGACGCAGGTCTGCGCCGCGGACGGAGGAGGCTACGGCGCGTGCGAATGCCCCGGGCCGGCGGTCTGCGGCGACGGTGAGGTCGCGGAGGGAGAGGAGTGCGACGACGGGGCTGCGAACGCCGACGACGGCGCCTGCACCAGCGAGTGCAAGCTGGCCTCCTGCGGTGACGGTGTCGTCCAGACCAGCGTCGAGATCTGCGACGACGGGGTCAACGACGGGGCCTACGGCGGCTGCGAGGAGGGCTGCGGCGCCCTCGCCCCCTACTGCGGCGACGGGATGACCAACGGCCCCGAGGCCTGTGACGACGGCGACGAGGTCGACGGTGACGGCTGCAACGCCGACTGTCGCCAGTCGGGGGCCGAGGTCTGGACGAAGAAGTACTCCGGCCGCGACGCGGGCGACGCCAGGGCCCACGGGGTCGCGGTCGATCTCGACGGTAACGTCATCGTCGTAGGAGAGGAGTTTGTCGTCGGTCAGGGCGCGAACATCTGGATGGCCAAGTACACCAGCGAAGGGGAGCAGCTGTGGACCCAGACCCGCTCCGGCAACGGCACCTTCGCCGACGTCGCCCGCGGGGTCGCGGTGGACTCGGCCGGCGACTACATCGTCGTCGGTGAGCTCTCCGTCCAGGGCGAGGACGGCAACCTCTGGGTCCTCAAGATGGACCCCTCCGGCGAGGAGATCTGGTCCGACGTCTACAACGGACCGAGCGACCTCGGCGACAGCGGCAACGGGGTCGCGATCGACAGCGAAGACAACATCTGGGTCGTCGGCGAGGAGTACAAGCTGATCGGCCTCAAGAACATCGTCGTCCGCAAATACGACCCCGACGGGACCCTCCTCTGGGACGACATCTATGATCATAAGGCCGGCAATGACAGGGCCCACGGCGTCGTCGTCCTCAGCGACGACACCGCGGTCGTCGTCGGCTCTGTCTACGAGCCGATAGGCCTCGCCGATCTCTTCGTCCGCCGCTACACCGCCTCCGGCACCGAGTTCTGGACCAAGATGTGGGACAGCGCCGCGGGCAACGACATCATCCGCGGCGTCGCCCGAGACGTCGACGACAACGTCATCCTGGTAGGCGAGGTCTACGCGCCGATCGGCCTCGCGAACGTCTGGATCCGCAAGCTCTCAGACACCGGCCTCGAGCTGTGGACCCAGATCCACGACTCCGCCGGCTCCGACAACGACATCGGCCGCGGAGCTGCGGTCGCCCCCGACGGCACGATCGTCGTCGCCGGTCAGGAGTACACGGCCAACGACTTCGCCGCGGCGTGGGTGCGGAAGGTGACCCCTGAGGACGGCGCCGAGATGTGGACCCATATCCACGACGGCGACGAGGCGGGGCAGGACATCGCCAGAGCCGTCGCGATCGACCCCGCGACGGGCTACATCTACGCCGCCGGTCAGGAGTACGAGGCGGGCAACTTCGCCGCGCTCTGGCTGCGCAAGCTGACCCCCTGAGTCTCCGCGATCTGTGACGGTGGGCAGGGCGGTCTCTCGCGTTGGGAGCCGCCGGTGGCCAGCGCGGCGCGCCCGGGACACAGGGCCTATCGCTGCCTGGACCCGCGAGGCGGGTTCTCGCTCAGCGCTGAAGGAGGCATGTCTCGCTCAGCGGCGGTGGCCGCCCGAGGCCCGAGGATGGGTCCCGGACCCGTCGTCCCGTCGTGGTCAGGGCATGAGCACCCGCGGGCGCGACAGGCCGGCTTAGGAGGCGCTCTCGCTGGGTGCCAGGCGGAAGAGCGCGTCGCGGAGTTTGTCGAGCTTGTCGAGCATCGCCCCATCGCCGCGGATCGACGCGAGGATCGCCGCCTCCGCCTCGGCCGTGAGGGCGTCGGTCATCGCCTGGCTGAGCCCCACGCTCGCGCCGATCTCGGAGATCCGCTCGAGCTCTTCGTCGGAGAGTCCGTCGCGGGCGGCGATCGTCGCGACCCCGTTGACCAGGTACATCGCCTTCGCGCTGCCGGCGGGCACGAGCTCGCTGACATGCTCATCGTTGGCGGAGCTGAGGTCGATCGCCATCAGCTGATCCTGGGCGACCGGCGGCACGCCGTAGTGGCTGAGCAGCGCCCGCATGCCGTTGGACTCCGCGGTCGAGAGGCCGTCGGTCGCGGCGATGTGGCGGGCGACGAGCGCGAGGCCGATGACCTCCTGGATGGTCAGCTCGATCCCGGCGGCGTAGCGAGAGCTTCTCTGAGCGGCGCTCTTGAGCTGTTCGGCGACGGCGTCGTCGAGGCTAGCGAGGAGGGTTTGGGCGCTGTCGTGGAAGGGGTTAGGCATGGCTTCGTCGCTGCGTGGCCGCGATGCCGGAGATGATCGCAGGGCCTTGGGGCGACGACAAGGCGCGGTCCCGAGCGGACGAAGGCGCTCGCTCGACGAGAGGGCCCGAGGAGCCCCCGCGCGCTCTCGCGCGGCCGCCGTCATGCCTGGGCTGCGACGATGCGACGATGCGACGACGCGCGGCTCCGTCAGGCTCGACCGCAGGCCTGCGGTCCCGAGCGGGCGACGTGCCTGGGGCCGCTAGCAGCCCCTGGCACAAGTCCCGTCGTGCTCGACTCGGCCAAGACTTGGAGTACGGCCCGGTCCCGCGGCGTCTTGTCCGAGCCGAGAGGTCACGAGGGTCTGCTAGGAGCTCGTCGGGCGCTCCGCGACGACGAGGGCGATCCACCCAGCGAAGGCCTCGCTCGTGACGAGCGAGCGGGCGCGGTCTGCGAGACGTTCCCGGATGAGGGGTCGCCAGGCGTCGATGAGACCGGACTCCGCGAGCAGATCGGCGAGCGAGCGCTCGCCCAGGGCCCCTTGGAGCCGCTCGATCCCCCCGCGGAGCGAAGCCTCGAGCTCGTCCCACTCGGCGATCGCCTGGAGGAGGGCGACCGCGTCGGCGGCGAGGTCCGTGTGCGCGATCTTGTCGAGCTCGGCGACGAAGCGGACCTGCGGTTGGCCCAGGAGCTCGCGGACGCTGTCGGAGCGCCAGGCCGCCATCTCATCGCTGTGCTTTGGATCGGAGATCCGCTCGATCACCATGTCGATCGTGTTGGCCAACGCGCCGTCGACGAAGGCGTTGACCTTGTCGTCGAGCTGGCGCTCGACCTCCGTCCCGACGACGCTGGCGACCCCCTTGGCCATGTCCATCAGCCGCGAGCGGAAGCCTGCACCGGGGATCCTGCGGGTGTCCGGGAGCGCCGACCACATCTTCTTGCCGAACTCGAGCAGCGTGCTTTGGAGGATTGAGCGCATCATCGACCGCATCGCCGCGTGGTTGATCGCCGCTCGGACGAGCTCCTGACCGGGGGTGAAGGGGCGCCCCAGGGCGGTCGCAAGCGCGGACGGAAGGGTCGGCGGGAGGGCGGCGGCGACGGACCCCTCATCGGTCTTAATGTGCCCCCTCAGCTCCCCCAGCTCCTGCTCGATCCAGGGCGCGAGGCCTGGGTTCGCAGCGGTCTCTCTGAGCGCCGTCGCGACGCCGGTCGCCAGCATCTCGGCCGGGCCGAGCGCGTCACGGAGCGGCTGCGCGAGCGCATGATCGAGGAGAACGTCGACACCCGCGTCGACGAGCGCAGGGTCTGTCCGGAGGCGGTTGATAATGGTCGCTGGGTCGATCATCGCGCGCACCCTAGCAGACCGCGGCAAAAGTCCCGCGCGCTCTCGCTTGCCCTCGTCCGCCCCCTCGGCCCCGCCGAAACTTGCGGTACGGCCTCGTACAGCGGCGTTTCGTCGAAGCCAAGAGGGCCAACGATGGCGGCGCGAGAGCACACGGGACTTTCGCCACGGGCTGCTCGCAGGCCGCGGAAAAAGTCGCGCACGCTCTCGCTCGTCCGGGCACCGCGTCTGCGACGGCGGGCAGCAGGCCCGCTCTCCGACGGGATCGAGCTCGACCGCGGGAGAGAGCGCCGTGGTGTCGGGCGCTTGTGGCCAGGCACAGGGCCCCCGCGTCGCATGTGGAGGGTGGCATCGGCCGAAGGGCCGTGGCCTGATCGAACCATGGTGGAATTACATAGGGTTCGGGGGCGCTTTGTCGTCGGGGCGCTCACGTTGGGCTGCGCCGGTCTTGGCTGCAACGGAGATGACAATGCGAGCGGGACCGACTCGGCGACGAGCACCGAGGGGACCGTCGGGACCGCGACGACGACGACCGGCGGGACTGGTACGGACACGGAGGGGACGACGTCGATGTCGGGCTCGGGCACGGCGAGCGCCACCATGGGGACGACCGCGGGCACCGACGCGACGACCATGGACGTGACCGTGACCGCCTCCGAGAGTGAGAGCGCGAGCGACACGGCGACCGAGAGCGAGAGCGGCACCGAGACCGGCGGTGATGACCTCTGCGTCGGCGGCACCCTCTGCGGAGAGCCCGCGAGCTGTTGCCCCATGGGCAACGAGTGCGTCGAGGACAGCTGTCTCCCCGAGTGTGCGAGCGAGGTCCGCTGCGGGCCTATGCTCGAGCTGTGCTGTGACGAGGGAGATGTCTGCTCCGGCAATACATGCGCGACGCCAGGCGTCCCCTGTCAGGACTCCTATGATTGTGAGCAAGGCGAGTACTGCGAGCCCGTTCTCGACAAGTGCCTCCCCCAGCCCGATCCCTTGACCTGCGAGCTCATCCCCGACTTTGATGAGCTTACGGTCGCCCTCGAGTGGTCCTATACCGACGATCAGATCATCTCCATCCCGGTCGTCGCCGACCTCGACGGCGACCTGGTCCCGGAGGTCGTCATCAACACGACCAAGGAGCCCGGCGGATCCTGGCCTGACGGGGCCATCGTCGTTCTCAACGGCCAGACCGGCGACGTCATCTGGAAGAACGCCCACGACCCGAACAACAACAAGTTCGGCTCCCACGGGCGCTCCTCGATCGCCCTCGGCGACGTCAACGGCGATCAGCTCCCGGACATCATCTACGCCGGACGGACCACCGGCGGCCGCTCCCCGATCCACGCGGTGGACTCCACCGGCGCGCTCCTGTGGACCTCCCGGACCGCCAACAATCAGCTCGCGACCACGACCGTCGAGAACGGCGCTGCGACCCTCGCCAACCTCGACGACGACCCTGAGGCCGAGATCATCTTCGGCGCCGCCATCTTCGACAACGACGGCCTCATGGTCTGGTCTCAGGGCGGCAATGGTGGGGTCTACGGGACCTCCAATGGGTACACCGGCGGAGTCTCGGCTGCGGTCGATCTCGACGGTGACAACTATCCGGAGATCGTCTCCGGTCGTGATGCCTGGAAGATCGACTGGCAGGTCGACAACAACAACGATCCCGTCGTCAACGTCGTCCCCTTCTGGCAGAGCCCCGGCGCCGACGGCTATCCTGCCATCGCCGATCTCGACAGCAATGGGACCCCAGAGGTCATCATCGTAGGCTCTTCCTCCGTGCGGATCGTCGACGGCGCGACCGGCAAGCTCTGGTGCGGCGTCGATCCCTCAGGCGTCGCCTGCGAGAACAACGACAACGCCCGGACCCAGCCCTACCCGGTCCGCGGGGGAGGTCGTGGCGGTCCCCCGACCGTCGCTGACTTCGACGGAGACGGACGTCCCGAGGTCGGCATCGCCGGCGCATCCCGCTACGCCGTCTACGACTTCAACCGCGACGGCGAAGAGGTCGTCAAGCCGGGCGGAGACCCCGACCCCGCCGCCGGAGCGGTCTTTGTCCGCTGGTCGAAGGTCACCCAGGACGTCTCCTCCAACGCCACTGGCTCCTCCGTCTTCGACTTCCAGGGAGACGGCGCAGCCGAGGTCGTCTACGCCGACGAATGCTTCATGCGCGTCTACTCGGGCACCGACGGCACCGTACAGCTTGAGGTGCAAAACTCGAGCGCCACGATCCACGAATACCCCCTCGTCGTCGACGCCGACGCCGACGGCAACTCCGAGATCCTCGTCGTCGCCAACATCCTCAGCTGCAACGTCCCCAACTTCACCCCACGCCAAGGCCTCTACGTCTACGGCGACGCCGGCGACGGCTGGGTCCCGACCCGCAAGGTGTGGACCTCACACACGTATCACGTGACCAA
>JAUHWG010000012.1 GCA_030424595.1 Polyangia bacterium
TGTCCTCTGGCGAGCTCTTCCAGTAGTCGTCGACGTCGCGGCCGTTATCGGCGCACCAGCGCTCAGTGGCGCCGATGTAGCCGATCGGCGCGTCGAACCACACGTAGAAGAACTTGCCCGGGTGCCCCGGAATGGCGGTGCCGAAGTAGGGCGCGTCGCGGGAGATGTCCCAATCGCGCAGGCCCTGATCGACCCAGCTCTGGACGTAGTTGCGGACGGTCGGCTGGAGGTGGGTCGTCCCGCCCTCGGAGACCGGCCGCAGCCACTCGCGCAACCACGCCTCGTGGCGGTCGAGCGGGACGAAGAGGTGCTCCGACGAGGCCAGCTGCGGCGTCGTCCCGCACAGCGAGCAGGCCGCGTCCTTGAGATCGGTCGGCGAGTAGGTCGCGCCGCAGCTCTCACAGACGTCGCCGTACTGATCCGCGGTGCCGCACTTCGGGCAGGTCCCCTTGACGAAGCGATCCGGGAGGAAGCGCTCGTCCTTGGGACAGTAGAGCTGCTCGGTCTCTTTTGTCGTGATCCCGCCGCTTTGGTCGATCGTCGTGAAGATCTGCTCCGCGTGCTTGCGGGTCTCGTCCGAGTGGGTCGTCGAGTAGATGTCGAAGCCGATCCCGAAGTCGGTAAACACCGCGAGGTGATCGGCGTGGGCGCGCTCGATCAACACCTCGGGTGTGATCCCCTCGCGCCGCGCCCGGAGCTCGATCGGCGTCCCGTGGACATCCGCCGCCCACATGAAGATGACGTCGTCCCCGGCCTGCTTGCGAGCGCGGACGTAGACGTCGGTCTGCACCGCCTCCAGCATGTGCCCGAGGTGGATCGAGCCGTTAGCGTAGGGGAGCGCAGCGGTAACCAGGACCCGTTTCGACATGGGTCGGGGGTTGTATCACGGCGCCTCCGAGGCCGGCGGAAAAGTCGACGCGAGAGGGCTCTACGGGGCCCTCCTCCGCGGCTCTCGGCCGGGCCCGCGACTCTCGCCGAGCCCCGCCTTCGCCGAGAGAGCGCCGCGTGACGAGCCCGCACGCGCGGCCTGCGGTGTCGGCAGCGTCGACGGCGACGAGCGCAGGCGATGCACCCATCGACAGGTCGTCGGCGGTCTCAAGCCCGGTCGCGGCCGATCGCTAGCCGTCTTCGCCTAGCCGGCGACGAACGCCTGAGGCGGACGCCGAGGAGCGCGAGAGAACGTCGTGAGCCTCGCGGGCCGCGCTTCGACGGCGGTCGACCTGCTCGGCGAGCTCGTCGAGCTGCTTGCTGATCCCGCGGACGACCTCGCCGAGGAGCTCGGCGGCGGCGTGGAGAAGACCGCGCGGCGCGTCGAGCAGGGGCATCACGGCGCCGCCGCTTTGGGAGGCGACGGCCGCCTTGGACTCCAGGATCTTGACCATCTTGATCGCCAAGCGTCGTCGACCGCGGCAGGGCATCACCCCGAGGTAGACCACCTCGATCACCCGCTTCCCTCCAGGCCCGACCCGCGCCGTCTCCTCCAGCGGTCGCGGGTGGAGGTAGTCGAAGGGAAGCGCCAGATCGCGGAGCGTCGCCTCGATCGCCTGGATCTCCCGGACGAGCTCGTCGGCCCCGTCGTTGAGCCGGCGGACGGTGTTGCCAAGCTTGGTCAGCTCTTCAGTGATCGGCATCGCTCACGGCCCATCTCGCAGGGGCACCGATCGTACACGATCTGTCGGCCCGAGAGCGCCGCGAGCTCTCCGGCATTCGCCCGAGGATCGCCGGAGGTTCGCCGGAGGTTCGCCGGAGGAGGAGCACCAACGTGAGCGTCTACGCGCCCGCGGCCGCCGTGCCGCCGACCCCCGCAAGGAGAGCGCTGCCCTCGCGAAGCGACCGTCGGTCGTCGGCGCTGCGATGAGCGCTGCCAGGCGCTGCCGCAGGCGTCGGCAGGAGCGACGCGTCGCTGTGCCGGAGCGCGGCCGGGCTGCGGATGAGCCGACGCGACGATCCACCGGTGCGCCGACGACGTTCGCGACGGCCGAGCACCCCTCGGCGAAGGTCTCGTGTGCTCTCGCGCCGCGATCGTCGGTCCTCTTGGCGGCGACGAAACGCCGCAGCACTCGGCCGTACAGGAGGTTTCGGCGGGGCCGTGAGCGACGAGGGCTGGGAGCGCGCGGCCTTCTGCCACGGCCTGCTAGAAGTCGATGTTGTTCTCAAAGGTCGGATCGACGGCGTTGGTCCACCGCGGAAGCTCACCGCGGTAGAGCAGCGAGTAGATCGCCTGGGTCTCGAGAACACGCCGGGTGTACCGCGCAGACTCGGAGAACGGGATCTCCTCGACGTAGGCGTCGAGCTCCAGCGGCTTGGCCTGGGACTTCGCGGTGATCCAGCGCGAGACGTTGCTCGGCCCGCCGTTGTAGCTGCCGTAGGCGAACGCCGGCTGGCCGTGAAACTTGTCCAGGAGCTCGCGGACGTAGCGAGCGGCGAGGTGGATGTTGTGGGCCGGATCGAAGAGCGTGTCGGCGTCGAAGCGCGGGCCCAGCTCCCCCATCCGCTCGGCGAGCTGCTGCCCGGTCCAGGGCATGATCTGGAGGACTCCGCGGGCGCCCGCCGGCGAGAGCACGTGGCTGCGAAAGCGGGACTCGGTGTACATCAGCGCCCAGAGGTGGATCGGATCGATCCCCTGGACCTTGGCCTCGCGCTCGACCTCGCGCGGGAAGGCGCGGATGTACCAGCGCATCTGCAGGTTGCCGTCCTCCCGCGAGGAGAGGCGGGCGAAGCGATGGGGCTCGTCGAGCCCGTGGGCGAGCACCCGGAGGCCGCTGCGGAGCGCCTCGGTGCGCACCTTGTCGCGGTGGAGCTTGCGGGCGTCGCGGGAGGGGGAGAGCTTGGGCTGCTGCCAGGTCGCCCGCCAGCACAGGCCGACGTAGCGATCCTCGTGGTGGGGCTCGTAGCCCTTGCGGCCGGCGAGATCGAGGTGCTCGTCGATCGCGATCCGGAGCTCACGACGGGCCTCGTCGAGATAGCCGACGGAGTGGAGCCGCTCGGCGCGGCGCAGGGCGACGAGCTCGGCGCCGAAGCTGTCGGCCAGCTCGCGGAGCGTCGCCACCGTCCGCCGCGGGTCCTTCGGATCGCCCTCGCCCGCGAGCGGCATGACCTCGGGCTCGGGCCCCGGATCGATCCCCGCGTCGAGGAGCCGCTGCCTCGCCATCAAGCCGTAGTAGGTGAGCCCTTGCTTGTCGACGAGGAGGCGCAGCTTCTCCTCCCCGGCCTTGCGCTCGATCGTGTCCGACGAGGCGAGCATCAGCCGACCGCGAAAATACTGGGCCCGGGTCCGGTCGCTGCCGCGGCGCTCCAGGGGCTCAAAGGCGGCGATCGCCCCGACGGTGTCGCCGGTGCGCATCCGCAACCAGGCGTGCAACCACTGCCGCTCGCTGCCGTGGCCCTTGAACTTCTTCTCGTAGCGGACCAGCAGCTCCAGCGCCTGCGGATAGCGACCGGCCCGGATCGCCTGCTGGATCGCCGCCCAGAGGGCGACCCTGCCGGCCTGACCGCGGCCGGACGTGCCCTCCGTCTGGGCCAAGAGGAGCTCCAGGGCGCGATCGTAGAAGGCGCCGCGATCGAGGCAGCGGCCGAGGAACTCCCGGGTCTCGGCCGACTTGGTCTCGCTGTAGAGCAGCTCGAGATCGGCGACGCAGGCGGCGTAGTCCCGCTGCTTGTAGGTCGTCCACGCCCGCGATCGATGGGCGCTGCTCTTGACCGCCGGCGGGATCGCCGGGTCGACGAGCACCTCGTCGAGGATCGCCCGCGAGAGGTCGACGTTGCGGAGCCCCCGGGCCTTCTCGGCCTGACGCAGCAGCTCCCCGCGGCTCAGCACCGGCGTCTTCACCCGCTTCTCCGCCTCGGCGAGCTCATTGAGCTCGGCCCACGCGGTGTCCCCCTCCGGCTCGCCCGGCCGCTCGATCGACAGGGCCCGAAGCTCGTCGGCCCCCTCGCTCACCCGCCCCGCCCGGAGCAGCGCTCGGGCGTAGGCGAGCTGGTGCTCGCCGACCTCCGGATGGTTCGGGTAGTCCTTGATGATCTGCTTGAGCGCCTTGCTCGCCTTGAGCCCGGCCCCCCGCACGCCGGAGCTCGATCCCCCGTCGATCGCGGCGAGGAGCCTCGCCTGGGCCACGCGGATCTCGGCGAGGTTGCGGATCGGCTTGTGCTTTTGCGCCTTGCTGAGGAGCTTGGAGGCCTCGGCGAGGCGACGGTCCGCCTCTTCGCGCTCGAGCTCACCGCTCGCGGCCCATGCTTCGACGGCGCGGGCGAACTCGAGCTGGAGGATCTCCGGCGGCAGATGCTTGGTGAGATCACGCCGTGTGACGAGCGGCTCCATCGCCGCGACCGCGGCCTCGAACTCCCCCTGGAGCCGAGCCGCGCGGCCGCGCAGAGCCCCCTCACGGAACCACTCGTCGGTGCCCTCCTCGGCGCTGCTGAGCTCGGCGAGGCGGCGCAGGGCCAGCTCTGCGTCCCCGTCCGCGAGGGCCTGGGCGGCGCCGTCCAACCCCTCGAGAACGATCGGCGCAGCAGGCTCGGGCTCGGGCGCTGGCTCGGCGGCTGGCGGCTCGGGCGGCTCCGGCTCCGGGGTCGTCACCGGCTCGGGCGCCTCCGGGGCGCTCTGGGCCGCCTCCTCGACGGTGCTCGTCCGGCATCCGCCGCCGACGACGAGCACCGGCGCGAGGCTCGAGGCGAGCCCGAGGATCGAGAGCACGCCTCCGCTCAGAACGGAGCGGACAACTCGATAGGGTGCTCTCCATCGACCCCGAGATCCAGCACAAATCACCCTGTGAGATTAGCACGGGAGGCAAAATTCCTTCGGATCCGGCATGCACTAGCGATCGCGTTGATCTATGGTCGGCGCCGTGACACTGCTGCGTCCACCCCATCAGCTAACCGCTACCGTCCTCGGCGCTGGCACCATGGGCGCCCAAATCGCGGCCCACCTAGCCAACGCCGGTGTCCACACCCACCTCCTCGACATCGTCCCCAAGGGGGCCACCGGAGGCCAACGGAACGCCCTCGCCGCAGGTGCGATGAAGGCGATGGCGAAGTCGAAGACCCCGCCCTTTATGGACAAGGCCTTCGCCTCGCGGATCTCGATCGGCAATTTCGACGATGATCTCGACCGCGCCGTCGCGGCCAGCGATCTGGTGATCGAGGCCGTCATCGAGCGCCTCGACATCAAGATCTCGCTCTTCGCTCGCGTCGCCGCGGCGGCTCCGGCCCACGCGGTGCTCACCTCCAACACCAGCGGCCTGTCGATCGGCTCGATCGCCGCGGGGCTCGCCGAGGATGTCCGCAAGCGCCTCGTCGGCATGCACTTCTTCAACCCGCCGCGCTACATGCACCTGCTCGAGGTCGTGCCCTCGGAGTTCACCGCTCCCGAGGTCACCGCCGAGCTCTGCGAGTTCAGCGACAAGGTGCTCGGCAAGGGCGTCGTCCTCTGCCGCGACACGCCGAACTTCATCGGCAACCGGATCGGCACCGCGGAGATGCTGCTCACCTTCGCCGAGACGACGAAGGGCGGCTACACGATCGAGGAGGTCGACCTCCTCAACGGCAAGCTCATGGGGCGGCCGCGCACCGGCTCCTACCGCCTCGGCGACATGGTCGGGATCGACATCCTCGGCCACGTCATCCACAACCTCGCCAGCACCCTGAGCGGCGACCCGAAGGCCGACAACTACGACCAGCTCTACTCGATGATGACCGTGCCGCCGATGGTCGCGGCGATGATCGAGGGCAAGCGCCTGGGCGATAAGACCGGCGGCGGCTTCTACCGCAAGGGCAAGGACGCCAAGGGCAACCGGGTCATCGAGTCGATCGACCTGAAGACCTTCGAGTACAGGCCCCAGCAGGCCCCGGTCTTCCCGGAGCTGGCGAAGGCGGCGACGATCCCCGACACCGCAGCCCGCGCCCGCGAGGCGCTGCGGGCCGAGGGCCGGGCCGGAGACTTCCTCCGCAGGGTCTACCTCCCCCTCTTTAACTACGCCGCCCACCGCATCGGCGAGATCTGCGACACCCCCAAGCAGATCGACGAGGCCATGTGCTGGGGCTACGGCTGGGAGCTCGGCCCCTTCGCCCTCTGGGACGCCGTCGGCCTCTCCTGGGGCATCGACCAGCTCAAGGCGATGGGCATCGAGCCCGCTCCGGCCGCGACCCAGCTCGCCGCCGAGGGCGATGACGCCAGCTGGTACGGCGGCAGCGCCCGCGCGCCGACGGTCTTCGTCCCCGGCAGCGGCCAGACCCCGACCCCGACCCCGGCGGGGATGCTCATCCTCAAGGCCGCGGCGGAGTCCGAGGGCGCGGTCCTCCACAGCAACAAGACCGCGCGTCTCATCGACATAGGCGACGGCGTCGCCTGCCTCGAGTTCCGCTCGCCGAAGATGAACATCCTCGACAAGGGCGTCACGGCGATGCTCAGCGAGGCCGTGCCGACGCTGGAGAAGATCGGCGGCTTTCGTGGCCTCGTCATCGGCGATCAGAGCGCGAACTTCTGCGCCGGCGCGGATCTCCGCGAGATCTACAAGTGGGCGACCGAGGGCGACTTCGACTCGCTCAATAACGCGGTCGCCTCGCTGCAGAACATGCTCATGGATCTGCGCCACGGCTCGATCCCGGTCGTCGCCGCCCCCCACGGGCGGACCCTCGGCGGCGGCGTCGAGGTCTGCCTGCACAGCGCTGCGATCCAGGCGGACGCCGAGCTCTACATGGGCCTGGTCGAGGCCGGCGTCGGCCTCCTCCCCGCCGGTGGCGGTCTCAAGGAGCTCGCCCGCCGGGCCTCCGCCTGGGCCTCCCAGGTCCCGGGCACCGACCCCTACCCCGCGATCCGGCGCGCCTTCGAGAACGCCGGCGGGGCCAAGGTCTCGGGCAGCGCCCACCAGGCCCGCGCCTTCGGCTTCCTCGCCGCGACCGACCGGATCACCTTCCACCGCAACCGCGTCATCGCCGACGCCAAGCAGCTGGTGATCTCGATCGCCGAGGCGGGCTGGGTCCCGCCCGACCGCGACGAGCCGATCTCGGTCATCGGCGCGCCCCAGGGCGCGAGCCTGATGCTCGGCGCCAAGCTCTTCGAGTGGGGCGGCTACATCTCCGAGCACGACAAGCTGATAGGCGAGAAGATCGTCCACGTCCTCAGCGGCGGGATGACCCCGACCGCGACCACCCTCCGGGCCCAGGACCTCCTCGACCTCGAGCGCGAGGCGTTTTGCAGCCTCGCCGGCACGGCGAAGACCCAGGCCCGCATCGAGCACACGCTCAAGACCAAAAAGCCCCTCCGCAACTGAGCCACACGGGAGCCACCAATGCCGTCCATTCGTGATGCAGTCATCGTCGCCGCCCGTCGCTCGGCCGTAGGCCGGGGGATCAAGGGCTCTCTCCGCAACACCCGCCCCGACGACCTCGCCGCGCAGGTCATCCGCAGCATTCTCCACGACCTCCCCGGCCTCCCGAAGGAGGAGGTCGACGACGTCGCGCTCGGCTGTGCGATGCCCGAGGCCGAGCAGGGGCTGAACGTCGCCAGGGTCGTCGCCCTCCGGGCCGGCCTCCCCAACACGACCTCCGGGGTCACCATCAACCGCTTCTGCTCCAGCGGCCTGCAGGCGATCGCCACCGTCGCCGAGCGGATCATGATCGGCGCGGTCGAGTGCTCGATCGCCGGCGGTCTCGAGTCGATGAGCCTCGTGCCCATGGGCGGGCACAAGGCGATGTTCGATCCCAAGATCGTCGCGGAGTACCCGGAGATCTACATCTCCATGGGCCTCACCGCCGAGAACGTCGCCCGCAAGTACGAGGTCTCGCGGGCCGATCAGGACGCCTTCGCCCTGGAGTCCCATAAGCGCGCGGTCGCAGCGATCGCCGCGGGGGCCTTCAAGGACGAGATCGTCACGGTCAAGACCGCCGAAGGCCGCGACTTCTCGGTCGATGAGGGGCCCCGCCCCGACACCAACCTGGAGACCCTCGGCCGCCTGCCGGCGGTCTTCCACGCCCGCGGCAGCGTCACCCCAGGCAACTCGTCGCCGCTCAGCGACGGGGTCGCCGCTGCGGTGGTGATGTCCGCGAGCCGGGCCAAGGAGCTCGGGCTGAGGCCGCTCGCCCGCTTTGTCGGATTCGCGACCGCCGGAGTCGCCCCCGAGATCATGGGCATAGGCCCGGTCGAGGCGATCCCCAAGGTGCTCAAGCAGACCGGCCTGAGCCTGGGAGATATCGACCTCTTCGAGCTCAACGAGGCCTTCGCCAGCCAGTCGCTGGCGGTGATCCGGACGCTCGGGCTCGACCCCGCCAAGGTCAACGTCAACGGCGGCGCCATCGCCCTCGGCCACCCACTCGGGGCGACCGGCGCGAAGCTGACGGCGACCCTGATCCACGAGATGCAGCGTCGCAAGAGCCGCTACGGCATGGTGACGATGTGTATCGGCGGCGGAATGGGTGCTGCCGGCGTCTTTGAACGCATGTGACCTGAGGGTCAGCTTCGCACGATTCCTCGGACCGACCCCGCCCGAGGGCGCCCTGCACTAGCGGGGATGCTCTCGGGCTTCGTCTATGCAGCAGGAGCACTTTCTCCCGTTGACTCTCCAGGCGATCCCTCCAACTATTGATAGGTGGGAATTGAGTGGCAGGAGTGTCCACGAAGGCGCATGGAGGCGCCCAAGAGCGGCGTGCACAGGCGCCGCGGCAGCTCCGAGAAGACCCCCTCTTCGCGGTCCATCGCCTCAGAGGCACGACGATGGACCCTCTGGGGCGCCTTCTCGAGTCTGCCAGCGCACGATCGACCACCGGCGCACCGCCGACGGTCGACGTCGCCTCTGCGACAACTCGTCGGGCCTTCGGCCCCATGGTTGACCTTGCGGTCACTCCGACGCTCGATCTCATAATTGGCGCAACCAAGCGGGCACGGCCGAGGTGGCTGTGCCCGCTCTTTTCCGTTCTCCGGCCCTGACGCGGCTGGGGGCCGTGGGACCGGGCTTCCCCTGGCTGCAGCCGAAGCGCGGCTCCACCCCTGCCGCTGGCGCTGGCGCTCCCGACCTTCGTCGGCTGGTGGTCTCACCGTCCGCGGATCCCGGCGGTCTCTCACCTCCTCAGGGCCGGGCCCGCACCAGGCGAGAGGCCCGCGCCGCTCCGTTCCTCGGAGGAACAAGCGGTACGAGCCTCAGCCAGCAGCCTCAGCCAGCAGCCCTAGGGCTTGGTCAAGCTCAGGGTGTAGGAGCCGCTCCCCGACCAGGAGGAGACCTTCCAGGCGTAGTAGCCGGGGCTCCCGTTGTAGTTGACGGACTCCGACGAGGTCGGGCCCTCCGACTTCGCGACCTCGGACCAGCCCTTGCCGTTCCACTTGATCAGGTAGAGGTCGAAGTCCGCGCTCCCCGGGCCTGTCATGCAGCCCTTATGCGCGCCCGACTTGCTGCTGTAGTAGTAGCTGCCGTTGGGCTGGTACTGGACCGCGTCCTTGCCGGAGAGGGAGCCGCCGTAGGGCACGCCCGAGCAGCTGTTGTCCGGGGGATCGTCCTGCGGCGGATCGTCCTGCGGCGGCGGCTCCTCCTCCTCCGGTGTACCGGGGACGCCGACCGCGTCCCACGCCTTGTGGATCGCCGCCACCTCGGACGCGCCGTAGAGATCGGCGGCGGCCTGCGCGGTCGCCTCGCGGGCGGCCTCGAAGTTGGAGCTCGAGCTGAGGTACGAGGTCAGCGCCCGGTAGAAGATCTGCTCCGCCTTGTTGACGCCGATCCCCGGCACGTTGACGTCGGTCTTGCCCTTCGGGTGAGTCCCGCCGGTGACCGCGAGCTTGTAGACCAAGTTGACGATCCCGGAGTTCAGGTGGACGCCGCCGTTGTCCTGATTGCCGGTGTAGCGGGTCGGGTAGTAGTCGTAGGACTGCCCGTCCGCGGTCGGGTCGTCCATGTAGCGCATGGCGTCGTTGGGGTTGCCCGGGGTCCAGACGTCCTCCGCCAGCTTCCAGGTCGCCGAGCTGACACCGCCGGCCTGCCAGGCCTGGGCGCTCGCGGCGAAGATGTCGGAGAAGGCCTCGTTCAACGCCCCGGACTCGTTTTGGTAGACGAGGTTGGCGCTGTACTGGGTGACGGCGTGGCCGAGCTCGTGGACGACGACGTCCGCCGACTCTGACAGCGGTGAGAAGTAGTAGCCATCACCGTCGCCGTAGGCCATCTGCGAGCCGTTCCAATAGGCGTTGTTGTAGTTGACGCTGACGTGGACGGTCGACCGGATCTGCGCCCCGCCGTTGTTGAAGGAGTCGCGGTTGAACTTCGCCTTGAAGTAGTCGTAGGTGAGCCCGGCGTTGTCGTAGGCGGCCTGGACCACCGGATCGCTGTTTTGCGGGCTGCCCTCGCTCATCTTCAGCGTCCCCGGCAACGAGCCGCCGTTCTTGGCGTCGTAGACCCGGCGGTTCTTCGCCCGGTGGATCTGCGGGTGACGGGCGAGGAGCTCGCCGCTGCGGGCGTCGGCGAAGATCGTGTCGACCTCGGGGCCCTCCTCGCTGGTGTACGAGACGGTCGCGCTGTAGGCGAGCACCGGCGCGCCGTCGACGACGATGTAGACCAGATCATCGACCTCGGCGGGGCTGAACTCGCTGCCCTCGATCCCCTCGACCGCGAGCTCGGCCGCGACGTCGCCGTCGATCAGCGAGGCGTCGTCCAGGCGCGGACCCTCGCGGGGCGCGAGGTCGCTGGAGAAGCCGCGGATCGACCCGCTCGCCAGCTCGGCGTGGACGATCGCCTCGGAGCCGACGACCGGCAGCTCGTCGATGTAGAGCTGCATCCGCACGTGGACCTGGCCGAGCTCATCCTCCTCGACGCGGACGACCTCGAAGGCGTGGTCGCCGTCAAAGCGGAAGGCCGGGGCCAGGGACTCGACGAAGGTCAGCGCCCCGGTCGCGGGATCGCTCGCGCTCATCCGTCCGAGGTCGCCCACGATCGTCCGCGGCAGGGCCCGGCGGTCGTAGGTGATCCGGTCGATCTTCGGCAGCGTGGCCAGGGCCATGCTCTGGCTCGGGAGGAGGAGCGGAAGACCGCCGGCGCTCGCCGAGAGGGGCGCGAGGTCGCGCAGGGCCGCGCTCTCGAGGACAAACTCGCCTGAGCCGATGAGATCGAGGCCGAGCGCCTCGCCGTAGAGTCCGACCAGATCGAAGAGGAGCACCTCTTCGCCGCTGGGCCGGATCACCTTCACCCGGTCGAGCTCGATCGGACCATCGCGGAGGTCAAAGCGGACAACCGTGTCATCTGCGCGGAGGTCGACCGTGAAGTACTCGCCCTCGGCCAGCGCCTCCACATCCGCCGCCGAGACGACGAGCTCGCGGTCGTCCACGATCCCCTCGCCGCCGGAGTAACAGGCGGCGACCAGGGTGCTGAGTGTCAGAAGCGTGCAGGCGGTCCTCTTGAACATCGAAGGGTCTTTCTGTCGGAGCAGGGTGTTTCGAGGTGTGCGACTTCGCACCCCGTGACCCTTTACACGGCCGCTCCCGAATCTCAATGGCCAAGAGTGGGGTCATTCGCCGGCGCGACCCCTTCACCAATGTATGTGACAGTATCGAAGCCCACTATGGCGACGATCTAGCAGGCTCATGCGGATCCGTAGCTACACTTGCCGAGGAACGACTGGCAATATGCATTGCCGAATTTTCATGACTTTTATCGGATCACTGGCACAAGTCCCGGCCAATCCACCATCGATGGCTACGACGAGGAGCAATGCGAGCTATCTACCCGGACGACTCGCAGACCCCCACACGGAATATCCAGGAGTGATCCCGCCGCGGGCCGTCTACCTACACTGAACTCGATGTAGGTGCAAGGGCGGAAATTCCTCATTTCTACCGACCCCGAAGCCAGAGGAGAAATACCGGCACTCCGGCGACGATCACCGCGACGTTGATCGCGAAGATCCCGGGCTGGGTCACGGCATAGCTGCCGAGCAAATACACCGACGCCAAAAGGAAGAGGAGCGGGACAAAGGGGTAGCCGAGGACCCGGTAGGGCCGCGGAAGCTCCGGCCGACGCCGCCGGAGGACGAAGACCGCGGCGACCGCGAGGGCGTAGAAGGGCCAGATTCCGACGACAAAGCCGTCCGCCAGCTCGGCGAAGGAGCGCGAGGCGACGAAGATGATCCCGAGGGTGACCGAGAGGACGATCGCCGCCGCCGGAGTGCCGAATTTCGGGTGAATCGCCGCGATCCTGCGGAAGAAGAGGCCGTCCTCCGCCATCGCGTAGAAGACCCGCGGGCCCGTCATCATCGTCCCGTTCAGGGTGCCAAAGGTGCTCACCATCACCGCGCCGGCGACCGCGGTCGCGCCGACGGGGCCTATCAAGCGGACCGCGACGTCGGCGGCGATGAGGGGCGACCCGGGCATCTCCGCCAGGGGGATGACGCTGACGTAGACGGCGATGATCGCGAAGTAGAGGAGCACGACCCCGACCGTCCCGAGGATGAAGGCCCGCGGGAGCACCCGGGCGGGATCGCGGACCTCACCGCTGACAAAGCCGGCGTCCGACCAGCCGTCGTAGGCCCAGAGGATCGACACCATCGCCAGGCCGAAGGTCGCCGCCGTCGTCCCGCCGCCGCTGACCGCCGCCGACGGCTCGACCGTCGGCATGAACACCACGCCGAGGACGATAAGGCCGAGGATCGCCGCGACCTTGATCACCGTCGAGATGTTCTGGACCAGCGCCCCGAGGCGGACCCCGCGGACGTTGATCACCGCGACCGTGACCAGCATGCCGATCGCGGTCACCTGGGCCCGCGTCAGCGGGAGCGCCTCGAGCGAGGCGCCGCCGTCGAGGCCGATCAGGCGCCAGAGGTACTCCGCGGAGGTGATCGCGAGGGCGCCGTAGGCCGAGGGGCGGAGGATGAGCAGCTCGCACCAGCCGAAGAGGAACGCCGGCAGGCGGCCGAAGGCCTCGCGGATATAGACATAGATCCCGCCGGTCCGCGGCAGGGCTGCGGCGAGCTCCGCGAGGGTCAGCGCCCCCGCGAGGGCGACGAGCCCCCCGAGACCCCAGGCGAGGGCGAAGAGCCCGAGGTCGTCGACCCGCTCGGCGACCACCGCAGGGGTCCGGAAGATCCCGCTGCCGATGGTTGAGCCGACGAGCACCGCGACCGTGCTCCAAAGGCCCAGCCGCCGCGGCAGCCGCTCTCCCCAGGGATCCGCTGTCTCCGCCATCGTTCTCCCCATACCGCAAAGCCGCCGCCCGCTCACCACAATGTGGCAAGGTCGCTCCACGTGCGCGCAACCACCTGGCTCAAGGATCTCACCCTCCGCTACCCCTTTGGGATCTCCCGCGGCAGCGTCAGCACCCTGCCGACCGTGCTCCTCCGGCTCGAGGATGAGGAGCGTCGCGTCGGCCTCGGGGAGGCCTCGCCGGTCCGCTACCTCGGGTTCTCTGCGGCCGAGCACCTGGCGACGATCCACCGCCTCGCCGAGGCCCTGCCGCCCAGGGCCTACTACGACCCCGCAGCCGCGAGCGCGGCCGTCCGCCCCCTCGCCGGTGGGGAGCTCGCCGCCCTCGCGGCGGTCGACATCGCGCTTTGGGACCTCGCCGCCCGCGACCGCGGCCTCGCGCTCCACCGCATCCTCGGCGCCCCGCCGCCGCAGGGACAGACCTCCTACACGATCGCCCTCGACCCGCTCGAGCGGATGGAGGCCCGCGCCCGCGAGGCCGCCCACCTGCCGCTCCTCAAGGTCAAGCTCGGCCGCGATCCCGAGTTCGATCGCGCCGCGATCGCCAGGGTCGCCTCCGCCGCGCCCAAGGCCCGCCTCCGGGTCGACGCCAACGGCGGCTGGAGCCTGCAGGAGGCCCGCTCGATCATCCCCTACCTCGCCGACCATCGGGTCGAGATGGTCGAGCAGCCCCTGCGCCGCGGCTCGCTGTGGCAGCTCGGCGATCTCCGGCGGAGCTCGCCGCTGCCGATCTTCGCCGACGAAGATGTTCAGGGCCTCGCCTCGCTGGGGGCCCTGCGGGGGCGGGTCGACGGGATCAACATCAAGCTGATGAAGGCGGGCGGGATCACCGAGGCCCTGGCGATGATCGCGTTCGCGCGCCGCGAGGGCTGGAGCGTGCTCCTCGGCTGCATGATCGAGTCGCGGATCGCCCTCGCTGCGGCGGCCGAGCTGAGCGGCATGGTCGACGAGCTCGACCTCGACGCCCACATGCTCACCACCGACGACCCGGTCTCTCCAGGCTCGGTCGACGAGCTCTCCGCAGAGCCCCCGGCGCTTGACGGGCCGGGGATCGGAGTCGCGCTCGACGTCGTCGATGAGCTCGGCAAGCCGCACAAGCCCGGCGCCTGAGAGGCGCAGGCCAGCCCCCGAGGGCGCAGGGGCGCAGGCCAGCCCCAGCGGGGCGATGCGTCTCCCCCGTCTCTGTGCAGGGACCCACATCGGCCTCGGCTCTGGAGATGAGCGAAACCCCGAGCGCGGCCGTACACTGGCGCCGGCATGTCCGAGCCCGGCCTCCAGCGCTACCAGATCATGGAACCCCTCGGGGCGGGCTCCCAGGGCAAGACCTTTCGGGCGATCGATCGCGAGACCGGCACCCCGGTCGCGGTCAAGATCCTCCACTTGGGCTCGCTCGGCGGCGACTGGAAGCCCTTCGATCTCTTCGAGCGCGAGTGCGGGGCGCTGGAGTCCCTCCAACATCCCGGGATCCCGCGCTACCTCGACCGCTTCTCGAGCGAGAGCAGCGGCGACTTCTTCCTGGTGATGGAGCTCATCGACGGCGCCCCCCTCTCGCGCTCGCTCGGCAAGCCGCTCGATCCGGTAGACCTGCTCGACTGGCTCCGCCAGGCGCTGAGGATCCTCGACTACCTCCACAGCCGCACGCCGCCGGTGATCCACCGCGACATCAAGCCCTCCAATTTGATGCTCCGCGCCGACGGCCGGATCTGCCTGATCGACTTCGGCGGGGTCCGCCTCGCGCTGCGCCCCGACGGCGGCTCGACGATGATCGGCACCTACGGCTACATGGCGCCCGAGCAGCTCCACGGCGAGGCCACCCCGGCGACCGACATCTACGCGCTCGGGGCCACGCTCGCCTCGCTCGCCTCCGGGCTGCCTGCGGAGCAGATGCCGCGCAAGGGGCTGAAGATCGACATCGACGCGATCCTCCCCGACGGACCCCTGCGCAGGATCGTCCGGGCGATGGTCGAGCCCGACCCGACCGATCGCCTGACCAGCGCCGCGGCGGTTCTCCGGGTGCTCGACGGCGCCGCGCTCGGCGGGGCGATCCCATCCGCAAGGCCGCGGCCCCGCGAGGCCACAGGCCAGAGCGTCGCCACCCAGCCGGATCCCGGCACGGACCCCGACTTCGCCAGCCTGAGCAAGCTCCCCGCGTTCTTCCGCTTCTTCGTCTGGATCGCCGCCTGGGCCGCGACATCTCTCTCGCTCGTCGTCGAATTCGTCGGCGTTCCGGCGGTCTTCGCCCTCCGCGGATCGAGCAAGCGCTACCGAAAGTCCAGGCGCCTGCGCAGGCTCAAGGCCAAGGAGGCGGAGACCCTAGGCCAGGTCCACGGTGTCCGCTCCAGGCTCCAGGCGATCGCGACCCAGGCCGATCCATGGCGGACGCCGAAGTCTCTGACCGATGGGACAGATCATAAGAGCTAGGAGGCTGTGGCGAGAGTCCCCCGCGCTCTCGCGGGCCCTCCGTCGGCCGAGCGGCGCGCGCCCCTGGCTCGCAGCCGCGACCGACGAAGCGCGCGCTCAACCGCGAGAACGTCCGTAAATGAGCGGTTTAGGGCCCTTTGTGGCCATTTCGAGCGCAATCGCCAGAGGCGGAGGAAGAACGCTTGGCGTATGCTGGTTCGGCATGCTCCTCGTCAACGCACGGCACAATCGGCCGCGCTGGTGCCTCCCGGCCTCGCTCCTCGATCACATCGAGAGCGCCCTCGGCGATGCCCGCCAGCGCTTCGACGCTGAGCTCCTGGGGGATCTCGAGCACCGGGCCCGTCTCGTCCGCGTAGGCCAAGCGCCTCCGGCCGAGCTCCTCGCCCGCCTCCAGGTCCTCCTCGCGAGCTCCGGCTGAGGGTCTGCGGAGAGACCCGCGCTAGGACCGCCGCGAACCGCCCCTCGGCGGCCTCGCAGCTCCCCCTCGCTCTGGCGTGGCCTCACGCACCGTCGCAGGGCTCTCCCCGCTGCGATCACTATTCGTGCTGACATTCGCCTCCTGCGCTACTTTGCTCGCGTGAGCCCGAAGGAGCGAGAGACGGCGACGGCCCAGGCCGTCGCGAGCCCCAGCGACACCTCGGGGGTCTCTCGCCGCTCTCCTCAGCACATCGGTCGCTACCAGCTCGTCCGTCGCGTCGGCTCTGGAGCGATGGGTGTCGTCTTCGAGGCGATCGATATCGAGCGCAGCGAGCGGGTCGCGCTCAAGACCCTTCACAAGCTCGATCCCAGCGCCCTCTACCGCCTCAAGAACGAATTTCGCGCGGTCGCCGGGCTGGCCCACACCAACCTCGTCACCCTCCATGAGCTGGTCTCCGATCGTGGCCAGTGGTTCATGACGATGGAGTTCATCGACGGGGTGTCGATCGTCGACTACGTCCGCCGCTCCCCAGAGCGGATGGCCCTCCGCGCCCGGACCGCGCTCCGCCAGCTCGCCCGCGGGCTGCGGGCGCTCCACAGCGCAGGCAAGCTCCACCGTGACGTCAAGTCGCCGAACGTTCTCGTCGACGCCAACGGTCGCGCCGTGCTCCTCGACTTCGGCCTCGCCTCCGACTCGATCGCCGCCGACCTCGACATCACCCTCGACGAGGGGATCCTCGGCACGCCGGCCTATATGTCGCCTGAGCAGGCCTGCGGCGAGGCGCCGACCGAGGCGAGCGACTGGTACGCCGTCGGCGTCGTCCTCTACGAGTGCCTCTCAGGACAGCTCCCCTACACCGGGCCGACGCTGAAGATCATCGCCGAGAAGCAGCAGGGCGAGCCGACGCCGATCACCGAGATCGCACCGGACACGCCGCAGGACCTCGCGGAGCTCTGCGCCGGGCTCCTCACCCGCGATCCCGCCGCTCGTCTCGACGGCGCAGCCCTCCTCGAGCGCCTCGACGCCGACCCCGAAGAGGCGGAGATCAAGGTGCTCGACGCGCCGGTCTTCGTCGGCCGCGAGGCGCTGCTGCACGAGCTCGACCGGGCCCACATCGCCGCCAACGCGGGCTCACCCGTGACCGTGTACATCCACGGGCCCTCCGGGATCGGCAAGACCGCGCTGGTCGACTCCTTTCTCCGCCAGACCTACGCCCGCGACGAGCGCATCGTGGTCCTCAGCGGTCGCTGCTACGAGCGGGAGTCGGTCCCCTACAAGGCCTTCGACAGCCTCGTCGACTCCCTCACCCGCTACCTCCGTCGTCTTCCGAGCGTCGACGCGGCCGCCCTCATGCCGCGGGACATCCACGCCCTGGCCCGGGTCTTCCCGGTGCTCGAGCGGGTCCCCGTGGTCCTCGAGGCGCCGCGAAGGAGCTTTGAGTCCCCCGACCAGCAGGAGCTCCGCCGCCGGGCGTTCCGCGGCCTGCGCGAGATCTTGGCGAAGATCGCCGATCGCCGGCCGTTGATCCTGAGGATCGAGGACATGCAGTGGGGCGACGAGGACTCCGCCCGCCTCCTCGCCGACATGCTGGCCCCGCCTGACCCGCCTGGGCTCCTCCTCCTCGGGGTCTACCGCAACGAGGACGCGACCTCCTCGCCGATGCTCCGCGAGCTCAACCGGCTCTACAGCCAGGCGGCGATGACCAACGACGTCCGCAACCTCGCGGTCGCCGAGCTGTCGATGAGCGAGGCTAGGGACCTCGCGCTCGCCCTCCTCGACGCCGACGATCCGCGCAGCCGGGAGCAGGCGACGATGATCGCCCGCGAGTCCGACGGCTCGCCGCTCTTCGTCGAGGAGCTCGTCCGTCAGGTCGCGATCAGCAGCATCGCCCTCGGCCACGACGAGCAGGTGGACATCTCCCTGGAGGGGGTCGTCCGCGCGCGCCTGCGCAAGCTCTCCTCGACGGCTCGGGCGCTCCTCGAGATCGTCTCTCTCGCCAGCCGACCCATCCGCCTGGCCCTCATCTCGCGGGCCACGGGGGGGCACCAAGAGGCGAGCGTGGCGATGACGCAGCTGCGAGCGCTGCACATGATCCGAGCGAGAGGCCTCGACGAGAGCGCGACGGTCGAGTGCTACCACGACCGGATCCGAGAGACGGTCTCGGCGGCGATCCCCGCGGCGCGCAAGCAGGTCCACCACCGCGCGCTCGCCGAGGCCTACGAGGTCTGCGGCGGCGCTGATCCTGAGATCGTCGCCCGACACTTCTACGCGGCTGACGAACCTGCTCGCGCGGCCCAGTATGTCGCCGCTGCAGCGGAGCGAGCCTCGGAGGCGCTCGCCTTCAACCGCGCCGCCCACCTCTACCGCCTCGCGCGGACCTGGACCCCCGCCCGAGGCCCCAGGGGTGATGAGCTCCGGACCCGCCACGCCGACGCCCTGGTCTACGCCGGTCGCTGTGGCGAGGCCGCGCCCCTCTACCTCGAGGCGGCGAAGAGCGCGACCTCGGCGACCGCGATCGAGCTGCGCCGCCGAGCCGCCGAACAGCTCTTGGTCAGCGGACGGATCAGCGAAGGCGTGACGATCCTCCGCCCCCTCCTCGCCGCCGTCAACCTCTCCTACCCAAGCTCACCGCGACGGGCGAACCTCTCGCTCCTCACCCGCTCGACCCAGCTCGGACTGCGCGGCCTCAGCTTCCGCGACCGCGGGGAGGACGAGGTCAACCCTGCGGATCTCCGCCGCGTCGACGTCTGCTGGTCGGCGAGCAAGGGGCTCAGCTTCGTCGACCCTATCCGCGGCTACGCCTTCGCGCTCCGCGGTCTCCTCCTCGCCCTCCAGACCGGCGAGCCCCGCCGGGTCGCCCGCGGTCTGGCGACCGTCGGCATGTTCATGATGAGCCGCGGTAGCGCTGCGACGACCGAGCGCGGCTCAAGCCTCGTCGCCGAGGCCGAGGCCCTCGCCCGCCGCCTCGACGATCACTACCTGCTCGGCCTGACGCGGATCATCGACGGCATCGCCAACGTCACCCTGGGTCGCTGGACGGACGCGCTCGAGCGGCTCGACGGTGGGGTTCAGATCCTCCACGATCGCTGCGCGGGGATCGCTTGGGAGAGCAGCATCGCCCAGATGGGGACGATGCGGTCGCTCCTGTCGATCGGCCGCTTCCGTGAGCTCAAGGTCCGAGCCCACGCCTGGCGCCGCGAAGCCGAGGACGCCGGCGACCTCTACAGCGAGGTCTGGGCCTCCCTCTTTTGGTCCTATGCGAGGCTCAGCGAGGGCGAGGTCGACGAGGCGCGCGAGCACGCCCGGACCGCGATCGAGCGCTGGTCCCACGAAGGCTTCACCTTCCAGCACCTCCTCGCGCTCGCCATCGACGCCCTCTGCGACCTCTACCAGCGCCGGCCCATGGCCGCCTGGAACCGCCTCCAAGCGCAATGGTCGGCCCTCGAGAGCTCGCACATCCTGAGCTGGCAATTCCTCCGGATCTTCGCCCTCCAGCTCCGGGCGAACGTCGCCCTCGCCGCCGCCAACGCCACGCCGATCGAGGCCCGTCGCCTCCTCGCGGCGGCGGAGTCGAGCGCCGACGAGCTCCACTACCACGCAGGAAACCGCGACGACGGAGCTGCTGCGGTCTCCGCGATACGGGCGGGGATCACCGCCACCCACGGCAATCGCACCCTCACCCTTCGCCACCTCGACGCGGCGATCGAGGGCTACGACTCGGCCGGGATGACGATGAACGCCGCCTATGCTCGCCGCCGCAAGGGCGAGCTCTTGGGCGTAGAGGGTGAGGCATGGATCGCCGAGGCCGACGAGACGCTCCGCTCGCAGAGCGTCGGCGACCCCGCGCGGTGGACCTCGGTCCTCTTCGCTGGCTTCCCGGCTGAGAGCTCGGACTAGCGAGCGCTCGCCGAGGGCCCGCGCACCGCGACAGCGAGCAACACCCGTCGGGGATTGTCGTCGGTTAGAGCGCGACCCAGGGGAGTTGGCAGCTGTCTCGCCGATCCGTCGGCTCAGGCGAGGTGGGATCCCGATGCCAGGGTCTGCCGGTGTTCAGTCCGACCTCAGCTCTTCCTGACGGATCTCCGGCGCGCCTTCACCCAGGCGCAGCGTCTCGATACAATGTCCCAAAGGACATCATCCTACTACTCTCGTGCTGCGCTTCTCCCCCTGAGAACGGGCGAGGGCCCGGCCGAAGCCGCGCCCTCGTGACCGCTGCTGGAGCGATCTGCTCGTCGAGCCCAAGCCGGATCAGCCGGCCTCGAGGACGAACGGGTAGGTGACGATGACGCTGCCGCCGCCCTGGGGCTTCGGGAACTTCCAGCGCCGCACCGCCTTGGCGATGCAGTTGCCGACCGAGGCGTCCTTGACCGTCGACGAGGCGACGACCGCGGTCGGGACCTTGCCGGTGCCGCCGATGGTGAACTGCACCGCGACGCGACCCTTGAGGTTCTGATCCTTGGCCAGCCCCTGGTTGTAGCAGTGCCGGACCTCGTTGATGTGCGCGCGGACGATCCGGCGGATGATGTCCTTGTCGAGGGCGCCCTGGACCGTCGCCTTCGCCTGACGGACCTGCGGGACCCGCTTGCCGCGGCCGCCGAAGCCCGCGCCGGAGCCTCGGCCGTAGCCGGAGCCCGACCCACCGCCGCCCCCCTTACCGATGAGGCCGGTGTTGCCGAGGCCGATGGTGCCCTCGCCGGTACCACCGCCGCCGCGACCGGTGCCGACCAGGCCGAGACCGCCGACGCCGTAGGCCTCGCCGACCTCGCTGCCCGTCAGACCACCCCAGACGTCGGAGTCGTCGTTGCCGACCGCGAACGCGCCGCCGTAGGGCGATGCGAGGAACGAGCCGCTCTGCTGGCTCATGACGCCGAGGATACCGGCCTGGCGAGCTGCCATCTCCGGGTCGAAGTTACGGGCCATCTGCGGGATGGCGTCCTTCGGGCCCTTCATCGCGTAGAGGCCGGACTTCGACTTCGAGGTCGGCTTGCCCATCTTGCCCTCTTCGCCCTTGTGGCGCTGGCCCTGACCGCCGGCCTCGTCGTCCGAGTTGTCCTGATCCTCCGGCGGCGGCTCCTCCTCCTCCGGGGGCTTGTCGGGCTGGTTCAAGTACCCGACGAAGCGGTTGTCCTCCATCATCTCGTCCATGCTCAGGTCCTGCGCGTCGGCGGGGATGAGCTGCGAGAGGAAGATCATCGAGCCGATCACGGCGAGCGAGCCGGCGTTGTAGAACCAGAACGGCTTGTCGCTGTCGGACGAGGTGGCGATCACCGCACCGGGCGCGACCGAGTTGATATAGAAGGTGACGTCGTTGTAGCCGACGCGGCAGCTCGCTCCGGGGGGAAGCGGGAAGCTGTAGTGCGACCCGGCCGCAGCGGCACGACCCGAGCTCACGAGCTGAGCCAAGGGCACCGTCTGGCCGTCGAGGGTGACCTCGCCGTTCATCCCCTGGGTGAAGTTGAGGGTGAAGTCGTGGTCCGAGCCGCGGACCAGCGGGAAGCCAGCGGGGCTAGGAAGACCCGCGGGCGGCACGTGGAAGGAGGCGCCGTGTCCCTCGCCGATGGTGAAGTCGCGGGAGACGAAGTCCCCCATGCGCGTCATCCCCATGCCAAACGGGATGAGGCCGAGGAGCGCGAGGGCAACGCCAAGACCGCCAAGGCCGGTTCCGGGGCGCGTCGGCATCACACCGCCGGTCGAGCTCGCCTCGATGACCTGTGTGTTGTAGGTCTCCCAGTCCTGCGAGACCTCGTAGCCGAAGAGGCCGATGCCGCCGAGCATCATCGCCCCGCCGATCGCCAGCCACAGCGGCGCCTGCGAGCGCTTGTTCTTGAGCTGACCGACGTGCTGGACGTCGAGGACGGTCGTCCCGTACATCGCCACCACCTCGGCGACGCGACTACCGTTCTGGACCTCAAACTCGCTGGCGTCGATCTGGATCGGCGCCCGAGCGGGGACCGGCGCTGCCGCGGCCATCATCGGCGCAGCGGCCATCATCGGCGCAGCGGCGACCGGAGCGGCGGCGACGGGCTGCGGGGCGACGAAGCCGACCTCGACGCGATAGCGCCCAAACTCGAGGGTGTCGCCGTCGCCGAGCGGCGCGTTCTTGTCGACCCGCTGCCCGTTCAGGAGCGTACCTGCCGAGGAGCCGAGATCGATGATCCGAACCTCATCACCGGAGACCTCGATGACCGCGTGCATTCGCGCGACGCCCTCGTCGTCGAGGCAAAGATGGCTGCTCTTGAGCTTGCCTATCTTGATGACATCTTGGTCAAGGGTCTTGGTGTCGACGAGCTGATCGCCGTAGAAAACTCGAATGGCTAGGGTCTTGCTGGTCATCGCCGCTGCTCCGTCATGGTCTACGTGGGCAAAGACAGCGAAGGCTGCGGTTGGTTCCCGAATGGACGCATTTTTCTGGGTGATGTCGGAGCGCGCGCGTCCTCATGAACTCTCGGCGCGACTCCGGGCGTCCGGCTCGCCGGCCCAGCCTCGCCAGGGCCGAGCCACCTCGCTCCCAGGACATGCGAGCACGTCGAGCGGGGCGAAAGCGGACGCGCGATGAGACCCTCCCCATCCTTCACCTGCCCACGGTGCCCCCGAGGGCGTCCAGGAGAAGCAGTCTCGACGTCCGGGGGAGTGCTCGAGAGTTCACGCCCCGAGCTGTCAGCGCCCAGACGTGATCCGCCCTGGCGCGACCATTCCAACGCGACCCGTCGAACGCGACCCTTCAAGACCCAACTATCCGGCGACCCGATCCTCGCGCCGGTGCTCACCGACGATCAGGCGTCACCCAAGAAGTCTGGGCCCCTCGCCTAGTCCTCGTTCTTCGGCTTGCGCGTCCTCAGGAAGCCGCGGGTGAGCTGGAGGGGGCTCTTGCGGATGAGGCCCTTCATCAGCTCGAGCACGCCATGGTGCTTGCCGCGGTAGGGGTACCAGTTCGGCTCCGCCTCGAAGAGCGCGCGGTCGACCATGATCCCGCGGGTGTTCGTGAAGGTGAGCAGCCCCTCCTCCCCGTGGTAGCGGCCGATGCCGCTCGACCTCACCCCGCCGAAGGGCAGGCTCGGGTTGCCGACGCTGCTAAAGACATCGTTGACCGTCACCTGCCCGCACTCGAGACGCGAGGCGATCGCGAGCCCGCGCTTGAGGTCGCGGGTCCACACGCTGGCGTTGAGGCCGTAGACATGATCGTTCGCGAGTCGGATCGCCTCCTCCTCGTCGCGGACGCGGATCACCGGCAGCACTGGCCCGAAGGTCTCCTCCCGATACACGGACATCTCGGGGGTCACGTCCGTGATCAAGGTCGGCGCGAAGAAGTGCCCAGGTCGCTCCACCGCCGCGCCGCCGGTGAGGATCCGGGCCCCAGCGGCGACCGCCTCGCGGATGTGCCGGCCGACGATCGCCAGCTGTCCCTTGAAGATCATCGGCCCGACGTCGGCCTCCTCCTCGGGCCCGCCTAGCCGGAGCGCCTCGACGTCGCGCTGCACCGCCTCGACGAAGCGGTCGTAGATCGCGTCGACGACGAAGAGCCGCTCGACCGAGACGCAGGCCTGACCGGCGTTGGCAAAGCCCCCCCAGACAGCGCCCTTGACCGCGCGCTCCAGGGGAGCGTCCTCGCAGACGATCATCGCGTCCTTGCCCCCGAGCTCGAGCTCGCAGGGGATCGGCCGCGCCGCGCAGGCGGCCATCACCTTGCGCCCGGTGGCGACCGATCCGGTGAAGAAGATCATGTCGACGTCGGCCCGACACAGCGCCGCACCGGTCGCCCCCTCGCCCTGGACGACCTGGACCAGGCCCTCCGGGAGATCGAGCTCGGCGAAGAGCTCACGGATCATCTCGCCGCTGTCGGGCGTGACCTCTGAGGGCTTGAGGACCACCGCGTTGCCGGCGGTCAGGGCCTGGATCATCGGGATGATCGCCAGCTGAAAGGGGAAGTTCCACGGCGAGATCACGCCGATGACCCCGCGCGGGAAGTGCTCGATGTAGCTGGCCTTGCCGGTGAGGAGGAGCGGCGTGTGGGCCTTCTTTCGACGCAGCACCTTCGCCGCGAACTTGCGGTGGTAGTCGAGGAAGATCGGCACGAGCATGATCTCGTGGGCGAGCGCCTCGACCCACGGCTTGCCGGTCTCTTGGCTGAGGCGCTTCGCCAGCTCCTCGCCACGCGCCTCGATCAGCGGCTTCAGCCCGTCGAGACGTCGCATCCGCTCGACCACGGGAAGAGCCCGCCAGAGGGGGAGCGCCGCGCGTGCGCGTGCGACCGCCTCGGCGACCGCGTCCTCGTCCGCGATCGGAAAGCTGCCGATCACCTCACCGCTGACCGGGCTTCGAGTCTCGATCCTCCGAGCCTCCGAGGCTCGCTTGGTTGCATCGATCGGGGCGGAACCATCGGCGCTCATGGGTGCTGGCTAGCACATTTCCAAGAGACCAGGACGTAGGCGAAAGTACCCTCGAAACGGCCCTAGGGCCCGGTCCCTGGACCCCGAGGCGATGGCGCTCTGCCCCGATCGGCGGTCGACGTCGCAGCACCTCCGGCGAACGACGCTCCGAAGGGAGAGCCAGGCGCAGGATGCGCTTTTTGCGCCCATCATCCGCAAAGCGGAGCTGTTACGATGCCGTCGTCACGGGCGCGACTACCGCTGTGACCGAGAATGACGATGCTTCAGGACGCAGACCGCCTCTTCCGCCGCTACATGCAGGCCCTCGGCTGGCTCGGAGATCCGGGCCTCTTTGAGCTGGTCCGCACCCACCTCATCAAGGTCCCGGTCGAGAATGTCTCCGGGCTCCTCGCCGACAAGCCCGGCTTGCCGACCATCGAGGCCTTCCTGGACGGGATCGGCGACAGGGACCTCGGCGGGGACGCCTTCACGATCAACGGCTACTTCACCGAGCTCCTCCGCTACCTCGACTACGACGTCGACCTCCTCAGCGGTGAGGCCGAGGGCGACCCCTTCGCCCACGCGATGATCCGGGTGGTCGAGGACGGCGTGCCCTACCTCGTCGACGTCGGCCTCGGCGCCCCGCTCTACGAGCCCATCCCCCTGACCTCGCTCCCCCTCCGGGTCGAGTCCGGCGACTGGGTCTACACCCTCGATCACCACGGTGATGCGGACACCTTCGTCCTGACGACGGCCGTCTGCGGCCGTACGACCCGGACCCTCGTCATCGGCCCGACCCCGCGCAAGGTCGAGGACTTCACGCCGACGATTCTCCGCCTCAGCTCCGGCGACGATCCCCACCTCCGGCACCTCAGGATCACCCGGGTCTTCGCCGCCTCGCGGATCGTCTCGCTCATGGACGCCACCTTGGTGACCACCCACCACAATGAGACCACCCGCCGTCCGATCGAGGATCTGGAGGCGCTCTCGTCGGCGGTCGTCGAGGAGCTCCAGCTCCACAACCTGCCGATCGCCGAGGCCGTCCGGGCGCTCCACGCCCGCGGCGTCGACATCTTCGCGGGATAGCCCCAAACCGGACTCTAGACCGGGAAGTCGCCGCCGGGGCGCTTGAGCTCGGCGTCGACCGACGCGGTCATCGACGACCGCGACGCCGCGCTCTGGATCCCCGGCGCGATCATCCGCGTGATCCCGTCCGGGTTGATGATCCCCTCCTCGGCGAGGTAGGCGTCGGCGCTCGCGATCATCTCCTCGCCCTGCTCGCCGCCGGTGAGGAAGCCGCAGAGGCGGCGGGCGACGGCGGCGTAGAGGGCCATGTCGACCGCGCGAAAGCCCTGCTCGGCGGAGCGGAGATCGGCGATCGCAGCCTTCCTGTCTCTTCGGGCAGAGGCTAGGCCGGCGCCGATCAGATCGGCGAGCGGTCGGGCCCACAGGGCCTTCTCTCCCTCCAAAGAGTGCCTGTCCTCGGCGATCAGGGCGTGGAGGCCCTCGTGCTCGATCACCCCCTTGCCGCCGCGGAGCACCGAGAGGGCGGCGCTCGCCCGGAGGAAGGTGAAGATCACCCGGTACCACTGGGTCTGCCAGGCGGCGGAGCGGGTGAGGTTGTCCCAGCGCCGCGAGAGGCGGTGCCAAGCGGTCAGCCCCTCGAACGAGTAGAGGTCGATGTGCACGTGGGCGATGAAGGTCCACAGGCGCTGCATCGCGTAGCCCCCCTCAGACCAGCGAGAGCTCGCCTGGATGAGCTCGTTGCGCGCCCGATCAGGATCGTCCTGGACGAGCCAGTAGACGTTTTGCGGGCCGGCGAGCAGCGTGATCTCGCCCCAGGTGTCGTCGCGCTCGCGGGCCTCGATCACGCCGACGTTGAGGCGCTCGCCGAGCTCCGAGATCCGACCGAGGAAGAAGAGCGCGACCAGGCGGAAGGCCGAGGTCAGCGTGATCTCGTAGCTCACGCCGACACACTCGTTGCGATAGACCTCCTCGGCCCGCTCGAAGAGGCCGACGCTATCCTGCCAGCGGCCGATGTTGAAGGCCGCGCAGCCGCGGAACATCGCCAGGATCGCCCGCGGGAACGGGTTCTCCACCTTCTGAACGAGCGCCTGGGCGGCGGTCGCGATCCGCTCGGTCCGGGCCGCGTTCTTGACCCCGCTGAGGGAGACATAGCCGACCTCCGTCGCGAGTCCGCAGGCGGCCTCGTAGGCGTGCCCCGACTTGAGCGCGAGGTTGAGGTGGCGGGTGTGGAAGAGCGCCGAGATCGCAGGATCGATCGATGACATGCCGCTGGCGATCGAGCGGAAGACGCTGAGCTTCACCCGGTCGGAGGCGGCGATCTCACCTGGGCCCTTCTCGCGAAAGCCGATGCCCCGCAGGCGCAGGCGCATCCGCTCCAGCACCAAGCTCGTGATCGCCGAGCGCTGGTTGCCCGGCAGCTCTGCGCCGACCGCCGCGGCGACGACCCGGAGCGCGCCGAGACCGTCCGCGACGTGACCTGCGCGGAGGTATTGCTCGGCCGCGCGCCGCCGCAGGTCGAGCGCCATCTCGGCCGTCGCCATGTCCGCAGCTTCGAGGTAGATCTTCGCCGCCCGGCCGCCGCGACCGCCGTTCGCGAGGGCGTCGGCGAGGGTGCAGAGGAGCTCGGAGCGCCGCGGATCACTGTGGGGCTTGAGCTCCAGCGCGAGCCGGTAGAGGCGAGCGGCGCGATCAAAGGCGAGCGCCTCGGCGGCCGCGTCGGCGGCGAGCTGAGCGTAGTCGCCGGCGCGCTCCCACTCGCCCGCCTCCCGGAAGTGGACCGCCAGAGTGTCGGAGTCGTACTCGCCCGCCTTCTCCATGGCGAAGGCGAGCCGCCGATGCCGGAGCTTGAGCTCGTCGCTGCCGAGGCGCGAGCGGACGATCTCCCGGACCCGGTCGTGGAAGGTCTCGACCATCGGCACGTCGTTGTCGGTGTGCGTCTGGATCAGGTGCTCGCTGCGCAGCGCGGTGATCGTCGACCTCGCCTCGTCCTCGATCCCGGCGGCGTCGAGCGCCAGGCGCTGCTCCAGCGGACCGCCGAAGATCGCGATCGTCTCGAGGAGTCGCCGCGCCTCGGGGCCGACCCGATCCAGGCGAGCCTCGATCACCTGCTCTAGGAGCACCTCGCCGCCGCGCTTGAACTGGGCGACCCCGCCGGCCGCGGCGTGGCGGACCAGCTCGTTGACGAAGAGCGGACAGCCCTCGGCCTCACGGGCGATCTGCCGGGCGCGGACCCGCAGCGGTCCGCCCTGTTCTGCCCCGCCTTGCCGCGCCGCCCGGCCGATCCAGGCCTGCGCGAGCTCGGCGGCCTCGTCGATCGCCAGGGGGCCGATCTCCAGCTCGCGAATGTCGATCTCGTCGCGCGAGTGTTCGATCAGCGAGCGAAAGAGGGTCGAGGTCGCCAGCGACTCGCTGCGGTAGGAGAGGATCAGGAAGAGCGCCGGCGCGTCCGGGGGCCGCAGGAGGTCGGCGAGGGCGACCGCCGAGTCGCGATCACCCCACTGGAGGTCGTCGATGTGGAGGACCAGCGAGCGGCGATCCGCGATCCGCGCGAGGAGCTCCTTGAGCGCGGCGAAGGCACGGCGCCGAAGCTCACGCGGGTCGGGGATCTCGGTCGCCCGACGCGGCGCCTCGGCGACCGCCTGGACCCGCTGGAGCACCGGGAACACCCGGGCGAGGGCGAGGATGTCCCGCGGCATCAGCTCCGCCGCGCGGGCGTCCGGCAGGCGCATCAAGTAGTGACAGAGCGAGTCGATGAGGCTGTCGAGCGCCTTGAAGGAGACCGACTCGCGCTCGTAGCAACGACCGGTGAGAACGATCGCGCCGTCGGAGTGGCGGAGGCTGGCGAGGAAGCGGCTGACGAGCGCCGTCTTCCCCATCCCGGAGCGACCGTAGACCTGGATCGCCACCGGACGCCCGCGATGGGTCGCGTCGTAGGCCTCGCGGAGGAGCCGCAGATGGTACTCGCGGCCGACGAAGAGGGTGTCGCCGGGGCCGACCTCGACGAGCGACGTCTCGCCGCCGGCGAGGCCGAGGCGGCGGAGGATCTCTCCGGCCATCGGCCGCTTGGTCGGATCGCGCGAGAGCAGGTCGAGGCAGAGCCCCTCGAGATCCGCCGGCGCGTCAGCGACGATCTCGGAGGGTGGCTTGGGATCGCGCTCCTGCTTGGCGAGGAGCATCGTCAGCCCCTTGCCGCGGAAGGGCAGCTCGCCGGTCAAGGCCAGGTAGGCCATCACCCCGACCGCGTACCAGTCGCTCGCCGCCGACGCCTCGCCGCCGCCGGCCTGCTCAGGCGAGATGTAGGCCGGCGTCCCGACCATGTCGCCGCTCGACGAGCGCATGGTCTCGACGACAGACTCGGAGACCAGGCCGAAGTCGAGGAGCACGACCCGCCCCTTGACGTTGACGAGGACGTTCGAGGGCTTGATGTCGCGGTGGAGCTTGCCCGCGGCGTGGATCGCCCCGAGGCCGCCGGCGAGCTGACGGAGGGCGGAGCGCAGGCGCTCGAAGAGCATCGGCCGCTGCTCGGGATCGTCGGCGTCGCGGCCGCGGACGAACTCGACGAAGTCGACCCCGTCGACGAACTCCATCGTGAAGAAGATCTGCTCGCCCTCCGAGAAGAGCTCGTGGAGGGTGATCAGGTTGGGGTGACTGACGTCGGCGAGCGCCCGGAACTCCCGCTTGAAGCGGTAGAGGGCCAGCGGTGAGACGCCGAGGAGCGTCTTGAGGGCGACCCACTCGTCGCGCTCGCGGTCGAGGGCCTCGTAGACCACCCCCATCCCGCCCGCGCCGAGGCGACGACGGATGCTAAAGCGCTTGTTGCTCGCGAAGTCGAGGAACTGGAGGTTGTCGCCGTGGACCGGAGTCTTGGCGTCGGCCTCCCCCGAGTCGGTCCGCGACTCCGTAGACCCGGAGTCCCCGTCCCGGGCCCAGGTCAACGAGGCCGACCCCGCGCTGTCGCTCCTTCTGCTCACCTCTGCCCGTCCCTTATACGCTCGCGAGGGGAAGTACGGGCGACCAGACGCCCGCAACCCGCACGCCGGGCTGGGAGCGGGCAAACATGTGAGGTCGCGCAACTACGACCCCCTACGAGCCCGTCCCGAGCCACCTTCGGCCGTGCTACGGCTGAGATCATGCGTTTTGATGAGGCCCATACGCCCGTGATCGTCGCCGCTGTGCGCACGCCGATCGGTCGCTTCCGCGGGGCGCTCGCCGAGGTCCGCCCCGACGACCTCGCCGCCCACGCGATCCGAGCGATCGCCGAGCACAACCCCGCGGCGATGGAGCAGCTCGAGGATGTGTACTTCGGGGCCGCCAACCAAGCCGGCGAGGACAACCGCAACGTCGCTCGCATGGCCGCGCTCCTCGCGGGCCTGCCGGTCGAGACCCCCGGGGTCACCGTCAACCGCCTCTGCGGCTCGGGCATGGAGGCGATCCTCCAGGCCGCCAAGGCGGTGATCAGCGGCGAAGGAGAGGTCTACATCGCCGGCGGCGTCGAGAGCATGACCCGCGCCCCCTACGTCCTGCAGAAGGCCACCCGCGCCTTCGACCGCGGGGCCCAGCTCCACGACACCGCCCTCGGCTGGCGGATGATCAACCCGGCGATGCAGCGCCTCTACCCGATCGAGGGCCTCGGCTTGACCGCCGAGAACGTCGCCGAGCGCTACCACATCTCCCGCGAAGACCAGGACGCCTGGGCCTACGAGAGCCACCAAAAGGCGATCACCGCCCAGGACGACGGCTGGTTCGACAACGAGATCGTCCCCGTCGACATCCCCCAGCCCCGCGGCGCCGATCCTATCCGGGTCCGCGTCGACGAGTCGGTCCGCCGTGACACGTCGATGGAGAAGCTGGCCAAGCTACGCCCGGTCTTCAAGGCCGACGGCACGGTCACCGCTGGCAACGCCTCGCCGCTCAACGACGGCGCCGCGGCCCTCTTGATCACCAGCCTCCGCCAGGCGCACAAGCTCGGCCTGCGACCGATGGCTCGGATCGCCGCCTGGGGCCACGCAGGCGTCCACCCCAGCGTCATGGGTATTGGCCCCGTCCCGTCGAGCCGGAAGGCCCTCGCCCGCGCCGGGATCGACCCCTCAAAGGTAGATGTCGCCGAGCTCAACGAGGCCTTCGCCAGCCAGACCCTCGCGTCGATCCGCCAGCTCAACCTGGACCCCGCGAAGGTCAACCCTGGCGGCGGCGCGATCGCCCTCGGACACCCCCTCGGCTGCTCTGGCGCCCGGATCGTCTGCACCCTCGCCCACGGCCTCCAGCAGGCCCACGGCACCTGGGGCCTGGCGTCGATGTGCATCGGCGTGGGCCAAGGGATCGCCTGTGTGCTCGAGAGCACATAGTCGTGCGTCCGCGACCTCTGCGGACTTGGACGAATAGAGCCAGTCCGCAATAGTCGCAGCCTATGCGCTCGCTGCCGACCTTCCCCCTGGCCCTGGCCCTCTCCTTGGCCCTGCCCTTCGCCCTCTCGAGCTCCGGCTGCGCCGGCGACGACTCGGCGAGCACAGCCTCGGACACGCAGACGACCAACGAGACGAACGCGACCGGCACCGCCAGCGACAGCGACAGCGAGACCGGCAACGTCGACGTCAAGACGCAGCTGTGCGGCACCGGCGACAAGGCCGAGGGATCGGGCGCGAACCTCATGGAGAAGTGGGGCGCGCCCTGCACCAGCAACGACGATTGCGTCGCCCTCGCCGGTGAGGGCGCCGAGTGCCTCGAGAACATCCTCGACATCTACCTCCTCCCGCAGGGCTACTGCTCCAAGCCCTGCTCGCTGCCGAACAGCGACACGCAGTACGTCGACAACGACCCGATGTGCGGCGACGGGATGACCTGCCTCGGCGCGGTCGGCTTCTTTGAGACCTGCGCCCTGCCCTGCACCAGCGACGACGAGTGTCAGCGCGACGGCTTCAGCTGCCAGCTGCTCCCGCAGATCGGCGCCGAGGGAGATCCCAAGTTCTGCCTGATGAACTACGAGTGCACCCTCTCGTGCATCGACGATCCGACGCAGATGGGCTGCTCGTAGGCGAGGCTCCCGGGCGCGGAGCCACGGGTCCCCCGGCGCGGCTCCGCGGCGGTGATGACTAGGCGAGCGCGAGGCCGATGACAGTTCTCCTCGACGGTGCGATGGGGACCGAGCTCGAGCGTCGCGGCGCGCGGATGGAGCTGCCGCTCTGGTCTGCGCGCGCGCTCCTCGACGATCCGGCGCTGGTCCGGACGATCCACGCCGACTACCTCGGCGCCGGCGCTCAGGTCATCACGACCAACACCTTCCGCACCCACGCGCGAGACCTGCGAAGCGGCGGTCTCGAGCATGAGGCGAGCCGCCTGACCCGGCTCGCGGTCAAGCTCGCCCGCGAGGCCCGTGAGCGCTGCGCCGCCGCGGATCCGACCGCGGCCCGCTCCGCGATCGCCGGATCGATGAGCCCCCTGGAGGACTGCTTCGCCCCGGAGCGCTCGCCGGTCCGCAAGAGGGCGCTCCCCGAGCACCGAGAGATCGCCCACGACCTGGCCGAGGCCGGCGTCGACCTCCTGCTCATCGAGACCATGGGGCGGATCGACGAGTGCCTGGCCGCGATCGAGGCCGCCGCGACCACGGGCGTGCCGGTCTGGCTGAGCGTCGTCGGCCGCAGCGACGGCCACCTCCTCGGCGGGGAGTCCTTCGACGAGCTCGTCAGGGCCCTGGCGGGGGCGCCGGTCTCCGCCCTCCTCGTCAACTGCACGCAGCTCGCCGACCTGCCGACCGTGCTGCCGGCCTTCCTCCGCGCGACGCGGAGCGCCGCGCCCCCCCTCGCCCGCGGCCTCTTCCCGCACACCGGCTACAGCGACCCGGTCCGCGGCTGGCAGACCCATACCGTCGACGCGGAGGGCTTTGCCGACGCACTGCGGACGACCCTGGAGGACCACCCCGAGCTCGACCTGCTCGGCTCCTGCTGCGGCTCAACCCCGCTGTGGACCGCGCTCCTCGCAGCCTCCGTCCACCCCGACGCCGCCGCGCGGGCCCGCGGCTTTGACGAGCTCGACCGGCTCCTCGGGCGCCCGCCGGGGACGTGCGCCTCGGCGTAGAGCGATCCTCCGCGACCTGCTAGCGTCCCGCCGATGTCCGAACGCTTCGTCCTGGTGATGGCGGGCGGCAGCGGCAGTCGGCTGTGGCCGGCCTCGACCGCGGCCCGTCCCAAGCACCTCCTCGGCACCCACCCCGAGGCCCCGACCCTGCTCGACGCGACCCTCAGCCGCGCCCGCGCCTGGGTCGGCGACGGGCGGATCTGGGTGATCACCACCGCCGCCCAGCGGCCCGCCATCGTCGCCGCCCACCCGGAGCTGCCGGCGGAGCAGATCCTCGCCGAGCCCTGCGGTCGCAACACCGCGCCGGCGATCGCCTTCGCCCTCCTCCACCTCCGCGCCTACCTCGACGAGCGGGGCATCGCCCCCGACCGGGCCGTCGTCGTCGCCCTCCCCGCCGATCACCACATCGCAGACCCCGAGGCCCTCGAGCGCGCCCTCGAGCGCGCGAGCGACCACGCGCTCGACGAGCAGATCATCGTCACCCTCGGGATCGAGCCGACCCGACCGGACACCGGGTACGGCTACATCGAGCGGTCCGAAGCGGCGCGCCCCGGGACCCCCCCGATCCAGCCACCGATCCAGCCACCGATCCAGCCACCGATCCAGCCACCGACCCAGCCACCGATCCAGCCACCGATCCAGCCACCGATCTGCCCACCGATCTACCCGGTCCGCCGCTTCGTCGAGAAGCCCGACGAAGAGCGGGCGCGCTCGTTCCTCGAGAACGGACGCTTCCTCTGGAACGCCGGGATCTTCGTCCTTCCGGTCGCCGGGGCCCTCACGGCCTTCAACAAGCACGCCCCGGAGATCGCCGCCGCCCTCTCCCCGGTCTCAGCAGCGCTCCGCTCCGGTGACGCCGCAGCCGTCGACCGGGCGAGCGAGACAGCCTACGCCGCCGTCCCCTCGACGCCGATCGACATCGCCGTGATGGAGAAGCTGGCGCGCCTCGACGTCCTCCCGGTCAAGCTCGGCTGGAACGACCTCGGCTCCTGGGCTGCGATCCACGGGGTCAGCGAGGTCGACGGCGATGACAATGCGCTCCTCAGCGACCGCGCTGGATCGATCGACGCGATCGACTGCGAAGGCTCGCTGGTCTGGTCCGAGGGGGTCGAGGTCGTCGCCATCGGCCTTCGCGGCCTCGCCGTCATCGCCAGCGACGGCAAGCTCTTGGTCTGTCCGATCGAGCGGGCCCAGGAGGTCCGCGAGGCGGCCCGGCGCTCGGCGCTTCGGGCCAAGGCGAAGGGCTAGGCGCGAGGTGTTCTCGGGCGGCGACCTTCGTCCGCTCATCGCCGACGAGACCAGCGGCGCCGAGCCAGGGCGAAGGTCGTCCCCTAGCGACGGGGCACTCCCGAGGGATGAGGTGGACAGCCGGAGAACGTCGCGACCGCCGCTAGGCGGACACCGAGGCCCCTGTCTCAGCCCGCCGAGGCCGGCCGAGAAAGCGGCCGAGGATCGGCTCGTGATGGGCCGCCTCGCGGAGCCCCATCGCGTAGGTCGCCTCAGCGAGATCGGAGCGGGTGTAGTCCCAGCACTCGCAGGGGACCCTCTGCGTCGGCGCGAGGTAGAGCCGCGCACCGCGACGGCCGAGCACCTCGTCGGGATAGGGTCGCGAGAGGAGCACCAGGTTGCGCTCGATCCCAGGCGTGTCCTCGACGATCCACGCCGGGACGTTGTCGATCACCCCGCCGTCGATCAGCGCCTGACCGCGGAACTGACCGATCGGGGTGAAGGGAGGCGTCGACGACGAGGCGAGGATCAACGCCGCGAGCTCCTCGGCGCTCTCGCAGGTCCGTGCGTCGACGATGACCGGGCGAAAGCCGAGGCGACGGCCGAAGGTCGGGTGGACGAGACCGTTCTTCAGCGATTTTTCCAGGGCGTAGGCGCTGAAGCCGAGCACGGTCCCGAGCCCCGGCGGCATCGGCGAGGGCGGAGCCGCGGCGAGCACGAGGATCGGGAAGGGCGTCGCCCGAAGTCGCTCGAGCGCCTCCGGGTCCTCGAAGGCGTGGAGGAGCGTGTCGCGATAGACCTCCCCGTGCGGGGCGATCGGCTGGCCGCGGAGGACACGCCCAGGGTCGAGGTTTCGCGAGACCGGCCGCCGGCGCAGGTGCCAGAACTCGCGGGCGCTCTTCGATCGCCCGGAGAAGTGGAGGCAGAGCATGCAGGCGCCGGCGCTGACACCCGCGACCGCCGCCAGGCGCGGCTCTAGGCGCGTCGCCCAGCGCTCGACCAGCGCGAGGTTGTAGAGCGTCCGGTTTCCACCGCCCGCCAGGGTAAGGCCGAGGTCACGCATCGCCGGCGGAGTCTAACAGCCCGCCAAGGCCGCGGCGGGCCCCCCTCGATGAGCGCAAACTCAGCGTCACGAAGGAGGGCAGCCCCGCGGCCGGGCGCCGCCCCTCAGGGCTTCGTCCGCATGACGACGACCTCGAGGTCGCCGTCCCCTGTGTCCTCGGACCATCGGGTCGCCCTCTCGACGGTGATCGACCACAGGCTCCCCCCCGCGAGCACGCCCTCCGCACCGGAGGGCAGCCAGACCTCTGCGTCCTGGTCCGCGAGCTTGACGGCGCCGCGCAGCGGCTCCCCTCCGCAGACGTAGCGGACGACCTCGGCGGTCAGCGGTGCGACCGTCGGCTGGAGGTACTCCTCCTCCCAATTGCCTTCGACGCCACCGCCGTAGAAGCCGATCGTGGTCGACGCGAGGACCAGCGCTCCTTTCTCGTCGACCACCCGGAGCATCCTCCCGGAGAACACCTCAAAACCGAGGGCGACGCGATCCTCGACGGTCACCTCGTCGTCCACCGCCAGGTCGAGCTCCCCCGGGCCAGAGCGCTCGATCTGGAGGGTCGCGGTCACCGGCCCAAGCTCAGGATCCTCGCAGTCGAGCGAGACTTCGGTCGTCTCACCGACGTCGATCGACACAACCGTGCAGAGGGCGCTTTGGGTGGAGTCACAGCCCTCCTCCGACTCGCAGGCCTTCTCTTCGCTCCAGGTGATCGAGACGCTCGCCGTCGCGCCGCTCGAGTCACAGTCGTCCAGGCCGTCGGGGAGCACCGCCCCGCTATCGGTGGCGCCGTCGGTCTCGACGGTCGTGCCGCTCTCCGAGCTGCCCGTGGTCGTGCCGTCGCTCTCCGAGCTCTCCGAGCTGCTCGTCGTCGAGCTGCCGCTCTCGCCCTCGCTCTCTGTCGACTGAAAGTCGGTGATGTTGACAGTGCAGGCGGGCGTCAGCGCGATGAGGAGCGCGGCGAGGATCCGCGCCGCGCGAGTGGATGGGACGACGGTGCGCGAGATGTCCGCAGCGTCGCTAGTAGAATTAAGGTCGTATGAAGCCATGGTTATGCTCCTCTCTTCTCCGGCTTCGCGGGGTCCTGGCCTCGCCTCTTCGCTTTTTCTTGGGCGGGCATGATCGCACCCACCACGGGCGCCGCGGTCGGCCTCCGGGGTAGGCGATGAGACCCCACGACAGAGCGGTCTAGCGACGCACTCCGAGCCCGCTGCGCCGCCTCGCGGGGGCGAGCGCGGGCGAGCGCGGGCGATGTTCACCGCCTCATGGGGCCGCAGCTCAGCATCAAGAGCCCGCGCAGACTCCTCAACGATGCGGGAGCATCAGCGGCTTTTCGACCGTCGCCGCGAGCCCGTCTCCGCGCAGGATCGACAGGAGCTTGAGGGCAAAGTCAAAGCTCGTCCCCGGTCCACGGCTCGTGATCAGGTTGCCGTCGATCACCACAGCGCCGCTGCCTCGCTCGCCGTGCTCCATCACCCGGCTCTCGACCGAGGGGTGGCAGGTCATCCTTCGCCCGGCGAAGGCCTCGTGATGGCGGAGGGCCAGGGGAGCCGCGCAGATCGCCGCGACCATGGCGCCCGCCTCCTCCCGCGCGCGGAGCATGTGCCCGACCAGCTTGCTCGCGCACAGACGCCGCACCCCCTCGGCGCCGCCGGGGAGGACGAGCACCTCAAAGTCTCCGTCGACCTCGACCAGGCGCGAGTCCGGGCTCAGGTAGATCCCGCGCGAGCAACGGACTGGCGCGTCGTCGCCGAGCGAGGCGAGCACGACCTCGACCCCGCCGCGCCGGAGCACGTCGGCGGTGATCACCACCTCCATCTCCTCAGCTCCCTCGGCGAGGAGGAGCAGGGCCCGGGGCATGCGGATCGGCGCTTGTTCGTTCATCAGTGGCTCTCCTCGGACGGACGGGTCGTGCGGTACTCGATGATGTTCGCGTGCTCGGGGACGTGGACGATGCGATCGACGAAGATCCCCGGGAGGTGGACATCGTCGGGATCGAGGGCGCCGGCGGGGACCAGCTCGTCGACCTCGACGACGGTGATCCGACCGGCCATCGCCGCGAGCGGGTTGAAGTTGCGGGCGGTCCGGTAGAAGCGGAGGTTGCCCTGCGTGTCCCCCTTGGCGGCCCGGACGATCGCGAAGTCCGTCCGCAGCCCGGTCTCCAAGACGCAGGCCTTGCCGCCGAAGGTGCGGGTCTCCTTGCCCTCCGCGACCACGGTCCCGGCCCCCGTCGGCGTGAAGAAGGCCTCGATCCCGGCGCCACCGGCCCGCATCCGCTCGGCCAACGTCCCCTGGGGGTTGAGCTCGACCTCGACCTCGCCCGCGAGCATCTGCTCCTCGAGATCCGGGTTGCCGCCGACGTAGGAGCCGATCACCTTGGCGACCTGCCGCTGCTGGAGGAGGATCGCCAGCCCCTTGCCCTGATTGCCGCAGTTGTTCGAGACGATCGTCAGGCGCTTGGCGCCGGAGCGGGCCACCGCGGCGATGCAGGCCTCAGGATTGCCGCACAGGCCGAAGCCGCCGACGGCGAGCGAGACCCCGTCGCGGAGATCGTGGAGGGCTTCGGCAGCGCTGGCGAAGATCTTGGAGGCGGCCATGACCCCTCAGCTCTACCCCACAACCGAGAATGCGCTGACTTCTCCGATCATTCACGACGCCTGCAGCTCCCTCCTGAACGAAACTCGCGCAAATGGCGCGGGCAACGCAGACGGCGCAGACGCTCCATCGCCTGCGCGGAGACGGGGGCGAGACCCGCTCCCCCGCTCTGCCCGTGAGCGGAGTCCCCGCCGCGATGCTCGCTCCGGTCCCGATCGTCGACGCAAGGGCTACGAAGAGCGCTGGCCGGCCAACGCCGCCGTACCATGGGCCGTACCATGGTCCCGGACCCTGAAGATGCTCGCCCTCGATCGATGCGCCCCCTCCTCCGCCCCTCTCCTCGGCCTCTGCCTCGGCCTCGGCCTCTGCCTCGGTCTCGGCCTCGGCGGCTGCGGTGATGACAGCCTCGGCGACACCGCGACCGCCAGCGACACCGCGACGACGACCGGGAGCACGAGCTCTGTCTCTGGCGCGAGCTCCTCGACCTCGGCCTCCGACACGACGAGCGGGTCCGGGACCGAGAGCGGCACGACGACCACGACCAGCTCTTCGACCGAGGATCCGACCACCGGCGAGCCCCTCTGCGAAGGCTCGCCGGAGATCCTCGATCGCGACCTCCTCAAGACCGGCGAAGTCGTCGCCGAGCTGACGATCGAGCGCTGTAGCGGCGACCGCTGGTACTTCGTCGGCGCCAGCGAGAGCACGCTCGAGCTCACCCTCACCGGCACCTCGACCAGCGGCGTCGCCGGCCTCGTCGCCTACCCGGATCTCAACCCCGTCGAGGCCGCCCTAGAGCCCCTCAGCGATCCGCTGACGAGCGCCGACGGGGAGCCCATGACGCTCACCTTCGAGGTCCCGCGCTCCGGCGAGTTTGCCCTCGATCTGCGGCCGGTCATCCCCGAAGAGGGCGCGACCTACGAGCTCGAGCTGCGCTGCGTCAGCGGCTGCGAGCGCGAGACGACCCGCTTCCCTGTGCTCTGGGTCCACGGCTGGACCGGCTTTGAGAACATCGGCCCGCTGACCTACTTCTTCGGGGTTCGCGATCACCTGGAGCCGCTCGGCTTCCCGATGTCGGTCGCCGTCCTCGATCCCTACAACAGCTCGGAGATCCGCGGGACCCAGCTCGGCGACCAGATCGATGAGACCCTAGTGGAGTGGCGCGCCCGCAAGCTCGACCTCCTCGGGCACAGCCAGGGCGGGATCGACTCGCGCTACGCGATCTCGAGCCTCGGCCACGGCGCGCACGTGTCGGCGCTCCTCACCGTCGCCACGCCCCACCGCGGCACCTACATCATGGACCTCGCCCTCGGCCTCGTCCCCGGCGGCATCGAGGAGGCGCTCGCGTTCCTCCTCAACCTCTTGGGGGCCGTCTCAGCGGACGCGAAGTCGGACGCCAAGGCCTCGTTCTACAGCCTCAGCGAGACCTACATGGAGGGGGAGTTCAACCCGCAAAACCCCGACCACCCCGACGTCACGTACATCTCGTACACCGGCCGCACCTGCGCGGCGATCGACTTCCTCGATCCGAAGAAGATGTGCGAGGACTATGTCGACCCGCTGATCCTCGCCGGCTACAACATCCTCAAGATCGCCCGCGGCCCCAACGACGGGCTTGTCACCGTCGACAGCGCCAAGTGGGGCGACTACCGCGGGGAGATGATCGCCGATCATATCGACGAGGTCGGCCAGATCGCCGGCATCACCGATCCCGACTTTGACCACCGCGCGTGGTACCTCGCGAGGATCCGCGATCTCGCGGCGGAGGGTCACTAGATGTATCGGCCGCGCGATCGCAGCGATGAGCTCGACCCGGGTCAACGGCAGCGGCTGGGCGCCGGTCGTCATGAGGCGGTCGCCCGCGAGCTGCGGGGTGCAGGCAAGCCCGCCGCCGCAGGGTGGGTGCTCGAGCAGATCTGGGACTTTGAGGGGGCGCTCGCCGCCTACCTCGAGGCGGAGCTCGGCCTCGACGCCCTCCGGGTCGCCCTCGAGGTCCGCGACCCGGACAGCTTTGAGCGGGCGCTCAAGGCCCTCGAGGCGGGCTCCGAGGGCGAACGACGGGAGGCGATCGCCATCCTCAAGCGCCGCGGGCGGCACCTCGACGTCGCCCGGCTGCTCGAGCGTGACAGCGCCCGCGTCGACGATCGCGCCGACGCCCTCCGCAGCGGCGGCGATCGTCTGGCGGCCGCGAGAGCGCTCGCCGACGCCGGTCGGGTCGCCGAGGCGCTCGCCTCACTCGGCTCGCTCGGCGCGTCGGCGACAGGCGGCGAGAGTGCGGCCCGGACCCTCGCGGCCCGGCTCGCCTGGGAGCTCGGCGACGCCGAGGCGACGGTCCGCCACGCCCAGATCGCGCTCCGCGGGGGCATCCCAGAGGCCGACGAAGCCCCCCTCCAGCGCCTCCTCGGCCGGGCGCTAGCCTCCTTGGGCCATGACCTCGCGGCCCAGATCGCCGTCCGCGGGCTCGAGCACGACGCGACCCCGGAGGCCACCCTCCCCGGCCGCTACCTGGTCCGCCGGACCCTCCCGTCGACGATCTCTGGCGCCGCCTACGAGGGGCTCGATCGGGTCACGCTCCAGGAGGTCGAGATCCACCTCCTCCTCGCCGACTACCAAGAGGGGGCGATCGGCGGGTCCCTGCGCAGCGCGCTCGATCGATTCGCGCAGCGGGCCGAGGCCGCGCTGCGCCTCGATCACCCGGCGATCCGACCGATCACCCGGATCGACGCCGACGCCGGGCTCCTGGTGCTCCCCCACGCCGAGGGCCCCTCCCTCCGCGGCTCGATCCGGGCGCCGGGGATGGCCAAGCAGCCGACGCGCGCCCGGGCGCTCATCACCTTCCTGGTCGAGGGCCTAGCCGCCGCCCATCGCCGCGGGATGATCCACGGCTCGCTCCTCCCGAGCCAGATCGTCTCCGACGCGGCCGGTCGCCCGCTCCTCGGACCCTTCGGCGCGGACGCGCTCGCTGGCCTCGCCGCGACCCGTACCGGCTCCCTCGCCGAGGTCCTGACGATCACCGCGCCGGAGTGCCGTCGCGGCGCCCCGGTGTCGACCGCGAGCGACATCTACAGCGTCGGTGCGCTCTTCGCCGCGCTCCTAAGCGGCGACCTCGAGGGGGACCTCGACGCGATCGGCCCCGCGGAGCGACGGATCATCGACGCCGCGATGGCGGCCGATCCCGCGGACCGGCCAGAGGCCGAAGCGCTCCTCAGGATGCTCCGCGTCCGGGTCGCCGACGCCCGTGAGCTCCGCCCGCTCGGCGCCAGCCAAGGCGCGACGCTCGGCCCCGACGAGCGCATCACCGCGGCCGGGCGCAGCGTCGTGACAGCGGCCTCGACCTGGCCCGAGGAGCTCCTCGATGAGCTCGCCCGGAGCGACCATCCGTGGGTTCAGCCGATCCTCGACCGCGAAGGCCCGACCTTCATCGTCGCCTCCTGGCCCGCCACATGTCGCCCGCTTGGCCCCGCCGAGAAGACGGATGAGACCTCGGTCGAGGCGCTCCGTGGGGCGCTCTCGGAGCCGCTCCGCGCGGCGATCAACCAGCGGCTCAGCGCCGACGCCTGGGTGGTCGCGCCTGGGGGCGCGACGATGCTCTCGTTGGAGACGCTCCTCCCGCGCTAGCAGCCGACCAAGTCGATCTCCAAACGCGATCTCCGTCGAGAGGTGGTCCGGCCCTGCCCCGCATGGGACTGCTAGGAGGCCGCCTCGACGCGGGCAGCGGGGGCGGCGGACCCACAGATCAGGGTGCCGATGATCCCGTCGACGAATTGCTCGACAAACTCAGCCTGGTTGTTGATCGGAAAGGCGGGATGGTTCTCATCGATCCGGCCGTTCAGGAGGAGGGCGCAGAGGCCGTGGAGGCCTGCCCAGAGGCGGAACGAGGCGACCTCGGGATCGATCCCGTCGCGCCAAACCCCCTTCTCGACCCCCTCGCGCAGCCACGAGCGTAAGCTCGTGAGCGGTCGCAGCATCCGCTCGATCTCCTCGGGCTCCATCCGCGTCCAGTCCAGGCGTTCGGACTGCATGAGCACCGTGTAGAGCCACGGCCGCCGACGTGCGAAGTCGATGTAGCGCAGCGCCATCGCCCGGAGCCGCTCGCGCGGGCTCTCGATCGGCGCGCAGGGATCCATGATGTCGCTGGAGAGCAGGTCTGTGCCGTATAGGCGAATCTCGCGCAGGATCGCCGCTTTGCTGTCGAAGTGCTGATAGAGCGCCGTCGCGCTGACGTTGAGCCTGGAGGCGATGCCGCGCATCGTCAGGCCCTCTTCCCCCGACTCGGCACCGAGTTCGAGGCTCGCGTCGATGATCGATTGACGCAGCTCCGCTCGATTTTTCCGTGACATATCTCATGGCTATCACTCTTTCCCTGAGGTGTGAATCACCAATTTACCTTCCTATGAGGACTTACCTCACCTGCATGTGCAGCCCTCCGAAGCGTGCCAATCCGCATTTCGGCAATGATCACCAGGTCATTGCCCGCGATTGTGGGCTATAGCCCTGAGATGCAGCTACAGCGCGAGCTTCGTGTCGCCCTCGATCTCGCGCACGACAGCGGCGCCATCGCCCTCGCCTACCAGCGTCAGGGACGTGATGCGCTCAAGATCCGCGACAAGGGTGCGGATCAGGGGCTCGTCACCCGCGCGGACACCGAGCTCAACGAAGCGATCGTCGACACCCTGCGCGAGGCCTTCCCCGCCGACGCGATCCTCGCCGAGGAGAGCGTCGACGTCAGCGACGACGCCTGGCAGCGCGCCGATCGCTGCTGGCATGTCGATCCGATCGACGGCACTTCGGGCTTCTCTCGGCTCGGCAGCTCCTGGGCCATCCACATCGGCCTCATCGTCGACGGTGAGCCGGCGCTGGGCGTCGTCTACGAGCCGGCCCGCGGGCGGATGAGCTGGGGCGTGTGCATCGGCGATGAGCGCGAGGCCTGGGGCCGGCGCCGGGATGGCCCCCCCTTCCGGCTTCACCGCGAGCCGGTCGCGTTGGAGGATCTCCGCCTGGTCTCGTCGAAGAACCACGCGTCTCCCCGGATCGCCGAGGTGATGGCGGCGCTCTCGGTCCCGGAGTCGCGCAACCTCCGGATCAGCTCGACCGGCGTCAAGATGATGACCGTCGCCTGGGGCGACTCGGATCTCTACGTTCATCCGCGCGGCGGGACCAAGCTCTGGGACACCGCAGCTCCGCACGCGATCCTCCGGGGCGCGGGCGGGGAGCTCAGCGATCTGCGGGGCCAGGCCCTGCGCTACCGCGGGCCGGGCCTCGGCAATGACGCGGGGCTGCTCGCCTGTGGCGTTAGCGAACACCCCGCGGTGTCGCGACGCCTCCGAGCGCTCGCCGACGTGTGGCTCACTGTCACATAGGGTCGCACATACACCGACGGTTGATTCATACATGTCTTTTTGGACATGTAGACTTGGGGCCATGAGACGACGGTCGGGCGGGGCACTCCTCCGCGCCTCGGCGAAGGCCCGCCGCTGTCGGCGGGAGAACGCTGAGAACAGGGGTTAGGCCGACGTTCGCTGGACCCTATGCAATCCCGTGTAGGTGCATCCGCGACGATCTTTGGCCACATCATCGGGCCTTCGCGCGGTGAACAGCGCTCCGAGGTGAGGCCTACGATCGACAGGTGCCGCCGCGAATCTCACGTGATACGCTAGGGTCGTAGTTCGGTATGCGCTCACGCTTCGCTGAGTCATCAGCGTAGCTATGTCTAGACATGCCTAGATATGTCTAGAATAGACACGGTCCTTTGCCATGGGGTCTAGGGGACATCAGGACGATGGTTGACAAGAGGGCAGATTTGACACGGAGCGGCCGACGCGAACCAGGCCTCGCGATCGCTGCGACCTGGAGCGCAGGGCCGGAGACCGAGCCCGAGGAGACGGGCCTCCCCGAGCAGCCGGCGAGGATCGGCCGCTTCACGGTGCTCCACGAGCTCGGCTCGGGGGCGATGGGCGTGGTCTACGCGGCCTACGACAGCGAGCTCGACCGCAAGATCGCGATCAAGCTGGTCCACAGCGACAACAGCGAGCGCTACGCCGATCGACAGCGTCGGCTCCTCCGCGAGGCCCAGGCGATGGCCCGCCTCGCCCACCCGAACGTCGTCGCGGTCCACGAGGTCGGGATCCACCGCAATCAGGTCTACGTGGCGATGGAGTTCGTCGAGGGCCTGACGCTCAAGTCGTGGCTACGGGTCGACACCAGCCGCCCCTGGGACGAGATCCTTCGGGTGTTCATCGACGCCGGTCGCGGCCTCGCGGCGGCTCACCAGGCGGGCCTGATCCACCGCGACTTCAAGCCGGAGAACGTGCTCGTCGGCGACTCCCAGCGCCCCCGCGTCGTCGACTTCGGCCTCGTCCGGCCCGCGGATCCCAGCGAGGACCCGACCGGCAGGACGATCGACTCCGTGCTCCAGACCCGCAGCGAGGTCATCCGCCTGCGCCACTCCGAGGTCGGGCTCATCGTCGGCACCCCCGCCTACATGTCGCCCGAGCAGTGGCGCGGCGGGGAGCTCGACGCCCGCAGCGATCAGTTCTCCTTCTGCGCGTCGCTCTACGAGGCGCTCTACGGCGAGCTCCCCTTCCAGGGGAAGACCCCGCACGCCATCTCCGAGTCGGTCCGTCGCGGCAAGGTGTCGCCCCCGCCGAGCGGCTCCCGCGTCCCTGGCTGGGTCCACCGGATCATCGTCCGCGGCCTCAGCCGCGATCCCAACGACCGCTGGCCGTCGATGAGGTCGCTGATCGCGGTCCTCAGCATCGACCCCCGCCGCAAGCGTCGACTGCTGATCGGCACCCTGGCCGCGTCGATCGGCCTCGCCGGCCTCGGCTACGCCAGCGCCTCCCTGCGCACAGGCCCGGCCGTTCACACCTGTGAGGAGAGCGCCGACGAGCTCCGCGGAGTCTGGGGCTCGACCCGCCGCAAGGCGACGAAGACGGCCTTCCTCGGCACCGGGCTCGCCTATGGCGAAGAGGTCTGGGATCGCATCGACGGGCGCCTCACCAGCTACGCCGACGAGTGGGTCGGGATCCGCACCGAGGTCTGCGTCGAGCACCGCGACGGTCGCGAGTCCGACAACCTCTTCGATCTGCGCAGCGCCTGCCTGGCCGATCGTCGCCTGAGCCTCGCCGCCGCGGTCGACGTCCTCGGCAGCGGCACCGTCGAGGCCGCGGCGGGGGCGGTCGGCCTGGTCGCCGCCCTGCCGCCGCTCAGCCGCTGCAACGACAACGAGGCCCTCCTCGCCGCCGTCGCCCCCCCTGACGACCCCGAGGCCGCCGCTGGCGTCGCCGCGATCCAGCGCTCCCTCACCCAGGCCGCCGCCCGCGAGAACGCCGGACAATTCTTCGAAGCGCTCGCGATCACGGGGCCCCTCCTCGCCGAGGCCGAGCACCTCGACTACCCGCCGATCATCGCCCAAACCCTCGTCCGCCAGGGCAGCCTCGAGATGGAGTCGGGCCGGCTCAAGGAGGCCGAAGCCAAGCTCTACGAGGCGCTCTGGATCGCCATGGAGGCCGGCGATGAGGAGAGCGCCAGCGAGGCCATCGCCAAGTGGACCTTCGTCGTCGGCCACATGCAGGGCAAGGTCGACGAGGCCCGGGCGCTGGAGCGCCTCGCCCTCGTCCTCGCCGAGCGGACGAGCATGTCGAGCCGGCTCCCCCACCTGGTCTACAACAACCTCGGCGCGGTCGCCCACCGCGAGCGGGACTACCGTCGGGCTCGCAGCTTCTACGGCCAAGCCCTCGCCGCGAGCGAGCGCGCCCGAGAGACCAACCCCCTCGACCTCGCCGGGACCCTCAACAACATCGGCCTCACCCACAGCGACGAGCACGACTACGCCGAGGCGCTCCCCTACTTCCGCCGCGCGCTCCAGACCTACACCGAGGTCGCCGGTCCCCATCACCCTCACCTCGCCGCGACCCTGACCAACACCGGCGAGGCCGAGCTCGGCCTCCACGATCTCACGGCCGCCAGGGAGCGCTACGAGCAAGCTCTGACGATCTTCGAGGGGAGCCTCGGACCGACCCACGTCAACCTCGCCTACGCTCACCTCGGCCTCGCCAGGGTCGCCGCCGCCGAGGGGATCGATCACCGCGAGCGGCACCACCTCAAGTCGGCGATCGAGCTGTGGAGCAACGCGGAGGCGCTGATCCCCGAGTTCGGCGAGGCCCTGGAGGAGCTCGCCGCGAGCGACGTCGCCAAGGGCAACGTGCCCGCCGCGATCGCCGTGCTCCGCCGGGCCGTCGACCTCCACGCGGCCGTCGAGCCGCTCAGCGAGGGCCATCGCCGGGCCCTCATCTCGCTCGCCGAGCAGATGATCCGAGGCGGATCAAGCGAGGGCGCCCGGCGCCTCCTCAGCGAGCTCGTCGCCGATCCGGAGGCCGAGAAGGTCGACGCCCTCGGCATGGCGGACCTCGACTTTGCCCTCGCCCAAGCTCTCCTGGTCACAGAGCCAGAGAGGGCGAGAACCCTCGCAGAGGGCGCCCTCTCGGCCTACATCGGCCCAGGACTGATCGCGAAGAGAACCCGCGTCGAGGCCTGGCTCGAGGAGCTCGGCGGCGAAGCGCATGACCTCCCTTAGATAACGCTGCGGATCTAAACCCGGACAGGGAGCGTTGCTCCCAGGAGACAAAGACGATGAAGCACCACGGAACGACGATCCTCTCAGCCCTCGCCCTCACCCTCATGTGCGCAGCCGGATGCGACGCTGAGGAGGCAGAGCCCGCAGAGTTCCGTGCCCTCGCGGACAACTCTGCCGAGCTCAACGGCATCGTCATCAACGGCATCGTCATCAACGGCATCGTCATCAACGGCATCGTCATCAACGGCATCGTCATCAACGGCGGTGAGACGGCCGGCGTCACCCTGGAGAGCGCCCTGGCCCCCGACGGTGACGATGTTCAGTTCATGTGGACCAGCATCAGCAGCGGCCGGATGATGATGATCACCAAGGGCGGGAGCTTCTTCTCCGGCACCGGGGCAGTCGGCACCGAGCTGACCTTTAATTCAGACGAGGGCGACTACCGCCTCTTCGTCGACGACATCGAGTACTTCAACAGCGGCGAGTTCAAGGGCGGCTCGCTCTACCATTACGACCTGACCTACGAGGTGAAGGGCGAGTCCGGCTGGACCGGCGACAAGACGCCGCTGTGCTACGACGGCCAGGGAAACCCGACCCAAGCGCTCATCCTCCCCGGCGAGTGGGACCAGGAGACCGGCGACCGCCTCAGCTACAGCGCGACCAGCCTGACCGCCGCCTGCCGCCAGGGCGCCCTCGCCAAGTGTGCCGAGTGGGGCTACCGCCCCGGCCTGATGCCCAGCACCCACCAGACCTGCCTGCGGATGGTCCGCGCCGACTACGACGGGAGCGGCGTACCCCACACCCTCAACGGCACCGAGATCAACGTCGGCGACGTCTACGGGATCAACTACCAGGCCTCCGAGCCCGGGCTGATGAAGGAGGCCGAGTGGGGCCCGAACGGCGCCATCTGCCTCAACCGCGAGTTCCTCCGCCACCCCGAGCTGACCGGCTGCGAGGACCCCGACGATCCCGAGACCTGCTTCCCCGGGATCCCGGAGTGCTGGGGCGCTCCGGAGAACCTGCAGATCTACCTCTACTGGTGGGGCGCCCGGATGGTCACCGCCATCGGCATCGAACCGCAGTAGGGCACGCACGAGGATCCGGCAACCAAAGAGAACGGCTCGGCGGGTCTCCCCGGCCGAGCCGTCATCGTGCTCAGGACGTGATGTCCGAGCGCTAGCGCTTCATGCCGTAGCGACGGCGGAAGCGATCCATGCGACCCTCGGTGTCGACCTCACGCGCCTGACCCGTCCAGAACGGGTGCGAGAAGGCGGTGATCTCGAGACGGATGACCTGCACCTCGTCGCCGTCGATCTCACGGGTGTCGCTGCCCCGCATCGTCGAGTACGAGATCCACTCGTCCCCAGTCGCGGCGTCGACGAAGAGCGTCTTGCGATACTCCGGATGAACTCCATTTCTCATGGCTGTGCTCCCTTTCTTCCCTGAGCTGGACTACCAGCTCGACTTGGTGACGCCGGGGAGCTCGCCGCGGAGGGCGAGGTCGCGCATGACGACGCGGCAGAGGCCGAACTTGCGGTAGACGGCCTTGGAGCGGCCAGTCAGGATGCAGCGGCGGGTCTTGCGGGTCGGGCAGGAGTTGAGCGGGAGCGCGGTCAGCTGGGCCGAGATCGCGAGCTTCTCCTCGATATCGATCTCCGGGTCCTTGAGCTTCTTGCGGAGCTCGGCACGCCGCTCGGCGTACTTCTCAATCAGCTTGTCGCGCTTCTGGTCGCGTAGAACTTGGCTTATCTTCGACATGGTTCCTCGAGGGGTAAACCGTACAGCCCGCCAATGGGCAGGCTGGCGTCTCGGTGGAGGCGGAAGGTATCCCGCCGTCTTCGCTTTCGCAAGCCTCTGGCGGCCGCTTTTCCGAGCAGCGAGCTCGCCGCGAGGAGCGGCCGCCTGAGATCACGGGCCGCAGACACCAGAGACCGCGGCTCCCCAGGTCGAGGCACCCCCTCGCGGGCGGGGAGATGCCGCGCAAGATGACTCTGCAGCCCCTCAGGGCGCGTCTCGCCCTATCGCCCGGAGTCTGCCTTGGCGCGCTCGAAGAGATCGTAGACCTCCGTCGCGCTCATCGGCCGGACCTCGCCGTCCGCGAGCCCATCCCCTGTCAGGCCGCCGACCGCGACGCGGATGAGCTTGAGCACAGGGTGACCGATCGACTCGCCCATCCGCCGGATCTGCCGGTAGAGGCCCTGGTGGATGGTCAGCTGGACCCACGTGTTGGTGTCGGTCTCACGGATCACGGAGATGTCCTCGGCAGGCCGCGTGACCGTCCCGTCCTCCAAGGTCACGCCCCGCTCGAGCGTCTCCAGCTCGGCGAGATCGAGGCGCCCCTGGAACTTCACGTGATAGGTCTTCGAGACCGAGTGTCGCGGGTGGGTGAGGGCCGCCGCCAGGTCGCCATCATTGGTGAGGATGAGCACGCCCCGCGAGTGATAGTCGAGACGCCCGACCGGGTAGATCCGCTCCGTCAGCGGCGGCAGCAGCGAGAGCACCGTCGGACGCCCGCGCGCGTCCGTCCGCCCCTCTGCAGAGCAGACGACGCCGTCGGGCTTGTTCATCACATAGTAGACCCGACGCTCCTGGACGATCTCCTTGCCGCCGACGGTGATCCGATCACGATCGGGATCGACGCGGGTTCCGAGCTCGCGGATGACCTTGCCGTTGACGCTGACCTTGCCCTCGACGATCAGCTCCTCCGCCTTGCGGCGAGAGGCCACGCCCGCCGCGGCCATCACCTTCTGAAGGCGCACGCCTGGGCCCGAGGCGGCGCTCGAGTCCCGCCCTGCCCTGCCCGAGGCCTTCCCCGAGGCGACGCCGGAGACTCCGGCGGGCCTCTTCGCACCGCCGCCGCCGCGGCGATCCGCCTTGCCCGCAGAGGGGCGTCGCGTCTTCTGAGAGCCCTTGGAAGACGAGCTCGAGGAGGGGCGCTTGTTCGATCGCATCGCTTCGCAGGGATCACGCACTTCGTCGGCGGGCGCAAGCCGATTCTTCCTCCGCCGCCGCCGCCGAGCCCTGGCCCCCGCGGCGAAGCGTCTCTCGGCGATCGCGGCCGGGATCGAGGGCTGGAACGACCGCTATCGGCGTCTGTGCGGTCTTCTCTCGCCGGGCCCCCCCCCAGCTCCATCCGCGGACTTCATCGGCGGAGCCGATCCCGCCGCTCTTCCGGCTAGCGGCGCTCGTCTGGGTCGCCCGGCTCGTCCGCCGGGTCGGCCTCCCCGGCCGCCCCGGAGCCGATGGGACGCTCTCAGCCCTCGTCGACCTCTTGATCCGAGCCCGACTCCAGCTCCTCGACGTCATCTTCTTCCGATTCGCCCGTCTCGTCCGGCTCGTCCGGTTCGTCCGGCTCGTCCGTCTCGTCCGGCTCGTCCGAGTCCTCGTACTCGCCGTTCTCGTCGTACTCCGCCTCGTCTAGCTCGGCCTCGTCCGCATCTGACTCACCGACCTCGGCCTCGACCTCGGCCTCGACCTCGGCCTCATCGTCGTACTCGCCCTCGTCCGCGGCGTCTTCCAGCCCAGCGTCGTCCGTCTCGTCCGACTCGTCGACCTCGCCCTCGTCGTCCGCCTCGTCGTCGAGCTCGGCGTCGTCCGCCTCGTCGAAGTCCGCATCTCCCTCATCGGACTCAACCTCGTCCGAGTCGTCGTGCTCGCCCTCGTCGTCCGCCTCGTCTAGGTCCGCGTCTCCCTCATCGGACTCAGCCTCGTCGTCGAGATCGGCGTCGTCCGCCTCGTCTGGGTCCGCATCTCTCTCATCGGACTCAGCCTCGTCCGAGTCGTCGTGCTCGCCCTCGTCGTCCGCCTCGTCTAGGTCCGCGTCTCCCTCATCGGACTCAGCCTCGTCCGAGTCGTCGTGCTCGCCCTCGTCGTCCGCCTCGTCCGCCTCATCTGGGTCCGCATCTCTCTCATCGGGCTCAGCCTCGTCCGAGTCGTCGTGCTCGCCCTCGTCGTCCGCATCGTCTAGGTCCGCGTCTCCCTCATCGGACTCAGCCTCGTCCGAGTCATCGTGCTCGCCCTCGTCGTCAGCCTCTTCGGAGCCGTCGTACTCGCCCTCGTCTGCCTCGTCTGCCTCGTCTTCGGGCTCGACGTCGTCCGCATCGTCCGGGTCCGCGTCGCCCTCGTCGGAGTCCGTCTCGCCCGAGTCGTCCCCGTCCGCTTCGTCTTCGAGCTCAGCGTCGTCCGCCCCGTCTGTGGAGTCGCCATCCGCTGCGCCCTCGTCCGCCTCTTCGGAGGCGTCCTCGTCCGCTTCGCCCTCGTCCGCTTCGTCGAGCTCGACGGCTCCTGCATCGTCGTCCGTGACCTCTCCGGCCTCCGCCACCTCGGCGTCTGCGAGGTCTTCGGCCTCAGGATCGGTCTCCCCAGCCTCGTCCGCGCCAGCGAAGGTGATCACCTCTTGACCGAGCACCTCGGCCTCATCTGCGCCGTAGCGCTTGCGCAGCGTCGCCTTCGACTCGTCCGAGAGCTCTCGGAAGTCGCGCAGGGTCGGCAGGTCGCGCAGCGAGCAGAGGTTGAAGAACTCGAGGAACTTCAGGGTCGTACCGTAGAGGAGCGGTCGCCCGACCTCCTCCTTCTTGCCGACGATCTGGACCAGCTCCCGCTCCAGGAGCGCGCGCAGGACAGCCCCGCTGTCGACCCCGCGGACCTGATCGACCTCAGGTCGGGTGATCGGCTGGCGGTACGCGACGATCGAGAGCGCCTCGAGCTGCGAACGGGAGAGGCGCACCGGCTTGGCCTGGAGGAGCCGCTGCACCCAGGTCGCGTTCTCCGGGTGCGTGCGCATCTGAAAGCCGCCGGCGACCTGGGCGACGAAGACCCCGCGCCCGTCGCTCGCGTTGATCAGGTGCTTGAGCGCGAGCTGGACCTGGCGCTTGCTGGTCTCCCCGACCACGCGCCGGATATCCTTCACCTTGAGCGGCTTGGTCGCCGCGAAGAGCAAGCTCTCGATGATCGAGACGAGCCGCAGCGAGGCCTCCCCTTCGATCCCGTGAAGGTCGTCCTCCGGATCGATGAGCACCTCGGCCAGGAGCACGCCTGCCGCCGCCGCTGCGGCCCTCCGCGCATCTCCCTGCTCGTCCTCGCCGCCAGGATCGTCGCCGCTGCCCGCGGACGCCGAGGGGGCGTCAGAGCTCTCATCGGCGTCCGCGGACCCTCCGTCAGGCTCGCTCTTCGGCCCGTCGTCCTCGCCCGCGCCCTCGCCTCCGACCTCTGCACCGTCGTCCGGCCCAGGACGGGGAGCGCCGGCCTCCTCCTCGTCCTCGCCTAGCTCGCCGCGGCCATCGTCCTCGTCCTCGTCCTCGTCCTTGTCGGACTCACCCGACACATCCAGTGCGCTCGACTCAGACCCCTCAGGCTCGCCGTCGTCGTCGTCGGATTCGTCATCTTCGGAGTCGTCTGGCTCGTCTGGCTCCTCGCCAGACTCCTCGGACTCCGAGGGCTCCTCGCGGTCGGACTCGCCCGACTCGTCATCCTCCGACTCGTCGTCGTCGCCGTCTGACGCGTCATCCTCCGACTCGTCATCCTCGTCGTCGGACTCGCCGGACTCATCATCCTCCGACTCGTCGTCGTCGCCGTCTGACGCGTCATCCTCCGACTCGTCATCCTCGTCGTCGGACTCGCCGCCGTCATCATCCTCCGGCTCGTCGTCGCCGTCTGACGCGTCATCCTCCGACTCGTCATCCTCCGGCTCGTCGTCTTCGCCGTCTGACGCGTCATCCTCCGACTCGTCATCCTCATCAGACTCGCCGTCATCGGACTCGTCGTCGTCGCCACCCGACTCGTCATCGTCATCGGACCCGCCGTCGGACTCATCCGCAACCTCGACCTCGTCGGAGTCGTCCGCAGACTCGTCGTTCTCCCCCTCGATCGGCTCCTCTCCCTCCGCCGCGACCTCGGGGTCGGCGACGACAGCGTCTGGCCCCTGCGCCTGGCCGATGCGCGGCGGCGGCTTGCGGGGCGGAGACTTCTTCCGAGGAGGTTTGCGTGGTCGCTTCGCCATGCTCTTGGGCTACTCGTGGCTCTCGCCCGAATCGTCCATCGCGTCAATAAAAGGGGTCTCGTCCCCGCCGCTGGAGTCTTCGGCCTTCTCCTGGGGGGACTCCTGCCCGGTGACAGGCGGCGTCGACAGCCCGAGCCCCGGCCGATGCGTGGATCGCCCGCGCTCCGGCTCTTCGCCTCGGGCCTCTTCAGTCTCGGCGCGCTCGCTCGCCGGCTGCCCGTGTGGTTGTCGTGTGCCGAGAGCGTTCTCTGGGACCTCAGGATCTATGGACCCTGGAGTGTCGGGCACCAGAGCTGCGTCTCCGGCCGCATCGCTCGCCTCACCGACCCCCTCCAGCCGGCGAACGCTCGCGAGCATGGCCCCGAGCGCATCCTCTGAGAACGCGTCGCGACCGGCCCTCCCGGTCGCCCTCATACCCGGCTCTGTCGCACCTCGCTCCGTGAGCGGCGCCCTCAGGCCAGGCTCTGTCACACCTCGCGCCGTCTCCGGCCCCGTCACGCTCGCCTCTGTCGCGCGCTCCGCGACCTGCACCCTCAGGGCCGGCTCTGTCACACCTCGCGCCGTGACCTGTTCCTCCACACCCGCCTCAGGCGCGCCTGGTTCGGCGAACGGCGCTGGATCTGGCTCGCCCGACCCTGGCTCGCCCGACCCTGGCTCGCCCGACCCTGACTCGCCGAGCTCGGCGACCAGGTCTAGCTCTGCCTCTGGCTCGCCCGACCCCGACTCGCCCGACCCTGACTCGCCGAGCTCGGCGACCAGGTCCAGCTCTGCCTCTGGCTCGCCCGGCGGCGCCACACCTGGCTCGGCGAACGGCGCTGGATCTGGCTCGCCCGGCTCTGATGTTCCTGGCTCTTCGACCAGCTCCTCCGCGTCCCGCACGCTGGCGCCGTGGGGCTCCGCAGGGGCCAGCGACGCCGCCCCTGACCCGGACACGCCCGCCTCAGCCGCTCCCAGCGGCGCCCCCCCTTGCGGCGCCACGCCCAGCGCCGCCCCCGGTGTCACGGGCTGTCCCCCGCCAGCGACGCCACCACCTTCGCCGAAGCTGTCATCCTCGCTGTAGCTGGTGAGGGCCTTCATCGCCTCCGCGTAGCTAGCCCGCTTCTGGAGGTGGATCGACTCGGTGTCGTGGGCCTGGCGCACGCCGATGATCCCGAGCTTCACAAGCTCGAGCACCGACATCAGGGTGACGACGAGCATCTGCCGCAGCTCCTCGACGCTGCCCCACTCCTGCTCCAGGAAGAGGCTCTCAAAGTCGACGCTCTCCCGCTCTTCGAGCAGGAGCGAGAGCTGCTCCATCCGCTGACGGACGGTGACACGCTCGAGCTGGACGACGTGGCTCTTGTTGATCTGCGCCCGCTGGAGCACCCGCGCGTAGGCCTCGGTGAGGCGAAAGAGGGTCACCGGCGCCATCCCGGGGTCGAGCGGCGGGAGGTCGATGTTGCCGCCGCGGGCGAAGACATCGCGGCCGATCACCGGCATCTCGTTGAGCTCTCGACCGGCGGCGCGGAAGCGCTCGTACTCGATCAGCCGGCGGATCAGCGCCTCGCGCGGGTCCTCGCCGTCCTCATCGTCCTCGTCGCCGCCCTCCTCTTCGCTCGTCTGCTGCGGCACCAGCTCGCGGCTCTTCAGGTAGGCCAGCGTCGCCGCCATCACCAGGTAGTCGCCGAGGATCTCGATGTCGAGCGCGCGCATGATCGAGAGGTACTCGAGGTACTTCTCGGTGACGAAGGCGATCGGGATGTCGAGGATGTCGAGCTCGTGCCGACGGACCAGGTGCAGGAGCAGATCCAGCGGCCCCTCAAAGGTCGGCAGCTCGACCGCGTAGACCCGGCTCGGGCGGGGCGTCACGGGCTTGGCCCGCACCCGCGTCGGCGTCGCCTGATCCGCGGGCTCCGCCGGCGTGATCATCGTCGTCGCCGGCGACGGCCCCCCGTCCGCACCCTTGGCGGCTTCGCTCGTCACGATCCTCGACGGTTCTAGCTAGAGACCCAAGAGCCGCAGCGACCACTGGGTCAGCGACAGGATCGGCGCGAGCATAGCACCGAGCACCTCGGGCAGGAGGATCACCAGGACGAGGAGGATGAGCCCCCCCCAGCGGGCGAAGAAGTCATCGATGTAGCTGAGCTTCGGCGGCAGCAACCACGCCAGGATCTTGCCGCCGTCGAGGGGGTGCAGCGGCAGGAGGTTGAAGGCGAAGAGGATGAGGTTGAGCTGGAAGAAGGTCAGCAGGATCTCGGCGAGACCCCGCGTCGAGACCCCAGCGACGACCAACACCTTGAGCACCACGAGGGTGAGCGCGGCCTGGAGGAGGTTCGAGAGGGGACCGGCGAAGGCGACCAGCGCGAGGCCGGCGCGCATCGAGATCTTGCGGGTGTAGTGGCTGGGCTGCGTCGGCACCGGCCGGCCCCAGCCGAGGAGCGGCAGGTGAAAGAGCCCGGCCATCACCGGCAAGGCGAGGGTGCCGATGGGATCGGCGTGCGACACAGGGTTCAACGTCAGACGCCCCTCGCGGCTCGGCGTCGGATCGCCGAGCCTGTCCGCAGCGAAGGCGTGGGCGAACTCGTGCACGCTCACGGCGATCACCAGGCAGATCACATAGATCGCGATCTGTCGGAGGTCCGCAGCGTTGAGGCCGACGATGGCGAGAACTGAGGCTTGGCTAAACCGTTCCAATGAGCACGCGCGCCGCCTGCGCGGCGGGTTTCATCGGCTTAGCAGCCCCAATTCGCCAAGTCAATATCTCCCCTGCGCAGAAAGCGCGCCATCCTCGCCCCCCCCGCTCCCCGCCCTCGCGACGTTGGGCGGCTCCTCGGCGAAGGCGGCCTCTACCCGCCCCTGGACGAAGCGGAAGGCGTGGAGGCTGGTCAGCTCACAGGAGAGGGCGAGCTCGTCGCCTGTCCTCTGCAGGGCGCTGATGTCGGCGCCCGTCTCGAGGATGAGGAAGGGCACGCACCCCTCGCCCTCGCGGAGGCGCTGCGCGTAGCCCACCTCGGGGTTCTCGATCTTCGAGATGTGGTCGCCGTAGATCACGACCGTCGTCCCCACCGGGAGGTCCCGGACAAAGCGGCCGATCAACCCGTCGACGTAGTGGATCGAGTCGAAGTAGGCGAAGTGCGGCGAGGGATCGCTCGGGAAGAAGACCCGCTCCGCCGGCGCCAGCGGGAAGGGGATGTGGCTGGTGGCGGTGATGACCAGGGCGAAGACACGCCCCTCCGCCTCTCCGACCCGCGTCGCCGCTTCGCCGAGGAGCTCGCCGTCGTCGATCGCCCACGCCTCGGTCGCCCGCGCCCGCTCCGCGATCAGCTCCTCACGGAAGACGAGCGCGTCAAAGGGCATCTTCTCGTAGGCGGGGCGACGGTTGAAGAACTCACCGGTGACCCCGTGCAGCGCCCACGCCCGGAAGCCTCGCTCCTTGAGGCGCTCGATGAACGACCCCTCGTAGGGGTAGCCGGGGATCTTGTAGGTCGGGACGTCGCCCGAGGGCGGCTTGCCCATCAGCGCGCGAAAGTCGGCGTCGGAGGAGCCGGTCCCCTTCGGCGCCTGGACGGCATAGCGCAGCGACTGCCGCCAGAGACGGTTGAGGTTGGGGCTGACCTCGCGACCGTCGATGCGAAAGTCGATGACCGCGAGGTCGAGGCTCTCGACCTGGAGAAAGACGACCCTCTCCGCGACCGGAAAGCTCGCCTCCTCCTCCATGAGACGATCAACGTCCGCCGGCATCGCCTCGACGCCCCGCGTGAGCGCCCGCTCGCGGAGCCCGTCGACGTCGAGGTAGGCGAGCTCGGCGAGCCAGGTCAGGCTGTAGCCGTAGAGCGCACCGAGGCCGCCGACGCTCTCCCAGGTGCCGATCTTCGAGAGCGGCTGGAGGACGGGGTTGGCGATGACGATGAGGAGCCCATAGGCCCCGACGAGCAGCCCGGTCGGCCGCTTGCGCTCCGCCCACGCCACCCGCGGACCGCCGCGGACGAGGAGCGCGAGCTTCACCACCAGGAGGACGATGAAGACCCCATGCCACGCCTCGAGCAGTCCGCCCACCGCCCCGGAGACCTGCATCCCCTCCCCCGACGTCTCGAGGATCGCGTGCACCGAGAGCGGCTGCTGGTAGTAGTCGTGATAGAGGATCACGACGACGTAGAAGACCGGGTTCAGGAGGAAGAGGATCCCTAGGAGCCTCCGCGGCAGGGCGCTGATCAGCGCGCCGCAGACCAGCAGATCGAAGAGCATGCGGACGACCCGGTAGACGCCGGCGCTCGCGAGCGACTGGCGATGGCCGGGGACCAGCGTCAGCTCCTGGACGAGGAAGACCTCGAGGGCCCAGACCAGCGTCAGGGCGAGCGCGACCCGCGAGGGGCGCGGCACGAGGCGGAGCCAGGCGCCCAACGAGGCCCCCAGCGAGGCTCGCCGAGGAGCTCCGGTCGACGCCTCAGGGGCGGAGGTTGGCAGACGCCCAACGGGCATCCGCGGACCATATCAACATCGGGCCCCTCAGGCCCGCGGATGATGCTTTCGGTAGGCCTCGCGGAGATGTCGCTGCGAGACGTGGGTGTAGATCTGGGTCGTCGCGATGTCCGCGTGGCCCAGGAGGAGCTGAAGCGTCCGCAGATCGGTGCCGCCCTCGAGCAGGTGGGTGGCGAAGGAGTGGCGGAGCCGGTGCGGCGAGATCGGCCGGCCTATTCCCGCCCTCTTCGCCAACTCGCGGATCTTGAGGTAGCAGCCCTGACGCGTCAGCCGTCCCCCTCGGTGGTTGAGGAAGACCCAATTCGCCGACGCCTTGGGGCCGGGCTTGGCCAGCGCCGGTCGACCCTCCGTAAGCCAGCGGTCGACCGCCACCACCGCGATCTCACCGACGAGGGAGAGGCGCTCCTTGTCCCCCTTGCCCCGCAGGCGGACAAAGCCCTGGTCGAGGTTAAGACGATCCAGGGTCAGCTCGACCGCCTCGGTGACCCGGCAGCCGCTCGCGTACATCAGCTCGAGCAGCGCCGTGTCGCGGAGCCCGAGCGGGGTGTCGGTCCCCGGCGCGGCGAAGAGCGCGTCGATCTCCTCGCGGGTCAGGAGGTCCGGCAGGCGCCGGCCGACCTTCGGGTTGACGACCCCCTGGGTCGGGTCGACGTCGATCTGCCCCTCCTGCCGGAGGAAGCGGAAGACCCCGCGGACCGCCGCCCAACGCCGAGCTCGCGTCGCCGGCTTGAGCCCCGCGTCGCCCTGCGCGTCGAGGAAGCGCTGGAGCTCCTTGCCGTCGACCGCGGCGAGCGAGGTGACGCCGACCTCGTCTAGATGCTCGCGAAAGAGCCGCAGGTCGGTCGCGTAGGCGCTGAGGGAGTTGGGCCGAAGACCCCGCTCGACCTTGAGATGGATCAGGAAGGCGTCGATCTGACGATCGAGGCTCAATGTCCGTGCTCCTCTAGGATCCCGCGGACCAGGGTGATCACCTCGCGGCCCCGGATCGGCTTGGTGATGTAGGCGTTGGCCCCGAGGGCCAGGGCCCGCTGCCTGTCCTCTGCGGCGCCCTCCGTCGTGATGATGATGATCGGCACGTTGACGTAGCGCTCGTCGGCCCGCAGGCGCTTGACCAGCTTGAGGCCGTCGAGGATCGGCATGTTGATGTCGGTGATGATCAGGTCGAAGCGAGCGCCGGCGATCTTGCGCAGCGCGTCGACCCCATCGTCGGCCTCGACGAGGTCCAACCCCGGGAGCCTCGACAGGGCGAAGACGATCATCTTCCGCATCGGCGGGCTGTCATCGACCACCAACACGGTGGCCCGGCGAGCGCTGTCACGATCGACGTTCATGGGTTCACCGGATCTAGTCGAAGAGGAGCGCCTCGATCGCCCGCCTCGTCAGCCGCGCCTCGGTCGCATGGGCCTTGATCCAGACCTTCTCGAGGGCGATCCCGCCGTGCTCCGAGAGCATCGCCAAGACCGCGAAGTCTGAGTCCGTAAGGGCGCTCTTCTGCGGCAGGTAGGCCTCTAGGGTGATCACCCCGACCAGGCGCTCACCGCTGACCAAGGGCAGATACATGAGGACACCGTACTCGTGGGGGACCGGATCCCCGCCTTGCCAGGGGCGCCCGAGCCCGGCGATCGCCGCGAGCGGTCCGTCGTCGGCGAGCGGTCGCTCCTCGAGCTCGTCGATCGAGGCCCCCTCGCGGACCAGGGGAAAGGCCAGCTGCCGCTCCTCGTCGATCACGTAGAGGGAGAAGCCGCCGACGCCGATAAAGTTGAGGCAGACCTCCGTGAGGGTCTGGACCACATCACCCAAGGCCGTCGCCGCGTGGAGCTGCTGGAGGATGATGTAGAGCGTCGCGAGGTGGTAGTTCTCCCCCTCGAGAGAGCCCATCCCCTCGCCCAGGCTCGCGACCTCCTCGGTGAGGGCGACGCAGCGTGCCTCCAGCTCGCGGACGATGGCCGGGTCGGCGCCGATCTGGGAGGGCTGGACGACGATGTCGTCGACCTTCTTGGCGGAGTTGGCCTCGGCCTCGGCGAGCTGCCGCTCGAGATCGGCGACCCGCGAGATCATCTCTTCGACGACCCCCGCCGGGATCACCGGGGTGTTGCCCTCGCCGTCGTAGTCGGCGATCTCTTGCCGCAGGCGCTCATTCTCGGTGATGAGCTGACGGGCGAAGACCTCGCCGCGCCCGAAGAACTCGGCGAGCTTGGCCTCAGTCCTCTCCCGCGGTTTGCCCTGTCCCTCGCTCTGCCCGCTCATCGGCGCCACGATATCACAGAGGCTCCTCAGAGCCGCTTCGGCAGCGCTCGGCGAAGCGAGCGATGGCGATAGGTAATTCCGAGAGTCCGAGCACCTGATCGACCACCCCTGCGGCGATCGCCGACCCCGGCATTCCCGGCATCACGGCGGTCTCTGGGTCCTCGGCGAGGACCGTCGCACCGCCGTCGCGGGCGACCCCGGCCCCGGCGGTCCCGTCCGACCCCATCCCGGTCAGGATCAGCGCGCAGAAGCGGGAGCCGTAGGCGTGTACGCCGCTGCGGAAGAGCAGATCGCCCGACGGCATCAGGGTCCCCTCCCCGACCGCCTCGCGGACCCGAATCCGCCCAGGCCCGTCGGGATCGCCGAGGATCTCGACGTCGTGGGCGCCGGGCGCGAGATAGACCACCCCCCGCTCTAGGCGCTCGCCGTCGACCGCCTCGCGGACGGTGAAGCGGCTCATCCGATCGAGGCGTCCGGCGAAGGCCCGCGTAAAGCGCGCGGGCATGTGCTGAGCGATCACGATCGCCAGGGGCAGCCCGCTCGGGAGCTCGCGCAGGAGCTGTTGGATCGCCGGCGGACCGCCGGTCGAGGCGGCCACGCCGAGGAGGCCGAGCGGCCGCTCGACCTCCTTCTCCGGGGCCTCGGGCGCCGCCTCGGACGCCTCTTGAGCCTCGGCGATCTCCTCCCCCTCGGGGGCGGGCTGGGCCGCCTCCTCCTCGGCCTCGCCGCGCGCGAGGGCCCGGGCAGCCTCGTCGTTCGCCCGCGCCTGGAGGCTGACCACCTGAAGCCGACCGACGATGGCGATCTTCGCCCGGAGATCATCCGCGATCTTGCGGAGCTCGGGGCCGATCTTCCGCCGCGGCTTGGGGATGAAGTCCATCGCCCCGAGCTCGAGCGCGCGGAAGACCGACTCGCGATCGTCGTGGCTCGAGATGACCACGACCGGCACCGGGCACTTCGCCATCAGCAGGCGGAGAAACGCGTAGCCGTCCATCTCCGGCATCTCGAGGTCGAGCGTGATGACGTCCGGCCGGAGCTCGAAGGCCATCTGCAGGGCCTCCTTGCCGTTCACGGCCCGGCCGATCACGGCGACGCTCGGATCCTCCGCCAGGATCGCCGCGATCGTCTGCCGATTGTAGGCAGAGTCGTCGACGACCAGGACCCGGAGGGGTCCCGAAGCGGTCGAGGTTGGCGAGGTCGAGTCCATACGCGGCTAGGCGATCGGGCGGCGGTAGACGAGGTCGCGGTCGAGGTGGACGTTCTCGAAGCGCGTCTCGAGGTTGAGCAGGTTCTCCGAGTGCCCGAGCAAGAGATACCCCCCCGGGACGAGGGCGTCATAGAAAGCGTCGACGATCGTCCTGCGGGCCGCAGCCCCCATGTAGATCAGCACGTTGCGACAGAAGATCAGATCGGCCGGGCCGAGGCGCCCGATCGCCGCCCTGTCGAGCAGGTTGAGCTGGCGGAACGAGCAGATCGACCGGACCTCGTCGGCGACACGGTGACAGGTCCGCCCGTCGACCTCGCACTCCGTGAAGTAGCGGCCGGGGAGGACGATGCTCGGCGAGCGAAAGCTCGACGAACCGTAGGCGCCGTAGCGGGCCGTCGAGAGCACCTTGCGGCTGATGTCGAGGCCGACGACCTCGAGCCGCCAACCCGAGAAGAGACCGCTCTCCAGGAGGAGCATCGCGATCGTATAGGCCTCCTCGCCGGTCGAGCAGCCCGCGCTCCAGATCGTCAAGCGCTGGGCGGCGCGGCGGCGCTGGGCGATCGCCGGGAGCACCTCCTGGGAGAAGGCGTCGAGCTGGAACTGCTCGCGAAAGAAGTAGGTCTCGTGGGTGGTCAGCTCCTCGATGACCTCGGCCAGCTCATGCGGTCCGTCGGCGGCCTCGCGGAGGTACTTCGAGTACTCGGCGAAGGAGCTGAGCCCCAAGGCCTTGAGCCGAGGCCCGAGCCGCCGCTGGAGCTTGTAGGAGGAGTCGACCCCGTGGAAGACGCCGCAGCACCCCTCGACGATCGCCTGGAGCTCCGCGACCTCCTCTGCGCTGATCCGCACCGGCGCCCCCGGGCTCGGCTGCTCCGTGTCCCCCACTGCGGCCAAGAGTACCCCGCACCTCCCGGGCTGTGGCAGACGTCAGCGCAGCGTCTCAGCGATCGCGTCGCCCTTTGAGCTCGCGAGCGGACGAGCGGACGGCCCCCGGGACCGGGGCATGACATCGCCGCCCGCGGAGCAAGCGCGACGTGCGGTCTCGGAGCGGACGTCGCTAGCCCGCGAGGGCGTCGAACGAGGCCCAGACCGCGCCCTCGTGCTCAGGACCGCCCATGATCCGCGCCACCTGGGCGCTGACCTCGCTCAGATCATCGCCCAAGAGCTGGCGGAGCTCCTCGAGACCGTCGGCGTCCGCGACCTCGTCGGCGCGCCCGAGGATGAGGCCCGCGACGAGGAGCCCGGCGAGCCGCGAGGGCCCGCGCGAGGGCTCGTTGCGCAGGGACCACAGCGCCATCTCAGCCTCGGCCTTCGCCGCCGCGTCGAGCCCCTTGCCGGAGAAGAGCCGCCAAAGCTTCGCCGGCAGCTCTGTCGCGACCCGGTGGACCTCGACGACATCGTCGGCCCCGTAGAGGCTGGAGGGGCGCCGACGGTAGCTCTTGCGCCGGAAGACCGCGGCGATCGTGATCACCGCGGGGACCGGATCGTCGCCCGCCTTCGCCAGCTCGCACAGCTCGTGGACCGGCGTCCCCGGCAGCCCCGCGTCGAGCACGAGCCCGTCGAAGTGCCGCTCCTGCAGGGCCTTCGCGACGTCGTCGCCGTCGTTCATCGGCTCGACCGCGAAGCCGTAGGTCCCGAGCACCTGCTCGATCGCGCGGGTGATCGCCAGCTTGTCGTGGGCCACCAGGATTCGCAGCTTGTCCATCGTCGACTCCTATCGTCCGCGCGAGACCCCGAGGAGCCCGTCGAGGTTGATGACGAAGACCATCTCGTCCTCGACCCTCGAGACCCCGCTAAAAATATCGTCCGCCAGATCGCTGCCCTCGCGGAGCATCGACGGCGCCGGCCGCAGCGAGCGGGCCGAGACCCGGAGCTCGCCGATGACCCGATCGACCTTGAGGCCGGCGATCCGGCCGCTGACGCTGACGATGATCAGCTTGTTGAGCCGCTCGGTCGCCGGGTCGATCGCGACGCCGAAGTGACGCCGAAGATCGATCACCGGGATCACGACCCCGCGCAGCTGGATCACCCCCTCGACGATCGACGGCGCCTGCGGGACCTCGCGGATCCGGTAGGGGGCCGCCTGGATCACCTCCTTGATCCGCATGATGTCGATGCCGTAGAGCCCCCCCCCGACGTAGAAGCCGGCGAGCTTGAGATCTTCGTCATCCGTCCGCTCTGGCGCCTCGTTCATCGTGGACCTCGCTCTTCGCTGACGTCGAGGAGGATGAAGTCGTCGGGATCGAGCACCTCAGCGAGGTTGAGGATGATGACGAGCTCGCCTTGATAGCGGCCGAGGGCGCGGATGTAGTCCGCCCGGCGACCGCTCATCCCCCCAGGCCGCTCCTCCATCTGCTCCGGCGGGATCCGGACCACCTCGAGCACCTCGTGGACCAAGAGACCGTAGGGCTCGTCATCGAGGGTGACGATCAGGACCCGCGCGCTGCGATCGTAGCCGCGGGAGCGCAGGCCGAGACGACGGCTGAGCTCGACCACCGGGATGATCCGCCCGCGGACGTTGCCGATCCCGAGGAGAAAGGGCGCGGTCCTCGGGACGAAGGTGGTCGGGAAGAGCTTGGTGATCTCCTCGATCTCGCTGATCGGCAGGCCGTAGACCTCGTCGCCGACGCGGAAGGCGACGTACTGCCGGAGGTCGCGACGGACCTCGCGCTGCTTGTAGCCGTGCTCGTACTCCTCGTCGGTCGCGGTGTGCTCACCGCTGCGCAGGAGCGCCTGCCACAGGTCTACTGTCTCACCGGCCATGTTCACCTCCGAAGACCGCGGAGCTGAGCTCACGGACCCCCTCGTCGACCAGCCGCCCGACGTCGAGGAGGAGGACCGTCCGGTTGGCGCCGAGCTCGGTCGCGCCGGCGATCCCCGGGACGTTGCGGATCGCCCGACCGAGCGGCTTTATCACCACGTCCTGCTGGCCGAGGAGCTCGTCGACGACGAGCCCCACCCGGTGCTGGGCGAGGCCGATGACGACGACGTAGATCCGGTTGGGATCGGGGTTGTAGCCAGGGGGCGCCTTCAGGCCGAAGAGGCGCGAGAGCTGGAGGAGCGGCAGGGTCCGCCCCCGCAGCGTGATCACCTCTTGCCCCTCGATGGTCCCGACCTCGGCGCGCTCGGCCATGATCGACTCCAGCACCGCGTTTAGCGGGATGCAGAAGGTGTGCCCGGCGCTCTCGATCACCAGCGCCTGGATGATCGCCAAGGTGACCGGCAGAGTGATCGCGAAGCGGGTGCCGCGGCCGACCTCGGTGTGGACGTCGATCATCCCGCTCAGCTTGGCGATGTTGGTCTTGACGACGTCCATGCCGACCCCGCGCCCGCTGACGGAGTTCGCCTCCTGGCGGGTGCTAAAGCCCGGGGCGAAGATCAGGTTGTAGGCGTCGGTGGGGCTCATCGTCTCAGCCTCGTCGGCGTCGATGAGCCCGCGGCGCAGGCCGAGGTCCCGGAGCTTGCGCCAGTCCATGCCGCCGCCGTCGTCCTCGACCTCGATCACGACCCGATTGCCCTTCTGGAAGGCGCGCAGGTCGACCCGCCCGGCGGCCGTCTTGCCGCTGCGGACCCGGACGTCGGTGGCCTCGATCCCGTGGTCGATGCAGTTGCGGATCATGTGCATCAGCGGATCGCTGAGCTCCTCGACGATGAGCTTGTCGAGCACCGTCTCCGCCCCCGAGATCATCAGCCGGATCTCCTTGTCGAGCTCGCGGCTGAGCTTGCGGACGACCCGGTGGAGCTTGTCGAAGATCTGGCCGATCGGGACCATCCGCACGTCCAGGATCCCCTGCTGGAGGAGCGTCAGCTTGCGCGACATGTCGCGGACCTGAGCCTGGAGCTCGCGGCTCGCGTCGGCGGTCGCGTCGATCCCACGGAGGCTGAGGTGGAGGGTGCTGAGGTTGGCTTGGATGAGGCCGAGCTCGCCGACCAGGTTCATCAGGAGGTCGAGGCGGCGGAGATCGACGCGGACGGTCTGGCTCAGGCTGCGGAGGCTGACCTCGGCGGCCTCGGTCGCGGTCTCGTCGGGCTCCACATCCTGCGCGAAGACCTCTGGCGAGGGCGCAGGGCTGGCTGGCGCGCTCTCCTCATGGACCGGCTCCGAGGGCGGCGGCGCGGCGCTCGGGCCCAGGCGGTGGACCGCGACGTCCCGATCGCTCAGCTCCCGCGAGACCTCGGCGAAGGAGAGGTTCGAGCCGAGGATGATGTCGAGATCGATCCGATCGTCGGAGGTGGAGTCAGCGCTCGGGAGGTAGGTGATCACCTCCCCGTACTCCTTCATCTTCTCCTTGAGCTGCTCGATGCCGACGTCGATCGCGAGGATGTCGAAGGAGGCGTGGACCCGGTAGAGGCTGCGACCCTTGCGGAGGTTCTCGCGGAGGCGGTGCTCCTCGTACTCGCTGAGGACGCTGAGGATCGACTCGCCGAGCCATTCGAGGCTGGTGTCCTCGCCGCCGCCGTCCTCGTCGCTGCGGCTGAGCCCCTCGACCTTCTCCAGGAGGGTGATCAGATCCGGCGGCTCCTCGTGCTCCCCCCGCGGCGCCAGGAGGGCGCTGAAGAGCTCGACCGCGTCGAAGAGAACGTCGAGCACCCCCTTGCTCAGGTCGAGCTTGCCGAGGCGGAGCCTGTCGAGCGTGCCCTCGACCGAGTGCGAGAGGGTGCCGACCTCGACCGCGTTGAAGAGCCCCGCCAGCCCCTTGAGGCTGTGGACGGCGCGAAACGCCGCGTTCAAGCGATCGGGATCGATATTACCCGAGCGCGACTGGGCCTCTAGCTCGAGGAGGTGGCGCGAGAAGGTCTCGACGCTCTCCTGAGCCTCGCCGATGAATTCCGACGAGTTTGGGTCCATCGCCGCTGGAGTATACGCCAGCGGCCCGGCGACTCGGGAGCGTCGCGCCGATCCACGACCGAGGCCGCGCCACCGTCGGGTTTCCGCGCCAAGCGCCCAGGACCGATGCAGACGGGCCGCTAGACCCCTCGATCGAGCAAAAGCGAGCCCCAGCCCGAGCTAGCCCGGCGCCGACCGGCCCTCGGCGATCGCCTTTAGGTACGGCAGGAGCTCCGGCTCGGCGATCGCCCACCAGACCGGTGCAGAGCGCGGATCCTCGGCGGCGAGCGCATCAGCGCCGAGGCGCTCGAAGAGGGACTCCACCAGCACCAAGGGCAGCGTCGGATCGCGCCGACCGCTGGGGACCCCGAGCGCGACCTTGCGGGCGCCGAGGCGGGTCGTGACATCGTAGAGGTAGGCGCCAGCAGCCGCCGCGCCGGCGCGATCGAGCCCGCCTCGGGGCCCTAGACCGATGAGGACCATCCGCCAGGCGCTCGCGAGGCCGCGGGTCAGGGTCAGGGTCGACTCCCCGCGGGCGCCGGTGGTCAGCCCCCGGCGGAGGTTGCTCGAGAGCTGGCCGCAGGCGCGCCAGTCGATCAGCGCGCCCATCCCGGAGAGGGGCCGCTCATCGCTCCACAGCGGCAGGACGACCGTGTCCGCCGGCCCCCCCTCGAGGAGATCGAGCGTGTCCATGCTCAGCTCGACGACCCGCAGCGGCGAGCGCAGACGACCTGGCCGCGGCGGCAGGGAGAGCGAGCGGACGTTTTGGACTTCGTCTCGCGTCATCCTCGTGGGCTCAGGGGCGCAGCCGCTTGGCGAGGCTCTCGGCGAGGCCGTTGACGAAGGGAGCCGAGCGCTCTCCGCCGTACCGCGCCGCCAAGCGCACCGCCTCTGCGAGCACCACGCCGCGCGGGGTGTCCGGGACCGACTCCAGCTCGGCGACGGCGAGGCGGAGGATGTTGCGATCGATGCGATCCATCCTGGCCACCCGCCAGCGCCTCGAGGTGGCCTCGATCGTCTCGTCGGTCTTGCTCCCGGCCTCGTCCAGGATCTCGAGGAGGCGCTCGGCGAAGCTGCGGACGTCCTCCTTCGCGCTCCACACGTCGATCTCCGGCGCCCCCTCCTGGCCCACCCCCGGCGGGTTCGACCAGAAGATGTCGAGCGCCTCGGCCCGCTCGTGTGTGTCGTAGGACTCGAGATGACACAGGGCCATCAGGGCGAGCTCACGGGCATCACTGCGCTCGCCGCGAGCGCGCTCCTGACGACCGCGGCCGCGCCTCTTTCCCTTGGCCGCATTCATCGGGGCTATCCCTTCGGCGCGGGGGCGTCCGCGTCCGTCGATCGGGCGCCGAACTCGGCGAGGGCGCGGAAGAGCTGGGCCTGCTCGATCGCCGCCTGCGCGGCCTCGGAGCCCTTGTTGCCCGCCTTGGAGCCGGCGCGGTGGATCGACTGCTCGAGGTTGTCGGTCGTGATCACGCCGAAGGCGACCGGCGTCGAGAATGCGAGCGAGAGCTGAGCTACGCCCTTGGTGACCTCGCTGGCGATCAGATCGAAGTGGATCGTGTCGCCGCGGATGAGGCAGCCGAGGGCGATCACGGCGTCGAAGTGGCCGGTCTCGAGCACCTGCGAGACCACCATCGGGATCTCAAAGGAGCCAGGGGCGCGGACGACGGTGATGTCCTCGGCCAGGGCTCCGGAGCGGAGCAGGGTGTCGACCGCACCGTCGAGCAGACGCTCGGTGATGAAGGCGTTGAAGCGGGCGACGACGACGGCGAAGCGGAGCCCGCTCGCGTCGAGAGATCCCTCGATCACCCGCACTTTGGCGCTGGCGTCTTGCATGGGCGCTGGCATACATCAGCGCCAGGACGCCAGCAAGCTCGCGGGGCCCGCGGTGTGGCCCCTGCACTGGGCCTCAACACACACAAAAAGGGCGCCCTCCCAGGAGGAGGACGCCCCTTCACCGGCGCAGACAGGAGCCTACGCCAGCGTTCGACGACGCTTAGGTGTCGTCGCTCTTGACCTGGCCGAGCTTGGCCGCGAGGACATCGCCGAGGGTGGCGCCAGCGTCGCTGGCGTTGACGAAGCCCTGGGCGTCCGCGAGGTCATCCTGACGGCGGGCGGACTTGACCGAGAGGCCGATCTTCCGCTCCTTGGCGTCCATCTGGATGATCTCGGCGCGGATCTTCTGCTCCGGCTCGAGGTGGGCCCGGGGGTCCTCGACGCGCTCGTCGCTGATCTCCGAGATGTGGATGAGACCCTCGATGCCCGGCTCGATCTCGGCGAAGGCGCCGAAGTCGGTGAGCTTGAGGATCCGAACCTCGGTGATCTTGCCGATCGGATAGTCGTAGGGGATGCGGTCCCACGGATCCTGCTCGAGCTGCTTGAGGCCGAGGCTGATCTTCGGCTTCTCGCCGGAGTCGTCGATGTTGAGGACCATCGCCGTCAGCTCATCACCCTTCTTGTAGAGCTCGGACGGGTGACGCACCCGCTGAGTCCACGAGAGATCGGTGATGTGCACGAGACCGTCGATGCCGGGCTCGAGCTCGACGAAGACGCCGAAGTCGGCGATGTTGCGGACGGTGCCGCGGACGACCGCGCGCGGCGGGTACTTCTCGACGACCTTCTCGTAGGGGTTCTCCTCGAGCTGCTTCATGCCCAGGGAGATCCGGTTCTGCGAGACGTCGATGTCGAGGACGACCGCGCGGACCGTGTCGCCGATCTTGAGGAACTGCTTGGGGTTCTTGATCTGCCGCGTCCAGGACATCTCCGAGACGTGCACAAGACCCTCGATCCCCTCCTCGAGCTCGATGAAGGCGCCGTAGTCCTTGAGGCTGACGACCTTGCCCTCGACGACGGTGCCGGGGATGTAGCGCTCTTCGGCATTGATCCACGGGTCGTCGGTGATCTGCTTGAGGCCGAGGCTGACGCGCTCAGAGTCCGAGTTGAACTTGAGAACCTTGACCTTGACCTTGTCGCCGACCTGGAAGAGCTCGGACGGGTGGTTGACCCGGCCCCACGACATGTCGGTGATGTGGAGGAGGCCGTCGATGCCGCCTAGGTCGATGAACGCACCGTAATCGGTGAGGTTCTTGACCACGCCTTCGACGATCTCGTCCTCCTGGAGGCGGTTGAGGGTGTCGGACTTGAGGGTCGCCCGCTCCGCCTCGAGAAGCACGCGCCGGCTGAGGACGATGTTGCCGCGCTTCTTGTTGAACTTGATGATCTTGAAGTCGAAGTCCTGATCGATGAACGCATCGAGGTTGCGGACCGGACGAAGATCGACCTGCGATCCCGGGAGGAACGCCTTGACGCCGCCCTGGAGCATGACGCTGAGGCCGCCCTTGACGCGCGCGGTGATCGTCCCGAGGACGATGCCGTCAGCCTCGCAGGCCGCCTGGATCTCGTCCCAGACCTTGCGCTTGCGGGCCTTGTCCTTCGACAGGATGACGAGGCCGTTGTGGTCCTCGAGGGACTCTAGGAGGACCTCACACTCGTCGCCGATGGCGACCTGGACGTCGCCCTCTTCCTCGGCGAACTCGCGGAGCGGGACCTGGCCCTCGGCCTTGATGCCGATGTCGACCACGGCGTAGTCGCCGATGATGTCGACGACCGTCCCCTTGACGATGCTCCCTTCCTTAACCTCGGGAGACTCTTTGATCGATTGTTCGAAAAGCGCGGCGAAGTCGTCGTCGCCAGCAACTTGTTGGGTGTTGGTGTTCATGGTTGTGGAGTCGTTCTTTCAATTGTGTCCCTGGAGACGGCACGCATGCGTACGCGCCGCAGGCCCCAGAGCGCTGCGCACCGTAGGAGTTTTCCCAGAGCGCGTCAACCGCAGGAGTGACAGATTCCGCAGGCCAGGGGCGTCTACGCCGGCCGCTCGCGACCGGCGATGATCTCGATGACGCGGTCGACGACGTCGGCGATCTCGAGGTGCGAGGAGTCGAGGACCACCGCGTCCGCGGCCTGGACGAGGGGGGCCTCGGCGCGGGACTGATCGCGCAGGTCCCGGCGCTCGACCTCTCGCTGGACCTCGGCGAGCTCGACCCCCGACACCGCCAGCTCCGCGTGCCGCCGCCTCGCCCGCGCCTCTAGGCTCGCGGTCAGGAAGAACTTGTCGCGGGCGTCCGGGAAGACGACCGTCCCCATGTCGCGCCCCTCGGCGACGCAGCCGCCTGCGGCGAGAGCGCGCTGGATGTCCAGGAGCCCGGCGCGGACCTCGGAGTGCTGGGAGACCCGGGAGGCCCCCTCGGAGATCATCGGTGTGCGGATCGCCACGCTCACGTCCTCGCCGTCGTAGAGGACCTGCTGGACGAGCCGCCCGCCGACCTCCCCGGTCTTAAACGCGATCGGGAAGTCGACGGTGAGCTGGCCCAAGGCCGGACCGTCCGACCAGGCAATTCCCTGCCGTTGACCGATCAACGCGAGCGTCCTGTAGATCGCCCCGGTGTCGAGCAAAGGGATGCCGAAGTGCTCTGCGAGGCGACGGGCGACCGTGCTCTTGCCCGCTCCCGCCGGCCCGTCGATGACGATCAGGCGCGGCGACGACGGCGGAGGGGTCGGCGAGTCGTCGTTCATAGCGGCGGGAGGATACCAGCGAAGGCGCAGATTCGGGCCCTACGCACCGTGACATTCGGCGCACCGCGGCCCAAGCTCCTGGGTTGCTGGCGAACGGGATGTCGGGCAGTTTCTTGGCGATGAGTTCGCCCCGACCAGCCCTTCTGCGATCGGGGGTCGCCTTCGCGACCCTTGCGGCGATCGCCTGCACCCAAGCGGCGTGCGTGACCGTACGCCCCTCGGAGCGCCAGGTCCTCAGCCGCCCCGAGATGGATCCTGCCCGCGATGCCCCTGAAGAGGTCTGGCATTCGCATGTCGAGTCAGCCCGCGAAGGCGCCTTCGGTGGCCACGGGGCCGCGGGTGGCGGATGCGGCTGCGGCTGAGACGACGCCGCGCCCTGGCGATCCTGACGGCGTCCTGCGCCCTCGGGCTCCTCGGGGGACCGCGCCCGCTCGCCGCCGAGGACAAGCTGATCCTCCGCGGCAACTACTACCGTGAGGCCTCGACGCGGGTGCTCGCGCCGGAGGTGATCATCACCAAGGATCTGCCGGACGAGCGCCTGACCCTCGGCGTCGGCTACCTCCTCGACGCGGTCTCCTCGGCCTCGATCGCCGCCGGTGCGGCCGCCGTCACCAGCGGCGACAACGTCTTCACCGAGATGCGCCACGGGACGACGGTCACCGCCAACTCCAAGCTCGGCAACAACTACCTCGGCGCCTACTTCCGCTACTCGACCGAGAGCGACTACCGGGCGCGGATGATCGGGGCGACCTACGCCCGCGAGATCCTCGATCGATCGGGGATGGTAAGCGCGACCTACTCGGCGTCGATCGATCGCGTCTTCTGGATCCGGCAGAACATCCGCGACCTCCGGGACTGGACCTCGACCGGCGACACCAACCTCCTCCAGGTCCACTACTTAAACCTCGGCTACAGCCACGCGCTCCACCGGACCGTCTTGGCCGGCGCCAACGTCGAGGGGATCGTCGCCCGCGGCCCGCAGGACAACCCCTACCGCAAGGTGCTCAACGGCCTCGACGAGTCGCACCCGCTGGACCGCCTGCGGATCGCCCCCTCGGTGTTCGTCCGCTGGGCGATCCCCAAGGCCCGCCTGGTCTTCGAGCCGCGCTACCGCTACTACGCCGACGACTGGGGGATCCGGGCCCACTCGATCGACGCTCGCCTCCACATCCGCGCGACGCGAAACCTGCTCTTCCGCCTGCGCTACCGCTACTACACCCAGACCGCCGCCTTCTTCTGGAGCGAGGACGGCAACTACCCGGCCGACGCGGTCTATCGGACCGCGGATCCGAAGACGAGCGACTTCCTCTCGCACACGCCGGGGGCCCAGGTCGCGCTCAAGCTCGACCGCCTCGCCGAGGGCGTCGAGGGGCTCCACTTCCTCCGCGGCGCCTGGGTGATGGCGACCTACAACCACATCTTCCAGACCAACCGCTTCGGCAACGCGCGCCTCGGCTCGCTGGCGCTCTCGCTCCCCTTCTAGGGCACAGGACAAGCTCGCGATCGAACGCGGTATCTCTGAATTCGGCGAGGCGCTCGCCGACTACCTCGCGGCGTTCGAGGGCTCGCTCGGCGCCGTCCTCACGGACGACGACGGCTACCCGATCGACTTTGCCCGCCGAGAACAGGGGATCTCGACCCTCGAGATCCAGATCATCGGCGCGCAGATGGAGCGGCCGATCTCCGAGATGCGTGAGCGGGGCGCCAGACCCGAGCGGATCCGCGTGACCATCTGCGCCGCCGACCGTCTCCTCCTGGCCGCCGCCCTGGGACCCGACAACACGGTCGTCGCCCTGCACAGAGCGGAGCGCGACCCCCACGATCTCCCACGGATCGAGGCCGCCTTCGAGGCCCTGACGTCGCGCTTGGCCGAGCTCCTATGAGGTCTAGGCGCGCTTTAGGGGTGACTTCTGAGGGCAAATGTGGTTTATCAGAACCCCCGGCCAGCCTCTTCATACTTGACGTTTCGTCACGTTTTCATAGACCTTCAACGGACCGGCAAGGAGTCGACACACCATGGCTACCCATATCACCGAAGAGTGCATCAACTGCGGCGCGTGCGAGCCCGAGTGCCCCAACGAGGCCATCTCGGAGGGCGACGAGATCTACGTCATCGACCCCGAGCTGTGCACCGAGTGCGTCGGCTTCCACGAGTACGAGGCTTGCCAGGCGGTCTGCCCGGTCGAGTGCTGCCTCCCGGACCCCGAGCGCACCGAGACCGAAGACACGCTGATCGCCCGCGCCAGGAAGATCCACAGCGACAAGGACTTCGGCGACAGCTTCCCGAGCCGCTTCCGCAAGTAGGCGGGCTCGCTCGAACACCGTGTGCTCATTGGCGCGCGCGGTGGTAGATAGACACGCATGGGGCGGAGCACAGGCGCGCGCTGGTGGCTTCGCCTCCTTGCGTCTTTTGTGATCGCAGGAGGGGCGCTCGCCCTGACCTCGCGGACCGTCGGGACGATCCCGAGCTCGTTCGCCCTCCCCTGGTGGGGCGTGCCGGCGTACCTCGGGATCCTCCTCGCGTACTTCTTCACACGGGCCTGGCGCTGGTCTTTCCTCGTCCGCGCCATCGCGCCGATGCCGGTACGGGTGCCCGTCCAGGTCGCCCTCGCCGGCTTTCTCTGGATCATCCTCCTGCCCTGGCGGATCGGCGAGTTCGCCCGCCCCCTGCTCCTGGCCGAGAAGGCGCCGATCTCCGCCAGCGCGGTTCTCGGCACCGTCGCCCTCGAGCGGATCACCGACGGGCTCGTGATCTGCGGCCTCTTCTTCGCGACCTTGGCCGCCCACCGCAGCGCCGAGATCGTCGAGCTCCAGGCCCTCGCCGCCACGGTGTCGGCGCTCTTCCTCGGCGCGCTCTTGGTGATCCTGGTGATGGCCCTGATGCCGCGGGTCGCCGGGGCGATGATCCGCCGCCTCCTCGGGCGGATCCACACCGGCCTCGCGGAGCGGCTGGGATCGATCGCCGACGGCATCGCCGATGGCCTCCGCGCCCTCCCCTCGGCCCGGCCCTTGGCGGGCTTTCTCGGGGTGACGGCGCTCTATTGGGGGATCAACGCGGTCGGCATGTGGGTCCTCGCCCGGGCCTGCGGCCTAGGGCTCGACCTCGTCGAGATCACCGCGGTGATGACGGTGACAAACCTCGCCCTCCTGGTCCCCGGTCCGCCGGCGCACCTCGGGACCTTTCACCTGGGGGTCCTCGGCGGGCTCGCGCTCTTCGTCCCCCAGGCGATCCTGGAGGAGGCCGGGGTTCGCTACGCCTTCTACCTCTACGCCTCGCAGATCGGCATGTGTGTGCTGCTCGGCGCCTGGGCGGGGGTCAACCTCGGGATCCCCTGGCGGGGGATCCTGAGGCGTCTGCTCGGGGGATCCGCAGACGAGGCGCCGACGACCAGCCCGGCGACCAGCCCGGCGATCGTCGCGGGCTCCACCGACGCGGAGAGCGGCGCCTAGTCCCATGGCCAGCCCCCTCGGACGCCGGCTCGTCGCCGTAGCCAAGCTCCTCCTCGGGATCGCCCTCCTGGTCGCCGTCGTCCGCTTTCTCAGCCCCGATCTCGCGAGCCTCCGCGAGCGAGCCTCCCTCCACCTCGGCTTCCTCGCCCTCGCCTTTGGCTGCACCCTCTGCGCCAGCGTCGTCACCAGCGCGCGGTGGATGGTCATGGTCGAGGCGATGGGCGGCACGCGCCTGCCCTACGCGGTCTACTTCCACGGCCTCGTGCTCACCAAGGTCGTCGGTCAGTTCACCTCCGCGCTGGCGATGGATCTCGTCGGCCGCGGCATCGCCCTCCGCTCCGCGGGCTCGGAGCGCGGCCTCGGCCACTCGATGACCCAGGTGATCGTCGAGCGCCTCTTCGACCTCCTCCTGCCGGCGAGCCTCGTCGTCTGGGCCCTGACCGTCCGCAGCGTCGACCCGAGCCCGACCGTCGTCGCCCTCTCCTTCGCCGGTATCTGCGTTCTCTTCGCCATGCTCGCGGCGCTGATCCTCTGGCCCCTCGCCCGCGCCGCCCTCCACCTCTACCTGAAGGTCGCGGGCTGGCGCGGACGGACGGTCGATCCGGCGACCCGCGAGGCGCTCCTCTCCGCGCCGATCACCCGCAAGATCGCCGGCCAGGTCGGGGCCCTCAGCGTCCTCCGCTATGTCGCCGTGCTCGGCCAGTTCTGGGCGGTCGCCGCGGCGATCGGTATTGAGCTCGACTTCCGGACGATCGCCAGCGCCATGCCGGTCGGTCAGCTCGCCGGGATCCTCGGCGTCACCCCGGGGGGCCTCGGGATCCAGGAGGCCGGCTGGGCCGGCGCGTTTCGCTGGCTCGAGGTCCTCGACGGCCCGTCGATCGGCCTCTTCGTCCTCAGCCAGCGGGCACTGATCTTCGCCTTCTTCGCGCTCCTCGCCCTCCTGAGCTGGCCCTGGCTCCGGCGGATCCGCGGCCGCGCAGGCGAGCCGGAGTAGACCGCCGCAGAGAGGCGAAGCCCGCTCGGGCGAGACCTCGGCTGCGCGACCCGGCGCAGCGGCGCTTCAGCGCAGCACCGCCGCCTACGAGGCGAGCTGCGCCGCCTTGCGCATGTTGACCGAGACCAGCTTCGACACCCCGCGCTGCTCCATCGTCACCCCGTAGAGACGATCCGCAGACTCCATCGTCCGCTTGTTGTGGGTGATGATGATGAACTGGGTCCGCTCGGCCAGCTCGCTGACGAGGTTGGAGAAGCGGCCGACGTTCGCCTCGTCGAGCGGCGCGTCGACCTCGTCCAGGAGGCAGAAGGGGCTGGGCTTGATCAGGAAGATCGCGAAGATCAGCGAGGTCGCGGTCAGGGCCTTCTCGCCGCCGCTCAGCAGCTCGAGCGAGCGGACCTGCTTGCCCGGGGGCTGGGCGACGATCTCCACGCCGGTGCCGAGCAGGTCGCTCGGATCGGTGAGCTTGAGCTCCGCCCGACCGCCATTAAAGAGGCGGGGGAAGAGCTTCTGGAACATCTCGTTGACCGCCTTAAACGTGTCGCTGAAGCGCTCCCGCGTGGTCTTGTTGATCGTGTCGATCGCCTCTTGGAGCTGGGCTATCGCGTCCTCGAGATCCTTGCGCTGAGCGGTGAGGTAGTCGTAGCGGGCCGAGACCTCCTCGAACTCGTCGATCGCGGTCAGGTTGACCTCGCCCATCCGCGCCAGCAGTCGCTTGAGCTCCTTGACCCGCTCCGCCTCAGCCTGGCTCGCCTGGGCCCTGTCGTGGAAGTCGATCAGCACCTCCTCGAGCTCGACGTCAAAGCGCTCGCGGATGTCGACCTGGAGGTGGCCGCGCTCGATCGTCAGCTCCTTGACCGCCATCTCCACCTCGCGCAGGCGCTCGCGCTCCTCGTCGAGCTCGCCGCGGAGGTTGCGGATCGCCTGCTCGGTCGCGTCGACGTCGACGCGGGCGATGTCAAAGGCCTCGCGGGCGTCATGACCGGCCCTCACCGCGTCCGCGTGCTTGTCCAGGAGCTCCGCCCGCTCCTCCTTCGCCGTCGCGATCGCCTGCTCGAGCTCGGCGATCCGGGCCTCTCCCTCGGCCGCGTGCTGGGCGAGACGACGGGCCCGCTCGCGCTCGCTCGTCACCTGCCTGTCGAGGCGGCTCTTGGCGCCCTTGAGCGCGTCGAGCTGCTGCTGCCAGCGGGCCTGGGCGACCTTCGCCTCGGTGAGCATCTCGCCGACCCGATCGCGCTGCTCGGTGAGGTTCTCGATCATGTCCTCGCCTGAGACTTGGATCTCCTCGAGCTCCGGCAGCGCCTTCTCGGCGCTCGCGAGCGCCTCCTCTTGAGAGCTCCGCTCGCCGACCCGGGCGGCGAGGCTCTCGGCCAGGCGGGTCCGGTCGCGGTCAAAGCCCTCGAGCCGGCGTCCCATCGTCTCGACCGCCTGGTCGATCCGCCGCGCCTCCTCGACGAAGGCGATCCGGGTCTTCTCAGCCTCGAGGAGGCGGGCCTCGCTGGCCTCGCGCTCGGACTCGACGATCGAGAGGCGCTCGACCAGCGCCTCGTGGGCCTCGCGCGCGCCCTCGAGCTCGATCTCCTGGCCGCTGACGACCTCGCTGAGCTCACGGATCTCCCGCTTTTGTTGGAGGAGCGCCGAGTCGAGGGCCGTCGCCGAGCCGCCGACGATGACCCCGGAGGGCTCGATCCGATCGCCGTCGATCGTCACCAGGGTCCCCTGGACGACCCCGTCGTGCCACAGCTCCAGGGCCCGGCTCAGATCGTCGACGACGACCGCGTCGCCCAGGAGCGCGCGCATCAGCGGGCGCAGCTCGGGGCTCGCGTCGACGAGCTCGGCCAAGCGCCCGCGGACGCCGGCCAGGCCCGGATCGACCGCCGGCAGCTCCGCAGCGGCGTCGGCACGGCAGCTCCGCGGGAGGAAGGAGGTCCGCCCCTCCTGGACCTCCTTCAGCAGGGCGACACCGTGGACGCCGACCCGCGGCCCGCCGACGACGATCCCCTGGAGACGATCGCCGAGGATCGCCGAGACCGCAGCCTCGAGCTCCGCCGGGGCGGTGATGTAGTCGGCCATAATGCCGAGCACCGTCTCCCCCTCCGCGGCCAGCTCGTCGCGCCGCTCCATCACCACCTGGACCCCGCTCGCGCAGCCGCGATATCGGCCCTGGATCTCCTCGAGAGACTGCAGGCGCGAGCGATCGCGCTGGAGCTCTCCGCGGAGGCTGTCGAGCGCGACCTCGGAGAGCTTCACCTCGGCGCGGAGCTCGTGGCGCTCACGATCGAGCTCGACCCGGCGCGCCCGCAGATCCTCGACGGCGCTCTCCGCCGCGTCGCGGGCGCTCGCGGTGTCCTCTAGGGACTCCTTCGCCTCCGCGAGGGTCTCCTCGATCCCAGCGCGCTCCCCCTCGAGGCCGGCGATCCTCTGCTCGAGATCGGCGATCGCCTCGGCCCGCGAGGCGAGGGTCGCCCGCAACGAGGCGACCTCCCGCTCCAGACGGCCTCGCTCAGAGCGGCTGCGATCGACGTCCGCGCGGGCGTTTCGCACCCTCTGGTGGAGATCCTCGTGCTCCGCCTCGTAGCGCTCCAGGGCCTCCTCCGAGCCCCCCGAGCCGCCGCTCTCCTCGAGCTCGGCGAGCTGCTCCTTGGCCTCCGCGAGCTCCGCCTCCAGACCCTCGAGGCTGCTCTCGACGACCGCCCCCTCGGCGCGACCCTGGAGCACCGCCTGCCGCAGGCTCTCCTGCTCGCGCCGGCGAAAGCCCTCCTCGGCCTCGCCGAGCTGGAGCTTGCCCTCAAAGTCGATGACCCGCTGCTGCGCCGCCTTGAGCGACTCTTCGCGCCCGAGCAGGGCGACCCGCTGCGGCTCGACCCGGGCCTCGGCCCCGGCCAGCGCCTTCTTTAGGGCGTCGACCTGCTCGGCGAGATCGCGGTGACGCTCGCCGAGCACGGAGCCGGTGATCTCGAGCTCGAGGAAGCGGTGGCTCGAGGTCCAAAGATCGAGGTCGCGCAGCTCCTCGCGGTACCGCTTATAACGCTCGGCCTTCTGTGCTTGGCGGCGGAGCGTCCCGAGCCGCCCCTCTAGCTCGCCGACGACGTCGCTGACCCGCAGCAGGTTTTGCTGGGTCTGCTCGATCCGCCGCTCAGCGGCGACCTTTTGGCTCTTGAAGCGGGTGATCCCCGCGGCCTCGTCGATGATGTTGCGCCGATCCTCCGGCTTCGACGAGACGATCTTGCCGACCTGCCCCTGCTCGATGATCGAGTAGCCCCGGGCGCCTGCGCCGGTGCCGAGCATCAGCTCTTTGACGTCGCGGAGGCGGCACGGGACCTTGTTGATCAGGTACTCGCTGGTCCCGTCGCGGTAGAGGCGTCGAGTGATCGCCACCTCGGAGTAGTTCATGTACGCGGCGGGGACCGAGCCGTCGTCGTTGTCGAAGGTGATCGAGACCTCGGCCATCCCGCCGGGTCCTCGGGTGGCACAGCCGGCGAAGATCACGTCCTGCATCCCGCTGCCCCGCAGGTGCTTGGCCCGCTGCTCGCCGAGCGTCCAGCGGATCGCGTCGACGATGTTCGACTTGCCGCATCCGTTCGGCCCGATCACCCCCGTCACATGGTCATCGACGTGGATGACCTGACGATCAGCGAAGGACTTAAACCCGATGATCTCGATCTTCTTGAGCCGCATGCCTAGACCGCTGCGGCCCCACAGCGCCGCCGCGTCGCTGCAATAGCACCGCCTCCCCGCGGCCGAAAGACCCGCAGAGCGGCCCAGGCCTGTGGATAAGTCCTGCAACCGCCGGTCTGGGAGCCCCACGGGCCGGGCAGAGGCGATCTCCCCCTCGCCCCGGCCCCGCCCGTCCTCCTCTCGGCGGATTTCTCCTTTCGGCGGCCCGCGGCGCTGTGTTACGAGGCTTGTGCTGTGACCCCGACAGTCCTCGGAATTCTCGCGGTTATCGGCGCCATCCTGGTCGTCGTCGTCGGCGTCGGCGTGGTGCTCCACCGCCGCCAGACGGCGCTGCCCGGTGAGCGAGCGCCGAAGGCCGTCGAGGGCGACGAGCGCGGGCGCCTGCCGCCGGAGCCCGCGACCCCCGGTGTCAGCGTCGCCAAGCCTCAGGAGAGGCCGGGCCGCGACCTCCCTACCGATCCCAAGCGGCGCGATCAGCTAGAGCGCTACCAGCGGGGCCTCGCCCAGACCCGCGGCGGCTTCGTCGCCCGCCTCGCCAACCTCTTCCGCGGTCGCCCGGAGGTCAGCGACGATCTTAAAGAGGAGATCGAGACGGTCCTCTTTACGGCGGACATCGGCGCCCGCACGGCCGAGAAGCTGCTCGCCCGGGTCTCCGACGTCCTCGACCGCAGCGACGTCGCCGACGTCGACGCGGTCTGGAAGGTGATCCGCGAGGAGGCCCTCGGGATCCTCGACATCGAGGCGCCGCCGATCGACCTCAGCCCCGACCCCGGCCCCTACGTCCTCCTTATGATCGGGGTCAACGGCGTCGGCAAGACGACGACCCTCGGCAAGCTCGCCTCCCTCTACCGCGACCAGGGCAAGCGGGTCCTCCTGGTCGCAGGCGACACCTACCGGGCCGCGGCGATGGAGCAGCTCGAGGTCTGGTCGAGCCGCGTCGGCGCCGCGATCCACCACGGCAAGGAGGGCGCAGACCCCTCTTCGGTGATCCACGACGGGATCGTCCGCGGCCGCGAGGAGGGCTTCGACGTGGTCCTCTGCGACACGGCGGGGCGCCTCCACACCAAAAAAGAGCTGATGGCCGAGCTCGGCAAGATCCGACGCTCCTGCGCCAAGGCGATGGTCCGCGGCCTCGACAGCGAGACCGCGGCGACGATCGAAGGCCCGCACGACACCTTCCTGGTGCTCGACGCGACGATCGGCCAAAACGCCCTGTCCCAGGCCGAGCTCTTTAAGGAGACGATGGACTTCTCGGGGCTCATCCTGACCAAGCTCGACGGCACCGCGAAGGGCGGAGTGATCCTCGGGGTCTGCGACTCCCTGGGCGTCCCCGTCCGCTTTGTCGGCATCGGCGAGCGGGTCGAGGACCTGCGCGAGTTCGACCCGCAGATGTTCGTCGACGCCCTCTTCGCGGCGCCCGACACTGCACAGTGATCCCGCTCATTGTGCCCTTGTCCCCGTCAAAACCCCATCAGCCCCCCCATGCGGCCATGATGGGGCGTCTGCCTGGAATAGAGATCACCCTGCCCTTTGTTCTTCTCCGGCGGAGCGACCCCGATCACGTCCGCGATTGTGAGGCCAAACCGCCTCCAAAGAGGGCTCAACGAGGGCGGTGCACGCTTGGTGAAAACTTTGGCGGCGCCGCTTGGCCAGTTGTTTGCCAGCGGCGCCCTGTGCTACCGTCCGGCACCGACTGTCGTACCGCTGTATATGCGGACGTGAGCCCTCCCGAACCCGAGCTCTCCCTCCCACGAACTCCCAGCGCCCGTCGACTTTGAGGTGAGCATGCGACGAACCTTCACTACCACCGCTGCAGCAGTCCTGTTGTCCGCAGCGTGGGCCGTCCCGGTCCCCGCCTCCGCAGCCTTGGCTGCACCCGCACCCGAAGAAGCCGCCGAAGAAGAGGATGACGACGATGTCGTCGTCCTCGACGACGACGAGATGGAAGGGGACGCCGCCCCAGCCGACGGCGAAGGCGGTGATGCCGAAGCCGCCGGTGATGGAGGTGGCGCTGACGCGTCCGCTGAAGTCGCCACCGGCGACCTCTTCGGCGACGGCGACAAGAAGAAGGCCGACACCACCGAGAGCGCGGAGAAGGGCGACGCCGGAGACCCCAACTCCGAGGCCCAGCAGCTCAAGGAGGACAAGGCGTTCATCTCGGTCGTCCAGCGGCAGCGCTTCCTCAAGAAGAAGCGCATCGACATCCAGCCGCAGTTCGGCATCACGGTGAACGACCCCTTCGTTCGTCACTATGTCGTCGGCGCTGAGATCAACTACTGGATCACGAACCGCCTCGCGGCCGGCATCACCGGCACCGGGTTCTTCGGCTCCAAGACCTCGCGGTACAACAACATCAAGGCCCAGGAAGGCCTGCTCCTCACCGCCAACAAGACCCTCTGGCAGGCGAGCGCGAACATCCTCTACAACCCCTTCTACGGCAAGATCGCGGTGTTCAACCGCGCTCTGATGCACTGGGAGGCCTACGCCCAGCTCGGCGGCGGTGTCATGCAGACGCAGGTCATCCCGCGCTTCGAGGCCCTCCACGAGCCGTTCCGGACGATCGCCCCGCAGGGCAACTTCGCCATCGGCGCTCGCTTCTACATCCCGCGCTCCGACTGGATTTCGTTCAACCTCGGGGTCCGCAACTGGATCTTCCCGGACAAGCTTGAGCCCGCCCAGCGCGGACCGAGCACCGCCGCCGACGGTCAAGGCGACCTCGCAAACCTCGACGATCCGGCGGAGGCCAAGGCCAACGCCCAGACGGCCCTCTCGTTCAACACGGTCGTCTTCCTCGGGGTGAGCTTCTACTTCCCCCGCTCCTTCGAGTACACCACCCGCCGCTAAGAGCATCTCGACATGATCAGGATTCGAAAGCTCACCTACTTGGCGGCAACCCTGACTGCCGCTACGTTCCTGCTCCCCGCGACCGTCCACGCGAAGCGCAAGAGCCCCCTCGAGGGCAAGCCGGTGGTGGTTCGCAAGCTCGAGCACCGGAAGCTGCGCTTCACGATCACGCCGATGGCGTCGGTCTCGCTGTCGCAGCCCTTCGTCCACATGGGCTACGCCGGCGCGAAGCTGCAGTTCTACATCACCGACTGGATCGGCGCCCGCGGCACCTTCCAGTACGGCGTGCTGCCCCGCGACGCGAAGCTGCTTAACGCCCTCCGCGGTGATGGCGGCCTCCCCGAGGGGATCGCCGTCGGCGAGGCGGGCAACACCACCGCCGCTCCGCTCCGCCCGACCGCGGAGAAGGACAACCCGGCGCCGCTCCGCCACGACTTTGAGGCGGGCCTCACCCGCAACCAGTGGCTCGGCAGCGCGGACGTCGTCTTCACCCCCTTCGCGGGTAAGCTCGGCCTCTTCTCGGCGATCTTCACCGAGTACGATCTGTACCTCTTCGGCGGGCTCGGGCTCAGCGGTTGGAACCGCCACTACCCGAACCAGCAGAGCACCAGCGAGCTGCTCAACCTCAGCGATACCTGTGTGCCCTCAGACGGCTCCAGCGCCTCGATCAACGAGGAGTGTGCGCTCCACCCGGTCAAGGCCGACACCGGCGTCAAGCTGGGGCCGAGCTTCGGCGGTGGTCTTCACATCTTCATGTCCGACTGGGCCTCGCTCAACCTCGAGTTCCAGGACATCATGAGCCTCAACAACATCGCCGGGCTCAACAGCACGACGAAGGACATCCTCGAAGAGGGCCGTGTTGTCGTCGACAAGAAGGACAACAACTGGAACCACAACGTCACCGTGCAGCTCGGCGTGAAGTTCTACCTTCCGCCCAAGGCGAAGCGTTCTGAGCTCAAGCCGTCGACCAAGTAGCGATACGGTCGGACGATTGGGAGGGCGCCCGGTACTCACCGCGGCGCCCTTTCTCGTATCTGCTCCCGCCACCACGCCTGGAGCCACACGCTAGCGCGCTGAACGCCGCGCCAACGCTGTTGGCGGCCCTCTTCGCTTTGTTGGCATGTACGGGCCTGAAACCGCCTCAAACCCCAAGATTCCAGGCCGAAGGCGTGGCACGATCGTTGCTGTATTCATGTCCGACGGTGGCCCGATGTTCAACCGACCCCCACTTCGACGCTTGATCCTCGCCGGGCTCCTCGCCCTCCCCGCCCTCGCCGCGTGCGGCCCCTTCGGGAGCCCCTTCGTCTACGCAGCCCCGACCTTCCACGGGATCTCGGTGCCGATCCCACCGCCGAGCCTGAGCGCCGAGCCGGTCCAGGACGTCGATATCGACGGCAACACCAACCTCGAGACTCCGGTCCCGCAGACCCTCATCTACCTCTACGAGCACCGCAGCGATCGCGGCTACTTCGTCTTCGCCGACGACGCCGGCGAGTTCTCCTTCACCGAGGTCGAGCTCGATCTGACCAACAACTGCATGCAAGTGTGGTTTGAGGAGCCCGGCGAGGACGGACGCACCAGCGAAGATGGCTTCTATCGGGCCAACATCGCCGACGATGATCAGACGATCGACCTCGAAGAGCTCAAGCTCGGCTGCTCCTGACCCTCGGGACAGGCTTAGCCCGCGCGCCCGCGCGCGGAGGAGGTGTCATCCGCCTCGACCTGCGGCCGACGACCCCGACGCCAACCGCTCTCTGTTCTGCGCTGACTACTGCGGAGTGCCGCAGATGCCGATGTTCTCCCGGCCAGGCGGGGCCATGCCCTCCTCGTACCAGGGGATGCACTCCTGGGTGTCGCCGGGGCAGGTGTTGGCCTTGGAGGTGTCGCAGAAGGGCGAGCAGCAGCCGACGCCCTCGCAACCCTCGACGTACTCGGGGGCGAGGCAGTAGAGGCCTCGATCGCAGGCGTTAGGGGCTTCGCAGGGATCGCCGTAGACGCCGGCCTCGCCCGAAGCGTCGAGGACACAGGTCCAATTCCACTTCTCGTCGGCCGGGATACAGAGTTCGTCGCCCGGGCAGTCCTGCGCTAGCGGGTCGCAGTCCGGGAGACACAGGATCAGGCTGAGGTCAGCGTTAAGTGTGCAGGAGAAGCCCGGATCGCAGGTCGCGTCCTCGACGCTGGTGCCCTCGCAGAAGGCGATACAAACGCCCTCGTTCTCGGGGTCGACGTCCCAGCACATCGAGGCCTTGGCGCAGTTGTCGACGCCGCTGACGGGGCTCCCCTCGACGACGCAGGCTTCGCCGGGCTGCTTCGGGTCGGGGTCGATAGGCGAGCACTTGGTCGCGTTCCACGAGGAGCCGCCGCCGTCCGCCCAGGGCATGCATTTCTCGCCCTCCGGACAGTCCTGGGCCAGCATGTCGCACTCCTCCATGTCCCCTGGGTCGGAGTCGCAACTGAGAAAGTCGCAGGCGGTCTCGCTGGGGTCTGTCGTGTCGGTGGGAGCGGTGGAGCTCGAGCTCGCCGAGGTGCTCCTCGTGCCAGACATGGTCACGCCGGTGGACCCTGTCGTCGTCGTCCCCTGAGTGTCGCCCGTCGTCCCGGTGCCGCCCTTCGAGGTCGACGTCGCGGTGGCGTTCGGATCGTCCTTACCTGAGCAGGCGGAGAGCATGACCGCGGCGGCGATGAGCCCGCGAAGAATCTCTGTGACGTTCATGCTCGTCCTTCGATACCCTCCTGTGAGGCTATCGTATCCGTGCCAGCGGCGGACGATCATGTCCGCAAGCACGCCGGACCCGCGCGGACCCGCGGCGACGGGAGGTCGTCGGGCGCGAGGCCCATCGCCCGGCGTCGACCCCCGCCGGCCCTGCTCCTCAGGACCGCTTCGCCTTGCCCTTGCCCTTGCCGGAGCCTGTCCCCTTGGACCTCGCCGGCGAGTCCTCGCCGGAGTCGGCCTCGGCCATCCGCTTGAGCTTCTTCTGCAGCCCGTAGCGGCTCAGGCCGAGCATCTCCGCCGCCCGCGTCTGGTTGTTGTCGCTGCGCTCGAGCGCGCGACCGATGACCTCGCGCTCGAGCCGTTCGAGGCGAGGACGCAGGCGGAGGTCATCGGGATCGGGGCTCGCCCCTGCGCTGCCCTGCTCGGTGATCTTCGGCGAGAGGTCGGCGGGCTCGACCCGATTCTCGGCGAGCACCGCCAGGCGCTGGACCTCGTTCTCGAGCTCGCGGACGTTCCCCGGCCAGGGATAGCGCCCGAGGAGGCGCATCGTCGGCGCGGGGATCGTCAGCCGCCGCTCGTGATCGTAGACGCTGAGAAAATGCTCGAGGAGCGGGGCGAGGTCCTCGGTCCGCTCGCGCAGCGGCGGCAGGGAGAGCTTGACCACCTGGATCCGATAGAAGAGGTCGCCGCGGAAGGTCCCCTCCGCGACCATCGCCTCGAGGCTGCGGTTGCTCGCGGCGATCACCCGGACGTCGATCTTGCGGGCGGCGCTGTCCCCCACCCGCCGCAGCTCCCCCTCCTGGAGCACCCGCAGGAGCTTGGTCTGCATCGCTGGGCTCATCTCCCCGACCTCGTCGAGGAAGATCGTCCCGCCGTGGGCCGCCTCAAAGAGCCCAGCGCTCGCCTTGTGAGCGCCGGTGAAGGCCCCCCGCGCGTGGCCGAAGAGAACGCTCTCGAGCAGGCTCTCGGGGATCGCCCCGCAGTTCTCGGCGATGAAGGGCTTCGTCCGTCGCCCGCCAGCGTCGTGGATCGCCCTCGCGACGAGCTCCTTGCCGGTGCCGCTCTCGCCGTAGACGACCACGGGAACGTCGGCCTCCGCGACCCGATCGATGAGGCGAAAGACCGACTGCATCGCCGCCGATGAGCCGACCATCCCGCGGTAGATCGGGCGCTTGGTCGTGTTGTCGCCGCGGACCTGCTCGCGGAGGCCGCGGACCTCGAGCTCGCGCTCCTCCAGGAGCCGGGTCAGCTCCTCGCGCTGGGCGGCGAGCTCCGCCCCCTGCTCGCGCTGGATCGTCAGCGCCCGGGCGTGGGCGATCGCCAGCGAGACGAGGTCCGCGAGCTCTTCGACGAGCGCGAGATCGGCCTCGTCAAACGCCCCGCGACGGAGGCGATGATCGACGTAGGCGGCGCCTACGAGCTGACCGCGGCTAAAGAGCGGGATCCCGAGCACCGAGCGCATGTGGAGGTGGGAGACCGAGCGCGAGCCGTCGAAGCGATCGTCGCTGGCCGCGTCGACGCTGAGCACGGGCTCGCCGACCGCGAGCACGCGATCGATGATCGAGCGCGAGAAGGTGGCCCCTTCGCTGCCGCTCGCGAGCTCGCGGATGACCTCGATCCGCGGCTGTCCCTCACGCCAGGGCAGGAGAACGGCGACGCCACGCTCGGCGTTGCACAGCTCCATGATCGCGTCGACGACCTGCGCGAGCAGGCGATGGATGTCGTCCTCGCGGGCGAGGCGGCGATAGATCTGGATCAGCCGCTGGTGATAGCCGCTCCCCTCGCGGGCGGCTCGCTCGCTCGGACGCTCGACCTCCGGCTCGAGATCGGCGAGGAGGCCATCGAGGGCAGGATCGACCTCACGCCCTAGGGCGTTGCGGACGGCGGGGCGATCGAGGGGCTCAACCTTGTCCATAATCTTCTCCGCGGTGGCGCGAGCCCGGGCGACGAGCGCTCGTCGGGTCGCAGGATCACCCGCTCCAACGACCTCGACGGCCGCGAGGAGGGTGATGTCGTAGTTCCAGGCGCAGTCGAGCTGACCGCGCGCGAGCAATTCTTCGGCGCTGAGGAGCGGGCGCATGGCCTCCGCAGCCCGCTCAAACCCAGCCCGGTCACCACGCCCAGCGGCGACGGCCAGGCTCTCGACCTCGACCGCGAGCAGAGCCTCAGCCCCCCGCTCCCCCGCTTCGATCAGCCGGCGAGCGGCGGCGAGGTGCACGGCGGCCGCGTCGTAGCGACGACCGTGGCGGGCGAGCACCGCCGCCTGGACGTAGGCGTCGATCGCCTCGCTCTGGGCCGAGGCGTCGACGAGGGCCGAGGCGGAGTCCGCGTAGAGCTGCTCGACCTCCGGCCTCCCGCGGGCCCCCCGAGCGCGCTCCCGATCGGCGGCGAGGCGGCAGAGGCGGGCGCTCGCCAGGGGACCCCGCGAGACCTCCTGGAGCAGTCGCCCGAGGCGAGCGACCTCCTCGTCGGCGCCGATCCGCAGGAGCAGCTGCCAGAGGTTGACCGCGACCCCGTCCAGGGCCTGGAGCTGTCCCCGAGCCAGGAGCCCGCGCATCGCCCGACGACCCGCGGCGATCCCTTGGGTGATCGCCCCTGTCTCGACCGCTAGGGCCGCGAGGTTGGCCTTGAGCCAGGTCCGAGCGGCGGGCTCCCCTGCCCTGTCAAAGAGCTCTGCAGCGCGGGCGTAGGCGGCCTCTGCGGTCGCCAGGTCCCCGCGCGCGTGGGCCATGTTGCCGCGGAGCTGTTCGATCCGCGCGCGCAGCCCCGCCCCATCGTCACCGTCGCCGAGGCACGACGACGCCCGGTCGAGCCAGGCCCGCGTCCGGACCTCGTCACCGGTGTAGAGCGCCGCCAACGCGCCCCAGGTCAGCGCCTCGGCCACCCCGTGACCGCCGTCGACGACGCTCTCGAGCCAGAGGCGGGCCTCCCCGTGGGCTTCGCCCGCCCGTCCGAGATCGACCAAGGCGCGCCAGCGCAGGCCTTGGGCGGTCGCCTCCAGCTCGCCCCGATCGACGGCGGCGAGGATCTCCGCGAGGACGACCAACGCCTCCTCCGGCCGTCCGAGCTGCTCCAGCGTGCGCGCCTCTAGGAGCTGCGCGCGACGATCCATCACCCCAGCGCGGAGGTATCGCAGCGCCGCCCCGGCGTCCCCCCGCCGGAGCAGGTGACGGACGACGCGCTCCCGGCCGCTCGGCGAGACCTCGATCCCCGCGGCGACCAAGAGGTCGAGGGCGGGCTCATCCGGGAGGATCTCCGGCGCCGCGCCCAGCCAGGCCGCGATCGCCTCACCGTCCCTCGCCACCACCGCGACCGCCAAGGCGATCGCCGCACCCCGTCGCCGCCTCCCCTCGACGATCTCCTCCGCCAACCGCTGCGCCCCCTCGCCGAGGACCCTCTGAGCGACGGTCAAGGCCCCCGCCAGCGGCTCACCGTCGCTGGCGAAGAGGCCGCGCAACCGCGGCGGGATCGGCAAGGGCCGCCGCCCCTCCTCCCAGGCGACGGTCAGCAGCTCGCGGGCCACCAGGGGATCGAGCGCGACATCGGTCACCAGCCCCGCCAGGGTCTCCGCGCTCGGGCGGATGATCCCACCGCGGGCGACGGCCTCGATCAATCGCACGACGCGGGCAGGCCAACCTCCGCTCGCCTCGAGGAGCGCGTCGCTCCACGCTGACTCGAGCTCGTGATCGCCGGCGCTCTCGAGGGTCGAGGCGACAGCTCCGCGGATCTCCTCGACCTCCCAGGGGCGGATCCGCAGCACGACCACCGATTCATCCTCAGGCCCCGCGTCGAGCAGGTCGCCGAGGAGCGGCGACACTGGGACGATGAGGGTGCAGCCCGCGGTCCCCGTCCCCGCCCGCAGGACCGCCGCCTGCAGCCTCGCCTGACGCTCCGGGTCCTCGGACTCCGCCAGCTCGCCGGACCACGTCGGGGCCTCGGCGACGCCGACCACGAGCCCTTCGCCGACGCTCGCCATCCAGGCGGCGAGCCACCCCCCGTCGTCTCCGCCGAGCACCTCGGCGAGACGCTCCGGGGTGCAGAGGCGGGCGCTCGTCGGCGCCGGAGCCGAGCCCTGGAGGCTCAGGATCAGCTCCTCGACGATCCTCCCACGACCGGCCCCCCGGGGGCCTGCGACCGCGACAAGACGCGGCCGCGAGCTCCCCACCAGCCGCGCCGCGGATGAGAAGAGGTCGAGCCCTCGGTAGGGCCAGCGAGCCGGCAGCCACCAGGTCGACTCGCCCCCCCGGCCCTGACGGATCTCCCCCAGGCGCCGGAGGAGAGCCCCGAGATCCCCCGCTCGCTGCTCCGGATCGGGGTCGAGGAGATGCTCCAAGAGGGCGATCACTCGGTCGACGCGGGGATCGGAGACCTCGCCGACAAGCTCCGCCAAGCGGGCCCGGACCACCTCGCGCGAGCGCCCCGTCAGGGCCGCGACCTCCGCCGGCGAGCGCCAGGGGCAGACGCCGAAGAGCCGCGCAGCGATCACGCAGCCGAGGGCGAAGACGTCGCTCGCCGGACCACCTCCGCCGGCGAGCACCTCGGGCGCGAGAAAGCCGGGCGTCCCGCAGCCGACGCAGCCGATCTGGCCGAAGTCGATAAGCCCGAGCTGCCCCCCTTCGGTGACGACGATGTTGCCGAGGCTGACATCCCCGTGGTGCGTGCCGACGGCGTGGATCGCCCGCAGCGCGTGGGTCAGGGCGACCGCCTCGGCGAGCACTTCTTCCAAGGGCGCAGGTCCGAGCCCGAGCGGGGTCCCCTCCACCCAAGCGGTCACAAGCCATGCGCCGCCATCGTCGGCCGCGAGCAGCTCCCGCACCTCTGGCAGATAGGGCGAGGCGACCCGGCGGAGCACGCCGAAGGCCCGGCGCACCTGAGCTCGACGGGCCGGCGGTACGTACTTCAGGACCACCCGACGCCCGCGGGCGTCGGCATCACAGGCGACCCAAGCGCCCCCCTCGCTGCCCTCGCCGAGGCGGCGGACATCGACGAAGCGAGGAGGCAGGCTGCCAATCACGTTGTCAAACCTACACCTAGTTGGCGATGGTGCCAACGGTCGACAAACAGGAGGAGAGCTCTCGACACAACCACCGAAGCGCGCGGTCTCCTGCGGCCACCACCGGGAGGCGAACCCACGCAGTCGATCTCAAGCCCCGCGTGCGACCGCGCTAGCCCGAACTACGAGGCGAGTCGAGGCTACGCAGGTCGCTCGCCGCGAGCGTCGACGCCCCTACCAGTGAAAGCCGAGCTCGGCGAGGGCCTGGTAGGAGTGCCCGACCGGGTGCTGATCCTCGCCTGAGGCGAACTTCTGCGTGAGCCGGGTCCAGCGGTAGTTGCCGATCACACCGAGCGTCAGGTTGGGCGTCAGCCACCCCTCGAAGCCGACGCCGCTGCGGATCTGGCCGCCGAGGATGTGGCCGCCCTCGGCCCGGTCGTACGCCGCCAAGCCGCCGCCGATCTCGGCGAAGGGCTGGAAGCGCCGCTTGAGCGGCAAGAAGACCCGGACGAAGAGCGGATCCCAGAAGACCATGTCGCCGTAGACGGTCCGCTTCTCCAGGCCGTAGCCGGTGTCCTCGGTGATCTCCATGCTGTCATGGAGCTGTCCCGTAAGACCTGTCCCAATGCCCAGCATGTTGTTGACGCGAAAGCCGAGATCGAAGCCGCCGGTGACCGAGCCGATGCTCGGCCGCGCGGGCGCCTCACCGCCGAGCGGACCGGTCATCCCCAGCCGGAGCCCGAACCACCACCGTCCGCGCCAGGGCCCGGTGCGGATGTCCTTGCGCGAGACCGGCGGAGGCGGGGCGGGGAGCGGATCGACGACCGGACGATAGACAGGCTGCGGCGCGACCTCAGCCGGGACCTCCTCGGCCTGGACGACCGCCCCCTCCGCCGTCGCCGGGACGATCAGCACCGTCTCCCCGGAGCTCTCGCCTGTCGGCGCGGCCTCGGCCGGCGCAGGCGTCGGCGAGGTCTCCGGGACGACGACGACAGAGGTCGACTCCCCCGCCGGCAGAGCCTCCGCCGACGGCGGCGCCTCGTCGACGACGGCGACCGTCTCCGGCGCAGGTGCGGCGACTGTGAGGGCTGCCATGAGCGAACTCAGGATCATCGTGGTCATTGTCGGTGTCCCCTCGCCAAACGATCCGTCGGATCGTGCGGTCTCATCGATGGCTCCGCCGGGATGCCTGTCAGGGCGAGTCGCAGCGAGCGCTCCGCCTCCTCCCGGAGGAGGCTGTCGTCCTCGTTCGCCGCGGCGAAGCGGAGGTAGCCGAGGGCCTCGGGCCCGCGCAGACGCGCGAGCGCCCGGTAGACCTCCCGGGTCTGGGTGCGGCTCATCGGCCGCGCATGGCGGATGATCGGCCCGACCATCGCCTCGTCTGCGGCGTAGCCGAGGCACTCGACGGCGAGCGCCGTCACCCGCTCGTCGCGATGGGCGAGGAGGCCGACGACGTCCTCGGCGAACTCCGCCGGGGTGTTCTCCCGGATCCACTCGAGGGCGAGGATCACGAGCTCAGGATCGCCGACCTCGAGGAGCCCGCGGACGACCTCGTGATCGCCGCGGGCGAGGGCGAGGCGCGTGTCGAGCACCGCGAAGGAGCGCGCCGTCGCGGTGGCGACATCCTCATCGAGGAGACCGTCGCTCGCACCGTCGCGCTCGAGGATCACGGTCGCGTGGATGACCGCGCCGAGGACCGGCCGCAGCTCCGCCGGGACCTCGAGCTGAGCCTGGAGATAGACCTCGCGACCGCCGTCTTCGGCGACCTGCTCTTGAAACCACACCTCGGCGCCGAGGACCGGTCCGCGGTGACCGGGGCTCGCGACTCGCAGCCCAGCGTGCTCACCGATCGCCGCGCTGACGGTCAGCTTGAGCCGGCTCTCGTCGATCACAGCGCCGTCGTCGAGGCGCTGCTGGACCCGCTCGATGCGCAGCGCGTGGGGCCCCGCCTGTTGGACGCTGTCGCAGGCGAAGAGGCCCACGCTCGCGACCCCGAGGACCCGCAGCAGCTGTGTCGAGAACGTTGCCATGAACGACCGGGCAACCATAGCAAAGGGGCCGAGCCCGCGCCCGAGCCCCAGATCACCGCTTCGCCGCGGACGGCCGACCGAAGCGCCCGGCCCAAGGCGCATCTACCGCCATCGGGGGCGGGCCCGCGCCGCCCTGAACACCTTAAGCCTCCACACCCCGGACGGTTCACGGGGCAAGGACGGGTGGCGCTTCCCTCAGAGGGCCGAACCCGCCGGGCCGAGACCAGCCCCACCCGGCTCCGCCGACTCGCTCCAGCTCAGGCCGACGCCGCGCCGCGCCGCGAAGAGCTCCGCGTAACGTCGCGCGGCCACAGCTGGGGACGGCACGGGGCCCCCACCGACCCGCTCCGCGCTCGTCACCTCAACGCCCGGGAGACCGCAGGACACCAGCGCGCGGAAGAGCTGAGGATCCACCTCGAGGTTGATCGCGATCCCCTGGACCGAGATCCCGCGGCTGATGTGGAGGCCTAAGGACGCGAGCTTGGCCTCCCCGAGCCAGAGCCCCGGATGGTCCATCCTGAACTCCGGCCCGACGACACCGTACTCGGCGAGGAGCTCGCGCGCCGCCTCTGCGAGATCCTTGATCAGGGCGCGGATCCTCCGGCCGACGTAGACGACCGGGTAGGCGACGAGCTGTCCCGGGGCGTGGAGCGTAACCTCACCGCCGCGGGGCGTGTCGCAGACCTCCATCGACGCCGCCGCCAGCTCCGCGTCGGACCAGAGCACGTCGCTCCGCGAGGCCCGCCGCCCCAGGGTCAGGGTCGGCGGGTGCTCGACGAGGAAGAGGCGAGGAGCCCCCTCACCGGCGGCGAGGGCCTCCCGGGCCGCGAGCTGAAGCTCGAGCGCCTCGGCGAAGCGCATCCGGCCGAGCCACTCGGCGACCAGAGGCGCCTTCGGGTCAGGTGTCGAGGCCACTGATCGACTCGATCAGCGTCGGGTCGAGCGCGGGCACCTCGACCTTGACCACCTCGACGCCGATGCCGTGCTCACGGAGCCAACGCCCGAACTCCGGCGCCTGGATGACCCGCGCGTCCTCGAAGTCGACGGACTCGTCGGCCATCGAGAAGACCAGGACACCGCCGAAGGTGATCCGATCGACATCGCTGGTCCAGGCGCCGGCGTCGACCGACGACTTGCGCGGCGCGACGACGACCATGACCTTGGGATCGTCCTCGTCCGGATCGGGATCGACGGCGAGGAGCCTACCGACCCCCTTGCCGGGCGCCAGCGAGGCCTTGACCTCGTAGCCTTCCTCGGCGAGGTACATCCGCACGAGCGCCTCGAGGCCCCGCAGCCCGAGCGAGCGGACCCAGTGCAGGAGCTGACGATCGGTCTCCGCCGCGACCGCCTGTGCGGCGACCCGGAGGGTGTCCTCGGCGATCGCCGAGGGCACCGGCAAACGGCTCCCCTGGAGCTGATAGCGCGCGTCTCCGCGGGCGACGAAGCGAGAGTGGCGACCGTGGCGATGGATGTCTGTAAGGACAGCTGCGCTGACGGCCCGCTCGACCTCCGAGACCTCGCCGCCGAGCACGTTCTGGTTGGCGAGCTGCTCTGCGAGCTGGCGGATGTGCAAGGAGCGACCGCTCGCCCCCTCGAGCACCTTCGCGACCTGGAGGAGGAGCGTACCGCGCTGGTTCTCCTCGCTCTGACGCCCGTCGTTGGAGGAGTCGGTCCACTCGACCCGCTTGTTGCGGCGACGACGACGACGACGACGACGACCGCCCTTCTCCTCATCGTCGCGGGAGCGACGGCTCTGGCTCTGGCTCTGGCTCTGGCTCTGGCTCTGGCGCTCGCCCTGGCGCTCGCCCTGGCGCTCGACCTGGGCCTGGGCGCGCTGCTGGATAAGCTCCAGCTCGCCGCGGAGCTCCGGACGCTCCTCGACCAGGCGCGACATCGCGTTGGCCATGACCACCGCGACGTCGGTCACCCCGTCGAGGCCTGAGCCCTGGGGCGCCTCAAACTCGAGGTTCTGAACCTTCTGGATGACATCGTTGCGTCGGCTCGGATCGGCCCCGCGGCGCGACGGCTTGACGGCGACGACCTGCGGCGGGGGAGCCTCGCCGCGAACGCCGAAGCGGCTCCCGGAGCCGCGACGACGCCGCTTTCGCTTGCCGCCGGAGGAGTCTCCGCTGTCGGCGCTCTCCTCCTCGGCCCCGTCGTCGTCCTCGGCCTCGGCCTCGGCCGGAGCCTCCTCCGTCTGGGCCGAAGCCTCCTCCGCGTCGCTCTCCTCGGGCGACTCTGCGGGGCTCTCCTCCTCGGCGGGCTCGGCTGTCCGCGAGCTCTTCTTCGACCTCGACTTTGTCTTCGTCTTGGTCTTCGCCTTGGTGCTCCGCTTCTTGCGGGATCGCGGAGCGGGGGCCTCCTCCTCCTCCGGCTCGGGCGGCGCAGCCTTCTTGGGCTCGGGCATGGGCGGTGGCTCGGGGAGCTCCGCCCCGGGTCGCACGACGTAGTGCCCCGGCTTTGTGCGTAGAAGGATCGGATCGTTCCCGCCACGCACGGCTGAATTCAAACAACTCCGCATCGTCGCCTCGGGATCACGCCCGACGTGTGAGAGCAGGCCGCGGTCCACCGCGGCGCGCGCGATTTCGGAGAAATGCAGGGGATCCTGGGCATTGCGCAGGATCTCGATTGCAGCTTCGAGAAAGGTCATTGCTGTGGTTTCGCCGGCGCACCTTGGGGGGCCGGCGCTCGTGCCAGACTATCCAAAAATTTGCGGCCTCCTGGCAAGAGCTGCTAGCGGCAAAGGTGCATGGTCTCCCTCCACATCGGCGTCCTGATCTCACAGCCCAGCCCCGAGGCGAGCGACCCCGCGGCCCTCGACCGTCCCAGCGGCGAGGCCCTCGTCGAGGCGCTTCAAGGCCTCGGACTGCGCGCTACGCTCATCCCCGCCGATGACGAGCTGGGGCTCGCCCAGGCCCTGCGCCGAGCGCACATCGACGCTTGCATCCTCGCCACCCACGGCGATCTCGGCGGCAGCGGGCGCCTTCAGGCCCAGCTGCGCCGCTGCTGCATCCCCTTCGCCGGCCCCGAGGCGGGCGCGATCGCGCTCGCCTACGACAAGGGCCTCGCCCGCGAGCGCCTGGCGGAGTGCAACCTCCCGGTGCCGACGACGCTCGCCTTCGGTGGGGGGCTAGAGACCCCTTCGAGCGCCCTCGCGTATCTCGGATGGCCGGCGATCCTCAAGCCCCGCAAGGGCGGCCAGGGACGCGGCGTACTCCGCCTCCACAGCGCCCAAGAGATCACCGACGTCGTCGAGGACGAGGTCGCCCATGGCAGCGAGTTCCTCGTCGAGCGCGCGGTCGACGGGGTCGAGGTCCAGGTCGTCCTCCTCGACGGCGAGGTTCTCGGCTCCATGCAGGTCGATCGCTCCCGCGATCTCCAGCGGGTCGAGGCGATGATCTGTCCCCCTGAGATCAGCGACGCGGCGATCAGCGGCATCGAGCATATCGCTCGTCACGCCGTCGAGGCGCTCGACCTCAGCTCCGGCCTCGTCCGCGTCGACATCCTCCGCAGCGATCGCCACAACGAGCAGATCCTGGAGGTTGAGCCGCTCCCCTCGCTCGCCCGTGATGGTGTCGTCGCCCGCGTCGCCGCCGCTGCGGGGATCAACTACAAGAACCTCGTCGCGCGTCTGGTCGCCAGCCTGACGGCGGTCGACGGTCTGATCGAGATCGCCGAGACCGAGACCGAGACCTTCGCCGCGGCCAACGAGCTCGCCGCCTGCTAGCCCAGGGCTCGGACTGAAGAGCGCCGCAGGCCGAGGCCGCGGCGCTTCTTCGTTCTCGCCCCGCCTGCGTTCCCCGCCAGCGAAGACCGCGACCGCGGAGGCCCAGTAGACCGCGCCTGTCGACGCCGCGAACCCGGACCGCCGAAGGCTGTGGCTGCCGCCTACGCGCAGCTCCCCGACACAGAGAGCGCCGCGAGCCCGAGGCTGCGGCGCTCGTCGCCCTCGCCGTCGGCGCGACAGCTCGATCTACACGCCCGCGAAGAGGCGAGCGCCGAACGAGTCCGAGAGGCGGTGGTCGTTGAAGATCTTCTGCGCCGCCGCGGCGACGTCGTACTCGACCCGCTTAAAGGAGAACGTCCCGCGATCCGTGTCGAGGATCGTGTAGCTCGCCCGCGGATCATGGTCTCGCGGCTGACCGACAGAGCCCACCGAGATGATGTAGCGGAACTCCGGGTGGATCTCGAACTCCTTGGTCACGACCTCGTAGACCTTCTCCTTGGAGATCGCGAAGGACTTGCACAGGTGGGAGTGACCGATGAAGGTCGCGAGCCCGAGGCGCTCCCAGATCGGGATGCAGGTCTGGGCCTGCTCGACGTTAAAGATGTACTCGAACTCTTCGAGCTCGACCGGCGAGCCGTGGCAGAAGTGCACGTCGTCGTCGCGCTCGGTGTACTGCAGCCCCTTCAGCCAGGCCATGTTGGTCGGGCTCAGGATCGACGCGTGCAGATCGAGCGCCTCGCGGGCGGCGTCGTAGTAGTAGCTGTAGTCCATCCGTCCGGCGACGGCGGCGTCGTGATTGCCCAGGATCGTGTAGCGGGTGAGCGAACGGATCCGATCGCAGCACTCGTTGGGCTGCGCGCCGTAGCCGACCGTGTCGCCGAGGCAGACGAGCGCGTCGACCTTCTCGCGATCCAGAGAGCGGAGCACCGCCTCGAGGGCCTCTTCGTTGCCGTGGGTATCGCTGAAAATTCCGTAGCGCATCGGGCTATCTGACCTCTTCGAATTCGAAGTCATCCTCGACGAGGATGTCGAGCTCGGGGGTGGTGATCGCCTCGTAGGCGCGACGGGCGAAGCCTCGTACTGCTGTGTCCTCGGCGAGCGGTCGCTCGCCTCGGATCTCCTCGCCCGCAGAATTCACGTCGCTCAGTGTAGCAAGGGCGTGCGTCGCCGCGGAGGCTATCGACGGGTCCTGGACGTCGACCAGGGCCTCGACGGCGTGCCGCCCGGGGCCGCCGCGGATGTCGCCGTCCGAGAGCACGACCTCGGCGAGAGCGCGCGCGACCCGGTTCGCCGCATGATCACGGCGACCGACGTCGACCCGCTTGACCAGATCACAGAGCGGACCGACGGCCCGCGGACCGAAGTTGCCGAGAGCTCGGGCGATGTCGCGCCAGACGTTGGTCTCCTCGGAGAGGAGGCCCTTGCACAGCTGCTCCAGGGCCCGTCCGTCGCGGGCGAGGCCGAGGAGGATCGCGGCGGACTGGCGGACCTCGCGGCGCTGCGATCGGAGGCGCTCGATCATCGCAGGCGTCACCGAGGAGCCCAGCTCCGCGAGCGCCGGCAAGAGCGCCAGGATCTCGTCGGCGTCGAACTCCTCCATCGACAGGATGACGCCGTTGAGCTCTTCGAGCGTCGGCACCCCCTCGAGGACATCGGTCGCCTTCGCCAGGCGACTGCGGCCGGCGGGCGGCGTCGGAGGCGTGGGCGTGCTCGAGACGACGGTCTCGCCGATGAAGCCTGACGCGACCATCGGCGGCTGCTTGGAGCGACGTCGTCCGAGGGGACGGGAGGACTTGCCGCCTGCGTCGACGGCGAGGGCGTCCGTCAGCTCCTTGGGATGGGCGACCCGCTTGCGGTCCGCGAGGTCCTTCATCCGGTACCAGTTCTCGAGGGCCGCCTCGGGGGACAGCTCGCCCCCCCGACCGCGGGCGCGGGTCCGGGCCAGCCGCTGGACGATCGCCGCGGCGTCCGGGCCGACCTCCGGGATCAGGATCCGTCGCCAAAAGCGAGAGGCTGGGGTCAGGCCGAACTCGACCGCCGCGGAGAGAACGGTGCGTCGGATCTGCTCGTACTCGGCGAGCGCGAGGCCGTCGATCTCGAGCAGGCGGGTCAGGTTCTCGCGGCTGGAGGCGCGGTCGAGGTGATCGAGCGCCGCCCAAGCCTCGGCCGCCGTCGTCAGCTCGCGATGGTCGCCGTGGGCCATCACCACCGGCGCCGGCTCGAGACGCTCGGCGACGCCGAGCACCGCGAGATGACCGCAGGCCACCAGGAACGCGTCGGCGGCGAACTCACCGCTCGCCAGGAGGCTGCTCGCCGACTCGAGGCAGAGGGCGGCGTTGCGCTCGCAGCCGGCCGCCTCGATCGCTCGGGTGAGCGCCGCACGGCCCCGCTGGCCGTGGATCGTCAGGGTGAGGTTGAAGCCCTGGGCCAGGCGGGCGAAGATCTCGTGGGCCTCGACGTCGCCGACGTCGATAAGCCCGTCGATGACCGCCCGCTCCCCGAGATAGTTGGCGACCAGGCGGACGCCCAGGAGCGGATAGCCATAGCCGCGGAGGAGAACCGGGCGCGCGTCGATCGAGGCCTCGCTCCAGACCTGCACCGTCGAGTCGTTGAGGTGGAGGCGGACGACGACGACATCGTCGATGAGGTCGAGCTCGCCGCTGGCGGCCCACTCGATCTCGCTCGCCGGGGGGACGGGCGCCCAGGTCGGCGTGCCCCCAGCCGCGGGGGCGGGGCCGACCGGCGGCGGCTCCTTGGCGGTGTCCCGGGTCACGGCCCCTCCGTGGAAGGCCAGCTCGGGCTGGAGGATCCATGTGCGGGCGAAGGCGGGACGCTCTCCCAGGACCCGGAGATGCTCGCGGAGCAGCTCGATCACCTGGGCCCGTTGATGGGGCCAGAGGATCAGCGTCGCCTCTTGGGCCGCAGGCCGGAGCTCGAGCCAGGCGCCCTGCCCCACCGCGGGCGAATGGCACGCTGGGCACTCGCCGACGATCGTCCCATCGCTGCGGATCGATGCCGCGAGCGCAGGCTCGGCCTCAGCGTCGACCCAACGCCATCGTTTCGCGGCAAAGGTAGCGCCGCAGCCACAGGCGTAGACAACGTCCTCGGCCCAGCTCCACTCGGCTAGGTTTTTCACGGAGGCGACGATAGCTCCCCCGGATTTGTGGTGTAAAGGATGGCCCATGCAATCTCCGCCGTCAGGAGCATCGCCCTCGTCGAGCCTTGAGAAGCTGCAAAGCGCGAGCGAGCGGCTCGTAGAGGATCTCCGGAGTGGATTCGCCAGCCAGCTGGAGCGCGCCCTGGGGGTCAGCCTCGACTCCTCCGTGATCTCGCTCGCATACGCAGACCATCACCTCGCACAGGCCCGCAGCGAGACCCGGGAGCCGATCCTCACCCTCCTGGCGGCCGGTGCAGGGGCGTACTTTGGGGACCTCGTCTGCCGGACCATCGGCGGCTCCTGGCTCGGCGACGGAAAGCGAGCGACCAGCCTCCGGGTGCTCCTGGCCCCCCAGATGATCTACTTCTCCCCCTTCGCGATCGCGCTCGAGGCGATCGCCGGTGAGTCGGTCCCCCCAGGGGATCCCCGCGCCCCTGCAGACGCCCCCCTCGACTCCTCCTTCCTCTTCGCGAGACCCGCGCGCCCCCCCGCGGAGGATGCTGAGGCCGGCGAGGCCGACCCCGACGACGACACGACCTGGCTGACCGACGTCCTCGCCAACCTCGCGCCGGTCCCCGAGAGCCATTTCCACAGCCTGACCTGCCGCTTCGAGACCCTAGAGCTGATGCTCCAGCTCCTCGCCGAGCGACAAGCAGCGCGCGGATGTACGCCCAGGACCTACACAATCGCCGACTACGTCGCTGCTTTCGACCGACCCGCCGGTGACGCCCCCAGCTAGGGCTAAGCCGGTGTAGACTGCGCTGCACATGCCTGCCGCCGCAGATGACATGCCGCTGCTCGAGATGCTGCAGGTCCTCTCTCGGACGCCTGTCAGCGAGCCTCAGCTCCGCGCGGTCGTGGCGGTCACCTGCGGACGCTGGTGCGCCGGCCGCGGCGAAGACAACGAGGCGCTCCGGCTCCTCGCCCACGCCCTCGAGCTGGTCCCGGATCTCCGGCCGGCGATGCGACTCCTCTATCGGATCTACCTCCGACGCGGAGACGTCCGGAGCGCAGTCCGTTACCTCGATCAGGAGATCCGCGCCACCCGCCACCCGCGGGAGGCGGCGGCCCTCTACCGCGAGCGCGGCAAGCTCGTCGAGACCCACTTCGGCGACCGCAACGCCGCGCTCCAGTGCTATCAGGCGGCGCTTAAGGCGACCCCCCGAGATCTCGCGGTCCTCCGGTCGGTCGAGACCATCGCCCTTCATCAGGGACAGATCATCCCCCTGATCTCCAACCTCGAGCAGCAGCTCGAGGTGCTCCACGACCCCCCGGCCGTCGCCGGCATCCTCCGCGATCTAGCCCTCCTCGAGGGACGCATCGGCGGTGACCTCCCCCTCGCCTGCGACATGCTCGGCGCTGCGCTCGACGAGGTCGAGGGCCATCTCCTCGTCGCGCAGGATCTTCGCCGCGTGGCCGAGCGCGCAGAGGACGTCGAGATGCTCCTGCGAGCGCTCGAGGCCGAGGCCGGCGCTCTCCCAGAGAACCGCCGCGCAGGGCCCCTGGCCGAGATCAGCGTCCACCTCGCCCGTCATCGCGAGCGGGCCGCCAGCCTTCAGCTCCTGGAGAGCGCCGCCCATGCCCAACCCTCGTGTCTGACCCTGTGGCGTCAGCTCGAGGAGCTGAGCATGCGGACCGCGAACTACGACACCGCGGTCGCCGCCTGCCTCGGCCAGCTCAAGTCGCTGGACGAGGGCGATCCCCTCGCCCAAGCCGAGCTCTACTACCGAATCGGCAAGCTGGCGATGCTCCGCCTCGATCGGGTCAACGACGGCCTCGCGGCGATGCGCCGGGCGCTGCGCCTCGATCCGCTGCACATCCCCGCGCTCGAAGACGCGGGCCGCTACCTCATCAGCAATGAGTCCTGGGCCCAGCTCCTGGAGCTGCTCAAGACCCAGGCAGCGAGCGCTGAGGCGGCGGGGCTGAGCGCTGAAGAGCGCTCCCAGTCGCTGGTCCGCGCCGGGCAAGTGCTCGAAGAGCACCTCGCCGAGCCCGACGGAGCCCGCCAGATCTACGAGGACGCGATCGCGGCCTGCCCGTCCTACCGGCCGGCGAGCGATCGTCTGGAGCGGGTCCTCCACCAGCTCGGCCGTCTTGACGCCCTCCGCGACCACTACCACGCAGAGCTCGGCCGGGCCTCCAGCGCCTCGCGCAAGGTCTTCCTCCTCTCGCTCCTGTCGCAGCTCGCCGCCCGCGACACGGACACCGGACCGGCGATCAAGTACCTGGTCGCGCTCCTCAAGGAGGTCCCCGAGCACCTGACCTCGATCCAGCTCCTCGCCCGCCTCCTCGGGCGTACGGGTCGCAGCCGCGAGCTCCTCCAGGTCACCGAGCAAGAGATCAAGCTGACGGAGAGCGCGAGCCGGAGGGCCAAGCTCCTCCATCGTGCCGCCGAGCTCGCCCTCGAGATCAACGATCGGGATCGGGCCTACGACAGCCTCAACTCCGCGCTCCTCGCCGTCGACGATCACCAGCCGAGCATCGAGCTCCTCGATCGTCTCCTCCGCGAGGATCAGGACGATAACCTCCTCCTCTCGCTGCTCCGTCGCCGGCTCAGCCACACCGAGGATCGCGAGCGACGGGTCGCGATACACCTCGAGATCGCGGGCCTCCAGGCGACGCGGCTCGGCGATCACGAGGCGAGCCTCGCCGAGATCGACACCCTCCTCGAGACCTGGCCGGGGCACCTGCCGGCGCTCCACCGCGGCGAGCGACTGGCGGTCGATCAGGGGCGCTGGGAGCTCCTGTGCAAGTTCTTGGAGCAGCACGTCGCTGCGGCCACGAGCTCGCGCACGCAGGCGCTGCTGCTCCATCGCCTGGCTCAGATCCGGAGCTCTGAGCTCGAGGATCTCGAGGGGGCCAGCACCGATCTTCGCCGCGCGCTCGCGCTGTGGCCGGAGCTCGGGGTCGCGCGCGCCCTCCTCCTCGATCTCTGCCAACAGCGCGGCGACATCGACCTCCTCCGCGAGGTCGCCCTCGACGGCCTCGTCCGCGAGCGAAGCCCCGCTGAGCGTCGGACCATCGCCCTCCTCCTCGCCGAGAACACCCACGATCCGGCGCTCGCGATCGTCTACCTCGAGGCGGCCTGCTCCGCCTCCCCGGGCGACGCAGCCCTCCAGCTCCGCCTCGCCCGCGCAGCCCGTGCGACCGGTCGCCAGGCCCTCGCCGCCGAAGCCTTTGAGGCCGCCGCCGACGCGATCACGACGCCGGTGACGTCCGCGGCCCCGCCCGCCCTCGCGCTGCGCTTTCAGGCGGCCTACGCTCGCGAGCGAGCGGGCGACCGCGAAGCCGCGGCCGCGGCCTACACCGAGATCCTCAAGCGGGCGAGCGATCCCCTCGCCCGCCGCGGCAAGGCGCGCCTCGCCGCGACGGCGACCGCGACGTGGCAGGGGAGCCTCGACGCCCTCAGGGCCAAGGCCGACGCAGCCGCATCCCCGCTCGAGCGGGCGGCGTTCCTCAGCCACGCGGCCCAGCTCCACCTCCACCACGGTGAAGCCGACCCCGCCCGCGAGCTGCTCGAGCTCGCCCTCGCCGCCGACGGAGAGTACCTCCCGGCGCTGATCCACCTGGCCGAGGCCCACGACTCCCTCGGTGATCCGGCGGCGGCGATCGCCGCCCTCGAGCGGCTCGCGAGCAACCTCCACGACGCCGGGCCGCGCGCGGACATCCTCTGCCAGGCGGGCCGAATCGCCCTCACGAGGCCCGCCCTCGGCGATCAGGGCGGCCAGGCCTGGCAGCTCTTCGGCGAGGCGCTGAAGGCTGCCCCCGCCTCAGAGCTGGCCTTCCGCGGCCTCTGGCTCACCTACAAGCGCCACGGGAGTGAGGGCGCGCCGCTCCTCGGAGACACCTTCTCGCGGCGCCTCGAGATCCTGTCGCGGGTCGGCCTCGAGGGCTCGCAGCTCCGGGCGCTCGCACGCCTCGCCTCGGCCATGGAAGGGCCCAAACAGGCGACCGACCTCCTCGAGATCGCGACCCGCACCGCCGGCTTTGACGCGCCTGTCTACGTCGACCTCGCCCAGGGCTACGCCCGGCAGGGACGCTGGGCCGACGCCATCCCTCAGCTCGAGAGCGCCCTCAACCTCGAGCCCTCTGCGGAGCGCCGCGCTGCGATCCACTCCTTCCTCGCCGAAGCCCACGAGCGTACCGGCAACCGCGACGCGTCGATCCGCCACCACATCGACGCGAGCCGCGGCGGCTACCACCCCAGGCACGCCCTCCTCGCCGCCGACCGGCTCGCCTCCGAGATCGGCAGCGTCGGCCAGCGCGTGGAGGTGCTCAGCCTCCTCGTCGAACGCGGCGACCACCATGAGAAGCTCCGCGGCCTCCGCGAGCTCGCCGAGCTCCACGCCGACGACCTCTCCGACACCGACCAGGCGGTCCACTACCTCCGCGAGCTCCTCCGCCACGAGCCGACCGACATCGCCGCGATCACCCGCCTCTCGGAGCTGCTCCGCGAGCTCGATCGCTACGACGAGTCCCACGCCTCGCTGGTCACGGGGATCTCCGCCCATCGCCGCGCGATCGCCCTCCGCGGACTTCGCAACCGCGCCGGCGCCCCCGACCCGTCCGCCGTGGTCGGCCTCCACCGCCTCTTCGACGCGACCGAGGAGCTCAACGGCGTCTACACCTGCGCCAGCATCCTCGAGGTCGTCGACCCCAAGCTTATCCCCGAGGGTCGCGACGCCGACTCGTTGATGGACGATCCGTGGCCGCTGCCGGTGGCCCGCGACGACCTCTTCCCGGCGCTCTGCTCCGGCAAGGACGCGACCATCGCGGCGATGATGATGATCCGCGAGGGAATCTCCTACCTCACGGAGATCCCGGGGGCGCCCGAGCCCCCCGACTTCCTGACCACCAAGCGCTCGCTGCCCTCGGTCAGCGGCGTCGCCTCGGTCAGCCACGCCCTGGCCCAGGCGCTCGGGATGCCCGAGCCCGACATCTTCCTCGGCTCTGAGGACCAGCGACGGATCCTCGCGTGGGCGAGCGGCAGCCCCTCGCTCTGCCTCGACCGCGCCATCTCGCAGGATCCGAACTCCCCGAGGTCGCGCGACAAGCTCGGCCGCGCCCTCCTCCGCCTCTCTCTGGGCGGCGACTACATCTTCGAGCGACTGCCGACAGACCAGCTCTTGGGCCTCCTCTCGGGCCTCAGCGAGAGCGTCGGGATCAGCCTCGAGTTCCAACACCCGATCGATCAGGACACCGCCGACGCGGTGATCGAGATCCTCTCGACCGGCGCTGCGTCCCTCGAGTTTGGCGAGCACGCCGAGCGGCTCAGTCGCTGCGCCGACACCTTCGATCCGACCCAGCTGCGCGCCGCCTTCGTGATCGCCGAGGATCGAGCCGCGGTGCTCTGCGCCGGCGACCCTCGGATCAGCATCCGCGAGCTCCGACGCAGGGGCAGCCTGACCTCGGCCCGCGGCCAGGCGCTGCTCTCCTACCTTATCTCGGACGACTACCTGTCCCTACGCCGCTCGCTCGGCTACAGCATCGAGCTTGAGCTCGATATCAGCGACGTGGAGGAGATCCCATGAGCGACCGCGTCATCGTCGATGAGCTCGACCGCGTCATCGACGTCCAACGGACCCTCGATGCCCACCCGCCGAAGGACCCTGACGCTGGCACCCCGCCGAGCCTCGTCGACCTCGCCGACGATGAGCTGTGGCCGATCCAGATCGCGGCCCCGCCTCGCCTCTTTCACCCCGCCGGGGTGGCCGAGAGCCGACAGCGGCTCGCAGACTACCTCCACGCCGAGAGCGCCCACCGCGAAGGCCCCCTCGGCGCGCTCCTGGCCGGAGAGGCAGGTCGTCGTCTGATCCAGGACCTCGGCCAGAATTTTCAGGGCCAAGCCCTGATCCAAGACTGCGGCTCGGACGTCCCCGGACAGCTCATCGCGGCGACCGTCGACCCGCTCTTCGACCTCACAGCGGCGCTCGAGGACCTCACCGGCCAGGCCAGCGATCCGTTGCGCGCCCCCGCAGAGCGGGCCGCGGCCTGGATCGAGCACGGACTCCTCTGCGAAGAGCGGGCGGGCGAGCCCGACCGAGCGCTCGCCAGCTACCGAGCGGCCCTCGGCATCATCGCCGACCACCCGATCGCGCTCAGCCTCGCGACCCAGGTCGCGGACAGCCTCGGCCGCGAAGACCTCGCAATCCCCCTCCTGACCGCCGCCGTCGACGCGAGCGCGGGCCCGATCGCCGCCGCCTATCGCCTCGAGAAGGCGATGTTGACCAGCGACCCCGACGACCGTCGCTCCCTCCTCGAGGAGATCGTGGCCGGCGACACGCCGGACCCGACCGCGATCCGTCGTCTCCTGCCGCTGGTCCGCGCCTGCGGTGATCGCCGGCACCTCTCCGCCCTCTACCGCCGCTACGCGAGCGTCGTCGACGAGCCTGTCGCCGCTGGCATCGCCCTCCACCAAGCCCTAACGGCGCTCGGCGAGACCCCGCTCGACGCCGAGGCGACGATCTCGGCGATCCATGCCTGGCTCGACGCCAACGTCGGCGACATCACCAGCTTCCCGGTCCTGACCGAGCTCATCCGCACCCTCGAGCAGCAGCGCCTCAACAGCCCCGAGGAGTTCGACGACGCTCGCTACGTAGCGCTCCTCGAGCGGCTCGCCCCCTTCGTCGATGACCTCCAAGAGCGCGCCGTGATCCGCGAGCAGCTCGCCCGCCTGCGCTGGGCGTCGCTGGCGGACAGGCGCCCCGATCCTCCGACCGCCGACGACATCCTCGCGGGGAAGCCTCACCTCCCCGCCGAGGTCGACGAGCTCTACACCGAGCTGCTCGCCGATCTCCGCTTCTGCCTCGAGCACCAGCCAGAGCAGCGGTGGATCCGAGACACCCTCGCCGCGGTCCTCCGCGATCTTCACGAGACCGACCAGCTCATCGATCACCTGGAGGGGTGGGCCCACATCCACTCCGCCGGCCCGGGTCGAGCCGCGATCCTGATGCGCCTCGGCTCGGTCCACGAGACCCTGCGCCGCGATCTAGCGAGCGCCGCCGAGACCTACGAGCTCGCCGTCGCCGAGGATCCGCGCAACCCCAACTGCCTCCGCGCCCTCGGCCGCGTCTACGAAGAGATGACGCGCTGGCCGCAGGCCGTCGAGACCCTGCAGCGCCAGGCCGACGCCTCTGACGATCCGCCGGAGCGCCTCGCCGCTCTCCGCCGCCTCGCCGCCCTCGCCGAGCACGAGCTCGGCGACATCGACCTCGCGCTCGAGACCCTGGAGGAGGTCGCCCGCCTGGATCAGGAGGACATCCTCTCCCTCTACCAGCTCGCCGCGCTCTCGCGGGCCAACGACCGCCCCAAGCAGCTCCTCTCGGCGCTCGAGCTGCTCGTCGAGCGTCTCGACGACGACGACGCCATCGCCTCGACCCTCTTCGAGATCGGCGAGGCGCAAGAGGGCTCCCTCAGCGACGTCGACGCGGCCGCGCTCTCCTACGAGCGGGCCCTCCAGCACAGCCCCGGCTACACCCCAGCGCTTCGCGCCCTCGCTCGGATCTACCGCGGACGCGACGACTACGACGCGCTCCTGGGGCTCCACGATCCAGAGGTCGATCCGATCACCGATCCCGCAGTTCTCGCCCTCAAGGCCGCTCGGATCTGCCTCGACGAGCTCTCCGACACGGACCTCGCGATCGAACGCCTGATGGCGTCGTACAACCTGAACCCCGATCTTGCGCCGACGCGGGTTCTCCTCCTCCAGCTCCTGACCCTGAGCGGTCGCCAGCGGGAGGCCTACGACCTCCTCCGCGCTCAGGATCCGCCGCTCAGCGCAGCGCTCCTCGCCGACTTCCACGTTCGCCTCGGCCTCCTCGCCGAGGACCTCGCCGCGACCGACGACGCCGGCGATCCGACGCGGGACAACGACCGCGCCCTCCAGCACTATCGGGCCGCGCTCGCGACCCAGCCCGATCACGCGATCGCCCTCGGGCGGACCCGCAGCCTCCTGGTCGCCAACCACGACGTCGACAACCTGATCCGCTTCGTCGAAGAGCAGCTCCCTCACCTGCAAGGGGTCGCGAAGGCGGGTCATCAGACCCAGCTCGCCCGCCTCTACCTCTCCAAGGCCGACGGCCAAGCGACCGCACGACGCTTCTACGAGGGCGCGATCGAGTCGGCGCCCGCCGACGCGATCCTCCGCCGCGAGTTCGAGAACCTGCTGCGACAGACCGACGACACCAAGGACCTGCCGACGATCCGCCTGGCGCTCGCGAGGATCAGCGAGGACACCCACTACAAGGCGACGCTCCTCGTCGAGTCGGCCGAGGCCCTCCTGATCTCCGGCGCCGATGAGGATCGCGAGTTCGCGGCCAACGCGATCCTGGGGGCGCTGCGCGAGGATCCGGGCAACCCCTACGCGGTCCGCCAGCTCGAGGGTCTGCTCTCCGACCCGAGCTCGCCGGTGGCGATGACCGACGCTGTCGGAGCCCGAGCCGTCCGCGCTCAGTCCGACTCCGAGCGGGCGATCTTCTACCTCGAGAGCGCTGAGCTGCTCGAACGGGCAGGTGCCCGCTCGGAGGCGCAGCGGGCCTACAGGGCCGCGTTGCGGGCGATGCCGAGCCTCGCCCCGGCCGAGATGGGGCTGACCCGGATCGCCAGCGGCGCGGACCAGGTCTCCGAGAGCGCGCCGAAGACCAAGGCGGTGTCGATCCACACCCTCATGGCCGACGCCCGCGACGCTGCGGTCAGGGCCGGCACCAGCGGCGAACCTCGCGACGCCGAAGAGGCGCTCAACCTCCTCGGTCAGATCCTCGGCCGCGATCCCCACTACCGCGACGCGATCGGCCTCACCCGCGCGCTCGCAGCCCAGCTCCCGGATCCTGCCGCCGCGGTGAACCTCCTCAGCACCGTCTACGGCCGGATCACCGACGCCGCGCTGCGCTACGAGATCGGCGTCTTCCTCGGCGAACAGTCGACGAGCGACGAGAACGCCCTGGCCTACTTCCAGGTCGCGGCCGACGCTCGCCCCGACGGCAAGCAGGCGCTCCGCGGCCTCCTCCGCAGGCACCAGCGGGTCGGCAACGAGGAGGCCTCAGCAGAGGTGATGGAGCGGCTCCTGGCGCTCTACGATCCCGGTGAGCCCTCCGCGATCGACCTCCGCCTGACCCTCGCGAACTACCTCGCGCGCTCCGCCCAGACCCTCGACCGCGCCCTCGAGCACGCGCGCATCGTCCTCCAAGCGCGGAGCGACGATCCCCGCGCTCTCCTCCTGATGGCCGAGCTCCTCGAGCGCTCGCAGATGCCGTCGGAGGCGGTCGAGATGCTCGACCGCCTGGTCAGCCGTGAGCGCGCCCCCGACAAGCTCCACGAGCTCCACACCCGCCGCGCCCGCCTCCTGGCGGATCTCCCGGGGCGTGACAATGACGCCCTGACAGCCGCGGAGCGAGCCGCAGAGCTTAACCCCGGCGACCGGGCGACGATCCTCCTGCTCATCCGCCTCCTCGATCGCACCGGCCAGACCGATCGGGTCTCCGCCTTCCTCGGGCCTATCCGCAACGCGATGCTGAGCAACATCGGTCGCGGCCAGATCAACCCCGGCGACCTCAAGCTCCTCTCCGAGGTCGCACACGGGACCAAGCCCGCCCTCGCGCGGATGGCCCGCCTCCTCGGCCACGCCCTCGAGATGAGCTCCGGCATGCCCCCCGAGGGACACATGCAGCCGGCGACCGTGGAGGGCCTAGAGCGCATCCTCGCGACCCCAACGCTCCGCACAGGCATCCTCTCGCCGCTCGAGTCACCGGACCTCAACGACCTCCTCACCTGCATCGAGACCGCGGTCGAGCGCGCCTACCACGAGTTTGGCGGCCTCCGCCCCGAGGACCTCGTCCCGATCCCGCCGAACGTCAACCACGCGACCCTCGCGCCCGTGATCAACCGCTGGGGCGCCCTCCTCGGCTGCAATCCCTTCCTGCTCAACGCCTGCACCTCGAACAACCTCGCGGTTCTCTTTGAGGAGGGCGAGGACTCGTCGCTGCGCTTCGGCATCAACCTCTGGCTTCGCGGCGATGAGGTCGCCTGGCGCGGCCTCTCGGCGATCGCCCTCGCCCGCAAGGCCCTCGGCGGGGTGATGGTCCGGGCCCTCAGCGGCGAGGAGCTCGACCTCGTCCTCGCAGCCTCGTTCGAGACCGCAAAGGTCTTCAACGCGATCACGGCAGACCCCGACTCGCATCGCCTGCGTGAGCTCAGCGGCCTCTTCGCCAAGCTCCTCGGACGGCGTCAACGCAAGACCCTCCTCCGGGTGTGTCATAGCCTCGCGAGCATCAACTTTGAGCCGACGAGCACCGCCCGCGGCACCCTCGCCAGCGACCTGCGGATGGCCGCGATCATCTCCGGCGATGTCAGCGGCTGCTTGAGCGCGGCATGCCTCCTCGACGGCTTCGCCAACGGCTCCCTCAAGCAGCGGATCTCCTTCAGCCGCAACGCTCAGGAGCTGATCGTCTTCCTCCTCAGCGACGTGTTCCTGAACCTCCGCGAGATCGCGATCGCGTAGCCTCCTCCGCTGTATCGAGGTCGTCCTTCGCGGCTCGCGTCGACTCGCGTGGACGCGAGCAGACGTTGGGATCGGAGCGCCCCCCAGCGACTGTCAGGGCCCGCGGTCGTGACCAGTGTGGTTCGCCTCGCCACCTCCGGCCGACCACGGGAGGCCGCTCGACGGTCTCTCCGTCGGCGAGCGGACTGACGCCGACGACGACAAACGCCCGCCACATGATGTGACGGGCGCCCTGCGCCTGAGCCTGCGCGCTCGCGTCTAGGTGCGCATCTGCTGCTGCTGACGCTGCTGCTGGTAGGCCAACGTGCTGGCGATCTGGAGGCCGATGAGGCGGCTCACCCAGGGGAGCGTCTCCGGCTCGTCGGTCCCGCGCAGCGCCTTCGCCAGGGCGATCGCGTGCGCCGCGGTCTCGTCGTTGCCGGCGAGCCACAGGCCGATGCTCGAGTCCTCGAGGAGGTTGGCGAGCGGACCTTGGAGCGCCTTCCGCACCGACTCATCACCGGCGATCCCGGAGAGCAACGCCGCTTGGCGCTCATCCTCGGGCGTCTCCTGGGTGATGTTGGGGTGCGACTCGGTGACCCGCTTGAGGAAGGGCTCGACGTCGAGCACGGGCGGCCAGATGTTGGCGGCGACCGAGCGGAGCACACCGTCGATGACCTCGGTCAGGTCGCCCTCGTAGGGCGTCAGCGCGTCGAGGAAGGAGGGCTCGGGCCGCTCGCTCGGCGCATCGCCGAGGTGGATGAGCGCCCGGTTGATCTCCTCGGGGACCGCGACTCCACGGCCGAGGGTCTGCTCGCGCGACCAACGGATCCGAGCCTTGGCCCACGACGCTGGCACCGTCCGACCGCCGCCTTGGCGGTCCCAGTCGCGGAGCAGGCGGGTGCGCTGACCGTCGGTCTGGACGTACGCCTTGAAGTCCGCGACCTGCTCAAACGCCGTCAGCGTCGCGACGAAGAGGAAGCCGTTGCTCTCGTCCCCGGGCTTGGCGACGAAGAGGCGGAGGAGCCCCGGGTTCGAGCCGACGTCGGCCATCGCCGCCTCGACGAGCTCGCCCCGCAGCCCGGCGACCGAGCCCGGGGTCCACGACGAGCCCTTCTCCGGGATCTCGACGCCTTTGGTCTTGAGAACGTGGATCGCCTTGCGCACAGCCTTGCGTACAGCCTTGTCGCCGGAGTCGGCGAGGCCGACGAGGGCTGCGGCGTCGCGCTGGCGGACGAGGTCAGGGATCTGTGCGAGGACTTCTTGGGCGCTGGCAGCCATGGGGGCGCGTTTTACTACACTCTACATTCCGTGGTCGAGGGCGAAGGCGGGGCGGAGGTCAGCCCCCGTCCCCCAGCGCGCCCGCTTCCACTTCCCCTCCTCGGCCAAGTGCCAAGCGAGCGCCGTACGGACCATCCTAAGGGCGATTCCGCCGTCTCTGAGCCGATCGACGAGCTCCCCCGGGTCGCGCTCCAGGTCGTAGAAGCGCTGCGAGTCGAGGCCTCGACCGCTGCCGAGGATGAGCTTGCTGTCGCCGATGATGGCGGCCCTGGAGCCGTCGCCCATGTAGGCGACCACGAGGCGGGGGGGCGGCTGAGGATCGTCGATCACGGGGACGAGGCTCTCGCCCTGCCACTCCGCCGGGAAGGGGAGGCCGAGCAGATCGACCAGGGTCGGCGCGAGATCGAGGAGGTCGACCGGCGCGGTCACACGCCCGGGGGCGAGCAGCGCAGGCGCGCGGATCAGCAGCGGAACCCGTAAGACCTCGTCGTAGAGGCTAAAGCCGTGCCCCGCCCCTCCGTGCTCGAGGAACTCTTCGCCGTGGAGACCGACGACGACGATGATCGCCTCCTCCAAACGTCCCTCGCGATCGAGCTCGCCGACGATCTGGCCGAGCGCCTGATCGACCACCTGGAGCTCGCCGCGGTAGAGCCGACGAACATAGGCGAGCTGCTTGGCGGTCGGCTCGATCTTTCCGGTCCGCACCCGCCCGAGCCAGAGCAGCGTCAAGTGGGGCAACGGCGCGTCTGTCGGCCTCGTGATGTCCCCTTGGAGCTCGCGCGGCGGCTCATAGGGCGCCTGCGGGTCGGAGACGATGGCATAGGTCATCTGCGGCCTTCCGCGGCCGGCCGACGCTTCGATCGCGGCCGCGACGACGGCGTTGGCGTCGTTTCGTTGGCTCGATCCGCGGGCCAGCGGGATCACCTCATCAAAGCCCTGCGAGAGCCCTCGATCCGACGAGAAGTCGAGATCCGCCGTCACCCCGAGGGTCGAATAGCCGGCCCGATCGAGCACCTCCGAGAGCAGCGTCTGAGTGTCGGCGACGTAGGTCCCCTTCACCGTCTTGTGCACCGGAGGGATCACTGAGGAGAGCCACCCCGCGTGACCCGAGATCGCCCAGGGGGCGATCGAGTAGGCGCGCTCAAAGACCAGCGATTCGCTGAGGAGCCGCTCCACCGACGGGTAGCGCGGAGAACCCGAGCCCGCGGCGAAGAGGTCATCGGTGCGCGCCCCCTCGACCCCGAGGATGATGAGCTCGCGCAGGGCGCGGCGCCGCCGATCGACAGGTATCGCCCGCTGGCTGATGATCTCCAGCGCCTTGAAGGTGGCCTGCGCATCTTCCCCCCGAGATCGGACGCGGACCTCGAGACGCAGCGGCATCCCTCCGTAGCCCGAAAGATCGACCTCGTGTCGATCCCCCGCCGCCTTCAGCGGCTCCTGCAACAACGACGTCGGCGCGCGACCGCGACGATGATCCTCGTCCGTGCTCGCGAGCACCTCGATCGATCCTCGACCGCGGACATCGAGCCTCATCCTCGACCGACGCGGTGGTTGGACGTAGTAGACCAGCCCCGCACCGCTGCTCAGGCCCAGCACAGGAGCGCCGAGCTCGCTGCTGTCGACCTGATACGGCGGGGCTCCGCTGAGCGGCGGGCCGGAGACGATCGACGCATGGGCGCCGACCTCGATCGTCCGCACCGCGGCAGACACGGAGCGACCGTCTCGCTCCCCGACCCGGCGGAAGTGGAGCCGGAGTCGATTGTCACCGACCTTCGCCAGGCGCTCCGGCAGCGAAAAGGTCCGCCTCTGCCAGCCTGGCACGAGCGTCAGGTTCGCGAGCACCTGCTCCTGCCAGAAGACAGTGACGACCTGATCCGGCGCCAACGGCTTCAGGGTGATCGCCATCGCTAGCGGCGGCGGTTCATCGGCTTCGGGCTTGCCGCGGTCCGGCGTGTCCTCGACGACATCCGCCTCGAGCGTGTCGGTCGCCCCGCTCGGGTCATCGCGCCCCGCGTGCATGACGGTGGCGAGCGCCCCGTCGATCGGCAGCTCGAGGCTCCCCCCCTGCCCGGCCAAGACGCCCGCTCGGTATCCGTCGATCTCCTCCGCGAGCTGCCAGGGGGAGCGAGCGTCGAGCTCGATGTACTTGCGCGCCTGAGGGAGGCCGAGGTCGACGACGAGGCGCTCACCCTCCGTCATCCCGGCGCTCGGTCGCTGGGCGATCAGGTCGAGCCAGACATCCGCCGAGTCGATCCGTGAGACCGGCGCGAGCGGAGCCACCCCGGCCGGCGAGCCAGGTCGCGAGGGCGCCTCGGGGGCCTCGAGGTGCTCGACCTCCGCCCCCTTGTCATCCCCGCAGCTGACGGCGAGGCAGAGCGCACCAAGCCAGGCCAGCGCCGTCGTTGACGAGCGCCGCGGCGCCGAGACGGGGACAGCTCTGCTAGCCGGCGGTCGCCTGCTCAAGGGATCCCCGCTGACCGATGTCGAAGAGGAGCTCAAGCAACACCTCTCGCTCCGGGATGAGGGGAGCTATCGAATGCGTCGTCGGGTCGATCGCGGGCAGCTCGCTGAGCACGAGCTCCTCCACGGCGCGCCGCCGCTCTGCCTCCCCCGCCGCCGACAACCCCCGAAGGAGCACGCTGAGGGCCTCAGCCCGGGCCTCGCTCTCCCCTGTGACAGCGACGGCGATCGCCAACCGCCGACCCAGCGGATCCAGCTCGAGCGACGCCCGCGCGACGCGAAGCCCAGTCAGGGCGGCCCGGTCGAAGAGGCGTGTCATCGACCCAAAATCTGCCTGACTGGTCGCGAGCGAGCCCGCGAGTTCCTCCGGCGAGAGCGGGTCGATCGGCCCCGGCGACGCCCCTCCGCGAAACGCCGCCTCGAGACGACGGCTCGCCGCCGGGTGCATCTGCGCGAGCTCGGGCTCTGGCCAGAGCGACCGCCGAACGAGGGCAGCGGCCTCTTCGTCCAGCCAGACCTCATCAGCGAGCGCCCACGCGAGGTTCTCTCGGGCCCACCAGCGCTCTGCGCTCGCGTAGCGCTCGATGTAGTCGTCGACCGCCGAGACGAGCGCCTCGGCGCCGTAGTCGGAGGAGCGAGCGGACCAAGCGTCGTTTGCATCGCGGAGGGCCCGGACGACCAACGCTCGATGCGCCTGCCGCATGAGCGACGGGCTCGCCGGGAGAACGAGGATCCGCCTGAGCGCGACGAGCTCGAGCTCCCGAGCATCCCCGAGCTGGCCGATCCACGCCGCTCGCCGCCAGATCGCCGCAGGATCCGTGCTCGACGCCGCCGCTGCATCGTAGAGCGAGCGCGCCTGTTCTTCTTTCCCCGCCGCCAACGCCACCTCAGCGTGGGTCGCGAGCGCGTCCGCGGAGATCATCTGTGGCGCCTGCGAGAGGTGCTGCATGATGATCGCCGCGCCAACTCGGTATCCGCGGTCGACCATCACAGGGGTCGCGAGACGACCAGCGCAGCTCAAGCTGATGTCGGCCTCGACCGCCATCCGCAGCCTCCTCTCAGCGCCCTTCGCCGTCCGCCGACGAGCCGCTCCGAGCCCCTCGGAGAGGCTGCCAAGGGCGTCTGGCGCGAGGACCTCCCGCAGCTCCGGGCAGCTCTCCGGGGCCCGCTCCGAGACAAACCCGCGCCGCGCCGCCAATCCCGTCAGCTCCGCTCCGCGGGCCCGCACCCAGGCCTCACCGAGCACCCGCTCGACGACGGCGCGGTCATCCGTCTCGCCGCATCCGTCCGCACAGGCTGCACGCTGGAGCATGAGCTCGGCCGACGCAGCGCTGGAGACCGCGTCGAGCCCTCCGATCGCGTCGGCGATCGCCATCGCCTGCCACGGTCGACCGCGGGCGAGGCTCTCCACGGACTCCCTGAGCGCGCTCTCTTCGACGTCGGCAAAGCCGAGCGCCTGGGCCTCCGCGAGGGTGTAGCGGATGATCTCCAGCGCTTGGTCCTCAGACCCGGCGCCAGCGCGCATATGCCCGAGCACCAACATCAAACGCCATGTGTCCGCGCCTACCCGAGTGCGACCCGCAGCGTAGCTCGGTGGTTGCACGGCCGTCTGCAATGCCCCCCCAGGGATCCGCTCCTCGCCCGCACCATCCTCCGCCGTCGCACCATCACCATCACCACCGGCGCCCTCGGTCCTCTCGATACGCGGCTTGGACGCCTCCCGCAGCCCCGACACCAGCGTCATCTCGGCCGCCCCGAGGTCGCCGATCAGGGCGAGCACGCGCCACCCGAGCGCAGAGCCCAGGGGGCCGCGGTCGTCCAGATTGTCGAGCGTCAGGGTCACCAACGCCGCTTCCGATCCCGGCTCATTCTCCGCCACTGGAAGGCTGTAGCCCGGCCCCATCCGGCCGAGGCGTAGGCGGACGTAGGCCTGGAGCGCAGGATCCGGGACGGCGTTGGCCGCCAGCCCGAGATCCTCGATCGCCTGTTCGCCGATCCATGCCCGCAGCTCATCGTTCGAGACCAGGGAAACCCCGAGTTCACCGCCGAGCTCCGCCCCAAGGAGGTTGATCACGTCGTCTGCGCTGAGCTGCACCTCGAGCTCGCGCGCGGCCGACCGAAGCGCCGCAGAGCCCTTCGCGCGAGCCGCCGACAGGGCGACCTCAACCTCGCCCGCGCGGGCGCTACGACCGGCGACACACTGGCCCGACTCACACCCTTGGAGCGTCCGGAGGAGCTTCGCCGCAGCCGCGGCCTCGGCCCGCACCTGGGTCGCGAGAGCTGCGTCGGCGAGCCCCTGAGCGGAGCCTGACATGCTCGGGCAGAGCACCTCCAAGCGACGAAGATCCTGATCTGCGGCGAGGGCCTCGCCCTCTGCGAGGTATACGACCGCTCGCCTGCGCAGGAGCTCACAGACATCTTCGCGACCCGCGACGCTCTCGGGATCCAGGGTCGCGGCGCGGCTGTAATGCGCCACGGCCATACCGAAGATCCCCCGCTCCGCCTCGAGATCCGCGAGGGCCACCATCGACGCGACATCACCGCTCGTCCGGAAGTCCCGGAGGAGCACGGTCCTCGCCTCCTCCACCCGGTCCAGAGCTGCCAGCGCGCTCGCGTAGGCCCGCGCAGCTCGCCGCTTCGGCGCTCGTTTGCCTGTGCCAGCCCGCGCGACCACAGCCTCGTACTCGCCGCGCGCGAGCATCTTCTCGAGCGGACGATAGGCGCAGGCTGAGACGACGAGCGCAGACCCGAGGGCGAGCAGGAACCCAGCTCGTCCGACCGGTGGCCGGTCTACTCGCCCATGACCGCGCATCCCAGGCTCTCCTCCCCTCCGGCCTCGTCGATGAGGCGCTTGAGCAGTCCACGCTCGGAGCCCGCGATCGCCTCACGACCGACGAGGGCCGCGCAGAGGTGCGGGAGGGCCGGCTCTGGATCGCCGAGGGCGATGTACGCCTCAGCCAAACGCACGCGCCCCTCGAGCCGCTCAGGATGAGCATCGACCTCCGCCTCGAGGATCTCCAGACCAGCCTCCGAGTCCCCATGCTTGACCATCCGTGGCGGGGCCATCACGTAGAGAGTCCCGAGCATCCGCGTCGCAGCACCCTCACGGAAGTCCGGCTCGATCTCCCTCGCCTTCCGCGCCCAGGTCTCAGCCTCGGCGACCAACCCCCCCGCCTGTAGGCCCCGCTTCTCGGCGACCCGACCCGCGACAGCGGCCCGCGAGAACGCATAGGCCGCGGAGCCATCGTCTTGGATCTTCATGATCTTCGCGTAGGCATCATCGCGGCTCGATCGGGAGTCCTCCCCCGCTGCGATCGAAGCCTCGAGCGCATCGTAGACGTCGAGCGCCGATGGAGCCTCGGCGGCTGCGGTGTCGCCCTCCGCCGGCGGAGTCGTCTCCGCTCCTCCGGTCGTCGACGCTTGCGGCTTGCAGCCTACGAGCGCGAGGAGTGTGCAGAACGTGAACGCGACAGGGTGCCGTAGACGCACCGCCAAGGCATACCACGTCTAGAGCATCTCAAGCCCGGAGTGAGGCTCCGGCACTACTGGTCGTAGGCCTTGATGACCGACGCGTAGTCCTTCGTCGTCGCCGCCGTCATCGACTCGATCCCGGCCTCTTTGCAGGCGACCGCGCCATCCCCAGCGCAGATCTTGCCAAGGCTCGCCTTGAAGCTCTTGACGTCCGCGGCCGCCGTGTCTGGGAACGCAACCGCGACCATCGGCGGCAGCTCCTTCGAGGCCCAGATCGCCTTGATCTCCTTCGCGTCGTCCATGCGCTTCATCGCCTCGAGCTGCGCCTCATCGATCAATGCGCACTCCGCGTCCCCTGAGATGACCTTCTTGATCGTCTGCAGCGGCCTGCGGGTCACGACCAGCTCAAAGTCGGCGAGCTGATAGGAGCCGCCCGATACGACCTTGTCGATGAAGCGGCTGTCATCGCTGTGGTTGGTCGCCAGGGTCTTCCCCTTGCACTCTGCGAGGCCCGTGTGCTTGCCGCTGATCAGGTGGTACTGGCGACCGCCTGACTGGGCGACTTCGATCTTGCCGATGACCTCGAGCTTGTGGCGCGCTCGCAGCCCGAGAAACGCGCCCAGCGAGATAAAACCGTAGCTCGGGTGTACGTCATGCAGGTAGCCCTCCGCAGCGGTGCGGCTGGTGACGTACTTTCCGCTCGCCGTAGCCCAGCCGTTGACCTTCGCCGCCTGGGTCATCAACCGATCGATGTACCCCTGGGCCTGACTCGCGGTGCCCACGCCATTCTCCTTGAGGACCAGGAGATTCACGGTTCCATCGGCGGCTTCGGCCGGAAGCGCTCCAGAAAAGACACCAGCGGAGACCGCGAGACCAAGTGCAATACGACGGAGGGATGAGAAGTTAGCCACGTTTGTCTCCTGGCGCCTTTGGACGGCGCGCCCAAGAAAGTATGCAACGGCGGGAGCGACGGCGGAAAATCCGGGCGTGCACCAGATCACGGCGCGCAAGTCTGCGCGACAAAGCGCTTGACATGCTCGACACGCGTGTGGCTCCGGACTCCGGTCGTGGAGTCCTGCGAACGTAGGTCTCGTCACCTATCGCGGCGCCACTTCGTGGCCGCTCGATACGACAGAGTCGGCGCCTCAAGCTCGCCCGACGAGGATCGTGGGCTCAGCGCTTCGCTCGGGGCGACTCTTGTCGCTCGCCGCTCTTCATCGCGACGAGCCCCACCGCGACGATCGCGAGCGCAGCCACGGCGATGAACAACCATGAACTCTCGCTCGCCTCGCCGAGCTCGTGCGAGACGAACTCGTGAAGCAGCGCCGACCAGCTCACGTATCCCTGTCCCTTAAGCCAGGGAATCGCGAGCATCGAAGCTGTGCCCAAAGCCAACGCATAGGCGCTCGCCAAGACCCACGAACGATAGCGAGGCGCCAGCCCTGCGCCGGCGACCTCCATCGGCGACGCAGCCTCGATCACCCGTGCGGTGAAGAACGCGTCGGCCTGGCCGCGAACGCTGTCGTAGAGCTCCAGCTCCTCTTCGACAAAGCGACGGAGTACGCCGCGAAGCTCAGGCTCCTGGACGACGGCCGCAAACCACTCTTCGCCGAGCCACGTCTCGCCCAGAGGATCGGAGCGGAGCTGGGCCGGTCGCAAGTCGAGCGAGTAGAGATGCTCCTCAAGCGCCTCGGTCCGTTCAGCCACGTCGCGTGTCTCCCCAGCCATGCATGTGATTTCGTAGCAGACGCTTCGCCCGATGCAGGTGAGTCTTCACCGTTCCGAGCGGAAGTTCGAGGATTTCAGCGATCTCCGGGTAGGAGACGTCCTCAAGGTAGTAGAGCATGATCACCGCACGGTAGCGCTCCGGCAGCTCGCCTATCGCCGTCACGAGATCCCTCCGAAGATCGGAGCGTGACTGGCTCATCGACGTCTCAGGAGCAGCGGTTCCGTTCTCAAAGTTCTCCGGCAGCGCCGCGTGTACCTTCGTCCGCGAACGATGGTTGAGATAGACGTTGTAGGCGATCCGGTAGACCCAGGTGGAGAAGCGCGCCCGCCCCTCGAATCCAGCAAGGCCGCGGTAGGCCCGTAGGAACGCCTCCTGCGCGAGATCGTCGGCGAGCGTCCGGTCGCCGGCGAGCCGCAGGAGCAACCCCCGCACCTTGCCTTGATGGCGCCTCAACAGCTCCGCGAACGCCCGGCCGTCGCCGAGGTGAGCCGCTCGCTCGACCAGCTGGGTGTCCTCGAGCGCCGTCAGGGGCACCGTGCTCGGCCGAGCCGCGACGAGGGGCTCAGTCCACGGGAGGGCGTGCTCGAGGCTGTGCTGACTCATTGTTGTTTCTCGTTGCTGCGGCTGGAGAGCCGCTGGGAGAGCGCGTAGGAGGCGAGGTAGCCGAGGCCGATAAAGCCGGGGATCATCCCGACCGGGCCTAGGCCTCCGCCCGCTTGGCCTGCGGCCAGAAGGCCCAGACCGGCGAAGAGCAGGATCACCCCGCGCCGTAGATCACTGCGCGCCGCGGAGGGGAACAACGAGACAGGCGGCTCGATTCCCTGGTCGATGTAGCGGCGGGCGAGGTCGAGGCGGTTGACCTCCGCGCGCAGGCGCATCCTCACGATCACGACGACCGTCGCGAAGAAGAGACCCAGCGCAGAGAGATCGAAAAGCCACGATCCCCCACACTCGCTGCTCCCCCGGGTCGAGCTCGCCATATGCGAGAAGTCCCCTACACAGCTGTGGAGCGTCGAGTACGTCGACGTCATCACCAGCTCGTTGATCCCAAGGCCACCCCAAGCGTGCGCTTCGGAGGCACCTCCGGCGAAGACGACGAGCAACGCCAGGGCGGGGCCGAGGATTCGTGCGGTTCGCATGACGATCATGGGCGTGCTTCCCTAGGACCACCACGATGACGCGGAGGTTTCACGCGCGCAAGGCGCATTCATGGTGATGTGCCAGTCCTTGCGCGCAGATAGCGCTGCCAGAGTTCCTGGGCGGTGTAGCGATGTCGCGCCTCTGCGATCTCGGTCGGCGCTCCGGCAGCCCGCAACCACCTGGCGCAGCCCCGGTAGGCCCGGTCCAGCGTGTTCTCGGCCTCCAACCCGTGCTCGAAGAGCGCCCGGTCGATAAGCGCACAGAGCGCATCGAGGTCGTCGACACCGTAGAAGACCCCCTGGATCTCGATCTGCTCGGCGAACCACGCGTCGATCGCCGGCTGCTCATCGCTGAGATAGGCGCATGAGAGGACCGTCGCCGCGAACTCCTCCCAAAGATAACGGCGCTCCTCGGCGCGCTCCAGACGGAGCGGGATCAAGTTGTAGTCAAAGCCGTGATCATCCGCGAGCTCATCGCGTTGGGACGCATGGGCGAGCTCGTGGAGGAGATTCGGCAGTCCTGCGACGAGCACCTCGAAGCCCCCTCCCTCCTCGTCCCGACGTCGACGGATCCAATTCGCGTCACCATCGCGAACGATCACCTCTGCGCCGCGAAGGGCGAAGGCCTGCGTACACCAGGCGAGGAGCTGCGCCTCGGCATCGCCTTCCCGTGGATCCTCCACCTCGGACGAGAGTAGCGAGGACCACGATGCGGGCCAAGCAAGACGAGGGCCAGGGAGAGCGCGGGATCTCTGCCACGGCCTCCTAAAAGCGCATCGTCACGCCGAGGCCGACGCCGCGACGAAGGGCCCGAAGAGAGGCTCGGAGCCGCTTCTTTTGCCGCTTGCCGACGACGATCATCGCGATCCCACCGGCGATCAAGGCTCCGCCCGGGATTCCCATCGCCTGCGCCGCGCGATCACGGGCGAGCTCCTGGCTGCCGTTCCCCGCGGCGAGATCCATCGGATCGGAGAGCGCCATCAGCACGCCTCCGATCGAGAGCACACCTCCGACCACAGAGAAGACGATCCCCGAGCGGATCCAACCGGCGGCCTGGAGCGCCTCAGGGCTGTCCCGGGTCGGGTCGTAGTCGTCGTCCGCGTAGTCCTCCTCGTCGTCGAAGAACGAATCGTCCTCTACATCCTCTGCGAGCGCTCCGCTGTCCGCAGAGAGACCAACGCTCGCGTCCTCTTCGACCTCTGGCGGAGCGACCGGCGCTTGGCCAGCATCGCTCGGCGCTGCCGGAGCGTCGACGACCGTCACGCCGACGTACTCGCGCTTGACGACACCTTCGGGCGGCGTGAGCCCGAGGCTCATCGCCATCACGACTGCCAGTGGAGCGCTCGTCACCGTGGCACGCTAGCACGGCTCTGAGAGCCATGGGATGCTTGTCGTCACCGACTCGGCACGGCAAGCTGACGAGGTGCTCGCCGCACTCCTCGCCATGCTGCTCGGGGCCGCGCCCGCTCCCCCCGCTCGACCGACGTGCGCGGCGATCCCGGTCGTCGGCCCGAGCGACGCGCCGATGCAGGTACGGTGGTTCTTCGATCCGGTGGTCGGCGGCAACCTCAACCTTTGGTTCGCCATCCGTCGACTTGTGGGGGACCTGGAGGGCGAGGTCTCGTTCGTCCCAGTGATCGTCTCCAGCCCGACACACCGCTCGCCGGGTGAAGAACGGGTACGAGCATGGTTTACCGCGGTCGCCTGTCAGCAGCGCACAGAGAAGGCGCTCCGGCTGATCGCCCGTGAGGGCACGGCGCGGATCAGCCGATGGTTGGAGGACGCGGAGGGTCAGCGGACGCTGGCCGCCGCGGTCGGTGTGTCCACGGATCGAGTGCGGCGCCGCGAGCTCGACCGCTTGATCGAGCTCGGGAGCGCAGAATTTCGCGCTCGCCTCCGGAGCTCGACCGGCCGCGTCGGACGGCCGCCAGCCTTCGCGATCACCGGCTCGGGTGCGTTCGAGGACGGGGCCCGGCTCGAGGCTGTTCGCCGAGCGCTCGAAGAGAGCAGGCGCGACGTCGTCCGCACACGCAGCACCGCCGCGATCCCCCGCAAAGGCGTCAGCCAACACCTCATCCGCCCGCCGGCGAGCGCAGGGATGCTCATCGGCGGTGTCGCCCTGCCACACCGCATCGTGATCCTGGCCGAGCAGGAGGACCACCCCGACTTCCTGCTCCTCAACGCGGTGCTGGAGCTCCGGCGCCGCCGCCCGGGATGGTTCGCGGTTCACGTGATCGCCCGCGGGCAAACTCGCGCCGCCGATGACCTCCGCCGGCGCCTCTGTGCGGCGACCCAGCAGGGCCTCGAGCTCGACTACCTGCGCGTACTTACGCGGCGCGCGACACCCGAGGCCGCGGAGGCGCTGCGCACTTCACTCGACGAGAGCGTCGACGACAAGTCCTGCACCCCGTCCGACAATGAGGAAGACGCGCTCTCCGAGGGATCTCTCGCCCTGCCGAGCGGTCTGTGGCTCGACGGCGCAGTCCTCGGGCAGCGCGAATTGGCCAGGCTCGAGCGCGAGATTTTGCAGATCGAAGCCACCATCAGGTCTCTTGATGCCGTATTCTCGGCAGCAGCGCCTCCCGACCCCTAGCCCCCTAGCCTATCTGTTGGGAGGTCAAGGGCACTCGCACTCGGAACCTATCGACCGCCATGGAGATCAAGTACTGGGCAGCGACCGATGTTGGGCGCAAGCGGGCACACAACGAGGACAATTTCCTCGTCGACAAGAACCTGAACCTCTTCGTCGTCGCTGATGGCATGGGGGGCCACGCCTCCGGCGAGGTCGCCAGCGCCGTCGCAGTCCAGACGATCCGCGACGTCATCTTCGCCGAGCGCCAGCTCCTCGAGGGCTTCGACGACGATGATCCCGGCGCCCACATCGAGATCAGCACGGTCCTCGAGTATGCGGTCCACGCTGCCTGCGCCGCGATCTTCCGCAAGGCGCAGCAGGAGCCCGAGAAGCGGGGGATGGGCACGACGGTCGTCAGCCTCCTCTTGGTCGGCAACCGCGGCTTCATCGCCTACGTCGGCGACAGCCGGATCTACCTGCTCCGCAACGGCATCGTCTACCCGCTCACCGAAGACCACAGCTTGATGAACGAGCTGATCCGCAGCGGCAAGCTCAACGCTGAGGAGTTCGCCGGCAGCCCCTACGCGAACTTCAAGAACGCGATGACCCGCGCCGTCGGCGTGCATGAGCACGTGGAGGTCGACATCCTCGACTTCGAGGTCCTGCCCGGCGACTCGTTCCTCCTCTGCTCCGACGGGCTCTACGAGTACCTCGAGGGCACGGACATCGCCGCGAACCTGGCCCTCTCCGACATCGAAGAGATCCCCGGCCGCTTCATCGACCTCGCCAACAGCCGCGGCGGCAAGGACAACATCACAGCCCTGGTGGTGCAGCTCCCTCACCAGCCCGACGACTCAGGTCGTGCGTCTGAGCTGAACTTCACCATCGAGACGCTCCGCCGCTTGCCGCTCCTGCGGCAGCTCAGCTACCAGCAGCTCTGCAAGATCATGACGGCGTCGAGGATGCGCCCCTTCGAGCGGCACGAGGTGATCAGCCGCAAGGGGACCCCCGGAGGAGAGCTCTCTGTAGTGCTCGAGGGATCGATCCACCTCACCCGCGACGGTGGCGAGTACGCGACGATCCACGCGGGGCAACACTTCGGCGAGATCGACCTCGTCGACACCAGCGACCGCAGCCTCACCGCCTCTGCGCTCTCCGACGGCCGGCTCTTGGTGATCGAGCGCCGCGACTTCTACGACATCCTCCATCGCGACACCCACCTCGCGGTCAAGCTGCTCTGGAACCTGAACCAGGAGCTGAGCACGCGCCTCCTCGAGACCACGGACGCGCTCCTCAAGGCGCGCTCCCACGTGCCGAGCGCTGAGATCTCCGAGGTCGACGCGGTCGACTACGAGGAGGTCGACGTCGAGGTCGCCGAGATCACCCAGGTCAAGAAGCGCGAGAGTGAAGAGATCGACGTCGAGCTCGACGAGGTCGAGGTCGAGGAGATCGAGGTCACGGAGCTGGAGGAGGTCTGATGGACCCCTGTTCGGAAGATGATCTCGTCGCCGCCGCATGGGCCGCCCGGGAAGGCTCGTTGTGCACTTACTCCAAGTTTGCGGTCGGCGCCGTCCTCGAAGACGCGACGGGCAAGCTCTGGACCGGCGCCAACGTCGAGAACGCGAGCTACAACCTCGGGCTCTGCGCTGAGCGGGTCGCCCTCTACTACGCCCTGACCCACGGAGCCTCGGGCTTTCGCCGGATCGCGGTCGTCGCAGACGCGGCCTCCCCCGTGCCGCCCTGCGGCGCCTGTCGTCAGGCGCTCCTCGAGTTCGCCCCCGACGCGACGCTCTCCCTCGAGAACCGCGCCGGTGAGCGGCAGCGCTACACCGTCCGCGAGCTCCTGCCGCACGCCTTCGAGGCGCACCACCTGAACCACGACCTGAACCACGACCTGAACCACGACCTGAACCACGACTAGGCGTGGGCGGCGGCCCGCGCTGGACCGCCCACACACGCGCAGGTCAGAGCCCGTCTAGTCCGCGGACTCGCCGCTGAGGCGAGCTGCTGTCGCCCGAAGCATCTCGAGGATCGCGGCGATCTCCGCGACCCTAGCCCGGTCCTTCGCGACGACCTCCGCCGGCGCCCGCTCGAGGAATTTCGGATTTTGCAGCTTCCGCTCGAGGCTCGCCGAGTCCTTCTCGTGCTTGGCGATCTCCTTGGCGAGGCGGGCTCGCTCAGCCTCGATGTCGATCACCCCCGCCAAAGGCAGGATGACCTCGACGCCGGGGACGACCTCGGAGATCGACTCGCGCGGAGGTACTTCGTCCGCCGCGAGAACTCGAACCCCAGAGAGCCGCGCGAGGAAGCAGATCTGCTCCTGCATGCTCTCGATCGCGGCGGACTCAGCCGCCCCAGCGCGGACGACGACGTCGACCCGCTTGCCGAGCGAGAGCTTGACCTTCGCCTTGAGCGAGCGCGCCGCAGTGACCACGTCGATCACAACGTTCACCTCAGCGGCAGCGCTCGCCGTGGCGGGCGCTCTGAGGACCGCGTCGACCACCGCGAAGCCGTCGACCATCGTCGCCGGACGCCGGGCCTCACCTTCACCGGACCAGGTCGCGACCGCCGGGTACGTCGCGATCATCACGGACCGCGGCGCGCCTTCGCTGCGCGGCAGCTGCTGCCAGAGCTCCTCCGTGATGAAGGGGATGAAGGGGTGGAGCATCCGCAGGATCAGATCAAACGCGGTGACTAGCGCGCCCTGGGTCGCCTGTCGCGTCGCTGGCTCTGCCGAGTCGCCGAGGCCGATCTTCGCCAGCTCCAAGTACCAGTCGCAGAACTCGCCCCAGACGAACTGGTAGACCGCGTGGGCCGCGAGATCGAGGCGGAAGTCGTTGAGATGCTCGGCGACCTCCGCCGAGACCACGACAGCCCTGGCGAGGATCCATCGATCCGGCGCAGAGAGCCCAGACACACCGTCTGGATCGAGCATCGCCGCGTCGAACGCAGCCCGATCGAAGCCATCGAGGTTCATCTGGACGAAGCGCGCGGCGTTCCACAGCTTGTTGCAGAAGTTGCGATAGCCCTCGACGCGGGCCCGCGAGAAGATGATCCCTTGATCCTGGCCGCCCATCGTCGCCAGGTAGAAGCGCAGCGCGTCCGCACCGTAGCTGTCCACCAGCTCGACTGGATCGACGACGTTGCCCTTCGTCTTGGACATCTTCCGCCCGTCCTCACCGAGCACCATGCTGTGGAGGAAGACCGACTTGAAGGGCACCTTCCCGCCGAAGTGAATGCCGAACATCATCATCCGGGCGACCCAGAAGAAGAGGATGTCCCAGCCGGTCTCGAGGAGCGCGGTCGGGTAGAAGCGCTCTAGATCGGCGCTCTGCTCCGGCCAACCGAGGGTCGTCAGCGGCCACAGCCCCGACGAGAACCACGTGTCGAGCACGTCCTCGTCCTGCGCTATCGACGTCGACCCGCAGTGGCTACAGACGGTCGGGTCTTCGCGACCAACGGTGATCCCAGAGCACTGAGAGCAGTGCCACGCCGGGATTCGGTGACCCCACCAGAGCTGACGCGAGATGCACCAGTCGTGGATGTTGTCCATCCAGCGGTAGAAGTCCTGGGTCCGATACTCGGGATAGAAGCGGGTCTCCCCCGCCCTCACCGCGTCCGTCGCAGCCTTCGCCATCGTCCCGACGTTGACGAACCACTGATCCGAGGGGAGCGGCTCGACGATCACGTCTGTGCGCTGGGAGTAGCCCACGTTCATCTTGTGAGGCTCGACCTTGACCAGCAGCCCCTGGTCGCGAAGCTCCGCGACCACCGCCTCGCGGGCCTGGACGACCGTCATCCCGCAGAAGCGCTCAGGCGCCGGCCCCTGGATCTTGCCGTCCTTGCCGATGATCGAGATGACCTCGAGATCGTGGCGTTTGCCGGTCTCAAAGTCGTTGAAGTCGTGAGCCGGCGTGACCTTCACCGCGCCGGTCCCAAAGGCCATGTCGACGAGGATCGCGTCGCCGACGATCGGGATCCGACGCCCCGTCAGCGGCAGGATCACGTGCTTGCCGATGAGCTCCTGATAGCGAGGATCCTCCGGGTGCACCGCGACTCCGCTGTCGCCGAGCATCGTCTCAGGGCGGGTCGTCGCGACCACCAGGCTCCGCGCCTCGCCCTCGACGGGATAGGAGACGTGCCAGAGGTTGCCGTCGACCTCGCGGTGCTCCACCTCGAGGTCGCTGAGCGCCGTCTGCGAGGCCCAGTCCCAGTTGATCAGCCGATATGCCCGGTAGACCAGGCCCTCCTCGAAGAGACGACAGAACGCCTCGCGGACGGCCCGAGACGAGACCTCGTCCATCGTGAAACGGGCACGTTTCCAGTCGAGCGAAGCGCCGAGCGCCTCATGCTGGCTGTCGATGATCCCGCCGTGCTCCCGCGTCCAGCTCCAGACCTCTTCGAGGAATCGGTCACGGCCGAGCTCGACCCGCGAGGTCCCCTCGTTGGCGAGCTTGCGCTCGACCATCACCTGCGTGGCAATGCCGGCGTGATCGGTCCCCGGCAGCCAGAGCGCCGGGTGCCCCGACATCCGCTTCCAACGGACCAGGGAGTCCTGAACCGTGGCCGTCAGCGCGTGCCCCATGTGGAGCCGGCCGGTGACGTTCGGCGGCGGCAGAACGACGGTGTAGGCTTCGCGATCAGACGCAGACGGCTCGAAGAGGCCCGCGTCTTGCCAGTAGCGGTACCACTTCGCCTCGACCGCCTGAGGATCGTACACGGAGTTCAGTTTTTCCATAACCATATGAGAGCCGCCCCTTTACGAGGCGGCGCTTCCATCCATGGAGTTGTGCGGCCGCCATGCGGCCGCCGTCGACGTCCCTCTAGTTCGCCTGCTGGGCGCGGATGATCTGCTCGGCGAGATCCGGGACGACTTCCCAGACCACCTGCTCGACCACCTCGCGGCTCAGCGAGACTAGCGCTGCGGCGGTCTTCGGATCGATGCCCTCGATCGACTGACCCTCGCTGAGGCGCTTCAGGATCCCAGCCGTCGGCGCGTGCGCCGGGGTGAAGGGGATCGGCATCACGATCGGGATGTTCCCCGAGGAGGGCGGCGCCGCAGCGGGCTTGCTCGCCACCGGACGCGGCGCGACGGGGGAGACCCGAGGACGCGGCGAGGGCTTCGCGATCGGCTTTGCCGCGGGCTTCGCCGCCACCGGGCGAGGCGTCGGCGCGGGCTTGGCCGCCACGGGGCGAGGCGTCGGCGCAGGCTTGGCCGCCGCGGGCTTCGCTGCCGCAGGCTTGGACGCACCTGCCCCAGAGGTCAGGCTCGCGACCTTCTGGATGAGCTCGCTCGTGTCGAAGGGCTTTGTGATCGCACCGTCAGCACCACAGGCCTCGATCGCAGCGTTATCAACGCCGGTCTGATTTGAGACCATGATGATCACGGGCGTGCTCGCCGTCGCCGAGTCGGCCTTAAGGGCACGACACACGTCGTAGCCGGAGGGCTCTCCGTCGGCGAGGACAGCGTCGACCAGGACGATGTCTGATCCCTGCTTCTTCGCACGGGCCACGGCCTCTGAGCCCTTGCTCACCGCCACAACATCACCGTCCTCAGCTTGGAAGGTGATCTTGATGGCGAGCCGCATCGTCTTGCTGTCGTCGATCGCTAGGATTTTGGTCATACACCAGCTCCTTGGGGTACGAACACGTACCATGGAGGTCGTGAGCCGGTCAACGAAAGGGTTGTCCGCGAGGGAACTCGGGGACCTCGTAGACGCTCTTGAGGGGGAGATCGTCCTCCGCTATGCGACCGGTCAGCGCGTCCTCGATCTCGGCCACGGATCGCCCGAGATCGCCCAATGGGCGCGTCGCGTCAGCGAATCGCTCACAGTGAGCCCGCGCGAGCAGTGGCGACCCCAGGCGGACGGCAGCCTCCACCCGCTACTCCCCGCTGAGGCCTTCGACGTCGTCGTCTGCCTCCGGACCTTCTCTCACCTCGGGACGGACCCTGAAACGTCGCTCACCGCGGCACGCTCGCTGCTGGAGGAGGCCGCCCAGGCGACGGTCGTCGGCGGGCATGTCCTCGTCGAGATCGACAACCCTCGGAGCCTGCGCGGCCTCGCGCTGGGCGTCCGCAACCCCATCACAGTGGTCCGCGGTGGCAATGTGATCGTCGATGACGAGCACAGCCTCACCCGCTACGACACGCTGGCGCGCCTGGCCGAGCTGACCCCGCCGACCCTCGAATTTGAGTCATTCTTCGCCTCGCGCGTCCTCGTCCCCTTCGCCACGACCCTGCAGATCCCCATCCTCGGCGGCCTCCTCGCGCGCGCGGAATGGTGGGCGCGGAGCCAAGCGTTGCTCCGCCACTTCGGCGCGCACCTGCTGGTCGCGCTGCGCCGCGTACCGAAGGGGGCTCCGTGAGCCGGACTCCGCAGCTCCTCATCGGCGCCCTCGTGATCGCCCCCTGGCTGACGATCACCGCGAGAGACACAGACCACGCGAACCGGCTCGGACGATCCCACGAGGCGACCGCGAAGATCGGGGAGATCATCGCCGCGGTCGCGACCTTTCACCGCACCGACGGGGCTGATGGGCGACGATGCCCCCATCCTCCCGGCCAGAACGCGGGCAGCGTCGGCCCGACCCCCCCGCTCTCGGTCGAGTGTCATCGCCACCCTAGCGGAGTATGTCAGCCCTACGTCGGCGATGAAGCGCGAGGCGGACCCGGGGTCTATCCCGCGCGGCTGTGGTCGATGACGCCGATGTGGCGGGCGATCGGCTTTCGCCTGCTCGACGACCACGCCTTTCACTACAGCCTTACGACCCGTGACGTCGATGGCGGCTGCGTCGTCGAGGTCGAGGCGCGCGCTGATCTCGACGGCGATGGCGAGATGTCGAGGATCCGCGCGCGCGCTCGCCTGAGCCCCGAGAACGCCATCATCGATCCGGTCTGGGATCTTCACCGACCGCTCGAGTAGAGCCGACGGTCCGGTCCCAATGAGAAGGGCGCCTCCTCGGTCGAGGGGCGCCCAGCTCGGGGACTCGCGATCGCTGCGCGCTAGGGCGAGCCCTTCACGACCTTGGACTCCTTGTCGCCGATCGACACCTTCTGCGTCGCCGACTTTCCGTTGCTCCACTTCCACTTGATGCGGTGTGAGCCGGGCGCGACCTTGACGATGACCGGCGTGGTCTTCGACTGCTTCTGTCCGTCGACATAGACTGTCGCCGGAGGCAGACCGGGGCCCGTGCCGATCTTCAGCGTGGCGGTCTTCGCCTTCGGCTTCGGCTTCTCCGTCGGCGTCTTCGGCGGGTCAGGCTTGGTCACCGGCTTAGGCGCTTCCACCTTCGCCTTCGGGTCCTTCACGAGGGCCAGCTTGACGGTCTGGCTGGCCTCGCCGGTGAACTCGACCGGGACCTTGTCCGTGACGTAGCCGTCCGCCTGGCCCTGGATCTGATAGCTGACCGCAGGGGCCCGGGTCAGCTTGTAGCTGTCGCCGGCCTTGCCGATGTCGGTGACCTTCTCCCCCTCGACGAGGCTGACCGTCGCCCCCTTGGGCTCGACCTCGAGGGTCAAGGTGACCTCCTTGAGCTGCAGGCTGACCGGAAGCGGAACAGCTGTCCCTGCGGTCACCTCGACATCTTGCTCGAAGGGCAGGTAGTCCTCGCCCTTGCTGACGAAGACCCGGTGGTTGCCTGGACCGAGGTTGCCGATCACCCGCGGTGACGCGCCTGGGTAGGCTTGATCGTCCACCTTCACCTCAGCGTCGGCGGGCTTGAGCTCGAGGGTAATGCTGCCGGCTGCTGCGGGGGCGACGACGACCTCAGCTGCGCCTCCGGTCTCCGCCTCCGCCGCCTCCTCGCCCTCGTCTCCGCCCGAGAAGGCGATCACGAGGATGATGAGGAAGACGATCCCGCCGGCGATCCCAGCGATCAACGGGATCGGCAGCTTGCGCTGACCGGCGACCTCGTCGTCGAAGTCGCTGATCGGCTGCGGCGAAGAGAGCGGCCGAGCTGCCGCGATCGGCTGCGCTGTCGCGATCGGCTGCGCTGTCGCGATCGGCTGCGCTGTCGCGATCGGCTGCGCTGTCGCGATCGGCTGCGCTGTGACGATCGGCTTCGCGGGGGCGATCGGCTGCGCCGTCGCGACCTGCTGAACCTGCGGCCGCGCGAGTGGCTGGGCTGCCGCCGCAGGGGCAGCGGGCTCGGCACCGCCGAGGTCCCCAGGCAAGCCCTCGTCGAAGAGCTTGGTCTCGAGCTCGTCGTCATCCCAGTCGAGGTCCGCCGAGGCGTCCGCTCGAGCGCCGCCGATGCGGGCGGGCGGTCCCGCGGGCGCAGCGGAGCCGGGCACGACAGGGGCGGCGAGACCCGCCTTGCCGCCGCGGGCGCCCTGGATCGGCGACGCCCCAGGCTTGAGGGTCGTCGGCCGCGAGCCCGACATCAACATCGTCTTCGAGCGCTTGCGCAGCGCCGCGGCTTGCTCCGCGGTCGGGCCGAGCTCGGGCTCGTCGCGGTGCGATCCGCTGCCGAGACGGATCCCCGGCGGCGGCTTCGGCCGCGGCGGCGCCGGGCGAGGGACCGGGCGCGGCGCGACCCGGGGCTTCGGCTTCGGCTTTGGCGGCGGAGCAGGCTTCGCGCCCGGTCCGGGCGGAGGCGGCGGCCCGGCGGCGCTCTTCTCCGCCTCGAGCTCCTTGGCGAAGGTCTTCCGCATCCACGCCGCGAGGTCCTTGCGGCTGTAGAACATCCCCGCCGAGAACATGAACGACTGGAGGTCGTCATGGAGCTCCATCGCGGTCTGGTAGCGGGTCTCCGGCTCCCCGGAGAGACCCTTCATGACCACCTTCTCGAGGGCCTCAGGGATCTCGGGGTTTCGCGCCCGTGGCAGCGGCACGTCGACGGTGCGGACCATCTCGAGGGTCGCGAAGTCGGTATCGCCCTGGAAGAGGCGGAACCCGGTCAAGATCTCGTAGAGGACGACGCCGAGGGCGAAGACGTCGCTCCGACGATCGAGCGGCATGCCCCGGACCTGCTCCGGCGACATGTACCCGAACTTGCCCTTGAGGATGCCAGCCTGCGTCCGCGAGACCCGACCTGCGGCCTTGGCGACGCCGAAGTCGATCAGCTTCACCTCGCCCTCGTAGGACACGAGGATGTTCGGCGGGCTGACATCACGGTGGATGATGTTCAGGTGGCGGCCGTACTTGTCCTTCTTGTTGTGGGCGTAGTCGAGCCCCTCACAGATCTTCATGACGATGAAGCAGGCCTGGGCCAGCGGCATCGCCTTCTTCTTCTGTTGGCAGCGCGTGAAGATCGTCCGCGCGTCGCGACCGGCGACGTACTCGAGGGCGATGTAGAAGCTGTCGTCCTGCTGGCCGAGGTTGTAGATCTGGGCGATGTTGCTGTGGTTCAGCTGGCCCGCGATCTTCGCCTCGTCCTTGAACATCGTGATGAACTCTTCGTCCTCCGCGATGTGGGGCAAGATCCGCTTAACAGCGACGATCCGCTCAAAGCCTTCGACGCCGTACTCGATGGCCTTGTAAACCTCGGCCATCCCGCCCACGCTGATCCGAGAAATCAGCTTGTACGGGCCGAATTGAGTCATTTCGTTCAACTGGGACTCCGGCCGGGCACACAGCCATGGCAAGCGTCGCTAGCCTTTGGCCCGGGCCGGACCATGTGAGCCCGGAACGCTGGAAAAGTCAACGTCCTCCGTCCCCCGAACCATCATGAGAACCGCCCCCTGAAATTTGGCGAGCGAGCGCGCAACGGAAATGAGGCTCGGCCGACCCTGTGGTAGCCTCACAAACGGCCGGAGATGCGATGAACGACCCGATCGGCGACGACCCGAGACACGGCCTGAAGATCCGCGGGCTGACCTCCAATCCGCGCGCAGAGCCCCTTGACGGGGCCCATGCGGCGGAATCTGCGGAGACGACCTCCGCAATCGACGCGACCGCGGCCGCCGGCTCCGCGGAGATCACCGAGACCGCCACGATCGCTCAATCGATCTCATCGGGCGCGATCGACGCGAGCGCCGCCCAGAGCCAGCTTATTGAGGCCGTGGTCGCCTCTCAGCTCCCGGAGAACGCGACCGCGGAGCTCGCCGCGGCGGTCCGCTCCGAGGTCGAGGCGATGCTCGCCGGCAATCCCCTCCTCGCCGACCTCCTCCGACCTTCGTAGTCACCGGCCGAGATCGCTCCCTAGGAGAGGAGCTGTCGGATCTGAGGCGGGACGAAGAGCGACTCCGTGTCGAAGGAGCCGAGCGCCTCTGCGAGCACCCGAACCCGGTCGACCGGTCGAAGGCGCTTGTCGATGATCACCCGGTACTCACCCCGCACCCTGCACAGGCCGCCTCCGCCCTTCGTCGGTCCCGTCATCGGATCGTAGGAGACCCGGACACCGAGCGTCTTGGCGACCTCCTCGAGCTCATGGAGCTGCTTTTGGACATCCACGGCAGGATCACCATGCCGCACCCGCGGCCTCCTGAAAAGACGTCTCTATCAGCCGTCGTCTCGTTGGGCCGAACGCCGCGGCACAAGGCCGGGGTGTGTCGCGGAGAACTCGTCGAGCTTGGCCAGCAGCTCCTCGAACTCTGCGCGCGCCGCACCAGAGCCGCCGAGCGCGTCGAGGCGCGGGGTCTCGAGGATCACCGAGACGATCTGATCCCCTGGCCGACCCTTCTCTTGGGGCACGCCCTTGCCGCGAAGACGGAGCTTCGCTCCGGTCGAGACCCCGGGGGGGATCTCCACCATGACCTCGCCGGAGACGGTCGGGACGGGGATCTTGCCGCCCCGCGCCGCCTCGCTGAGGCTCAGCCAGAGGTCGACGTGAATGTCATCGCCGTCGCGGCGTAGCCACGGATCATCGCGCAGGTTGATCGTCACCCGCAGGTTGCCGGGACCGCCGCCGAAGTAGCCAGGCTCCCCCTGCTCCCTGACGATCCGCTCGGCCCCGGGCTCGGTCCCCGGCGGTATCCGGACTCGAAATGCGCGGGACTCACGACGGGCGCCGCGACCGCGGCAACGGTCGCAGGGGTCCTGGTGGATGAGGCCCATCCCTCGGCAGCGGCCACAGGCGGTCCACGGCGCGAAGAAGCCCTCGCCCTTGATCTCGCCGCGACCTGAGCAGAGTGAGCAGGTCTGCGGTCCACGGCCGCCCGCCTTCTCTCCGCTGCCGCCGCAGGTCGAGCAGGGCCCGAGCGCTTCGAAGCGGATCTCTTTTTCGGTGCCGAGGATCGCCTCGGCGAAGTCGACCGTGAGGGTGTAGCGGATGTCGCGACCGCGCTTTCGCTGCCGCCGCTGACGCCCGAGAACGTCGCCGAAGACCGCGGAGAGAAGGTCTTTGGCGGTCTGGACGTTCATCTCCTGGCCGCCGGTGAAGGCCTCCGGGAGGTGCCGCGTGGTGTCGTAGCGGGCCCTCTTCGCGGGATCGCTGAGCACCGTATAGGCGATGCTGATCCCGCGAAAGCGCTCCTCTGCCTCCGGATCGTCGGGGTGTCGATCGGGGTGGGTCGCGAGGGCGAGGCGCCGATAGGCTCGCTTAATCTCGTCGGCCGACGCCTTCGCGTCGACCCCAAGGACTGCGTAGTGATCCTGCGCCATCGACTGCCGACCGACCCCGACCCCCGACTAGGAGGCGGCGTCGCCTTCGCTTGCCGTGCCGGTCGAGCCGGCACCGGCGATGATCACCCGCGCAGCGCGGATGAGCCGGTCCCCGGCCTTAAACCCCTTCTCAAACTCGCGGATCACGACCCCCGGAGGATGGTCTGGCGAGTCGATCTGCTGCAGCGCCTCGTGGATCGACGGATCAAAGGGCGTCCCGACGCTGGGCACAGGCTCGATCCCCTGCTTGCTGAGCACCGTGAGGAACTCGCCGAGGACCATCTCGATCCCCTTCGCCAGCTGCTCATGGTTCGCCGCCAGCTCGAGCGCGCGCTCGAGGTTGTCGACGGTCGGCAGGAAACCGCTGAGGAGACCCTGACGCGCGCGGAATACCGCGTCGTCGATCTCGCGACGGACCCGCTTCTTGTAGTTGTCGAGCTCGGCTACCGAGCGCAGCCACTTGTCTTTGGTCGCTGCGACCTCCTGCTCGAGCGCTGCGATGCGCTCCTCCGGAGTGGGCTCTGCCCCGTTCGCGGCGTCCTCAAGCTCGTTGTCGTTGTCACCCTGGGCTTCTGACATGGGATTCCTGACGTGGTGGCTGCCCACACTGTGCACGCCCGGGCTCAGGCGCAAGTGCGAGATGCCAACGCTTGCGCGGCGTACTCTACCAGAGGAATCACAGCCTCGTAATCCATGCGATCGGGCCCGAGGAGGGCGACGGCGCCGGTCTTCTCCCCGTCGGGGTGGCTCGGCAGTCGGCAACCGACGAGGCACATCGGCGGGGCCCCGCCCCCCCCCTCCCCGACCAGGAGCGAGCCGAGATCGCGACCGAGCCGGACCTCCGCATGCAGGCCGTCGCCCGCGGGCTCAGGGAGGAGCTGACAGAGCACCTCGGCGAGCTGGTGATAATCCTCCAGGAGGCCGAGGATGTGAGCCAAAGCATCTACACCTCCAGATCCCGTCGCCGTCGCCTGGGCCAGCATTCGCTGACCTGCGACCTGCAGCCAGAGGGGATCGAGGTTCGCCATCGTGCACAGCAGGAGACCGAGGCGGAGGCTCTCGCCGAGCCAACGATCGAAGCGCGCCTCTTGGTCGGCGACCTTGCGCTCGAGATAGGTCCGCGCCTCGTCGAGCGTCTTGCCGATGCAGAGATCCCGCAGTCGCTCCTGGAGCTTGCCGATCACCGTGTTGTCGGCGCTCTCGAGCAGTCGTGAGTCGAGGTGGAGCGGGTGGCGCGAGACCGTCCCGTCGCCGAGGGTCAGGGTCACGAGCGCGTACGAGCCCTGCATGACGATGAGATCGAGGCGGCTCATCACGGCCCGTCGCGGCTCGCCGATGAAGGCCACCGCGACGCAGCCGACGAGCTCGCTGAGCACTCGCGCCGTGGTCCGCATGTCCGAGGCGCCGCTAACCCGCTGGGCCAGCGAATGATCGACCACGCGACGCACCGTCAGCGGCGGCGCAGCGGAGACCGAGAGGCCGTTGATGTAGAGCGCCAGCCCGCTGCCGCTGGGCAAGCGGCCCGAGGAGTGGTGCGGCTGGTAGACGAAGCCCGCGAGCTCGAGCGCGACCAGCTCGTTGCGGATCGTCGCCGACGACCACCGCAGCCCGAGCGCTCGGCTGACCGACGACGACGCGACCGGACGACCGCTCGCCATGTACTCACGGCACAGAGCCTGGAGGATCCGAACCTGCCGTTCGCTCAGCTGCGCTTCGCCGCCAGAGGACACCCTTGAATGTGTACCCGCCTCCGCACGACCACGCCAGCTCGAGGCGACATCGCGCCCTCTCGCCCCCAGCCCGGCGGCTCAGCCGAGGATCGCCTCACCGACCGTGTCGTGCCAGAGCCACCGGCGGGGATGGACCCTCAAAACTCGCCCTTCGCCGGTCCATTCGACATTTCCCCGCCTCAGCGGGAGCTCTACCCGGCGCTCGATCCAGCGCCGGTCGACCCCCGGGAAGGCCCGTAGGAAGGCGTCGACGTCGATCCCTCGGAGGAGCCGGAGACCGATCCAGAGGCCCTCCTTGGCGGCCTCTTCGGGGGCGAGCGCGTCGATCTGAGGGTCCGTCCCCTCCCTCCACGCGGCGAGCCCGCGGGGGTTGCTCCGACGCACCACACCGTCGGCCGTGAAGATCGCAGAGGCCGCCGAGGGCCCGAGGCCGACGTAGTCCTCCCATGTCCAGTAGAGCAGGTTGTGCCGCGCCTCCTGGCCGGGCATCGCGTAGCTCGCGACCTCGTAGTGCTCGAGCCCGGCGGCGAGGAGCAGCTGCTCCGACAGCTCGAGCATGTCCCCTTGAACATCTCCGTCGGGGAGCACACGCAGGCCGCGGCGGACGAGCTTGACCCAAGGGGTCGAGTCCTCGATCGTCAGGGCGTAGATCGACACGTGGCCGACCCCCGCCCCGACGAGCCCGTCGATGTCGGCGCGCAGAGAGCCCTGAGTCTGACCCGGCCAGCCGACGATCAGATCAGCGGTGACCCGAAGACCCCGGGCCTGAGCGGCGGTGACGGCCTCCAGCGCCATATCCGCGGTGTGGACCCGCCCCAGCTGGACGAGCCCGCGCCGATCCAGGGTCTGGATCCCGAGCGAGATCCGATCCACCCCGCCGGCGATCAAGGCGTCGAGCAGCGCCGGCGTGACGTGCTCGGGGTTGAGCTCGACCGTCCGCTCGTCCGCGCCGGAGCCAGGAAACGTGCGGTCGATCCAGGCGAGCAGATCGCCCAGGCCGTCCGCGCCGAGCAAGCTCGGGGTCCCCCCGCCGAGGTAGACCGTCCGGAACTCACGATCGCGGATCCCAAGGCGACGCTCCACCTCCGAGTCGAGCCCCGCGAGATAGGCCTCGGTCGACGGCGAACGCCCGACCTCGAAGTCGAAGTCACAGTAGGGACAGGCGCGGGCGCAGAACGGGACGTGGACGTAGAGTCCGCTCATTCATCGGCGATCAGGGCGGCGAAGTCGGCCCCCGACGGGACCTCGTCGTAGAGCTCGACGCCCCCGTCCGCGCGCATCCGCGCCGCGATCCCGCGCCACCACCAGCTCGGCAGCTTCTCGAGATCGACGCCGGCGCTGCGGAGCACCGACGCCTGTCCCTCGGCCGTCCCGAGCGCACCGTCCACGGACTCGCCCTTCGCGGCGCGCTGTTGGCTGACCCGCCATGCAGAGCGCAGCGGCGTCGCCTCTTCGACCCACTCCTGGGCGGCGATGAAGGCCCGCTGGGCGATCCCGAGATCGGGGAATTCGTAGATGCTGCCGGTGACCACGACCTCTTCGCCGAGGAGCACCGAGACCCGCGACGAGTACATCGACACGAGTCGATCGTAGACCGCGAGCGAAGAGCCGACCTTGTTGACCGCGCCGAGACGGATCAGGACGACGATCTCCTCCGGCGTGGCGTACGCGAAGGAGACGAAGTGAGATTGGAGGAGTCCGACACCCGCACGCACGGTCGCACGAGCGAGCTCCGAGTCGAGCGCGTCCGACTGGGCGGCGCGAAGACCCAGGAGGCGGGCGAGCGACTCGGGTGTCGGGGCGAGCCGCATGACCAGGCGAAAGCCCGGCATCGGTTCGTGATCACCGAGCACGCGGAAGGCGGAGAACTTATTCCAGGTGGCGTTTGCACGGCCGGCGGCGCTTTGCATCCCGAATCCTCAATCACTTCATCGTGAACATCGTGTAGGCGATCCAGCCGATGCCACCGAGGCCGACGATCACCAGAAGCCAGGTGATGACGGCGCCGCTCTTTTGGCGCTGCTCGTTCATCACTCCGTGGGCAAAGCCCGTACTGGTCAACGACGGATCAACCGCCGAAAACGAAGATGTCGCGCTGACCACCGGGCGCCCGCCGGTCAACGACTTGTGCGAGGCGCTGACGGGGCGGCGACGGCCGCTGTCGGAGACTGGACGATGTCGTCCCGAGGCTCGGCCACGGCGACGCCGACGCTCCGGCTCCGTCTCGACCTCCGGCTCAGGCTCAGGCTCCGGCGGATCATCGCGGAGCTTGGCGACGATCGACTCGAGGTTGCCGATCGTCATCGATCGTCTCGATCCAGATCCGCTCTCCTCGGATGGGGCGGAGCCGCTGCCGAGCGAGGAGACCCAGTCCGGGGCCTCATCCTCACTGCCGAGGCTGTCGTACTGATCGAAGTCGAGGGCTTCGTCGACGAGATCGTCGTACTGGTCGTCGTAGTTGACCTCAGCCGGCGCGCCCTCGCCGAACATCTCGGCCATGTAGCCGGAGATCATCCGCTGCGTGCACCGAAGACCCGCTTCCTCGGTGAACTTGTCGAGGTCGCGGAACATGTGGTCGCAGTTTTGATAGCGCTCGGCTGCGACAACCTCGAGCGCCTTCATGATGATCGCCTCGAGCGCCGGCGGGAACGTCGGGTCGACGAAGGTCGGCGGAGGGATGTCCCCCTCGAGGATCCGGTTCGCGACCTCTTGGCCCTTGCCGCGGAAGAGGCGGCGATGCAGGCACATCTCGTAGAGGACGACGCCGAGGGCGAAGATGTCGGCGCGCTGATCGAGATCGTGGCCGACGATCTGCTCCGGCGCGGCGTAGGAGAGCTTGCCGGCGAACTGTCCTTCGGTCGCGGTCAGCGAGGCGCGGGTCGCCGCGATCCCGAAGTCGACGATCTTGCAGACACCGTCGTAGCCGACGTGGATGTTCGTCGGGTTGATGTCGCGGTGGAAGAGGCCCAGGGACTCGCCGTGCTCGTTGGTCCGCGTGTGCACGTAGTGCAGACCTTCGAGCGCCTGCATGATCACGCCGAGGCCGATCTGAAGCGGGATTCGGTGGCCGCTCTTGACGGCTCGGCGGAGCACCGAGACCAGCTCCTCGCCCTTGAGGAGCTCCATGGCGATGTAGTACTCGCCGTCGAGCTCGCCGAGGTCGTAGGTGTGGACGACGTTGTTGTGGGTGAGGGTCGCGGCGACCCTCGCCTCGTCGAGGAACATCTGCACGACCGTAGGTCGCAGCGCGAACTCCTCGCGCAGACGCTTGATCACAAGCTCCTTCGCGAAGCCTTCGATCCCCGAGTAGTTGGCCCGGTAGATCTCGGCCATTCCACCGGTTGCGATGTGCTCGACGAGCACATACTTGTCGCCGAAGGACGTTGGCTCGATGTTGCTCAAGGCCGCACTAGCCTAGCGGATCAGCGATCCGGCGCCAAGCCCTGCGGACGTGCTGGGCGACGGGGCCGAAAGCCCCCGGAGAGCCGCGAGATCGCGCCGCGAATCGCCCGCTACCCGCGCTCTGGCTTGAGGTCGCGCTGCATCAGGCCCGCAACTGCGTGTTGCACGCTCCGGTCCTCGTAGAGGATCGCGTGCATCATCGCCGTGATCGGCATCTCTACGCCCTCTCGGGCCGCCAGACGCTGGGCGCTGAGCGTGTTCTTCACCCCCTCGGCGACCATCTCCATCTCCTGGAGGATCTCCGCGAGCTTGCGCCCCTGGCCCAGCGCGAGCCCGACCCGACGGTTTCGGCTGAGGCCGCCGGTGCAGGTCAGGACCAGATCTCCGAGGCCCGCCAGCCCCGCCAGCGTGGCCGGATGCGCGCCGAGGGCGAGGCTCATCCGAGTGATCTCCGCCAGCCCGCGAGTGATCAGGGCCGCACGGGTGTTCTGGCCGAGTCCGGCGCCGTCACAGACGCCGGCCGCGAGGGCGATCACATTCTTGAACGCGCCGCCGAGCTCGACCCCCAAGACGTCATCGCTGACATACACGCGCAGGTGCTCCCCCGAGAGGAGGCGCTGGATCGTCTCGGCGACCTTGCGCTCTTGGCTGGCGATCACCACCGCGGTCGGCTGTCCCGCCGCGACCTCCGCGGCGAAGCTCGGACCTCCGAGCACCGCGACCCGAGGATGGTGCTCGGCCGGCAGCTCGTCTTCGAGGACATCCGCCATCGTCTTCAGGCTGTCGACCTCGACGCCCTTGGCGGCGATCAGGTACATCGGCGTCGTCGCGCGCCCTGCCGCCTTGAGCTCCTCCAGGGCCGTGGCGACCCGGCGCACCGCCTCTCGCATCCCGTGGCTGGGGATCGCGAGGATCACGAGGGTCGCCTCGCGGATCGCCTCGGCGAGGTCATCGGTGACCGAGAGTGTTGCGGGGAAGCTCGCGTCCTTGAGGTAGCGCCCGTTCCTCTGCTGCGCCCGCATCTCGGCGCAGTGCTCCGCAGATCGGGTCCACAGACGGGTCTCCAGGCCCTCGCGAGCGGCGTGGAGCGCCAACGCGGTGCCCCAACTCCCAGCTCCCAGGACACTCACGACGGGGGACGAATCAGCCGAAGATGCAGTCATAGGCGCTTCTCTTGTACACCATCTCCTGCGGGGCGCACGGCCCCTCGCTGCCCTGCGTAGCCCCGCGCTGGTATGCTGGCTCCGCTCGGATGCCCACTCGCCGACCCATGACGCCCACCCCCGCAGCGAGGCGCCGACGCTCGAGCGCGGCCCCGAGGAGCTGCCGATGATCCCGCGAGGCGAAGACGCTCGGCGCAGAGAGACGCTCACCCCCGCCCTCGCCCTCGCCCTCGCCCTGACGTCGCCCCTCGGCCTCGCATGCTCAGGCGAGGCCGGCGAGCGTCCGCCCGCTGTCGAACGCGCTCCGGAGCCGACCCCAACGGCCCTGCCCCATCAGGATCCCTTCGCCGAGCAGGATCTCGAGGCCCTGCGCCCGCGCCCGCGCCTCAGCTGGCCGACGGTGATCCCCCACATCACCTCGACCTTCGGCTGGCGGACGAACCCGATCACCGGCGCCGGGAGCAAGCTCCATCGCGGGCTCGATCTGCGGGGACAGACCGGCGATCCCGTGCTGTCGATAGGCGACGGGACGATCCGCTTCGCCGGCCATGATCCCTTCCTCGGCACCTGTGTGATCGTCGACCACGGCGGCGGCCTGACCTCCTGGTACGGCCACCTCAGCGATCTCCTGGTCTACGAGGGGATGGTCGTCGAGCGCGGCGCCGCGATCGGCCTCGTCGGCACGACCGGACGATCGCAGGCGCCCCACCTCCACCTCTCGATCAAGATCGGCGAGACCTCGGTCGATCCGCTGCTCGTCCTCGGCGCTCCGGCGTACGCCTATCCGGCGCTCCTCGGGCCGCCCGAGGAGGCCCCACCCGCCCCGAGCGGCGCCTCCTAGTAGCCCCACACGCGGGGCAGGCCCGCGCTCCCGTCTCGCCCACCCGGAGCACCTCGGCCCGACCGAAGATGCCCCGCCCCGACACGGGCGACGCCTCGTCCCCGAACTCGACGGGTCCGACGAGCGCTTGGGCGTGCGCGGAGCTCCTGCCGAGACCTCGGACTAGCCGCCGTAGCCGCGAAAAAAGGCGGCAGGATCTCCGCCCCCCGAGCGACGCCAACGCAGCGCCATCGCCCGGAGGTCGAGGAGGTCGACGGTCATCTCTCCGCCCCAGCGCTGCTCGGTCGCCCGCTCCAGCCAGGGGAGGATCTCCTCGGGGTAGGCCAAGGGGCCGCGGCAGATCCGGGCGCCGTCGCTCAGGAGAACGACCCTCGCCTCCCAGAGCCCGAGCTCGCCCTCGATCTCGAGCTCCTCCTCGGCCGGTGCGAGGTGGGTGACGATCCCCGAGAGCCGCCCGCGGAGGACCAGCTCGCCGCGGGAGCGCCAGACCTCGAAGAGGTCGATGACGGAGCTCGCGAGGGCGTCGACGATCGGCGTCGCCTCCACCTCCGGCAACATCCCCATCGCCGCTCGCCAGGCCCAGGTCTCGCCAGGCGAACCGCGCGGCGCCAGCATCTCGCACAGCGCCCAGTCGACGCGATGACCCTGGAGGGTCGCGTAGGGCTGATCGCCGAGGCTGATCCCGCCGACGATCCGGTCGAGCGCGGAGAGCAGCGGCGCGGAGCGCTGGCGACCCCGCTCTCCGCCGAAGACCGCCTCGCCGAGGCGGTCGAGCGCGTCCTCCCAGGAGCCTGGCCCGTCGCTCATCGCCGCGGCGATCCTCGCTCAGGCACGGGTCGCGTCGGCGCGGACGTTGGCGACAAAGTCGGCGAGCAGCGAAGACCCGTCGTGGGGCCCCGGGGACGCCTCCGGATGATACTGGACGCTGGAGATCGGTCGGTCCGCGAGGCGGAGCCCGGCGAGCGTCTGGTCAAAGAGGTTGCGCCCGGTCAGCTCGGCCCGGCCCCCGAGCGAGTCCAGGGCGACCGCAAAGCCGTGGTTTTGCGCCGTGATCAGCACACGACCGCCGTGGGCGACGGGATGGTTGCCGCCATGGTGCCCGAACTTGAGCTTGAACGTCTTGCCGCCGAGCGCCAGCGCGAGCACTTGATGGCCGAGGCAGATGCCGAAGATCGGCAGCGCAGGCGCGCGATCGAGGAGCTGCCGCAGCTCGGCGATCGGCCCCTCTAGGGTCGCCGGATCGCCGGGGCCGTTGCTCAGGAGCACACCGTCCGGCCGCAGCCCGAGGATCGTCGCCGCCGAGGTCGCCGCCGGGACCACCGTGACCCGGGCCCCCTCGTCGCGGAGGCGGCGGAGGATGTTGTGCTTGACCCCGAAGTCGACGACGACGACGTGCACGTCCGCGGCAGGAATGTCCCTTGGGACATCTTCGGGCTGCCAGCTCGCGCGCTCCCAGGTGTAGGGCTCGGGGGCGCTGACCTCCGAGGCCAGATCGCGCCCCTCCATCGGCGCCGCCGCGCGGGCCAGCGCGAGCAGCCGATCGACGTCGTCGTCCTCGCTCGAGAGGGCCGCCATGACCGATCCGCCGTCGCGGAGGCGTCGGGTCAGGGCCCTCGTGTCGAACTCCGCGAGCCCAGGGATCCCCCGCGCGACCAGGTACTCCGGCAGCGATCGCTCGCCGCGAAAGTTGGAGACGACCGGCGAGAGTCCGCGACACAGGAGCCCGTCCGCGCCCCAGCGGAGCGACTCATCATCGTCGGAATTGGCGCCGACATTGCCGATCTCGGTGGCGGTGAGGCAGACGAGCTGGCCGCGGTAGGAGGGATCGCTGAGGATCTCCTGGTAGCCGCTCAGCGAGGTGTTGAAGACGACCTCGCCGACCACTGTCGTCTTCGCGCCGAAGCCGAGGCCGCGAAAGACGCGACCGTCGGCGAGCACGAGCGCGCCGACGCCGTGGTAGCGCGGATCATCGGCGGCGATCGTCTGGAGGAGCGAAGATCGTCGGTCAGTCATGGTTCCCTCGGTCTAGAGCCCGTCTGGGCCGGTGATGCTGGAGGCCGGTGAGGTCGGCAGGTGGTGGAGGCGCCCGCAGGCCCGGGCGAGGACGGCCATTCGCACGGCGACGCCGAGGCGAGCCTGACGGAGGATCCGCGAGCGCGGTCCGTCGGCGACGGTGTCCGAGATCTCGACGCCACGGTTCATCGGTCCTGGATGGAGAACGATCGCGTCGTCCGCCGCCGTCTCGAGGCGCCGCTGCGTGAGCCCCCAACGGGCGTGGTAGCTGGCGTCATCGGGGAGCTCGAGGGATGCGGGGAGGCGCTCACGCTGGATCCGCAGCATCATCACGACATCCGCCCCGACCAGCGCGGCGTCGAGGCTCTCCGCGTAGTCGACCGCGTCCGGGAGCCGCTCGGGATCGACGAGCCCGGGCGGTCCGGCGACGACGACCGAGGCGCCGAGCCGCGGCAAGAGCCGGAGCCCGGAGCCGGCGACGCGGCTGTGGAGGATGTCGCCGCAGATCGCGATCCTCACCCCGACCAGGGCCTCGGGCCCAGCGTCCGCGCGCCGACCTCGAGCCTCGATGATCGTCGCGGCGTCGAGCAGGGCCTGGGTCGGGTGTTCGCTGATACCGTCGCCAGCGTTGATCACCCGCGCCGAGAGCAGCTCGGTCAGGCGGCTCGCCCACTGCTCACGCCGGTCGCGGACGACGATCGCGTCGAAGCCCATCGCGTCGAGGTTGCGCAGCGCGTCGAGGGGGCTCTCGCCCTTGCTCGCCGAGGTCGCGGCCCCGCCGTCAAAGGTGAGAACGGTCGCGCCGAGGCGTCGAGCCGCCGCCTGAAAGCTCATCCGCGTCCGCGTGCTCGGCTCGGCGAAGGCCGCGAGGATCTGCCGCCCGCAGAGCACCTCGGGGAGGTGCGGGAGATCTGCGACCGCGAGGGCGCGCCCGAGCAGCGTGGCGATCTCGGCGTCGTCAAGATCTCCGATCCCACACAGGTCCGCGCCAACACGCCTCACCGGACGCCCTGCCTCGCCCGCTCGGTCATCAGAAAACGCGCTCGTTGCCATCACCGAGGGTCTCCCGAGCCGCGACGAGCGGCTCACGGCTGACTACTCCTGGGGCCCGGCGCCGTCAAGGTGTGGGTGCGGCTTTGGCACCCTGACCATCGGTCGCCGAGCTTGCTACTCTGGCGCGGCCCCATGGTCCCCACCGCCGCCATCCTCCTTATCGGCAACGAGCTCCTCTCCGGGAAGATCCGCGACCGCAACGGTCACTTTTTGGCGACCGTCCTCCGTCGCCGGGGGATCCGCCTCATCGAGATGGTCACCGTCGCCGACACCCTGGAGGACATCGGCGAGGCCCTCCTCCGGCTCCTGGCCAGAACTCCGCTGGTCTTCACCTCCGGCGGGGTCGGCCCGACCCACGACGACGTCACGCTCGAGGCGATCGCCCGGGCGACCGGCCGAACGCTGGTCCGAGACCCGACCATGGAGGGGATCCTCCGCGGGCATTTCGGCGCCTCGATCACCCCGGAGGCCCTGACGATGGCGGACCTCCCCGCCGGGACGCTCCTGCGGGCGGAGGGGGGGTGGCCGGTCCTCCGCCTCGACCTCGGCTCTGCCGAGAGCGCCGTCAAGCCGCCCGAGGGTGTCCGTGAGAACGCGCGGATCTACATCCTCCCGGGGATCCCGGAGCTGTGCCAGGCGAAGATCGAGGCCTTGGAGACGATCCCGGGGGAGCTGCCGGACGCCGGCGGCTGGGCCCTCGAGGTCCTGCACACGGAGCTCGACGAGAGCGACCTCGCCGACGCCCTCAACGGCGTCGTCGCCGACCACCCGGCGGTCGAGATCGGCTCATATCCGCGCTGGACCCCGGATGAGCAGGGCCAGCTCCGATGTGTCGTCCGGATCACCTTTGAGGCGTGCGGTGACGCGAGGCCGCAGGCGCTCGCCGCCCGCGATGCGCTCGCGGCTGCGCTCGGGTCCGCGGCCTGGACGGACCCTGCAAACGCCTGATCTGCCCCGGGGACGCGAGGCGTGCTAGCGTCCCCCCCATGTCTCGCGCCCTATCCCTCATGTTGATCGCGGCGTCGCTAACGCTGACCCCCGCCTGTGTCGACAAGAGCGCCGAACCCGAGTTCCTCAAGCTCCCTGCGGGCTACGATCCGGTCGAGGCCGAGTTGACCTTCAACAAGGCCAACATGCTCCAGTTCAACACCATGACCCCGAAGGAGCGCGACGCCTTCGTCGCCGACCTCAAGGCGGCGGAGGGCTCCTTTCGCGGGCAGGCGCTGGTGCAGAGCGGCAACGGCCTCGCGGAGACCGTCGAGGACTCCAAGTACGGCGACTACGAGGTCATGGCCGCGGTCCCCGACCCTGTCCTCTTCGAGATCACGATCGACTACCAGATCTTCACCAGCCGCGAGCTCGGCAAGGCGCTCACGCCCCACGGGCCGGTGGAGTTCACTGGCACCCTGGTCGATCTCCGCTACGATGCGGACGCGAAGCCTCGCAAGCTGACCCTCCGGGTCAAGGCTGACACCCTCCAGAACATCACCAAGTAGCCGGTCCGCTCTTCTTGTTCGAATCCGTCGGTTCGCCCCTCACGTGGGGCCTCTTCCTCGCCGGCATCCTCGTCCTGCTGGCGGTCGACCTCGGGGTCTTCCACCGATCCGCGCATCGGGTGTCGATCCGCGAGGCGGCGATCTGGTCGTGCATTTGGGTCGCCCTTAGCCTCTGCTTCAACGGCTACGTCTGGGCGACCTACGGCGACGCCGCCGGGCTCCAATTCCTCAGCGCCTACCTCATCGAGAAGGCGCTGAGCGTCGACAACATCTTCGTCTTCATCGTCCTCTTCCGGTACATGAAGGTCCCGCCCGAGCACCTCCACCGGGTGCTCTTCGCCGGGATCCTCGGCGCGCTTGTCCTCAGGGCGATCTTCATCGTCGCCGGCCTGGCGCTGATCGAGCTCTTCGCCTGGACGATCTACCTCTTCGGCGGGTTCCTCCTCTACACCGGGATCCGTCTCCTCTTCGTCGACGAGGGCGGCGGCGAGGAGGAGGCAGGCGCGGTCGCCGAGGACAATTGGGTCAAGAAGAAGGTCGAGAAGTGGTTCCGCGTCACCCGCGACTACGAGGGCCCGCGCTTCTTCGTCCGCCGCCAGGGCAAGCTCTTCATCACGACCCTCTTCGTCACCCTCTTGATGGTCGAGACCGCCGACGTGATGTTCGCGCTCGACTCGATCCCGGCGATCTTCGGCATCTCGACCGACCCCTTCATCGTCTTCACCAGCAACGTCTGCGCGGTGATGGGCCTGCGGGCGATGTTCTTCCTCCTGGAGAACATCATCGATCGCTTCTACTACCTGAAGTACGGCCTCGGCCTGGTGCTCTCCTTCGTCGGCGTGAAGATGCTCCTCGGAGAGGGCCTTGAGCCCTGGATCCCCGCCTATCACATCCCGATCGCCTGGTCGCTCGGCGGCGTCGCCTTCCTCCTGGTCGGCTCGGTCGCGGTGAGCCTCCTGCTGCCGCCGCCGCGCAAGTAGCGGGCCGAGCGAGGCCCGACGCCGAGAGCGCCCCATCGCCGAAAGCGGCGGTGAGGCTCGGGCTGCTCGGGCTGCCTGGCCCCGTCCCGGTCGCCGGCCGGTACGGCCTGGATGACGGTCGTGAAGGCTCGCGAGCCAGCCCTTCGGCCAGCCCTTCGCTCACCCAGGCTCGCGGCCTAGCCGTCCGGGCGCGTGCCGAGGTTGAGCTTGAGCCCGCCCTTGCCCGGATCCTCGCTCGGCTTCGTCGCCGGCTTCTTCGTCGCCGGCTTCTTGATCGACGGCTGTGACGGGCTCTTCGCCGACGGCGGCTGCATCGGCGCCGGCTCGGGCTTGCTCGCCTTTCGCGGCGGTGGCGACGACGGCTCGTCGTCCGGCACGGTCTTGCGGACGACGACGTCGGCCCCCTGATCGGTGGCCTCGTTCGGCCGATCAGGGCCGAGGTCGACGAGACCCGCGGCGATCTCGTCTTCGACGGTCGGCGGCGCGTTCGCGGCGGCATCCCCGGCGAGCTCCGCCCGCTTCGCGTCACGCTCTGCCCGCTCCTCCAGGAGGGTGAGCTCGAGCCACCGCTCGTCGCTGAAGCTGACCTCGCCGTTGCTCGCCACCGTGTACTCGAAGCGCGGCGAGAAGGGTCGGACGAAGGAGTCCGGCGACCGCGGCATCCGCAGGTTGCGGAGCACCACGGCGAGACAGTCGGCGACCTCTTGGGTCAGATCCGTGGGCTCGAGACGGTTGACCAGGGTCCGCCCCTCGCGGTCGAGGAGAGAGAGGCCGTCGACGACGAAGGTGCCGGGTCGCGTCCTCCCCTCGAGGCAGCCCTTGCCCTTGAGCGCGAGCATCGCCTGCTGCCGTCGCAGCTCGTCCATCATCTCCTTAGAGCGATCCTCCGCCTGAAAGCCGAGGCTGACCCAGTAGATCGCGTCGACCCAGTGGGTGTTCCCCGAGCGGTTCTCCGGCCACGGTGCGTCCTTGAGGACGTCCATCAGGCAGGCCTCCATCCGCTCGTCCTCGGCGTCGCCAAAGCCGCCCTCGAGGACGTCGGTCCGGAGCACCTCGCCGTGGGGCGCGATCCGCACACGGATCTTCGCCTGCCCCTCCGGGACGCCGAGCCAGGTCTCCTCGCCGTCGATCTCGCCGCGCTTGGCCTTCTCGATCGTCTCGTTGATGAAGCAGGCGGCGGCGGGGGCCCGGAGATCCTGGGCGAGCTCGATCAGGCGGGCCCGATCGAAGGCACGCTCCGCCTTCTTCGACGGGATCAGGATAAACCCCTCTGGGGACCTGCGTACGGCCTTCTGCACGTAGCGGCCGACCTGACCGACGCTGTTGTCGCCCTGCTGGGTGACCCGCGCCTGGCCCGTGACCCCCTTGTTCGCGCATGCGGTCGCGCTGAGGACCAAGGCCCCCCCGACCAGCCCCCAGACCAGCCCCCCGATCCGCCCGCAGAACCGCCCGTCGAGGGCGAGGGCTGCTCTCCGCCGGAGGCGGCGGGGGCGAAGGCGCGAAACGGACACCTGGGATCTGTAGCAGCCCGCTCGGCCGGGGGAAACCCCAGCCCACCGGCGAGCCGATCTTGCCTCCAGGGCGACGCCCCCCGCCGGCCGGAGTCAGGTCACGGCCAAAGAGCCCTCAGAGCGACTGGCGGTCCTTGCGGCCTGGCACCACTCTTCGTTATGCCAGCCCTAGATTCGACCGAGGTGCGACCGTGGCCAACCCCTCTCAGCTCAAGAAGACCCCCCTTCACGATCTCCACGTCGCCGGAGGCGCCAAGATGGTCGACTTCGGCGGTTGGCACATGCCCCTGCAATACGAGGGGATCCTCGCGGAGCACCACAAGGTCCGCCAGCACGTCGGCATCTTCGACGTCTCGCACATGGGTGAGATCGACTTCATCGGCCCGCGGGCGATCGAGGCGATCCAGCGCCTCATCACCAACGACGCCAGCCGCCTCGTCGACGGTCGAGCCCTCTACACGACGGTCTGCTACGAGGACGGCGGCATCGTCGACGACTGCATCGTCTACCGCTTCGGCCCCGAGCTCTTCCGGATCGTCGTCAACGCGTCGAACATCGACAAGGACTACGAGCACTTCAAGGGCAACGTCGGCGAGCTCTGCGAGATCATCAACAGGTCCGACGAGTTCGCCCTGATCGCGGTCCAGGGCCCCGAGGCGGTCGCCCTGGTCGCGCGCCTCGGCGGCGCTGAGCTAGGCGATGTCCGCCCCTTCGGCTTCGGCCCGGGACGGATCGCAGACGCGCCGATCACCGCGGCCCGCACCGGCTACACCGGCGAGGACGGCTTCGAGCTCTTCGTCGCCGCCGCCGACGCTCCGAAGGTCTGGCAGGCGCTCGTCGACGCTGGCGCCGCGCCGATCGGCCTCGGCGCCCGCGACACGCTCCGCCTCGAGGCCCGCCTCTCCCTCTACGGCAACGACATCGACCGGACCACCTCCCCCCTGGAGGCCGGTCTCGGCTGGGTCGTCAAGCTGGCGAAGATCGACGACGGCGCCCCCTTCATCGGCTCCAAGGCGCTCGCTGAGCAGAAGGAGGCCGGCCTAGGGCGCAAGCTCGTCGGCTTCACCGTGACCTCCCGCGGGATCATCCGCGCCGGCGCGGAGATCCTCGGCGACGACGACGCGGTCGTCGGCAACGTCACCAGCGGCGGCGTCGCCCCGACGGTCGGCGGAGCTGTCGGCCTCGGCTATGTCCCGACGGCCATGGGCAAGATCGGCACGACCCTCCGGATCCGCCAGCGGACGAAGATCCTCGAGGCGAAGATCGTCAAGGGGCCCTTCTACAAGCGACCGAGCAGCGCCTCCTGAGCGCCCCCCCGACCGCCCCCCCCCCGACCACGACCCCGGTACCAGGCAACGAAGGCAGAGGACGATCATGAACGACTCCATCCCCGCGGACCTCCTGTACACCAAGGAGCACGAGTGGATCCGCCGCGACGGCGAGACCATCACCATCGGCATCACGGCCCACGCCGTCGACCAGCTCGGCGACATCACGATGGTCACCCTCCCGGAGAGCGGTGAGGCCGTCGAGGCGGGCGAGCGCGCCGGCGACATCGACTCGGTCAAGACGGTCTCGGAGCTCTTCTCGCCGATCGACGGCGAGGTCATCGAGAGCAACGAGTCCCTCGCCGACGCCCCCGAGGCGGTCAACGACGACCCCTACGGCGCCGGCTGGATGATCAAGATCCGCCCCTCGGACGCCGCTCAGCTAGACGCGATGATGAGCGCCGACGCCTACCGCACCTTCCTCGCCGACGAGGACTAGGTGGCGGTCCGGGGCTCGGCGAAGATCCTCCGCTTCGGCGCCCTCTTGGGCGCTCTGGTGGTGAATCACGCCCAGGCCGCACGGACCGTCGAAGGACCCGTCGAAGGGCCCTCTCCGCCGCCGGAGGGGCCCGCTCCTCCCCCGGAGGGACCGTCCCCTGCGACCGCGGGTGGTGACGAGCCCGACGCGGCCACGTCGACCGCTGACGACGGCGCGCCGAACAGGGCTCTGCCGCCGCCGCGCCTCGACTTCGACGGGCCGATGCCTGAGAGCGCCAGCGAAGGCGGCCGGGCGAACCTCGGCCTGCGGCGACAGACCGACGGCTCCTACCTCTACGTCGACCCCTACCGCCGCTTCAGCGCCCAGTTCAACCCCGACGGGACCGTCCACTTCGCCGATCGCTGGCGCCGACCGGACTCCACGAACAGCCAGAAGGGCTCCTTCGGCGGGCCGCCGATCGGCCTCTTCACGCCGATGGGTATGTCGGTCACCGGCCCCGCCGAGTGGGTGATGGCGCTCCAGGGGATCGACCGCAACGCCCGGGTCAAGGCCGAGCTGCTCGCGCGCACCCGCGAGATCCGGATCGGCCTCGCGATCAGCTTCACCAAGGAGCTCCTCGCCGTCCGCCTGGGCCAGCTCGAGGGCGAGCTGGTCGCGATCTGGTCGCTCCCCTCGCTCTCCGTCGCCGAGCGCCGGGCCCTCCTCTTCCAGCGCTGGGACGAGTGCGACGAGTCCTTCGCCGTCGAGGCCGGCGACGTCCCCGAGGAGGCCCTCTCCGAGATCGATCGCGCCCGCGTCGAGACCGCCGACAAGGCCCGGCGACAGATCGAGCTCTTCATCCGCACGACCCTCCCCCGCGGCCGCAAGGGCGCCTACTCCGACGAGGAGCTGCGCGCGCTCAACCGCGACCGACAAAGCCGCCAGCCCTTCGCCCCCTACCGCAAACGACCGACCGACGCACCCTAACGCGAACGCGCCCGCGCGCGAGAGAGCAGACCACCATGGACTCGAAGAACAAGCCCGCCGTCGATCCGAGCCTCGCCCGCTACCGGGCGGACTACCCGATCCTCGCCGACACCACCTACATGAACTCGAACAGCATGGGGGCGATGCCGCGGCAGGCGAAGGAGGCGCTGGCGACCTACGCCGACGACTGGGCGCGGGAGGGCGTCGAGGTCTGGGACGCGTGGGTCAAGGTCGTCGACGAGGTCAGCGACGCCGCCGCGCGCTTCATCGGCGCCCCCGCGGGGCAGACGACCCTAAACCAGAACGTCGCCTTCTTTCAGGCGCAGATCGCCTCCTGCCTCGACTTCTCCGGCGCCCGCAACAAGGTCGTCATGGAGGCGCTGCAATTCCCCAACGTCATCTACGTGTGGGAGCGCCACCAGGAGCTCGGCGGACGCCTGGAGCTGGTCCCCTCCGACGACGGCATGACCGTCCCGACCGAGCGGATCCTGGAGGCGATCGACGAGGAGACCCTGATCGTCCCGATCTCCCACGGGATCTACGTCTCCGGCGCGCTCCAGGACGTCAAGGCGATCTGCGACCGGGCCCACGAGGTCGGCGCGCTGGTGATGGTCGACGCCTACCAGACCGTCGGCGTCGTCCCGATCGACGTCGCCGAGTGGGGCGCGGACATCGTCGTCTCCGGCTCGCACAAGTGGCTCTGCGGCGGACCCGGGACCGCGTTCATGTGGATGAAGCCGGAGGTGCGCGAGCGCCTTCACCCGCGGATCACCGGCTGGATGGGCCACGCGCGCCCCTTCTCCTTCGAGCCCGCGCCGATCGCCTACGCCGAGAGCAGCTGGCGCTTTATGGGCGGGACCCCGTCGATCCCCGCCTACTACGTCGCCCGCGCCGCCTACAAGAACCTCCTGGAGGTCGGCGTCCCGCAGATCCGCGCCCACAACCTCGCCCTCTCGCGGATCATCATCGACCGCGCCCAGGCGGCGGGGCTCACCGTCCACTCGCCCCTCGACGACAACCTCCGCTCCGGCTTTGTCGCGGTCGACTTCCCGACCTCGGAGGGCGCCTGCGCCCAGCTCATCGCCGAGAAGTACAAGCTCGACTGGCGGCCGAAGTGCGGCCTCCGCCTCGGGCCCCACTTCTATACGACCGAGGCCGAGGTCGAGCGGATGATGGCGCGGATCGTCGAGCTCGCCGCGGCGGGCTGAGGCGCGCAAACACCCGAGCTCGACCTGCGGCCAGCTCAGCCGCGCCGGCGGTCTGGTAGCATCACCGACGATGTCAGAGCCCGCCGAGCTCAGGGTCGCCGATGCGCTCGACAAGCTGATCCATCAGTTCGCCGACCCGCTCTCCTTCTACCGCGAGGTCATCCAAAACGCCCTCGATGCCGGCTCCGAGGAGATCGAGATCTACCTGACCTACGAGGAAGGTCAGGAGGGCAAGCCCGGGGTCACGATCATCCACATCGACGACTGGGGCGTCGGCATGACCCGCGAGATCATCGAGAAGCGGCTGACCCGCCTCTTCTCCTCCTCGAAGGACGGCGACCGGACCAAGATCGGCAAGTTCGGCATCGGCTTCGTCTCGATCTTCGCGACCAAGCCGGAGCTCGTCTGCATCGACACCTCCCGCGAAGGTGAGCACTGGCGGGTGCTCTTCACCGAGGATCGCAAGTTCGAGCTGCGCCGCCTCGACCACCCCGTCGACGGGACCAAGATCCGGATCTACAAGCGGACCACCCGCGAAGAGCACGCGTCGCTGATCCAGCGCTCCCGCGAGACGATCCGCTACTGGTGTAAGCACACCCGCGGCGACGTCCGCTTCATGGACGAGCCTATCACCGAGCCCTTCGACGTCGCGGCGCCGGTGCGGATCCACCACGAGGACGAGGCCTCGTCCTACGTCGTCGGCCACCCGCAGGGCGACAGCTCCTTCTTCGGCCTCTACAACCGCGGCCTCACCCTCCTCGAGGGGACCGACGAGCACCACAGCGGGATCCACTTCAAGGTCTCCTCCGACCTCCTGGAGCACACCCTGACCCGCGACAACGTGATCCACGACGCGGGCTACGACCGGGTCTTCGTCCGGGTCCAGGAGCTCATCCGCGGTCCCTTGGCGGAGGCCGTCTTCACCGCGCTCGAGGAGGAGCTCGCCGAGGAGAGGCCCGACGGCGCGACCAACCACGCCCGCTACCTCTGCAGCGCCGCCGCCTGGCATCTCCGCGACGACGCCCTCTCCGGCCGGTGTCTCGGCTCGACGGTCGCGAAGAGCCCCTCAGGCGCCCCTGTGACCCTCAAGGCGCTGCGAAAGGCCCTCTCTAGCGACGAGCGTCCCCTCCTCGCGCGCGCCCGCACGCCCCTCACGGACGCTGTCGAGGCCGACGGCGAGCTGGTCCTCCTAGCCCCAGACCATGCTGCGATCCACACCCTCTTCGGCGCGCTCGGGGGCCCCGCTCTGCTCCCGGTCGGCGCCCGCTACTGCATGCCCCTGCCGCCGCGGGATGACGTCGAGGCGAGTCGCTGGCGCCCGCTCGCGGCCGCGACCGAAGACCTGATCCGGGGCTACGGCGGCAAGCTCAGCGGCGTGGAGCTCGGCCACTTCGAGGATCCGGAGTCGAGGATCGGCGACTGGGTCGCGATCACCCAGCGGCGCTTCGGCGACCTCGACGAGATCGCCGATGTCCGCGAGCTCGGGACTGGGTTCCTCTCGCGCAAGCGCACGCTCGTGCTCAACGCCGATCACCCGACGGTCAACGCCCTCGTCGCCCTCTCCCAGAGCGAGCCCGAGATGGCGGCGTATGTGCTCTCGAAGCTCTTCTTCCTCGGCGACAAGCTCGACACGACGATCGACGGGGTGCTCGCGACGCTCGCCCTCCAGCAGCGAGACGAGCGGCTCCAGCCCGCCTAGGCTCGCCCTCCCGCCGAGGTCCCCCCCGGACCGCCGAGGTGAGCCCTCCGCCCTGGCGTCGCGCGGACGAGCATGCTCGCGCGGGGCAGACGGGCCTGCTCGCGTGCTCCAGACGAGCCTCTTCGCGCGGTCCAGACGGGCGTGCTCGCGCGCAGCCGGAGGCGCTCCAGGTGGACAAGTTAGCGCGATCTCGCGCCTTCCAGGGGCGACACCAAGGTGGCCGATCATGTTTCAAGAACTTGATTTTATTTATAAACTTGAACTTTGAAATACAAAGTACTTTCCTCTGGTCTATGGAGCCCATGAGCGCACAACTCCTCCTCTTCGTCCTCTCCGCGGCCGACATCTCCGGCCAGTCCGCCCCGGCGGTCGACACCCCGGCGGTCGCCCCCGAGGGACCCGCGCCCGCGGCTGCCGAACCCGCGCCGATCGGCGTCCTCCGTCCGGCCCAGATCCGCTGGATCCAGCGGCGCTGGTCCGGCGTCGGCTTCGGCTACGACAACGGCCTCTGGGGCGGACACTACGGCCAGAGCGTCAAGGTCTCGATCCCCTTCGGGCGCAAGCTCGGCCAGTTCTTCGGCCTCCGGGTCCGGGTCGGCGGCGTCCACTACCACGACGCGCAAGACCACTACGACCCGGTGCTGAACCTCGGCGGGGAGATCTTCGGCCGCTCACCGGTGTGGTGGGGCGTCCTCCGGGTCTACGGCGGCGGCGGCCTCTGGGCGGGGATCCGCCCGAACCCGACCGCCGAGGGCGGCGACGTGGCCCTCGGCGGCGGCGGTCACTTCGGCGTCGAGGCCTTCGCGTCGCCCTTCATGAGCTTCACCTTCGAGATCGGCGGACAGGCGCCGGGGCATGACCTCGGGATCGACGGAGGGGGCTCGGCGATGGGCGGCGTCATGTTCTACTTTGGTCGCAACGAGACGCCATGGAAGAAGCTCTAAGCGCCGAAGATCCGCTCCGCGAGGAGCTCGCCGAGATCCGCCGAGCGGTCGAGGTCGCCCGTCGTGATCGGGCGATCCACGGCGACATCTACGTTCTCTGGGGGATGATCGTCGCCCTCGGGACCGTCCTCGAGGCGATCGGCCTCGACCAGGGCGTAGCGCGCCCGTGGTTGGTCTGGCCGGTGCTCGGCGCCCTCGGCGGGATCTACTCGACGATCGCCGGCTTCCGCCGTGAACGCTCGACCCAGATCCTGACCCACGTCGGCAAGGTCGAGGCCCAGACCTGGCTCGCCGCGACGATCGCCGTCGTCATCGTCTCCTTCGTCGGCGGCATCAGCGGGCGCGTCCCCTCGGAGCTCATCACCCCGCTGATCAGCGTGATCCTCGGGGTGCCGCTGCGGACCGCCGGCACCCTCTACGACAGCCGACACCTCCGCGTCTCCTCGCTCGGCTTCTTCGCCTGCGGAGCTGTCTCGCTCTTCCTAGATCGCCCCTACCCCCAGATCCTCTTCACGATCATGATGCTCATCGGCTACGTCTGGCCGGGTCTGATGATGATCCGAGCGGAGCGCCGGCGCGGATGAGCCCACCGGGAGGGTTGGACGCGGTCATCCACGCGCCGGTTCGCTTGGCCGTGATGTCGAGCCTGAGCCAGGGCGATGAGATCGAATTCACCGTCCTCCGCGAGCGCACGTCGACCAGCGACGGCAACCTCGCGACCCACCTCCAACGCCTCGAGAAGGCCGGCTACATCAAGGTTCGCAAGCGCTTCGTCAAGCGCCGCCCGCAGACGCTCTACCAGATGACGGACGCCGGCCGACTCGCCTTCCTCGGCTACCTCGACGCCCTCGACGCTCTCTTGCCGCGACGCTGAGCCCACGGGAGCGAGCCCTGGTGACCCCTACCCTAGCGAGACACCGCGCCGCGCCGCCGAAGGCGGCTCGCCCTCAGGCGAAGGCCCCGCGCAACCACTCCAGCGTCGCCTCGGCGATCCCGGTGTCGGTCGAGCCGACCTCGGGCGCGGCGAAGGCCGCCTCCATGCTCGGGTGGGTGTAGAGCAGGTGGCCGACCCCGGGCAGCTCGACGAGGCGCGCCCGACCACAGCCCTCTTCGTTGACCAGCCGGACGACGTGGAGCGCCTCCTCGCGGACGCACACATAGTCATGCTCAGCGTGGAAGACCGCGACGTCGGCGTCGAGGCGGCGCCAGGCACCCTCGATGTCGGCGCGGTCGAGCTGCCGGGTGTAGGTCAGGGAGCGCCCGAAGAGGCGTCCCCCCGGCAGGAGCTGCGGGACCACCGGGGCGAGCTCGGGGCGGAGAGCGGTCGCCTGGTTTGCCGTCATCCCCTCGCGGACGAGCAGCGCCTGGAGCGACTCCATCGCCCCCAGATCCCGCAGGGACGCGCCAGCGAGGACGAGCTGACGACGGCGGGAGGCCGAGGCGCAGTCGTTGAAACGAGCGGCCGAGGTGCCGAAGGTGCCGACCGCGGCGACCGGGCGCTCGGCCGCCAGGAGGGGCGCGATCATCCCGCCGACGCTGTGGCCGAAGAGGGCGATCCGATCGCTGTCGACGAAGTCCGCGCGGCGGAGCAGCTCCAGGCCCGCCCGAGCCCCCGCCAGCTCAGCCTCAAAGGAGTTGTCGGCGCAGGCCGGACCTTCGCTGTCGCCGACGCCGGACTTCTCGACCCGGAGCGTGCACAGACCCGCCCGCGCCCAGGCCTCGAGGAGGAGCCGCATCGGCGTCCTCGGATCCAGGGGAAACTCGCTCGAGCGGCAGCTAAAGCCCCGCATCATCATCACCGCCGGGTGCTTCCCAGGCCCCTTCGGTCGGCTGAGGAAGACCCGCTGGCGGCGACCCGGAGGGCCGACGTGATCGAGGATCATGGTGCTCCCGGGGAAGCGCTCGATCGGCCAAGCCCGGGCGACCCCGCGCAGGCGCTGACGTCCGAGGCCGCGGCCCACCTCGACCTCGACCGTGTCGCCGGGGATGAGGCGGCCGACGTAGCGCCGCAGATCATCGGGGCCGAGCACCACCTCGGGGCCGACGCCGCCCCCCACCCCGAGGAGTCGATCACCGACGGCGACGCCGATCGCCGCGGCGGTGGAGTCCGGATGAACCCCGAGCACGCGAGCCCCGTTGTGGTCGCTCTCGGCGAGGCGCACGCCGAAGAAGACCCGTCGCCGGAGACCTGGGCGGAGCTCGACCGCCATCATCGTCCTCCTCTAGTAGAGGCATCCTGCACCGCTCGGTCGATGAGCCGAGCGTCTACGTCGAGCGGCGTCAGGTCAAGCGGCGATCAGGGCGATCCCGACGCGCTCCCGGAGGTCGACCTGGATTCGGGTATCGTGCTGCGGTGCACCTCCGCGATGTCCGACGGCGCCTCCCCGTTCTCACCGAGCCGCTGCCGCCGGATCGGACCCGGCGGATCCTCCCGCTCGCCGAGGGCGAAGCTCCGACCCCGAAGATCGCGGTCTGGGAGTTCACCCTCGCCTGCGATCAACGCTGCCTCTGCTGCGGGCCCCGTGCCGGCAAGGCCCGGCCCGACGAGCTGACCACGGAGGAGTGCCTCAGGCTGGTCGACGAGCTCGCTGACCTGGGCGTCGGCGAGGTCACCTTGATCGGCGGAGAGGCCTACCTCCGCGCTGACTTCATCCTGATCATCCGGGCGATCCGCGAGCGCGGGATGACCTCGACCCTGACCACCGGCGGCTACGGGATGACCCGCGAGCGCGCGGAGGCGATGGTCGAGGCTGGGGTCCAGAGCGTCTCCGTCTCCGTCGACGGGCTCGGCCCCGAGCACGATCGGCTCCGCGCCCGCCCCGGGAGCTGGTCCCGCGCGTTCCAGGCGATGCGGCTGCTGCGGGGGGCGGGCGCGAAGATCTCGGCGAACACCCAGATCAACCGCCTGACCGTCGGCCAATTGGAGGAGCTGCTCGAGCTCCTCGCGCCGGAGGGGATCCACGCCTGGCAGATCCAGGTGACGGTCGCCCACGGCGGCGCCGCCGATCACCACGAGCTCCTCCTCCAGCCCTACATGTACCTCGACCTCTTCCCCACGCTCGACCGGATCGCCGACCGCTGTGAGGAGCTCAAGATCACCCTCACCCCGGCCAACAGCCTCGGCTACTTCGGCCCCTACGCCTACAAGCTGCGGCGACGCCAGAGCCGCGCCGGCCACTACCTCGGCTGCCAGGCGGGGATCGCCGGGGTCGCGATCGAGAGCGACGGGGCGATCAAGAACTGTCCGAGCCTCGGCGGTCGCAACAACGTCGGCGGCTCCTGGCGCGAGCACGGCCTACGGGCGATCTGGGAGCGCGCTCCCGAGCTCAGCTACATGCGCAAGCGGACCGAGAACGAGCTGTGGGGCTACTGCGCCGAGTGCTACTACGCGGACCTGTGCCGGGGCGGCTGCACCTCGGTCAGCGAGCCCCTCCTCGGCCGCCCCGGCAACAACCCGATGTGCCACCACCGGGCCCTAGAGATGGACAAGCAGGGCCTCCGCGAGCGCATCGAGTGGGTGAGCCCCTCCTCCGGCGAGCCCTTTGACAACAGCCTCTTCCGGGTGATCCGCGAGCACCGAGACCCGGCGATGCGCGCTGAGCATGGGCCGGTGCAGATCGACGAGCCGCGGACGGCGAGGGCCGACGAGCCCTTCGGCCCGGGCTCTCCGGCGATCACGGGCGGCTAGCCCTAAAATAAGCGCTGGTGTGAAACCGCCCCCCAGTTCCGTGTAGAAGTGCGCTCACGCGGACTTTTGCCGCCCGAGTGCTCGGGCGCGGGTGAAGGCTCACCTCCTGCTTGACGGCGGGCGGAGCTCGGAGGCTGAAGGCGGGCGGGCGAGGGGCGACGAGGCGGGTCCCTCGCGACGCGGGTCCCCCCATGCCACGTGCTCGCCACGGGTCGAGCTGAGCTGCTTGAAGAGACAGGGTACGCGTGTCTCCGCGCGAGGCACGGGTCCTCCCGCTGCGTCCCACCCGTCGCCCCTCGCTCGCCCGAGCGAGTCTGTCGGGGCTCCGCTGGACGCTCGGCGATCGTCTCGATCGAGAGAGTGACCCTTGGTACAGATCATATGAAGTCGGGAGCAGATCTGTAGGCGCTCCGCTTGCGAGTACGTGGATCGCTTGCTCCCGTAGGTCTTCGCTCGATACGTGCTCGTCGAGACTCTCGACGATGATGAGAAACAACGCGCATCGTCGGCCGAACTTCGGTCCGTGTCGAAGTCCAAGCGAGCGCGAGCCTCCGAGGCCCCAGTGAGAACACCGAGCGGGACAACTCGCGCGAGTCATCTCAAGGCCGACTGTCGGCGAGAACGGAGCCCACAGGCAAGCGCTCGATCGAAGTGCAAGAGCTTCGAGCCTCCGCCGGTAGAGTTGGTCGTCGACCCGGCTCCTGTGACTCCCTTCGCTGGGCTCATGCTCGCGGCTCGCTCGCTCGCCTCAAGCTCCGGCGCTCGATCAACGGCCGCGTGAAGGTCTTCGAGAACAAGCGCGGCTACGACGAAGCGACGCACGTCCTGAGCCACGTCTACAACCTCTTCCTCGGCGGCAGCTTCGTGCTCGGTGTTCTCACAGGCGTTTCGGAGGCTCTCGATCGCTTGGACTTCGGTACCGACCGAAGTTCGACCGGCGATGCGCGTTGTCGCTCATCAGGTGCGCGAGAGACTCGACGAGCATGTGTCGAGAGAAGGTCTGCAACCACGAGTCCTCTACGCACCCGGTAGCGGAGCCCAGGAAGACTTACTCGGGCGAGCGAGGGGCGACGGATGGGACGCAGCGGGAGGACCCGTGCCTCGCGCGGAGACACGCGTACCCTGTCTCTTCAAGCAGACCAGCCTATCCCGTGGCGAGCACGTGGCATGGGAGGACCCGCGTCCGCGAGGGACCCGCCTCGTCGCCCCTCGCCCGCCCGCCTACAGCCCCCAAGCTCCGCCCCTCGCCAAGCACGAGGTGAGCGCTCACCCACACGGATACAGCCGAAGCGCAAGCCCCGTGTCACTGACGGTTCTACGCAGGTTGTCTAGGACGCCTCACAGCAGCGCTTATTTCAGGGCTAGCCGCCCGCGGTGCAGCCCCGTGTGCTCTCGCGCCGCAAACGCCGCTGTGCTGGGCCGTACCGCAAGTTTCGGCGGGGCCGAGAGGCGACGAGGGCTGGAGAGCGCGCGGGATTCTTGCCACGGCGGCTAGACCCACAGCGGCTCGGGCATCGGCGCGCCGTAGGGGAGGATCACCACCTTGCACTCGCCCTCGTCGCAGCTCTCCCCCATCTCTTGGTCGCAGGGGTTGTCGCACTTGCCACAATTCAGCGGGTCTACTTGGGTGTTGACGCAGACGTCCTTGCAGATCTCCTCGCCCGGGCCCATGCACGCGCCCTCGCTGTCCGAGCCCGAGTCCGAGTCCGAGTCCGAGTCCGAGTCGGTGGTCGTCGTCCCGCCCGTCGTCGTCGTCCCGCCCGTCGTCGTCCCGCTCGTCGTCGTCCCGCTCGTCGGATCCGTCGTGCTCGACGCGCTCCCGTCCGACTCTGAGTCGGAGGTCGAGGTCCCGCTCGCGGAGGTCGAGGACTCGGTCCCCGAGCTCGTGGACTGACCGCTGGTGCTCGACATCGATCCGTTGGAGCTCTCCGACGTCGAGCTTTGGCTGCCCGCGGTCGTGTCGCCCGTGCTCTCCGTGCTGCCCATGTCATCGCCGGTGCAGGCGATCATCGTCAGGCCGACGAGCGCCGAGACGAGGAAGGGCGCGCTGCCGACGACGAAGCGCTGCGGCGTCGCGCAGAACGGGCAGTGAAGGTCGCCCTCTCGGACATGACGCGAGCACTCCGGACAACGTTGCATTCGCCGACGGTAGCACCTCCCAGGCGAGCGCGGCAGCGTTCTGTCGCGACCAAGAGGACCAACGATCGCGGCGCGAGAGCACACGGAACCTTCACCGCGGTCTGCTAGGAGGTCCGGTGAAAGTGCTCCTAGAGCGCGGTCGAGACCATCCAGCGCAGCAGGCCGTTGGCGTCGCGGCTCAGCTCCGGATCGGGCTCCAAGGTGGAGACGCGGGAGAGCTCGCGATCGGAGCCGAGCACGTAGAGGTTGCGGGGCGAGGTCGCCGGCTGCACGAGATCGTTGAGCGAGCTGTCGGCCCGGCTGTAGAGCAGGAGCTCCCCCTCGTCGTCGATCGAGAGCGCCCACATCGGCACGCCGTCGTAGCGCTCGAGGCCCGCGACCGAGACCCGGATCACCGAGCCTATCTGCACCGACCCGTCCCCCGTCGTCTCGCCGCCAAACCCGTCGAGGCAGGCCCAGGCCGCCCACCGGCCGGAGGGCGCGACCACAGGCGTCTGGCCGAAGAAGCAGGGGGTCTGGACGATGTTCACGAGCTCGACCTGGTCGCTGGCGATCCGCAGCATCGGCCCCCCGCGCGAGACCATGATCACCGTCCGCCCCTCGCGATCGAGGTGCCAGCTCCAGGGAGCGCTGCCGCCGAGGAGCGGCAGCGCCACCTCTTCGCCGGTGGTCCAGTCCACGCGGACCACCTCGCTGTCGCGGAGAACGACGTAGTGACGACCGGAGATCGCCGCGATCACCTCACCGCTGCCGGTCCAGACGCAGCTCGTCGGCTCCGGCGCCGGCTCCTCGCCGTCCTCCCCCTCCTGGGCGACCCACGACCAGCGCTGGATCCGGCAGGGGTCGTCGGGATCGCCGATGACGGAGAGCGCGGAACCATCGGGATCGACGAGGCCGAGGCAGCCGACCGTCTCGGCGCAGCCCGACGGGCGCACGCCGGTGACATCGCTGAGGAGCGCGCCGCGGCCGAGCTCGACCGCCAGCCGCGAGTCCTCCGGCCCCTCGGCGTAGCGGAAGGCCCGCACCTCGCCGCCGGGCGTCGGCACCAGGACGTTGCCGAGCTCCCCCGCGTAGCTCGCGTCCCCCGTGAAGATGACGGGGGCATCGGTCGCGCTCGCCGACCCCCAGCGGGGAAAGCAGGAGAGCGAGCCCTCCCCCAGCGCCGTCGTCCAGGGCTCCAGGGCACCGCCCGCGCCGGTCGTCTGGAGGCCCGCGGTGGTCGGTAGGATCGCTAGCTCACGCGCGCAGGGATCGATCCAGGTCACAGCGTCGCCGCGGGCGCTGAAGACCGGCGCCGGCGCCCGCAGCCCGAGGGGCACCTGGATCGACAGCGCGCGCCGCTCGTCGAGGTCGAGGTAGGCGATCTGAAAGGCGTTCGCGCCGGTCACCCGCAACGACCGCGGATCGGCGGCCATGAGCAGCGCTCCCCGGCCCCGCGGCCCCAGCTCGAGCACCAAGGACTCGCGCTCGGCGTCCTGGAGGTCGCTGCTCGGCCGCAGCGTCATCGTCTCGAACTCTCCGCGACTGTAGATATGGACGGTCCGCTCGCCGCCGACGTGCTCCTGGTCGAGCCAGAGCGCCCGCGCCTCCACCGTCGGCGTGTCGCAGGCCGAAACCGCCGACAGTGCCAACAGTGTCGTCAGCGAGGCAGCCCAGCCGATCATCGTAGGCGGACCTCGCCGCGGAGCTGACCCCCTGATCATCCGCGGCAACGATACCAGGAGGATGATCCTCACGGCTGCGCGGAGTCTCCGCGCTCCTCACGCTCTGGCCCCGATCCGCCCGCGATCTGGGCCTCAGGCCGGCCTTGCGCCACCCGGCCCCTTGCGGCAGGCTTGCGCGCCATGGCCGGCGACGACACCCAGCAATTCGACAGCGAAGACCAGGACGAGCTGATGCTCGGCGACGAGGGCGAGGACGCCCCCGCCACGGACGCGGAGATCAACGAGGCCGCGAAGATGATCGACTTCGTCGTTCTGCCGATCGCCTGCGTCAACGAGGGCAAGGGAGCCCCGCTGGCGATGGGCATCCAGCGCTGGATCGCCCAGGATCTCGCCCAGCACGACGCCAAGGCGGCGGCGCCGGTATTCACCGCGATGCACGATCAGAACGGCCAGAAGGTCCCGGCGCTGATGGTCTTCCGCGAGCCGTGGACCGACGAGCGCGCCGTCGAGGGGATCGGCCGCTTCCCGAACGCGACCAAGGGCCTCCTCGTCGACATGAAGGTCGAGGACGAGCAGCTCGCCTGGGAGGCGCGCTTCATCGACGTCGACCCGGCGACCAAGGCGATCACCGAGCGCAAGCGCTGGAGCTTCGGCGGCACCCCGCCCGAGATGGCCGTCGCCATCCACGAGCTCCTCCTCGGCATCGCCGCCGAGCTCGACGTCAAGGTCGACTACGAGAGCTGGGAGAAGGCCTTCGGCACCGACAACGTCCAGGCGTTGGTCTCCTTCCTCGTCGGCCTCGGCAACCTCAGCGCCCTCCAGGGCCGCTGCGTGCCGACCACCTCGCAGCAGCTCCTGGCGCCCCTGATCGACGCGATCAACCGCGCGCCGGAGATGGACGTGACGATGTCCGCCCTCCACGCGATGGTCGACATCCTCGTCGCCGGTCAGCCCGACCAGGGCGCGATCCCGCTCTCGGTCCAGGCCCTCAACGTCGCCGCCCAGCGCCGTGAGAAGGACCAGGGCGCCTGGCATCACCTGGCGATCGTCCTCCGCCGCGTCGGCGACGTCGGCGGCGCGATCTCGGCCTTCCAGCAGGCGATCAACCTCGGGCCCCAGAGCGCCGCGGTCGCCTCTGGGATGATCGACACCCTCCGCTCCGCCGGCGACTCCGAGAACGCCTTCAAGGTCGCGCAGTTCTGCGTCGAGAACGGCAACGAGGGCCCCGTGGTCTTCGCCCAGATCGCCTCCTTGATGATCGAGAACGACCAGTTCGACGAGGCCGAGCCCTTCCTCCGCCGGGCGATCGACGAGGGCAAGGTGCCGAGCGCCTACGGCGATCTCGCCAACGTCCTCTGGGACCGCGACGGCGACGACGACGAGACCGCGGAGAACCAGCAGGAGGCGCTCGCCCTCCTCGGCACCGCGGTCGAGCTCCCGAGCCTCCACAAGTCCTCGCTCGACATGCTCCTCGACCTCCACGAGGAGGAGAAGATCGAGGACGCGACCAAGCTGCTGCTCAAGGCCGCGGAGGTCCACAACGAGAACGCTGGCGTCCTCCGCTACGTCGCGTCGATGTACCTCGAGGGCGACAACCCCGAGGCCGCTCGCCCCTACCTCGACCGGATCCTGACCCTCGGCGGCCGCGGCCTCGACGACGACGCCTTCGCCCGTCGCTCGCTCCTCGCGCTCAACCTCGAGGACTTCGAGGACCGCTACGACGACGCGATCGACAAGGTCCGCTCGGACAACGCCGGCTCGCAGCGCGAGGCCGCGGTCTTCCTCCGCGAGGTCATCGCCCGCGAGCCCCGCTACTGGCAGCCGCACCTGATGCTCGCCCTCGCCGTCCGCGGCACCGAGGGTGACGGGGCCGCGCTCGCCCACCTGATGGACGCGGTCCGCCTCCGCCCCAACGACCTCGAGATCCGCTCGCTCCTCGCGGCGATCCTCCGCAAGCAAGGCCGCCCCCGCGAGGCCGTCGAGCACCTCCGGGTGGTCGTCGCCTTGAACCCGCGGGAGATCGATCCGGTGATCACCCTCGCCTCGTGCATGCGCGACGCGAACATGTTCGACGAGGCCCGCCAGGTGTGCGAAGCCGCGCTGAAGATGATCCCGGACCACCCGGAGTTCACGCGGATCCTCGCCGGTCTGCCGGCTCCGAAGCAGCAGCACTGAGCGGGACCGCTCCACGGACCGCTGGAGAGCTCCAGCGCACCTCGGGCCGAGCTCCTCCAGGAGCCCGGCCCGAAGTGCGTCAAGGGGCCGCTGTGGTAGTCTCGCGGCCCGTCCATGACACTCCCGGTCCTCAAGCAGCCGCCCGCTTCGGCGACGACGCTCCACCCCGAGCCGCTGATCTTCACGATCGACGACGTCATCGACCCGGAGGTCTGTCGTCATCTGATCTCCCTCGCCGAGCCCAAGCGGCGGCGGGCCGAGGTCAGCGGGGTCGAGCGCGGACGCAAGAGCGCCGGCCGGACCAACGACGTCGTCTGGGTCCCGCACGACACGACCCCCACCACCCTCCGGCTCGCGCGCCGGCTCGCCAAGGTCGTCGGCCTACCGCTAGAGCACGCCGAGTCCTTCCAGGTGATCGCCTACGAGGTCGACCAGGAGTACCGGCCCCACTTCGACGCCTACGACCTGAGCACCCCCCGAGGGCAGCGTTGCTGCGCCCGCGGAGGCCAGCGCTTGGTGACGCTCCTGGGCTACCTCTCCGACGTCGAGGCCGGCGGCTCGACGAGCTTCCCCAAGCTCGACGTCACCGTCGAGGCGAAGCGGGGTCGGGTCCTGATCTTCCACAACTGCCGCGCGGGCACCGACACCCGCCACCCCCACGGACTCCACGCCGGCGACCCGGTCGAGCGCGGGACCAAGTGGGCCTTCAACCTCTGGTTCCACGCCGCGCCCTTCCGCTGAGGGCCGTCGGAGCTCGTCTGGTCTGGCTCGTCTGGGCGGCCTCGTCTGGTCGGGTTTGTCTGGGTGGGCTAGTCCCGTGGACGGGCCTCGTCTGGGCGGGCTCGTCTGGGCGGCCTCGTCTGGTCGGGTTTGTCTGGGTGGGCTAGTCCCGTGGACGGGCCTCATCTGGGCGGGCTCGTCTGGGCGGCCTCGTCTGGTCGGGTTTGTCTGGGTGGGCTAGTCCCGTGGACGGGCCCCGATGATCCGATCCGCTGGCCCGATCCGACGACCTGGCCCCGATAACCTGTCCCCAATAACCTATCCCTTACAACCCTCCGCCGAGGTCAGGCGTCGAACTCCGCTAGAAGCGAAGATCCGCGTAGAGGTTGAGGACGCTGAAGAACTGCGAGTAGGTCCCGTCTGCGCCGGCCTGCCGGGTCGGCTGCTGCCAGGCCCCGAGCAGGCTCTTGCCGGCGGTGTCGACCTTGCGGAAGATGATCTGCGTCGAGGTCAGCGAGAGCGCGACCTGGCGGACGATCTGCCAGCGAACGCCGACCGAGACCGACCCCTTGTCCATGTCCATCAGCGCCGAGTCGAGCGTCTGCACCGGCACTGCCGAGGAATCGTAGCCGCCGCCTAGGTAGGCCTCGAGGCCAGGCAAGAACCAGTAGGACGCGCCCACCCGGACCCCGCCGGAGTCCTTCCAAAAGCGCGGCAGGTGCTGGACGACCCCCGAGTGGTCTCCCTCCGCGCCGTAGGCCTCGGGGTTGGTGAAGGCCTCGTCCTCGCCGGCGAACGAGCAGTTGCGGTCGGGATCGTCGGCGTCGAGCAGACACTGCTTGTTGAAGACCGACCACCGCGAGTAGTCGGCGAAGAGCCGCAGCTCCAGGCGCGGCGTCGGCCGAACGCGGACGCCGAGGCGGGCGATCTCCGGCAGCGTCTGGGTCAGCTCGACCTGCTGGGTCAACGGATCGCCGAGGGCCAAGACGTTGGTCAAGGTGCCGCGCAGGCGCATACCGCCGACGACGTTGGGCTGGCTGGTGTAGGAGGCGCCCACCCAGAGCAGATCCTGCATGTTCCAGATCGCGCCCACCGAGAAGCCGCCCTGCCAGCCGTCGACGTCGACGAGCGAGCGGCCCTCCTTGAGCGTCGCCGTCTCCAGCGAGTCGCCGAAGACGAGGTCGTCGGTGCCGTCGGCGTTGCGGGCCCGGATCGTGTTGACGTTGGAGTGGATCGCCGAGCCGGTGGCGCCGACGCTGAGACCTATCTCCGGGAAGCGCAGGGCGACGGCGCCGGTCAGGTACATCGACCGCAGCGCCCCGTCGATCGTGTACCAGCGCTGGACCCCGTCGACCGCCCCCGGGAAGTTCTTGTCGCCGGCGTAGGCCTGGTTGCGATCCCAGGAGGCCGAGCCGCCGAAGGGGTAGTACCAAGCGCCGCCGACGACCAGACGCTTGGTGCCGAAGTCGGTGCTCACGCCGGCGAAGGGCGCGGCGATCGTGTTGAAGAGCGTCGCCTTGCCGTCGTTGGCCCCGGGCGCGAGCTCGAGTGATTCTTTGGAGGAGACCGCAGAGCCCGGCCGCTCGTAGCCCGCCCACCGGAGCACCATCGTCCCGTCGACCATGATCCGAGTCCCCCGCGAGAGGGCGATACCGGCGGGGTTGTAGTAGATCGCGGTCGGGTTGTCGGTGGTCGGATGACCGTGCTCTCCGCCGAAGCGAGCCGCCGAGAGGCCCGAGGCCGACGCATCCCCTCCCCAGGCGAGCGCGCCGATCAGCACGCCTGCGCCGATCCAGCGCCCCGGTCTCAAGTTGAGGCTCCGCAGCCCCGCCGTCGACAACCTGCTCCGCCCTTGGGCCTTCGCGCTTCGTCCAACCATGACTTGCACCTCGGGCCATGCACCTTGTGCTAGCCGCATGTGCGACTCTACTATGAAGCGAGGACGACCGGCGAGGCCGCGTCGCGTGGATACCGATGAAGATGCAGGCGATCGGGATGGCCCCAAGACGGAACGCGAGTCTGGCCTCGAGTCTGGCCCCAAGTCTGGCGGACGGAGAGTCCCTCGCTGAACCCCGTCGACGGCCGCTCCTCCGGGGCCTGGTCCCTGCCCTCGTGACGACCGCAGCCCTGCTCTGCGCCGGCTGTCCCGCTCCCGAGGCCCGCCTCGACGAGTTCCTCGAGGCCTCCGAGGAGGATCGCGAGGCCCCCCCCGCGAAGATGGATCTGGCGAGCACCCTCGCCGACATCAACGGGGACTTCTTCCTCGCCCTCGCGGTCGCGACCGCCTCGGATCTGCCGCTCCAGTTCTACACGACGGCGACGCTGGTCCAGTCCGGCGACGGCACCGGGATCTTGACCCTGAGCCTCCAGCCCCTCGCGATCGATCCCGGCGAGACCCTCACGCCGCGGACGCCCGTCGGCGATCCGCTGGTGATCGAGGACATCGTCGTCTCGGAGGAGGGCGCCTTCGCGGCCGACCTCGGAGAGATCGATCTGGTCGCCGCCGCCAACCCGATCCTCGGCCTCGACATCACGGCGACGATCGCCCTGGAGGGGTTTATCCAGGACGAGAACCTGTTTTGCGGCAACGTGACCGGCATGGTCAGCTCCCCGACCGACCTCGATCTCGCCGGCTCGACCTTCTCGGCGGTCCGCGTGAACAGCGTCGACGAGCTGCCTGAGATGTTCGCGATCAAGTGCCCCTAGCTGCGGCGAGGGTCCTGCTCGTCGCCCCTCCCTCTCGGCCCCGGCGAGACGGGCACTAGAGCCCGGCACCGCGGCGCTCCGTCGAAGCCGACAGGTCCAACGGTCGGATCGATCCGTGCTCTCGGATCCGGCTGGGGTGCTCAACACCCGACCGCTGTCCCTCGCGGGTACCCAGCCCACCGATGATCGTGCATGCACGGCACCGCGAGCGACGGTCGCTCGTCGAAAGTGCCACCTCATCGCACATCCAAAACGTGCGTCGCAGGGGGTTGCGTTCTTCGAAACCTATCTCATGGTTGAGACGTTGAAAACTTGAACCCAGGAGACAGAGAATGCGACGACCCAGCACGAGCGATCAGACCACCTCCCCGCGGACCGGGACCGATGACCTGAAGTTCATCTCGCGCTTCACCACCGCAGTCACAGAGCAGCCCTTCTTGATGGATCTGCTCAGCCTCCAGCGTCAGCGTCGGCGTAACGCCCACTACGACGCTCCGCAGGCCGCCTAGCCCCGGAGTCGCAGGCTGCCGGCCGCTCGCGCGCGATGCCTGCGAGCTCGACCAAAGTCGCGATGTTCCAGCTTCTGAGCTCGATGAGCGGGCGAGCGACGCCGATGATCCGATGATCCGATGATCCGATGATCTCGAGACGTCCGGCCTGACCGCCGAGCCAGCTAGGACCGCCGATCGAACAGCGCACACCGGCGGCGAAGGACAAGGCCGCGGCGCTGAGCGGCACGGACTCATCCGTCGCAGGCGCCTCACCGCTGGGCCGCTCTCCAGGCCGCCGGGGAGGTCCCCACCCGCCGCTTAAACGCGCGAGAGAAGGCAGCCTCGGAGGCGTAGCCGACCTGCGCGGCGACGCTGGCGATGGCGTCGTCTCCGGCCCGCAGGCGACGACGGGCGAGGAGCATCCGCCACTTGGCGAGGTAGTCCCCCGGCGTCTCGCCGACCACCGCGACGAAGCGCGCGTAGAAGCCTGAGCGCGACATGCCGGCCAGCCGAGCGAGGCCCGCGGCCGTCCACTCCGCCTCGGGCTCGTCGTGGATCGCCTGCAGGGCCCGGGCGACGCCGGGGTCTGCGAGCCCCCGCAGCCACCCCGGCGCGCTCTCTTGGCGCTTCGCGATCCAGACCCGGAGGACGTGGATGAAGAGAACGTCCGCGAGCCGCTGCAGCACCGTCCTCGAGCCCGGCTGACCCAGGGTCCGCTCGTCGCTGAGGAGCTGAAGGGTCGCGTCGATCCAGGTCGCCAGCGACGACCCATCGCCGCGCGTGATCATCACTGGCGGCAGGTGAGGGAGCAGGTGCTCCGCCGCCTCGGGCCCTAGGCCGAAGGTCCCGCAGAGGATCGACGCCCGCTCCCCTCCAGCTCCAGGCGAAGGTGACCCCTCGCGTGCATGCACACCGCACTCGACGCAGGGGAGTCCGTCGGCGCCGATCTCCGGCGTCAGCGATCGAATCGCGACCGCCGGCACCCCAGCGGCGCTCGCCATCACGTGGCTGTGCCCGTGGGGGAGAACGATGACATCTCCCCGCTGCCAGGTCAGCTCGCGCGTCGACTCCTCGAGAGCGGCGTCGGCCAAGCGGACGACGCCGCTGCCCTCGAGGGCGACGTGGAAGATCGCCCCGACGGCGCCGCTCGTCGTGACGGCCCACGGGGCCTGACCGCGGGCGCGAGCGAAGAACGCTCCGCACACCCCAGCCTTGTCGATGAAATCGCTCAGTGGATCCATGGATTGGACGCTCCGGCAAGGAGTCTGGACGACCTGTCATGAGCTTCAGCCGCGCCAGATCCTATCCCTATTGAGCCGCTACCAACAACGCGGCGGAGATCATCATGACACGGATCTGGATCGCGACCATCGCAAACTTCTTCCTCCCTGGCGCCGGCTACCTCGTCCTCGGCGAGCGGGCCCTCTTGGCCGTCGCCTGGCTCGTCGGCGCACTCGGCCTCACCTACGTGGAGCTCGGGATCCAAGACGCGGCGCCGCAGTACTACTGGCCGATGTTCGCCAGCGTTCTCCTGATCAACACCGCCTTCGCCGTCGACGTCTTCCGCCGCGGTCGAGCGCTCGCCGCAGCGAGGGGACCTCTACCCGCATGAGCGAGAGCGCAGGTCCTCGCGCCGAGACGTGCAACGTCTCACGGGCGCGCGAGGGCGGAGAACCGCGCTAGGAGGCGAATCTCGCCGCTATAGGCCTCCCCCTCATGGCTGACGATTGACGTCGAACGCCGCTCTCGGCAGGCTGCATCCCCAGGAGCAGCAGAGAAATGGCGTACGATCTGATCATCAAGGGTGGGACCATCGTCGACGGCCGCGGAGGCGAGCCGTATCGAGGTGATGTCGCGATCAAGGACGGAGTGATCGCAGCGATCGGCGAGGTCGAGGGCGACGCCGCCAAGACCTTCGACGCCGCTGGGGCGATCGTCAGCCCCGGCTTTGTCGACATCCACACCCACTACGACGGTCAGGTCTCCTGGGATCCCGACCTCATGCCCTCGTCGATGCACGGGGTGACGACCTGCGTGATGGGCAGCTGCGGCGTCGGCTTTGCCCCGGTCCGGACCAAGGATCGGCAGACGCTGATCGAGCTGATGGAGGGGGTCGAGGACATCCCCGGCGCGGCGCTGGCCGAGGGGATCAAGTGGCAGTGGGAGTCCTTTGAGGAGTACATGGACGCGATCGACGCGTTCCCCCACGCGATCGACTTCGCGGCCCAGATCCCCCACGACGCCCTCCGCGTCTACATCATGGGCGAGCGGGCCGTCGCCGGCGAAGAGGCGACCGAGGAGGACATCGCGGCGATGCGCGACGCGACCCGCCGGGCCCTCGAGGCGGGCGCGGTCGGCTTCACCACCGGACGGACCGACAACCACCGGGCGAGCACCGGCGCCGCGACCCCGGCGAGCGAGGCGACGATCCGCGAGCTCGAGGGGATCGCCGCGGCCTTCCACGGCCTGGACCACGGCGTCCTCCAGGCGGTCAGCGACTTCGACATGCCGATCTCGGCTGAGCGCTTTGATCCGGAGTTCGACGCGATCGAGGCGATGGTCGCCGCCGGCGGCGGACACCGGGCCTCGATCTCGCTCCTCCAGCGGGACGCCGATCCCGACCAGTGGCGACGGATCCTCGATCGCGTCGACGCGGCCAAGGCGAAGGGGCTCGACATCCGCGTCCAGGTCGCAGCCCGCGGCATCGGCGTGATGCTCGGCCTCGAGGCGACCTTCCACCCCTTCATGGGCTTCCCGAGCTACAAGAAGATCTCGCAGCTCCCCCTCGCCGAGCGCGTCGCGGCGATGCGCGATCCGGCGGTGCGGGCCAAGATGCTCACCGAGAAGTCCGAGCCGCTCGCCGGCGACGGCTCCTCGATCCCGCCGCTCGCCGATCGCCTCCTCTCCCAGCTCGAGCGGATCTCGATGCGTCTCTTCCGCCTCGGCGAAGACCCGAACTACGAGCCGACCCCGCAGGAGTCGCTCTTCTTCGAGGCCAAGCGCCGCGGCGTCACCCCGCTCGAGGTGATGTACGACGCGATGCTCGAGGACGACGGCAAGCAGCTCCTCTACTTCCCGATCTTCAACTACGGGACGATGAACCTCGACAACGTCGAGACCATGCTCGCGCACCCGCAGGCGCTGCCGGGGCTCTCGGACGGCGGCGCCCACGTCGGCACGATCTGCGACGCCTCGTTCCCGACCTACATGCTCCTCCACTGGGTCCGCGATCGCGAGAAGGGTCGCCTGCCGATCCAGCGGGTGATCCAGATGATGACCAGCGACACCGCCCACTACATCGGCTACGCCGACCGCGGCGAGCTCGTCGTCGGCAAGCGGGCGGACATCAACGTCTTCGACCTCGGCAAGCTCCGCCTCCACCGGCCGCGTCTCGTCCGCGACCTCCCGGCCGGCGGCCAGCGCCTGCTCCAGGACGTCGAGGGCTACCGCGCGACCTTCGTCCGCGGCGAGATGATCGCGGAGAACGGCGAGCTCACCGGCGCGCGCCCAGGTCGCCTCGCTCGCCTCGGCGCCGCTGCGCGGGCGAGCTAGATCGCCGCGAGAGTGCGCCCCTCAAGAGACCGCGGCCTCGCGCCGCGGTCTCTTTTTTCATGTCGGACCCGCTCGGCCATTCTCGGCTCGATGATAGCCGGGGGCGGGACCGCACCTGGGCGTCGCCCTCGAACAATTCTGCGGCTTCTCGCCGAACCAGGACCAGATCTGCGTCGGCCTCGCTTCGACCTCGACGATGAGGGAGAGGCGGCGCCTTGCGGGTGCATGCCCCCCTTCCCGTAGGCCGCAGACCGCACACCTCGAAGGGCGTCCCCCCCAGCTCGTCGTCCAGGCTCCGCCTCGGCCCTCCGACCAGCGAACGCGGGACAGAGCCCCCGACCGAGCGCACGGGTCAGCTTCGACCGCCGTGTTGACGGCCCCAGGGCCACGGCCGAGGGTCGACGGGTGAAGCGCTCCCTCCCGGTCCCCGTCCTCCTCACACTCGCGGCCCTCGCGTGGCCAGCGACCGCGGAGGCCGCTGCGCCCTGCGAGTGCGACCACGTGATCGAGAACGACGCTCTCCTGGTCCTCGGCTCGGAGGTCGGGGTCAAGCCCGGCGAGAGCGTCTGCGTCCGCGGCGGAGACCGTCCCTGGCTCCGCCTCCAGGAGTTCGTCGGCGCCGAGGGTCAGCCTGTCGAGATCCGCAACTGCGAGGGTCAGGTCAACATCGACAACGACGACAAGGGCTACGGCCTGACGGTCGAGCGCTCGCGCTACGTCCGGGTCACCGGCAGCGGCGACCCCGATCACATGTACGGGTTCAAGGTCCGCGCCGCCCGGACCGGGCCCGACTACTCCGCGAGCGGAGTGATCATCGGCGACCTCAGCTCCGACATCGAGGCCGATCACATCGAGTCCTACGACAGCGGCTTCGCCGGCTTCATCGTCAAGACCGACCCCCGCTGCGATGGCTCGGCGAACCTCGGCGAGTTCGTGATGTACGACTCGAAGATCCACCACAACTACATGCACGACACCCGCGGCGAGGGGATCTACTTCGGCAGCACCGGCTACGGCGGGCGCGAGTACACCTGTGACGGCGAGAAGGTCCTGCTCTACCCGCACGAGCATCACGGCGCCCAGATCCACGACAACCTGATCGAGAACACCGGCTGGGACGGGGCCCAGATCGGCGTCACCCCGGAGGACTGCGCGTTCTACCGCAACGTCATCCGCAACGTCGGCCTGGAGGGCGTGCAGTACCAGCAGCAGGGGTTTCAGGTCGGCGGCGGCTCGGCCTGCTCGATCTGGGGGAACGTCCTGATCAACGGCCCGACCAACGGCCTCTTCATCTTCGGGATCGGCGACACCGACGTCTACAACAACCTCGTCGTCGGCTTCGGCGGCGCCGGGATCTACATCAACGATCAAGGGCTCGACTTCGACGCCAAGGTGCGGGTCGTCCACAACACCGTGCACTCCACAGGCGATCGCGGGATCGTGGCCTTCGGCGCGCTCCTCGGCGCGAGCGAGGCCCGCAACAACGTCGTCACCGGCAGCGGCGAGCTCCTCGCGGTCGGCGACGAGATCCCTGACTTCGTCGTCGACGGCAACATCACCGCCGAGGATCCCGGCAGCCTCGGCTTCGTCGACGTCGCCAGCGACGACTTTCACCTGCTGGAGGACTCGCCGCTGCGGGACGCGGGGCTCGACCTCCCCGGGCTGACGGTCGACGACGATCTCGACGGCACCCCGCGGGACGACGGAGCCCTCGACGTCGGCGCCTTCGAGTACAGCGAGGCCCCGCCGACCACCGGCACGGACTCCGACTCCGGCTCCGACTCCGACGCTTCGACCACGGGCGACACCGGGACGACCTCCGACTCTGCCGGGACCGGCAGCGCGGAGAGCGAGAGCACGAGCGCCACCAGCGACGGCGGCGGCACCGAGGGCTCCAGCGGCTCCGCAGGCTCCGGCGAGAGCGCCACCGCCACCGCGTCGGCCTCCGCCTCGGCGACGGAGACCGCCGGCGAGGGCGGCGAGGACGAGACCGACGGCTGCGCCTGTCGGAGCGTGGATGACCGAGACCCGAGCCCTGCCCTCTTCGCCCCGCTCTTGCTCCTCCTTCGTCGTAGGCGGACGAGCGGTGGACGCTCCTAGAGCGCCACGCCTCCCTCGCAGAGCCACGCTCCCCCTCGCCCGCGTTCACACGGCGCGAGCTCCTCGGCCGCGTCTGCGTCTAGGAGGCTGCGGTCAACGTCCCCTGCGCTCTCGCGGCGCCCTCGTCGGTCCTTGCGGCTCCGACGAGATGCCGCTGCACCGGGCTCCTAGCGGACCGCGGTGAGGGCCCGTGTGCTCTCGCGCCGCACTCGTTAGCCCTCTTGGCTTCGACGAGACGCCGCTGTACTGGGCCGTACCGCAAGTCTGCTAGGCCCCAGCGACCGGGACGATCCGGTCCTTGCCGACCCAGGGCCGGAGCACCGCGGGGATGCTGACCGATCCGTCCGCCTGCTGGTGATTCTCGAGGATCGCGACGAGCGCCCGCGAGGTCGCGACCGCCGTGCCGTTCAGCATATGCACATACTTCGGCTTGGCCTTCGCCTTGCCTTCGCTCGCCGGGCGGTAGCGGATCTTCAGCCGCCGCGCCTGGTAGTCGAGGCAGTTGCTGGTGCTCGTGACCTCGCCGTAGTCGCCGCGGCCAGGCATCCAGGCCTCGATGTCGAACTTGCGGTAGGCGGGCCCGCCGAGGTCGTTGCTGGCGATGTCGAGCACCCGGTAGGGGAGCTCCAGCGCCTGGAAGATCCCCTCTTCGATCGCGAGCATGCGCTTGTGCAGCGCCTCGCTCTCGTCGCCCTCCGCGGTCGTGAAGGCGAAGAGCTCGACCTTGGTGAACTGGTGGACGCGATAGAGCCCGCGCGACTCCTGACCGGCGGAGCCCGCCTCGGTGCGAAAGCAGTGGGAGAGGCCGGCGACCAGGAGCGGGAGCTTGTCGAGCTCGAGGATCGAGTCGGCGAACATGCCCCCGAGGGTGATCTCGGCGGTGCCCACCAGGCAGAGGTCCGAGTCGGCGATCGAGTAGACCTGGGTCGACTCGCCGCGCGGGTTGAAGCCGAGCCCCTGGAGGATCTCGACGCGGGCGAGGTCCGGCGTCGTGTGGAGGATAAAGCCGTGCTCGCGGGCGACCCCGAGGGCGAAGTGCTGGAGGGCCAGGTCGAGGAGAACCGCGTCGTTCTTCAGGTAGTAGAACTTCTGCCCCGCGACCTTCGCTCCGCTGGCGAAGTCGACGAGATCGAGGGACTCGGCGATCGACAGGTGATCGCGCGGCGGCTCTGAGAACCCCTCGGCCTCGAAGTCCCGCGGGCTGCCCCAACGGCTGAGCTCGGTGTGCTCGTCGGCGCCGCGCGGGACCTCCGGGTGGGTGAGGTTCGGGACCCGGCCCCAGGCCTCGTCGCGGGTCGCCTGCGCCGCCGAGGCCGACTCGCCGAGCTCCTGCTCGCGGGCGCGCAGCTCACGGCCCTTCTCGACCAGGGGGCCGCGGGCCGCGGCCTGCTCGGCCTTGGGCAGCTTGCCGACCCTCTTCATCGCCGCGCTGGTCTCGTTTTGCTGGCGACGGAGCTCCTCCTGCTCGCGGAGGAGCCCGAGGTAGGTCTGGTCGAGCTCGGCGAGGCGAGCGATCGTCGCCTCGGCCCAGCCCTCGACCTCCGACGTGAGGTCGTCGAAGATCCAGACGCGGCGGTCGACGAGGTTCGCGGCGAGCTGCGCCGGGCACTCACGCAGAAGCTTGATGTCGAGCATGGCGCGGGATAGTAGCAAGGACGTCTTTGTCGGCCCCGGCAAAAGACCGCCTCGACAGAGCCCACGACCTCTCGGCGAGGAGTCTCGAGAACCGCCCCAGGAGCCCCCTAGTGCGCCTCCTGTGACGACTTCCAGCCGCCGCAGAGCGGACCCGCGTGAGCACACCCGACGTCTACACCGGCCGCCCCGATGTGGACCCGAACCCACCTCGATGGGCCCCCTCAGGCTCGCCCTTGACCCGGTCGCCCGAGTCGTTCATCCTCGCGCCCCGGCCCTGCGCCTCCCCCTCTACGTCGAGGAAGGAGGCTGCCGCCGCGACCCGAGAACATTCAGGAGCAACCATGGGATACGGAGATAACCGTCGCACACCGAAGATGAACCGCCGCCGCCGTCAGCTTAAGTACAAGCTTCGGCTCAAGCGACATGCCGCTGAGCGGGCCGCTGAGCGTACGGACGCGAAGCCCAAGGCCAAGAAGAAGAAGTAGCGGGTCGACGACCCGCGATGACCCGCGATGACCCGCTGAGGGGGCGACAACGCTCCTTTAGCGGGTTCTCTGCGTCCAGGGGACGGCCTCTCCGGCTTTCTTGGGCTCCTCCGCGATCCCCGCTATAGGTGAGATGTAGTCCTACACATCCTACCTGTCCGTCACCTCGCCAGCGGAGGCCCCCATGGTCCGGCCCCTTTCCCACCTCGCCTGCTTTCTCCTCGCCGCCCTCACGGCCCATGTCGGCCTGGCGACGGCGAGCCCGACACAGACGGGGCCCCAGGCCGGGGTTGGATCCGCTCTCGCCGCGGTGACGGCTCTGCCGAGCCCGAGGCTGGCGACGGCGACGGCGTTGGACGAGGGGGCCGGCCGCGCAGGAGAGCCCGCCGCTTGGGAGCGACGGATCGCCGCCCGGGTCGCCGCCCTCGAGGTCGAGGCGGAGCCGGCCGCCCCCCAACCCACCATCGCCGCCGACGAGGCCCTGCGCCGCCGCCTGAGCGCCCTCGCGGCCCAAGCCGGTGGTCGCGTCGGGATCCACGTCCACGACCTCAGCGCTGACCGCCCCCTCTACGATCGGGCCGGTGATACCCGCCTCAACCCGGCCTCCAACCACAAGCTCCTGACCGCGATCGCCAGCGTCGAGCTCCTGGGCGCCGACTACACCTTTGAGACCCGGGTAGAGCGCGACGGCGACACCCTCTACCTCGTCGGCGAGGGCGACCCCAGCCTCCAGGCCCGCGACCTCTACGATCTGGTCACGGAGCTGATCGCCGAGAACGACCTCGACAACGTCCGCCAGCTCGTCGTCGACGACAGCGCCTTCACCGGCGTCCAGGTCGGCCCCGGCTACCGTGAAGAGGACGAGGGCGCGAGCTACCAGGCGCCGAGCGGCGCCCTCTCCCTCGCCTTCAACACCGTCGAGGTGACCGTCGCACCCGGCCCCTTCGGCGAGGCGGCGACCGTCTCGGTCAACCCGCCGAGCGCCGCTGTCACAGTGGTGGGTCGGGTCCACACCGGCCGCGGTCGACCGCTGCGGGTGACCTCGGAGCGCGGCCCGGGGGGGATGACCCGGATCCGCGTCAGCGGCAGCCTCGCCGCGGGCCACACCCCGCAGACGATCCGCCGCCGGGTCGGCGATCCAGGCCTCTTCACCGCCGGGGCCTTCGCGTCGATCCTCGCCGAGCGGAGCGGCCGAGCTCCGCTGCCGATCGTCCGCGGGCGCAGCCCCGAGGGGGCCACGGTCGTCGCAAGCCGCAGCTCCCAGCCGCTCCACGCAGTCCTCGCCTCGGCGCTCAAGTACTCCAACAACTTCACCACTGAGCAGGTGCTCCGCACCCTCGGCTGGCGGGCGAGCGCCACCCCGGGCTCCTGGGAGAACGGCGCGGCGGCTATCCGCTCGCTCTGGGCGGCGCTCGGCAACGCCCCCGAGGACCTCACCTTTGAGAACGGCTCCGGCCTCAGCCGGGCCGGTAGGATCACGCCGCGCTCGCTCGTCCGCCTCCTGGCCCTGACCCGGCGGCCCGGCTCCTCAGCGGCTCAGCTCGTGCCAGCCCTCGCCAGCCCCGGCGGCGAGGGGACGCTGCGCCTGCGACTCACCCAGGCAGGAGATCGAGTCCGCGCCAAGACGGGGACCATCGGCGGGGTCTCGGCGCTCAGCGGCCTCGTCACCTCGGAGGCGGGCGACCGCACCCTCGCCTTCTCGATCCTGATCAACGGCCGCCAGGACCTGGCCGCGAGCCGGCGCCTCCAGGACAGGCTCGTCCTGGCCCTGATCGATCACGTCGATCCGCCGGTCTAGGCGGACCTTCCCGCCGCGGGGCCCAGCTCGGCGAGCCCGTCGGCGATCTTTTCGGCCGCCTCGAGGCGACCGCGGGAAGCGGGAGTCCCCCACGGGCGTAGGTCAGGGAGCCGGCTCCCCTAGGCCCTGGATAGTTCCAGGAGATCGCCTTCTCCCCCCGCCCGGTGGTAGCGTTCCCCGCCTCTGATGTCCGCCCAGCACCGCATCCGTCTCCTCCTGGTCTTCGGCGGTCGCTCCTCGGAGCACGAGGTCTCGCTGCGGTCGACCGCCAGCGTTCTCGCCGCGCTCGACCGCGACCGCTTCGCGCCGATCCTCCTCGGGATCCGCCGCGACGGTCGCTGGTGCACCGGCCCCGCCGACGCTCCGCTCGCCGAGATCATCGCCGGCGGTGAACCAGTCGACGACCTCCGCAGCCTCGGCGCCGAGCTGGTGCTGCCGGTGCTCCACGGACCCTACGGGGAGGACGGCACCTTTCAGGGTCTCCTCGAGGTGCTCGGCCTGCCCTACGTCGGCTCCGGCGTGCTCGCCTCGGCGCTGTGCATGGACAAGGCGGTGGTCAAGCGCTTCCTCGCCGCCCAAGAGCCGGCGATCCCGGTCGTGCCGTGGGTCGAGGTCCACAGCTCCGACCTCGCCGATCCCGACCGCGCGGCCGCGAAGGTGAGGACCATCCGCGAGCGCCTCGGCTTCCCCTGCTTCGTCAAGCCCGCCAACCAGGGCTCGTCGATCGGCATCTCCAAGGTCGACGACGCCGACGCGCTCTCCGCCGCGCTCGAGCTCGCGACCCGCTACGATCCCAAGGTGATCGTCGAGCGGGGCCTCCGCTGCCGCGAGATCGAGCTCGCGATCTACGGCGATGGCGGGGCTGCGACGGTGGTCTCCGCGCCCGGCGAGATCCGGGTCCCGAGCGGCGCCTGGTACGACTACGAGACCAAGTACATCTCCGACGCCGCGACCCTCCACATCCCCGCCGAGCTCCCGCCCCAGCTCTGCGACGAGCTCCGCGACCTGGCCCTTCGGGCGTTCCGCGCGACCGGCTGCCAAGGGCTCGCGCGGGTCGACTTCTTCGTCGACGAGGAGACCGGCGATCCCTACCTCAACGAGGTCAACACGATGCCCGGCTTCACCAGCATCTCGATGTACCCGAAGCTGATGGAGCATGCAGGGGTCCCCTACACCGCGCTCGTCACCGGCCTGTGCGAGCTCGGCCTCGCCGCCCATCGGCGTCGGCGAGCGCTGCGGATCGAGCGTTAGCTGCGACCTTCGTCGCCGAGCGCCGAGGCCGAGCCGACGCTGCGCTCGCCCCCAGGAGCAGGATCGTCGACGCTCCTTCGGCCACCGCTCGCTGCGGCCGAGGTGCTCCTCCGCGCGACGCCGAACGATCGTCAGACCCCCTCGTAGACCCCTGCAGAGGCTCGGGAACGCACGATCCTCGCAGCGGGATCGACGAAGAATCTGCCGCGACCGCTGCGCGACGCGCCGTACACTAGGGTCCCCTGCCGAGTCGCTCCGCTCGGTCGTCCGGTCGCTGGACTCCGGAGACCCGCGGGTCTCGCCCCCTAGACATGGACGCGCCGCGCAAGCCGATCATCCCGACGGAGCCCCTGGCCATCACGGCGACGTGGCGGCTCGATCGGGGAGTACGCGGTCCGGGCGGGGAGCCGCTGCTGCTCCGCCGAGCGCTGACGGACAGCGCCCGCAGCCGCGCGGAGCTCCAGCACGAGCTCGACATCGCCGCCCAGCTCCCCGCCGAGGTCATCCTCCGGCCGCGGGCGATCGAGCGGGTCGACAGCACCGTCGCGCTTATCTACGACGACATCCCAGGGACGCTGCTCTCGGCCAAGCTCGGCGCTCGCTGGCCCGCCGAACAGGTGCAACAGCTCGCGCTCTCCCTCGCCTGGGCCCTCCGCTCGCTCCACCTCGCGGGGATCTGCCACCGTAGCCTCCAGCCGAGCTCGATCTTCATCGGCGCGGACGGTGCGGCGCGGTTGACCAACCTCACCTACGCGAAGGAGTCGAGGGAGGGCGCGATCGAGAGGCCGACGCAGATCGAGGGTGACCTCACCTACCTCTCGCCGGAGCAGACCGGTCGGATGCCCCGGGCGATCGGCCCCCGTAGCGACCTCTACTCGCTCGGCGTCGTCCTCTATGAGCTCCTCGCCGGTGCGCCGCCCTTCGTCCGCTCAAGCCCGCTCGAGCTGATCTACAGCCACATCACCGAGGACCCGCCCGCGATCGCCGATCTCGACGATGCCGGCCGCGCCCTCGATCGAGTGCTCCAGCGCCTCCTCGCCAAGGAGCCGGAGGCTCGCCTCGCGGACGTCGATCACCTCCTGGAGGCGCTGACCCAAGGGGAGGTGCGCCCGCCCACCGCCGAGCCAGCTCACCTCCGCATCCCCGAGAAGCTCTACGGCCGCCAGGGGGCCGCGACGACGCTGGGCTCCGCCTTTGAGCGGGCCGCCGAGGGTCGCTGCGTCCTCGCGACGATCACCGGCAGCGCCGGCGTCGGCAAGTCAACGCTGGCCCACAAGGTCGCCCGGGAGCTCGCGACCGATCGCGCGATCTATGCCGTCGGCAAATTCGACAGCCTGCGCAGCAACACTCCGCTGGCGGCGTTGATCGACGCGGCGCGCCTCCTGGTCCGCTACGTCCTGACCCTCGACGGCCGCGAGGTCGCGGCCTGGCGCGAGCGACTGCTCCATGGGCTCGGCTCGACCCTACCTGTCCTGAGCGTCATCCTCCCCGAGATCGAGCCCCTCCTCGGCCCCCAGGAGCCGCCGCCGCCGGTCCCCCCCGCCGACGCCCAACCCCGCCTCATCCTCGCCCTCCAGCGCTTCCTCGCGACCTTCGCCCGAGCCCAGCGACCGCTCATCCTCGTCCTCGATGACCTCCAATGGGCCGACAAGACCTCCGTTCGCCTCCTAGAGGCCCTCGTCCGCGACCCGGCCAACCTTCACCTGCTCCTCGTCGTCACCGCCCGGACCTCGGATGGATCGCCGCCGAGACGCCTCGCAGCGCTCCTCGAGGCGGCCCGCAGCGCGGGCTCCTCACCGATCGAGCTCGAGCTCGGCCCGCTCACCGAGCCCGACCTCCGGACGCTCCTCCAGGAGTCGCTCCACGTCGAAGACGCCGACGAGCTGGTCACCGAGCTCCTCCTCCGGACCCGCGGCAACCCGCTCTTTGTCCGCGAGTTCCTCCGCGTCCTCGGCCGCGAGCGCCTCCTCCGCTACGACCCGATGACCGCCCGCTGGACCTGGGAGCTCGGCGAGATCGGCAAGGCCAAGCTCCCCGACAGCGTCGCCGAGCTCTTGAGCGGCGAGATCGATCAGCTCCCCGCCGCCTCGCGGGCGCTCCTCCACGACGCCGCCTGCCTCGGCGTCAGCTTGACCGCCGGCGACCTCGCGACCGCCCACGGCTCGACCTTGAGCGAGCTCAGACGGCTCCTCCGACCCGCCTTCGCCCGCGACCTCCTGGTCGTCGAAGAGGGCCCAGCCCACCTCCTCGACGATCGGGTCCTCGGCCAGGAAGACACGCCTCGGGTCACGCTCCGCTTCGTCCATGAGCGCGTCCGCCAGGCCGCCTACGCCCAGATCCCGCTCGAGGAGCGAGCTGCCGTCCGGGCCAGGATCGGCCGCAGGCTGCTCGCAGACGCCCGCCGCCGCGGTGTTCAGCTCCGCGGCGACGCGCTCATCCGGGTCGTCGACCACCTCAACGAAGGGGCCGGTCTCCTGGACCCCGCAGCCCGTCGGGAGCTGGTCGACCTCAACTACGAGGCCGCCCGCGCCGCCAAGAACAGCGCCGCCTACGGGATCGCGCAGCGCCTCCTCGGGGCGGCCGTCGACCTCATCGGCGACGACTGGAGCGGGATCCCGGACGCCTTTAAGATCCACGCGGCGCTCGTCGACTGCGAGCACCTCGTCGGCGACAACCGCCGCGCGCTCAACCTCCTCCCCCCCCTGAGCGCCCGGGCGAAGACCGTCACCGAGCGGCTGCGGGTCGCGGACCTCCGCGTCGTTCTCTGCGTCAGCTCCGGTGACACCGACGCCGCGCTCGCCGCGGGCCTCGCAGGCCTCAGCGCCGCCGGGATCAACCTCCCGCAGGAGGCCGCCGAGTGTCGCCTCGCGGTCGCCGATGAGCTCGCGCGGATCGAGGCCCAGATCGAGCAGACACCGCTCGCCGAGCGGACCCACTCGCCGCCGGTCGCCGACCCTGTGATCCGCGGGGTCTTGACCCTCCTCGCCGACATGCTCGCGCCGGCGAACATGACCCGGCCCGAGCTCTACGCGCTGATCAACACCACGCAGATCCGCCTCTCGATCGAGCACGGGCACACCGACGTCTCCGCCTATACCTACTCGGTCTACGGCTACTTCCTGGCGACGGCGATGGGCCGCTACGCCCAGGCCGAGGAGTTCGGCCTCTTCGGGATCGGCCTCAATGAGGCGCTCGGGAACTCCGCGCTCCGCTGCCGCACCCGCTTCGTCTTCGCCACCTACGCCCACTTCTTCCGCCCCCTGCGCGAGGTCCTAGGCGAGCTCCAGACGGCGCTCGACGACGGCCGCGAGTCCGGCGACTACATCTACCTCTCGTCCGCCTGCTCCCACGTGCTGATCGTCCGCCTCAGCGTCGGCGATCCGCTCGACGAGCTCGCCGAGCAGACGAAGCTCTTCCTCGGGCTGATGCAGCGGACCCACGTCGCCTCGTCGATCGCGACGATGACCGTCGCCCGGCAGCTGATCGCGGCCCTGCGGGGGGCGACCCTCGCCCCCACGAGCCTCGCTGACGGCGCCTTTGACGAGGCCGAGTTCATCGACGAGTGCGAGCGCTGCGGCCGGACCTTCGCCCTGCGCTGGTACGCGACCGCCTCGCTCCTGCTCGCCGTCCTCTACGGCGATCTCGCCCGGTCGCGGCAGCTCCTCCGCCGCTTCGGCCCGTCGATCCGGGGCAACTACGCGTTCTACTTCGCCACCGAATTCGCGGCCCTCGCCTGCTTGGCCCTCTGCGACCTCGCGCGAGAGGACCCGCGGGGCGAGGCGGTCCTCGCCGGCGATGCGGCGCTGGCGGAGATGGAGGCCTATCGCGAGGCGCTGGAGGGCTGGGCCGCCGCCTGCCCCGCGAACTACGGGGCGCTCGCAGCCCTCGTCACGGCGGACGCCGCGAGCGCTCGCGGTGATCGCCGCGAGGCGAGCGACGCCTACGATAGAGCGATCACGACCGCGCAGGCGGAGAGCCTGGTCGCCTTCGAGGCCATCGCCTGCGAGCGAGCCGCGGCCCACTACGAGCGCTGCGGCCGGCGGAGCTTCGCCCGCGCGCTCTACCGCGAGGCCCACTCCGCCTACCAGCGCTGGGGCGCCGTGCGAAAGGTGGTCGACCTCAGCGAGCGGATCGGCGGGCAGGCGCTCCTGCCGAGCCCCGTCGGCCCCGCCCCTGTCCACGTCGAGTCGGACCTCGACCTCCGCAGCGTCATCCAGGCCTCGCAGGCCCTGACCTCCGCCCTCAGCTTTGACGAGCTCCTCCAGGTGATCATGCGGATCACGGCCCTCACGGCCTCCGCGACCCGGGCCCTCGTGGTGCTCGACAGCGGAGCCCAGGGGCTGACCATCGCCGGCGCCTCGGTCTCCCAGGGGCCCACCCCGCGGATCGCCGAGCCCCGGCTCGATCGCACCCGTGAGGCCCCCGCCGCGCCGATCCGCCTCGCCTACCGCACCCTCCGCGAGATCTCGATCGACGATCCCGAGTACGCCAACCTCCGCAGCCAGGATCCCTACCTCGCCAGGCTCCAGCCGCGCTCTGCCCTCTGCGTCCCCCTCGTCTACGGAGCGCGGGCGCACGGCGTGCTCTACCTCGAAAACCAGGTGGCGGCCGGGGTCTACAACACCGGCAGACGCGAGGCGATCCGCCTCCTCGCGACCCAGATCGCGATCTCCCTCGAGCATACGCAGCTCTACTCCAACCTCGAGCTCGCCCGCGCCGCAGCCGAGGCGGCCAACCAGGCCAAGAGCTCCTTCCTCGCCAACATGAGCCACGAGCTGCGGACCCCCCTCACGGCGATCCTCGGCTATGCCGAGCTCATCGTCGAGGAGTCCACAGACCGCGGCGAGCTCGCCAGCATCCCCGACCTGGAGCGGATCCATCGCTCCGGCGTCCACCTCCTCGAGGTGATCGGGGACATCCTCGATCTCTCGAAGATCGAGGCCGACAAGTTTGAGCTCGTCGTCGAGGAGTTCGACATAGCGCCGCTCCTCCAGACAGTCGTCGAGGCGGTCGAGCCGACCGTCCTCGCCGGCGGCAACACCCTCGTCTTCACCCCCCCGGCGGGGCTCGGCAGGATCCGCTCCGATCGGCTCCGGCTGCGGCAGATCCTGCTCAACCTGCTCTCCAACGCCGGAAAGTTCACCGAGAACGGGACGGTGACGATGACCGTCGCGCGGGCGGGCGGGCGCCTCCGCGTCTCGGTGCGCGACACGGGCATCGGCATGTCTGCGCGCCAGCTCGACCGGGTCTTCGACGCGTTTCATCAGGCCGACGCGACCGCGACCCGCAAGGTCGGCGGCACCGGCCTCGGCTTGACCATCAGCCGCCGCCTCGCCCAGCTCCTCGGCGGCGACATCACAGCCGTCAGCGCGCCCGGTGAGGGCTCGCGCTTCACCCTCGACCTCCCGCTCGACCTCGCCCCTGGCCCCGAGGCGGGGGATCGGCGATCGTTGTCCCCATGAAGCTCTACTACACACCGGGGACCTCCGCTTTTCGCTGTCGCTGGCTCATCGAGGAGCTCGGGGCCGACCACGAGGTCGTCCCGGTCGACCTCGGCAAGGGTGAGCACAAGACGCCGGAGTACGTCGCCAACGTCCACCCGCTAGGGTCCGTCCCGGCGCTCGTCCATGGCGAGCAGACCCTGATCGAGTCCGCGGCGATCGTCCTCTACCTGGCCGATCAGGATCCAGAGCTCCGCCTCGCCCCGCCCCTCGCCTCGCCGGAGCGCGGGCTCTACTACCAGTGGACCCTCTTCGCGATGACCGGGCTCTACAACACCGTCCACGGCCCCTACGTCCGGGTCTTCTTCGGCGGGGCCGCGGCCAGCGAGGAGGAGCGAGCGGCCTTCGCCCGCCAGCTCGCGATCACCGACGAGCAGCTCGACAAACACCCCTTCCTGCTCGGCGACACGTTCTCGGCCGCCGACGTGATCTTCGGCGGGCTCCTGGTCTGGGCCGACGCGGCGGGGCTCCTCGCCGGTCGGGAGCCGCAGACCAGCTACCTCGCGCGGCTCCGCGAGCGGCCTGCCTTCAAGCGCGCCGAGGCCGATCCGAGCGGGCCCTCTCCCGCGTCCTGAGCCCCCCTTCGGCCCCGGCCCGGTCCGGCCTTGCGCGCGCGCGGGCAAGGCCACTACAGTCCGCCCATGTCCGAAAAGCGCCCTGCTCGGGTCCTCTCGGGGGTTCAGCCCACGGGGATCCTCCACCTCGGCAACTACTTCGGGGCGATCCAGCAGCACATCGCCCTGCAGGACGAGCACCCCGGCGAGGCCTACTACTTCATCGCCAACTACCACGCGATGACGACCGTCCACGACGGAGACACGCTGCGGGGCTACGTCCACGACGTCGCGATCACCTACCTCGCCCTCGGCCTCGACCCGAGCAAGGCCGTGCTCTTCCGCCAGTCGGACGTCCCCGAGGTGCTCGAGCTGGCGTGGATGATCGCGACCGTCACCGGCATGGGCCTGCTCCAGCGCGCCCACTCCTACAAGGACAAGATCCAAAACGGGATCACCCCCTCGGCCGGGCTCTTCTACTACCCGGTGCTGATGGGCGCCGACATCCTCCTCTACGACGGTAGCCTCGTCCCCGTCGGCAAGGATCAGCTCCAGCACATCGAGTTCGCCCAGGACATGGCGACCGCCTTCAACCACAGCTACGCGGGCGGTGAGACGATCCTCCGCCGCCCCGAGCCGCGGCTCTCCAAGGCCCCCTACGTCCCCGGCCTCGACGGCCGCAAGATGAGCAAGAGCTACGACAACACCATCCCGCTCTTCCTCGCCGGCAAGCGTCTGCGCAAGCTCATCGGCAAGGTCGTCACCGACTCCGCCGAGCTCGGCCAGCCCCTGACGATCAAGGACAACACCGTCTACGATCTCCTCAAGCTCTTCACGGACGAGGAGGAGATGGCCGCCATCGGCGAGCACTTCCGCAGCGGATCCCGCGACGGCCAGCCCTTCGGCTACGGTCACGCCAAGCAGCTCCTCGCCGCCAAGATCGACGCCCACTTCGGCGAGGCCCGCGAGCGTCGAGAGCACCTCGTCGCCCACCCCGAGGAGGTCGAGGCGGTCCTCGCGGAGGGAGCGGCCAAGGCCCGGACGATCGCACGGGCGACCCTCGCTCGCTGCCGCGCCGTCTGCGGTCTCCGCTGATCCTCACCGCGGCTCTCCCCTGCTCGCTCGTCGCCCCGCCCGTCACCAGATCACATGTCCCAAGGGACACAATAATGGAGGAGGCCGGGGATCCGCCCGCCGCGAGCGCCATGAGCCCCGTACTCCAGGCGACGACCGCGTCGATACGCGACGCCGAGCCCGGCGAGGTGGGGACCCTCGAGGCGCTCGTCGCCGAGATCTTCGGCGCCGGTGATCGTCCGCGGGGATGGTTCGAACGCAAGCTCGCCCGTGAGGTCGTCGCTCCTGCGCTGTCGAAGATCGCCGTCGACCCGCGCGGCGCAAAGGTCGGCTTCCTCCTCACGAGCGCCCCCGCGAGCCTCTCCGGGGTCGCCCGCCTGGTCAGCCTCGGCGTCCTGCCGACGTGGCGCGGCCGCGGCATCGGCCGCGCGCTGATCGAGGCGGCGGCGACCTCCGCCACGGCCGCTGGCCTGAGGTCGATGACGGCCCTCGCGGAGGCGGATCGGCGGGGCTTCTACGCGGACACGGGGTTCGCCCCCGAGGCGGTCCTGCGGACCCTCCTGGCCCCGAGCAGGTCGCCAGAGCGCCCAGCTCGCAGAGGCGGTGGGCCGGGCCCCGACGCTCCCTCGGGATCCCGCGCGGCGGCGCCGAAGAGCGCCGCTGCGGTCACCGAACCAACCGACGAGGTGATGATGATCCGAAGCCTCCCGCCCTCGGGCTGGGCCCGCCCGGGGACTGAGGCTGTCGGCGGCTGGCTCGCGGAGGCCTGGGAGGGGACTGCGGCAGCGCTGCGCCAGACCTATGCGCTCGGCGGCGAGGACCCGCGGGCCTGGGCCCACGTCTCCCGTGAGGGCCAGGCGCAGCTCATCCATCGTCTGCTCCTCCGCAGCCCATCGGCGCCAAGGGCGCCCCACGAGGTCGCCACGGCCGTCTTCGAGATCGCCCAGGCCCTCGCCCAAAAGCTCGCTCCAGGCGGACCGCTCCTCTTCTACGGGCTCCCAGCCGTGAGCCCGATCACGGATCTCCTCGAGAGGGCCGGCTGGTCCTGTATCCAAGAGAGCACACGCATGGTCCGTCGCCTCCGCTCGCCGGCCAGCCCCGCCGTAGACAGGTCGCGACTGGCCGCGCCATGATGCCCTCGCATAGCCCAGGTAATTAGTGATGACCCGCTGGAACCACAGAAACACCCTCCTCGTCGCCCTCACCACCCTCACCGTCGCCCTCGCAGGCTGCCGCGGGGACGATCCGCCAGGGGATAGCGCGACTGAGGGCGGCTCGACCACCGACGCTTCGTCGACAGGGTCGAACAGCGGAACCTCGACCAGCGGCGCTCCCGAGACCAGCAGCTCGTCGACGACCGACCCGGGCACGACCGACGCCTCCGCGGGCTTCCTGACCACCCAAGGCAGCAGCTCCGGCGGCGGCGCCCAGCCCAACGGCGCGCAGTGTGAGTCGGACGCGGACTGCGAGTCGATGAACTGCTACGAGATCCCGATGTTCGGCGGGGTCTGCTCGGAGTGCAAGTCGGACAGCGACTGCATCGAGTCCGGCGACGGCATCTCCTGCTCCCTCGACGCCGGATCGATGCAGGCGAAGTGCACCGACGGCGGCCTCGGGACGACCTGCGAGTCGCAGGAGTCCTGCGCCGACGGCCTCATCTGCGACGAGGTCATCCCCGGCACCTTTGGCCTGGTGCCGACCGCCTGTGGGGAGTGCGGCGACTCCGACGATTGTGACGGAGAGATGCTCTGCTCGCCCAAGGTCGACTTCGTCATGCTCAGCGGCTACAAGAGCTGCGTCGAGCCCGGCTCCGTGCCGAACAACGAGCTTTGCCCGAACAACGACGAGGGCAACGACGTGTGCATGTCGGGCAAGTGCGGCGCGGTCAGCATCATGGGCTTTATCATGCTCGGCGTCTGCGGCGAGTGCGTCTCCGACGACGACTGCATGGGCGGCACCTGCACGCCTGGATCCTTCGACGGCGGCGTCATGGGCTCCGTCTGCACCTAGGAGGCGCGAGAGCACCCAGGACTCTCACCACGGCCTCCAAGACAGGCGCGTGAGCTCCCCAGGAGAGCTCGCGTGTCATCGTATCAACGCTACCGCTCTCGTCCCGACGGCCCCAAGGCGACCGGGCCCGCGCGACCGAAGCTCCGCGGCTCCGACCTATCGTCGAGGTAGCCGCGGTCGCTGACCGCGGAGCACCACCTCGACGAGGCCACCTCAGGAGGTCACCGTCGCTGGAGGGCTCCGCTACTTCGACTTCGCCGCGTTGATGTTGCAGGTGTCGAGGCAGATCTCGCCGTTCGAGTCGCAGAGCAGACGACAGGTCTCGCGGTCGGTCTCGACGCCGGCCTGCTCGCCGCAGAGGCGCTCACACTTGCTCGTCTGCTGCATGCACGACAGGGCGCAGCCCTGGGGCACGGCCCTGGAGTCGTCGGCGCTCGGGGTCGGGGTGGCGAACTCCAGGGTCGCCTGGAGAGACTCGGCGACCGCAGCACAGTTGAGCTTGCAGGTCTCCCGATCCGTCTCCTTCATCTTCGGGTCGTAGCACTCGCTGGTGCACAGATCGAAGCGGTCGGCGATCTTGATCACCGGGGTGTCCGGATCGACGCCGGCCGCCTCCGCGTTGGTCCGACAGGTCAGCTTGCAGGTCTCCTGATCGGTCTCCTTGACCTTCGGGTCGTCGAGACAGTCGAGGATGCACTCGCGATACTCGCCGAGCGCCTTGTGGACCTTGTCGTTGTCGCGCGCAGGCGCAGCGGCTGCGACCTCGGCGTCGGGGGAGTCGGCACTGCCGGCCTTCCGCTCCTTCGCCGCCCCCGCGGCCTTGCTCTTGTCCTTGCCCCCGTCATCGGCGCTCTTCGAGGCGCTCTGGACCGAGCCCGCGCCGCTCCCGGTGTCGAGCGAGTCGCAGCCCCCGCCGAGCACGAGGAAGAAGCCAAAGACAGCGGCTGCCCGCCAGTATTCGCGCATTGTTGAAGTGCTCATCGGTCACCTAGCATCGTCGAGAACGCGCCGAAAGAGGCGCGTATTTTCAGCGTTCATCGGATCGTCAGCGCGGCCCCGCGGAGATCCTGTGGCTCAACCGCCGCAGCTGCCGAGGCAGACGGAGGCCTGCTCGCCGCAGTTGAGGCGGCAGGTCGCCGAATCGTCGGCCTTGCCGGCACAGGCGCCGTCGCAGGTGACGAGCGACGAGAGACAGGGCTTGGCGCAGGCGCTGAGGGCGCTAGCGTCGCCCTTGGCGCCCGATCCGGTCATCACCTCGTGGGTCGCCGGCGCGGCGCTCACCTTGCTGACACAGGCCTCCTGGCAGCTCGCGAGCGCAGCCGCGTCGGCGGTGGAGTCCTTGGAACAGGGGCCTACGCAGGCGCGGAGCTCCCCCAGGATCGGCTTGGGCGTGACCTCGGACTCGACCGCCCCGACCTTGCGCCGATCGATCGCGTCGTCGGCCTTGCAGGTGAGGCGACAGGTCGCCCGGTCATCGGCCGAGAGCTTGCTCTCGTTGCAGCTCGCCAGGCACTGATCGTAGGGGACGGCCTCGTCCTTCGCCTTCCCGTCCTTGGCGGGCGCCTCGCCGTCCTTGGTCGCCTCCGCGGGCTTCGGCGGGGCGTCGGGCGCCGGCGGAGCATCGCAGCCGAGCCCCCCGATCAGACCGCCCATCAGGACAGCGCAGAGCAGAGTGTGCAGACGATTGGGCATGCGCCGATGCTCCCCCATCGACTCATCGTCCGCAAGCTAGGGCCCCAACGTCCGAGAGCGCAAAACCAGCGCCTCAGTCCTCTAGGCGCTCCCCCAGGACCGCCACCAACACCGCCCGGACCCCCTTGCCGTCGAGACCGCGGAGATGGTTCATCAGCGGCTCCGTGTGGGCCTGGAGGCCGATCGCGGCCAGAGGAATCGGCGCCAGCGGGTACTCCAGCTCCTCGCGGTGGACATGACCCAAGAGCTTCTTGAGCACCTCGGTGGAGACCTGACGAAGACCGACGCTTGGACCTGCCATCGCCGAACTCTAACCGAAGCGCCGCCTCTCCGGCCGATGAAGCTCCATCCACCCCCGTGAGGGAAGAGCAGGCCACAGGCCGCCCTGCGCGCCCGCGGGAGGCCCCGCCCCGGCCATCATCACGGAGCGCGCGCCAGACCCCTCAGTGCAGCGGCTTGGCGGGGGCGAAGGCCCGGACCAGCGCCTCTAGATCGATCGTCAAGCGGGGCTCCGCGCCCTCCTGTAGACCTTCGATGGTGGGCCCCAGGTCTCGCATGTCGTGGACGTAGGCGGGCTTGCGCATGCCGACGAGCACGCAGGAGATCGGCGCGCCAAGGAGGGTGAGCACCGCCCGCTGGCTGAGCCCGAGGCCCAACGCCTCCGCCGGGAGCGACGGCGCGAGACGATCGCTGATCATGTCGGCGACCGCGCGAGCGCGGGAGCGAAAGCCGTCCTCAACACCGTCCAGGGCCGCGCCGAGGCTGACGCCGTACTCGTCCCAGAAGCTGCGAAAGCGGAGCAGCGCGTCCCCCTCCAGCGAGGCGAGGAGGATCCCGCCGAGCTGCCCCATGTGGGTCGCGATCACCCCGTTGCGGAGCTGCATCCAATGTCCCAGATCGCGGATCGTCGTCGCCCCGCTCGACAGCTCGCGACCCCAGCGGAAGAGGTCGACAAAGCGCGAGTCACCGCTGCTGGCGGCCAGCTCCTTGCCGAGACCCTCTCGCCACTGGTCCTCGAGCTCGCAGACCGCGCGCAGCAGCGCGTCCGAGTCCTGCGAGCGCGCCCCGTCGCGATGCTCGACGTCGGTCAAGCGGATCACCCGCGGCTCATCGCCGTAGATGAACGCGGTCAGGGGGCGGTTGGTCAGGACCCCGAGATCGACCGCCGCGGCGATGTCGAGGACGCTGCGGAGACCCTCACCGCTGACCTGGCGGGGCTGGAGCGCGCCGGTCTCGTAGAGGTTCAGCGGGGTCTGGATGACCGCGAAGTGGTGGTCCTCCGCGACCGCCCGAGCGGCGGCGATGAGCCCCTCCAGGGAGAGCTGGGTCGGCTCGTCGCTCGGCGCTGGGAAGGTGTTGCAGGAGACCCCGTAGGCGCCGATCGTCCCGCGCTTCACCTCCTCCTCGAAGAAGGCGAAGGCGGCGGCGATCCGGCGCAGCAGCTCCACCCGATCCTCGTCGGTGACCTCGCCCGTGCGGTTGCGACGATCGACCAGGTAGTACTCGGGGTTGTGCAGGAGGACGACGTCGATCGTCGCCAGGCCGAGGCGCGCGCGGCTCTCCTCGAGCTCGCTGGCGAGGAAGCTCGGGTGCAGACAGTGCCAACAGGTCGGCTGGTACTCGACGACCTCCGGCGGACGCGGAGCCCTGCCGCCGAGCACCGCCTCGAGCGCGGCCCCCTGCAGGTAGCCCGCCTTGGTGACGACGACGATCTCGTCGCGCCGGATCACCTCCTGCGCGACGAGGGTCGTCAGCACCTCGCCGATCAGCCGCTCGCTGCCGCCCTCGGTGTAGTTGGCGCTGGTGTCGACGAGGTTGACCCCGGCCCGCATCGCCTCCTCCAAGGCCTGGCGATGGAGCGGTGACTCCGGGTGGATCCGGTAGCCGCCAAAGCCCACCGGGGTCACCATCAGCTCCGTCCGACCGAGGCGACGAGCCACGGCGCCGAAGCGGCGGACCGCCCGTGAGGTGCCGTCAAGGGTCGCACGACCGCTCATGTAGGGGCTCGCCATCGGCGCAACCTGCCACGCAGCGCGTCGCGCCGCAAGACGTGCGGCGGCGACAGGCACCGGCGGCCGAGAGCCGACGACGCAGGCCTGCCTGATCGTAGAAGTCCGCAGGAGGTCTTCTATCGCCGGCTTCGGCGGCTCTCCGCCGTCGCCCCAGGAGCCGCCGCCTTGTCGGCCTCCCGCGAGTCGAGGCCGAGCACGTCGCACTCCTCGGCCGCGTCGCCCCGCCCCATGAGCGGCGGGAGGTCACCGCAGATCAGCTCTTCCTCGTAGAAGTAGCCGAGGAAGGAGACCTTGCCCGCGAGCACCGCGAGCACCGCGAGGGGGAGCTCACCGCTCGGATGACGACAGCGCGCGGCGGCGAAGACCCACTCGCGCAGGCCCCGGGCTTGGGCCCTGATCTCACGGTTGAGGCTGACCTCGTCGAAGCGCGCGAGCTGGGTGACACGACCGATCCCGACGACGTCGAAGGAGCCGCCCTCAAAGCCCCACCTCGCCCCTCTGGGGCTGTGATCCGGCGAGCCCAGGAGACCGCCGAGCGCGGCCAGGCGGCGCCGGGTCTCGTCGATGACCGCGCCGCTGAAGCGCCTTCGCCGGGGGACACAGATGTCCTCCAGGGCAGCGTGTACCTCGGAGATCAGGCCGAGCCTGTCGGCGAGCACCGACCACTCAAGGCTGACGTTGCGCGCAGCGTCGCGGCTCGCGTTGGCGGCGAGCTCGCGGACATCGGCCGCGTAGTCGCGGCCGATGAGCTCCGGGCACCGCTCGGTGAGGCCGACGTCCGGCTCCGGCAGGCCGATCCTCGCGCCGCCGACGAGGAAGATCCGCGGCGCCCCCGGGCAGGACTCCTTCGACTCATCACAGCCGCGGTAGCTGTCGACGTAGCGCAGGTATCCCCGGCCGCAGAGATAGGTCTCGAGCTCCCGCGCATCGCTGAAGCTCGACCGCGGGCGGAGCTCCTCATAGGGCTCGAGCTCCGCCCTCAACGCCGGCAGAGAGCGCCGAAGCCCGGCGTTGAACGAGCGCCAGAGGATCGCGTCGACCCGATCGAGGAAGGGCTCCAGGAGCGCGAGCGAGTCCTCTTGACCGGCCGCGAGGCCCTCGAGCACGGGCGCGCAAGAACCGACGGCGAAGGCCTCCAGCGCGCTCCACTCGCGCCGGTCGAGCGCAGCGTCGCCGATCACGAGCGTCGACTCGTCATGGGGTCCTGACCACCCAGGCGCGACCTGGAGGCCGCCGACGTTGTAGCGCGGACGACCGCCCGGGATCGGGTCGAGCCGCTTGAGGGGCGGCGCCGCGCCCGCGAGCAGCTCATCGAGACCTGCGTCGACCTCCGGCAGGGTGAAGCTCACCTCGCTGACCTCGGCGAGCGCGTCGCGGAGGCGCTCCCCCGAGACACCGCGGGCAAACCCAGGATCGAGCGCGAGCCGCCAGGTCTCGGAGATCGCCAGGACCTGCGCGAGGGCCTCCGGATCGCCCGCAGTGAGCATCGGCGGCGACCATGCGCCCTCCAGGACCGGCATCACGAGCCCCCCTTCGGGGGACGGAGGCGGGGGCGGGAGCGGACCTAGCGCGCTTGCAGCAGCCCGCGAAGCGCCCCCCGGATCGTTGGTCGGCTGACCGCATGTGACCGCCGCGAAGGCTGCGAGCCCCGCGCACCAGGCACGGAGAGACCCCATCGGCCGCGGGAGAACCACCTCACCAGGGTCGCCGGAGGGCCCTATCGTCGACCGATCTCGTCCTCGCAGTTCCATCTGCCCCTGCGTACCTCCTGGCGTCCCTCGCCCGGCCCGACCGCCGCGGGTCGCAAGTGTATACTGCGACGCTGTGTTGGCCTCTCTTAAGTCGAATCTCTGCGGGCCCGCCGGCGCGGTGGCGAGCCTGCTCACCGTGGCGATGTTCCTCGCCCCGGGCACCGTCCGCGCGCTCGACGAGGCGCTCGTCGAGTTCCACTTCAAACCGGTCCCAAACCTCCAGATCGCGATCTGGCTCGAGGACGCCGACGGCTCCTTCGTCGACCACGTGTACATCACGCAGGCGACCGGCAAGCTCGGGATCGGCAACCGCCCTGGGCGTTGGGACTTCGTCTCCTCCTGGCGCGCGCCCTACGGTCCGCGGATCTCGGTGCTGCCGATCTGGGCCCATCGCCAGCCGACCCAGTACCCCAAGGTCGTCTTCTACGACGACGACCCCGCCGACCAAGAGTCCCTGGGCTGGCACGAGAATTCCTCGTCGCCCGAGAGCTACTTCTGCCGCCCGCTGACGGCGAGCGAGCACGAGACGATCTCGGTCGACTCCATGACCTGTCCCTCGCCACAGGTCTTCCAATCGGACAAGGGCTACTTCCTCCCCGGCGAGACCTCGCCCTATCCGCCGCGCAACGATCTTATCGAGTTCGAGGCGATCCACGACTCGCCGGACACGCAGAACTTCTCCAGCGTCAACAAGCTCGACGCCTACACCGCGGCGACGCCGGCCGGCGACGCCCCCGAGTTCACGACGATCCACGTCCCCGCGGATATCGCCGAGAAGGGCCCGCTGACCGCCTACATCGAGGTCAACCTCGAGCACGACGAGAACGCCAACTACGACTTCGACCGCAAGAAGGACCACTACGTCGACAGCCGCCTGCCGGGCTACGGGATCGAGTATCTCGGCCAGCCCTCGGTCGTCTACAGGGTCACGTTCGACGCCTCCAAGCCGGGCTTCAACGGCACCAGCAGCTTCGCCGGCTACAGCGACTGGAACGGCGCCAGCGGTGAGCTCCACCCGCCGGACAACACGATCAGCAGCGCCCAGGGCAGCGGCACCGACCGCCTCAAGGAGTACACGCTCAACGGCGAGACCTTCCGCTTCGGCGTCTACAGCCACGGCGTCCCCGGCGGCTCGGGCTCGGGCACTGACTCCGACGGCACCGACTCCGACGGCACCGACTCCGACGGCACCGACGGCACCGACGGCACGGACTCCGACGGCACGGACTCGGGCGACACCGGCTGGAGCACCTGCACCAAGCGCGAGCTGCCGCCGATCACCGACTTCAACATCGAGGGCGAGTCCTTCGACCGGGTCAAGGCGCACTTCACCATCCCCGAGGATGCGGTCGACTCCAGCGGCAACGGCATGGACCTCTCGCGGATCCGGATCTTCCACATCAACGGCGATCTTCCGGTCGACGAGGAGAACCTCGGCGCCGCCTTTGAGACCGCCGTCAACGCCGACATCGCCATCCCCGGCGAGCGGACGACCGTCGAGATCGACCAGCTCTGGGGCAACTACACCTACCACTTCGGGATCCTCTACGAGGACCGCTGCGCCAACCGGTCGGTCCTCAGCGCCTCCAACATCACGACCGAGGCCCAGGAGTTCCAGCAGGTGGAGGGCTTTTGCTTCCTCGCCACCGCCGCCTACGGAGCCCCCTGGATCGCGGAGGTCGGGGCGTTGCGATACTTCCGCGACGCCTTCCTCAAGGTCTCGCCGACCGGCCGCGATCTCGTCCGCTTCTACTACACGTACAGCCCGCCCCTGGCGGACGTGATCCAGCGCGAGCCGGTGATGCGCGGCATGGTCCGGGCGATGGTCCAACCGATCGCCGACGTCGCCCGCCTGAGCGCGACGCCGGGCTGATCCGCAGGTCCGTCGCAGACCCGTCGCATACCCGTCGTAGACCATCGCAGACCCGTCGCAGACCCGTCGCAGACCCGTCGCAGACCCGTCGCAGACCCATCGTAGACCCGCAGGAGTCTGTGCCCCTCGTCCACCAGCTCCTCAGCCTCGCGCTGATGGCCGCGCCAAGCGGGCCTGTCGCCCCGCAGGCGCGGACGATCGACGACAGGGCCGCCGTCGTCGAGGTCGGGCGAGACCTGACGCCCGAGGGATCGCGAGAGCTCGCCCCCCGCCGGACCGACGCGGGCGAGACGGCCGTCGCCCAGGCTGACAGCTCGGGCACGACGAGCTCCGCTCAGACCACGCCCGCGACCGAAGCGTCGGCGAGCCCTGCGGTCCCCAGCCCCAGATCGGGCGTCCAAGGCCCCGCGGAGGAGCCCCCCTTCGACACCGATCCGGTCTATCTCGGCTGCGGTCAGCGGGTCCCCGCCTGCGAGAACTTGAACACCGTCGGCGTCATCACGGGCGGGACAGGCGTCGCTCTGATCGCCGCCAGCACCGCGCTGCTCCTGACCCCCGACCAGGTCATCGCCGAGGAGCCGGCCTATGTCCGCGACTACGCCCGCCCCGGCACGACCCTCCTCGCGCTCGGGATCGGCCTCGCCACCACCGGGCTCTTGATGGTCCTGACCGCCGCCCGTGCGAGCCACTCCCGACGGCGAGGCCCGGGCAAGCGCCTCGCGAGCCCGGCGAGATCGATCGCGGCGAGGGGAGCTCGATGATCTGCAGGCTCCATCGTCGCCTCGAGATGACGCTCATCCTCGCGACGCTGCTCGGCGCAGGATGTCGCGCCGAGAACCTCGACCACTGCCTCCACAGGGCCGAGGACGCCGACGCCTGGTGCTCGGTCAACCACAGCGGGACCCCCTATTGCTCGCCCTGCGAGGCGACGAACAACGGCTGCGTCGCCGCGGCGCCGAGCCCCGACGCCTGTGCGCTCCTCAGCCCAGCGCCGGAGACGACCTCCGCAAGCGAGTCTTCGACCTCGACCACCGGCGCAACATCGACCACCGGCTAGGCAGCCCGCGCGCCTAGCAGCCCGTGGCAAAAGTCCCGTGTGCTGTCGCGCCGCGATCGTTGGCCCTCTTGGCTTCGACGAAACGCCGCTGTACTGGGCTGTACTGCAAGTTTCGGCGGGGCCGAGAGGGGCGACGAGGGCAAGCGAGAGCGCGCGGGACTTTTGCCACGGGCTGCTAGGGGGCCGTTGCGAAGGCTGCGCGCGCGCTCGTCGGCCCTCCTCGCCCTCTCGGCGCCGCCGAAACGTCCAGTTCAGCCCGGTCCAGCGGCGCTTCGTCGTAGCACGCGGGACCTTCACCACGGCCTCCCCAGCGCCCGTGACCCGGATCACCCGCGCGTTCACGCCTGCTCCGCGCCCTCACACCCCGAGAGGTGGCCTAATTCGAGGGAGATTTGCCCCCCTCGCCGTCGGTCGGCTATCTCTCTGATGGAGGTGAAGCACCACGCCTCGGCCTCCGTCTCTCTGCGCCGGGCGACCACCATTCCACGCCAGCGCCCACCTTGTCCTCACTTGGAGTCCCTTCGATGCGACGCACTCTCCTCTCCACGGCTTGTCTTCCCCTGCTCACCGCCCTGGCCCTCGCCGGCTGCACCCAAGATCCGGGCAACGTCGAGATCCCCTTCGCCATCGGCGCCTCCTCCGTGACCTGCGAGACCGCGAACGTGGCCACGGTCGAGATGACCCTGACCGAGATCTCCGACGAGGGCGGCGAGGAGCCGCTGGAGTACCAGGGCTCCGCCCCCTGCGCCGACGGTTCGGTCACCTTCACCGGGATCGCCGCGAGCAACTACGAGGTCGCCGCCCGCGGCGTCTCCTCCGACGGGCTGACCACCTGGGACAACCAGGGCCCCGACAGCCTGAAGAAGGTCGAGGCCCTCGCAGGCCAGGACGTCACCACCGAGGAGGTCCGTCTGACCCCGACCCCCGCGCGGATCCTGGTCCGCTGGGAGCTGACCAAGGGCGGGGCCCAGGTCCAGTGCAGCGGCGTCGAGACCAAGCAGTTCCAGATCTCCGCCTACGACATGGACGGCTTCAACACGCTCCTGGACGCGGATCCGATCGACTGCGACGCGGAGCAGGCCGAGTCCCCCTTCCACGTCGTCGCTGACCCCGACCGCAAGCTCGCGGGGGACCGGGTCGCTCAGATCGACATCACCCCCCAGGACAGCCAGGGCAGCACCGTCGGCAATGTCACGACGGTCATCCTCGATCAGCCGCCGGGCTTCGGCGTCTCGATCAAGATCGTCGTCAAGTGTGTCGACGACGAGTGCACCTCCGAGCTCGCCACCTAGCTCGTCATCGCCGGCCCTGCCTCCGGGCAGCTCACCGCAACCGCCCCGCGGCTGCGGTGAACCTGCGTCTGGGCCCTGATGACGCTGTCGGGTCCTGCGGCGACGCACCTGCAGGCCCCGCGGCGCCGCGTCCTGGCTCAGGGACGCAGGCTCGGGATGTGGATGATCTGCACCAGGTGCCCCGCGGGATCGCGGAAGTAGAACGAGGTCGAGTCGTCGCGATGCCGCTTGGTCGCGCCGACGTCGCGAAGGCCCCACGTCTCGGCGCCGGCGCTGAGCCGCGCATGCCAAGCCTCGACGTCCGCCGCCGAGGCGACGCAGAAGCCGAGGTGGTCGAGCGGCGAGGTCGAGAGATCGATCGTCCGCTCTGGCGCCGCGCGATGGAGCGCCACGTTGTCCCCGCCGGAGCTCAGGTAGATGTTGTCCGGGTCAGGCTGCCAGTCGACCGCCATCGCCATGCCCTCGGTGTAGAAGCGGCGCGCCCGGTCGAAGAGCGAGTCCGGGATGAAGAGCGCGAGGTGACGGAGACCGAGGGTCGGCGGGGCGTCGGTAGGCATCGCCTCGGAACCTACGCGATCCACACACAGTGTCCACTCCGCTCGCGAGCGGGGACCTCACCTCTGGCCGAGCACCCGCGTCACCGGCCGCTAGGGCCGCGGCAGCAGTCGCCGTTGGCCGACCCAGACGCCCGTCGCCCCGTCCGCCGAGCGGAGGAAGGCGATGTCGAGCTGACCCCGCCCGTCCATCTCGAGCGAGAGCTGAGAGAGCATCTTGCTGTCGACCTCGATCTCCTGGGTGCGGCCGCCCTCCTCGACCTCGACGTCGACGCCGATCCGCCGGGGAGCCCGCCCGGGCCGGCGCTCGACCGTCACCCCGAGATCCTTGATCGGCGCGAGCCCTCCCGGGCCGACGGCGAAGCCGCCCTCCAAGGTCAGGCCGGGAAACTCCGCGCGGTGGACCCAGAGCTGCGGCGCTCCGCTGCGGGCGATGAAGCACTGGATCGCGCGATCGCTCGCCCCCCAGTCGCGCACGCCCCAGCCGTGATGACGCAGCGCCGCCCCGTCGATCGCCAGGATCCTGTCGCCGAGGACGATCGTCCCGGCGAGCTCGCCGACCTGGACGTAGCTCCGCATCTGTCGCCCCCGGAGGCCGCGGAGGAGCCCCGCGTCCCAGACCGCGTCGCCGAGGCGCCGGGAGAGGAGCTCGGGATCGTCGTCGCTACCGGGGACAAAGGGCCCGTGCTCGGCGAGGAAGGTCAGGTCGACCCTCGCCTCGACCCTGTCTACCGTCTCTTCACCGGCGGCGTTGACCACCACCTGCGTCCGCCCGTCGGCGCTGCGCCGATCGAGCTTGCCGCGGAAGCCGACCTTCCAGCGCTGGAAGGGGTCTACACAGTCGAGCTCGACGCCGCCGACGCGCCACTGGCCGCCCTCGCCCCCGCGGATGATCTCCTGGCCGCTCCCGGGGAGCGCGTATACCGCGCCGTCTTCGAGGACCATCACCCAGAGACGATGGCTACCCCGCGTCGGCATCCACTCGAGGCGGACCACCGCGGCGAGATCGCTCTGCGCGACGACGAACGTGTAGTCCTCGGCAAAGTGGCGCCGACCGTCCCAGGGGTGCATCGCCTCGTCCTGCGCCCGCAGGCCGCTCGGCCGCGGCGCGCCGTGGCGCACCGCCCAACGGGCGACTACCTCCTTGAAGGAGCGCTTGAGCAACGACGAGATCCCGCCCCCATCCTCGCCGGAGCGGCTCGCCATCGCCCGCGGTCCGCCTTGTCTCGGACCTCCGGAGCCTGGCGCGTTCACCGGGCGCAATCCTATCAGGTTCACGACTGAGCGGGGCACCGTGCGAGGGCGCGGCGACCCTGCCACCCCCTGCCCGAGGCCCGGCTGGGCCCGAGGCCGGCAAACCCGAAGCGGACCGGCGCCAGCGCCCTCGCGGCCCGCGGCGAAGGTCCCGCGCGCGCTCCGTCGCCCCGCCGTCCCTCGCGGCTCCGCCAAAACCCGCGCTACGACCCCGTACAGCTGCGTTTTTCGGAGCCGCGAGGAGCCGACGGTCGCGGCGCGAGAGCGCAGGGGCCTTCGCCGCGGGCTGCCAGCGGCGCGCAGACCCGAGCTTCTCCGCCTCTCAGCGAGGACCCGCAGGCCCGTGGAAATCTCGCGCCGCCCGTGATAACGGATCGTGTGGCTCTACGTCCCTTCCTCCTGGCGATCCTGCTCGCGAGCACCGCGAGCGCATGTCAAAGCAAGCCCGAGGTCGACCCGGCCGAGCTCGCCGCCAAGCTCGACCGCGACCTCGACAAGGCCCGCGTTCGCCTGCGCGATGGCAAGGTCGAAGACGCGAAGCTCCTCTACCAGAACGTCCTCGAGCACCAGCCCGACAACCCCGAGGCGCTCTACGGCATGGGTCGCGTCGCCTACGAGAAGTCGGACAACGACCAGGCGCAGAAGCTCCTGGAGAAGTCCATCGCCGCCAAGGCGGACGTCGCCGACTACCACGCAGCGCTCGGCGCCGTCCTCGTCTCGAAGAAGGCCTACGCCGAGGCCGCAGCGGCCTACGGCAAGGCCTTTGAGCTCGACGGTGACAACGGCGACTACGGCCTCAAGCAGGGCGAGAACCTGAACGAGGCCAAGAAGTTCGCAGAGGCCGAGGTCGTCCTCCGCAAGGTCGCCGAGGTCGACATCAAGGCCCGCTTCGTCCTCTCCGAGCTGGGCGATGCCCTGCGCGAGCAGGGCAAGCTCGACGAGGCGCTGACGACCTACATGAAGGCGCAGACCGAGAACCCCGACGACAAGATGGCCTATGCCGGCGCCGCCCTGGTCTACGAGGCCAAGGATGACAACAAGCACGCCCTCGATCAGTGGTCGACCTACATCCGCATGGACTGCTGCTCGGAGTACTCCGAGACCGTCGCCCGCAAGAAGATGATGGAGCTGGGCCCCGCCGCCGCCGACGGCTGAAAGAAGCGCGGCAGCGGTCCGCTGCCCGATGGTTCTCCGCCCACCGCGGTGATGCTCGCAGAGGAGAACCAACCCGCCCCAGAGGCGAAGGCTGCCTGCGACAAGCACTAGCCGCCGACCAGAGGTCACGCCGCGATCCGGCATGACCTCTCGCCGTTCTCCGCCGTGACGATGCTCCAGGCGCTCGCCCTCCCGCTCCCCGAGCCCTCCCCGAGCCCCGCGCTCGACGTCGACAGGACAACACCGCCCCTCGCCGCGCCGCCGGGTTCTCGCTCTGCTGGAAAACCAGAGGAGCGGAGCGACGGGGGAACGCGCGAGCGCAGGAGCTGCTAGCCGCGACCGAGGCCGCGGAGCACCGGCACCTTCGCGGCGACGAGCGCGACGGGACCGCTGACGAGGGCGCAGATCGCCACAGCGGCGATCGCAGGGCCCATCAGATCCCAAAGGCCGAGCATCACCGGCAGGTGGTCGATCGGGTAGACGTCGCCCTGCAGGGGGTAGCGAAAGGCCGCGATGAGCCCGGCATAGCCCGCGCCGAGGCCGACGCCGACGATCGCCCCGACCACCCCGGCGAGCCCGCCTATCGCCTCGAAGATCCAAAAGACCAGGCGAGCCGAGGAGCCGATCGACATCAGCACGGCGATCGCCGGCTGCTTGCGTCGGATCAGCAGGAGGAGGCTCGCGACCAGGGCCGAGGCCGCGACGACCTCCAGGAGACCGATGACCAGCGAGACCGCGCCGCGGATCTGGCGAAGTCCGGCGAGGGTCGACGCGCTCTGCTGCTGCCAGCTCACCGCGCGAAACGCCGGCGGAAGGCTGGCCTCGAGCTCGGTCGCGACCGCCGGCGCGAGATCAGGATCCACCAGCTCGAGCTCGACCCCGGTGACCCGGGCCTTGGCGAAGAAGAGCGCCTGACCGGCGCTGAGGTGGACCATCGCCAAGCCGGTGTCGAGCTCGGTGACGCCGGTGTCGAGACGATCGAGCACCTCAAAGGTCGCGTGCCGCGGGGGCCTGGAGCTGATGTCGCGGCCGCCGTCGAGATCCGCCGGCAGGACCAGCGACACACGATCGCCGATGTCAACGCCGAGGCGCTCGGCGAGGCGGATCCCCAGGGCGATCCCCGGGATGTGGCGAGTGTCTCCGGGGCGGAGCGCCAGCAGGCTCTTCGACTCCATCAGCTCGACGAGTCCGCCCATCGACGACGCGGCCTCGGGATCGAGCCCCTTCACCGCGACGATCGCCGGACCTCGACCGCCGCCGCTGCGACCGCTCTCCCCCTCTGCCTGGATCGGCACCAGCGCCGCCATCGCGTAGGCGAAGGGGGACACCGAGGTCACCCGCGGATCCCGACGCCAGGTCTCGGCGATCTCCGGGTACTCGACAAAGCCGAGCCCGTACTTGGTCAGGAGCACGTGCCCGTTCATCCGCGTCATCCGCAGCGTCAGCTCGTTCTCAAAGCCCGAGGTCACCCCGAGCACGGTCGTCAGCGCGGCGCAGCCGAGGGCCATGCCGAAGACCGCGACCGCGACCGCGGGCATCAAGATGCGGACGCAGACCATTCCGACCGCGACCAGCGAGGCGACCACCGCGGTCAGGGGGACAGCCATCGAGCTCGCGCCCGTCAGGGTGGCGATGACCGCCGCGATCGCGACGATCGAGGCGACGATGAGCACCTGCAGGCTGACCTTGCTCGGCGGCTCCTCACGGAGGAGGAAGCGCCCGGCGATCATGATCACGAGCGGCAAGCGCGGCCGTTGGAGGCTCATCGGCTCACTCGTAGCGCAGCCCCTCGACCGGCCGCAAGCGCGCAGCGCGGAGCGAGGGCGGCAGAGTGGCGACGAAGCAGATAGCCAGGGTCATGCCGAGGATCCACGCGATCTGGCTGAGGCTGATCTCCACCGGCAGCTGCTCGATGAAATAGACCTCAGGATCGAGGGTGTAGCCGTAGAGCTCCACCAGCCAACACAACACGAGGCCGAAGAGCACCCCCGCGAGGGAGCCGGCGAGGCCGATGATCATCCCGGTGACCTGGAAGATCCGGGCGATCTGAGTCCCCGTCGCCCCCATCGACATCAGGATCGCCACCTCGGCGTTGCGGCGGACGACCATGGTCCACAGCGCGGAGAGCACGTTAAAGGTGGCGACCGTGATCACCAGCGAGAGGATCACGGTGATGATGTTCTTCTGGAAGCGGATCGACTCGAAGAGCTTCTCGTTGAGCAGGTGCCACTCGAGCACCGAGTACTCGCGCCCGGGCAGGACCTCGCGGATCGCCGCGCCGACCTCGGGCGCCAGATCGGGGTTGTCGAGGCGGAGATCGATCCCCGAGACCTTGTCCTTGCCGCGGTACTTGAAGCGCTGCAGCTCCTTGATGTGGACGTAGATCAGGCGGCTGTCGTACTCCTGGAAGCCAGCCTGGAAGATCCCCGCGACCCGGTAGTACTGAAAGAGGGGCTCCTCGGCGTGGTCGAAGCTCGAGCCGGGATCGACCACCATCACGGTCGCCCCCTCTTCGAGACCCAAGTCACGGGCAAGGGTCGCGCCGATGAAGACGCTCGGCAGCGTCGACGCGTCGTCGCGGGTGTCCCCCTCCATGTCGAACTCGGGCCAGACGTCGTCGTCGACGTCCCGGGCCGCCGTCATCCGCTTTTTGTGGGCCGGGAGCGCCTCGTAGCGGTCCATCGCCGCGTCGTACCAGCCCTCCCCGCGGGGATCGGGGATCGTCGCGATCACCTCCGGCAGGAGCTCGTCCTCGACGGTCGCCACCGGCAGGAGCTCGAAGTCGGAGGTCAGCACGTCGAGGGGGATCGCCCGGCCGCTTCCGCGCTCGAGGTGGGCCTGGAGGTCGATCACCTCCTTCGCGGTCTCGGGCTCGATCCCCTTAACGAGCACGCTCGCCAGGCGGAGCTCGTCGGTCCGCGCGCCGGTCGGATCGTAGGGCGCGAGCATCATCGCGTAGTAGACGAAGGGGCTCGCCCCCTGGACCCCCGGCAGCTCGCGCAGATAGCTCTCAAAGCGCCGGTACTCGCCCATCCCGAAGGTGCGGGTGACGTTGATGTGGGCGTAGACGCCGAGCACCCGGCGCTCAAACTCGTGCTGGAAGCCGGTCGCCACCGACTGGACGACGATCAGCGCCGCGACCCCGAGGACCACGCCGATGATGCTCGTCGTCCCGAAGATCGACGCGTACTGGACCAGCGTCAGGAGAACCCCGAAGAACGCCGCCAGGGCGACGGCGATCACCAGGGCCAGGCTCTGAACGCCGAAGTTGAGCAGCGTGAGGCCGCCGACGACCACGAGCGCGCAGGCGACGAACGCGAGGCGGGTCCAGCGGGGGATCGCCCCGCGGCGGATGATCCGCAGGCCGACGAGGCGCTCGTAGCCGAGAACGCCGATCCACAGCCATCGGACGAGGAGGATCCCGAGGGCGATGGGCCCGATGATCGCGAGCTCCTGGGCTGTCGGATCGTCGACGGCGTAGAGCACCGTCGCACCGCTCAGAATCCACAGGAGGAGCAGAACGCCGTGGAAACGCTCACCGCTCGATCGGGGCTGCGACGACTGCTCTGCAGGGATCGACATCGGCGGAGAGGGCCGGCGGAGGTTAACAGCGCCCCCGGGCACGGTCAACGCGGACGATCCCCCGCACGGGGGTGCGATCGCCTCTCGCAGTGATCTCGTCGCCGCTGCCAAAGCTGCGCGCCGACGCACCGTGAAGGTATAAAGAGGTGAGGCGAGAGGGCGCCTCGAGGGGGGCGGAGCACCGCCTCAGGGGAGCGCCCTGCCCTCCCACGGGCGATGCGTGCGGCGGAGTGCCCCCCTAGGTCCGACAAAAAAGGGCTTTTGTGCGCCTGTAGGCACCTCTCTTCGCCACTTCCTGCCCAGAGCGCGAACCTTGACATGCAAGTCTGGCGCAAGCTACGCTCCGCCGACCGCTGATCTTCGGAGCTTTGCATGCCCAGACGGTTCATCTTCTCGTTTGCCCTAGTGGCTGCAGCCCTGACGTCGCAAGAAGCGATGGCGGGCACCTACGACCTGAACCTCTCACGTCTCGGGTCGATCAATGGCGGTGTCCCCGTCGGCGATGACGCAGCGTTCCGGTCAGTCGCGTCGGAGCTCGGCGTTCTGATGGCCCCCAAGCCGGTGGACTCCGCCGACTCGCTGGGCCTCAGCGCGTTCGCCATCTCCGGCAGCTTAACCCTGAACACGCTGAGCAACGACTCACAGTTCTGGAAGGACGCGACCGGCAAGGATCTGAGCAAGACCGCCAGCACGATGCAGGTCATGGGGCGCAAGGGTCTCTGGCCGGGCATCGAGGTCGGCGCCGGCGCGACGCACCTCTTCGACAGCCGGATGTGGACCGTCAGCGGCTACGGCAAGGTCGCCCTCCACGAGGGCTTCCATCACCTGCCGATCCCGTCGATCGCCCTCCGCGGAATGTTCTCTCGCCTCGTCGGCGCGAAGGACATGAACATGACGACCGCGTCGGCCGACATCTCGATCTCGCATGTGTTCGGCGTCGGCAAGACCTTCAACATCACGCCCTACGCTGGCTACCAGGCGCTCTTCATCCTCGCCCGCTCCCACGTTCTCGACATCACGCCGGGCACCGACGAGTACCTCGAAGGATCGAGCGGCCCGAACGAGTTCATCTTCCGTGACGCCGGAGCGATCCTTCGGCATCGCCCCTTCCTCGGCGCCCGCGTCATCTTCAGCGTCCTTCGGTTCGGCATCGAAGCCATGTTCACCCCCGGTGGTGGCCGTGCTGGTGATCTCAACGGCGTCGCGATCCAAGACTCCTCTGGTCTCCAGCAGCAGTACACCTTCTCTCTGGGCCTGGACTTCTAATGATCATCGCCTGTCCCAACTGCACCAAGCCCTACCAGCTCCCCGACGACCAGGTCGCGCCTCTCGTCCAGGTGCAGTGCGCACACTGTGACTACCGGGTGATCCTCGACTTCGAGGCAGCCAACGATCCGTCGCTGCGTGAGCCGGGAATGCTTCTCGCGGATGGGTTCCGCAGCGAGGCCGACTACAACTCCGCCTTGGCTGACGGCCACAGCGTCACCAAGCACGAGCTGCCCGCGCCGCCGCCCAAGCCTGTCGCCAAGCCCGCGCGGACGACCCCGCCGGCCACCGCCCAGACCACGCAGACCGCTGCGTCGCGGCCGGCCCCGATCCCGCAGCCGAAGACCCGCCCCAAGTCCGGAGGACTTGTCAGCGGCCTCGGCCTGTCCGATACGCCAGGTTCACTCGCAGCCGCGGTGACCGAGCACGACAAGCCCGAGCCCGAGCCCGAGGTCCAAGCCGAAGCGCCGAAGACCCCCGAGCCCGAGGTCAAGGCGCCTGAGCCCGAGCCTGAGGTCAAGGCAGCTGAGCCCGAGCCTGAGGTCAAGACGCCCGAGCCTGAGGTCAAGGCAGCTGAGCCCGAGCCTGAGGTCAAGGCAGCTGAGCCCGAGCCCGAGGTCAAGGCGCCCGAGCCTGAGCCTGAGGTCAAGGCGCCCGAGCCCGAGCCCGAGCCCGAGAAGGCGCCGGTCAAGGACGCCGAGCCCGAGAAGGTCGCGGCGACGCCGGCCGAGGAAGAGGGCAAGGGCAGCGGTCCCTTCTGGATCATCCTCATCGTCCTGGTCATCCTCATCTTCGTCGTCACCTACGCGACGACCGGCCAGCTCAACCCGGCTCAGCTCCTCCAGCCGAGCAAGTAAGGTCACTCTCGGCAACGCCGAGACCGCGCGCCCAGGGAGCTCAGCCCCCTGGGCGCTGTCAATTTGGCCTGGACCACGACGACCGGACGCAGAACCTCCCCGACGAGCACGCGCGGGCGATCCGCGGGCGACCAAGCAGAGAGGCCATCGCCCGCCCGGGTGATGGCCTCTTCTTGTACCTGCCCCGAGGGGCAGCTCGTGCTCTGCTAGCGATCCGCGTTGGTCGGGGTCACGTCGATCTCGGGCTCTGCGTTGGCCTCGCGCTCCGCCGCCTTGTCGTCCTCGAGCGCCTTCATCTCCTTGCGGAAGCCTCGGAACATCTTGCCTACGCTCTCGCCGAGCTGTGGCAGCTTCGAGGGACCGAAGACCAGGAGCACGATGGCGATGATGATCAGGATCTCCCAACCGCCGATTGCGATGGCCACAAGCATGGTCGAAAGGTAGTCCCTTTGCTGCCTCTTTGCTAGCGTGGCCGCATGCGAGTGTCCGCCGTCGCAAGGCGCAGCCCACGCCTTCGGCCCTCCGTGGCGCTCCTCGGCGCGCTCCTCCTCTGCGCCCTCCCCAGCAGGCCTGCCAGCGCCGTCACGGCGGCCTCGCCAGCCGCCGCAGGCGGTCCCATCGACAACGTAGGGCCGCTCCAAATCCCCTTCTCGGGCCGTTCCCAGGTCCGAGGCGATCGCCCCGAGGGCTCGACGATCCATGAGGCCTACGTGCCCGCGCCCGCGGACCCCGAGGCCGCAGAGCGTGCGGATCTCGTCGACTTCGAGCGGAGGGAGCTGCCGCCGACGACGGCGCTCCACCGCCCGCCCCCGGAGCCCTGGCTCGCCGAGCTCGCCCTCCCCGAGCTGCCCGTGCGTTGGAGCGAGGCGACGATCGAGTACCTGCGCTACTTCAGGGATGAGCCCAAGGGGCAGCGCCTGATCCGGGGCTGGGTCCGCCGAATGGGCCGCTATGAGCCCCGTCTGCGCCAGATCCTGAGCGAGGTCGGGGCCCCCGAAGACCTGGTCTTCGTGGCGATGGCGGAGAGCGGTTTCAACCCCGGCCGACGCTCGCAGGTCGGCGCTGCGGGCATGTGGCAGTTCATGGAGGGGACCGGTCGGGTCTACGGGCTCGAGCGCTCGTTTTGGATCGACGAGCGCCTCGACGTCGAACGATCGACCTACGCCGCCGCCGCCTACCTCAAGGATCTCCGCGCCCGCTTCGGCTCCTGGGAGATGGCGCTCGCGGCCTACAACGCCGGCTACGGCCTCGTTCTCAAGAGCGTCGGTCGCTACAACAGCAATAATTTCTGGGCCCTCTGCGAGATCGAGAGCGGGCTCCCCGAGGCGACGACCCACTACATCCCCAAGATCATCGCCGCGGCGGTGATCGGTCGCAACCGCCGGGCCTTCGCCGTCGACCACGGCGACCTCGAGGCCCTGCCGGCGGTCGAGTGGGGCGACGTCATGGTCCCGGCGAAGACCAGCCTCGACGCCGTCGCCAAGCTCATCGACGAGGACCCTGCCCTGATCGCCGAGCTCAACGCCCGCTACGTCCGCGGCCGGGTCCCGCCCGAGGGAGAGCACCCCGTGCGGGTCCCCGTGGCCAAGAAGACCCTCCTCCAGCGCAGCCAAGGCCGCCTCCAGAGCGAGGCTGGGACCCTGACGACGACGACGGTCCGCTACGGCGAGACGACCGCTGCGATCGCCGCTCGCTCCGGGATCAAGGAGGCCCAGCTCCGCCGCCTCAACGGGATCAAGGACAACGCCGAGCTCGAGCGCGACGTCGTCTTGGTGGTGCCGAGCCGAGCGAAGAGCACGGAGCTCACAGCCAAGGATCGGGGCGAGCGACCGCTGGCCGCGGTCCCTGCGGTGGTCGTCGCCCCGGGGGAGCGCTTGCTCTTCTTCGCCGCCACCCGCTCGACCACCCCGCGCGGCCTCGCCGAGGCCTTTGGCGTCCCCTGGGAGTCGCTCGTCGCCTGGAACGATCTCGACCCGCAGGCGAGGATCCAGCCGGGGCAGATCCTCCAGGTGATCGTCGACGCGAGCTTCCAAGCCGACGCCAAGGGGGTCGTGGTCTACGCCCCGGACGAGGTCGACCATGTCATCCGCGGCTCTGGCCCGCACATCGACGCGAGCCTGGCCCGGCGGGGCCTCATCCGCCGCGGCTACAAGGCGCGCAGCGGCGACACGATGAAGAAGATAGGCAAGCGCTTCGGCCTGACCGACGGCGACATCGCCCGGATCAACGGGGTCCCGCGCCAACATACGCCGAAGCGCGGCGAGGTCTTCGTCGTCTACGTCGCCAAGGGCAAGACCAAGGGGACGATCCGGCCGCCGGAGCCCAAGCCGACCTCGACCGTGGACGCCGCGGCCGCGATCGAGACCGGCGAGATCGCCGAGCAGCCCGAGAGCAGCCCCGAGCCGGAGAGGCGCGACCGACCGGCCAAGGCCTCCTCGAAGAGCTCCGCGGGCAAGCGATCGCCGGCCAAGGCACGCAAGCCTTCGACGCCGTCGACCTCCCGCGTCCCCGGCGGGAAGGGCTCGTAGGCTCAGCGTCCCCCGCAGGCGGCGAGGATCTGCTAGATGAAGGTCGATGCAGCCGCTCGAGCTCGACCAGGCGCTCGCCCGCGTGCTCGCCCACGCGGCGCCCCTCGATCCTGTCGACGTCGCCGTCAAAGGGGCCCGGGGCGCTGTCTTGGCGTCCCCCCTGCGCGCTCGCTGGCAGCTCCCGCTCGCCGACACCGGGACGATGGATGGTTGGGCCGTCTCCGCAGCCGACCTGGACGGAGGCGGAACCCCGCGCCTCCTACGGGGCTCGGAGAGCGCCGCGGGCCACCCTAGCGCCATCCGGCTGGGCCCCGGTCAGGCCGCGCGGATCTCCACCGGCGCGCTGCTCCCCGCGGGCGCCGACGCGGTGATCGCCCAAGAGGACATCATCTCGGTCGACGCCGAGGCGATCGTCGTCGACTGCGGCCGCACAGGTCCGGTCGCGCCCGGACACTTTGTCCGCCGCGCAGGCTCCGAGGTCGCCGAGGGGGAGCTCCTCCTCGGCGCCGGCGTCCAGCTCAACCCCGCCGACCTCGCCCTCCTCGCGGGCACCGGTCACCCGACCGTTCCCGTCCATCGCCGCCCCCGGGTCGCGCTTGTCTGCACCGGCGACGAGCTCCTGCCGATCGGCAGCACGCCTGCGGCCGGTCAGATCATCAGCACCAACGGGATGATGCTCGCGGGCATGGTCGCGGAGATCGGCGCCTGTCCCTTGGAGCCGATCACCCTCGGCGACGACAGGCAGGGGACGATCGACGGGATCGAGCGGGCCCTGGAGAACGCCGACGTCTTGATCACCTCGGGCGGGATCTCGGTCGGCGATCACGACCACGTCGGCGCTGCGCTCTCGAGCCTCGGGTTGGAGCCGGAGTTTCGCCGGCTGAACCTCCGCCCTGGTCGTCCGCTCACCTTCGGCCGCCTCGGCCGGACCTGGGTGTTCGCCCTCCCAGGCAACCCTGCGAGCACCTACGTCACCTTTGAGCTGGTGGTGCGACCGCTCCTGTGTCGCCTGCTCGGCCTGCCGATCGACTGGCGTAGGCCCCGGACCAGCCTCCGCCTGGCGGCGCCGGCGAGGGGAGCCGGCGGCCGCCTTCACGTCGTCCGGGCGGTGGCGGAGGGGGAGCTCGCGACGCCGCTGCAGCAGCAGGGGTCCGGCTCCCTCCGCTCCCTCGCCGGCCACAACGCCCTCCTCTTCGTCCCCCCCGGCGTCGGCGAGCTCCGCAGCGGAGCGAAGGTCGAGGCTCTCCTCATCGATCCGAGCACCCGACGATGAACGAATCAAAGCACCTCACGCACGAAGTCTGCGACCCGGATGATGTCGGCGCGCGCGCTGACGTCGTTCTCGGACGCCACCTCCCGGGCCTCTCGCGACGGATGGCCCGGCGCATGGCCCTCGACGGCAAGCTCGAGATCGACGGTCACCGGGTCGCCCCCTCCGCTCGGGTCGAGCTCGGGCAGAAGCTCGTCCTCGTCACCGAGGCGCCCACCGGTCCGACGCCGACGCTGACGATCCTCCAGGTCACCGACGCGGTGGTCTACGTCGCCAAGCCTCCGGGGATCGCCGTCCACCGGCTCCGCCCCGACGAGCCGCCGACCCTCGCCGACGCTGTCGCCGAGCAATTCCCCGAGTGCCGCGAGGTCGCCGACGATCCGCGAGAGATGGGCGCGCTCCACCGGCTCGACAGGCCGACCTCCGGCGTCGTCGCCTTCGCCCGCAGCCGCGAGGTCTGGGAGGCCGGCCGCGCGGGCTTCACCGAGGCTACGGTCGACAAGCGATACGCGGCGATCAGCCGCTGTGCGCCGCCGCTCGGGCTCGAGTCTTGGCTGGCGACGCCGCGCCCGGAGGGTCATGAGGCCCTCCCGGCGATCCTCGAGGAGGAGCTGCGGCGCTGTGGAGTCGCACCGGGCGTCCTCCCGGTCGAGCGGATCTCGGCCGCGCTGGGCCACGGGGATCAGCGAGGCAAGGTCGCCGTCCGCGGCGATGGCATGCCCGCCGTCACCCACCTCCAGGTGCTCTCAGAGGCGGGAGAGCAGCGCTTTATGCTCCTCAGGCTGCTCACCGGGCGACGTCATCAGGCCCGGGGTCATCTCGCAGCGATCGGCTGGCCGCTCTGCGGGGACAGCCGCTACGGCGGAGCCCCGGCGCCGCGCCTCCTCCTCCACGCCTGGAGCCTCGATCTCAGCGCTGCGATCCCGGGAGAGACGGCGGTCGTCGACCCGCTCCCCGAGGACCTCCGCATCGCCCTCGGGGCCGACCTCTAGCCGCAGTCCATCGCCGGCCTCGCGAGCCTCCTCGGCCCTCGTCGGCCCTCGTCGGCCCGGACGAAACCGGGACCAGGAGGGTTCGACCGCGCCGCTTGGCGGCCTCGAGAGACCTACGGGGCTCTCGCCCGGCGGCGCTCCACTCCCATCTCTATCGTCGGCTCGACCGCTCATCGGCGTAGGACGCGTGTTATCGTCCGTCCCTCGTATGCGTATGCGCACCCGAGCCCGCGGGCGCACCGACACCGGCCTGAAACGCTCTCACAACGAGGACGCGTTCCGGATCGACCAGGGCCTTGGCCTCTACATCGTCTGCGATGGCGTCGGCGGCCGCGCGCGCGGAGAGATCGCGAGCGAGGAGACCGCCGACCTGATCTGGGAGTGGGTGAAGGCCAACATCAAGCCGCTGCAGGAGCTCCCGCGCGGGACCGAGCGTCGCGGTCGCCTCCTCTCGATGGTCCGCTCCGCGATCCAAAACGCCTGCTACATGGTCCACGGCATGGGCGAGCTCGACCCCGATCGTCGGGGCATGAGCACCACCGCCTCCGTGCTCCTGCTCGACGATGACGTCGGGATCATCGGCCAGGTCGGCGACTCAAGGGTCTACCTCGCCCGCGACGACACGGTCTCCCAGCTCACCGAGGACCACACCTTGGTCGCCCTCCAGCTCAAGTCCGGGATCATCACGGAAGAGCAGGCCCGAACCTCGCGGATGAAGAACATGATCACCCGCGCGGTCGGCCAAAAAGAGTACGTCGAGGTCGACGTCCGGAGCTTCGAGGTCCTCCGCGGGGATCGCTTCCTCCTCTGCTCCGACGGCCTCCACGAGTACCTCGACTCCGCGCAGACGCTGATCGATCTCTTCCGCCTGGAGGTCGGTGATGCGGCCAAGCGGGCGATCGAGCTCGCCAACGCCGGGGGCGGCAAGGACAACATCACCGCCCTCTTCATCCACTGCGTCCGCTAGCCCTGACACGAGCGATGAAGGTCCGCGAGGTCCCCCCGGGCGCACGGGCGCCCCTCCTCAGCCTCCTCCTCTTGGCCGACGACTCCTCCGCGGAGGTCCGCCGCTACATCGGCCGCGGGAGGCTCTTCGTCGTCGACGATCCCGCAGGCGAGGCCCTCCCCGAGCATCAAGCCCTCGCCCTCGCCCTCCTGCTCCCGGGGCCAGACCGGACGAGCGCCGAGCTGCGATCGATCGCGGTCGCCGAGCCGGCTCAGCGCCGCGGCTACGGTCGACGCCTGATCGGCCACATTCTCCAGCTCCTCCGCGCTGAGGGTGTCGAGCGCCTCGAGGTCGCCACCGCGACCTGCGACCTGCGGGCGATCACCTTCTACCTCCGCCTCGGCTTTCGCCCCTCCCGGATCGAGCGCGACTACTTCTCGCCAGAGCGCGGCTACCCCGACGGCATCGTCGACGACGGGATCCCCCTGCGGGATCGGATCTGGCTCGACCTCGGCGTCTGAGGAGCGTCGGCGCCGTCATCTGCGTCGGCGCGGACCCTCGCGGTCATCTCGCGGATGAGGGCGCCCGCGACGACGTCCCCGTAGACCCCGCGGCCCTGGTGCCAGGCCTCCTCGACGATCACCGTGCGCCGCTCGCCGGTGAGCTCCGCGAGGCCTCCGCGGCCGAGGATCTGTCCGCGACGACAGCCCGATCGAGGAAGAGCCGCGCCTCCTGCCGAGAGCGGAGCGGCCCTGGCTTCGGGCCGCCCTTCGCGCACTATCCTGTCCTAGGCGGCCCTAGGCGGTCCTAGGCGGCCCTAGGCGGCCCTACTCGGCGGCGCTCTCGTAGTCGCCGATCGGCGGGCAGGTGCACATGAGGTTGCGGTCCCCGTAGGCGTTGTCGAGGCGACCGACCGCCGGCCAGAACTTGTGCTCGCGCAGCCACGGCGCCGGGAAGGCGGCCTGCTCGCGCGAGTACGGGTGGCTCCACTCCGCCGCCGACATCGTCGCCGCCCCGTGCGGAGCGTTCTTCAGCGGGTTGTCGGCGCGGTCGAGCTCGCCGCGCTCGATCGCCGCGATCTCGCCGCGGATCGCCAGCATCGCCTCGCAGAAGCGATCGAGCTCGTCCTTCGGCTCGCTCTCGGTCGGCTCGACCATCAGCGTCCCCGCGACCGGGAAGGAGAGCGTCGGCGCGTGGAAGCCGAAGTCCATCAGCCGCTTGGCGACGTCCTCGGCCTCGATCCCGGCGCTCTGCTTGAAGGGGCGAAGGTCGAGGATCATCTCGTGGGCGCACATCCCCTTCTCGCCGCGGTAGAGGATCTTGAAGTCCTCGCCGAGGCGCCGGGCGATGTAGTTGGCGTTGAGGATCGCGACCTGGGTCGCCCGCGTCAGCCCCTTGGCGCCCATCATCGCGATGTACATCCACGAGATCGTCAGGATGCTCGGCGAGCCGAAGGGCGCGCCGGCGATCGGGCCTATCGCCTTGTCGCCGCCGGTCTTGACCAGCGGATGCCCCGGGAGGAAGGGCGCGAGGTGCTCCGCGACGGCGATAGGTCCCATGCCCGGACCACCGCCCCCGTGGGGGATGCAGAAGGTCTTGTGCAGGTTGAGGTGGCAGACATCAGCGCCGTAGTCCCCAGGGCGGCAGATCCCGACCTGGGCGTTCATGTTGGCGCCGTCGAGGTAGACCTGGCCGCCGTGGCCGTGGACGATCTCGCAGACCTCGCGGATCCCCGCCTCGAAGACCCCGTGGGTCGACGGGTAGGTGACCATCAGCGCGGCCAGGCTGGCGCTGTGCTTCTCCGCCTTCGCCCGCAGGTCGGCGATGTCGATGTTGCCGTGGCTGTCGCAGGCGACCGTGACCACCTTCATCCCGGCCATCACCGCCGACGCCGGGTTGGTGCCGTGGGCGGAGGTCGGGATGAGACAGATCTTGCGCTCCCCCTCGCCGCGCTCGCGGTGGTAGGCCCGGATCACCAAGAGGCCGGCGTACTCGCCCTGGGCGCCTGAATTCGGCTGCAACGAGACGGCGTGGAAGCCGGTGATCGAGGCGAGCGAGCGGCCCAGCGAGGCGAAGAGCTCGCCGTATCCCTCCGCTTGATCGACGGGGACGAAGGGGTGGAGCCCGCCGACCTCCGCCCAGCTCAGCGGCAACATCTCCGAGGTCGCGTTGAGCTTCATGGTGCAGGAGCCCAGCGGGATCATCGACGTCGTCAGCGAGAGGTCGCGACCCTCGAGGCGCCTGAGGTAGCGGAGCATCGCGTGCTCGCCGTGGTGGGCGCGGAAGGTCGGGTGGGTGAGCAGCTCTCCCTCGCGGGCGAGCTCGCCGACGCCGGTCTTCGCCGCCTCCTCCGCGAGCACCTCGAGCGTGGGCGCGGGCTTGCCGACGATCTCGGCGAAGAGCGCGAGGAGCGAGCGGACCTCCGCGAGGGTCGACACCTCGTCGAGCGAGACGCCGAAGGAGCCGCCGTCCTGCTCCCGCAGGTTGTAGCCCGCGGCCCTCGCCGCTTCGTGCACCGCCGCCGCGTCGCCGCCGGGGACCGCGACCGTCAGGGTGTCGAAGAAGGGTCGATCGCCGAGGCCATAGCCCAGCGACCGGAGGCCGCTCGCGAGGAGCGCGGTCATGCCGTGGACCCGCGCGGCGATCCGCCGCAGCCCCGCCGGCCCGTGATAGACGCCGTACATCGCCGCCATGATCGCGAGGAGCACCTGCGCGGTGCAGATGTTGCTCGTCGCCCGCTCGCGGCGGATGTGCTGCTCACGTGTCTGAAGGGCCATGCGATAGGCTTGGCGCCCGTTCACGTCGTGGCTGACGCCGATGATGCGGCCGGGGAGGGCCCGCTTGAAGGCCTCGCGCGCGGCGATGAAGCCCGCGTGCGGCCCCCCGTAGCCCATCGGCACGCCGAAGCGCTGGGCGCTGCCGACGGCGATGTCCGCCCCGAGCTCGCCGGGCGATCGCAGGAGCGCGAGCGCGAGGAGGTCTGCGGCCATGACGACCAGAGCCCCGCCGGCGTGGGCGCGCTCGCAGAGGCTCCGGTAGTCGCGGACCGCCCCGCTCGCGTCGGGGTACTGGACCAGGATCCCGGCGATGTCACCGGCCTGGAAGTCGACGGTCTCTGGATCGACGACCCGGATCTCCACCCCGACCGCCTCGGCCCGGCTCTCGATCACGGCGCGGGTCTGGGGGAAGACCTCCCCGTCGACGACGAAGACCCGCTTCTTGCCGCGGCTGAGCTCGACGCACATGCCCATCGCCTCGGCGGCGGCGGTCGACTCGTCGAGCAGCGAAGCGCCCGTCAGGGGCAGCCCGGTGAAGTCCGCGATCATCGTCTGGAAGACCAGCAGCGCCTCCAGCCGCCCCTGCGAGATCTCTGCCTGATAGGGGGTGTACTGGGTGTACCAGCCGGGATTCTCGAGCACGTTTCGCTGGATCACCGGCGGCGTCACGCTGCCGTAGTAGCCGAGGCCGATAAGCGATCGCAGGAGGCGATTTCGACCCATGATCCCCCGCAGCGCGGCGAGGGCCTCACCCTCCCCCGGCTCGCGCTCAGGCGCGAGATCGTCGGCGAGCACGAGCGGCTCCGCGACTCGGATCGCAGCCGGGACGGTCGCGTCGATCAGCGCCTCCAGGGACTCGAGATCGAGCGTCCCGAGCATCTCCGCGATCTCATGATCACGGGGGCCGAGGTGGCGGCGCACAAAGGTGTCAGTCGGGGCGAGCGAGGCGAGAAACTCGGTCGTATCGGACATCAGCGGCCTTTCGCGAGGGCGCCGATAAGGTAGTGCATTCCCCGGCGAGGGGGACGACAGCGACGGGCTGGGGCACCAGAGTTTGCGCACTGCGGGGGGACCTCTGCACCCGCAGCCAGGGCCCCTCGTGGTCAGCGGCCCCCGCGCATACCCTTTGACCGGTCTCGGGCGGACAGGTACTCTGGCCTGCACTGAGCAGGGCGAAGAGCCGCGTTCAGGTCGCTTTTTGGCCCAACACGCGGCGAGCCGCGGGCTTCTATGGTCGAATTCCATAAGACCGTGATCGAGTTTCTCGAGCCGACGCTAGGCAAGCTGACCGCCCGCAAGGCGATCGAGCTGGTCGCCAAGCGTCAGGGGAAGAAGCCCGAGCAGCTGCGCCGGACCGACATCGAGAAGGTCTGCGCCGGACTGCGGCCGATGCTCCGCACGCTCCTCGGGGCCGCGACCACGCAGCAGATCCTCGGTGACCTCCGCAAACGTGCGGAGGGTGTCGAGGTCAAGCCGAGCGCCCGCAGCCTCCACGACTAGTGGCCCGCGGCGTCCTCGATCGGTCGTCGAGCGCGCGCGGAGATGCGCCCGTCCTCGCGACAGATCTCCGCCGCCGTGCTCGCGATCCCGGACTCTCCGCCCCCCGGCTACGGCCCAGCGATCCCGCCGCCGCTGAGCCCTGCCGCCCCGTCGAGCCGCATCAGGAAGATGTCGACGAAGGAGTCGAGGCTAAAGCCGACGATCAGCGCCGCCTCGGGGCTCGCCTCCGGGCTGACGAAGGAGAGCCCGACCGTGCCGACGCTGACGGCGAAGATCGTCCACGCGATCGCGACCTCGCGGACGTGGACGAAGAGGAGCAGATCGTCGAGCGCGTGGACCTCCCCGCCGCGGCTGGCCCGGCGCTGCTTGAGGGTCGCGAGCGCCAGGTGGAGCACCGACCCCAGGGTGACGAAGAGGTAGCGCTCGAGGAGGATCGCCCCCTGCCCGAGCTCGCTCCAGACCCCGAGGTGGGCGAGCGCGGCGAGGCCAGCCCCGAGCACGGTCCACGTGAGGAGCTGGAGGACGATCGAGAAGACCTGGCGGCGTCGGCTGGTCGCCGTCTTGTGGATCACGCCGCGCTCGACGTCGACGACCCCGTCGATCTCCGCCGGGTGCGAGCGCATCATCTCCAGGAGCCGCCGCCGATCCTCCCGCGCCGGCAGCTCGTCGGCGAAGTCGCGGTGGAAGTCGAGCGCCTGGCCGATCCGGAGCTGACCCAGGTGCTCGTTGACCCGTCCAGGGATGGTCAGGACGCCGATAAGGAAGATCATCCGCTGGAGATAGACCTCGATCTCGTCCGTCGCCGTGAGGACGACGGAGTCGCCCCCCTTCCCGCCCTCGACCGCGGCCCGGAGACGGTCGAGGTGGAACTCGACCCGCTCCCACGCGATCTCGATGTTGATCACCTGGTCGGCGCACCACTGGTGGAGAACGCCGTGCTCCTGCATCCAGCCGCAGAGGAGGGCGAGGCGCTTGCTCATCCGCTCGCGGGTCCGGATCGCGATCGCGGCCCGCTCCGCCAGGGCCAAGCTCAGCTCGCGCTCGCGGGCGCCAGGATCGCTGAGGCTCGCCGCCTGCCGCAGGCGATCGATCGACTCCTTGATCGCCTGCGCGAGGGCCCGGACCTCCAGGAGATAGCCGAGGAAGCGCGGGACGATGTCGTCGTGCGACGCGGACGAGGGAGCGCCTCCCCCATCACTGCCGCCGCTCGTCCCCTTCGCCTGCCCCTTGGCGACGACCGTCAGGCGACCCGGCCGGGGCGCGATTGCGGAGCGGATCTCCATGCCGTAGCCCAGCCTACGTCGGCGCCAGGCCAGGCGTCTATCCGCGATCCTGCGGCGAAGAGCGCCTCCGCGCGGATCTCCGCTCGCTCCAGCTCAGGCTGACCAATATGGTCTCTTGGACATGCGATGGTCTCCGCGAGAGACGACGACGCGCCGACCGGTCCACGAGCGGATGAGCGGACGAGCGGACGAGCGGACGAGCGGACGAGCGGACGAGCGCTCGCGCTGGCCTCTGGACGAGGGCATGGACCTCCCCGCTCGCGCGAGCTCGGCCTAGCGACGACGGTCGCCGACCAGCGCGACGAGCTCGCTGTAGATGTGCCCCGCTGCGTCGGGGCGCGCGGCGGCGATCATGGATCGGCTCATCTTCAGGAGGCGATCGCGATCGCCGAGCAGCTCCTGGAGGTGGGCGCTCAGGAGCTCGGGGCTCCACTCCGACTCGCGCAGCAGGGTCGCCGCGCCGCCGTCGACCAGGGAGCGGGCGTTGTGCTCCTGGTGATTGTCGGTGGCGTGGGGGAAGGGGATGAGCACCGCCGGTCGACCGACCGCGGCCAGCTCCGACAGCGAGGTCGCCCCGGCCCGGCACAGGACGAGATCGGACCAGCGATAGGGCTCGGCCATCCCCTTGATGAACGCCTGCACCCGGACCCGCGGCTCGCCGAGGCCGAGCGCCGCATAGCCAGCGCTCACCTCGTCAAAGTCGGCCTTGCCGGTCTGGTGCCAGATCTCGAGCTCCGGCAGCGCGACGAGGAGCTCCGGCAGCGCTGCGAGGAAGGTCCGGTTGATCGCCCGCGCCCCCTGCGAGCCGCCGAAGACGAAGAGCCGCGGCGGCCTCGCCCCGTCCTCCTCCGCCGCGCCCTGGAGGCTGGCGAGGAGCTGGCGCCGGATCGGATTGCCGGTGAGCACCCGCTTGTGCGCCGGGAAGAACCCCTGCGGATCCTCGAAGGTGCAGAAGACCCGCTTCACCAGGCGACCGAGGATCCGGTTGGTGATCCCGGGGATGCTGTTCTGCTCCATGATCCCGCCGGGGATCCCCATCATCACGCCGGTGGCGATGAGCGGACCCGAAGCGTAGCCGCCGACGCCGACGATGACGTCAGGCCGAAAGCGCTTGAGGATCGACCGGCTCTGCCACCAGGCGCCGGGAAGGCGCGCGAGCCCGCGGATGAGCCCGCCGACGCCGCGGCCCTTGATCCCGAGGGCGTCGATCGTCGCCAGCTCGTAGCCCTGTTCGGGGACCACGCGATGCTCGATGCCCCGCTCCGTGCCGACGAAGAGCACCTCGCCGCCGTGGCGGCGGATCTCCTCGGCGAGGGCGATCCCCGGGAAGAGATGCCCGCCCGTGCCGCCGCCGGCGATCGCCACCCGGAGCGGTCTTCCGTCGCCCTGGGCGGTCGCCCGCTCGCTCGCCTCAGCCTCGTCTCGCGTCGCCATCGCCTGCCCAGACGCGGCGGGGCCGTCGGCGATTCCGCCGGCGCTGAGAGAGCCTGATGAGGGAGCGACGAAGCCGGCAGCGCAGACGAGAGAGCTCATGACCTCGCCGGTATACCCGAGCCTTTGGCGGGGATGAAAAACCCCGCGAGGCCGTCCCCTCGGCCCGGGCAGACGTGGCACAGTCGCAGGTATGGACGCTGGATCTCGCCCGCTCGCCCCCCTCGCCAAGCTCGCCCAACAGCTCCGCGTCGAGCCCGACGGCCCGGCCTACATCCCCTACGGTCGCGCGTGCGCGAAGATCGACACCTTCGCCGCGGGCCCCGGCGACGTCGACGGCAAGCTCATCGTCGTCTCCGGGATCACCCCGACCCACCTCGGCGAGGGCAAGACCGTGACCGCGATCGCCCTGGCGATGGCCCTCCACCGGATCGGCGAGAGCTCCGTCGCCTGCCTCCGCCAACCCTCGCTCGGGCCTGTCTTCGGCGCCAAGGGGGGAGGCGCGGGCGGGGGCAAGTGCGAGGTGCTCCCGCCCGCGCTCATCAACCTAGGCCTCAGCGGCGACGGTCATGCGGTCGGCACCGCCCACAACCTCCTGGCGGCGATGATCGACGCCCACATGCGCCACGGCAACGCGCTCGGCCTCGACCCCCGGCGGATCACCTGGCCGCGGACCGTGCCGGTCAACGACGGCGCGCTGCGCCAGGTGATCACCGGCCTCGGCGGGCCGAACAACGGCATGCCCCGCGAGGGCGCCTTTGAGATCAGCGAGGCCAGCGAGGTCATGGCGATCCTCGCGCTGGCGACCGACCGCGCCGATCTCCGCCGTCGCCTCGACGCGATCATCTTCGGCCAGACCTACGCCGGCGAGCCCGTGACCGTCGGCCAGCTCGGCGCTGGCGGGGCGATGAGCCTGCTCCTGCGCGACGCTGTCCACCCGAACCTGGTCGCGACGACCGAGGGGACGCCAGCGCTGATCCACGCCGGCCCCTTCGCCAACATCGCCCACGGCAACTCCTCCCTCCTCGCGACGAAGTGGGCCCTGACCCGCTCGCCGTGGGTCGTCACCGAGGCCGGCTTCGGCACCGACCTCGGCCTGGAAAAGTTCACCGACATCAAGGCCCGCGCCGGCGGGCTGAGGCCCGCCTGCACCGTCATCGTCGCGACGATCCGCGCCCTCAAGGTCCACGCTGGGATCGTCCAGAGCAAGTTCGGCAAGAAGCTCGACGCGGAGATCAAGGTCGAGAACGTCGACGCCGTCCGCGAGGGCGCCGGCAACCTCCGCCATCACGTGAGGATCGCCAAGGGCTTCGGCGCCCCGGTCGTCGTCGTCGTCAACCGCTTCCCGAGCGACACCGAGGCGGAGATCGCCGCGGTCGAGGCCGTCGCCCGCGACGCTGGCGCGGCAGGGTTCGCCAGCCACAGCGGCTTCACCGACGGAGGCGCGGGCGCGGAGGAGCTCGCCCGGGCGGTCGTCGCCGCGGCCAAGCCGACCACGCCGACCTTCGGCTACGACCTCCAAGGAGGCATCGCCGGGCGGATACGGCAGCTCGCCACCCGCGTCTACGGGGCCGACGGCGTCGACATCTCGGCGGCGGCCAAGAAGCGGATCAAGACCCTGGAGGGCTGGGGCTTTCGCGGCCTGCCCCTCTGCGTCGCCAAGACCCACCTCGCCTGCACCCACGACCGCGCCGACGGGGGCCTGCCCAAGCCCTTCACCCTGCCGGTCCGCGACCTCCAGGTCCGCGCCGGCGCCGGCTTTGTCACCGTCCTCACCGGCGACCTGACGACCATGCCCGCGCTCGGCAAGCGCCCCAACGCGCTGAAGATGGACCTCGACCCGGAGACCGGCGAGATGCTCGGCATCTAGCAGACTGCGGCGAAAGTCCCTGCGGACTCGCGGAGGAGGTCCGCGGGGCGATCGCCCCTGCCTGACCGAGGCGGAGGCGAGCCGCGATGACCTCGCTCGACGATGCCGACGGAGGCGTAGGTCGTCGGCGAGCGCGACCTCGAGATCGTCACGGCGATGACGGCGTCCTGTCCCGAAGATCGACGCTTGAGCCCCGAGCGCCCGCGCTCACCTGTGGGCTCACCTGTGGGCTCACCTGCGGGCTCACCTGCACCACCCGGGCTGGTACGTTCACGCCCATGATCCTGGTCTCAGGCTCCAAACGATCCGGCACGTCGATGTGGATGCAGATCCTCGCGGCCGCGGGGCTCCCGGTCATCGGCGAGCGCTTCCCGGCCTCGTGGGAGGCGCTCGTAGGTCACGCCAACCCCGACGGGTTCTACGAGTCCCAGCTCGGGGCGGGGATCTACTTCCGCACCAACCCCCACCCCTTGACCGGCGCCTACCTCTTCCCCGAGCAGACCCGCGAGCACGCGGTGAAGGTCTTCCCGCCCGGGCTCCTGCGCACCGACGTCGCCTTCATCGATCGTGTGATCGTGACGATACGGGCCTGGAGAGAGCACAGCGCCTCGGTTCTCCACCTCCGGGAGACCCTGCCGAGCAGCGAAGGCGTCGACCCCTCCCTCCTCCTGCCGCCGGTCTACGAGTGGTGGTCGGAGGCCTTCTCGATGCTCCGGGACGTGGCCACCCGTCGCTACCCGGTCCACTTCATCTCCTACGGGCGGCTCCTCGAGGATCCGAAGCGGCAGATCTCCGCGGTCTTCGACTGGCTCGGCGTCGGCGATGCGGAGGCCGCCCTCGCGGCCGTGCGCCCGCGGAGCCCTGCCCCCGAGGTCGCCGACGCCGAGCTGCCGCCTGGGCTCGATCAGCGCCATATCGCCACCTTTGACGCCCTCTACGACCATATCCACACGAGCGCGCCGCTGAGCCCAGCCTTCGTCCGCCGGCTCAACGAGACCGACAGCGTGCTCAGGCCCCGCCTCCTCGCCCACAACGCCCGGCTCAAGGCGGTCGCGGTCGATCGCCTGCTCGCCGACCGCCCAGGCGACGAGGGCCCGTGAAGGGCCCCCGGCCCCTCCGATGAAATGCCGCTGCACCGGGCCGTAGCGCAGGTTTTGGCGGAGCCGACGAGGGCCGACGAGGGCAAGCGAGAGCGCGCGGGACTCTTGCCACGGCCTCCTAGGGACCAGAGGCGCGGCGCGAGAGCACCCCAGGGACTCGCCCAGGGGCTCCCTAGCCTTGCCACCGCGCGCGCTCGAGGGGCACTCTATGGCGGGAGCCTCGCACCATGGAATCAGCCAGCCCTCAACTCGCCGCGTTTGAGCTCCACCTACGGGAGCTCGATCTCCCCGACAGCCCCGCGGACACGGCGGACTTCTCCCGGCCGCCCCAGCGAGGCGCCGCGCCGCAGGATCCCGACCATGGAGAGGAGCTCGACCAGCTCCTCCTCGACAGCGCGGCCCTCACGGAGGGTTTTCTCCGGTTCTCGCCTGTCCCTGAGTGCCGGCTCATCCCGCTCTTTGACGCGTCGTCGTGGCCGATCCCGATCCCGATCCCCGACGCTGATGACGCCCCGTCTCTCGCCCCGGCCGACGACGCCGAGCCAAACTCCTCCTCCTGGCACATCGAGGAGTCCCGCCCCGTGGTCGTCGCCGTGATCCCGCGTCACGAGCATCTGCGCGCGGCGATCGCAGCGGCGATCACCCTCCCGCTGATCCTGAGCGCGACCCCTGCCCTCGCCGCCGAGCCCGAGGTGCAACGACCGCAGACCGTCGCGCCACAGCCCCAGCCTACCGCCCAGCCTACCGCCCAGCCTACCGCCCAGCCTACCGAGCCCGCCCAGCCCCCAGTCGTCGAAGCTCCGCCGCTGGAGCCGCTACCGGCGCCCACGCCGGAGCCGCCTCCGGAGCCGATCGTCGCCCCTGCGCCCGCGCCTAGCGACTTCGACGTCACCCCGAGCCCGCCTGGCCAAGGCGTGCCCGAGCTCCTCTGGCAGGCGATGAAGGGGGAGGAGGTCAAGCTGATGCTCCCGAGCGGTTCCCGTCGTGGCCGCCTGACCGCGGTCGACGGACCGGAGGTCGTCTTCGTCGACCACGAGAGCGACGGCAGGATCTACAGCATCCCCAAGGTCCAAGTGATGGAGCTGCGCGGGGTCATCGCCTCGAACGGGATGATCTCTGGAACGGGCCGCCCCTACGGTGTCCCCGACCCGACCCTCCCGAGCGGCGGTGGGCTGATCGCCGGCGGCGTCGTCGCGACCTCCATAGGCGCCCCTTTCCTCCTCACGGCCGCTGTCTTCGGCGGTATCTTTGGCTCCGCCTCCGTCGCCCTGCCCTTCCTCATCCCCGCCGTCCTCGGCCTTGGCTCCGGGATCCCGATGCTGATCTACGGCAAGCGCCGCAGAAAGGCCTGGAACCAGTCCAAGATCCAGACCGCCAGGCTGACTCCGAGCTTCGGCGGCAACCGCCACGGCGGGTGGACCGGCTCTCTCACGCTGCGCTTCTAGCGATCGTCCCGGACCGGAGGCGGTGCTCGTCACCGCGTTCGAGCACTTGGGGGATCGTGCCCCCTTTTTGTCGGTCGAGCCATCGTGTACTCAGGGGGCGATGATGCACCGCGCCGCCCTGACCGCCATCGCCACCGGACTCCTGCTCGCCGCCTGCGGGCCCAAGGAGTCGCCGACGCCGCCCGCCGCAGCCGCGCCCGCAGCGACCGTCGAGGAGACACCTGCACCGGAGACCGTCTGCAACTACATCGTCCTCGTCGACGCCGGCAGCACCAGCAGCCGCGCCTACACCTACCAGATCGACGCGCCCGAGGAGGAGGGCGGGATCCCGGCGCTGACCCAGCTCTCCTACGCCAAGGTCGAGCCCGGCCTCGCGAGCTTCAAGGACTCCCCCGACGACGCCGCCGGATCGATCACCAGCCTCCTCACGAGCGCCGACTCGGTCCTCGCCACGCTGCCCGACGAGTGCGAGGGCAAGACCCCGACCGCCCTGATGGCGACCGCCGGGATGCGCCTCCTCGAGGGTCAAGACGGCGGCGAGGCTGCGGCCAAGGCGATCTACGACGCGGTCCGCCAGGCGGTCAGCGACACGGGCCTCGATCTCCGCTTCGCCGGCACGATCAGCGGCCAGCAGGAGGCGCTCTACACCTGGGCCTCCGCTAACTACGCGCTCGGCAACCTCAACGCCGACGGGGGCTCCGTCGGCACCCTCGACCTCGGCTCGGTCGCGACCTCGATCGCGTTCATCCCCGAGAACGGCGGGGGGCCGACGGCGACGCTCAAGTTCGGCGCCAAGAGCTTCTCGGTCTACGCCCAGTCCTACATCGGCTACGGCGTCGACCAAGCCCGCCAGTACGTCGCCGACGACGCCTGCTTCCCCAAGGGCGTCGCCAAGGGCAAGGGTCGCTTCGATCAGTGCGTGAAGAAGCTCGCCCCCGTCGTCACCCCGAAGAGCTGCGAGGGCGGAGCCTGCGGCCTCGCCCAGCCCGGCGTCGAGGCCAAGCCCGGGGTCCCCCAGCCCGCCCTGCCGTCGGCGATGACGTTCTACGCGACCGGCCACTTCGCCGAGCTCGCCGCTCTCCTCAAGCCGAGCGCCGCGACCCTCGCGGGCATCTCAGAGGCCGCTGGCGGCCCGAAGGGCAAGGCCGGCTTTTGCGGGACCAAGTGGGCGAAGCTCACGGAGGCCAACAGCGACATCCCGCCCGAGAAGCTCGAGAACGTCTGCTTCACCGCCGGCTGGGTCCACTCCCTCCTCGAGGGCTACGGCTTTGGCGGCGACAGCGAACAGATCACCTGGACCGACCGCTTCGGCGACGTGGACTCGGGCTGGGCCCTCGGCGCCGCGCTCTGCTCGGTCACCGGCTGCCTCGCCGGCTAGCGCGACGGCGGCGACGCGCCGGCGTCGACGCGCCGACGAGTCGTCGGCTGGCGATCCATTCCTACAGCGCAACAAGACAGGGCCCGACCGAGGTGACTCGGCCGGGCCCCGACACATCAGCGAGCCCGCGCTCACTCGGCCAGCGCGGCCAGGCCGACCCCCGCGAGGTGAGCGTAGGAGCTCCCCTCGCCGTAGCCGAGGCTCTGGAGCCCGAAGGCCTCCTCGCTAGAGGCGACGTGGGCGCCTGCCTCGACGGACACCTCTGCGATCTCGTAGCCGCCGACCGCGATCTCGAAGGAGTCGATGATCGCATCGTCGAGCATCACCGGCGCAGCGCCGACGCGCCGGGTCACCTGGACGACGTGGGCCTGCGCGTCGACGCCGGTCGAGAAGGCGTATCGCGCGAGGTACTGCTCGACGGGCGCCGCCTGGACCATCGACGGGTCCCCGAGCCCGCCCGCCTCCCCCGCGCTCTGCAGGTAGTAGACCGGGAGGAAGGGACCATCACCGGTGAAGGAGACGGCCGCGCCGCCGACGTCGAGCTCGACCCAATCACCGCGCTGGGCGAGGAGGACAGGCGGCTGCTCATCACCGGTCTCGACCTCCACCGTCACCCCGTCGGCGCCGGCGTAGATCCGCCAGCGACCGGCGCCCTCCTGCCATGAGGGCGCCGGAGCGCCGATGTAGTGCTGCCCCCAGGCCTGGACCGGCAGCATCGGCTCGTAGAGGTGATCGCAGTGCGGCTCGCCGACGGGGACCTGGGCGCAGCGGCTCGATCCGACCACCGCGATCGGCTTGTCCGCCCAGACGAGGGTCCCCGAGAGGTCGCGGAGGAGCGGGTCCTCCTGGGTCAGCGCGGAGGCGCCGATCCGCACGGTGTCCCCGCGCAGCATCGTCAGCTCGCCGGTCTCACCGGCGGCGACGAAGGGGATCGGCAGACCGCTGCCAGCGCTGTCGGCCGACGGCGTCCAGCTCAGGTGGGTCTTGTCCTCCAGGGCGACCACCGTGAAGTAGCTCGGCTCCATGGCCGCGGGGTAGGAGGCGATCACGTACTCGAGCCCGAGCGCGTGATCGGGCAGGAGGAGCCCGGAGTCGGAGCTCCACGGGCTCTCCAGCGGCGCCTGCTGGTGGACGACGACGGGATGATCGCTGACCACCCGGAAGGAGCCGCCCGTGAAGTAGGCCGAGTACTGGAGGACAGCCTGGCCGGGGATCTCGAAGAGATGGCCCTCGCCCGCCGCGAGGATCACCGGGTCGCCGACCGCCTCCTCGTCGTGGGTGCCCTTCGGCATCGCCAGGAGCTGGACGCTCGTCGGGACGTCGCTGATGTTGGTGACCATCAGCCCGTCGGGCTCCTTGTCGTTGTGGGCGGAGGCTTGCGTCGTGAAGGCGCAACCCGCCGAGCTCGGCTCGTCCTTGACGAGATCGCAGGGCCCGAGGCACACCCCCTGGACGCAGCTCTCCTCCGCGCTGCAGACCTCGACCCCGTAGCCGAGGCCATCGTCAGCGCAGATCTCCGCCGCGAGGCCGTCCTCGGAGCAGCGGGCTGCACCTGGCTCGCAGACCAGCCCTTCGCCGGTCGATCCCTCCGTCGTCGTCTCCTCGTCATCCGACGATCCGCCGCTCCCGTCGCCCGTCGCCGAGCCGGAGGTCTCGGTCGCCGAGCTCGCATCGCCGAACCCCTCGGGTGTGCAGGCTCCGAAGAGCGCGAGCGATGCGGCGAGGGCGAGGGTGCTGAACGTGCCCCAGGCCCGGGGCCGGAGCGCAAGGGCAGCGGCGAGGGAGGAGACGGGAGCAGAGGCGAGGGGCGTGGACGCTTCGTGGACCATGTCCCCGGGTTCGACCGCCACCAGCGGCCGTTGCGGCGCTCCGGACGTTTTCTAGAAGATCAAGAAAACCCAGCAATTATCAAGGCTTGGTTGGTTCGACGCGGCCCCGACGTCCTAGTCCATGAGGCCAGAGACCCGAGCGCTCGGGCGACCTCCCAAACCAGCCATGAACCTCCTCATCGCCATCCTCGTCGCCACCGTCGCGTGGTTCATCCTCGCCGCGCTTCTCTTCTTTAACCCGATCGTCGATCCGATCTACCGCCGGCAAGAGTCCCACGCCGCGGTCCGCGAGCTCCCGCAGGGAGGCGCGACGATCGGCAAGATCCTCGGCGCCGTCCTCCTCCAGTGCGCCCTCTGGGCCTGGGTCTACGTGACCATCGCCGACGCCCTACCCGGGTCGGCGACGATGAAGGGCCTCGCCTTCGCCGGGATCATCACCGCCGTGAAGGTCATCCCCCGCGACATCGACCGCCTGCTCCTGACCACCTACCCCGCCCTGCGGATGGGGATCGAGCTCGTCATCGGTATCGCCTGCGCGGTCGCGGTCGGCCTCGCCTTCGCCTACACGCTCTGAGCGAGGCCGGTGGCCGAGCTCCTGGGGACCTGAGTCCCTCGCGCAGAGGACCTCGCATCATCGGCCCGCTCCGCTGGCTGAGGTCCTCCCTGCTCCTGTGGCCGGGGCGATCCAGCGCCGCGGGGCCGCGGCGCCGCGACCCGGCCCTGCTCATCCGCCGAAGATCGCCGCCATGAAGGGCTCCATGTCCCTGTGCACCTGGGCGATGCTAGGACGCTCGACCGAACGCCGGACATAGGCGGCGAGGTTCGGGGTCGCCTCCAGGCGACCATCCTTCGCCATGTAGGTCAGCGGCGGCAGGAGAGCGCAGTCGGCCATCGAGAAGGTCTCGCCGAGGAGCCAGGGACCCTCGCCGAGCTGGCCCTCGAGGAAGCGGAGGACCGTCTTCACCGTCTCGATCGCCGCCGCGACCCGCTTGGGCTCACGGTCGGCCTCGGGCTTGCGACCGTCGAAGAAGATCGTCTGAAAGCTGTTGTTGATGTAGTTGTCGGCGAAGGCGGTGAGAAAGCGGGTCCGACGGGCGAGCTCGGGATCCGTCGGGATCAAGCGCGGGCCGTCGACGTTCTCGTCGAGGTACTCGATGATGATCGTCGACTCCGGGATCAAGTGCCCGTCACCGACGATCAGGAGCGGGATCTTTCCGAGGGGGTAGAGATCCTTGTAGGCAGCCCAGGCGGCGGGGTCCTGGAGGTTGAGGATCTCCTTCTTGAACTCCGCGCCCTTCTCGTAGAGGGCGATCAAGGCCTTCTGGGAGTAGGTCGAGACAGGGTTGTAGTGGAGGGTCAGGCTCGTGCTCTTCATGGGTCCGACGATTAGTAAAGTCGTTGGTTTATTTTTTCAAGCACTAACTTTAGAAACATCTCAGTGCTATCGTGCGGGGGTGTCAAAGCGCTCCTACGGCCAGTTTTGCGCCCTCGCGCAGGCGCTCGACCAGATCGGCGACCGCTGGACGCTGCTGATCCTCCGCGATCTCTTCCCCGGACCCGCTCGCTTCCGTGACCTCCAGGAGTCCCTCCCTGGGCTCGCGACCAACCTCCTGACCCAGCGCCTGCGCTCCCTGGAAGAGAACGGCGTCGTCCTCCAGGACACCCTCCCGCCGCCGGCCGGCGTTCGCGTCTACCGCCTGACGCCGAGGGGCCAGCAGCTCCGGCCGGCGATCGAGGCCCTCGCCGCCTGGGGCATGGACCTGATGGCGAGCGCCGACTACCGCCGCCCCGGCAACGTCCGCGGGATCACCTGCGGCCTGCGGATCCCGCTTCGAGAACGGATCCAAGCGGAGGACTCGCTGCGGATCACCCTTCGGGTCGCCGAGCAGGACATCGCCTGTGTGATCGAGGGCGGCGAGCTCGAGGTCAGCCTCGGCGAAGCCCCGGGCGCGGCGGCTCGAGTGATCTGCGACTACCCCCAGCTCTACAGCTTCATCGGCGGTGGGGGCAGCTTTGGCGCCGCGATCGATCGCGGCGAGGCCTCGATCGAGGGGGACCGGTCGGCGGTCGACACCCTCGACCAGATCCGCCTTCGGCCGGGCTAGACCTGCCGCCAGACCTGCCGCCAGACCTAGCGCCAGACCTGCCGCCAGACCTGCAGCCAGACCTAGCGCCAGACCTGCCACCAGACCTGCCACCAAGCTGCCGCCAGACCTGCCGCTCAGGCTCTCCACGTCGCCGCCTAGCCGCCCCGCGGCCTGTGGCTTCCGGCGACCACGCCGCGCGACTTGCGCTGCGCGACTTGCGCTGCGCGACTTGCCCCGCGCTCGCGCGCCGTGCTTCCATGCGCAGACCCCCCTGGGGCCTATCTGCCTAGGAGCCTACGCCGTGACCATTCGCAGCCATCGATCCTCTCCTCTCGTCCTCTCGGGCGCCGCCCTCCTCTCCCTCGCGCTCTTGGGGATCGGCTGCGGCGATGACACGGCCGCGAGCGCGACCGAGGGCACCACCACCGACGAGACCACGACGACGACCTCGACCACCTCCGGCGGCGAGACCGAGACCGGGAGCGCGAGCGAGAGCGACGGGACGACCACCGACTCCCTCCCGCCCGCGGCGGTCCCGGAGGGCTGCAACCCGATCGCCTACGAGCACGACTGCATGCTCCCCTACCCGACCGACTACTTCTCGGTCGCCGACCCGGCGATGCCGAACGGGGCGCGGATCGAGCTGACCCCGGAGGCGACGCCGAGGACGATGGACGGCCTCTCCTTTAACTTCCTCGAGGCCGAGGCGAGCGACGGCGCGTCGCACCACATGCCGATCTTGGCCCTCTTCCCCGAGGGGATCGACACCAGCAACCTCAACTTCCACCTCGACGGCGGCGACGCGACCCTGAGCGAGCAGAGCCCGACGCTGGTGATGAACGCCGAGACCGGCGAGCTCATCCCCCACTGGGTCGAGCTCGACGTGATGGCGAGCAAGCCCGGCGAGCAGGCGCTGATCGTCCGCACCTTCGACACCCTGGAGCCGAGCACCCGCTACATCGTCGCCTTCCAGGGGCTGGTCTCGGCGATGGGCGCGGAGATCGAGCCGCCGATGGGCTTCGCTCACCTCGTCGCCGGCGAGGTCGGGGGCGACCCAGTCCTAGAGCCGCTCTACGACCGCTATCAAGACGAGGTGTTCGGCCCGCTCGAGGAGGCTGGCGTCGCCCCCGATCGCCTCCAGCTCGCCTGGGACTTCACGACCGCCAGCGAAGAGCGGAACACCCGCGACATGCTGACGATCCGCGACGACATCATGGCGACCTTCGCCGACGAGGGCCCGCCGGTGATGATCGACAAGGTCCTCCCCGATCACAACGACGACATCGCCCTCCGCCTCGAGGGGCGGATCCAGGTGCCGCTCTACCTCGACAGCGACGAGCCGATGGCGAGGCTCCACCGCGACGGCGAGGGCAAGGTCGTCAGCAACGGCGATCACTGGGTGAAGTTCACCTTCCAGGTGCCGATCACGGCCTTCCCGCTCGACCCCGACTACGAGCAGGCGCGGATCATCCAGTTCGGCCACGGCTTCTTCGGCGAGCGCGAGGAGATCAACTGGAGCGCGATGCGGGGCTTCTCGGTCGAGCGCGGCCTGGTGATGGTCGCGACCGAGTGGGTCGGGATGGCCTTTGAGGACCAACCGACGCTGATCGGATACATCAGCTCGAGCCCGGCGGAGATGTTCACCTTCACCGACCGTCTCCACCAGGCGTTCGCCAACCAGCTCGCGCTCAGCTACGCGATCAAGACCACCCTCGCCGAGGCGCCGGAGACCCAGATCCTCGGCCAGACGATCTACGACAGCGAGCAGCTCTACTGGTACGGCATCAGCCAGGGGTCGATCTTCGGCGCGGTCTTCATGGCCCTGACGCCGACGATCGAGCGCGCCGCCCTCAGCGTCGGCGGCGGCCCCTACTCGCTGATGATGACCCGCTCGGGCAGCTTCTCCCAGCTCTTCGACCTGGTGAAGCTGAGCGTCGGCGAGCGTCCGCTCGAGATCCAGAAGTTCGTCGCCCTCAGCCAGCACGCCTTCGACCGCGTCGACCCCTCGACCTACGCCAAGCACATCCACATCGACCCCTACCCCGGAGCCGCGGCCGAGCAGGTGCTCTTCCAGTACGGGATCGGCGATCACTCGGTGAACAACCTGGCGAGCCACGTGCTCCTCCGGGCCGCCGGGATCGACATGCTGGAGCCCAGCGCCGACGCGCCCTACGGCGTCGGCACGGTCGCCTCGCCGGCCGAGGTGTCGGCGGCGGTCGCCGTCGACTACAACCTGGACGAGCTGCCCGGGATCTACGCCGAGCTGCCCTCCGAGCCCGCCGACGAGGACAATGTCCACGAGCTCGTCCGCCGCAACCCGATGATCCGCGACCAGCTCGACGCCTTCTTCGCCGTGGACTCGGTGCTCGCGAACTTCTGCGATGGCCCCTGCGACCCCGAGTAGCGTGGCCGAGCCGACCAACCTCGTCGCCCTCGGGGCCCGCCGAGAGCGGGCGATCGCCCTCATCGGCGATCGCTACGCCGAGGGCCTGCTCGACGATGACGAGGTCGACCGTCGGCTCGAGCTCGCCGAGCGGGCGACCGAGCTCGCCCAGCTCGACGCGCTGACCGTCGACCTCGAGGCGCCCGCAGAGGAGCCCGGCGGACCCGCGCATTCGGTCGCCCTCGCCAAGCCCGACACAGCCCTCGCGGTCCCGGGGACGATCCCTGCCGCTCGCTCGATCACGAACGTCCTCTCGAGCAGCGAGTACACGGGCGCCTGGACCCCCGCTCGCCAGACCAAGGTGCTCACGGTCCTAGGCAACACGACGCTCGACCTGCGCGAGGCCAACCTCGGCGCCGGGGAGATCGAGCTCCGGGTCAAGGTCGTCCTCGGCGACGCTGTGATCATCCTGCCGCCGACGATCCGCGTCACCGTCGAGTGCACGCCTGTCCTCGGCGACATCAAGCGCGATGAGGGGCCGACGACCCTCGGCCCCGAGAGCCCCCACGTCCGGATCTCCGGCTTCGTCGTCCTCGGCGACGTGAAGATCCGCTACCAAGCGCCGGGGGAGTCTTGGCGCGAGACCAAGAAGAGGCGCAAGCGCCTGGCCAAGGAGCGGCGAAAGGCGCTCAAGGCTGGCCGCGGCGGATAGCAGCTAGCTCGCCTCGTTCGCCTCGCTCGCCTCAGCGGCGCGCTTCAGGTCCGCCGCGAAGGCGTCAAAGGAGGGGCGGAAGTCGGGGAGCTTGCCCTCGATCATCCCCATCATCGTCCCGGTCAGCACCTCCGCCATCGTCACCGTCGTCGTCCCGTCGGCGCGCTCCGTGATCGTGAAGGTGCGGACCCCCTTGAAGGACCTCCCCCCGTCCTCCCAGACCAGGCGCTCGCCGGGCTCGAAGGCGCTGACCTTGAGCTTGAAGGTCCGCTTGGGGTCGACGGTCGAGCGCAGGGCGATGGTCTCGCCCAGGGCGATCGAGCCGTCGAGATCGGTGACCGTCGAGCTCCACTCGGGGTAGCGATCGGCGTCGGTGAGGAGGGCCCAGACGACGTCGGCGTCGGCCTCGATCTCGACCCCGACGCGGTACTCGAGGTAGCGCTCGCCATCGAGCCTCTGAGCCTGCCCGTCGAGGACGATCGGGGCCGCTGCCTCGGGCGGCGGCGCGGACGCGCAGGCGCCAAGACCGAGGGCGAAGATGAGCGAGAGGCCGAGGTTTCCGGTGGAGTTCGTCACGCCCCGGGTCTACTATTTGTGCCCATTTATGAAAAAGACAGCCAAATGCACTTCACTTGTGCTGAATGATCATCAATGAAGCTCGACCTCAACGATGTCATCGTCTTCACGGAGGTGGTCCGCTGCGGCTCCTTCACCGCCGCAGGACACAAGCTCGACCTCCCGCCGTCGGCGATATCGCGCCGTGTCGCCCGTCTGGAGGAGCGCCTCGGCTTTCGCCTGCTCAACCGCACGACCCGGGCGCAGGGCCTGACCGAGAGCGGCCGGATCTACTACGAGCGGACCGCCCAGATCGCCCACGACATCGACGACGCCCTCCGTGCGGTCCATGAATTTCGGGCGACCCCCTCGGGGCTGCTCCGGGTCACCGCCCCGGCCGACGACGGCGGCATGATCTGGGAGATGTTCTCCGGCTTTGTCCGCGACCACCCGGAGGTCGACCTCGAGCTCGTCCACTCGGTCGAGCGGCTCGACATCGTCAAGGAGGGGATCGACCTCGCCCTCCGCGGCGGCGCCCCTCCGGACTCCTCCCTCCTGCGGGCGACCAAGCTCGTCGACTCGCGCTTCGTCCTGGTCGCCACCCCGCACTACCTCGGGCGCCACGGCACGCCGAGCCACCCCAAGGAGCTGAGCGAGCACAGCTGCATCGCCATGGACAACTGGGTCCCGAACGCCATCGCCGCGCTCCAGGGCCCCGACGGCCCGGTCCGCGTCGACCTCCGCAACCGGATCCGGACCAACAGCCAGGAGACCGCCCGCAGGGCCGCCCTCGACAGCCTCGGGATCGCGCCGATGGTCGCCTTCACCTGCTGGCGAGAGCTCCGCTCAGGCACCCTCGTCGAGGTCTTGCCCGGAGCCCTGCCCGGCCCCGCGCCGATGTGGGCGATCTATCCCGCCTCCCGGAGCAAGAGCGCCGCCACCCAAGCCCTGATCGACCACCTGGTGCGCACGGTCCCGACCCTCGCGCAGGAGGTCTAGCCCTGAGATGAGCGCTGCTATGAGGTGCCCTCACAAGCCCGCGTAGAACCGGTAGCGGAGCCCAGGAAGACTTGCTCGGGCGAGCGAGGGGCGACGGATGGGACGCAGCGGGAGGACCGGTGCCTCGCGCGGAGACACCCGTACCCTGTCTCTTCAAGCAGCTCAGCCTGACCCGTGGCGAGCACGTGGCATGGGAGGACCCGCGTCCGCGAGGGACCCGTCGCCCCTCGCCCGCCCGCCTACAGCCCCCAAGCTCCGCCCCTCGCCAAGCACGAGGTGAGCGCGCGCGCGGGACTTCTGCCACGGGACGCTCGCGCCGCCGGCGGTGCGCTGTGATGCCCCGCGAGGGCGCGTAGCGACTGGCGACCGTCGTGTCAGCTCGCAGCTCGCCGAGCCGCGTAGTAGGCGACCACCTTCGGGTGCTTGGCCACGGCATCGACCAGGCCCGTCAGCTTCGGGAAGGCCGCGAACACGTCGCCGCCGATGTAGTCCGCGCCGCCGCGGAGGAAGAAGCGCACCGAGACGAAGAGCTTGAGGTCGACGACGTTCAGCTCGGCGCCGCCGACGAAGGGACCGTCGCCGAGCTGGGCCTCGACGCTCGCGCCCCACGCCTGCATCAGGCCGCTCGCGAGCTCCTCGCGCGCGCGCTTCTTCGCGTCCTCGTCCTTGATGCTGGTCGTCGCCCCGGTCGCGATCCGGAGCTCTTCGACGGCCGCCATGATCGCCTCGTGACGCGCCGCCTCCCACAGGTCCTTGGGGTGGAGATCGTAGGCGCGGCCGATGTAGGTCAGCACCGCGTTCGACTGGCCGAGCTTGCCCTTGCCCTCGATCTCGAGCACCGGTAGGCCGCCGAAGGGGGTGCTCCCCTTGCGGGCGGGCCAGGTCGGCGGCTTGACCCGATCGTCGACGAAGTCGACACCGGCGATGTAGAGGGCGAGGCGGCTGTCCTCGCCGCGGCCGCCGTCAAAGTCGAAGTAGCTCAGGGTGATCGTAGGCATCGTCGGCGCTCTCCAGGCTCGGCGCCTCTGTCCGGCGCCGGCGACGGGTATACCCCGAGGCCAGCCCCACCTGACAGATGAGAGCCCCGAGTGACCCGAAGCGGAGACCGCCGGAGGCGAAGACCTTCGCGTCCACTCGCCTCCGGTGCGCCGGCCCTCCGCCGCCCGACTCCGGCGCTCGCGCCGAGGTCGGCCGCGGGAGCCGACGACCGCGAGGCCCTCCCTAGCGAGCCCGAAAACAGGAGCGCGACGGATCGCAGCACTCCGGCGCGACGACATCGCCGTCGGGTCCGAAGTTTTGGCAGGTCGAGAGGCAGGTGTAGGGGACCGCGTTGCGGCGGAAGGCCGCGAGGATCTCCTCGTCGTCCTCGCTCTCCCGCGAGGCGCTCTTCCAGCGGAGGTTGACGCAGAGCTTGAGCTTCGTCATTTCGCGGGTCCTTTGCTCTCGCCCTCAGAGCCGTCCTCGTCGGGCGCGTCGATCAGGGGCGAGGGCGGGCTGACGACCGCGGCGTTCAGGGCATCGAAGACGCTCGCGCGGAGCAGCTCGACCTTGTAGGCCGTGTCCTCCAGGGGCTGCGCGCCCTCGGTCGCCTTCTCGCCCGCGGCGACGAAGAGGGGCTCGTTGACGACATTGCCGATCAAGAGCCGCTCGACCTCGCGCAGGCGCAGCGGCGTGTTGGCGACCGCCCCGACGGCGACCCGGGCGTCGACGATCGACTCCCAGCGGTCGAGGCGGAGGCGGACGACCACCTCGACCAGCGCCCACTCGGCGCGGGCGCGGCTGGTCGCCCGCATGTAGGCGCCCTGCTCCGCCGACCACGGCCGCGGGAGGTTGATGTGGGTCAGGAGCACGCCCTCGTCGAGGGTGTGATCGCGGAGCGTGTCGCCGATATCGTAGAGCTCCTCGACGCTGCGCGCCGCGCCGCCGGCGACCGACACCGTCGCATCGTAGGCGGCGAGCACCATCCCCATCGTCGAGGCGTGGGGGGCGATGCAGGGCCGGGTGGCGAAGCAGACATGCCAGAGGTGATCGCCCTGGCGGGCCCAACACTCCGAGCCCCCCGACTTCAGGCACTGAACCTCAGGGTCGCGGTAGTAGGCGCAGCGCGGGGCCTGGAGGAGGTTTCCGCCGAGGGTGGCGACCGCCCGGATCTGGGGGTTGCCGAGGCTCGCCGCCCCCTTCGCCAGCGCCGGATAGCGCTCGCGCACCCAGGGATCCTCGGCCAGCTCCGCCAGGCGCACGCGGGCGCCGATCTTGAGCCCCTCGCCGTCGCGCTCGATCTTGTCGAGCCCCGGGATATCGCGGAGATCGAGCACCGGCCGCCTGCGCCGGCCGTGGTTGCGGCGCTCCTGGATGTCGGTCCCGCCAGCGCGGACGTCGTGGGTCGTCGAGTGCTCGAGCGCGGCCTCGATCGTGGTCGGCAAGCGGATCATGAGTTCAACCCCTCTAGCACGCGATCCGGACGCAGCGGCATCCGCCGCGGCCGCCACCCCGTGGCGTGCCAGACCGCGTTGGCGATCGTCGGCAGGGGCGTCAGCGTCGACAGCTCGCCGATCCCGACCCCGCCGCCCTCGACGTTCTCAAAGCCGCCGGGGATGAACTCGACGTGGATCGGGCCACAATCGCCGATCCCGGCGATCCGGTAGTCTTCGAGCCCCGCCGTCACCAGGAACCCGCGGCGCGGATCGAGGCGGCGCTCCTCGTAGAGCGCGTAGCTCATCCCTTGGATCAGCCCGCCCTCGACCTGGCTCCGCGCCAGGAGCGGGTTGTAGATCCGGCCGACCGAGAGACCCGTCCAGCTCTGGAGCACCCGGACCTTGCCGAGGAGGATGTCGACCTCGACCTGCGAGACCTGGACCGCCGCCGAGAGGTAGCGCCCGACCGCCAGGCCGTCGATCGGCGGGGCGAAGAATCCGCCGCGATCGCGGCGGCGCTTGCCTACCACGGTGATCACCGGCGACTCGTCGAGCAGCTCCGCCCACGAGAGGAAGCGAACGCTGTCGCGGACCCCCTCCGGGACCGCCCAGGCGCGGCGCATCCGGAGCTTGGTCTGGGCGACCTCCAAGAGCTCCTCCTTGAGCAGGCGGAGCGCGTCCTCTGCCGCCGGCCCGACCGTCGAGGCGGTCCGCGATCCGGCGGACATCGGCCCGTGGACGGCGCGAGAGGAGCCGATCTCGACGGTCACCCGCGAGCGCTCGATCCCGAGGCCGGAGGCGACGACATCGGCGAGGAGGCTGCGGGTGCCGGTGCCGATGTCCTGCGTCGCGGTCGAGACGACGATCCCCCCCGGACCGGCGTCGAGCTTGACGCGGGAGCCCGGCATCGTCAGGTAGAGCCAGACCGCCGCCGAGAGGCCGACGCCCCGGCGATAGCGGCCGCGATCGTGCTGCGGCTCGCTCCTGTCCTTCCAGGCAGGTAGCGCCTCGGCCCAGTCGTAGACCCGACGACGGGCGTCGTTTTGGTTCCAGCGCCGGCGCAGCTCGATCGGATCGTCGCCGGTCGTGTGGGCGAGCTCGTCGATCGAAGACTCGAGGGCGAAGAAGGCCGAGGGCCCGCCCGGACCGCGGAAAGGACAGCCCGGCGGAGTGTTGGTCGTGACGTCGAAGTCCTGGAGATCGAGCCGCGATTGGGGGTACATGATCCGCATCAGCGGGGTCGTCGCGGAGCCGATCGCCGCGCCGCCGTCGCCGTAGGCCCGGGCCTTGATCGCGAGGTCGTCGGCCTTGCCGAGCGCGGCCCTGAGGTCGGTGCGGACCTGCGGGCGGAGGCCTGCGACGGTCATCTCCTCCCGCCGATCGAGGACCAGGCGGACCGGCCGCAGGGTCACCCGCGCGAGCTCGACCGCGGCGATCGCCTCGGGGCGGAGGGTCGCCTTGGAGCCGAAGCCGCCGCCGATGTGATCGGCGTGGACCTCGACCTCGCTGACCTTGAGCCCGAAGCGCTCCGCGAGGTCCTCGGCCATGTGGCGCACGGCCTGGGTCGACATCCACACCTCGAGCCCGCCCGAGGTACCCCAACGGGCGACGCAGGCGTGGGGCTCCAGGCAGGTGTGGACCTGGGTCTGGGTGCGGTAGCGGCCCTGCACCTCGGCCTTGTGGTTGCCGTCCCGACCTGTCCATCGGGCCAGACCACGGCGATGCGAGAAGAGCTTGCCGGGGCCGCGGACGTTGCCCCGCCAGACCATCGGCAGCGCCGGCCCCTCGCTGTGGTTGGCCGGCGAGCGCCGAGCCTCGCCGCGGGGGAAGACGACGGGCGCGTCCTCGGCCGTAGCCGCCTCGATCGAGAGCACGTGGTTTTTGATCCGCCAGTCGAGCTCGACCGCGCTGAGGGCCCGGGCGGCGATCTCTTCGGTCTCTGCGGCGATCGCGAGGATCTCCTGGCCGACGTAGCGGACCGACGCCGGCGCGTTCAGGAGCTCGACCACCCCGAGCACTCCTGGGACGTCGAGCGCGGCCGACCAGTCGAGCGAGCGGAGCTCCGCCGCCGCGTAGGGCGAGCGGAGGATCTTGGCGTGGGCCATCTGCGGCAGGGCGACGTCGACGGTGTACTGCGCGGCGCCTGTGACCTTGTCGCGGGCCTCGTAGCGCGGGCCCTCGCCGCCCGGCTCGTCGTAGTCGCCGCGGCAGGCGGCCGCGACCGCGCGGTAGATCGACAGGTAGGCGCCGCAGCGGCAGAGATGACCGCTCAGGGCCTCGGCGATCTCCTCGTCGGAGGGCACGGCCGTGCCCTTCTCCTTGCGCCATCGGTCGTAGAAGGCCGCGGACTCGACGACGAAGCCAGAGGTACAAAAGCCGCACTGGAGGGCGTCCTCGCCGATGAAGGCCCGCTGGACCGGGTGGAGGCCGTCGCTCCCCTTGGCCAGCCCCTCGACCGTCGTCACCGAGCGGCCGTGGAGCGCGACCGCGGGCATCAAGCAGCTCACGACCGGCCGCCCGTCGACCTGCACCGTGCAGGCGCCGCAGGCCCCGTGACCGCAGGAGCGCTTGGCCCCGCGAAGCTCCAGATCATCGCGGAGCACGTCGAGCGCCAGGCGATCGCCGCCGACCCGCAGCGCCTCCTTTTGGCCGTTGACCTCGCACTCGAGCGGGACCGTGTCGACGCTGGTGCCCTCCGCCTCGACCGCAGGGGCGTGGGTCCCCTCGCTCTCGAGCGCCGTCGTCTTGCACCCCGAGGCCGCGACCCCCCCTCCGACAGTGATCAGTGCAGTCCCCCGGAGGAAGCCTCGCCGTGTCGTACCCGTGCTCATCGTTCGTCCTCAAGGCGCGACCGTCCTGTCGCGCTCGCCCGCACGCAGGGTATCGCGGAGGTGCACCGACGCCGACCCGCTCGCCGCGCCCTCGCCCTCTCTCGCACGATTCCGCGCCCCATGAACCATCGGAATAGGAGCATCCGCCGCTCCCGTCAAGCGAGAGGCAGCGCCGGGAATGCGCAGCTCACGATCACGTCGCCGATCCTCCCCAACCGCGGATCGCACACCTGGTCGACGGAGGCGCGACCTCGCTCAATTGTCAAGAATTCGAGCCCTAAATGGCTCCTGGGACTTCATCTGTGGTCCCCAGATGACGTATAACCGGGACCCATGAAGCGCTTCAGCCAAGCCCTCATCACGGTGTTGACCGCGCTGACCCTCAGCGTCAGCGGCTGCTCCAAGAGCGTCGAAGGCGAGTCCAAGAAGTGGGACTCCAACACCGCCAAGGTGACCGCGCTCGGGGCCCAATACCCCGGCCTGAAGAGCGCTCTGGACGCCCGCAAGGCCAGCGCCAAGGAGGTCTATGACGCCGCCTCCTCCCTCGACGGCGACGCCAAGATCGAGAAGCTGGCGGAGGCGAACAGCGCCCTCATGTCCGGCTACGTCCGCCAGCTCGACCAGCTCGACGAGAAGATGAAGAAGCTCCGCGAGTCGCGGGCCCTGGCGGCGACCAACGCCGGCGACTCGGCGAGCGAGCTCGGCGCCAAGGTGGCGGCGGAGGACGCCGCGAAGGTGATCGAGCGGGTCGACGCCATGCTCAAGAAGGGCTCGCCCGACGAGGCCGCGGCGCAGGTCCTGGTCAAGAAGGCGAGCGATGATCTCGACGCCGCCCAAAAGGCGATCGACAAGGTCGTCGCGGCCGACAAGGCGAAGAAGGACGAGGCCAAGGCGGAGGTCGAGGCGGAGAAGGGCGAGGCCAAGGCTGACGAGGCCGCCGCCGCCGCCAAGGTCGCGCCGTGGAAGTGCGGCTACTGCGACTCTGAGAACCCGCACGACGTCACCTCGTGCAACTCCTGCGGCGCCGCCAAGCCCGACAGCGCCGCCGACAAGAAGGCCGCGCCCGCGAAGTAGTCGGCCTCCGGACCCGGCTACGCTTCGCCGATGGGATCTTCCGAGCATGCGACCCCAGAGGTGAGCCCGCCCGTCGATCCGAGCGGGCGCGCGACGGCGCTCGTGATCGTCGACATGCAGCGCGAGTTCCTGACCGACGCGGGGACGCTCGGTCGACCGGTGGACGCCAGCCGCCTCATCCCCCCGATCCAGGCGATGATCGCCGCGGCTCGGGCCGCCGGATCGCCGGTCGTCTGGATCCGCAGCGAGTACCCAGACCGCGACCGCCCTCCGTCGCCGATGTGGCCGCCGCGACCCGCAGGGGCCGCCTACGCCGACGTACCGATGAACGACGAGCGCCTCGCCAGCGGCCACGCAGGGCGCCCCTGCTGCGCCCCGGCGAGCCCGACCGCCGACCTCCTCGCGCCCCTGGCCCAGCTCGTCCGCGACGGGGATCTCGTGATCACCAAGGCTCGCTACTCCGCCTTCATGGAGACCGAGCTCGACGTCCGCCTCCGCGGGCGCGGGGTCGACCGGATCCACCTCTGCGGGGTGATGGCGAACATCTCCGTCCGCGCGACCGCTGCGGACGCCTTCTTCCTCGGCTACCGGGTCACGGCGATCAGCGACTGCGTCGGCGCCACCACCCCCCGGCGCTGGCGCGAGGGGCTGGACGCGATCGCCCGCTGGTACGGCGAGCTCCGCCCGAGCGCCGGCATCCTCAGCCGGGCGCGGGCGCAGGTCGGGGGCCTCGGCGCCGGAGACAGCGCGATCCACTACGGCGTCCTCTCTCCCGAGCTCGCCGCGACCGCGCTCGCGACCCTGGGCCGCGAGATCCCCTGGCGAACGATGCACCACCGCGGCGGCGTCGTCCCTCGCGAGCTCTCTATCCAGGGCTCGGTCGACGCCGGCGTCGAGCCCCTCTATCGCCACCCCGCCGACGAGCAGCCGGCCCTCACGCCCTGGACGCCGACGGCCGACGCGATCCGCCGCGAGGTCTCCGCGCTCCTCGGACAGCCCCTCAACCACGGGCTCATCCAGCGCTACCCCGACGGCCAGAGCTTCATCAACCCGCACGCCGACAAGACCCTCGACGTCGCCCGCGGCACGGCGATCGTCAACCTCAGCCTCGGCGCCAGCCGGACCCTGCTCCTCCGCCCCAAGGGGCGTGACCGCGACGGCGAGCTCCGCCGGATCACCCTCCCCCACAACTCCCTCTTTGTCCTGGGCTGGGAGACCAACCGCCGCTTCGTCCACGGGATCCGCCACGACCGCCGAGCCGACGCCGAGAAGCGGGCTGATGAGCTGGCTGCGGGCGGCCTGCGGATAAGCCTGACGCTGCGGACGATCGCGACCTTCCGTCGTCTCCGCGACGGGCGGCTCTTCGGCCAGGGCGCCCGCGCCAAGACCGAGGCCGAGCTTCTCCAGCGGCCGCCCAGCGCCGACGCGCTCGAAGAGGCGACGGCGATGCTCGAGGCCTTCGGCCAGGAGAACCGGGATCCTGACTTCGCCTGGCAGGACCACTACGGGGCCGGCTTTGACGCCCTCAACTTTCGGATCCTCCGCGATCGCTGAGGAGACCCGCACGCTCACCTGGGTCGCCGGCTCGATCCCAAGCTGGCGGATCTGCCTCCCGCTCCACGGGAAGTCCACGGGACGTCCACGGGACGTCCACGGGACGTCCACGGGGGGGAAGCGGGCTTCGTCGGCGAGCCCGCGGTTGACGACGCCCACTGAAGATACGGACCGCCGGCCCTTGGCCACCAACGCCGCCTCCTCGGGCCCGCGCTCTCGCGCTCGGAGCGACCCGCGAGCCGCGGGCCGAACGGCGCCGGCAGCCTCCTCCCGAGCCCCTCCCCGAGCCCCGCGAATTCGCGTTCCCCGCGCTCCGATCGGCCCCGGCTCGCTCGCACTCCGCGCGCATGAACCCCCAGGATCAGCCCGCAGGAGACGCGCACGACCCCTGCGACGCATCCCTGCGGATCACCGCGGCCGATTGCCTCGGCAACCATGCTTGATGGTAGATTGCGTCCTCGCGTGCCCGTCAGCGAGAAGTTCAGCGCCCGCAAGCTGCGCGGATGGTTCCTCTCAGAGCGGGGTGACCTCTCGGTGCGCGCCCATATCGCCCGGACCGTCGCCATCGCCGCCCTGGTCTTCGGTCTCCTCGCCGCCGCCGACATCGCCTACCCCAAGCTCACGAGCGGCTCGCGCTGGGGCTCGGGGACGACCCGGGTGTTCCTCTGGAGCGGCGGCCTCGGGATCATCGCAGGGGCCCTCGGGGGGCTCCTCCTCGGCGGCGCACAGGCCCTCGTCGCCCGCCTCCGCGGCTGGTGGATCATCCTCTTCTGGCTCCTCCTCGGCGGTCTCCTGGGGGCCTGGCTCGTCGACGATCTCGGCGTCCTCGTCCGCCTCGGCTCCCGCGACGATCTCCAGGCCAAGGCGGCCCTCGGCGCGAGCGTCGGCGCCGGCCTCGGGCTCTTCGTCCTCGGGCTCGTCGGCCAGCCGCACCGCGGGCGCCCGCAGGGCTGGCTGGCGAAGCTCCGCCCGCTCCTCCGCGTCCCACTCACCCTCGGCCTCGTCGGCGTCGCGGCGGCGATGGTCTGGGTCGACCGGAACTTCGAGGTCTCCCAGTACGACAACGCCCACCTGACGATGCGGTGGATGGCCGCCGCCTCGCTCGCGGTCGCCCTCCTCGCCCAGCCGCGCCTGCCGAGGCGCCCCAAGCTCGCGCTCCTCCCGTGGCTCGCCGGCCTCCTCCTCGCCGCGGTGCCGATGGCGATGATCACCCCCGACCAGAAGCGGGAGCTCGAGTCGATGCTCCGCCGCCCCTACCCGGAGGTCGCGATCAGGGTCATCCGCCGGCTCGGCGACCCCGACGGCGATGACTACTCGTCCGTGCTCGGCGGCACCGACTGCGACCCCTTCAACCCCGACGTCCACCCCGGCGCCGAGGAGATCCCCGGCAACGGCATCGACGACAACTGCCTGCTGGGCGACGCCCCGCGCCACGACGTCGACACCGAAGAGATCCCGGTGCCGACCGAACCTGCGCCCACCAGCGTCGTCCTGATCACGGTCGACACGGTCACCGCCCTCCACACCTCGCTCTACGGCCACAAGAACGAGAACACGCCGAACCTCACCGAGTGGGCTGAGGACGCCGCCGTCTTTGAGCGCGCCTACACCTCGGGCGGTTGGACCAGCCTCGCCCTCTCGTCGATGTTCCGCGGCCTCTACCCCCGGCGCCTGCGCTGGACCCGGGTCTTCGAGGCGAAGAACTTCGACCTCCTCCGCCGACCGATCCCCGAGGACGTCAAGGTCCGCCTGATGTTCGGCCTGCCGATCGAGGACCCCAGGCCGCCGCTCGCCTGGTACCTCCAGCGCCGCGGGATGTACACGGTCGCGGTCGTCAACGACGCCTTCACCGAGTTCCTCGACGCCCGCTACGGCACCGACACCGGCTTCGAGGAGTTCATCGATCTCGACGATCTCGACGTCAAGCGGGTCAACGACGATCACGTCAGCGACGCGGCGATCGAGGCGCTCGGCGAGGTCCCGGAGGGCCGCCCCTTCTTCATGTGGGTCCACTACTTCGGGCCGCACACGCCGAGCACGGCGCACAAGGGGACCAAGAGCTTCGGCAAGTCCCACCCCGGCCGCTACGACCACGAGATCGCCTTCTTCGACAAGGAGGTCAAGCGCCTGCTCGACTCGATCGAGGAGAAGGATCCGTCGATCGCGGTGATCATCGCCTCCGATCACGGCGAGGTCGTCAGCAAGCGCGGCCGGACCCACGGGGTCGATCTTCGCGAGCAGGCGATCCGGATCCCGCTCCTCCTCAAGGCCCCCGAGGTCGAGCCCGGGCGCTACTCGCAGATCGCGGGCCTCGTCGACGTGATGCCGACCATCCTCGCCCTGACGGCGACTCCAGGGCCGACCAACCTCGACGGGATGAACCTGGCCGAGCTCATCACCTCGCCCGACGGGCTCAGCCGGATCATGATCAGCGAGAACTGGCGCTTCAACCGTGAGGGCGAGTTCAACCGCAACCTGGTCGCGGTCTACGACGGCAAGCTCAAGCTGACCCGGGACCTCCAGAGCGAGGCCACCTCGCTACGCAAGCAGCGCGACGAGAACCTCAAGGAGAACCTCCACGGCAAGAAGAAGGCCGACAAGCTCGAGCGTGCGCTCGACCTCTACCTCGAAGAGAACAACGCGGTCGACCTCCACGACTGAGCCGTCCCCGCCGCGGCCCGAACTACTGGACCTTGATGACGCCAGACTTGCCGGTGCGGCCGGTGTTCGCTGGGGTCTTCTCGGGGGTCGCCTCGGTCGGCTCCGGGGTCTTGGGCTTGACCGGATAGGCGGCGTCAGCCTTGTCCGGATCGCCGAGGAGGAGCACCGCGGAGCACTTACCGATCCCCGGCGCGCTCTTCTTGCGCAGCTCCTTGGCGATGCAGCCGACCTCACGCTTGGAGGCCTTGCCGTTGCTCCGAAGCTCGGTGATCTTGCCCTTGGAGAAGCTCCAGCGGATCCCGACGGCGACGCCATCACCGTCCTTGACGCACTCGTTGAGCGCCCTGCGGCGGCGAGCGAGCGCCCCGAGCGTCGCCCGCAGGCCCGCCTCGCCGTACTTCGTCGACTGACAGCTCAGCTCGCGGGCGACGAGCCCCTTCTCGGCCATGGTCTCGGCCTCGGTCGTCAGCTCGAGATCCGCCGATGTGTCCTTGGCGGTGGCGAGGCGTTTGGCGTTGTGACAGCCGTCCGCGACCCCGAGCTCACAGGCGTCCTTGAAGTGCGACCGAGCCTTGTCGATGTTCGGCGGGACGCCGATCCCGTCGTAAAAGCAGATCGCCGCCTGCAGGCAGCCGCGGCCGCTGTAGCCGACACAGGCGCTGTTGTAGGCGGTGAAGGTCCGGGCCTTGACCAGCGTCGTGCCGTTGGGGTCGAAGAGGAGATCGCCGGCGAGCGTACAGCCGTCGGCATCACCGATCCCGCAGGCCTGCTCGTAGAGCTCGGCGGCCCTCGCCTTGTCACGGGCGCCGACCCGCCCCTCGTTGAGGATCTTGCCGGCCCGCATGCAGCCGAAGGAGCGGCCGCCCTCACAGGCCTTGAGCGCAAAGTCCAGCTCGACCGCCGAGTCTCCGTCCGCGGCCGCCATCTCGTAGCGCCGCTCGCAGCCCTCGTGATGGTCGAGCTCGCAGCTCGACTCGTAGCTGGTCGCCGCCTTCGCCAGGTCCTTCGGACCGCCCCGCCCCTCCTGATAAAGCTCCGCCAGGCGGAAGCAGGAGAACGCGTCTTCGTCGTCCTCACAGAGCTTCTGCAGCGGCTCGCGAGCGGCCGAGTCCTCGCCCTCCCAGAGGGCCGCCTCGGCCTCCTCAACGCAGCTCGCGCCGACGCAGCCCTCGTCCTCTGGGGCCACCGTCGTGGTCTCTCGGTGGCAGCCCAAGACCACCACGGCAGACATCAACAGGAGACGAGTAGAGCCAGCCCAGAGCCGCACTCTTTCATGGAAGACGACGGCCGCCGTCGCGTCAACCTAGATTCTCGTCTGCACGATCGAGCAGCCCGAAGCGTCGGGTCAAATCGCGCCTCGACGAACGACGCGATGAAGACTCTTCGCTTGCGGGCCTCTCGCGCACTCAGCCGAGCGCGCAGAGGCCCGGCGCGACGACGCCTCGCGAATGCGCGCCTGCCCCCGCGCAGGCGCTGAGGCGGCCTCGCTCTTACATGTCCGTACAGACAGATCGTTGTCTCGACAACAAAGCTGCCCGCGCATCCTCAGGCGCCCCGCCCCACAGCGCACGTGTCGCGGATGAGGCGGTAGACGGCGGGGTGGTTCTGCACCTTGTGATGGAGAACGCCGCCGTAGTGCCGAGTCGCGATCGGGAGCACGCGCGAGCTCAGATGCGGGCCCTCTGCGCTCGACACACGGACGAGGAGGTCGCCCATCAGCCACCCGAGCGGGTGCTCTCGATCCTCGGTGACCGTCGCCGAGACGAAGTGATAGCTGGCGTGATCGAGGGGCGGGATCTCCACTGCAGCCTCCTCACGCAAGCGGTGCGGATCGCGGCCGAGCCAGTCCTCGTCGACGAGCAGACCCTGGCGGAGATCCTTGATCCCGGCGCTGCGACCCTTGAGCAAGCGCCCTGGGATCTTGGTCCCGGGGTGATCGATCGCGTCCAGGAGCACCGCCGCGACCTGACCGAGCCGCGCCAACGGAGCGCCCCGGTGGGGCGTCCCGAGGCAGAAGACATGGCGCACGGCGTCGACCCAGGCGGGCGACCTCCCGTGCGCCTCGCCGCCCTGCGCCTCGCCCTGCGGCGCTGCGTCCTGCGCGACCTGGGCCTCGACCTGCCCGTAGTGGCAAGCGCTGCGGACGACCAACCCGCCCATGCTGTGGCCGATGAGGACGATCTCGTCGATCTCGGCCGGGTAGTTCTCGACCAAGCGTTGGAGCTGCGCGGCGAGCAGGCGACCGTTCTCCGAGACGTGCCGGCCGCTGTTGTAGCGGACGAAGATCGGCGTGTAGTCGAGCTCCGCGGCGAGCAGCGTGCCAAAGCTCGCCGCGGGATCGCCGTGCGCCTTCGCGGAGTCGAGGGACCAGCACCACTCGGTCGTCGCCAGGCCGTGGACAAAGACGGCGAGCTTGGCCCGCGGCGCCGGGATCTGCCGGGCGAGCGAGGCCCTGTCGTCGAGATCGAGGTAGACGTCGCCGTGACGCATCGACATCCCGAGATCGAGGCCGTTGTCGCGGGCGTGGAGCGAGTCCCCGATCGCGCCGTTGACCAGCCCGAGCGCGGCGTCACCGATCCAGCGCAGCGTCCGTGTCCGGTCGGAGCGCATCGGCACCGGGGCGGCCGGAGTCCGGGGCCCGGATCCGACAGCGAGCGTCGCCTCGGCGACGTCGAGCCCCGCGTCCGTGACCGACTCGATCGCCCGGTTCAGCGCCCGGACCGTCGCGAGCACCCCGTCGGTCGAGCGCCGGCGGAGCTCGTCGACGACCCTCACCGGCTCCGCCAGGGGCGGGGCCACGCTGAGCGCGCGGACGACCGATCGCGCCGACGACTCGTGCCCCAAGGCGACCAGCTCCGTCGCCCGCTCGACCGCGTCGTGGACCAGCGCCTTGAACCCCCGAAGCCGTCGCATGGCCGGAGAGTAGCGGCGATCGTGCGGGCGACCAGCGAGGCGAGGAGGCGTCAGGTCACGCGGCCTGGGTTGGGCGAGCGACACCGCCGAGCTTCTGTCCCGCATGTCCCGCATGTCCCGCATGTCCCGCAACGCTCGCGCGCCTATGCAGCCGCATGGTCGAGAGCATGGTCGAGAGCAAGGTCCCAAGGCAGACCCCAAGAGCGCCCAGAAGCGCGAAGCGAACCGTGACGCGCTCGTCGCCAGCGCCATCGACCTCCAGGTGGGCACCATCGCGACCCCCGAGGAGCTCGGGACCTGGTCCGAAGTAGAACACCCCAGGGCTGACGCCGAGGCTCGCGTCGAGCTCACCCACCGAACATGGACCGTCGCCGACACGACGATCCGCTGGGAGCTCGCCGGCGTGAGCGGACACCACCCGATCGTCGAGCTGCTGGTCGATGTGTCGCGGTCATCGCCTGCCCTGATCGAGTACGCCCGGGCAATGGACATCGAGCCGGGCTAGGCGCTCTCGGAACCATGCTTGGACATGTCCGAGGAAGCATCCTCGGGGCCATCCTCCGAGACATCCTCCAAGACGTCTTCGGACTCATCCTCCGCCCCGGCTCTCGGCTCGCCCTCGCCCGGACGCGTTCGCCTCTCCCAATCGCGGACGAACTCGAGCTTCTCCTCCGGGGCCCCCGCTCCGCCCCTCATGATGCCGTACATCGGTAGGCCGCCGCGGGCGTTACGCCCGTAGAGATCGAGGAAGCGCTCGATGTCCGCCGAGGAGAAGCGGTCCTCGACCATCAGCCGCCGGGCGAAGCGGTTGCGCCCCTGGACCTCCCTGCTCGCGACCTCCCAGTAGACGTCCGGGTGCTGGTCGGAGGTCGCCAGCGCGAGCTGAGTGCCGTAGTAGTTCTTCTCGGCCAGCGCCAGCCCGATCTCGCGAGGTAGCGGGCGGGCGTTGATCTTGATGATCGCGGACCACACCTCCGGCTCGACGCTCCAGATGTGCTGGAGCCCGCGGATCCGGCGGAACAAGCGGAGCAGCAGCGCCTCCTCAAACTCCACACAATAGCGAGTCCCTTCATGACGGAGGCGCCAAGCGATTCGCGCATGGTACTCGTCGAGACCGCTGAGTTCGCCGGTGTAGCTGGTCCTCCGCCAGGCCTCGTCAGGCTGCTCTAAGATCACCGCGATCAGTCGATGGATCGCCCTGTGGCACTTCGCCGGCGGGACCACGGCCCGATGCACATAGCGTCGTCGCGTCTCCGCCATCGTTCCTCCATGGAGAGTCTACCAGGGCCCCGCCAGAGCCGAGCGGGACGACGAGGGCTGGAGACTACACAGCGACCGAGAGTCCGGAGGCGCCGAGCATCCCGAGGATCCAGCCGACCAGCCCCGCGACCAGGGCGATCAGGAGCAGCGGCCCGACCCAGCGGGCGATCTGCACCGCCCGCACCCGCCTCATCATGACCGCCCGATCGTTGAGGTGGGGGAAGGGCTCGTCAGGCGCCGGCACCCCGAGAAATTCGCAGAGCGGCCCCCAGCCCTGCGCGACCTCAAAGACCAGGAGACGATCGGCGGGGACGACCCGCTTGACCTCAGCGATGTGGTCTTTGAACACCGCGATCGCGTGGTCCCGGTCCTCAAAGCGACCGTCAAAGGTCGACCACACGCAGGCCTTCGAGACCGAGCGCACCGCCCGAAAGGGCGGAGCGACCCAGGCGAGCCACCTCGGCGAGCGTACGCTCAGCTCGAAGATCGTCGTCCGCACGCTCTCGTACCAGCGCTCCGGGTCGCGCACGGAGAGCAGCACCTTGGCCTCGGGGAAGGCCGCCATCAGCTCTTTGTAGTAGGTGCAGCTCGGCCAGTCGACCGACGCCTGGTAGCCCTCCATCGCGGCGCCCCAGTCGACCGCCTCGCCGCGGCTCGCCGCGAGCCAGATCGCGGCGGTCTTGGGCTTTGCCATCACCTCCGTCATATGATGGCACTTGCTGAGCCCCAAGCGCTCGAGCGCAGCCTTGAGCGAGAGAGTTCCGGTCCGTCCAAAGCCTGCGCCGATCACCTGTAGTGGCATCGGCCGATCGTACACCCGAGGGACACCAGCGCGGCAGAGACCGGCGAGCTGGAGCGCGCCGATGTGCCCCGACCGCTGCGAACGCGGCAGCGCCCCCGGTCGCGGGGCGCCGGACGTGCGGCAATACCGCGTCCGGGCCCGACCTCGGCTCCTGACCCCGATCCCGCCCGTGCATGGCCCTCTGACGACCTCGGGCCATGCTAACCGAGCCGTCCCCGATCTTCTACCGATCACAGCGCTCGGCCATAGACCGGCCCCGACCTCCGGGAATCGTTGTGAGCCGAACCTTCGCCATGCCAAACATGAAGTGTCATGACCGACCCTTCGCTCGACTCTGCCTTCGCGAGCATCGCTGAGCGCGTAATCCCCGGCGCTACGCTGCTCGCTCACCGACCGCTCAAGGGTGGTGTCTCCGCGGCCGTGCATGTCCTCGAGATCATGTCCCCGGCTGGAGCTGCGCGCGTGGTGGTTCGACGTCATGGCGTGGCGAGCTGGAAGCCGCTCGCCGACGATGTGACACAGGCCGAGTTTCAACTCCTGGCCGCCCTGCACGGTCTTGGCTTGCCCGTTCCAAGGCCGCTCCTGCTCGACGTCTCGGCTCGGCTGCTGCCCTCGCCCTTCTTCGTCATGGAGATGGTCGAGGGTTCGACACATATACCCGAGGACCGCCTCGACTCCGCTCTGCGTCAGATGGCCGACCTCCTGGCTCACCTCCACTCGCTCGACCTCCGCTCGCTGAGCCTGCCCCTCCTCTCCCAGCGCGAGGACCCGATTCAGGGCGCGCTCGAGTTCCTGCCGACCGACGCCGAGTCTGCCCCGCTGCGCGACCTCATCTCCTCCTACGAGCTCCGAACTCCACGGGCGGCGCTGCTCCACGGCGACTTCTGGCCCGGCAATGTGCTTTGGAGAGAGGCTCAGCTCGCCGCGCTCATCGATTGGGAAGACGCTGCTATCGGGCCAGCAGCCTCGGACATCGCCTGTTGTCGCGCCGAATTGAACGTAGCCTTCGGTGCTCGTGCCGCCGCTTCCTTTACTGATTACTATCGCGCCGCTAGCGAGGACGACGTCCACGACCTCCACCTCTGGGACGTCTACGTCGGCTCAGCCGCGCTCGCCACAATGCACGAGTGGGGCTTGCCACCCGAGGTCGAAGCGAGTCGCCGCGAGCGAACGTCGAGATTCGTCGATCACGCCGCGGAGGCTCTACTGCGCACACTCTGAACGCCGGCGCGACCGTCGACTCACACGCGAGACGAGCGACCAGCCCTGAGCTCAGGGATCGACTCGGCGGACGAACCCCGCGCTGCCGTCGACCTCCAGCCAGTCGCCGTCCTCGTAGCGGGCGAGGAGCCCCGGGAGCCCGCCGACGCAGGGCTTGCCGAACCCCGAACCCCGCCCCTCACCGTCTGCGCTCGGCTCAGCCCGGGATCATCTCGCAGATCAAGGCCTCGCCGAGCGCCGCGTTGTTCTCCTCGACACACTCGAAGATGTCGCCGGTGCCGTCGCCCAGATCATCGACCGTGACCTCCGGATCGCTCATCCCGAGCTCCGCAGCCTGGACGGTGAAGACGACCACCTCGCCGGTCTTGCCCGGCGGGATCACGTCCTGGGTCACCTCGGTGCCGAGCACCGGTCCGCCCATGCCTGCGCGAAGGGTCAGGGAGATGCCCGCGGGCGCCTCGACGTTGCCGGCGTTGCGGACCCTGGCGGCGATGTAGGCGACATCGCTGCAATCGTCGGTGCAGGAGCTGAGCACCTCGGCGAGGAGATCGATGTAGTCCCCGGGGGGCAGGCCGATGTCCGCCGAGCGGAAGTTGTTGTACTCGGGCCAGTTGGCCGCGGCGACCTTGGGGATCTCGCCGAGGGGGCCGACGTTGGTGATCGAGTAGGCGTACTGGTTCCAGATCTTGCGACCCGGCGGCCAGGTGTGGTCGGCGTCGCCGTAGACCGTGACCGCGCCGATCGTGTTGTTGGCGGTGTGGTGACCGAGGACGATCTCGACCTCGCCGTCGTTGTCGACGTCGGCGACCACCGGGTACTCGAGGATCGTCCCGCTCTGGTGGGCGTCGGAGGAGAACTTCACCGCGCCGTCGAGGCCCGAGAAGAAGCGGATCTTCTGCTCGTCGGCGAAGAGCACCTCGGGGTAGCCGTCCATCTCGAAGTCGAAGAGGCTGGGCCCGGCGGCGCCGCTGCTGTCGGTGATCGCCGCGGTCCAGATCACGTCGCCGCCCCACTCCATCGCCACCAGCGAGTTTTGGGCCGCGAAGAGGAGCTCCGGGGTGCCGTCGCCGTCGAGGTCGTCGATCGCCGGCGCGCCCATGTTGCCGGGGTAGTTGAGCGGACCCCAGACCTCCGTGCCGTCGGTCTCCATGCCGACGACGGTCTTGCCGGTCACCTTGACGATCTCGCCGTCGCCGTCGAGGTCAAAGTCGGCGACCGCGACCATCCCGTCGAGACCGCCGTTTTGCCAGACGACGTTGCCGTCGACGTCGTAGGCGGCGTTGCCGGTGATGAGCTCGACCTGGCCGTCGAGGTCGAGGTCCGCCGGCACCGACATCGCCCCGTAGCTCGCGGTCCCGCCCTTGCCGAGCGAGCCCTTGGCGATCAGGTTGCCGGCGGAGTCGATGATGATCCGGGCGACCGTCACCTCGGCGAGGCCGTCGCCGTCCATGTCGACCACCGACGGGAAGTTGTAGCCGCTGGTCGCGAAGTCCGGGTGGGCGAGGCCGGCAAGGCACCACTTCTCCGCGCCGGTCTGGCCGTTGAGGGCGCAGACCTTGTTGGAGCCCGCCGTGATCACCTCCGGCCAGCCGTCGCCCTCGAGGTCGCCCAGGGCGATCCCGCTGCCGGCGAGACCGTAGGCGCCGGGGGCCTCCCAGGCGACGCCGCTGCCGTCGCCCAGGAGGGCTATGACGGCGCCCCCTTGGTAGATCAGGATCACCGGCATGTCGGTCGGGTCGATCGCGCCGGACTCGTTGGTGTCGACGATCTGACCGGCGGCGACCGGCCCCGCGTAGGAGGAGGAGCCGTACTTCCACTCGATCTCCGGGTTGAAGGAGCCGATCTGGAGCTCGACGTCGCACTCTTCGTTGAGCGGCACGTCCTCGGGCTCAAAGACCGGCTTGGGATCGCACTCCAGGGGCATCCCGGTGGTGCCGGTGGTCGTCGGATCGCCGGTGCTCGACGAGCCGGTCTCCTCGTCTGTGGTCGAGCCCGTCGTCCCCGTCGTCTCGCCGTCGGTCGCCGAGCCCCCAGAGGTCGTCCCGGTCTCTCCGTCGCTCGCGCTCATCGTCGCCGACGTAGGATCCGTCGTGCTCGTGTCGGCCGTGGCGGTCGAGGTCGCGGACTCGCTCTCGCTCTCGGCGATGTCATCGCCACAGGCGACCAGGGTCGTGATGCAGAGTAGCGCGCGCAGTCTCATGGCGCGTCTCCTACCACGCCCGACGCATCTGCGGAGGTATACAAAGAAGGCTTTCAATGTAGCCATAATGACACAATCGGCATAGCTCGCCCGGCGATGTCGACCCTGACCGAAGCGCCACTCGCGAGCCCGCGACGGACGAACGGGCCCGCAGCCCGACCTGTCACTGTCACCATGGACGGATCGCAACGGCGCCGAGAAGCCCCGAGCGTCTGCCCAGCCCCGCCGACGCCGCTCCTCGTCGAGGCTCCTCGTCGAGGCTCCTCAAGCGCGCGCAGTGTCGTCGTCTGGGGTCGCAGGACGTCGATCAGACGTGCCCTCACCTGCCGTCGCTTCGCAAGGGGCTCCTGCCGTAGATCGCCCCGATCACAGCGCCCACGGCCACATACTGGATCACCTGAAAGAATGTCCCAAGGACCAGAAAGTCGGCCACCGGCTCGATCGCGAACTTCGCCGCGGTCGCGAAGACCATCACGGTCCAGACCAGCACGCCGAGCAGAAGGCTGCACTGGATCCCCACCCGTAGCGGCGCACCGCCCCCGCGATAGCGGTAGTAGATCGGGTAGATGTAGGCGAAGACGAGCCCCTGCGCGAACACGGCGAACATCCCCAGGGGCATGATCGGCGCCGCTCGGGTCAGCGCCCCCATGGCGACGTATTTCTCGTGAAAGAGGCCTAAGTGCCAGGTTACGGCGACGATCATCGTCGCGACGAAGTAGCCGAGGGTAGCGAGCGCAAAGCGTTTCATCGGGAGCTCCTTGGTCTGAACTTGCTTTTTGCAAGCGCCATGACCACACTACGATCACAGGTTGCAAATTGCAAGTGCTCGTTCCACGGCGTACACTCTCGGTCGATGGCGCGGAGCAAACGGGAGGACTGGAGGGGCTGCCCGATCCGCTTCGGGATGGGGCACTTCGGCGATCCCTGGACCCTCTTGATCATCCGCGACCTGATGTTCCGGGGAAAGCGCTACTACAGCGACTTCCTCGGCTCGGGCGAGGGCATCGCCAGCAACATCCTCGCCGACCGCCTCAAGAGGCTTCACAGCGCTGGGATGATCGACAAGGCTCGCGACCCCGACAACCGCTCGAAGTTCATCTACACCCTGACGGCGAAGGGTCTCGACCTGATGCCGATCATGCTCGCGATCATCGACTGGTCGGCGACCTACGACGCCGCGACCGAGGCCCCGCCCGAGTTCATCGCCCAGCTCCGGGAGGACCCGGACTCGCTCATGCGCACGCTCCGCGCGAGGCTCCTCGAAGAGCCCTGATCCTCCGCCACCGGGGCCCTCCCGGCGGCATCGCTGCGGCCCGTACGTATATCAGTTCGCTTGACGTGCGCTCATCGACCTCTGCCCAGAAGAGACCTCTACTATGATGCTCGATCGCTGGATTGAAACTCACCTCATACCCCGCCTGACGGCCCGACGATGGCCAGAGCACCCCACGCTGACGCCGCGGTACGAATACATGGAAGAGCCGGAGCACGGGGCGTTTGAACCCAAACTATCAGGCCACATTGTTCGTTGGACACCGATCGATGCGCGATTCGTCGACGGGGTCTTGGAGGCCCTCATCGAGCTCACATTTCACGACGACAAGGGTGCCACAACCAATGTAAAACAGTCTTGGGTCTACCTTGGCCAGGTCGCCGAATCATCCACCGTTCAAGTGTCCGAAGGTGTTGACGACGTCTTGCAGCGTTGGTTTCAGCTGGTTGACAGCCACAGCGCGCACTTCTGGCGGACCCAAGAGTATCTAGACGCGTGCATGGGCGGGGATCTCGTCTCCTGGCTTCCTTCGCTCATGGAAGCGTTGGTTACGCACATTCAGCGAGGACCGGCGTCGGCACAGGACCCCGAGTGGGCTCCTCTCCACAATGAGGTGGTCGTAGAGATAGGGGAACCCCGAGGTGACCACTGGGCCACGTTCATGGTGAACACCGACAAGGTCACCATCCAGAACCTCTACAACAATGGCGTTGAGGTCGTAGTCCACACAGGCGATGCACAATCCGTAGTCTACCGCGACGTCGACTCCATCCGATCGGTCATCGATTGCCCGCGAGAGTCGATCCGCGCGCTCTTTCAGTGGCTCGGCGCTGCCGCGAAGCGAGCGGGTGACCCCGTTCTGGTCGCATACGATCCCGAAGATCCAGACGACGAGGGCCAGTTGGTGGTCCTTAGCGCCAGGCTGGACACGATCGCCTGTTCGGAGCGGCTTGATCGGCGTGTTGAGCGCGATTGGTTGATGGAGGCAGACCTGCTCCCCGATGATCCAGAGGCGAGGTCAGCGTATTGCGACTTCTTCAACCGGCACTTCACAGGGTCCGATGGGACACCGCTAATCGTAAGCCCCACGACCAGGCAACTCCTTGCGGAGCGTTGGGGCCCGGAGGGCCGCTCATGAAGCTTCATCTGGGAGCTTGAGCGAGGCGCCACGTGCGCTCTCAGGACGGTTTCTTGGGCGGGGGAAAGCGCGCCTGCAGGAGGCCCCGAACCTTGTCCACCAGGGCGTCGAGCCGCTGCGGGTCGTGGTTGAGAACGCGGACGGCGTCCCTCCGCTGCTCGCCCAACGAGCTCCCCTCGAGCTGATATTGCCGCCCGTCGAACTCGACGAGGCCCAGGCCGAGCGCGCAGTCAAACGCATCACAGCCGCGGTTGATACCTCGATCAAAGAGCAGATCGAAGTCGACATCGCGCCCAGAGGGCCCCACACGACTCTTCACGAGCTTGGCTCGAGCTCGATGACCGATGGTCGTGTCTCCGTGCTTGATCAGGCCCACCTTGCTGAGGCAGAGGTCCAGTGCCGCGAGGTAATGCAGCGTCTGTCCGCCGAACGTGCGAACGGAGCTGCCGAACATGACTTGGTCGTCCGAGTACGTCTGATTGGTACACAAGAGCAGCGTGTTGGCCTTGGCCGCGAGTGGGACCAACTGACGTAGTCGCGACCGAAGCAATGGCTCGATAGGATCCTTTGCATACGACACGGGTTCCGCTGGCAGCAGCTGGGCGACGGAGTCGATGACCAAGACCCTGGGCTCCAGGGCGCGTAGAGTGGCCGCGATCTGCTCCAGCGCAGCCTCCCCGCTCTCTGGACGGATGATGTCCAGGCGGGACGTGTCAGCGCCGCGAAGCTCCGCCATCCGGAGGTCGAGCGCGTGGTCTGCATCCACCCAGACGGCTTTGCCCCCCCGCGCCTGCGCCTGCGCCACCACATGCAGTGCCACGGACGTCTTTCCGGTACCGGGATCACCGTACAGATGCACGATGGCGCCGGTAGGAAACCCCGCCACCCCCGTCAACTCATCCAGCAGCAGAATTCCTGTCGAGACCACACTCATTGGCACTCCATGTGAGCCGAGCCCCCATCACCGCAGATGCATGCGAGAACCCGGTCCGAGCTCCGTCCAGGGGATAAGAAGCAGGGCATAGGACGCATTCGAGCAGCTCACCTCTCCATCGGGCTATCTCTAGTTCAGTTGAGAGGCGTCCGCTGGACCGAGAGTTCGTATTGGCCCGCGATCTTACAGTACTTTCGGGTCGTCCGACACTTATCGGGCTCGTGGCGGGGCGTTCTGGGAGGGGCTGCGACAGTACCGGACTGTACCGCAGGTTTCGGCGGCGCCGGGGGGCGACGAGGGCTGGAGAGCGCGCGGGACTTTGGCCACGGGCCGCTAGCCGAGCTGCCCGGCGTAGTGCTCCGACGCCCCCGCGAGCTGCTCGACATAGGGCCGGACGAGCTCCTGAGCCGCGCTCGGCAGGCCGTCAAAGTCGCTGATCAGCGACTCGGGGACATGCCGGAACGAGACGCTCACCCGTCGCAGGGCGAACCCCTCGACCGGGCTCCTGAGGGCAGGCTCGGCGCCGTAGCGGACCCGGGTGATCCGGTGATAGAGGCGCTCCTTGAACTCCGGCCCGCTGAAGACCACGACCGATCGATGCCGCGTCCACACCGACAGCTCGGGCTCCCCTCCCTGCGCCGGATCGACGAACTCCAAGAGCCCCGGCTGACCGATGCAGAACATGATCACAGGCCCCGGCTCGCCGTCGCGGTGCATCCGCAGGCGAGCCCGATCGCGGGGCGGCCCGTCCCCGACCTCAGCGCCGTAGTAGTTGATGAGGCAGGTGTTCGGGATCGGGTCCAGGACCTCAGCGCAGTCGTGCTCCGCGAGCAGAGGCCGCAGCCGCCCGAGCACGGTCTCCATCGCCGCCGGGAAGCCCTCGGCGCGGAGGCATCGGCCCTCGCGGTGATCGGGCTCGGCGTAGTAGCCGAGGCAGGCGAACTGCCAGGCGCCTAGCCAGTAGACCGGGCGGGTGATCCGACGACCGCGGGCTCCGTCGCGGGAGTGCTGCGACTGCGGGTGTCGCCGCTCCCAGATCGGCGTCAGCGACTCGAAGTAGGCGATCAGCGCCTCGCCCTCCTCCGCCGACATGAAGCGAGGGAGGTAGGAGAAACCATCCCGCGACACCGCCGTGCGACCGTCCTGGGGCTCGCCGCTCACGGGCGCACCCTACTCCAAGCCGGACGCGCGCGCACAGGGTGGCCGCAGGCGCACGAGCAGGATCTCCTCACGCAGCCGCCGTCGACCGCCATAAGCCCCGAGAAGACCGCCCGAGCCCCTCGAAGGTGAGCAGCTGCACGCGGGAGAGGCCGCACGATCAGCGGAGCCTTCGAGCCCGCAGCCGGGCCCATCGCGCGGAGCTCTCGAGCCCGTGGCGCTGGTAGTGCTCGCTCAGCTCGGCGTAGCGGGCAGCGGGCGCGACGTCGACGAGCCAGAGGAATTTTTCGAGGCATTGGGGGCCGAGGTGGAGCGGCGCCTCGTCGAGCTCACCGACGTCGGCGACGCCGTTCATGACGCAGCGAAACTCGTCGCAATGCTCCATCCCCAGGGTGTGGCCGACCTCGTGGGCGACGAGCTTGTAGGCGCGCTCGCGCAGGCGCAGGCGGAAGTCGTCGCGGCGCGCGTGGCCGATGAACTGCGGATCGAGCTGGACGAAGCTGGCGACCGCGACCCGGTCCTCGTGGATCGCGTGGCCGAAGGCGTACTCCTGCGCCTCCTCGGCGTAGAGATCGCGGACCATCAGCGCGGTCATGGAGAAGGCGTCCTCCGGCAGCCTGGCCCCCAGCGCCCGCAGCATCCGATGGGCGTTGAACTGACCGTGGTGTCGACGAACGCGGGCCGGGCCGGGGACCAGCGAGGCGAGGTCGATCTCGTCACGGACCTCGGTCGGCAGCCCGTAGAAGAGGGCGATGAAGTCGCGGAGCTCCTCCGGCGGCGGGGCGAAGACGAAGGTCACGAGCCCCTCTTCGATGAGCGGCAGCGAGGGGAGATCGCCGGCGAGGATCCCCGCCTCCGGGTAGCGACCGAGGGGTTGGAGGTAGAGCGTCCGCCGGAGCTCCGTCGGGCGCAGTCGTTCATCGGCCTGAAACTCGCGCAGGCTCTGGGACTTTTCCCGCACCCGCGTCCGCCAGCTCCCGCCTTGGGGCGGCGGGAGGAGCTCAAAGTCACCGCCTGCGTAGAGAGGGTCCGCCCGGGGCTCGACGATCCGCTGCGGCCCCGCTCGGCTCTGCCCCTCCGCGGGCGACCGCGCCGGCGGGGGCTCTGCCTGCTCCGCACAGCCTACGAGCAGCGCGAGCGCGAGCGCGAGCGATCCGGCGAGGCGCGCGTGGGTCATCCCCCTGTGTCTACGCTCAGCATCAGCAGACGTTCTCTACCCGCTGTCGACAGGACGAGCACCTCCCGGTAGACCCGGAGCCCTCGTGCGTCGCAAGCACCCACACCAGCTCCTCCTCCTCGCACCGTTCTTCTCGGGCTGCGCCCTCTTTACCCTCGCCGCGACCGAGCGCAGCCACCCGGAGCTCGACGGCTCCGCGGACGCACCGGGCCTGCGGGCGGAGCTGCGGATCGATCGTGACGAGCACGGGATCCCCTACGTCCGGGCCCAGAGCGAGGAGGACGCCTGGTACGGCCTCGGCTACGTCCACGCCCAAGACCGGCTCTTCCAGGCCGACATGGGCCGACATCTCGCCCACGGCCGGATCTCGGAGTGGCTCGGCGAGAAGGCGATCGACCTCGACGTCTTCGTCGCGTCGATGGAGCTCGAGCGGCTCGGCCAACGAGCCCTCGACGCCGCCTCCCCGGAGACCCGAGCGATGATCCGGGCCTACACCGCAGGGCTGAACGCCGGCGCCGAGAGCCTCGAGGCCCTGCCCGTCGAGTACCGGCTCCTCAGGGTCGACTTCGAGCCCTGGCGCGAGGTCGACACCACCGGGATCCTCTTCCTCCAGGGCTGGAGCCTGCAGGAGAACCTCGACCACGAGCTCGCCGCGCTCGCCCTCAACAACCTCAGCTCCGAGGACCTGGACGCGCTCTTCCAGACCTACCCGAACACGCCGCCGATCGACCCCTACTGGGAGACCCAGCGGGGTCGCGACGTCGGCGAGCTGACCCATGGTTTTAAAGCCTTCACCGGGGCCCTCGGCGGGCGCCCCGAGGGCAACTCGCAGGCCTCGAACAACTGGGTCCTCGGCGGCGGGCGAACGGCCTCCGGCAAGCCTATCGTCGCCAACGATCCGCACCTGGTCCAGCGGGTGCCGAGCCTCTGGTACGCCGCTGGGATCGCCGGAGGCGGCCTCCACGTCGCCGGCGCGACCCTCCCCGGCACGCCCGGGTTTCCGATCGGCCACAACGAGCGGGTCGCCTGGGGCCTGACCAACGTCATGGCGGACACCGTCGACATCGCCGTGCTCGAGCGCGACGGAGAGGCCGTGATCGTCCGCGGCGAGCGCGAGGTGCCGGAGCGTCGGCCGATCACGCTAAACCCGCGCAAGGCCGCGGCTGTGGAGCGTGAGGTGCTCTGGACCTCGCTCGGGCCGATCATCAACAGCGGCGGCGAGGTGGCGCTGGTGCTCCGCTGGTCCGGCCTCGAGATCGAGGACCACACCCACGACCAGCTCCGGGCGATGGTCACCTCCACCGACATCACGAGCCTGCGGGGCAGGGTCACCGCGCTGCCCTCGGTCGCCCCGCAGAACCTGGCGATGGGCGACGTCGAGGGCGGGATCGGCTGGACCGTCACGGGCAGCCTGCCCAAGCGTCGCGACTTCACCGGCCGTGTGCCCTACCCCGCCAGCTCCGGCGCGCTCGACTGGGACGGCTGGATCACCGACTACCCCGGGGCGATGAACCCCGCCGAGGGCTACCTCGCGACCGCCAACAACAAGCCCTCGCACCCGTCCGCCGACGCGATCGCCACCGCCTACCTGCCGCCGCACCGGCACAAGCGGATCACGGAGGTCCTCAGCGGCCACACCCAGGCCACGCCGGAGGACATGCACGCGCTCCAGCTCGACCTCCGCGACAACGCGGCGGCGCTCTACCTGCCGCGGCTCCTCCAGGGGGTCACGAGCGCAGGACCGGGCGCGCCCTGCCTCGAGATCCTGTCGGGCTGGGACTACGAGAGCACCGCCGACAACCCTGCCCCGGCGGTCTGGGCGGTGTTTCAGGAGCAGCTCTTCCGCGTGGTGCTGGGCCCTCGCCTGAGCGAAGAGCAGCTCGATCTGCTCCTCGATCTGATGACCAGCGGGCGCCACCCGCTCGACGGCGACTTCGATCATTTCCTCACCGACCGGCCGGCGATGGTCAGCGCCGCGCTCGATCGCACCTGCACAGCCCTGGGCGAGAGGCTGGGGCCGCAGTCGACCTGGAGCTGGGGCCGGATGCACGCGCTCAAGCTCAAGCACCCCTTCGGCGACCGCAGCTCGCTACTCGGCAAGTGGAACATGGAGCCCCGCCCCTACGCCGGCTCGGGGGCGACCGTCGCGGTCGCCGGCTACAAGTGGTCGCGCAAGGAGTGGAACGTCAACTTCATGGCCAGCCTCCGCGTGGTCATGCCCCTGGGCGATCTCGACGCCTCGACCCTGGTCCACCCCGGCGGGCAGTCGGGGCAGCCCAAGTCGCCCTACTACCGCTCGCTCTACGACACCTTCGTCGAGGGCCGGACCGCGCCGCTGTGGTTCAACCCCAGCGACGTGCACGAGCACTCGGTCCACCGCTTGGTGCTGAAGCCCTGAGCTAGCGGCGCCTCGGCACCTGGCTGGATCTAGGCCCGGCAGAGGCTCCTCCTCGGCCTTCTGCGCGCTCTGTCCGCTCTGTCCGCTCTGTCCGCTCTGTCCGCTCTGTCCGTTCTGCTGCTCGCCTGGCCGCCCTGCCCGCTCTGCTCGCCTGGCCGCCCTGCCCGCTCTGCTCGCCCGGCCGCCCTCGCCCGCCGGCCGAGCTCCGCGTACTTCAGCCCCGAGATCGTAGCGCTCTGCCCTATCATGCGGCAGCGTCTGCTCTCCTCGCCCCCGTGCAGATACCGGAGCTTGCGCCGACGCGCCCCCCGGCAGGATGGCGAGAGGCCCCCAGGACTGAACGAGCATGATTGTCCCCCCCCGATCCTCGCAGCACCGTCAGCGCCAGCCCTGGGGCGTCGCTGCGGCGCTCGCCCTGCTGGGGACGATCGGCGCGATCGCAGGGTGCACAGAAGAGAGCGCGGCGGCTCCGAGCGCGCAGGGCGACGACCTCACGAGGGCACGAGCGAGCGCGGGACCGGACGACGACGACAGGGAGCCCACCACCTCGAGCCGGGGGCACGCGCAGCCCGAGCTGCCGCTCCTCCCCGATCCTGGCGCCTCCCTCGCGCCTGCCCTCACCCGGGTCGCCGACGGGGTCGACGCGGGCGAGCTGGCCGACGTCGACGTCTGCGCCCCCTGTCACGCCGACGCGGTCGCCCAGTGGAGAACCAGCGCCCACGCCTGGGCCTCCTTCAACAACCCGATCTACCGGGCCTCGATCGATCGCTTTCAGGGGGAGCTCGGGCGCGAGCGCAGCCGCTTCTGCGCCGGCTGCCACGACCCCGCGCTGCTCGTCGATCTCGCGATCGATGATCCGATCAACGCCGACGATCCCCGGGCCCACGCCGGCGTCACCTGCATGACCTGCCACGGGATCGATGAGGTCAGCGCCGACGGCAACGGATCGTACCACCTCGCCCGGAGCGCGCCGCCGATCCCGGAGCTCGACGACCCGACCAGCGTCGCCGCCCACCGCCGCGCCGTCCGCAGCCCGGTCCTGCGCAGCGGCGATCTCTGCGGGGCCTGCCACCGCTCGTTCCTCGGCGAGGCCACCGGGCACCCGGCCCACCTCGCCGGCGCGGACGACCTCGGACCCTGGCAAGCGTCGGCCTACGCCGGACATCCCGGGCGCCTCGACCAGACGATCGCCGAGCAGGACTGCGTCGCCTGTCATATGGTCGCCGAGGCGGCCCCCGGCGGTGACCGAGCCGCGAAGGGCGGCACGATCGCCTCGCACCGCTTCCTCGGCGGTCACACCTGGCTGGCGGCGATCCGCGGCGACGACGCGACCGCTACCGCGATCGAGGAGTTCCTCCGCGGCTCGGTCAGCGTCGACATCGCCGCCCTCCGCCACGGCGACCGCTACACCCTCCCCGCCGATGCTGCGCCTGTGATCGTCGGCGAGCGGATCGAGGCCGAGGTCGTGCTCCGCAACCTCCGGGTCGGCCATCACTTCCCGGGCGGCACCCGCGACTCCCACGACACCCGCCTCCACGTCGAGCTCTACAGCGCCGACGGAGCGCTCCTCGCCCGCAGCGAGCGGCCACACCAGCTCCGCGCAGGGGTCGTCGGCGAGGACGGGGCGCCGCGGCTCGCCCGCGAGGTCGAGGCGCTGCGGGTCGGCGCCTACGACCACACGATCGCCCCCCGCGACGCGGTCGTCGTCCGCTTCGCCGTCGAGCTCCCGGACGAGCTCCCGGAGGAGGCCTGGCCCCTCAGCCTCAGGGCCAGCCTCCTCCACCGCAGCCGCAGCCCGGAGCTCGTCCGGGCGACCTGTGAGGCGGCGAAGACCGCGACCGGGCGCTCGTTTGTTGGGGCCAGCCAAAGACTCCGGAGCGAGCCGCTCGACGCCTGCGCCCCGCCCCCTGAGAGCGTCCTCGCGGAGACCTCCGTCGAGCTCGGCGCCGGCGCCCGCGAGCGCTCCGCGAGGCCGACCTGGGAGCGCCTCTACGAGCTCGGGCTGGGGCTCGAGCACGAGGTCCAAGAGCGCCTCGATCGCTCGCGCAGCGCCTACGAGGCGGCGCTCAGCCGCTGCGACGACAGGCCCGAGCCGAGGCGCCAGATCATCGCCGGCCTCGCGGAGGTCGCGGCTCGCCAAGGACGGGTCGATGACGCGCTCGCCCTCGCCGATCAGGCCCTCGCCCTCGGCGGCGAGGCGCCGGCGATCGATCGCCTCCGCGGTCAGGCCCTCGCCGCCGTCTGGCGCTGGGAGGAGGCGATCACCCCGCTCGCCAGGGTCGCCCTCGCGTTCCCCGGCGATCCTCTCGCCTGGCGGCAGCTCGCGATCGCCCAGGGCTCACTCGGCTCCCCTGAAGAGGCGCTCAGGGCCGCCCGCCAGGGCCTTGCCCTCGCCCCCCGCGACCCTGACCTGCTCCGAGCCCAGGCCCTCGCCCTCCGCGCGCAGGGACACGAGGAGGCCGAGCGCGCCCTCGACTCCTACCTCGCCCACCGCCCCGCCGACTTCGGACCGCAGCTCCGGAGCGCCTGCCGCGACGACTCCCCCTCCTGCGCACTCGAGCGAGTCCCGGTCCACACCCACGAGCTGACCTGGGTCGACGACCGCTGAGCGCTCGGGTCGAGCGCGAGCCACGGGCTGACCTGACGATCGCCGCGTCGAGCACGGGCCGCGAGTTGACGTGGGCCGACGACCGCTGAGTCGGCGACGTCTGCTCGTTCGCGTCGGGCTCGAGCCGCGCTACGTCCTGGGGCTCGGCCGCTCTCGGCTCCAGACAACCCCTCCCGCTCTACGGAGGTGCACCCGTGCGGGCACCAGGAGCAATCACACGCGGCCCATGGCGGCCCGCAGGCGGAGGCAGCTCACTCCCCGCCCGGCGTCTCAGCGCTCGCCTCCGGCTCCGGCTCCGGCTCCGGAGACCCTCCGGGCTCGGCCACCTCGGCCCCTGCGCCCCCGTCCCCTGCGCTCTCGTCTCCAGCGCTCCCATCCTCCGCCCCCGCGCTCGCCGTGCCCTCGCCGACGCCAGCCTCGACGTCGAGCGTCGGCGACTCGATCGAGGGGGGCGGCACCTCGTCGCCCTCGTCCTTGATGGCGAGGAGCTCGTCCTCCTGCGCGGTCGCGTAGACCCACAGCGGCTCGAACGAGAGGAAGCCGCGGCGCGCCTCGAAGTCGTCGAGATACCGGAGCACCTCCATGACGACGCGGTCCTCGATCCGACGGCGCTGCTTCGCGTACATCGACACCCCGTCCTTGACGTTGATGAGGATGCTGAAGGCGACCTGCGCTCGACCGTCCTCGGCGGTGACGACCCCGCTGAGACCGCTGACGCCGTCGAGGGTCCCCGTCTTCGCCCGCACGCGCTTGCCGGAGAAGCGCAGGCGAGCCCGCAGCGTCCCCTCGAGGCCGGCGATCGGCAGGGCGTCGACGAGCGACGCTCCGCTGCCCTGATATCTCTGGCCCATCGCGATCAGATCGACGAGGCCGCTGGTGGTCGCCCGCCCGACCTCGCTCATCCCCGAGGCGTTCTCGACGATGAGGGCGTCCGGATCGTTGCCCAGCGCCGACCAATAGCCGCGGAGCACGTCGAGCCCGTTCTCCCAGTCACCGGGCTCACCGGTCATCCGCCAGCCGAGCGTGCGGACGAGCTGCTCGGCCATGAAGTTGTTGGAATAGGCGAGCAGATCGTCGGCGATCTCGATCAGCGGCGGCGAGTCGTGGACGACGATCAGCTCGGCGTCGACGGGGGCCTCGCCGATCTCCACCGGCAGCGGCTCGGTGTTCGAGAGCTCCGCCAGGCGATGAGAGACCGCGCCGGCGACGAAGCGCGAGGGATCGTAGACGCGGCGGCGGATCGACACAGCGCGGGCCCCCGCGGGCATCCGGCCGCCGACCGTGACGACCGTGCTCTCGCCGCGGGGCCTGGTCTCGACGGTGATCCGAGCGCTCGTACCTCCGATCCGCGCGCCGTTCTCGACGACGACGTGGGTGCTCGGCGGCTCGACGCGAACGCCGGGCCGGCTGCTCCCGCGGACCGGGTAGACGGTGACGACGACGGTGTTGAAGTTCAGCGAGAGAGCGCCCGAGATCGCCTCGTAGGAGTAGCCAGGACCCTCTTTTCGGTATCCCGGCCCGAGCTTGCGCTGGCTGAAGATCCGATCGTCGACGACGATCCGCTCGAGGCCGGTGACCCCGACCCTGTCGATGACCTCGGCGATCATCCCCTCGAGGTCCTCCGCCTTCAACGAAGGGTCGCCCGCGCCGACGAGCACGAGCGTGTCCGGGCTCGCGAGGAGCTCGGTCGAGAAGGTGTAGTCGGGGCCGAGGAGATCGATCGCCGCTGACGCGGTGACGATCTTGAGGTTGCTCGCCGGGTTGAGCGGAGTGTCGCCGTAATAATCGAAGATCGTCTCGTTGCTCGCCAGATCACGGACGTGGATCGAGAGCATCGCCTCGCCCTCAACCTCCTGGACGATCTTGGTCAGCGCCAGCGTCAGCGCCTCGGTCTGAAACTCGACCGGCGGCGGCGCGAGCTCGTAGCGCTCCATGTAGCCCTCGACCGCCGAGGCGAAGGCGCCGAGGCTCGCGGCCAAGCGCTCCTCGGGGCTCGGACCGCCGACCGCGTCGGGGACCCGGACGAAGGAGGCGAAGCGGTGCTCCTCGGCCCAGGTGTCGCCATCGTCCTCAAAGCCCGCGATCTGCAGCTGCGAGGGCTGAAGACAGCCGCCCAGCGCTGCGACGCAGGCAAGTATCGCGACAAGCGCGCGGTCTCTCGGAGGGCTCGGCAAGGACGGGAGGTGCACCATAGCAAGAGCCCGCCCCGGCGGCGAAGAGGGCCCGAGAACGAGCGAGGGGCCCGTGGGGGCCCCTCCTCGTCCGCGCAATCCCGACCTACTGGGGCAGGATGACGCTCTTGCCCTGTCCGCCGGTCATGTCGGAGTAGGTGTAGTGGTTGCCGGCGATCGTCAGCTGCTGCCAGTTGTTCGGCTCCGGGTTCTCCGGGTCGATCTTCCAGGCCCATCCGGCCTGGTCGACGAGCCACACGTAGCCCTCGATGTCGACGCTGACGCCGACCGGAGTGCTGCACTGCGCCGGGGTGTGGAACTTGATCAGCGTGTTCGTCTCGTAGTCGATCTGGACGAGACCGCAGGGGCCGTTCGAGGCGACCCAGACGTTGCCGACCTGGTCCGCCGCGAGGCCGCGGTGACAGGCCTGGGTCCCGGCGATCGCGGTGAACTGCTGGGTCTCCGGGTTGAAGGTCGAGACCGGGCCCGAGCAGCCGCCGAACCAGGGCTCGCCCTCGGGGTCGACGGTCATCCCGTAGAACTGGAGGTTGCCCGGCGGGTTCCAGCGATCGAAGGTGATCGGATCCTCGGAGGTGTTGATCCGGAAGACCTCACCGCGCAGACCGGTGAACCAGACGTTCGCGAGCTTGTCGAGGGCAGCGCCGTAGGGGCTGTAGTTGGCCCAACCGACCGACCAGTTGCCGATGTTCACGGTCTCCTCGATCGTCCCGTCGGCGCCGTTGAAGCGGGCCATCGACGCGGTCGCGTTCGGGGCCGGGAGATAGCCGACCCACACCTTCGGGTTCTCAAAGGCGCAGACGTCGGGATCGTCGTTCCAGTCGCCGGGGGTCCAGGTGACCGCGCGCGGCCCAGTGCTCTGGCCGCCCTTGATCGGCAGCACGGTCGACCAGATGACGCAGTCGTCGGTGCCCCAGGCCAGGAGATCGTCCTTGTTCTGGGAGGTGTTGGCGCCGCCGTTCTTGCAGTCCTCCGCGTTGGCGGCGATCATCGTCACCCGACCGCTGGCGCGGTTGTTGACGACGACGTAGCGGCCGTCGAGGCTGACGGCCGTCCGCGAGGGGCTCTCGGAGCCGCCGTTCGGGCCCGAGCGGTAGCGGGCGAGCTCGGTGACCGCCATCGTGTCGACCTTGGAGATCGAGCCCTGGCTGGTGTTCGCGACCCAGAGGTAGCTCTTCTCGGCCTCGCCCATCATGCCGCCGTCGCCGGGGAGGCAGGGGAGCGTGCAGTCGGCCTGACAACCGTCGCCGTTCTCGTTGTTGCCGTCGTCGCAGACCTCGTCGCCCTCGACGACGCCGTCACCGCAGACCGGCATCGGCATGTCCGTGTCGGAGGCCGAGGCCTCGGTGTCGGTGCCGCTGGTCGGGTCCGTGTCCGTGCCGGCGGTCGGGTCCGTGTCCGTCGCCGTCGCCGTCGGATCCGTGTCCGTCGCCGTCGCCGTCGGATCTGTGTCCGTCGCCGTCGCCGTCGGATCCGTGTCCGTCGCCGAGGTCGAGTCGGTGGCCGAGTTCGACTCGCTGCCGGAGACCGTGGTCGTCTCGGTCGCGCTCGCCGACTCGCTCCCGCTCATCGTGTCCGAAGCGCTCGCCGTCGTCGAGGTTGGTGTCCCCGTAGAGGTCGCCGAGTCAGAGTCCGAAGTGGCACTGTCATCGCCGTTACAGGCGATTCCGAGACATGCGATGAGGGAGACGGAGGCGAACTTCAAAGTCGTAGACATGGAATCGAATATGCCGGGGTTTCCCCCTGCGCGCATCCTCAGCACGGGCAATTCTCCCCGGCCGAGATCGCGCCAAAGTGCCGCTAGCTAGGCTCAAATCTGCTCATCGCGCCGAGCGTCGCAAGGCAAGCCAGGGAGAACCCCCCTATGAACGCGGATCTCAGCCGGCGCTGACGGCACCACTTCGAAGGCGCGACAACGCACAGGTTCATCGGCCGCAAATCCGCAGCGCGCATCTCAACGTGATCTCTCCCACGTCAGTATGATGGAGCCGATGGCCGTCGAGCCCGACAAGCTCCGGGCGCGCGACGCAGCGGTCGCGCCGACCGTGATGGCGACCGGCCCGCTCTCCGATCACGACCCCTCCTCGCCGCCGGCGGAGGAGTTCGCCGAGCGACAGCGCGGCGCCCTCATCGGCCGCTACATCGTCGTCGATCGCCTCGGCGTCGGCGGCATGGGGGTCGTCTACACCGCCTTCGATCCAGAGCTCGATCGCAAGGTCGCGATCAAGCTGCTGCAGCACCGGGGCAAGGGCTCGATGGGACCTGCCCGCCTCCTCCGCGAGGCCAAGGCGATGGCCCGCCTCTCCCATCCCGGGGTGATCACGGTCCACGACGTCGGCCTCGTCGACGACCAGGTCTTCATCGCCATGGAGCTTGTCGAGGGCCGTACGCTCCGCGAGTGGGTGGCCGCCGAGCGGCGGAGCTGGCGAGATGTGGTGTCGGTCTTCATCAAGGCCGGTGAGGGGCTCGCGGCGGCCCACGACGCAGGGCTCGTCCACCGCGACTTCAAGCCGGACAACGTGCTCGTCGGCGACGACGGCCGAGTCCGCGTTCTCGACTTTGGCCTCGCACAGGCGGTCGACGACAACACCAGCGCGGACACGGGTGAGGGCGCTCGGAGCCGAGCGCCGATGTCCGCCCTCTCCTCCTCCAACCTGCTGCGCAGCGCCGGGATCTCCGAGCTCGCGCAGACCCAGTCGGGGCTCTCGCAGGACGGGGCGATCATCGGCACGCCGGCCTACATGGCCCCAGAGCAACATCTCGGCGCGGAGGTCGACGCCCGCAGCGATCTCTTCGCCTTCTGCATCGCCCTCTGGGAGGCCCTCTACGCCCAGCACCCCTACGCCGCCGATAGTCGGCTCGGGATGGTCTACGCCCTGACCAAGGGGAAGACCCAGCCCCCCCCCTCCGACCGCAGGATCCCGCGCTGGCTCCACGCGCTGCTCCTCCGCGGGCTACGGCCGGAGCCGGGGGACCGACCGCCGAACATGCGCGTTCTCCTTGACGCGCTCCGCAGCGGCCGTCGTCGCCGCAAGCAGCTGATCTGGACCGCGACGATCATGCTCCTGCTCCTCGTCAGCGCGACCATGACGTGGATCGCCTTGAGCAAGCCGGTCGCCGCCGGCCCCTGCCAAGGGAGCGCCGAGCGACTGCAGGGGGTCTGGGATCCGGGCGTCGAGAGAAGGCTCGCCGAGGCCTTCGCCAGCAGCGACGTCGCCTACGCCGACGCGACCTGGCGCTCGGTTCATGAGGATCTCTCGGGCTACGCGAGCGCCTGGGAGACGATGCACGTCGACACCTGCGAGGCGACGCAGATCCGCGGCGAGCAGTCCGCCGAGCTCATGGACCTGCGGATGGCCTGTCTGCAAGGACATCTTCAAGCCTTCACCGCGCTCACCGAGGTGCTCGCCTATGTCGCTGAGGATCCAGGGCTCATCAGCCGAGCGAAGAGCGCGTCGACGGCCCTCCCCGCCCTCGATCGCTGCGCCGACGTCGCGGCCCTGACCTCCGGTGTCCACCTCCCGGACGATCTCGGCCGAAGGCGGGCGCTCGACGACGTCCAGGCTCGCCTCGCCCGGATCCGGGCCCGCCTCAACGCAGGTCAGATCCGTGAGGCCCTCCAGCTCCTCCCGGCGGTCGCCGAGCAGGCGGAGGCGCTCGCCCATCCGCTGGCGCTCGCCGAGGTCGCCCATCTCAAGGGCCAGCTCCACGATCGCAACGGCGACGTCGAAGAGGCCGAGACAGCGCTCGTCGAGGCCGCCCTCCTCGCCACGGCGAATCACGAGGACAGGCTCGCGGCCGCGGCGATGATCGACCTCATCTACACCGTCGGAGTCCGCCAGGCCCGGGCCGACGAGGCGCTCCTCTGGTCGCGGCTCGCCGCCGCGACCCTCGAACGTCTGCAGCCGAGCACAGAGCGCTCGCTCCTCTCCGCCCGCCGGCTCGATCGCGAGGGGCTGGTCCTCGCCCAACGCGGCGATCTGCTCGGCGGTCGCGCTCGCCAAGAAGAGGCGGTCGAGCTCGCCGAGGCCAGCGTCGGCGGCGAGACCCTCGCCTCGGCGGCGCTGCGCCTGAACCTCAGCTCGACGCTCGCCGATCTCGGGGATCTCGACCTGGCCCAGGTCCACCTCGAAGCGGCGATCCGGATCCTCAGCGCGGAGCTCGGCGTCGATCATCCCCACGTCGCCGTCGCCCTCAACAACCTCGGCGCCCTCTTTGACAGCCTCGGCGCCCCCGAGGAGGCGCTCGTTCAGCACCGGCGAGCGCTCGCGATCAAGGAGCGCTCCCTGGGCGCCGATCATCCCTCGACCGCGAACTCCCACAACAACATCGCCGCGTCGATGATCCACCTCGGCGACCTCGAGGGCGCTCTCCCCCATATCGACCGCGCCCTCGAGATCAAGCGCGAGGTCTACGGCGAGGACTCGCCGCTCCTCGCCGAGACCCTCGGACTCCGCGCCGAGATCGCCCTCCGCCGCGACCAGCTCGACCTCGCCGTCGAGGCCTCCGAGCAGGCGCTGACGCTGGCGACCGGCTTTGACGAGGGCCAGGGGAACCCGACGATGATCCCGCTCCACCGGATCCGCGCACAGGCGGCCGCCGCCCTCGGCGATCCGGCGCTCGCCGAGGAGCACTTCCAAGCGGCGCTCACGCTCCACGAGGAGGTCGGCGGCGAGCCGGTGAACTACGGCGAGGCGGTGCTCGCCTACGCCGACTTTCTCTGGCGATCAGCGAGCACCCGGCCGCGCGCCCACGAGCCTGTCGATGACGCGCTCGCCCGGGCCAAGGGCGGCGAGCTCATCCTCGGCCGCCACCGAGCCCTCCTGCAGGCCTGGCTCGACGAGCATCCCCGCGCGCCCCACGGTGACTAGGGCCGGACGCGGCAGCGTACAACCAACGTCATGCAGGCGGCTCGTCGAGCGAACCGCCGCCGAACCACCGCCGCCCGACCACCGCCGCCCGACCACCGCCGCCCGACCACCTCCGCCGAACCACCGCCCGACCACCGAGCCTCGACCCTCCGCGGACCAACTCCTCCGCAGCGCTCTCCCCCGAGGGGAATACGCGACCGCTCAACCCACGTTATCCTCGCCCTCCGCCTTGCCAATGCCTCGTCGCTCGATCCCTCGCACGGCATCCGCCGCTTCGTACTCGCTCCTTCCCGGTCTCCTGATCGCGACGCTCCTCGCCGTCTCGGCGAGCGCCTGCGATGCCGGGTCGACGAAGCTCGAGCCCGCGGCGCCGTCGACCGCCGGCGCCGCGAGCCCGTCCCCGATCGTGAGCGAGGCCCCTCATGAGACCGGCGAGCCCGCGGAAGCAGCCGACCCGGCGCAAGCTGCCCAAGCTGCCCAGAGCGCTGACAAGACGCCTGACAAGGGGCCCGAGGCGGAGCGAGCTCCCCTAGGCCCCCCAGACAGCGCGACCCTAGCCCGCTACCCCTGGCTCGGCGATGAGAACACCGCGAGCGCCTGCCCGGAGGTCGCGAACACGCTCGACAGGCGCTTCGCTCCACCCCCTGGGTTTGTCCGCGACGACCTGCCAGACGAGGGTTTTGGCGGCTTCCTCCGCACCCTGCCCCTCGCCGACGAGGGGACGCCCGTCAAGAGCTTCGCCGGAGAGACGATCCTGGGGCCCGACCACCGCAACCTCGCAGCGGTCGCGGCGATCGACATCGGCGGCCGCGACCTCCAACAATGCGCCGACTCGATCGTCCGCCTCCACGCCGAGTGGCTCTTCTCGGCAGGCAAGCGCGATCACTCCTACCGCTCCGCCTCTGGGGTCACGCTCCCCTTCGCTCGCTATCTCAAGGGGGATCGGATCGTCCTCGTCGGCAAGCAGATCGAGTGGCAGAAGAAGAGCAGCCCACGAGCGCCGAGCCACAGCGCCCTGCGCTCCTACCTCGACGGCGTCTTCGCATGGGCCAACACCGGCTCGCTCGCGCGGCAGGCGAAGAAGATCCCCCGCGATGAGCTGCGCCCGGGCGACTTCTTCGTGCTCCCAGGGGGCCCCGGTCACGCCGTCTTGATCCTCGACGTCGCCCGGGCCGACGACGGCCGGATCGCGCTCTTGATCGGCCAGGGGTTTATGCCGGCGCAGAACTTCCACGTCCTCCGACCGGACGCCAGCGGCCCGTGGTTCATCGTCGACCCAGGCGAGGATCCCGGCGTCGACACCCCCTTCTGGCAGATCTTCCCCTGGTCGTCGCTGCGCCGCCTCGACGGCTAGGTCGCCGGTCCGACCGCCTCTCGCACGGACTCGCGCCCGCCGGCCGGGGCGTCGAGGGTCCGCAGCGATCTGGATGGACGGGCTCCGGGCTCCGCCTCGCGAAGACGGAGGTTCAAGCAAAGAACACGCCCCGGGGGACCGGGGCGTGGAGCTTCAATCGGCAGCGTCAGGCGCTAGTCCTGGGGCCAGGGCTCGGGCGGAGTCTGCGACGGCGGCGGCTCCTCGGCCCCCCGCTGCCGCAGGTTGTTGATGAAGAGGCCGATGTAATACAGGTCGTCTTCGATGTCCGCGTCCGGGTTGTCCTCGAGCCACCCTTCGACCCCCTCCTGCAGCCCGATGAGCACGTTCAGCGCCCCCCGGTCATCCCCGGACTGCGATCGCGTCGCCGCCATCTGGAAGCCCATGTAGATGTTCAGCATCACAAACCCCTTCTCGACGCTCTTCGTCTCGAAGTGTGAGCCCTCGTCCGTCGGGCCCACCGGCGCGTCGACGCTGATCACCTGCTCGACCATCTCCTTCGAGATCGCGTCGCGGTAGTTCAAGGTCACGTCGCCGACGTAGTTGTCCGCGCCCGTCGCCCCCTTGCGGGCCAGCAGCTCGAGCATGATCGCCCCGCCGCCGCCGCGGCGTCCGCCCTGGTTGTCGTCGACGCTCTCGCGGTGCGCGAGCTGGAGGTTCGGGATCTCGATCGTCCCCTGCTCGCCTGTCGCCTCGAAGCGCTTGGTCCCGTAGATCCCGCGGAGGATGTACTCGCCGCCGATGTCCGCCTGGATCGTCACCTCCTCGGCGAGCGGCACCATGAACGACGTCACCTCCTCGACGAAGACCTCCTGCACCGCGCTCGGATCCTCGAGGAAGTAGAACGCCCCGGATCCGCCCTCGCTCAGGGTCCGCATCAGCTCGACGTCGAAGTCCGTGCCGACGCCGATGGTCGTCAGCCCGTACCCGAGCTCTCCGTAGGAGCCGGCCATCTCGATGATCTTCGCGTCGCTCGTGATCCCCTCGGTCGCGACCCCGTCCGAGAGCAGGATCACCCGGTTCTGCCAGCCCTCCTGGGCGTGGGCCTCGACCTGGTCGAAGGCGGTCCGCAGGCCGTCGTAGATGTTGGTCCCGCCGCCCGCCTCGAGCCCGCTGATCGCGCTCGCGAGCAAGGGGTCGTCGCCGGGTGTGTGCTCCGTCCGGATCTTCGCCGTCGACGAGAAGGTCACGAGGCTCACCCGATCCTGGGGGTCGAGGGAGTCGAGCATCCGCTCCAGCCCCTCGCGGACGTAGAAGATGCTCTCGCCCTCCATCGACCCGCTCGTGTCGATCGCCAGCGCCAGGTTCAGCGGCGGACGATCGAGCTCCGCCGGGTCGATCGGCGTGTTCATCCCGACCAGCAGCGTCGTGCAATTCGAGCCGTTGATCATGTTGCCCATCTGGCCGAAGAGACCGTGGAGGCAGACCTTGTCGCCGTCGCAGTCCGCCGGCGGCAGCTCGATCTTGTGCTCGTTGAAGAAGCCGACGTCGTCGATGGTCTCCGGCGCCGGGATGTCCCCGTCCTCCAAGATCTTCTTGAACTGGCCGAAGTCCTGGGCGCCGCCCTGGCCTACGCCAGCGCTGTCGCCCCCGCTCCCGTAGGCGCCCTCGTCGTAGCCGCCTCCACAGCCGACGGCGAGGGTGAGGAGGGTCGGGAGCGCGAGGGCTCGCAGGCAACGTGGGGCGCGGGATAGTCTAAAAAAGGTCGACATGGCGGATCTCCAGGGGGAGCTGCGGCTCGGTGCCAACGCTCTCTCCGTAGAGGATAGTCGCCGCGCTCCGCGGACGGTTCATGGCGGCCCGCGATTTTCTTCGGCGCTCGGTGAGCTGGGTGTTCTCGCACCTCGATCGCGTCTACAGCGGGCTCAGGGGCTGGCGCAGCACCTCCGCGCAGCCGCCGAGATCGGGCTTTGGCCGCGACCCCAGGGGCGAGGCACGCCGCACCAGGGCGATCACGGCCAGACACCCTCGGCAGGGCGGGCGATGCGCCATGTGCGCCCCTGACAGGCTCGGGCGAACCTCACCTCTCCCCGCACTCTCTCGTGCCTCTCCGAGGTCGCTCTCGGCGGATCGCAGCGGCACGTCGAGCGGAGAGACCCCCGCGCGAGGGCCGACGAGCGCACGCAATTCCCGACAGCTCCGGCGCTCACACGAGAACGCAGGAGGGACGCCACAAGGCGCCCCTCCTGCACTCATGAATGAGTCGAGCTCCGGGCTGCTAGTCCTGGGGCCAGGGCTCGGGCGGAGTCTGCGACGGCGGCGGCTCCTCGGCCCCCCGCTGCCGCAGGTTGTTGATGAAGAGCCCGATGTAATACAGGTCGTCCTCGATGTCCGCGTCCGGGTTGTCCTCGAGCCACCCTTCGACCCCCTCCTGCAGCCCGATGAGCACGTTCAGCGCCCCCCGGTCATCCCCGGACTGCGATCGCGTCGCCGCCATCTGGAAGCCCATGT